>NZ_NHOC01000001.1 GCF_002157465.1 Butyricicoccus porcorum
TTGGGACCGAATTCAGCCCCAGGATGCGATGAGCCGACATCGAGGTGCCAAACCTCCCCGTCGATGTGGACTCTTGGGGGAGATCAGCCTGTTATCCCCAGGGTAGCTTTTATCCGTTGAGCGACGGCATTTCCATTCACATACCGCCGGATCACTAACTCCAACTTTCGTTCCTGCTCGACCCGTCAGTCTCGCAGTCAGGCTCGTTTTTGCGTTTACACTCACTGCACGATTTCCATCCGTGCTGAACGAACCTTTGAGCGCCTCCGTTACTCTTTAGGAGGCGACCGCCCCAGTCAAACTGCCCACCTGACAGTGTCCCCCGACCAGATTCATGGCCGCAGGTTAGAATTCCAATATTCCAAGAGTGGTATCCCAAGGTTGGCTCCACAAATGCTGGCGCACTTGCTTCCAAGCCTCCCACCTATCCTGTACATGAAATATCGAAATCCAATATCAAGCTACAGTGAAGCTCCATGGGGTCTTTCCGTCTAGTTGCGGGAAACCGGCATCTTCACCGGTACTACAATTTCGCCGGGCTGGCTGTTGAGACAGTGCCCAAATCGTTACGCCATTCGTGCGGGTCAGAACTTACCTGACAAGGAATTTCGCTACCTTAGGACCGTTATAGTTACGGCCGCCGTTTACTGGGGCTTAAATTCAATGCTTCGATTGCTCTAACATCTCCTCTTAACCTTCCAGCACCGGGCAGGCGTCACCCCCTATACGTCATCTTTCGATTTAGCAGAGAGCTGTGTTTTTGCTAAACAGTCGCTTGGGCCTTTTCACTGCGGCCTCTTCTCAGAGGCGCCCCTTATTCCGAAGTTACGGGGCCAATTTGCCGAGTTCCTTAACAACCATTCTCCCGTTGGCCTTAGAATACTCATCCCATCTACCTGTGTCGGTTTGCGGTACGGGCACCTGGACAATACACTGAGCTTTTCTCGCCTCTCACGCCATCTGCTTCCCTACTATATTTCGGTCCCTTACGCCCGGGGCAACCATCGCCCGGGTCAGACTTAATGAAAGTGTCCCTCAGCTTAACATCTTCGGTGGTTACGGAATATCAACCGTATGTGCATCGACTACGCCGTTAGGCCTCGCCTTAGCTCCCGACTAACCTTGGGCGGACGAACCTTCCCCAAGAAACCTTAGATTTTCGGCCATTATGATTCTCACATAATTCTCGCTACTTATTCCGGCATTCTCACTCGTATGAAGTCCACGTGTCCTTCCGATCACGCTTCACCCCGCATACGACGCTCCCCTACCCAATGTTTCAAACATTGCCCGAGCTTCGGTTGAATACTTAGCCCCGTTAAATTTTCTGCGCAAAATCACTCGACCAGTGAGCTATTACGCACTCTTTGAATGAGTGGCTGCTTCTAAGCCAACATCCTGGTTGTCTTAGCAATTTCACATCATTTTCCACTTAGTATTCATTTGGGACCTTAGCTGCGGATCTGGGCTGTTTCCCTTTTGACCATGCGACTTATCTCACATGGTCTGACTGCCATGAACCAATTATCCGGCATTCGAAGTTTGATAGGGTTCAGTAACCTCGCGGCCCCTAGCCCATTCAGTGCTCTACCTCCGGTAATCTATCATAACGCTAGCCCTAAAGCTATTTCGGGAGAACCAGCTATATCCGAGTTCGATTAGAATTTCTCCGCTATCCACAAGTCATCCCCGGCCTTTTCAACGGACGTGGGTGCGGCCCTCCATTGCGTCTTACCGCAACTTCAGCCTGCTCATGGATAGGTCACCCGGTTTCGGGTCTAATACATGTAACTAATTCGCCCTGTTCAGACTCGCTCTCGCTGCGGCTCCGTGACTCCAGTCACTTAACCTTGCTACATACATTAACTCGCCGGACCGTTCTACAAAAAGTACCCGATCACACATGAACGTGCTCTCGGTGCTTGTAGGCACAAGGTTTCAGGTTCTCTTTCACTCCCCTCCCGGGGTCCTTTTCACCTTTCCCTCACGGTACTGCTTCGCTATCGGTCACCAGGTAGTATTTAGGCTTGGATGATGGTCCACCCGTCTTCCCACAGGGTTCCTCGTGTCCTGTGGTACTCTGGATACTGCTAGCGTGCTTCCGATGTCGCTTACGGGGCTGTCACCCTGTTTCGCCGCTCTTCCCAAAGCGTTCAGCTATCTTTCACACTACATATTGCAGTCCGAACCCCTGAGATATTGCTACCTCAGGTTTGGCCTCTTCCGCGTTCGCTCGCCACTACTAGCGGAATCTCTGTTGATGTCTCTTCCTCGCCCTACTTAGATGTTTCAGTTCAGGCGGTTCCCCACTCATACCTATTTGATTCAGTATGAGCTGCATGAGCTTCTCTCATGCGGGTTTCCCCATTCGGAAATCTTGGGATCAATGCTTATTTGCAGCTCCCCCAAGCTTATCGCAGCTTGTCACGTCCTTCGTCGGCTCCTGGTGCCAAGGCATTCCCCTTGCGCCCTTTACAGCTTGACCAGCTGTAAGACCTGATCCGGTCAGATCAGGAATTATTTTAGTAACTTAAGATTGTGAGTAATCTCGGTTATCTTTTGTTATAGCTAATTTGTAGTAGTACTTTCGTACTTTCGCCACAATTGGATCGTTAAAACCTTTTATTTCAGTTTGCTTTTCGCAATTTCCCAGAATAACAATTTTAATTTCCTATTGTTGCTTTGTCGTTTTCTCGCTGTTCAGTTTTCAAGGTGCAGAGTTTAACATCCTTTGGGATGTTAGTGGTGGGCTTAAATGGACTCGAACCATCGACCTCACGCTTATCAGGCGTGCGCTCTAACCACCTGAGCTATAAGCCCATATGAAAGGAAATCAATATCAGCAAAAGAATTGTTCTTCTTTTGCTTACCTTTCTTCTTCTATAAAAAGAAAAGTAAGTGGTGGAGATGAGGAGAATCGAACTCCTGACCCCTGCTTGCAAGGCAGGTGCTCTCCCAGCTGAGCTACACCCCCATATGAAATTGATTTCCTTTTGTAAGGGCATTATGCCCTCTAAATTAAACAACGTTCGTTTGAATGACTCATTCCTGAATTGACCTAGGAATTTACAAAGCTCTGTTTCAAGCTTCATGGTCTCCTTAGAAAGGAGGTGATCCAGCCGCACCTTCCGATACGGCTACCTTGTTACGACTTCACCCTAATTACCAGTCCTGCCTTCGGCCGCGTCCTCCTTGCGGTTAGACTACGGACTTCGGGCATTACCGGCTCTCATGGTGTGACGGGCGGTGTGTACAAGGCCCGGGAACGTATTCACCGCGGCATGCTGATCCGCGATTACTAGCAATTCCGACTTCATGCAGGCGGGTTGCAGCCTGCAATCTGAACTGGGACAGCTTTTAGGGATTTGCTCTGCCTCACAGCTTTGCTTCCCTCTGTATGTCTGCCATTGTAGTACGTGTGTAGCCCTGGTCATAAGGGGCATGATGATTTGACGTCGTCCCCACCTTCCTCCGTTTTGTCAACGGCAGTCTCGCTAGAGTGATCAACTAAATGTATCAACTAACAATAAGGGTTGCGCTCGTTGCGGGACTTAACCCAACATCTCACGACACGAGCTGACGACAACCATGCACCACCTGTCACCGCTGTCCCCGAAGGGAAAGGCATATCTCTATGCCGGTCACCGGGATGTCAAGACCAGGTAAGGTTCTTCGCGTTGCTTCGAATTAAACCACATACTCCACTGCTTGTGCGGGCCCCCGTCAATTCCTTTGAGTTTCAACCTTGCGGTCGTACTCCCCAGGTGGGATACTTATTGTGTTAACTGCGGCACGGAAGGGGTCAATACCTCCCACACCTAGTATCCATCGTTTACGGCGTGGACTACCAGGGTATCTAATCCTGTTTGCTCCCCACGCTTTCGCTCCTCAGCGTCAGTTAATGTCCAGCAGGCCGCCTTCGCCACTGGTGTTCCTCCTAATATCTACGCATTTCACCGCTACACTAGGAATTCCGCCTGCCTCTCCATCACTCAAGACCAGCAGTTTTGAAAGCAGTTCCGGGGTTAAGCCCCGACATTTCACTTCCAACTTACCAGCCCGCCTACTCGCCCTTTACACCCAGTAAATCCGGATAACGCTCGCTCCCTACGTATTACCGCGGCTGCTGGCACGTAGTTAGCCGGAGCTTATTCATCAGGTACCGTCACTTTCTTCGTCCCTGATAAAAGATCTTTACAATCCGAAGACCTTCTTCGATCACGCGGCGTTGCTGCGTCAGGGTTTCCCCCATTGCGCAATATTCCCCACTGCTGCCTCCCGTAGGAGTCTGGGCCGTGTCTCAGTCCCAATGTGGCCGTTCAACCTCTCAGTCCGGCTACTGATCGTCGACTTGGTGGGCCGTTACCTCACCAACTATCTAATCAGACGCGAGCTCATCTTTCAGCGGATTGCTCCTTTGGTATCTCGCAGATGCCTGCAAAATACGTTATGCGGTATTAGCGACCGTTTCCAGTCGTTATCCCCCTCTGAAAGGCAGATTGCTCACGCGTTACTCACCCGTCCGCCACTAAGCACAAAAACCGAAGTCTCAGTGCTCCGTTCGACTTGCATGTGTTAGGCACGCCGCCAGCGTTCATCCTGAGCCAGGATCAAACTCTCTAAAAATTGTATTATCACGAGCAAAGCCCGTTATAATCAAATTTCAGCTTTAAGCTGGCTTGCTGTTGTTTTTTATACCGAAGTTACAGCTTCCGGTGGTCTTCTGAGTATAAACTTCAAAAGAATTTCAGGTTTGTAATTCGTTCAAACTTGCGTTGTTTAATTTACAAGGTACAATGCTTTTCGCTGTTCGCCTTTCAGCGTAGCAGCTTAGTTATTATATCATCTCACCAGAGGTTTGTCAAGAACTTTTTTCATTTCTTTTTTCAAACTTGATTCGATTGTTTCGCCGATCTCTCAGCGGCAACTCATTTAGTTTAACACATTCAAACCACTTTGTCAAGCACTTTTTTGCCTCCCGGCCAGTAATCTCAACAAATTCTTCGGTTTTTCGTGTCGCTCTCGTTGAGTGCCTGAATAGGATACCATTTTTTTCGACCGTTGTCAACAACTATTTTCAAATTTTCTTGAAATACTTCGACGGGTAACCCATCACCCGTTTGAATACCTGTGGATAAAGGAAGTCACGTTCGAATGGCGCACGGAAACCGCACGTTGATGCGCAAAGGCTCCTTTGTTGGAGGGAGCCCTTTTTTATTCCGGATACACCAGCTTTTCCGGTGTCCAGTCGGCGAGCACACTGCGCATTTTCTCAGCCATGCGCTTTGCGCCCTCGAGATCGTGCGACAGATAATTGCCGCATTCTTCCTTTGCGGAACCTGGAATGGTGCCTTCAAACTCGCAGACGAACTGCATCGTCTCGCGCACCAGTGCAATCGCTGTTTCCTGCGTCATCGTGTCGCGCACGAGGAAATAAAAACCGGTTCGACAGCCCATCGGACCGCAGTATACAATGGCATCGCTGTATTTCGTGTTGCGCACATAGGTCGCAAACAGGTGTTCAAATGTGTGCAGCGCAGGCGGATCAAGGTATTCGCCGTGGTTCGGCTTTACCATGCGGATATCATAGGTGATGACATCGCCGTCCACGCGGGATGTATACATTCCCTCAGTGAGGGTATCATGGTTGATGCAAAAGCTCGCAATTCGTTTCATATTTCTGCTCCTGACGTTTGGTTTTTTCTTCATTATACGGATTCGCATTGACGAATGCAACCCCGCTTTTTATAATAGGTACAGCAGCAAAATTTACCGCAAAGAAAGGAACACTACCTATGAAATGGGGAATTCTCGGCGCACTGGACGCCGAAATCGAACTGATCCGCAAGCACATGGATATCAAAAACGAAACGCCGCTGTTCGGCACAGTCTTCTATGAGGGAACGGTGTCCGGGCACGAAGTTGTGCTCGTCTGCTGCGGCGTCGGCAAGGTCAATGCCGCCGTCTGCGCTGCGACCGTCTGTGACAAATTCGGCGCGGACTGCATCGTCAATGTCGGCATTGCGGGCGCCATGGCACACGGCCTGCACATCCTCGATGTCGTCATCAGCAGTGAGACAGGCTTCCACGATCAGGATGAAGTCATGCTGAAATACTATCCGCAGCGCGCGTTTTTCCCGGCGGATGAGGCGCTTGCCGCACTGTGCGTGCGCGCCTGTGAGGCGCTTCCGGAAATGGAAGGCCGTTACCGCCGTGGCCGCATTGTCTCCGGCGACAAATTCATCAGCGATGCACAGACCAAGCAGGCGATCAACGAACGCTTTGCGCCCGCCTGTGTCGAGATGGAGGGCGCCGCAATCGGACATGCGGCCTTCATGTTCGATAAGCCGTATCTGGTCATCCGCACCATGTCGGATGCCGCCGATGACAATGCCGATGAGAGCTATGACAACTTTATCGGGGATGCCGCACGCACCTCTGCCACACTGATTCTGAAGATGCTGGAGCTGTCCGACGCGGAAACAGCACCATTCCGCGGTTGAACCGCTCCGCAAAGTGTGTTACACTGATACCATTCCAGAAACAGTGAAGGAGACTCTGCAATCATGAAAATCTGCCAGTACTGCGGCAATCGCATCGAAGACGGCGAGACGGAATGTCCAGTCTGCCATCGTCCGATTCAGGAGGATTTTACCATCCCACAGCACCCGGAAAACCGCCCGCTGTGGAAATGGCTGTGTATTTTCTGTGCCATTGCTGCGGCTGCATTCCTGATTGTCTGCATCCGTGAGCTGATTGTCGCCGGTTTTACACAAGCCTGTCTCGGTGATTTCGCATTTTTTGCGCTCTGCGCAGGTGTCAGTGCGATTTTCGGCTTTTTCTATCACCGTTCTGTCTGACAGGAGGCATTCATCATGACTGCTATTGTATTTTCCCTCGTCCTCATCGCGGTCATCGCGTTCGGACTGTGGTATTTTGAACGCTATTTCGCACGCAAGCCGAGCCGCACGGCCGGACTTGTCATGCCGGTTGCATTCTTTATCATCTCGGTTGTGGCAATCATTCAATCCGCACCGTCTGTCTTTTCTCAGATGGCGGAAACCGGCGGAATCGGCGGTGCCATCCTGACGCTGGTGCTGTCGTTTGTCATCATCAACCTGCCCACACTGCTGGTCTATGTGGTATATTACCGCACGCGCCGCAAGATGGGGGAGGATCGCCCGTGGCCGCTGCGCCCGCGCACAGATGATACCGTCAAGTCCAAAAACCGCAAATCGTGACCCGCAATCCGTCCCGCACAGCGCCGTGGGGCGGATATTTTTTCCTTCCAAGGAGGAATGTTCCGTTGTTCTTTACCTATGCCGCCGACCTCCCGCCGGGTGTGGGCTTTGCGCTGTTTTCCGCGCCGCATCTCGGCGCGCTCATGGCCATTGCCCTGCTCTGTCTTGTGTGCGCCTGCCGGTTCCGCGCGGCACAGGCATCGGCGCGCCGACACCTGACGCAGGCCCTCGGCCTTTCCATTGTCCTGCTGGATATTGTGCGTACCATCGTATACCACTGTATGGGCTGTATGAATCTTTATGAGCTTCCGCTGCACCTGTGTGGCATGGCGGTGTATCTCTGTGCCATTCACAGCCTGTGGAAACCCGACTGGCTCGGGCAGGTGCTGTATGCACTGTGCCTGCCGGGTGCCTGTGCAGCGTTGCTGTTTCCCGACTGGACGATATACCCGTTTTTCAGCTTTGTATCGCTGCACAGCTTCGCCGCTCACGGGCTGATTGTACTGTATATCGTTGTGCAAACTGCAAGCGGTGCTATCCGTCCGTGCCTGTCCGCCGTGTGGAAGCCGGTCCTGTTTCTGTGCGCCGTTGTTCCGCCAATTGCATGGTTTGATTCCTGTTTCCACGCGAATTATATGTTTTTACAGCTGCCGTCCCCCGGCTCTCCACTCGTATGGCTCGCACAGCTCGCGGGCGGAAGCCGCGCAGGATATCTGTTGCTGTTCGCCGTTGTGATTTTCTGCGTGATGGTTCTCATGGACGCACCGTTTGCGCTTGCGCACAGATATAGGAACAGCCGGTCGATTTGACCGGCTGTTTCGCATTATTTCGCAAGATATGTCCCGACGGTAAGTCCGATCAGCATGCCGAAGCAAACGCCGTATGCGGTAGAAATCAGCCCTGTCACGCTGAGCAGCGCGCCAATGCAGACACCGAGACACATTCCGGTTGTCCCGCGGCGTGAGACGCGTTCCTGCTTTTCCTCATTCGGCTGCTCCTTTCCCTGCTGGCGCAGCTTGTACAGCAACAGTGCCACGCATATGACGCCGACTACACAGACCACTGCGGTAAAAATCGATGAAATCTGTTCCACTGTAACGCCTCCTTATTCGTGTATCTCCCGTTCCTGTTTGAGCCGACGGAACGGTGTCGTGTCCACAAAGTTCCAGCCCTGCGCCGCCATTCCGTTGAGCCAGTCCTCTTCCTTTTCGTGCTCCCATGCAAAAAATGTTCTGTGGATTACTTTCCTCATGTCGTCCACTCCTTCGTAACCGCTTCCCCGTTGGCCAGCAGCTCGCGCAGGCGCGCGATTTCTGTCCGCACCGCCGTGCGCAAAAAACTCCCGCCCATACGGACGGGAGTTGAATCCGATTTTGTATCAGTTGAAATCGTCCACGTTTTCAGCGGTGACCAGCTCAAACGGAACCCAAATCAGCGAACCGTTGTCCTTGTCCTGTTCATAGCTGACGCCCTCCATGAGGTCTGCGCCGCCCGCCAGATTGATGGCAACCTGTACTGCTCCGGAAGCCTGACCGACTGCGTCCTGATGTACGGTTGCCAGCATCTCGCCGTCACGAATCGCCTGAAGGCCTGCATTCGTGCCGTCGACGCCGACAATGGCAATGCCACTCGGATCGACCCCATTCTGCTTGAGTGCTTCAATGACACCCAGCGCCATTGCATCGTTATTTGCAATGATGCAGTCAATTCCGGACACTTCCAGTCCATTTGCCAGCATGAGTGTCATCTGTTCCATCGCCTTTGCGCGGTCATAGCCGCAAT
The DNA here is from genome assembly GCF_002157465.1 of Butyricicoccus porcorum. Taxonomy (GTDB): domain Bacteria; phylum Bacillota; class Clostridia; order Oscillospirales; family Butyricicoccaceae; genus Butyricicoccus_A; species Butyricicoccus_A porcorum. The sequence continues at coordinate 9,024 of NZ_NHOC01000001.1, forward strand.
CGACCGGTTCTTCTGCCGCATTGGTGGAAATGCCGGCGTCCTCAAGCGCCTGAATTGCACCTTCCGAGCGCTTGGTGGTGTGAATCAGGCCCTCATTGCCCTTGAACAGCAGGTAATTGACGCTGTCCTTGCCCTGTTTCTCAAAGTATGAAACCAACGCCTCGCCCTGATAGGTACCGGACTTATCCTCGTCCGAGCCGACATAGACATGCGTTTCATCCAGCACCGACTCATCCTGCGGAATGCGGTTGACAAAGACAACCGGCTTGCCGCCTGCCGCTTCTATGACCTCATCTGCACGTGTGTCATCCGCCAGTACGACGAGAATCGCACCCGCATCGCCCTCTGCCGCAGCCTTGACATATTCCAGCTGCCGATCCATATCTCCGCCGCAGTCGAGCGAGGCCAGCGTGCAGCCATGCGCTTCCGCAGATGCCTTTGCCGCCTGATCCAGATAGCTCAGGTATTCATCCTTCTGCGAAAGAATCAGCTCCAGCTCGCCCGCAAAGGCAGTGCTTTCCTCTGCCGTTTCCTCTTCCGCATTGAGCGGTGTAAATCCGCAGCCTGCCATCATACCCATGCACAGGGTACCGGTCAGCAAAGCTGCCATCCACTTTTTGAATTTCATGATGAGTTTCCTCACTTTCTTCCCTTTGTGAATCGTTTCCATAGAATTCAGTAATCCAAACATAAACATTATGGCACAGCGTTTTTGGGATGCAATCACATTTCCTGCCCTAAAATATACATTTCCTGCTATTCATGTATCATCTGTGTTAAAATTCTCCGTTTTGTCCGATTGCTGTCGAATCCGCCGCGCTGCGCCAAAAAGCCCTCTGATTTGCACGCAGACCCACGCAGGCTCCGGCGCGCAATGCGTCGGAATGTGGTGGTTTCCGAACCGTCCGCGCCGGTTTTCCCCAAAGCCTGCCATTCACGGCATAAAAAAGGGGGCGCGCACCCGAAGGTACGCGCCCTGTGTTTCGTATTGATAGCATTACAACTCAGAAGTATTCTGCAACGTTGTCAGCTGTGATCTTCTCAAACGGAACCCAGATGATGTTTTCATTGTCCTGATCCGTTTCATAGGAGATGTCGGTCGACAGATCTGCGCCGCTGGCGAGATTGATTGCCGCCTGTACGCCCGCGGTTGCCTGTCCGACCGCATTCTGGTAGACCGTTGCCAGCATGATGCCGTCGGAAATGGCCTGCAAGCCTGCGTTGGTGCCATCGACACCAACAACCTTGAGGTTGGAGGTATCAACCTTGTTCTGGCGGAGCGATTCGAGTACGCCCAGTGCCATTGCGTCGTTGTTTGCAATGATGCAGTCGACCTTGGACATATCCAGACCCTCTGCCAGCATGATGCTCATCTGATCCATTGCCTTTGTACGGTCATAGCCGCAGTCAACCGTCTCTGCTGCCGCCGTCGCGGTGATGCCCGCCGCGTCGAGTGCCTTGAGCACGCCCTCGGTACGCTTGGTGGTGTGAACCAGCCCCTCCGTGCCCTCGAACATCAGATAAGCAACGCTTTCCTTCCCTTCCTTCTTGAGTGCATCCGCGAGCATTTCACCCTGATAGGTACCGGAGTCGTCCTCATTTGAACCGACATACACATGGTTTTCGTCGAGTACCGATTCATCCTGCGGGATGCGGTTGAGGAATACGACCTTTGTGTCGCCGGCCGCCTCAACGACCTCATCTGCGCGCGTATCGTCCGCGAGAACGATGATGATTGCATCCGTCTTGTTCTCGGCAGCCGCACGCACATAGTCAATCTGCTTGTCCATGTCATCCGCGCAGTCGGTGGATGTCAGCGTGCAGCCCTTGGACTCAGCAGACGCCTTTGCCGCCTGATCCAGCGTTCCCAGATACTCATCCTTGTGAGAGATGATGAAGGAAATGCTGCCGTCAAATGTCTTGTCACTTGCCTGTGCCGCGGATTGATCCGTCGAATCCGACGAAGACCCGCAGCCTGCCATCATGCCTGCGCACAGTGCGCCTGCAACAAGCATCGCCATCCATTTTTTCATTTTCATTTTCTACTTCCTCTCTTTCCCGTCATGCGCAAATCGCATTCCGTGGTACTATTATGACACATGCAAGATTTGTTGCAATCACTTTTCCTGCCCTAAAATATGCATTTCCTGCTTTTTAACAAAATTCTGCTGTGTATTTTCCCAAATAGTTCTATTCTCTTGTCTTTATAAGCTACACAAATTTCGCATGTAACACCTTAATGTTTTCGATTATTTCAACAAATAAATTCTGCTTTTTATCCAAAAATAATCGTATGCTGCATTTTTCCTGTGCATTGTGCATTTTCTGATGTCATTCTACTACATATTTTCTGCTCTCCTGCCATCCTCCCTGGTGTTACCGATGTGAATGATCCTCATGCCATTCTGCACCAAATTGCAGGTAGTTCCGCCTGTTGTCGCAATTTATAAAAATTGCGTCCATACGCAGCCGCCGCAGCCTGACACACCGCCGCGAGATAAAAAAACCGCCCGGCGCGCCGTGCGCCGGGCGGTGTATATCGGGTTGATTCTGCCGCAAACTCAGTGCGTCAGCAGGAACATGGCGACAAACAGTACGCCGATGATCCAGGTACCTACATTGACCTCGCGGAGCTTGCCAGTAAACGCATGAATGACGATATACGACAGCACGCCGAATGCAATGCCATAACTGATGTTATAGGTAAACGGCATCATGGCGATTGCAAGGAATGCCGGAACGGCAACCGCAGGGTCAGTCCATTCGATTTCCTTTACACCGTTCATCATCAGAATGCCGACATAAACCAGTGCCGCTGCCGTCGCCGCAGACGGGATCAGGGAAGCGATCGGGGTCAGGAACAGAGAGACAAAGAACAGACCCGCTGTGACGAGTGCTGACAGCCCGGTGCGCCCGCCTTCTGCAACGCCTGCCGACGATTCGACGAACGTAGTTACCGTAGAGGTGCCGCAGATCGAGCCGCAGGTGGTTGCAATGGCGTCGGACAGCATTGCCTTTTCCATATTCGGCACGTCGCCGGTTTCATCCAACAGGTTGCCGCGCGCGCACGCGCCATACAGCGTGCCCAGCGTGTCGAACATATCGACCATGCAGAATGCGAGCGAGGTGGAAATAAAGGTAATGACCAGATCCGCCGTGGAATGGCTCGCCAAATAGATGCTGAAATCAAAGCCCTCTGTGAACACCTTGCCGAACGACAGTTTTGTGAAATCGCTGAATGCCGCAAACGGCGCAAAGCTGAAATTCGCGCCGAAGCCGTCATAGAAGCCCGGGACGAGGATGCCGCATACATAATACAGCACCGTGCAGCCCAGAATGCCCCAGAAAATCGCACCCTTGACGCCGCGCTTGGTCAGAATTGCGATGAGGAAGATACCGATTACCGTGATAACCATCGGCATGATATCGCCCCATGTCTGTCCTCCGAGCAGGTTGAACGATGCCAGAGATACACCCGTGCTTTCATTCGGCTGAACAATACCCGCGTCCTGGAAGCCGAGGAACGCGATAAACAGACCGATGCCTGCCGGAATTGCAATTCGGATTGTCTTCGGAATCGCCTCAAAAATCATTCTGCGCAGACCGGTGACCGTCAGAAGCAGAAAAATAACGCCGTCAATCAGGACAAACACCAGCGCATTGGCATAGGTGAAGCCCATGCCGAAGCAGACAGTATAGACAAAGAACGCATTGAGTCCCATGCCCGGCGCCTGCGCGAGCGGCAGATTGGCCAGCAGGCCGATGAGTACCGTACCGATGACGGCAGAGAGCGCTGTCGCAATATAAACGGCATTGTAATAGCCGTCGCCGAGATCGCTGAAAATGCCCGGATTGACCATGAGGATATACGCCATTGTCATGAAGGTCGTAATACCTGCCAGGACCTCCGTTTTCACATTCGAGCCGCGTTCCCTGATATGGAAAAAGTTTTCCATTCCTTTCACTCCTTTTCCTGTTTTTCCTTTTTTCGAGCAGATTGCGGCACACAGCACGAAAATCGCCGTGCCAGACGCTATCTGAGAACCAGAAAAATGACGAAACTTTCGCAAAGGGGCGGCTGTTTCAACAAAAAGACTCGCAGGAATCCTTTCGGATTTCAAGTGTTTTTCACGATAAAGCTGCCCGCATTTGCAAAAAGAGTCAAAATTTCGACTGTTCAGATACGCCCTAATATCCCGTCAATCCGTTCACCTATACCGTACCACAGCCGTACCCCTGCCGTCAATGGCACCTTTTGGATACATTGCGCAGGCATTCTGGCCTGTATTTCCGCGTGTCGGTATGCTATACTGAAAAAAACAGAAACGGAGCACCTATGTATTACACTTATATGCTGCGCTGTGCGGACGGTTCGCTGTATACCGGCATCACAACCGACCCGGCGCGCCGGTTTGCTCAACATACCGGGAAACTGCGGGGCGGGGCAAAATATACCGCCTCCCGCCGTCCGGTATGTATGGAGGCGATCTGGCGCGCCCCCGGCCATACCGCCGCGGCTCAGCTCGAAGCCCGCATCAAAACACTGACAAAGACGGAAAAGGAACAGCTCATCCGCGGCCATGTGCCGGACAGGCTGTCCCTTACATCATTTTCCAGAATACAAACCGAACCGGACGGAAGGAGAATCCCCATGCTGTTTGTCTGTTATCCCAAATGCAGCACGTGCAAAAAGGCGCGTGCCTTCCTCGATGCGCGCGACATTCCTGTAGAAGTGCGCGACATCAAAGAGCAAAACCCCACCGAGCAGGAGCTGCGTGACTGGCATGCCAAAAGCGGTCTGCCGCTCAAGCGCCTGTTCAACACAAGCGGACAGCTGTACCGTTCACTGGAGCTGTCCAAAAAGCTGCCGGATATGAGCGAAGACGAGCAGTTCGCGCTGCTCGCGAGCGACGGTATGCTCGTGCGCCGTCCCGTCCTCGTCGCAGACGGGTTTGCCCTCTTTGGCTTCAAACAGAAGGAATGGGAAGAACTGCTGTAATCCGCAACAAGCGCCGTCCGGCTAGCCGGGCGGCGCTTTCGCATGTGGTTTCCAAATGTCCATCAGTTCGCGGAACTGCGCCTCCGTCAGGTGCTGCGTGCGGTGCAGGGCCTGGATCAGCCCGAGCAGCATGCAGCGGTGCAGCTCCTGTTCCTGCTGCGGGGTCAGCGTCATGTTTGTCCCTCCGTTTCTGAAGGAATCTTATGCGCTGCTCTCGCATAAAAGAACCTCTGTCAGCCAGAATACAGCGTATCCCAAGTCAGTTCATCCGTCGTGAGGAACATGGCACTTGTATTCGTCTGCCGAATGGCATCTTCTTTGCTGTTAACCGTCCACACGCCGAAATCCAGTCCGGCACGCAGGCAGTCCGCCCGCTGTGCAGCCGTCAGCTTGTTGTAGCGCACGCTGAGCAGAACACAGTTTTTTCCGTTTTGGAGGCTCTTTGCCGCCTCAATGTTGTCTGTATCCATTGTCGTTGCCAGCAGCATAAGCTCTGCCGCCGGACATACAGCGCACAGCTTCGTCAGGTTGTCCGAATAGAAGCTGATCCATGTGACGTTGTCATACATGTCATATTCTCTGACAATGTCCACCAGCTGCCCGACTTGCTGCTGTGTCATCTTTTGTTTAAGCTCGATGTACGGGTGCAGACCGTTCTGTGCACACAGAGAGATAAACTCCCGAAACGTCGGAATTTTTGTCCCGGCATATTTTTCCGCCTTCCACGAGCCAAAATCATAGGTTTGCAGCTGTGTCAGCGTACAGTGAGACAGATATACCTTCTGATCGCTGCCGGTCACCTCTTCGACATTGCTGGTGCGGTTGATTGTCGCATCGTGCAGCAGCACCGGCTCTCCGTCCTCCGTGAACTGGATATCCGCTTCCACATATGTATACCCCATCTGAGCGGACACCTGATAGGCAGGCAGGGTATTTTCCGGTGCGGTACAGCTGTAGCCGCGATGATTGACCATGCTGATCTTCTCCGTGTCCGTACAGCTGCGGGCACAGATATCTAAATAGCCGCACAAAATTACCGCGCACTGCGCACGGGTCATCCCATTCTTCGGTCCGAAGTTCCCATTCGGCATGCCGTCAACCAGCCCGGCGCGGTACAGCGTATACACAGCGTCCAGCGCATAATCGGCGCACTGTGCGTTGTCGGGAAAGCCCGAGCATGATCGCGTGCGCGGCAGCAGCACACCGGCCGCATTGGAATAGGCAACCAAAATGACGGCCGCCTGCTGGCGGCTGACCGGTGCATTCGGGGAAAAGGTATTGTCCGAGGTTCCGCTGACAACACCGTTCTGCACCGCCCACGCAACTGCCGATGCATACCAGGCATCCGCCGGCACATCCTTAAACTTTTTTGTATGATAGTCAGACGGCGTGTAGCCGCTGTATTTTGCCATCACGGTGACAAACATCGCGCGCGTCATGGTGCCGTCCGGCTGGAATTCTGTCGCGGAAACGCCGGAAAACAGTCCTTTTTCCACGACACGGTTAATGCTCTTCTCTGCCCAGTGTCCCTGGATATCCGTAAACCCCGCAGCAAGCGACTGCGTCGGCAGCCCACAAAGCAGCAGCGACGCAGCGAGCACAAAAGACAGTATTTTTTTCAATATAATCGCCCCCGGATTCCTTGGTTCAAATCATGTCATCAACGGTATATGTCTGCCGGCGTCAGCCTGTCCACCGTAATCCCCTGGATGCTGGTATTGAGCTGCTGCACGGCGGTCCGCCGTTCGTCTATTGTCCACGCCTCAAGGTAAATCCCTGCACGCAGACACTGTGCGCGCACCGAACTGGTCAGTGTGGTGTACTTCGCACAGAGATATACATTGTTTTTTCCTGTTTTGAGCTGTTCGGTCTGTTCCACTGTCCGAACGTCCGCATAAGAACGCACATATCCCACTTCTGCCTGCGGATACCTGCGGCAGATACTCCTGAGATTGGAATAATCAAAGCTGATCCATGTGACATGCTGTGCCATGCCATATTCGGCGACAATATCAGACATCTGTTCGAGCTGCTTGCCGGACACCGTGGATTTGAGTTCGATATATGGGTGCAGATAGCGCTCGGCACACAGCTGGATGAACTGGCGGAAGGTTGGCAGTGCTGTACCTGCATAGCCGTCTTTTCCCGCATCAAAACAGAAGCTCTGTAGCTGCTGATATGTCATCTGCGCTACCTTTCCGGTGCCATTGCTTGTGCGGTCAATGGTCTCGTCGTGCAGCAGCACCGGCACATTGTCCCGGGTGAACCGCACATCGGTTTCCACATAAATATAGTTTCTGCTATCCGACAGCTCATATGCCTCCAGTGTGTTTTCCGGAGCCTCCACCGAATAGCCCATGTGGCTGATGACCATGGCCCGCTGATCGTCCGGGCAGGTTCCCTCACAGACCCCCTGATACCGGCGCAGCAGCACGGCACAATCTGCGCGTGTCATGACGTCTGCCGGGCGAATCTCCCCGTCCACCGCATCAAAAATCCCTGCTCGGTACAGGGTATACAGCGCATCCAGCCCGCTGTCTGAGCAGGCATCCAGATCGGAAAACTGCACGGTTCTGCTCCGCCTGCGCGGCAGGACAACACCGCTGTAATTGGCATGCCGAATGAGCATGACAGCAGCCTGTTCACGCGTCACCGGCTGGTCAGGGGAAAATTTGCCCGATTCCGTACCGGAGGCAATGCCGTTGACCACAGCCCACTGCACAGCGCGCGCGCAGGATCGTCCCGCCGGAACATCGGAAAAGATATGTCCGGCAGGCGGAAGGTCAGCGCCGTCTAATTTTGCAAGTGCCGTGACAAATACCCCGCGCGTCAACGCGGCATCGGGTGAGAACCGGTCGCCTGCCCCGCAGGACAGCCAGCCCTGCCGCACGGCACGGTCAATATCCGCCTCCGCCGGATGTCCCTCTGTATCCGTGAAGGCGAACGCAGGCGCACAGCACAGCAACAATCCTGCCAGCACAAAGCAGATTGCCGCTTTTCGTTTTGACTGCCGCATGGTCTTCACCCCCTGTTTTGTTATCATACCGCATATCCATTTCTTTGTCAAAATACGCATATCATACAGCTGTTCCATATATCCACAGCTTTATGCGGGATTTTGCCCTTCTGCGGTATAAATTTCTGCAATATATAAATACTATCCATATTGGAAGCAACCAGATAGCCGGCTAATTTTTAATAAAAAAATAACATGGAGGCATGTATATGAAAGCAACGGGCATTGTCCGCCGCATCGATGATCTCGGGCGGGTGGTCATTCCAAAGGAAATCCGAAGAACCATGCGCATCCGCGAAGGCGATCCGCTGGAGATTTACACCGACCGCAATGGTGAGGTCATTTTCAAAAAATATTCTCCCATGGGAGACCTGAACACGTTCGTCAGTCAGCTGTGCGATTCCGTGAGCAAGACCATCGGAACAAGCTGTGTCATCTGTGACCGCGATTCCGTCATTGCCGTATCCGGCACTGCAAAAAAAGATGTATATGAACGCAGCATCAGCGCGGAGCTGGAACGTGCCATGGAGCAGCGGCAGATCATCCGCCCCACAGACACACCGATTTGCCTGACCGATGATGACCGCTACCGTGTTTCCATCGCAGCTCCGGTCATTGCAGGCGGTGATGTATCCGGCTGCGTAGCACTGCTGCGCGATGAACAGCATCCCACTGTCGGTGAGGTAGAAAGCAAGCTGCTGCAAACAGCTGCTACCTTTCTCAGCCAGCAAATGACCATGTAATCCTTCCTGCCGCGGGAAATGGCCGGATGTTCCCGCATTTCCGGCATGATTCGTATGATTCCGGCTGCTGCTCCGGGCGATCCGCTCTCCAGTCGCCCTCTACATGAAAAAATTTTTCAAAAAAGTCTTGACATGCCGTATTCTGTGTGGTATTCTAATTAAGCACTCAACGAGAGAGGCAAATAAAACACAATATCGCGGAGTGGAGCAGTTCGGTAGCTCGTCGGGCTCATAACCCGAAGGTCGTAGGTTCAAATCCTGCCTCCGCAACCATTAGAAACCGTCATTTCGTAAGATTTGGCGGTTTTTTCGTACTTTTTCAAGTTCTTTGTTTTTCTATAAATCCGTCATGGGGACACTTTGGGGACAATGCTTATAAAAATCAAACAATAATTAAGCCGTCAGCGTAAAAACTGGCGGCTTTTTCTTATGCCTGCTTCCGGCGGGAGAAAACACTTGCACGTGCTTCCGTTGCCTTGGCTTGCGCTTCTTCAATTTGATGTGCGTATATGGTGGCTGTGGTAGATGCATTGGCATGTCCAAGCTCATGTGCCGTGGTTACAAGGTCAACTCCTTCTGAAATCATCATAGAAGCTGCGGTGTGTCGGAATGCGTGCGGATGAATATGAGGCAGTCCCTTGTCTCTACTGAACTTATTTAACCAGTCAGTTATGCTGTCAGGATTCAGCGGCAGACCGTTGTCCCGTGTGAAAACATATCCAGTATCGTTCCACAAATCCCCGCTTGCAAGCCTGTCACTCATCTGCTTCACACGCAAACGCTTCAACAAAGCTATTGTTTCGGCTGCGATATGAACTGTCCTGTTTTTGCCTGTTTTGGTTGTTCCCTCATATATTCCCCGCTGTGCATCATATAACAGCGCACGTTCTATGGTGACTATACCAGAATCAATGTCTATACTTTCCCATTTCAAGCCAGCAGCTTCTCCCCGTCTGCATCCGGTATCAATCAGGAAATAGGTCAGTGTTTTCCATTTCAACGGTGCAGTTTCCAATGCATCCAGAATAACGTCCATTTCCTCCGGCTGGTAATAGGTCGGATTTTTCTTTTTGGTCTTGGGCGGCATAGCCTTTGCAGCAGCATTATATTGTACCAACATTTCCCTTTCTGCCTGATTGAGAATAGTAGAAATCAGTCTATGGTGCTCCAGAATGGTTTTATCTGATAACGGGCGGGTGTCCTGTCTGAGTTCAAACAGATCAGCCAGCTTCATTTCTAAAGCTGCGGCAATAGCTTCTGCCTTTTCCTGCGTGATCTGGTCGCCCCGTGTCGCATTAGTCATTGTCGCTGCGGAAATACCGGCTTTTCTTGAAACGGCAGCTTTGGACAGTCTGCGCTTTTTCAGCAATGCAGCCATATCAACCTTTGCAACCGCCTTGCTTCCATCTGCCCTTATGCCCTGCTCCCCTAAATTTGCATAGAAGCTGTTGAGGTGTTGTGGGCGGATTTCTGCAAGTTTCAAATGACCGATAGCCTGATTGATGCGCGGCAGCAGTTCACGATATCGGTCAATCGTACGTGGCTTAATGCCGGAACGCTCTTTCAGGGCGATTACATACTCAGCATACTGCGCAAAAGTCTGCCGGTTATCCGTCTGGAAACCTTGCTCAATCTCGCGCTCAAAGTCAGCGACAGCACGTGACAGAGCCTTGTCCAGCTGGCGGGCAGTCATCTTCTTGTCCGGTGTCCACAGCTTTGTGTGTTTGATCCGTTTTCCAGTGTAGTCAAACCCGCCGGATACAACGATACGATATGATGTGATTTCACCGGCTTTGTTCTTGCGTGCTTCAATGCTTGCCATGGCTGCACCTTCCTTTCTGTGGTCCTTCGTTACTATGGAGTTGAGAACTCAGTGCATTGACGTTTTAAAGCCCTGTATATCCATCACCTGTTTGATTTTCTTCATTTTCAAATGTCCAATATATAATATCTTCTAATTCGTCCTCAAAAGTTCTATTGTTCTTTTCTGCTGATTTAGAAACAAGGTTGTGTAACTCCGTATCCATATTGCACACAATCCGCACTGCTTTGTCCGATTGAATCGGAGTTGTTGCACGCCTTACTATCAGTCGTCCTTGGCTACGTTCAAATTTTCTTTGTTCAGGCGGTATAAACTTTTGCATATCTTCCGGCTTGGGAAGAACTTGCAACATTGTTTTTCCTGCAAGAGCCATGTACTCTTCGTACATGTGAGTTAATTGTGTTAGCTGGTATTGCAGAGTGACGACCTCAGCGACATACTCTTCGTATATCATAGGTAAGTCATCCTCATTTTGTGCTTTACTTCGGATTACATCACACACAGACTGCTTTCCGGCTATATCGTTACGAAGTTTTTGAATAATATTTTGCATTGCATTACCGATGTTAAGTAATGTATCAGCACGAAGTTTACTTTTTCTTGTAATCGAGTTTTGGAATGTGCCTGTGTTTATGCCAGCTAATGTAGCAAATCTTCTGTTACTACAGCCGCTTATCGCTAAAAATTTTTTTATTATTTCATGAATTGTTTCGTCCATCACGCTTCACCTCGATATTATTAAACCATATGGTTTTAAGCAAGTCAAGAAAAGTAAAGCCATTGTATTTATTTTATTGACGTTTGAAACCAAAGGGTGTATAATTTATTACAAGAAAAACCATTGGATTTATACGAGGTGTAAATATGAAAGTGAATGCAATCAAAATTGAATCCTTGCTTGCTGTGCAGGGACTTACAAAGACGGAACTAGCAAAAAAGGCGGGAATGTCTCGTCAGAATGTTAGTACTGTTGTTCGTCGTGGTACATGTGAGCCAAGAACTGCCGGGAAACTGGCATTTGCTCTTGGTGTGGATGTATCGGACATTACTGAATAGGAGGCTGGAACGAATGCCTGAAAAACAGATACTTACCATTCAGGAAACAGTATCCCGCGCAAAGCAGGAAGGTATGCCGGTTAGCGAGTACACGCTCCGGCGGGCGTTGAGGTGCGGCGCTATTCCGTGCCGAACGGTTGGAAAGAAATATCTGATTGCATGGAAGAATGTTGTCAAATGGTTGCTGTGCGAGGATGGGCAGGATAACGCACCAACTGCTCCTATACCTGTACCTGCTGGCATCCGCCGTATACCGGAATGATTATAGAGGTGTTACACCATAGATATTTTCGCAGAAATCCGCGAGCGTGTGCCGATTGAACAGGTGCTAAGCAGCTATGGCTTGCAGTTGCATGGAAAACGTTGTAAATGCCCTGTACATCATGGCGAACACCTGAGCGCGAGCGTATATAACAACAAACTGCACTGTTTCAAATGTAATCAATCATGGGATGCTGTGGCGTTGGTTGCTGAGTTGGATAAGTTGTCACCTGTAGATGCGGCAAAGCAGATCAATGACCAGTATTTCCTTGGCCTGACCATCGGGCGTGCGGCAACGCCTGAGGAACGCAGCCGGCAGCAGGAAGCCGCCAAAGCGGCGAGGAAGCGGCGAGAATTGGATCAGGCGTTTCAGGCTTGGGAACAACGTACCTGGGCAACATTGAGCCGCTACTACCGGCTGTTGAAGCAATGGCGCAGAGATTATGCACCCGATGGCCCTGATGATCTTGATCGGCTCGACCCACGTTATGTGGAGGCTGTAAAACGATTGGATTATATCGGATACTGTCTGGACACGCTGGAGAACCAGAACATAGAATGGCGCAAGCTGTTTTGGAGGACACACAGAATCGAGGTGAATCAAATTGAACTACGAATACAGCATGCCGGATGAATTGCCGGAGGATGATCTGATACCGATTGAACCGACATTTTATAGCGATGGTGGCGAATATCTGACATTTTCAGAGCTGCTTCCATCTAACGCGACAACAGCAAACGAGTTATTTACCCCGCATGTCAGGGGAGCACTGGAGCAGATTTACATGCAACAAGGCGAGGCGGAATATACCCGATATGAACAGCAGTTGATAGACCGCGCCAGAGCAACAAAAGGCGTAAGTGTGGGCGATATCCGAACCTTGTTAAAACCTGTGCTGAAAGACCTGCAACTCGCAAAAAAGCAGGTAGATGCAGAAGATCGAGCAGAGCGGGCCAAAAAGCAACGGGAGAAAAAAGCATCATCCTGTCCCTATCCCGATTTTATTATTAACCGCTTTGGTGATATCATCGTGCAACCTACATACGCCAATTTCAAAGCAATGTGCAACACATTGGATATTCATCTGCAAATGGATGTTATCCGACGTGTACAGGCCGTTCCACCGGAAATCCGTGCTGTGCATAGTGTCAATGAGGCTGCAAACGCCTTTGCTCTGGAGGTACAGGATCATTGCACCCGAGAAGGCATCCGTGCGAACACGAAAACCGTTTTATCATGGATAAAGGCCGCTGCGGATGAATCCAGAGTGAATCCGGTACGCGAATACCTGGAACAGCAGTCGCGCAAGTATGCTATACCACCAGCAGAACGCGGACAAACCATTATCAACCTGTTCGGTTGCTTATCTTTCGAAAATGACGTAACAGAACAGGAACTATCTTCATACCTTAATCTTTTTGGTAAATGGCTTGTGCAGTGTGTCGCAATGGCCCACAATGAGCACGGCAATTATGGTGCGGAATTTGTTCTTGTACTGCAAAGCAAAGAGCAGGGCATTGGAAAAACCTCCTTCTTTCGATATTTATGCAGCCCTCCGGAGCTACAAGGTTACTTTTTAGAAGGTCGGCAGCTCAACCCTGCAAACAAAGATGATGTACTGGAAGATACTGCTTGTTGGATATGCGAACTTGGCGAGCTGGAGGGGACAACGAAAAAGAAGGAAGTTGACCGGCTAAAAGCGTTCATTACGAACAAATCAGATCGTGTAAGGGCACCATATGACCCGGCTTCCTGCAATTATCCGCGCTTTACATCCTTTGCAGGAACAGTTAACGAAACAGGATTTTTAACCGAGGCGGGGCGACGCTTTGTTGTCATTCCCATTATTGATATTGATCGTAAACGGATGAATCAAATTGACGTGGGAAAGCTATGGGCGGAGACGTATGACGCATATAAAGAAGCTCCGAATAGTTTCAGGCTGTCAAAAGAAGAACTGCAAGCTACTATTCGAAGCTCGGATAAATTCCGTGCAATTTTCTCGGAAGAGCAAGCCATACTTGATAGTTTCGATTGGGATACAGATAGCGCGGATTGGAACGAATGGACAGCAACAGAGATCGCAAAAGAACTCGGCTTAAAAGAAGTTGCACGCGTAGGCAAAGCTCTGCGCAATATGGGGTATGAACGGACGGCAGATGTAAATATAGACCGGAGATATCGAGTGCTACATGGTTCATCGAGATATATGCTCCCGCCACTTACAGATGAAGCCATTCAGCGCACAAAACATACTGAACAGCCATATGAAACGGGCGGATAAGGCTTTTACCCTACCTTACCCCACCTCCACTCCACCCTCATTCTGAATTTTTCGAGAATTTTAAACACCATATTTGAAACAAAAAGCCATAAATTATAAACTTCTATTTACGGGTGAGGTGGGGTAAGGTAGATTTTATATAATACGTGAGAGATAAGAAATAAAAATATATAGTTATATAAAAATATATGTTTTTTTATTTTATACGTATATATAGTTTGGAAACATACCCCACCCCTTAACCTCACCCATGCGAACGAAAGAAGGTGCGAAAAATGCAAAAAAATAGATTATTTCCAGCATTTAATGCTGTGAGAAGTTCAAAACAAGAGGTGGGGTGCAAGTCAACTGTTGCGCCAGCCTCACCCGCAGTCTCAAAGTCATCCATCCTTGGCGGCCTGACCAACGGGACGCACTTGCTCACGCTACTGGGACAGGCATGCGGCCTGATCGCAGAGTTGACCAATGACCCGGATTTTTACAAAGAAGCCCGCGGGCGGGCGCGATGTCGGGGTATCGCAGAGAACCATACTCCCAGCCTGATTGAACGATGGGAGCAACTTCAGGACGAAATAGAACGCACGACCGGCAATTATCATTTAGAGACTGACACCGCATGCAAACAGCTGTTCCGCACTATGACAGATAGCCTGTGCAGGCACCAGGTAGAAATCTCCCGCCAGTTGGAGGCCCGGGGAATGATATGGGTACCGGAGCACGGATGGACGTACAAGAGTGCAGAAAGGACACAAAAATGATTGTGAGATACTACGAATTGTTCAGCAGGTGTATTACTATTGAAAATTTCAATCGTATTCAATTGGCCAGATCAGATGATGGTGATTGGGAAATTGTAGCCAATAAACCCAAGTTTGCTTATTCTCGTCATTGCGTTGATTATGATAAGGATTATCCTTGTCTTTTGATCTTGAACAAACGAGAAGATGCAGAAAAGGTAATGCAGTACATAGAAGGCAGGCTCAATGCCGGTCAGAACTATATTGATCTGTTGCCTTTTGATACCATCTATTCAGCGATTACAGATTCACTTCAGAAAATTCAAGGTTGCAAACCGACTGTTGAAAAAAGTTGAGATTAAAAGCCTGCAACAACCTGAGAAACCCCAAATTGGCTACTCAATAGTTGAGAAAAGTTTAGATAAAAACATCCATATCACAAAAATACAGGAGGATTTTATTATGAAGTACACACACAATGCAGACGGCAGCACCACTATCCATTACACCAAGGCAGAAGCGCAGAAGCACCAGCACTATCGTGGACGCTGTGAGGAGATGTTGAAACGGTTCAGCCATCCGGATGACATGGAACGCGTTTATAACGTTTTGGTCGCGCTGGCTGAGATCGGCTCGGAGGAGAATACAGATACATTTGAGCAGAGAGGTAAATTAGAATGACACGACGAGAGAAATACTGTATTGAGGCGCGCGGCCTTATGGAAGTCAAGCTTGCACCGTGGTTGATGTGATCGGCGGTGCGAACCTATGACAGTATCATTCACAGTACCCGGCGAGCCGCAGGGCAAAGGCCGGCCGCGTTTCTCCAGCCGGAACGGACGTGCATTCACCCACACGCCAGAGAAAACCGTGCTGTATGAAAATCTGGTTGCCACAGAATATGACATGCAGGCAGACGGCTACCGCTTCCCTGATGGCGCAATGATCGGCATACAGGTATGTGCATATTACAGCATCCCTAAGAGTGCCAGCAAACGCAAGCAGGCTGCAATGCAGGCGGGCGATATCAAGCCGACAAAGAAGCCGGATGCAGATAACATACTCAAATGCATTGCGGACAGTTTGAACGGCATCGCATACCGTGATGACGCGCAGATCGTGACCGCAACCATAGAAAAGCTGTATAGCGATGTACCGCGCGTAGAAGTTACATTATTTGACTGGACATAAAGAAAACCGTCCGACAGGGGCACATGCTCCCGCCGGGCGGCTTCCGTCTTTTTCGGATGATCTTATTATATTCGATTATATCACCGGAAAGGATGGTTTGCAATGGACTATGCAATGGCGAATGAAGAACTTGCGGTACGTGCGCAGGAGGGCGACACGGACGCGGAAAACGTTCTGTATGAAAATGTATACCGCCTGATCTACAAGCTCTCTCGGCGATGCTTGACGCTGTGCAGCCGTGCCGGTATCGACGAAGACGACCTGATGCAAGAGTGTTGGATCGGCTTTCACAACGCCGTAATGGGGTACCAGACCGGCAGAGGCATGTTCAGTACATACCTGGGCTTTCATGTCAAAACAGCCTGTATGCGGGCGCTGAATATTCATGACGGTAAGATGCGCGTTGTGCCCACAGTGTCCATTGACACGCCTGTGAAGGACGGAGAAGATATCACGATTGCTGACATGATTGCAGATGAAAGCATAGATGTAACCGGTGGTGCGGAGATCACAGACCTTCAGCGCGTCGTGCGCGGCGCGGTCGCCCGCCTGACAAAACGAGAGCAAGAGCTGGTCAACATCGTGTATGTGAATAATCAGCCAGTCGCAGAGTTTGCTCGTGCCGAGGGAATCAGCCCTGAACGTGCACGACAGCTTCAGCACAAGATGTTCCGCAAGCTGAAACGGGATCTAGCAATACAAGCCTTTGAGCCGTATTATATGCATGAGGGCAGTGCAAGCGACAGGCGCGGTCAACTATGGGATGCAGAGTTCCAGATACGCTGGCACGATGACCATGAAGCCATTGAGCGTCGTATAGATGATGGCATATCTCTGTATCTGGCATGGTGTTCCGACAACAGCATACAGCCTGATGTAGCTGGCCAGCGGCGGGAGCTGGTCATGTGGGAGGCGGCGCAGCTTAACAAAACTTAACATTCAAAACTTAACAAAACTTATGGTTCAGAAAAGTTCAGTTGAAATTTCCCTGTGTGTAAATCGGCGCTGGACGGCGCAGGGTAGCCTGCCGGATATAGGGGGGCTATCCCCCTCCCGGTTCCCGCTGCTGATCTTCACGCCGTCACTGCTCAAATATCCCGCGCAGAAAGGGACGAACCCCGAGCGAACCCCGAGAAATTGAGCTTTGAACAAAGAGCGAACAAAGAGAAAGCCAAGATTTCCGAGACCCTAAAAAGGAAGTATCCTAACATTTCTAACGCCTTAAAAAAGCAAAGTATGGTGACATTTGTAACACCCTAAAAAAGCCATTCATCTATGGCGCAAAAGTAGCGCAAAACTGGCGCAGATTTCGGCTGTATATTTCTTGCGCTAATGGTCGGGAAACAAGATTTCAGCAAAACTACAGCAGCAGGCAGCGGAAAATGTTCTTGTTTCCGGTATATATCCGCAGATTCCGCAGTCCTTAAAAAGAGGGCATTGCTCAGTTCGACTTTGTCCGCAAACTCTGCCTGTAGCAAGCCAAAAGTGAGCCAAAAGCAAGCCAGCAGGAGAAAGAATCCGGCTGTGGTTCAGTATCTCCAGACGCAACAACACCCGGCGAACATGTGCCCGCGCGGGTGTTTGTGTATATTCAATGTTAGAGCAGTCCAGTTGCACCGTAGGTCGATGCACAAATCAGGCGTAGCCTTGTCCGATCGCTCGTCCAAAATATCAACCCTCCGCGACTTCGGAAGCAGTGTGCGGGTCAGCTTTGAAGAACGGCGAAAGGGCGTTCAGTATGTCCGCAACCGGTTCGCCGCACTGGTATGCAATCGTAATCTTCACGGATTGTCCTCTGTTTCTGCCGAGGAACTTTGCCATCTCATCAATGTGCTGGCAAATGTATAGATAACACGAGCCTGTCGGTAGTTCATTGCTGCAAGCATATCAAGCAGTTCCGAAACATAATCATCTTTAGTCATAATATCACTCCTCCTCGTCTTCGGAATCGGTATGCAGGTCAGTCTTGTATAAACAGTAGATCATGCCAACAAGCGCAAGTGCCTGCCGCGGATGCGGAGTTGAATTTATGGTGGCCAGCAATTTGTCAATATTTCTTTCATGGGACGGGGAATTTGTGTTCGATGTCGGTGTGATGTGGTTCGTCATGATAGATTTCTCCTTGCTTCCGGCGGGAGATCATGCTAAAATATAAGCACAATCTCCCTTTGTGGGTAGGTTACGGGCTCTTTACCAGTGCTTTGGTCGGCGTTTTGGTAAAGGGCTTTTCTTATGTCGGTATTGGCTCAACCTGCGAAGCTCCGAAAAAGCGGGCTTTGTATTCTGCTCCGTCTCCACGGCTTCCCCATATCAGGGATACACCGAACAGAGCCTTGCAGCCATGCTTGACCTTGAAGCCTAGCTCTTTCCATCCGGAGAAAGTGTTGGTTTCTTCAACTACTCCCGCCAGCTCTTTGGCTGCTGCAATGCGCTCTGCATTCACACTCTTGGCCTTTGCAGAAAGCCATGCTCTGTGCAGGCACTCAGCGAACGGCTCATTGACCAGCTTTCGGAATAACTCCCATGCTCTGGTCATGATCTTGGAAAGATTGAATCGTTTCATGTTATCACCTCCTGATTCTTTATTGTGGAACTGATCGGCAGCCCTCCAAGCATCTTCCTGACTGTTGCCCGTAGGCTCACGCGGTATATGGCTTGGAGTATCGGACGCTTTCGGCCTTGACGGCTTGGTTACCGCTTCTTCCGGCTGCCCTCTGTTCCCTTGCTGTGATTATATTATATCATCGTTGCGCAACTATATCAATTGGCAGAATGAACATAATTGCGCAACTATATTCGTGTATTTTTATCGTTGCGCAACGTTGCAATATAGGGTATAATACTGATATGCTGGAGGAGGTGTAGATATATGGGAAAACCCAGCACAGCAGCCCAAAACCGTTACATTGCCAAAGCCTATGACCGGGTGAACCTGACATTGCCGAAGGGACGCAAGGAAGAAGTAAAAGCTCATGCGGAGCAGCGCGGTGAAAGCCTGAACGGATTTATTCAGCGTGCAATAGATGAAACCATGCAGCGGGATGACACGCCCGCCAGCGATACAACAGAAAGAGATGGTGAATATCATGCCTGAAATATCTCTGTTTTACGGTATCCGCGTGACCATGTATTATAGCGACCACAACCCGCCACACTTCCATGTAGAATATGCAGGACGAAAAGCCCTAATCGACATTGAAAATGGCTGTGTACTGAATGGTGCGCTTCCCGGCAGACAGCTAAAGCTGGTTCTTGCGTGGTGTGAAATCCACAAGGATGAACTGATGCAGAACTGGGAGCTGTCCAAGGATGCAAAGCCGCTCAACCGTATCAATCCGCTGATCTGACCGAAAGGAGGATGCACGATGGAACAGATTTTTCCGAAAGTATTGCAGGCCGTCGCAGGCGATAACTATACCGTGTACGCCTATCTGAATGACGGGACAGTGCGCTGCGTTGACATGAAACCGATGATTGCCCAAGGCGGCGTGTTTGAGCAGCTGCGGGATGAAGCCTTCTTTGCGACACGCCTGACCGTATTGAATGACACTGTTGCCTGGGATTTGACAGGTGAGCATGATCCGGCGCAGTGCATTGATATTGACCCATTTACCGTGGCAGATATGCCGGTTACAGCTGATCCGCTGGAGACTGTGGTATAATCAACGACAAAATGCACAGAGCAGACCCACAGCGGCCTGCTCTTTTTCTTCGTACGAAAAACGTACGCACAACCGGTCGGATGAAAATTTATCTGTCACCTTTTTAGGACCTGAAAAATCTGAATATGCGCCCGCCAGTAGGTGAATCCAATTTTGGATTGAGTGAACGTCCCCAATTTTGGGGTGGTGTTGTTCGTGTCACGATCAGACGGCACAATTTCGTGCACTCCTCATTTGTGGGTATCAGAAAATTTGAAACCACAACCATAAGTAAACATAAGTCAACAGCTGACAGTGGCAATGCGTACCCAGCAGGCACACACTCAATCAGAACGCCTGTTCTTTCAAGCGTCAGCGCCCCTTCCTGCGCGTTTCTCCTGTTCATGGTGTAATTTCATGCCCGGCTGGCAAAACGCAATACAGGGCATCTACGAGGCAAAAAACAGAGCAGGGCTTTTCCTTATCTGCTCTGCTTGTGGGGACAGCTTGGGGACACAACGGGGACAATTCAGGCAAAGTTTCAGAATGAATCGCAACAATATTCAACAAATAAACCTCGAATTTCAATGCGTTTCACACATTTTCGAGAACCTACAAAGATACTCAACAAATATCGCGGGCAACTCATAACCCGAAGGTCGTAGGTTCAAATCCTGCCTCCGCAACCATTATGCAAGCCTGAATCATTTTGATTCAGGCTTTTTTCTATACTGTTTTCACTGTTTTCCGGACAGCATGTGCCAGTTCGGCTGTCACAGCTTCAGCGACATGCCACGCAGCCCGCAGGACAGCCGGCATCCAAGGTCATCGACAGTCTCCCTCCGGTTCACAGCTCTTCAACCGAAATCACGCCCCTGACTGCGGCGACACTGTCCACCAGCTGTCCGACTTTGCAGTTTTTATGCAGCCGCAGCGTAAAGATCGCACAGGCATTGTGCTTTTTACTTCCTGTAGCTCTGGTGATTTCCATGTTCAGAATCTTGAGATTGCGGTCGTGATACAGCTTCAAAACCTGTTCCAGACAGCGCTTATCGGTATATTCCATGTACAAATTGATCTCCGGCGCATTGTCCAGTACACGGCGTTCCAGCCTGGAGAACAGCAGTTCCGTGAGCAGGATCATGATCGTTGTAAGAATACCGCCTTCATAGAACCCACCGCCAAGAGCGAGGCCAATGATGGCGGATGCCCACAGACCTGCGGCTGTCGTCAGGCCTTTGACGCGCTGGCGGCGTGTGACGATGATCGTGCCCGCGCCGAGGAAACCGATTCCCGCGACCACCTGTGCGCCCAACCGCGCCATATCAGTATAATAATGCATATTCAGATACAGATACTGGCTGGTCAGTGTTGTCATTGCCGCGCCCAGACAAATCAGAATGTGCGTGCGAAAACCAGCCGGGCGACGCTTGAATGCGCGCTCAATGCCGATTGCACCGCCGCACAGCACGGCAAGCAGCAACCGCAGTGTCACTGACAGCAATGTAACGTCCCGCAGGCCGTCAAATATGGGCAGCATGGCTGCACCTCCCTTCAGATTTCCCGGATGACACGGATGCAGTCCAGATCCGCAATGGAGGACAGCACCTGCTCATGCGCTTTTCGCTGGTTCAGACGGATGGAAAATACAATGCTGGGATACTGCCCGCGCTTTTCCCGGCCCCGTTCAATATCGATATCGAGAACCTGCATATCCTGTGATTTGATGCGGCTGATAATCGCGCCCACATTGTCCAGCGATTCAAATTCAACATAAATATGCATCATTCTGGAATTTTCCTGAATCAGCCCGTCGACAATCGGAAAGACCCGGATGCACAGAAAAATCAGCACAAATGCCGGAAGGATGCATTCGTAAAAGCCTGCACCGATGGCAAGCCCCATACAGGCAGATGCCCACAGTCCGGCTGCGGTTGTCAGGCCTGTGACCTGCTGATGTCCTGTGACAAGGATGGTGCCTGCGCCGAGGAAACCAATGCCGTTGATGACCTGTGCGCCAAAACGCGAGACATCTGTCCGCAAACCGATTTGTTCCGCCAGCGCCGACCAGCGCGTAGAGAGCATGGTCAACTCATACTGACTGAGCAGCATGGTCAGCGCGGCACCAAGGCAGACAAGTATGTAGGTGCGGAAGCCGGCAGCGCGGCGTTTGCGCCCGCGTTCCATGCCGATCATGCCGCCGCTGACCATCGCCAGCACAAGGCGCAGTGTGACGGAGACAATGTTGAATTCGTGCAGATAAGCCAATGCTTCGCCCATGCTACATCCTCCTTTCCCCTGGAATTTTTACAAAAATGCCCTCATTTTATTGGTTTCACTATAGCACACAACCGCACGGATGACAAGCCGGAACCAGGAGCACCTGCGCCGTCCTGTCCCACCGGTTCAGGCAGGGAAAAATGCCCCGGTTCCGCGTGGAATCAGGGCATTTTGCGTCTCACAGGAAAATCGGCTGGAGCTGCTTCCCCTCTGCCGCAGCCTGTGCGGTTTCCGGGATGCTCTCCATCACGGCGACAAGCGAACGCGGCTTGGCATGTGGGGCATCCTGCCGCATCGGAACGAAATAATAATGCTTGCGGTTGAGCAGCGCTGCGATATTGGGTGCGGACGCGGCGAGTGCATCGTTGCTGGACACGGCGAGCACTACCGGGCGTTCCACGCGCAGCTGGGATTTCGCCGCCAGTGATACCGGCGTATCACTCAGCCCATGCGCCAACCGCGCGAGCGTGCTGCCCGTGCACGGCGCGATAATCAACACATCCATCATGGCCTTCGGCCCGATGGGTTCGACATCCTGTAACGTGCGCATCGGCTCCCTGCCGCAGATATGTGTGATTTCATCCAGCGTATCGTGTGCCGAACCAAAGCGTGTATCCAGCGTCCCGACTGTCTCGGAGACAATGGGGATCATATTCCAGCCATCCTTCGCCATGCGTTCCATCACGCCCAGCACACGATCTATCGTGCAGAAGGAGCCGCACAACGCAAAGCCTGCCGTCAGACTCACAGCAATCCCTCCTCTTCCAGCATATGGCATACCGTATCATAAATCGCAGCAGCTGCACTGCGCGGCGCAACGCGCCCCGGCAATGACAGCGCATGAATGACACGGCACAGATCACCTGCATCGTCAGCGACGCCGCCCTTTCCCGATGCGAGATCAATCACAAGTGTATCCGGCGCACAATCCGCCAGCACGCGCCGCGTCAGCACAGGCGATGGCACGGTGTTGATGACCAATGGGAACGCATGCAGCTGTCCGGCAAGTCTGCGTGTATCCAGATAATGGTATCCCCCACTGCGAATACGTGCAAAGTCATCATATCGGCGTGCGGAAACTGTGACATGTGCCCCTAGTCCACGCAGACGCGGTGCCAGTGCCGTGCCGATACGCCCGGCGCCGATCACCAGAACCGGAAGACCGTGCAGCGTAACCGGAAGCTCTTCCATGGCGATCTGAATGGCACCCTCTGCCGTCGGAATCGCGTTGAGCAGCGCCAGTTCCTCCCGTTCCAGATAATCCTGTACCTCAATGCCGCGGCGCGCCGCCATATCGCGTACCATGCGCGGCACAGAGCCGCCATATACCGGCTTGCCTGCCGGAATGGCATCGAGCACATCGGTCAGCTTATACGGCGCATTGGCGAGCGGTGCATTCAGCCTCCCGCGCGTGCCCATCACCGGTATGGGCAGCAAAATGACATCCGCCTCAGCAAACAGCGTGCGGGGAGCGCCGCCGGCTTCCAGCTCCGTGCCGCTGCGCTCCAGTCCAATGGTGCGCACCTGTGCGCCGTCTGCCGCCAGCAGCCCGCCCAGATAGGCCTGCCGCACGTCGCCGCCTGCCAGCGCAAAGGTCAGCGTGTGTTTCATGAACCCCTCCCCCTTCCATGCCTCCATCCTATGCGTCCGGCGCGCCGCTGACACAGCTTTTCTCGTGCCGTGCAATCCACTCTTGCCAACACCGCCGCCGTTCCGTATAATCAAAGACAGAACCGAAGGAGGCTCCGCCATGAACCAGCACAATCGTATTCTCACCGCCATGTCCGGTGGTGTTGACAGTTCCGTGACCGCCGTCCTGCTGCTCGAGCAGGGCTATTCCATCGCGGGCGCAACCATGAAGCTATATGCGCCGGAATCCGGCACAAGCGACCGCCCGTGCGGCACAGAGGACAATATCGCAGACGCGCGCCGTGTGTGCGACGCGCTCGGCATCAAATTTTATCAGTTCGATTTCACAGATCTTTTTCACACCGAGGTCATCCAGCGCTTTGCGGACGGATATGCCTGCGGGCTGACACCCAATCCGTGTGTGGACTGCAACCGCCATCTGAAATTCGGCCGACTGCTTGAGCAGGCGCGTGCCGAGGGCTTTGACGCGATTGCAACCGGACATTATGCCCGCATTGAATACAGCGATACCTTCGGCCGCTGGGTGCTCAAAAAAGGCGCCGCACCGTCCAAAGACCAGTCCTATGTGCTGTATTCCATGACACAGGACGAACTGGCACACACGCTGCTGCCGCTCGGCGGCTATGAAAAGGACGACATCCGTGCAATCGCCGAGGCGCGCGGTCTGGTCAATGCCCGCAAAAAGGACAGCCAGGATATCTGCTTTATCCCGGACGGTGACCACGGCAAATTCCTGTGCGAGCACTGCGGACAGTCCGCCGTGCCGGGTGATTTTATCGATCAGACCGGAAAGGTCATCGGACAGCACCGCGGCGTGATTTACTACACCGTCGGACAGCGCCGCGGGCTGGGCATCAGCGCCGACCGCAGGCTGTATGTCATCGACAAAAACGCGGCACGCAACACCGTCACGGTCGGCTATGAAGAAGACCTGCTGTGCACGGAATTCTGTGTGCGCGACGTCAACTGGATCGCCTGGGAACACGTGACTGAACCGGTGCGCTGCTGTGTGCGCACACGCTATCACGGCGCGGAAACGCCCGCGACGCTCACACCGGACAACGACATCGTCCGCGTTCGGCTGGACGCACCACAGCGCGCAGTATCCCCCGGACAGGCGGCAGTGTTCTATGACGGCGATATCGTTCTCGGCGGCGGCACCATCTGTGAATAAAAACCAGACATTTGTCAAAAATCCCCCGGACGCAATAAAATGCGTCCGGGGGATTTCTCACTCTATCAACCTGTATTCAATCTAGACAGTCGTTTCCCTTCTGCCTGCGACGGGCAACGATAAGCGCCTGCTCCAAATCGTACTGAAAGGCATCCAGTACGTCGGGATGAATGCGGCTGCCGCCCAGCGTAACCGGGTGGTCATGCAGACGAAAAATCAACTCACCGATGACATCCTCCAGCACAACTGTTTCGATGTTCTTGGTCATTTCCTCCGGTTCAATGATGCCGATCGAAAATTTATCCATACTGATATGCAGCGTATGACACAGCTGAAAGCAGCCGATCTCATCCAAACCGTCAGCTCCCAGCTGTAAAATATCCAAAAGCTCCGCCGATGTCAAACCGCTTTCATCATAGAAATCCTGCATATTATCGTATTTCTGATGAATCAGCGTTAATAATTCGTCCATATCCAACCCTCTTCCCTCTGATTCTTATTATAATACCAAAGGGATACGCCGCACAACCGCTTTTTACAGCAGACTCAGCTGGCCCTTGTCCTCATCTTTGAGCAGTGCACCGATGGATGGAATGGAATGCGAGACATAGCGGCGCGGCTGGACAAACGATACCTCTGCCGCATCGCTGGCGCGCGTGACGGTATGGCTGCCGCGCAGCACCATCACCTGTACGCCGACCGTGGTGCGCGTCGTCTTTTCCGGGATAATCGAGGTATTGACCGTCAGAGCGCGCCCATTGCTTGCAAAAATTGTGATGTCGCGTTCTTCGGTGATGTGGAAGAATGCCTTTGCGGGTGAACGGTCAGAATATGCACCCGTCAGACGGCGACGATTGGTCTTTGTCGCAAAGCCGGACAGCTCAAAGCGCGCCGCCTTACCGTTTTCAAAGACCACAACCAGGCTGCCGGTATATTCACCCGGCAGCAGCATGAACACAACCTTTTCATCCTCATCCATCGACAGCTTAGACGGCAGGTATTCGCCCAGGACACTTGCCTTGGTGTCGTCAAAATCGTACAGATGTGCCTTGTAAACCTGCTGTTTGTCGGTGAAGAACATAATTTCCTGCTTGTTGGTCGCATCGAGTGTCTGATGCAGGTCATCGCCGTCCTTAAATTTCTGATCGGACGCACCGCGCAGCGACTGCGCCGTAATTTTCTTAAAATAGCCCTCGTTTGACAGGAACAGATGCACCGGATAATCCTCAATATGATCCTCCGCGTCGAACTGCCCGACGGCATCGGCGTCGAGAATGACCGAGCGGCGCGGCGACGGATACTTTTTGATGATATTCTCCAGCTCTTTGACAATCAGACGGCGTACCTTTGTGTCACTGCCCAGAATGCCCTCGAGCCGGGCAATTTCCTTTTCCAGTCCGTCGGTCTCCTCAATGCGCTTGAGGATATATTCCTGATTGATATGGCGCAGACGGATCTCTGCAATATATTCCGCCTGCACCTGATCGATGCCGAAGCCTTCCATCAGGTTCGGGACAACCATCGCATCGGTTTCGGTCTCGCGGATGATGTGGATTGCCTTGTCGATGTCCAGCAGGATGACCTTCAGTCCGTGCAGCAGGTGCAGCTTTTCCTTCTTTTTATTCAGGTCAAAGCGGATCGTGCGGCGCTTGCATTCGGTGCGCCACTTGACCCACTCTTCGAGAATGCCGCGCACGCCGAGCACCTTCGGCATGCCGCCGATGAGCACATTGAAGTTGCACGAACAACTGTCCATCAACGGCGTCAGCTGCATCAAACGATCCATGAGCTTATCCGGATCGACGCCGCGCTTGAGATCAATTGCAATTTTCAAACCGGACAGATCGCTCTCATCTCGAATATCAGAGATTTCACGCAGCTTGCCGCTCTTGACCAGATCGGCAATCTTGTCAATAATCGCCTCAATGGTGGTGGTATACGGAATTTCCTTGATCTCAATCAGATTTTCCTTTTTGACATACTCCCACTTTGCGCGGACTTTAAAGGAACCGCGGCCGGTGTCATAAATTTTGCGCATCGCCGCACGGTCGAGAATGATCTCGCCGCCGGTCGGGAAATCCGGTGCCGGGAGTGTCTCCATCAGGTCACAGCCGCTGTCCTGAATGTACGCGATGGTGGTGCGGCAGACCTCCTCCAAATTGAATCCACAGAAAGCGCTTGCCATGCCGACAGCAATGCCGGTATTGGCAGAAACCAGAATATTGGGGAACGTCGTCGGCAGCAGGGTCGGCTCCTTGAGCTCGCCGTCATAGTTGTCGACAAAATCCACTGCATCCGCGTCAATGTCGCGGAACAGCTCCGCACAGATCTTATCCAGCTTGGCCTCGGTATAACGCGAAGCAGCATATGCCATGTCGCGCGAATAAACCTTGCCAAAGTTGCCCTTGGAATCGACAAACGGAGTCAAAAGGGCTTCATTGCCGCGCGTCAGGCGCACCATAGTCTCATAAATGGCGGCGTCGCCGTGCGGGTTGAGCTTCATAGTCTGACCGACAATATTTGCCGATTTGGTGCGTGTCGCACCCATCAGACCCATTTTATACATTGTATACAGCAGCTTGCGGTGTGACGGCTTAAAGCCATCCAATTCGGGGATCGCACGCGAGACAATGACGCTCATTGCGTACGGCATATAATTTTCCCGCAGCGTTTCTGTAATGCGCTGCGTGGCCGGCTCGAGCGGATGATATTCGCGCACGGGCTGCTGTTTGCTTTTTTTCTTTGCCATTTAGGAAAAAACTACCTTTCCTTCTCTATTTGATAAACCAGTTTGTTATATACGCGCTTTTCAGCTAACATCTCGCTCCGTCTTCGATACCTCTCTCAAAAAGAAGGCTTTTGGAACTGTTCTGCCCCCTCAACTTCAGCCAACCGCCAGTCGTTGTTTGACCGGCGGGACGGGGCCACGCGCGGGAGCGCAAAGCACGTTCCCCTCAACTTCTGCCAACCGCCGGTCGTCGTTTGACCGGCGGGACGGGGTCGCGCGCGGGAGCGCGGAGAGAGGTTTTCTCTTGCTTACTTCTCTTTTCCTCAAAAAGAGAAGTAAGAGAGGGGGTTAGGAGATATCTGCAAACTCCAGATACTGCCAGCCGTTTTCCGCGATATATTCCTTTCGACCGGACAGATTCTCTCCGAGCAGCAGATCAAACATCTCGCTGGTCGCAGCAGCATCCTCCGGCAGAACACGGATCAGACGACGACTCTCCGGATTCATCGTGGTCTCCCACATCATATCCGCTTCATTTTCACCGAGACCCTTGGATCGCTGGATGGTGTATTTTTTGCCCGCCAGTTCCTTGAGAATATCCGCCTTTTCACTCTCGTCGAACGCAAAATAACTCTTGTTTTTGCAAGTGATTTCGTACAGCGGCGACTCTGCAATATACACATATCCCTCTTCAATCAGCGTCGGGACAAGGCGGTACAGCATCGTGAGCACCAGCGTGCGAATCTGAAAGCCATCGACATCAGCATCGGTGCAGATGATGACCTTGTTCCAGCGCAGATTGTTCAAGTCAAACGTAGACAGGTCTTTGGACGCCTTGGATTTGACCTCAACACCACAGCCGAGTACCTTCAACAAATCTGTGATAATATCATTCTTAAAAATCTTATCATAATCCGCCTTGAGACAATTGAGGATTTTGCCGCGGATGGGCATGATCGCCTGAAATTCCGAATCGCGTCCCTGCTTACAGGAACCGAGTGCGGAATCGCCCTCCACGATGTACAGCTCGCGGCGCGAGACATCGCGCGTGCGGCAATCGACAAATTTCTGTACGCGGTTGGCAACATCAATCGAGCCGGACAGCTTTTTGCGAATATTCAAGCGGGCTTTTTCCGCCTGCTCACGCGAACGCTTGTTAATCAAAATCTGCTCCGCAATTTTGTCCGCTTCTGCCTTGTTCTCAATAAAATAAATCTCCAGGCCGGAGCGCAGGAATTCCGTCATGGCTTCCTGTATAAACTTATTGGTAATCGCCTTTTTCGTCTGGTTTTCATACGAGGTATACGTTGAAAAACAGCTCGTAACCAGAATCAGACTGTCCGAGACATCCTGAAACGAAATGCGGCTCTCATTCTTGTTATATTTGCCGTTCTGCTTGAGATAAGCGTCAATCGCATAGACAAACGCGGAACGCACTGCCTTATCCGGCGCGCCGCCGTATTCCAGCCATGACGAGTTGTGATAATATTCCAAACGGGACACACTGGAAGAAAAGCAGAACGCACAGTTCAGCCGTACTTTATATTCCGGCTTATCCGCACGGTCGCGTCCACGGCGTTCTCCGCTGAGCGACTGGATGGAGGTCAGTGCTCTGTCCTCCGCAATCTCTGCAACATAGTCAGTGATGCCGTTTTCATAACAAAATTCCGTCGTTGTAAAACCGGTTTCCGTCTGATTGCGGAAAATAAATTTCAGATGCGGATTGACCACAGCCTGCCGCTTGAGCACATCCAGATAATACGACTCCGGAATGGAAATATCGGTAAACACCTCAAGATCGGGACGCCAACGGATCATGGTACCCGTATCCTTCCCATCATATTTCTTCTTTTTGAAACCGGTTTTGGTTCCGGTCTGATTTTCGCCCTTTTCAAAGTGCAGGGTATATTCCGTACCGTCACGGCGAACCATGACATCCATATATTCCGATGAATACTGTGTCGCACAGGTACCGAGACCATTCAGGCCAAGCGAAAACTCATAGTTCTCACCGTCATTGGTCTTATATTTGCCGCCGGCATACAGCTCACAGAATACCAGCTCCCAGTTATACCGCTTTTCATTCGGATTGAAATCAACCGGAATACCGCGGCCATGATCCTCTACCTCAATAGAATAATCGGCAAAGCGCGTGACTGTGATTTCACTGCCATACCCTTCGCGCGCCTCATCAATTGAGTTGGATAAAATTTCAAATACTGCATGCTGACAGCCATCCAAACCGTCCGAGCCAAAAATAACGCCCGGGCGCTTGCGCACACGGTCTGCGCCCTTGAGCGCGGAAATGCTCTCATTGCCGTATTGATTTGCTTTTTTCATGCTATTATTAACTCCAAATCATACTTCTGAATCATAAATTCCCGAATACTCGGTATTATATCGCAATTCTCCGCGCGCGTCAAATCATTGCGTTTTGAAATCCTGCGGCCGGTTTCTCCATGCATAAAAAAATTCTGACCCCATTCGAGGCCAGAATTCCATTTCATTTCTTTTTCTTCAGCTTTTTCTTTTCCGACTCGGCGCGGAAGAGCTTCATCTTTTCCTGCCAGAAGTAATTGGCGACGCCATACAGCACAAGTAACACAAGTGTAAGAACAATCGTCGCAATCTCATAGGTATTCCCCCATGATTCATAGCCTGCAATGGATTTTGAAAAAATGGTCGGCGTCACCAGCGTGATAACCAGTGCAACAGATGCAATGATGAGCGCAATGCGCTGAAGCCGATACAGCGCCGGATACACCTTGCGGCATTCCTCTGTAATACGCCGTTCGTCGCTGATCCACATACCGTCTGCCTTTTTCTTTTTCGTATTCTGTTTGCTGCCCATAGTCATTCAGTCTCTCTTCCTGTCAGTCTGCGCAGGGTCAGTCTCCCCGCGACGAACTAAGTATACCACATCTGTACAAAAAAGAACACCCGGCGGCGGGTGTTCTTTCCACATTGTTCACAAAGCTCAGTCTTCCAGATCGTCGAATGCATCCTCATCGTCATCGTCAAAGAATGGAAAGCCATCCGTGCCGACATTGTTGCTGCAAATGCTGATGTCCACACCCTTCTTAATCGGCGCCAGCAGGAAACCGACCATTGCGCCCAGACCAAACCACGCCAGCGCGCGGAAGAACTTTTCTGTTTTACTCATAAGCCTGTCCTCCTGAAATGCATGGGAATATACACCGGGCCATGTGCCCCACAGAATATTATATTCAGTATATCACATTCCGCGCTGCTATGCAAAAGAATGCGGTCTCCCATCACAAACGGGGAAACCGCATTCCGCATCCGTCCGGCGGATACCTGCGTTACAGAGTCCGGATCGGGTTGGTTTATCTCTCCAGCGCCGGCCGGGTGCACCAGCACATGACCTATGACACGCGCCGGGGATTTCTGCTCCGCAGGTAGTATGTGCAGCCGAACGGCGCATTATGCGCCCGGACAGCAAAAAACACCGGAAACGGTTTCCCGTTCCGGTGTTGATTGAGCAAGTAGTAAATCAATACTTTCTTCTCTTTGCGCGAGCCGCTTCGGACTTCTTGCGGCGCTTAACGCTCGGGCTCTCATAATGCTCACGCTTGCGAAGCTCGGAAAGCACACCCGCCTTTGCGCACGATCTCTTAAATCTTCTCAGTGCGCTGTCGAGAGACTCGTTTTCCTTTACGCGGATTTCCGACATTGTTTTCCCTCCCTCCGCGCGTTGCCAATAAACGCTTTTGCACAATCCGGCAAAAATGCCGTGAATATATTATATCGTTTTCCCAGTGTACTGTCAAGCACTACTTTTCTGTTTGTCCAAAAAAGCATGCGGGACGGTTTACTTGACAACGAGATTGATAATTTTATTGGGCACAACGATGGATTTAACCACATTTTTGCCCGCGATGGCATTCTGTACCTTGGCATCTGCCATAGCAATGGCAAGTGCCTCGTCCTTCGGGCAGTCCATCGGCAGGGTAATCTTGCCCTTGACCTTGCCATTGACCTGTACAGCGATCTCGATGGAGGACTCAACCGTCTTCTTCTCATCGAACTCCGGCCAGGTGTGCAGGCTCAGCAGGTCGGTCTCGCCCAGCATGTGCCACAACTCCTCGGTCACATGCGGTGCGAACGGGTTGAGCAGTGTCAGCAGGGTCTTGTATTCAGCGCGGTTGACGCCGTTGTCGTACAGCTGGTTGAGCAGCGTCATCATCTGCGCGATAGCGGTGTTCATCTTCAGGTTTTCAATGTCCTCGCTGACCTTCTGGATCGTGCGGTGCATCGCAACCTCATTTTCCTTGCTGTATTCATCGCCCGGCTGTACCTTGTCAAACAGAGCCCAGACACGCTCGACAAAGCGGCGGCAGCCCTTGATTGCCTTCTGCGACCAGGCAGCGGACTTCTCAAAGTCGCCGATGAACATCTCATACAGGCGCATGGTATCCGCGCCGTACTCGTCGATGGTCTCATCCGGGTTGACGACATTGCCCAGCGACTTGGACATTTTGACAACCGGATGCTCTGCCATCTCGCCATACTTCTCAACAAGATGCTTTCTCGCGCCCTTTTCATCGCCAAACTCTTCCAGCAGCTTTTTCTTTTCGTCTTCCGGCAGGTTGACGAAGCTGTGCGGATTCTGACCCAGGATCATGCCGTGGCTTGTGCGCTTCTTATACGGCTCCTTGTACGGAACAACGCCGATATCATACAGGAACTTATGCCAGAAACGGGAGTACAGCAGATGCAGCGTGGTGTGCTCCATGCCGCCGTTATACCAGTCAACCGGGCCCCAGTATTCCAGTGCTTCCTTGGAAGCCAGCTCCTTGTCGTTGTGCGGGTCCATATAGCGCAGGAAGTACCACGAAGAACCGGCCCACTGCGGCATGGTATCGGTCTCGCGCTTGGCCGGGCCGCCGCAGCACGGACAGGTGGTATTGACCCAATCGGTCATCGATGCAAGCGGGGATTCGCCGTCATCGGTCGGCTCATAGGAATCGACATCCGGCAGGCGCAGCGGCAGCTCAGACTCCGGAATCGGAACCCAACCGCACTTTTCACACTTGACCAGCGGAATCGGCTCGCCCCAGTAGCGCTGGCGGGAGAAGACCCAGTCGCGCAGCTTGTAGTTGACCTTCGCATGACCGACGCCCTTTTCGGTCAGGAATTCAGTGATTGCCTTCTTAGCTTCCTCTACGGTCATGCCGTCCAGGAAACCGGAGTTGACCATAATGCCGGTTGCGCAGTCGGTGAAGGCAGCCTCCTGTACGTTGCCGCCCTTGACGACCTCGATGATCGGCAGATCAAACTTCTTTGCAAATGCCCAGTCGCGGTCATCGTGCGCCGGTACTGCCATGATGGCACCGGTGCCGTAGCTCATCAGGACATAGTCAGAGACAAAGATCGGAATTTCCGTACCGTTGACCGGGTTGATGGCGCGCACGCCGTCCAGCTTGACACCGGTCTTGTCCTTGACTAGCTCGGTGCGCTCAAAATCGGACTTGTGTGCAGCCTCCTCACGATAGGCGCGGATTGCATCGATATTTGTCAGCTTGTCCGCCCACTTCTCAACCATCGGGTGCTCCGGCGAAATAACCATATAGGTTGCGCCGAACAGGGTGTCCGGGCGGGTGGTGTAGACGGTCAGCACATCGCCTTCCGTGGTCTTGAAATCGACCTCGGCACCAGTCGAGCGACCGATCCAATGGCGCTGCTGGCTCTTGACGCGGTCGATGTAATCGACATCGTCCAGATCGTCGATCAGGCGCTGTGCATACTCGGTAATCTTGAGCATCCACTGGCTCTTGTTCTTGCGGATGACCTCGCTGCCGCAGCGCTCACAGACGCCGTTGACAACCTCTTCGTTCGCAAGCACGCACTTACAGCTGGTGCACCAGTTGACTGCCATTTCCTTTTTGTATGCCAGACCCTTCTTGAACAGCTGGAGGAAAATCCACTGTGTCCACTTGTAGTATTCCGGATCGGTGGTGTTGATCTCGCGGTTCCAGTCAAACGACAGGCCGAGCGCCTTCAGCTGGCTCTTGAAACGTGCGACATTCTGCTTGGTGACCTCCGCCGGATGCACATGGTTCTTGATGGCGAAGTTTTCAGTCGGCAGGCCGAATGCATCCCAGCCCATCGGATACAGGACGTTATAGCCCTGCATGCGGCGCTTTCTGGCAACGATGTCCAGTGCGGTGTAGGAACGCGGATGGCCTACGTGCAGGCCGGCGCCCGACGGATACGGGAACTCGACCAGTGCATAATATTTGGGCTTGGAATAGTCGTTGGTTGCAGCAAATGCCTGCTGGTCATCCCAAGCCTTCTGCCATTTGGCTTCAATGGCTTTGAAATCGTATTTTTCCAATGTTTGTGACTCCCATCTATTTTGAAGTATATGCGAACAATGCGTTACAGCTCGTCGACCGGAATCTGTACGGCATCCTTCCACAGCTTTTCCAGGCTGTAGAAGCTGCGTGCGGATTCCAGGAATACATGTACGAGGGCAAAGCCGTAATCGAGCAGAATCCAGCTCGCGGAATCATGTCCCTCAACATGGTGCGGCAGGATGCCGTAATCCGTCTTCAGGCGGAATTCCACCTCGTCAGCGAGTGTCTTAACCTGCGTCGTGCTGGACGCGGTGCAGATGACAAAATATTCGGCAATCGTGGTCAGGTCAGCTACCTTGAGCACCTGAATATCCTGTCCGCGCTTGCTGTCCAGGGCCTGTACTGCGGCCTTGATATACGTTTCCGTGGTATTGTTTGCCATAATATATTCTCCTTATTCCCTGCCTGAGGGAAATGACAGCTGTTTATTCATCATCGTCGTCATCCGAAAGCTCTCCGCTGCCGGTGTCGCTCTGCTGCGCCTTTTTATAGCCGGCATAGCGCACGGCACGCTCTTCCTCCCAGCTTCTGCTGTAGATGCCGAGGTCATCCGGCGTGATGATGTTAAAATCGTCCTCCGTCAGCTCGCGCGTGTACGGATTGAACGACTCGTTGATCTGGTCAAGAATCATGTCCTCGTCGAGGATGAAGAACCACAGGTCGCCGACCATGGCGTTGTCGCCCACCAGCGTCTGCATCTCCACGCCCTCCTCCATGTCCAGCTTCATGGCCTGCATGCCGAGCCAGAGAACCTGAGAGGTCGTCAGATCGGTTTCCACATTTTCGGAAACCGCCGCTGCAATCGACGGGATATTGATGAGGTTGGTCGGAGAGAGAACCTCCTTGCCGAGTGCGGTCAGAAAGGTCTGGAGCTTTTCCACGCGGCCGATGTCGCCGTCGTCATAGCCCGTGCCGTCGTCGTTATGGCGCCAGCGCAGAAACTCGACAACCGCCTTGCCGTCCAGATGCTGCCAGCCCTTTTTAAATTCGATGGAAAGATCCTGCGATGCATCATGGTAGTTCATGTCAAACGGCACATCGTAATCGATGCCGCCGATGGCGTCCACAATGTCCGCAACACCGTCAAAATTGGCGACGATATACTTGTCCGGGCGGAAGCCGATGACGCCGGAAATCTCATCCAGCTGCTGCTCAATGCCGCTGGCATACGAGGCGTTGAGCTTTTTGCCCGCGCCATGGCGCTCGGTATCCACGAGCGAATCGCGCGGGATATTGAGCAGCTTTGCCGTATGGTTTTTGGTGTCAAACACCAAAACCATCATGGAATCGGTTCGTGTTTCATCCTCATCTGTCACGGCGATAAACAATGTAAACACGCCATCGCGCCGCCCTTCGCCGTCTACGACGATCGCCGAGCCCTGATCCATATCGTCCGGATTGAGCTCGTTTCCGCCCAGCAGGGAGCCGGACGCATTGACCCAGTAGCAGAACGCAAAATATCCTACCACGCATACCACCGCAGCCGCCGCCAGGACAATCAGCACCCGGCGCAGCCATCTGTTCTCTTTCTTATCCATGCACTCTTCGTCCCATCCTCTGTCTGTTACATATGCTCCAGCAGCCAGTTTCTCGCCAAAACTGTATCCACATGAATCTGTTTTCCACGGTGAATGAGGTCGCGCAAGGAGGAATTCAGGCCATAGAGCAGGGCCTTGTCCAGATTTCGTGCAGCCAGCTTTCGTGCGGTTTTCACGCCGTCAAAACTGCGATTTTCTTCTATGTAATCGGCCATATAGACGATTTTATCCAGCAGGGTCATATCTGCGCAGCCGGTGGTGTGGTACGAGATTGCATGCACCACATCAGGGGGCGCGCCGTACACGTCTGCGGCAATGGCAGCTGCCGTTTTCCCGTGCAGCATTTTCCATTCTGTTTTTTCGACATCATTGGGTATTATACCGTATTTTTCGCACAAGTTCAACTGCTCTTCCTGAGAAAATGTCTTCGTGATGTCGTGCAGCAGCATGGCGAAGGCACACTTGTCTTCATCCTCGCCATATTGCTGTGCGAGCATGCGCGCGGCCTTCTCACAGCCCAGCGTGTGCTTGAGACGGAACCCCGACAGGCGGGAAAGGATATCTCTTCTGGTTTCATCATCGTAACGCATGGTGATCCTCCGTTCATTTCCGGCCGTGCGCCGCAGCGCCGGTCTGTCCCCTGAAAAAAAATTAGAAATACAGCCCCTGCTGTTCGATATACTGATAAATTGCCGGCGGCACCATCGCACGGCACAGCGCGCGGTCCGCGCGCACATCGGTCGACGAAACCGGCAGTGCCGGACAGTCGACAAGCCAGACACGCGCGTTCCATTTCTCTTTCAGCCATGCGGCCTTCTGTTCGAGCGCGGCATGGTCGTCGTCATCGCGTGCGACCGTGACCAGCCCGGCCAGCGCGCACAATGTCTCCGGCTCGCGCCATTTGTCCAGCGTCAGCAGCATGTCTGTTCCGATGATGAGGAACAGCTCTGCCTCCGGGAGCGCGCGCTGGAGCGCGCGCAGCGTATCAGCGGTATAGCTCCGCCCACCGCGCCGCAGCTCCATGTCGCATGCCTCCGCCCCGGGAATTTCCCGCGCCATCAGCCGCGTCATTTCGAGGCGCTGTTCCCCGTCCGCCGAGCCGTGCGGCATCGTTTTGTGCGGCGGCACGTTGTCGGGGATGAGCAGCAGGCGGTCAAACTGCATCGCTGCCATCGCCTGCCGCGCGGCGTGCACATGCCCGTTGTGCGGCGGGTTGAACGTACCGCCCATAATCCCGACGCGGCTCATGCGTTCAGGTCGATATGGCGGTTTTCCGGCTGGCGCGCAACGCGGAAGATGACAACCTTGGTGCCGATGCACTGTACCGGCTCGGCGTCCAGCTCCTCACACAGCACCTGCTGTGCCTCGCGCGGCGTCAACATCGCGGTCTCCAAAATCTTAATCTTCATCAGCTCGTGCTTTTCCAGCACCTCTTCGACCTGTGCAATCACTGCATCGGTCAGCCCTTCCTTGCCGATGAGGACGGTGTCACTGAGCGTATTTGCCATGGCGCGCAGACGGGCGCGCTGTTTGCTTGTCAGCATTTAGTTTTCTCCTTTTTCTTCCATGTATACCCGCAGCGCGCTGCCGAGTGCGGTAAACGCGCGGGCGCGGTGTGAAATTGAATTTTTAACCTCCGGGTCGAGCTCACCGAACGTGCAGCCGTATTTCGGCACGCAGAAAATCGGGTCATAGCCAAAGCCGCCGTTGCCGTGTTCCTCGTTGAGAATCGTGCCGCGGCACTGCCCGCGCACGGTCAGCTCCTTGCCGTCCGGGAATACACACGCCGCCACACAGACAAATTCCGCGCCGCGCTGATCCTCCGGCACTGCCATCAGCTTTTCCAGCAGCAACAGATTTCTGTCATGTGCCGTCGCGTCCGGCCCTGCCCAGCGGGCGGAATAAATGCCGGGGAACCCATCCAGCGCATCGACAACCAGGCCGGAATCGTCCGCAACCGCCGGCAGCCCCAGCGCCTTGCTGACGGCACGCGCTTTCATCATCGCGTTTTCCTCAAAGCTCTCGCCGTTTTCCTCGATTTCCGGAAAATCCTTCGGCATCGGCACGACCTCGAAGCCCATCGGCTCCCAAATCTGCTTTACTTCCTGTATCTTACCCTTATTGTGTGATGCAAGTACGAATTTCATCCGACTTCACCCGTGATCTTTCTCTGTTCCCGACACAGCTTTGCTGTGCCGCGGCGTGCCAGTGACATCAGACGGGTGTATTCTTCCTTGGTAAACGGGCGGCCCTCACCGGTGCCCTGAATCTCTACGAATTCGCCCTTCTCGGTCATGACAAAGTTCGCATCGACAATGGCGTGCGAATCCTCCTCATACGCGAGATCGAGAATCGGCTCGTCGTTCCAGATACCTGCGGATACCGCTGCAACCTGTCCGGTCAGCGGAATTTTTTTGAGCACGCCGTCATCCACGAGCTTTTTGCACGCCAGCCACAGCGCGACATAGCCGCCCGTAATGGATGCACAGCGCGTGCCGCCGTCCGCCTGAATGACATCACAGTCGATGATAATCTGGCGCTCGCCCAACGCCTCCATATCAGTGACTGCGCGCAGCGCGCGGCCGATCAGACGCTGAATCTCCGCGCTGCG
This sequence comes from Butyricicoccus porcorum, assembly GCF_002157465.1. Taxonomy (GTDB): domain Bacteria; phylum Bacillota; class Clostridia; order Oscillospirales; family Butyricicoccaceae; genus Butyricicoccus_A; species Butyricicoccus_A porcorum. The sequence goes on from NZ_NHOC01000001.1 coordinate 47,136, forward strand.
GCCGTTAAGCTTGAGCTTGGAAATATCACGGCGGTTTCTGGTATTGGTCGCGCGCGGCAGCATGCTGTATTCCGCCGTGACCCAGCCGCGCCCGGTGCCCTTGACATGCGGCGGGACATTTTCCTCTACCGTTGCATTGCAGATCACCTTGGTGTTGCCCACGGAAATGAGCACGGAGCCCTCCGCATGCATCGTAAAATTGGGTACAATCTTCATTTTGCGCATCTCATCGTTGCGCCGTAAATCAGGTCTTGCCATTGTTTACTCGTCTCCTTCCACCGGCAGCAACGCCTCGACAAACGCCCTGCGCTCAAACGGCATTAAATCATCAATGCCTTCGCCGACGCCGACATATTTGACCGGAACCCCGAGCCCCGCAGAAATTGCGACCACAATGCCGCCCTTTGCAGTGCCGTCCAGCTTGGTCAGAACAATGCCGGTGAGTTTCGCCGCCTTGTTAAACTGCTCTGCCTGTGAAACGGCATTCTGTCCGGTTGTCGCATCGAGCACCAGCAGGGTCTCCCGGCTGGAATCGGGCAATTCGCGCGCAATGACGCGGTCGATCTTATTCAGCTCGTTCATGAGGTTTGCCTTGTTGTGCAAACGGCCCGCCGTATCGACAATGATGATATCACAGCCGCGTGCCTTTGCCGCAGCAATCGAATCGAATACGACTGCCGCCGGGTCTGCGCCTTCGCCATGGCGGACGATATCCGCACCGGCACGCTTCGCCCAGATGGTCAGCTGGTCTGCTGCCGCCGCGCGGAAGGTGTCCGCTGCCGCCAGCATAACACGCTTGCCCTGTGCCGCATACGATGCGGCGAGCTTGCCGATGGTCGTGGTCTTGCCCACGCCATTGACACCGATGACCAGAATGACTGCCGGTTCACTGGATACATCCAGCCCGGAATCCTCCTGCATCATGCCCGCGAGAATATCGCACAGCGCAGTGCGCAATTCTTCCCTGGTCTCAATGCGTTCGTGCTTGGCGCGGTCGCGCAGCTGGTCAACCGCTTTGGATGCCGTCGCCGCACCGAGATCCGCAAGAATCATTGCCTCTTCCAATTCCTCCAGCAGGTCTTCGTCCACTTTGACAAAGGCCGCCATAACATCGCCGAGCGATTCACTGACCGCCGCTGTCGTCTTTTTCAGACCTTGTTTGATCTTATCGAAAAATCCCATTGTGGAATCCTCCTTTTCTCTATTGTCAACATTCAGATTGGAATGAATTTACCCTGTTTTATATCATTGGGTGGGGCAGACTGACGGACGCGTTTGTCCGGCATGTCTGCGCGCGCGGGAGCGCGCCACAAAGGTTTTCTTTTGGTGACTTTTCTTTTTCTCAAAAAGAGAACTCTATAAGCTCCCAGCTTGTTTTGTGCCGTTGGGAGCAGACTGGCAGACGCGTTTGTCCGGCATGTCTGCGCGCGCGGGAGCGCGCCACAAAGGTTTTCTTTTGGTGACTTTTCTTTTTCTCAAAAAGAGAACTCTATAAGCTCCCAGCTTGTTTTGTGCCGTTGGGGGCAGACTGGCGGACGCGTTTGTCCGGCATGTCTGCGCGCGCGGGAGCGCGCCACAAAGGTTTTCTTTTGGTGACTTTTCTTTTCCTCAAAAAGAAAAGTCACGTCAGCTCCATCTTCATTTCGCGCTCGACGTCCGCGATGTTGAGCATCAGCAGCTTGGACACGCCGCGCTCCTGCATAGTCACGCCATACAGCATATCGGCTTCCTCCATCGTGCCGCGGCGGTGTGTGATGACAATGAACTGCGTCTTATCCGACAGCCGCTGCAAATACTGCGCAAAGCGCGTCACATTGACGTCATCCAGTGCGGCTTCGATTTCGTCAAGCACGCAGAACGGCGTCGGGCGCACCTTGAGAATGGCAAAATACAGTGCGATGGCGACAAATGCCTTCTCGCCGCCGGACAGCAGCGACAGGCTCTTAACCGTCTTACCGGGCGGCGTGACGCGAATTTCAATGCCGCAGCCGAGAATATCGGTCTCATCCTCCAGAATCAGCTCGGCACTGCCGCCGCCGAAAATTTCCCGGAAGGTCTCCCCAAAATACTGGTTGAGCTGGGCAAATGACTGGGCAAACGTGTCCTTCATTTGTTCCGTGAGCTTGCCGATAATGCCGCGCAGCTCGCCTTCTGCCTGCTCGAGATCATTTTTCTGCCCGGTCAGGAATATCAGACGTTCGCTCAGTTCGGCATACTCGTCGACTGCCGACAGATTGACCGCACCTAGTGAACGGATCGCACGGCGCAGGTCAGACGCCTGTTTTTCTTCCGCCTGCCGGTCTTGGACCACATGCGCCAGCGGGCGTGCCGCCGTCGGCGTCAGCTCATAGCTCTCCCACATTTTGTCGAGAATCTGCTGTTCCTCACGGCGCAGCTGCTGTGCCGCGGCTTCCGCCTCCGCATGGCGGCGCTCCAGCGTTACCATGTCGTTGCCGGTCTCACGCGCAGTTTTCTCCGCTTCGGTTTTGTTCTGTTCCAGCCGCATGCGGCTCTGCCCGCATTCGCGCAGCTGCGTGCGCAGGTCTTCGGTGCGCTGACGGTTTTCCTCGCCGCGCGTTTCCAGCTGAGTGCGCTCCGCATCTGCCTGCCGGATGGCCTGTTCATATTCACCCATGCGGCGGCGATGGTCTTCGGCGGTACGCTGTGCGCTCTCTGCCATCTGTTTCAGATCGTCCAGACCCTGCTGTGCGCTGTCGCGCTCGGTCTGCGCCTGTACAAGTGCTGTGCGCAGCTCCGCCGCCCTGTCGTTCTGTATGGTCAGCTCTCCGGCGGCCTTCTGTGCACTGCCCGCTGCCGCGTTCAGCGCGGTGAGCGCCCGCTGGCGCTCACGCCCCAGCTCCGCCGCCTGCTGTTCCAGTCTGGCAATGTCCGTGCGCAGCTGTTTGCGGTGCTGCTCGGCATCGCTCTGCTCGGCACGAAACTGCTGTTCTGCCTCACGCACGCTGTCCAGCAAAATCTGATGCTGCTTTGCCTGTGCGGACAGCGCCGCCAGCTTCTGCCGCTGCTCTGCAAGGGCAGTGCCCATGCGCGCCGCGTCCTGCTCATGCTGCTTCGCATCCTCTGCAAGCTGTTTGCCGCGCGCCGTCAGCCGGTCGAGTTTTTCCTGCTGAACGCGCGCGCGCTCCTGCATCTGTTCGAGCTGGTTGGCGCGCGAAAGAATGCCGGATGACCGTCCGGCAGAGCCGCCGGTCATCGAACCGCCCGCATTGATGAGCTGACCATCCAGCGTCACAATGCGGAAGCGGTTGCGGTAGCTGCGCGCAATTGCAAGCGCACAGTCCATATCCTGCGCCACGACCGTGCGGCCGAGTGCATTGTCCACAATATCACGATAATCCGCATCACAGTCCACAAGATCGGCTGCAACACCGCAAAAGCCCTTGTTCTGTTCCAGCCCGCTCTCGCGCAGCGACTGCGGGCGGATGGTATCCATCGGCAGGAAGGTTGCACGCCCGCCGTCGCGCTTTTTGAGCATCTGAATGGCCAGCTTGCCGTGCTGTGCGGTTTCGACCACAAGGTTGGATGCCGCCGCGCCGAGCGCGGTTTCAATCGCCGTGACATACTGCCCGGACACATGAATGAGGGATGAGAGCGGCCCGCGCACGCCCTTCAGCGCGCCGGACGATGCCTGCCCCATGACCAGCTTGACCGCACGGGAAAAGCCCTCATATTCGCGCTGCAATTCGGTCAGCATGCGCACGCGGTTGCGGCTGTCCGTCAGTGCCGCCGTCAGCTCCGCATGTTCCCGGCGGGCGTCATTTACCATGCGCGCCGCTTCCTGCGCATCCTCCTGTGCACGCTGCAATGCGCGTTCTTCCTGCGCGATTTTACCGCGCATTTCATCCAGCGCATGCTGCATCTCCTGCTGGGCTTCCTGTTCGCGTTCGGTGCGCGTCTTTGCAGAACGCACATCGTCGCCTACACTTTTGCTGCGCCCCTCCAGCGCTTCCAGCCGTGCCTCCGCCGCGCGGCGGTCGGCCTGCACGGCAAACATGCGCTCGCCCAGTTCTTCCGCCTGTTCGCGCAGACGGTCGGCCTGCTTCTGGCTGTCCTCCACCTGCGCCGACAACGCCGCAACCGCCTTCTGCTTTTGCTCCAGTGCAGCAGACTGCTCCGCAATCTGCTGTTCCAGTTCCTCCAGCCGCGTCTGTCTCGCCTGCATCTGCCCGCGCAGGGCATCGGTCTGCTCGCGTTGCGCTTCCAGCTGACCTTTTGCCAGCCCGATGTTTTCCGCTGCGTTGCGGCGGCTTTCATCGAGCACCGCCATGCGGCGTGTCACACCTGCCGCAGCTTCTTCCGCTGCGGAAAGCTGTGCCTGCAACTGCTCGGCACGGATATCCGACTGGCGCATTTCCTCCGCCAGCTGCTCCGCGCGCATGTACTGCTTCCGCTGCGCTTCGCGCACCGCTTCCAGCTTCTGCTCGGCCTCACGGCGTTCGCGCTCACTGGTGTCGCGCGCATCCTTCATGCCGTCCAGTGTGTCCATCCACAGAGACACCTCATGCACGCGCAGCTCATCGCGCAGACCGATATATTTCTTCGCGTCCTCCGCCTGCTTTGCCAGCGGGCCGGAGCGCGCGTTCAGTTCGTTCCAGATGTCGCGGATGCGCACAAGATTGTCCGCCGTCTGCTCCAGCTTGCGTTCGGCTTCTTCCTTGCGCGTGCGGAAGCGCGTGACGCCTGCCGCTTCCTCGAACACCTCGCGCCGGTCGGCACTCTTGACCGCAAGGATTTCATCAATGCGGCCCTGTCCGATGATGGAATAACCGTCATGTCCCAGACCGGTGTCCATGAACACTTCCCGGACATCACGCAGGCGCACGCGCTTGCGGTTGAGGTAATATTCACTCTCTCCGCTGCGGTAATATTTGCGCGTCACCATGACCTCTGTCGCCTCGACCGGGAATTGTCCGGCGGAATTGTCCAGAATCAGCGTGACCTGTGCTGCCCCCATCGGACTGCGCCGCGCTGTTCCGGCAAAGACGACATCCTCCATCTTTGCGCCGCGCAGGCTTTTGGTCGACTGCTCACCCAGCACCCAGCGGATGGCGTCCGAAATATTCGATTTTCCGCTTCCGTTCGGGCCGACAATTGCAGTCATACCGTCAGAAAACCGGATGGTCGTCCGGTCGGGGAACGATTTAAACCCCTGTAATTCGAGTGATTTCAGATACACGCGGATCCCTCAGCTTCTGTTATTGGCGGCAGCGGCGCAATTGCCGATACCGATTCTATGATACAGGATATCATGTTTTTTGCTTCGTTGCAATCAATCCATGCAGAAAGTCGCCACATTCATACCTTTTTTCCGGTGCGCGCCGCACAAATTCGACGCCTTTGTCGGTTTTCCGGCATGAGGAAAGACCCTCTCCATCCTGCTCCGGCGAGAGGGTCCTGCCTTACGTGTCCTGCGCTTTGATCCGGATATCCCGTCCGGGAAAGTCCCGTTTCAGCCGCTGCACATTGCGGCGGTTCTGCCCAATGGCGCGCGAAAGCGCGCGGGCTGGGACATACAGCGTGCCGCCCGCCTGTGCTTCCAGCTGTGCGCGCAGTCTGCGGTACCACAGCTCGTTCCATGACAGCTCGCCGAGTGCGGGATGATATGCACCCGCTTCGACCGTGCGGTTTAATTCCTCCGTCGGGTTAAGCCCGATGCGGATGACCGGGATGTCCGCACGCTGGAACACTTCCAGCATGTCAGCACACCACACCGCTGCGGTTTCGTTATCCAGCGGCGTATAGTTGCCCGCCTGCCACAGGTCGTGCAGCTCGGTATCCGGCAGCACCGCCACCGGATAGATGCGCACGCCGTCCGGCTCCAGTGCGGCGACGCGCTCCGCAGTCTGCCGCACGGTTTCACGCGTATCGCCCGGCAGTCCCGCCATGGTCTGTAAAATCAGCGAGACCCCCTCCTGCCGAATGAGCCGGGATGCCCGCACGGTGTCCGCTGCTGTGTGCCCGCGCCGGGACAGCCGCAGCACCTCGTCGTCCATCGACTGCGCGCCCAGCTCAATCGTCGCCACACCGTGGCGGCGCAGACGGCTGAGTGTGTCTTCGTCAATCGCATCCGGACGCGTGGACAGCCGCACAGCGGACAGCTTGCCCTGCGCCAGAAATTCATCTGTCACGGCGAGCAGTGCCTCCTGCTCTTCGACCGGAATCGCCGTAAAGCTGCCGCCATAAAACGCCGCCTGCGGCGTGCTCCCGTCCGGCAGGACGGACAGCGCCTGCGTGAGAATCTCCCGCGTCCGTTCGGGTGTCATGCGCGCGGACTGTCCGGCAATCGCGCGCTGATTGCAGAACACACAGCGGCACGGGCAGCCGGCGTGCGGCACAAACACCGGCACAATCGATGCCATGTTATTCCTTGCCCATCAGCTCGAGCGCGGCCTTTGCCGCCATCTGCTCGGCTTCTTTCTTGCTGCGTCCGGTACCTTCCGCAAAGATATTGCGGTTGAGCAGCACCTGCACGGTGAAGCGCTTGTCGTGATCCGGACCGCTCTCGCCGCTCAGACGGTAACACAGCGTCTCCTGCCGGTTTTTCTGCACAATCTCCTGCAATGCGGTCTTGTAGTCGCGGAATGCGCCGCCCTGCTCCGCCAGGTCAACCTTTGCGGGCAGAAATGACAGGATAAACGTGCGCGCGGATTCCAGACCTCCGTCCAGATAAATCGCACCGATCAGCGCTTCCACTGAATCCGCCAGAATAGACGGGCGCTTGCGCCCGCCGCCGTTCTCCTCGCCCCTGCCGAGCAGGAGCAGGTGATCCAGCCCAAGTTCCTTGGCGACCTCATACAGTGTCTGCTCACAGACAACCGCCGCACGCATCTTGGTCAGCTGTCCCTCCGGTACGTTGGGATAGCGGTGGAAGACATAATCGGCGGATACAAGTCCCAGTATGGAATCGCCAAGAAACTCCAGCCGTTCATTGTTCTGAATATGCTGGTCACGGTGCTCATTCGCATACGACGAATGCGTCATCGCAGTGGTCAGCAGGCCGGTGTCATGAAACTGGTAAATCAGCTCGTCCTTTTCCATAAAAAATTCTCTCCTTTCTGTTTTTACTTATTTTTACTCAAAAGATGCGCCGGGAAGCGAGGGAAAAATGTGCCCCTGTTCCCCGGCGCACCGCTGTGTCTCAACTCAATCGTCATCGCCGATGCGGCGAACCAGATCGCCGATGGTCTTCATGCTTGCTGCTTCTTCCTCGGAAATTTCTCCGACATCGAATTCTTCCTCAATGCTCATCATCAGCTCGACCACATCGAGTGAATCCGCGCCGAGATCCTCTATGAACGCCGTGTCCATATTCAGAGAGCCGGCATCTACGCCGAACTGCTCGGAGAGGATATTACATACCTTCTCGAATACCACACGCTCACCTCCCTTTTCCCATCTTATATTCAAATAATATGCGCCGTTAACGGCCATGTCAATAGGAAATGTGCGTCAAAGCGTCATGTGGTCAATATTGCGTTCGATTTCCCCGACGACATCCGCATTTACGAAGTCCATCGCCTGCTTCACAGCGGAACGAATGGCTCTGGCGTCAGACGAACCGTGTGCCTTGAAGACCGGTTTGGAAATGCCGAGGAACGGCGCACCGCCGACCTCACTGGTGGACAGCAGCTTTTTCAGACCGCCCATCGCAGGCTTAACCAGCAGATATGCCAGCTTGGTGCGCGTGTTTGTGAGGAACAGGTTTTTGATCTCCCCCATCAGGAAGCTCGCAACACCCTCGACCGTCTTGAGCATGACATTGCCCGTAAAGCCATCGGTGACAGCGACATCACACACACCCTTGGGCACATCGCTGCCCTCGACGTTGCCGACGAAGTGGATGCGTCCGGCATCGCCTGCTTCCTTCAGCAGCTGATAGGCCTCCTTGCGCAGCGGATCGCCCTTGGTGTCCTCCGCACCGTTGTTGACCAGTCCGACACGCGGGGACTTAATGCCCATGACCTTCTCCATGTAAAAGCTGCCCATATAGGCAAACTGCAATAAGTATTCCGGCGTACATTCGGTGTTCGCGCCCGCGTCCACCAGCAGCACATGGCCGTTTTTGCACGGCAGCATCGGCGGCAGTGCCGCACGGCGGATTCCCTTCACGCGCTTGACGACCAGCGTCGCGCCGGAGAGCATCGCGCCCGTGTTGCCCGCGGATACCATGGCGTCACCTTCGCCATCGCGCAGCAGGCGCAGCGCAACCGACATGGACGCATTTTTCTTGCGGCGGACAGCCGTTGCCGGGTCGTCATGCATATCGATGACGTCATCTGCATGATATACGGAAATCGGCAGATCTGCGGCCTTCTCCTGTTCGAGCAGGCCGCGGATGGTGTCCTCCTTGCCGACCAGAATATATTCCTGTCCAAATTCGCGTGCGGCCATCACACAGCCGGATACAATCGCCTCCGGCGCGTTGTCGCCGCTCATCGCGTCGATAATCAGTTTCACAAGACATCCTCCTTTACGGTATCCAGCAGTTCGTCCAGCTGTTCCAGCGCGCGCAGGGCGATCTGCGTATTCTTCTCCCGCTTGCCCTTCACGCGGTAGCCGAGCGGCTGGATAATGCCGAAATTGATGTTCATCGGCTGGAATTTCACATTGGCTTCATTTGAGACATACAGTCCGAGCGCACCGATGGCAGTCGTGTCGGGGAACTCAATGAGCGGCAGTCCCTTCAGCTCACGCGCAAGGTTCAGTCCCGCCTCAAAGCCGGACGCCGCCGATTCAATATAGCCCTCTACGCCGGTCATCTGTCCGGCGAAGCGGATGCGCGGCTGCTCCCGCAGGCGGAAATGCCGGTCGAGCAGACGCGGCGAATCCATGAATGTGTTGCGGTGCATGACACCATAGCGCACAAACTCCGCGTTGCGCAGCGCGGGGATCATCGAGAACACGCGCTTCTGCTCGGGGAATTTCAAATGGGTCTGGAAGCCGACGAGATTGTACAGCGAGCCCGCTGCATTGTCGCGGCGCAGCTGTACGACAGCATACGGGTCTTTGCCGGTGCGTGGGTCGCGCAGACCAACCGGCTTGAGCGGGCCATACAGCAGCGTATCGTGCCCACGGCGGCCCATCACCTCGACCGGCATGCAGCCTTCAAACACTTTCTTGTCCTCAAAGCCGTGCACGGGTGCCTGCTCGGCATCGCACAGCGCCTGCCAGAACGCGTCGTACTGTTCGCGGTCCATCGGGCAGTTGATATAATCCGCCGTGCCCTTGTCATAGCGGGAAGCGAAATAAGCGCTCTCCATGTCAACCGAGTCAAAGCTGACAATCGGCGCGGCTGCATCATAGAAATGCAGATATTCATGCTGTCCGATTTTGTTTTTGATATCGTCAAACAGCGCGTCGGAGGTCAGCGGGCCGGTCGCAACAATCACATGCCCCTCGTCGGGGATGTGCGTGATCTCGCCCGCATGCACCGTGATATTCGGATGCGACTTGATTTTCTCCGTGACCATCGCGGCAAAGGCGACGCGGTCAACGGCGAGCGCACCGCCCGCCTCCACGCGCGTTGCGTCCGCGCAGGCAATCAACAGGCTGCCTGCACGGCGCAGTTCCTCCTTGAGCAGGCCGGGCGCGGTGCAGATTTCCGCGCCGCGCAGCGAATTGGAGCAGCACAGCTCGGCGAAATCATTGGAGTGATGCGCCGGTGTCATGCGCACCGGCTTCATCTCGTACAGATCGACGGCAATGCCGCGCTGCGCGAGCTGCCACGCCGCCTCGCTGCCCGCGAGTCCGGCTCCGATGACGGTTGCTTTATTCAGCATTGGCAGGTTCCTCCTCTGTCACGGCAGTCTTTTTGCGGGTGGTGCGCTTTTTCGGCGCCTCCTCCCCGTCGGCAGCAGCTGCCTTTTTGCGCGTCGTGCGCTTCTTCGGCGCTTCCTCGCCCTCAGCCGCCTCTGCCTTTTTTGCCGTCTTGCGGGTGGTGGTCTTTTTCGCCGTTGTTTTCTTCGCGGTCGTTTTCTTTGCAGTCGTCTTGCGGGTCGTCTTTTTCTTCGGCGCTTCCTCTGCGGTCTCCGCCGTCTCTGCACCGGTCTCACCCGCCGCTGCTGCCGCTGCGGCAGCCTCCGCTTCCTTCTGCGCCTTGGTCTTGCGCGGGGTGCGCTTGCTGATAAACTTCTTGTACTCGCAGCCGTCCTTATAGCAGACCAGATGGGTCTCACCGGTCTCGCGGTCATAATGGCGGAACAGCGCAGAGCCGCACTCCGGGCATTCCTCCTTGGTCGTCTTATCCCAGGTCATAAACGTGCAGTCCGGGTAGTTGCTGCACCCCAGATACGGGAAGCCGCGCTTGGACTTGCGCCCGACAATCTGCCCGCCGCACTTCGGGCAGGCGATGCCGGTTTCCTCGACAATCGGCTTGGTGAACTTGCATTCCGGATAGCCCGGGCAGGCGAGGAACTTGCCGAACCGACCGGACTTGATGACCATCTTGCGGCCGCACTGCTCACAGATGACATCGGTTTCCTCGTCTTTGATTTTAATGCGCTGACCCTCGAGATCCTTCTCCGCCTGCTGCAAAGCGGCTTCAAAGTCGCCGTAGAAGCGGCGCAGAACCTCGACATAGCTCATCTTGCCTTTTTCGACCTCGTCCAGCTCATCCTCCATGTGTGCGGTGAACGTGAGGTCCGCGACCGACGTAAATTTGTCTACGAGCAGCTCGGTTACGCCCTCACCGAGCGGTGTCGGGCGCAGGCTGCGTCCCTCCTTGACGACATAATCGCGCGCCAGAATAGTGGAAATGGTCGGCGCATAGGTGGACGGGCGTCCGATGCCCTTTTCTTCCATCGCCTTGATGAGTGATGCCTCGGTATAGCGTGCCGGCGGCTGGGTGAAATGCTGGGCAGGCGTGAGCTTTTTGCAGTCCAGCGTGTCGCCCTCGCCGAAATCAGGCAGCGGCTTGCCGGAGGTGGTGTCACTCTGCTTCGCGTCATCGGTGGATTCCTCATAGACGGCAGTAAAGCCCGGGAATGCGACCTTATAGCCGCTCGCGCGGAACACATAGCCCTGGGAAACGATATCGGCGGAAACGGTATCCAGAATTGCCTCCGACATCTGGCAGGCGACAAAGCGGCTCCACACCAGCTTATACAGCTTATACTGCTCCTCTGTCAGATACGGATGCAGGTCGTCCGGCGTCAGCGTGACGTTGGTCGGACGGATGGCCTCATGCGCATCCTGCGCGCCGTTCTTGGTGCGGAACACGCGCTTTTTGTCCGGATAATACTGTTCGCCATAGCGCTCCAGAATAAACTGCTTTGCGGCATCCGTCGCCTCGTCGGACAGGCGCAGCGAGTCGGTACGCATGTAGGTAATCAAACCGGTCAGCCCCTGCTCACCGATTTCAATGCCTTCATACAGCTGCTGTGCCACTGCCATCGTGCGGCGCGGCGTCATGCCGAGCTTGCGGCTGGCTTCCTGCTGCAAGGTCGAGGTGATAAACGGGGGGGCCGGATTTTTGCGTTTCTTGCCGCGGCGCACCTTGCTGACCGTAAACGGCTTTCCGGTGACTGCCTCGACAATGGCATTGGTCTGTGCTTCGGTCTTCAGCTCAACCTTGCCGGAAGCATCGCCATAAAACGACGCGGTGAATGCACCGCCCGTCTGTGTGGCGAGCTCCGCCTCCAGAGACCAGTATTCCTCCGGTACAAACGCACGGATTTCCTTCTCGCGGTCGACGACCATGCGCGTTGCGACCGACTGGACACGACCGGCGGACAGGCCGCGCTTGACCTTGCGCCACAGGAACGGCGACAACTCATAGCCGACAATGCGGTCGAGGATGCGGCGCGCCTGCTGCGCGTCGACCAGGTCGAGGTCGATATCACGCGGATGCGCAATGCCGTCCTGTACTGCACGTTTGGTAATCTCGTTGAACGTCACGCGCTTGGAGCGCTGGTCGCCCAGATACAGCATCTCCTTCAGATGCCAGGAAATGGCTTCTCCTTCGCGGTCGGGGTCGGTTGCGAGATAGACAAAGTCGCTCTCCTCCGCCGCTTCGCGCAGCTCGTTGATGATTTTATCCTTGCCTTCAATCGGGATATATTCCGGGCGGAAATCGTGTTCGATATCCACGCCCATCGTCTTTGCCGGCAGGTCGCGCAGATGTCCCATCGATGCCTTGACCACATAATCCGACCCGAGATATTTCCCGATGGTCTTCGCCTTGGCCGGGGACTCCACAATGACAAGTTTTGACATGTCTTCCTCCTGTTGGGTGCTTCCCGCGCAGGTCTGTCCTGCACTGCGGTGCACACCATGTTTCAAAAAAAATCTATTCGATCAAATGGAATTGCTTTCGATTGTTACAGCTGCACATCATCCGCCACGCGGTAGCCGTCGGCGGTGCGGATGACATAGGTGCCGACCTCGAGCATCGTCAGCGCGGTCAGCACCTCGGAAGCGGACAGGCCGGTCTGTTCAACCACGCCGTCCACCGTGTGCCTGCCGTCCCGCACGGCGCACCAGACGGTGCGTTCCTGCTCCGAGGCCTCCAGCGCACGCATTTCGCGCGGCGCGGAAACCGCTGGCGGAACAGCTGCTGCCAGTTTGCGTTCCGGCGGTTCCTCCGCCTGCACAAAGCCGGGCGGAACCGACTGTACGCGGCGGCTGTCCCCGTGCTCATAATACGACAGAATGTCCGACGGGGACTGTACCAACTCGGCACCGCCCTGTCGGATGAGTACATTGCAGCCCGCGCTGTTCGGCCGGTTGATATCACCCGGAACGGCGAACACCTCGCGTCCCTGTTCGAGTGCGAGATCGGCGGAGATGAGCGCGCCGGATTTCTTCGGTGCCTCCACCACCAGTGTGCCCCGGCTCAGGCCGGTTATGATACGGTTGCGCACCGGGAAATGGCTGCCGTCCGGGTCTGCCCCGGGCGGATATTCGCTGATGACTGCACCGTGCGCGATAATATCAGCCATCAGCCTCTCGCTGCCTCTCGGATAACAGACATCGACGCCGCAGCCGAGCACGGCAATCGTCTCTCTGCCCGCGTCGAGTGCGGCTCGGTTTGCTTCGCTGTCAATGCCCGCCGCCATGCCGGAGACAATCAGACAGCCGTTCTGTGCCAGCGTCCCGGCAAAATACCGCGCGGCATGTCTGCCATACCGTGTCGCCCTGCGCGTGCCGACGACCGAAACCGCCAGCCGGTCACGCATGTCGGGCAGGGTGCCGCGCACATACAACACGGTGGGCGGATCTGCGATTTCACGCAGCAGCGGCGGATATGCGGTATCGGTCAGTGGAATGACCGCGATGTGTTTGCGCACACAGCTGTCCCAGATGTGCTGCGCATACGACAGGTCTTTGTCTGCCAGATAGTCCAGCCGGCGCCTCGTCATGGAAACCGCAGCGAGCTGTTCGCGCGGTGCGCGCCAGATTTCCTCCGGTGAACCAAACGCTTCCAGCAGCCTGCGGCAGAGCCGGGAACCTGCGCCCAGACGCTCCGCGAGCCAGATCCAGCAGACCTCCCGTGTCATATCGCTTCGCCTCCGCCTCTGCTCATTTCATACATCAGGATGGACGCCGCCACCGAAGCGTTGAGCGACTCCGCGCGGCCCTCCATCGGGATAATAATCTGTCTGTCGCTGAGTGCGGCGGCTTTTTTGGACACGCCGCGTCCCTCGTTGCCGATGAGCACCGCCGCGCGGTGCAGATCGACCTGTGTGACCGGCACGCTGTCCGCACCCAGCGCCGCCGCATACAGCGGCAGACCCTGCCTGTGCAGGAATGCGGCGGTCTCCTCAATGCCTGCGGCGGCAATCGGCAGGCGGAACGCCGCCCCCATTGTCGCGCGCACAACCTTGGGCGACGTCGGATCGACGCAGCCCTCGCATAAAATTATGCCATCCAGTGCAAATGCATCCGCTGTGCGCATGATCGTGCCCAGATTGCCGGGATCCTGCAGCCCTTCGAGCACCATCAGGCGGCGCGCACCGGCGAACGATTCCAGCTCCGCCATCGGGCGCGTACAGGAAAACACCACGCCCTGCGGCGTCTTGACGTTGGATACCTTTGCCAGCAGCGCAGGCGGACAGCTGTACAGCTTTGCCCCTGCCTGTTCCGCGCTGTGCAGCACGGCAGTGGACACCAGTGCGTCATCCGCTACCAGCACCGCATGCACGGTGACGCCGCTGGCCAGTGCTTCCCCCAGCATTTTGCCGCCCTCGCAGACCATTTCCCCGGTTTCCCGGCGGAATTTCCGGTCAGCAGACAGCTTTGCCAGCCGCTTGACCAGCGCATTCTCGCGGCTCTCAATCCGTGTACTCATGACTGACGCTCCAGCTTCTGAATTTTTTTATTTTCACCCGCAACAATGAGAATTTCGTTCTGACGGAATACATAGTCCGCCTGTGGGGAAACTACAACCTCTGTGCTGCTGCGGCGCACCGCGAGCACGTTGACGCCGAACTGTTGGCGCACGCCGACGCCTGCCAGCGTTTTGCCGACCCACGACTGCGGCAGCGTCAGCTCCACAATCGCAAAATCCGGTGCCAGCTCGATGAAGTCGAGCGCCCGGCGGGAGGACAGCGTGTGCGCCAGACGGCAGCCCATGTCGTGCTCCGGGAAGATGATGCGATCCGCTCCGATCAGCTTGAGCATCTTGCTGTGCTGGCTGGAGCGCGCCTTTGCAATGATATACTTCGCGCCCAGCTCCTTGAGCATCAGCGTAATCATCATGCTGTCCTCAATGTTGGTCATGCAGACGATGATGCTGTCAAAATTGCGCACGCCGATGGACTCCAGCACGGCCTCATCTTTGGCATCTGCAATGATGGTGTGCGTCACGGTCTCCGCGACCGCCTGTGCTGCGCTCTCGCTGCTGTCAATCGCAAGCACCTCATGCCCGAGCGAATACAGCTCCTCCGCAACCGCCGTGCCAAAGCGGCCCAGCCCGATCACAATAAATGATTTCATGTTATCTCCTATCCTATCATCACGCGGCCTTCCGGATACCGGATTTTCGGCTCCATCACGCGCCGTGAGAACACGGCGACGCCGAGCGTCAGGATGCCGATGCGGCCGAGATACATTTCCAGAACCAGCCACAGCTTGGAAGCTGTACCCAGTGTCGGCGTGAGATTCTGTGAAAGTCCGGTCGTGCTGAATGCAGACACGGTTTCATACAGCGCACGTTCCACCGCGATGCCGTCGCATGCGCACAGCAGCAGCGTGCCGATGAAAACCAGCATGACAGCAACCATACACACGGTCAGAGCATGCAGCACCGTGCGGCTGTCAATCCTGCGGCGGAATACCGCAATATCCCGCCTGCCGCGCAGGACGTTTACCGCCGCCAGCACAAGCATCGCCGCTGAGGTCGTCTTGATGCCGCCCGCCGTTGAACCGGGCGAGCCGCCGATGAACATCAGCAGCATGCTGACCATAACAGACGAATCGGTCATCGCCTGCTGGTCAATGGTGTTAAAGCCCGCCGTGCGGCATGTGGTTGCCTGAAACAGCGATGCCACCGCGCGCTGTCCCACCGTCATGCCACCCATGGTCTCCGGGTTCGTCCCTTCCAGACAGAAAAGCAGCACACTGCCGCCCGCCAGCAGAATCGCCGTCGTGACCAGCACGAGGCGGGTGTGCACGGACAGCTGATGCCACCGGCGGTGATGCGCCAGATCATTCCAGACCAGAAAGCCCAGACCGCCCATAACAACCAGCGCAACAACGACCACGTTGACCAGCAGATCGGTCGCATAGCCGGACAGATTGGCAAATTCCTGCTGCTCACCCATCAGGTCAAAACCTGCGTTGCAGAACGCGGATACCGAATGGAACGCGCTCTTTCCAATGCCCTTCCACAGTCCGAACTGCGGGATAAACCGGAGCGACAGCAGTGCCGCACCCACTCCCTCAACCGCAAAGGTGAACAGGATGACGCCTTTTGTCAGGCGCACGATGCCTGCAATATCATCCACACTGAGCGAGGCGGACATTTCCAGCCGTTCGCGCACGGTAATGGTACGGCGCGTAAAAAAGGATACCATCGCCGCGACCGACATAATACCCAGACCGCCGATCTGGATCAGACACAAAATGACTGTTTGACCAAATATCGTCCAGTGCTGATAGGTATCCACGACAACCAATCCGGTGACACAGGTCGCCGAGGTCGCCGTAAACAGACAGTCCACCAGCGGCGTCATCTGCCCGCTGCGCGCCGAAACCGGCAGGTGCAGCAGCAATGTGCCGAGCACGATGACTGCCAGGAATCCCAGCATAATCACGCGGCCGGGACGCACGGCACGGCGGTGCGCGCTGCGCGCATGCGCGATGTGCCGGTATGGCGAATCATACTCTTTTGCCATTGTTCCCTCCTTCGCCTTCCTGCAAGGGGAAAAGCCTGAACAGCAGGAAGATGCCGCTCAGGCTTTGCTTGATTTCAGTTAGTCAAGCGGCTTCATGGTCGGGAACAGCAGTACGTCTCGAATGGACGCGCTGTCGGTCAGGAACATAACCAAACGGTCGATGCCCATGCCCATACCGCCTGTGGGCGGCATGCCGTATTCCAGCGCGCACAGGAAATCCTCGTCCATCATGTTCGCCTCGTCGTCGCCTGCGTTGCGCAGCTCGACCTGGCGCTCGAAGCGTCCGCGCTGGTCGACCGGGTCGTTCAGCTCGGAGAACGCATTGCACAGCTCGCGGCCATAGACAAAGCACTCGAAGCGCTCCGTCAGGCGCGGATCAGACGGCTTGCGCTTGGCAAGCGGGGAAATCTCAACCGGATAATCGGTGATAAAGGTCGGCTGAATGAGGTTTTCCTCGACGGTCTCGTCATAGACCATCGCCATCAGGTCACCCCAGCTCTCCTTGCCCTTCTCCGGCTCAAAGCCTGCCGCCTTGACAGCAGCAAGTGCCTGCTCGCCGTCCATCGCCATGAAGTCCAGACCGGAATACTGCTTGACAGCCTCCGCCATGGTCAGGCGCTTCCAGCCCTTGGAGAAGTCCAGCTCCGTGCCCTGATACATGACCTTCGTCGTGCCGAGCACCTTTTCACAGCAGTGGATGACCATATCCTCGGTCAGATCCATCATGCCCTTGTAATCGGTATACGCCTGATATACCTCGATGGTGGTGAATTCCGGGTTGTGCTTGGTGTCCATACCCTCGTTGCGGAAAATACGGCCGATCTCATAGACATTTTCCATGCCGCCGACAATCAGGCGCTTGAGGTGCAGCTCGGTCGCAATGCGCATGTACATGTCGATATCCAGTGCATTGTGGTGCGTGATGAACGGACGCGCCGCAGCGCCGCCCGGAATCGTGTTCAGGCACGGTGTCTCAACTTCCATAAAACCGCGGTTGTCGAAGAAATTGCGGATCTCGCGCACGATCTTCGAGCGGTTTTCAAATGTGCGGCGCACCTCCGGATTGACGATCAGATCGACATAGCGGCGGCGATACCGGATGTCGGTATCCTTCAGGCCGTGCCACTTCTCCGGCAGCGGGCGCAGCGACTTGGACAGCAGCTCAAGACTGCTGACGCGGACAGAAATTTCGCCCTTCTGCGTGCGGAACACCTCGCCCTCGATGCCGATGATGTCGCCGATGTCATATTTTTTAAACTGCTTGTATTCCTCCGTACCCAGCAGATCGCGCTTGACGCAGAGCTGGATGCGGCCATACCGGTCTGTGATATCCGAGAAGGTCAGCTTGCCCATGATGCGCTTGCTCATCATGCGGCCTGCCAGACGGACAATTTTGCCCTCCATCTCATCGAAATTTTCGATGATGTCGGTGGTATAGTTGGTGCGGTCAAAACGGACGCGCTGGAACGGGTCTTCTCCCGCCTCCTGCATGGCCGCCAGCTTTGCCGTACGGATGTCATGCTCCTCCGATTCCGAGCGAACCGGCTTGTTGAACTTCTTGCCCTGCTCCGGTGCCTGCTGTTCAGCGGTCAGGTTCTGTTCCATGTTTTTCCTCCTCTGTTTGCAGTGCAAAAGGACTGTCCGCCCTCCGGTTCCGGACAGGCGAACAGCCTTTCTTCGTGTCAGTGTTACTTGATGATTTCGGTAATCTTGAACTGAACGGTGGTCTCGTTCGGCGCAACGACATCGACAATATCGCCGACCTTGTGGCCGAGAACCGCCTTGCCGAACGGGGATTCATCGGAAATCTTGCCGTCCATCGGGTCAGCCTCCTGCGAGCCGACGAAATGATATTCCTCTTCCTCGTCAAATTCCAGATCGAGCACCTTGAAGCGGCAGCCCGGGGAAACCTCGTCCTTTGCATACATGTCCTCGGAAATGATGACGGCATTGGCAATAATGGTTTCCAGCTCCGCGATGCGGGAGGCTACCTTGCCCTGCTCGTTTTTCGCCTCATCGTACTCGGCGTTCTCCGACAGGTCGCCGAAGGAACGTGCTTCCTTGATCTGCTCCGCAACTTCCTGCATACGGACGGTTTTTAAATATTCCAGCTCGTCCTTGAGCTTATCCAGATTCTCCTGTGTCAGCTTGAACTCTTGCTTCATGGCCGATTCCTCACAATATATTACAAATTTTAGCACCTAAGCTATGTTACATCCCATTATATAAACCCGTTTCTGTGATGTCAAGCACGGGTTTTGTGCACCTCGTGAATTTTCTCACGATTTGACTGCGTCAATTGCCGCCTGAAGCTGGTCATCTTCGCTGTCCTCGAGCACATAAAACCGTTCGGTTTTGTCGTCGCTCAGGCTGACGGTGACATCCGGTGTGACGCCCTTTCCGATCAGGCTCTCGCCCTTCGGTGTGTAATAGCAGTTGGTCGAAATATTCAGGCAGCCGCCGCCCGAAAGCGGGAAGCCCTGCTGCGAATAGCCTTTGCCGCAGGTTTTTTCACCGATCACAGTTGCCTTGCCGTATTCCTGCAATGCCGCTGCGAAAAACTCCGCCGCGCTGTATGAATCCTCATTCACAATGACCGCCATCGGCAGCTTCAGCTCATCGGCATCGGAGGTATAGGTCTCGGTTTTGCCCTCTTTATCTTTGAGCGAAATGATATCGCCCTCCGGCAGCAGCGGATCGAGCGAATTGACCAGCGCTGTCAGCTGACCGCCCGGATTGTTGCGCAGATCAAAGATCAGGCTGGTTGCACCCTCCTCCTGCATCTGCTCCAGCGCGTCAAGGAACTGTTCATCGGTCTGATCGGTAAAGCGTTCGATACAGATATACCCAATGTTGTCCTCCAGCATGCGCGCGGTGACATGAATCTGTTCATATTCCTGCCGCGTCACGGTGATGTCCGTACTTTTGCCGGTTGCATAACCGTGTACAGTCAGTGTGACGCGCTTGCCCTCCTCGCCGAGGATGGCATCCACAGCGTCCTCATAGCCGCCGAGCTCATCGATGGTTGTGCCGTCTACCGCAGTGATCTCGTCATACGCACCGATGCCCGCTTGTTCCGCAGGCGAGCCATGCGCAACGGATTCCACACGCAGCACCGTGCTGCCGTCATCCTCCGTCTTCGCGCTGACCGTCACACCGATGCCGACCGTGCTCTCCGCCGCCGAGTCCAGATAGTTCTGATAATATTCCTCTGTCATATAGCTTGTCCAGCGATCGCCCAGTCCTTCCGCATAGCCGGTGAGCACGTAATCACGCACCTCATCCATATCATAATCGCCGACAAACCGGCTGTCGACAATGGCCTGTACTTCCTCCAGCGCGTCATAAATTTCCGCGAGTTCACCGCTCGGATGCGCGACACCGTATACTGCCATTCCAGTTACAAGGCTGCATGTCGCAGCCGCCATCGCACCCACGGCGACCGCGCGCCGCAGGGATACCGTATGTTTCATAGCCTGCTCCTTTCTGTGCGGCAATCCGTATCTGCATTGCCGCACGCACTATAAAAAGAATACCGCAGGACAAAGCCTGCGGCAACTGTTTTTTTCCATGTTCACAAAAAGATCGGAATTCCGTCACAGAAGCACGGACAGAGAGCTGAGCAGCATCAGCAGCGCCAGCACCAGTGCGACAATGGCGACGATTCGTTTTGCGGTTGTGGGTTTCATCAATACGACCAACTCCTGTGGTTACAGCTGAATGCGTCCCGCCTCGCGCGAAGCCAGATACTTGCGCACCATGAGAGCGACCTTAAAGACGATGGCATGGTCGAATTCGCGCAGATCGAGGCCGGTCAGCTTCTTGATTTTCTCCAGGCGGTAGACCAGCGTATTTCTGTGCACGAACAGCTTGCGCGATGTCTCGGACACATTCAGGTTGTTTTCAAAGAATTTCTGGATGGTAAACAGGGTTTCCTGATCGAGGGCATCAATCGATCCCTTCTTAAAGATTTCGCTGAGGAACATCTCGCACAGCGTCGTCGGCAGCTGATAAATCAGACGGCCGAGACCGAGGTTTTCATAATTGACGATGGTCTTTTCGTCTTCAAAGACCATGCCGACCTCCAGCGCGACCTGTGCTTCCTTGTACGACTTGGCGATGTCCTTGAGCTGTGTGGATACGGTACCGATACCGATGAGGCATTTGATCTGAATTTCATTTTCCAGAGTTTCTTCTACGCCCTTTGCAATTTTGTACAGCTCCTTGACATCGGTTGTCGCCTTGACTTCCTTGACGAGGACGATGTCGGTTTCATTGATGTGCAGCACAAAGTCCTTCTGCTTGTCCGGGAACAGCCCCTGGATGACGTCGAGTGCGGCTACATCTGCGTGCTCCTCCTGGCGGATCAGGAAGACAGCGCGCGGGGTGTCGCCTTCAAAATGCAGCTCTCGCGATTTGATATAAATATCACCCGGCAGGATGTTGTCCATGATGATATTCTTGACGAAGGTTGCCTTGTCATGCTTTTCATCGTACAGCGTCTTGATGTTGCTGATTGCGATGGTTGCCATTGCGCAGATGCTGCGGGCATTTTCGTCCTCACCGTGTACAAAAACCGCATATTCAAAACGGGTGGTGCGGTCAGCAACCGGGCGGTAGGTATAGCCGCCAAAGCGGATCATGTCGCCCACATAGGACAGCTCTGCCGCTGCGTCCTCCCGCATTTCGCCGATGCGCTTGAGATCGGTACAGGCAACAACTGCGCCGCTGGCGTTGATGATGCCGATGGTACGGTCCACCGCTTCCTTCATCTGCAAAATAATCGATTGAAACATTCTTGATGCCATCTTTCCTTCACCCTTCTTTACTTATCAATCATCTGCCCGCGCATTTCAGTCCGCACACGGAACAGAAACATTACCAATCACTCTGTCGTCATGCTGTTCATTTCTTCCATTATAACACAAATCGACAGAAATTTGTACAAATTTTTTTATGTTTCTTTGTGAATTTTCCCCTATGTAACCTGTAGGGAAAATTTTTCCTGTTTTTCAGCCGAAACCGGCACGCAGCAAGCCGATCTCGTCCGATCTGAGCGGTCTCCACTGTCCCGGCTCGAGCGCGGGATCAAGCGGAAGCGGCCCTTCCGCAACGCGCTTGAGCGCCAGCACCGGTGCGCCGCGCGCGGCGAGCATGCGCCGCACCTGATGATACTTTCCTTCACAGACGGTGACGGTGACATAGGAATGCCCTTCGCGCACCGCGCGGATCTCCAGCTTTGCCGGCCGGCAGACCGTACCGTCGCGCAGCGCAAGTCCGGCCGCAAACGCGTCGATATCCGCCTGTCCGAGCACGCCGTCCGCCTCGGCCTCATAGACCTTCTCTACCTGCCGGCGCGGCGAGGTGAGCGCATGTCCGAGTGCGCCGTCATCGGTCAGCAGCAGCAGCCCGGAGGTATCCTTATCCAGCCGCCCCACAGGGAACACCCCTCGCGCGCGGTAGGGCTGCGGCAGCAAATCGAGAACGGTTTTCTGCTCCCGGTCTTCGGTTGCAGACAGCACGCCGAGCGGCTTGTGCAGCATGAGGTAGACGTTTCCTTCATAGCTGACCGGTTCGCCGCGAAAGGTAAGGCGGCATTTCTCCGGATCGATTTTACGCGACGCATCGCGGCATATCTCGCCGTCCACAGTGACCGCACCGCTTTTGGCTGCGGCCGCAGCCTCCTTCCGGGAGCACAGTCCCATATTGGTCAGAAGCCTGTCAATGCGTTGAACCGGCATGTCAGCGCCTCCCATCACAGTTTTTCATCATTGTAACACTTTTGTGACATTTGTACAAGAGCCATTTGCAAAATTACAAAAGCAGGCGATAATTTTCGCCTGCTTTGTAGTAAAAAGTAGCAAATATGAGGTAATTCTGCCGTCAACTCCCGTCGGATTTGTTCGTCGTATTTGTGGAATCTGTACCTGTTTCCGGATGATCCATCAGCCCGCGTGTAAAACCGCCGTCGGTTTTCATCGAAGAAATGTCGCCTGCGACGACGTTGCCGCGGTATACCAGCAGGTCCGCAACCACATCCGTTCCGTCCGGGTAATTGGTGACGGTATAGGTGACCTGTTTGACGCGCTTGCCCTTAAGCCGTTCCAGATCAAAGCCTTGTCTGGCCTGCAAATCGGCATACTTCTGATATGTTTCGTCAAATTCCTCTGGGATAATGACCTCGCGGATGGTGCAGGAGGATGCATCTACCTCCCAGCCGCACGCGCTGAGATATGCCACACGCTCCTCATTGGTCAGCGCAAGGGTGGATACTGTTTCTTCCGCCTGTTCCGCCGAGCCCTCTATTGCTTCGCCCTGTGTGCCCAACGCCGCCACATCACCCGCCAGCCCTGCCGCCGTGCCGACCGCAAGCAGAACTGCCGCAAGCGCCGCCGCGCCCAGCACCAGCTTCTGTTTGGAAAGTTTTGCCGTTATGATAAACATATGTCCCGCTCCTCGCCGTCTGATGTATCTGGTACAACCTATGCGGCTTTCCTCTGCGGTATTCCCCGCTTTTCTTTGCGGAAAGAAAAGCTCGGCAAAAGAAACGTCTCGTGCGCTCCCGCGCACCGCAAACGAACGGACAAAACAGGTCCGTCCGTTTGCCCCTCCGCCGCAGACCTTGCAGAAACTGCTTTGCGCACAAAAAAATCCCTCCTGCCGGCGCCGGCGTGAGAGATTCCTTCGTTATACCTTATGTCCCTCTGCACGCACACGCGAGCAGAACTGGAAAATATCGCTGCACACCGCAAGTACGGCGCGGCTGGTGAGCACATCATGCCCGCCCTCGGGATAAAACCGAATGTTTTTGTCCGGCATATGCAGCAGCTTAAACAGCTCATCTGCGTTGGATGAGTTGCAAACGCAGTCATCCAGCGTCTGCAATACCAGCGCCGGACAGATTACGCCCTGTATGCCGCGCTCCCGCGTGTCCTCCGCCAGCCGATGCAGCTGATACCGTCCGCGCGGCTGCTGCAATACGCCGTGCATGCGGGATTTCAGATCCGCATCAAAAATGCGGTTCAATTCCTTTCCGTTGCGCGGACGCGCAACCGGTGTATTGACAAACACAATCGCAGCCGGGCTGAGATCAAGCAGATGAATCAGCAGCATTCCGCCCAGCGACAGACCGATCAGCGCAATGCGCCGGTACTGCTTGCGCAGAGCGAGATATTCCATGCGGATGCCATGAATCCAATGTTCCTGATCCATCCGCAGCGTTTCTGTTCCGGAAGGCGTGGTCAGGAATGCATCAATGCCGCTGTCACACAGATGATCGCGCAGAATGATGCCGGACTGATAGCCTGCACCAAAGCCGCTGATAATCAGACAGCAAAAGTCTCGTTTTGTTTCCTTCGGCACTTTTGGTTTCCTCCACAAAAAATTGAAATCCAGGCGCTATCTGAAAACCAAGAAAATGACGAATATTTCGCAAAGGCGAGGTCGATTCAAGACAAAAGCACGCTGGAATCCGTTCGGATTTCAAGTGTTTTGAACGAGGAAGCGATCCGCATTTGTAGAAAGAGTCAAACGTTTCGACTTTTCAGATACGCCCTAATCCACATGCGCAATCCTGCGCAAAAAAACGAGATATGCCCGGTGCAACGCATCGGAGCGTATCATCCCACGTTTTTTATTTTATCATATTCATCTGTCAATTGGAATGAACAAAGCGTGAACAATTCAGCAACAGTTCGGTTACAGAATAGGCAGAAAGCCTCTGTTTCCGCAGAAACAGAGGCTTTTTTTATCACATTTGTTCAATTGAAGGTTTTACTTTTCAACTTCGGTAACAGCCAGGTGCAGCTCATCCAGCTGCTTCTGGTCGACCTCGGACGGGCATGCCGTCATCAGCTCAGAAGCGTTCTGTACCTTCGGGAACGCGATGACGTCGCGGATGGAATCCAGACCTGCCAGCAGCATGCACAGGCGGTCGAGGCCATACGCAAGGCCGCCGTGCGGAGGTGCACCGTACTTGAACGCAGTCAGCAGATGACCGAAGCGCGCCTCTGCATCCTCATCCGTGAAGCCGAGTGCACGGAACATGCGCGCCTGTGTCTCGGTCGAATGGATACGGATCGAGCCGCCGCCCAGCTCACAGCCGTTCAGGATGATATCATATGCTTTTGCACGAACCTTTGCCGGATCGCTCTCGAGGATGTCCAGATCCTCGTCCATCGGCGCGGTGAACGGATGATGCATGGCGACATAGCGGTTTTCTTCCTCGCTGTACTCGAACTGCGGGAATTCAACAACCCACAGCAGCTTGTAATCGTGCGGATCGATGACACCAAGGCGTTTTGCCAGCTCACAGCGCAGCGCACCCAGTGCGGTCACTGCGGTCTGCCAGTCGCTGTCTGCGACGACAAACAGGATGTCGCCATCCTTTGCGCCGGCGCGCTGCTTGATTGCCTCTACCTCGTCCTCAGAGAGGAACTTGGCAAACGAGGAAGTCATCTTGCCGTCACCTGCGAGCTTCATCCAGGCCAGACCCTTTGCGCGGTAGGTCTTGACGAAGTCCTGTAATTTGTCGATTTCCTTGCGCGGGAACTTGTCCGCGGCGCCGTTGATGTTAATCAGGCGAACTGTGCCGCCCGCTTCTACTGCACCGCTGAATACCTTGAACGAGCAATCCTTTGCAATGTCGGAAATATCCTGAATTTCATAGCCAAAGCGCAGATCCGGCTTGTCCGAACCGTATTTGTCCATGGCATCCTTCCACTTCATGCGCGGCAGCGGGAGCTGGATATCGACATCCAAAACTTCCTTGAACACGCGCTGGAGGAAGCCCTCGTTGACTGCAATGACATCGTCCTGCTCGACGAACGACATTTCGAGGTCGATCTGGGTGAACTCCGGCTGACGGTCGGCGCGAAGGTCTTCATCGCGGAAGCAGCGGGTAATCTGCATATAGCGGTCAACACCGGACAGCATGAGCAGCTGCTTGTACTGCTGCGGAGACTGCGGCAGCGCATAGAACTTGCCCGGATGCACGCGGGATGGTACGAGGTAATCGCGCGCGCCCTCCGGCGTGGACTTCTGAAGCATCGGGGTTTCGATTTCGAGGAAGCCCTGCTCATCGAAGTAATTGCGGGCAATCTGCGTGACGCGGTGGCGCAGCGCGAGATTGTTCTGCATGGACGGACGGCGCAGGTCGAGATACCGGTACTTCAGGCGCAGCTGATCGTTGACCTCTTTGTCATCGGAAATCTCAAACGGCGTTGTCTCGGATTTGGACAGCACGCGGATATCCGTGACAACGATTTCAATCTCGCCGGTCGGCATCTTTTTGTTGACGGCGCGTTCGTCGCGGCGGACAACCTTGCCCTTGATGGCGAGCACGTACTCGGTGCGCACGCCGAAGGCGATATCAAACAGGTCTGCATTGACCGATTTGTCAAACGTACACTGCACAATGCCGGTGCGGTCACGCAGCAGCAGAAACAGGACACCGCCGTTGTCGCGGGTGCGGTCGCACCAGCCGTTGACGATGACTTCCCTGCCGTCGTCAGCTGCACGCAGTTCGCCGCACCATGCGGTGCGCTTCATGCCGTGAATGGATGTATTCATAATAACCTCCCCGGAGCACCGGCGCTCTGCGACTGCCCATGCTCCATATCTTAAATTCATTGTGGTTCGCGCAGCGCCAAAGACTCTCTCCTCTGAGAGAGCTGTCTGCGCAGCAGGCGGAAAGCGGGCGTTTGTTTACGCCATGACGACGGCGGCGATGGCTTCCGCATCAAGTGCAGTCTCCGTCTGCTCGCCGGTCTCCATGTTCTTGACCTTCAGCATGCCCGCTTCCAGCTCGCCGTCGCCGATGACAGCGGAGAAGCGCGCGCCGATGCGATCTGCATGCTTCATCTGTGCGCGCAGACCGCGTCCGACCAGGTCACGCTCCGTCGAAACGCCGAGCTGACGCAGGTCGTAGACCAGCTTTTCGACCGGACGGTCTGCCGCGTCGCCGAGCGGTGCCAGATAGATATCCACCTTCGGCGGCTCCGGGAACGGTGCGCCGACGGCTTCCATGACCATAATCAGGCGTTCCAGACCGCAGCCGAAGCCCATGCCCGGAGTCGGCTGGCCGCCCAACTGGGAAATCAGGCCGTCATATCGTCCGCCGCCGCAGATCGTGCCCTGTGCGCCGATGTTGCTGGAAACAAACTCAAAGACCGTCTTGGTATAGTAATCCAGACCGCGGACAATGCCGGTGTCGATTTCATACTGAATGCCCATATCGTCGAGATAAGCCTTGACCTTCTCGAAGTGTTCGCGGCAATCGTCACACAGGTAATCCAGTGCGACCGGTGCGCCCTCGGCAACCTTCTTGCACGATTCATGCTTGCAGTCGAGAATGCGCATCGGGTTGCGGTCCAGGCGGTCGAGGCAGTCCTCACACAGCTGATCCTTGCGCGCTTCGAGATATTCCTTCAGCGCCGCATAATACTTCGGGCGGCACTCCGGACATCCAATGGAGTTGATGTGCGCGACGACCTCTGTGATGCCGAGGCGCTTGAGTGCGGTATCCGCGAGCGAGATGATCTCGGCATCGGTCGCCGGCGTCGGTGCGCCGAATACCTCCACGCCAAACTGATGGTGCTCGCGCAGGCGTCCCTTCTGGACGTTCTCATATCGGTAATTCGGGACGATGTAATAGCCCTTGAACGGCAGTCCCTTTGCGTACAGGGAATTTTCCAGATACGCGCGGACAGTGGATGCCGTGCCCTCCGGGCGCAGCGTGACCGAACGGCCGCCCTTGTCGTTGAAGGTATACATTTCCTTCTGTACGACGTCGGTCGTGTCGCCAATGCCGCGGTTGAACAGCTCGGTGTGCTCAAAATTCGGGAAACGGATCTCCTCGAAGCCGTACTGCATCGCAATCGTGCGCAGCACACCCTCCACATAATGCCATTTATATACCTCGGACGGCACGATATCCTTCGTGCCCTTGGGGGCCTTGATAAGCTCTGCCATAAAATCGGTAGTTCCTTTCGTCAGTAGTACTCTCTATGTTTCTGCCGCGAACAAAACGGACGCGACGAAAAACAGGCGGTTGGAAACCGCCTGATTATCTGTGATGGTTATCGCTTCGGCTTGGGGTTGACAATATCGCGCCAGTCGAGGTCGCCGCGATCCAAACCGAGAACCAGCATCTCCGCGGTTGCCACGTTCGTCGCAATCGGGATGTTATGCATATCGCACAGCCGCACGAGCGAGTGGAGATCAGGCTCGTATTCGGTATTGGAGTTCGGGTCGCGGAAAAACAGCACCATGTCGATTTCGTTGTACGATACACGGGCACTGATCTGCTGCTCGCCGCCCTGCATACCTGCCAGATACTTCTCAATGTTCAGCCCGGTGGCGTCCGCAACCAGCTTGCCTGTTGTACCGGTAGCACACAGCCGGTGCTTGGATAAAATGCCACAGTATGCCATACAAAACTGAACCATCAGTTCCTTCTTCTTGTCATGAGCGATCAATGCGATGTTCACGACTCAGACACCTTCTTTCCTAAACAATGCGATTCCTAGTCTATACATAAAATGGTTCTTATCGTTTTTTCCCGCATTACAGGCGCATGAGCGGAGTGTCCTCTCCGTCCAGACGCCGCGCGATATTGCGGTATGCATGCGCCGCACTGCGCGCCTTTTCCGACGCAATCGGCACGCCCTTCCCGGCGCTCACCGATACCTCCTCGTCCTCCGGCACGATGCCCAGCAGGCACAGCCCGGTGGCATCCATCGCGTCATCGACCGTGCCGATGGCGCCGCGGCGGATCAGACGGCGGCGGATGCGGTTGACGACAAGGCGCACATTGGGCACGCCGTCATCCTCCAGCACGCGCGCCATGCGTTCGGCGCCGCGCAGACTGCCCTCGCCGCCGCAGGTGATGACAATCGCCTCACTCGCGACTGCGGCGAACGCATGAAACTCCTCCGCCAGTCCGGCGGGGCCGTCGATCAGAATGTAGTCAAAGCCGACATCCTGCGCCTGCTCTGCGAGCCTGCGCATGCCGTCTGCGGTGAGCGAGCCGGATGAAAGCGGTTCCGCCGGTGCGGTCAGCAGGAAAAGCCGTTCCAGCGAGGGGTGGCGTGCCGCCGCTTCCATGAGCGGGATCATGCCGGACGCCACATCAGCAAAGCTGAATACCACGCGGTCACTCATGCCGAGCACGATATCCAGATTGCGGAGGCCGGAATCCCCGTCAATCACGAGAACCTGATGTTCCCGCGCCGCCAGCGCCGCGCCGAGGCCGGCTGCCAGCGAGGTTTTGCCCGTTCCTCCTTTGCCGGATGCAATGATAATGATCTTCGTCATAACTCCTCCTGCCAATTAAAAAAATTATATACCAATTCCCAGTTTTACACAAGTGTTTCTGTTATCTTTTTTCACATTCGTTACAAATGCGGCGGGGCGAAACGGAAAAAATCCGTCAGAGTGCCCCAAAGCTGCACACCTGTCAGGCGATGACATCGTAATTGCCGGTATCGTCGCTGACGGAATCCGAACCGCTACGCGAATAGAAATACGCATTGTAGATATCGCGCACGACAGGTGCGACATTGTTGCCCGAATCGCCGCCCTCAATGACGACGCAGATCGCAATCTGCGGGTCGTCATATGGTGCATACGAAATAAAGATACCGTTGTCGCGCTCGGTGCCGGTGACCTGGGCGGTACCCGACTTGCCCGCGACCTTGATCGGGTAATTCTGGAACACGCTCGCGGCGGTGCCGTCTTCGCCGGTTACCTTCGCCATGCCTTCGTGTACCAGCTCCCAGGTGCTGTCCTTCGCCTCAATCTTGCTGCGCACACGGCTCTCCTTGGTGTAGACGGTTTCGGAATAGTCATATGCCTTGACCGAGCGCAGCAGATGTGCCTCATACTGCGTGCCGCTGGTCGCAATGGCCGCGCAATAGTTCGCCAGCTGCAACGGCGTAAATGCATTGTCGCCCTGTCCGATGGCTGCCTGAATCGTGTCGCCGCCCGACCAGTCGCGCAGCGACGGATCGTTTTCCTGTGCGGCAGCGCGTGCGGTCGGTCCCGCAACGCGGCCCTTCTTTTCGCCCGAAAGCTCCAGGCCGGTGTAATCGCCGAAGCCGAACTGCTTTGCATAGCTCTCCAGCTTGTCGCCGCCGAGCAGCCGTCCGGTCTCAAAGAAGAAATAGTTACACGAATCCTGAATGGCTCCGGTGACATCCTCC
This sequence comes from Butyricicoccus porcorum, assembly GCF_002157465.1. Taxonomy (GTDB): domain Bacteria; phylum Bacillota; class Clostridia; order Oscillospirales; family Butyricicoccaceae; genus Butyricicoccus_A; species Butyricicoccus_A porcorum. The sequence goes on from NZ_NHOC01000001.1 coordinate 76,693, forward strand.
CAGCCATGTCCATGGCCGGTCGAAGAATAAATCCAGCAACGCGGCTGGTAGCCCTTGAAATAGGTGTACACGCCCTCGTCATAGATCCTGGTATCCGCGTCAATGACGCCTTCCTCCAGGCCGGCGACCGCCGTGCAGATTTTATAAGTCGAGCCGGGCGCATACGTGCCTGCAATCGAGCGGTTGAGCAGCGGTGTCAGCTCGTCCTGACTCAGCTCGTTGTAATCCTCGTTGAAGGTCTCCAGATCGTAGGTTGGATAGTTCGCCAGCGCGAGAATTTCGCCGTTGGTGACGTCGATGGCAACCGCTGCACCGCCGCGTGCGCCGCTGATGCTGCGGCACTGGCTGGCCAGCGACTCCTCCGCCACCTTTTGCAGGTTGATATCCAGTGTCAGCACGACGTTGTTGCCCGACTGTGCCTCCACGGTTTCATTCTCGCTGACGACATTGCCGCGCGAGTCGGTCTCAATCGTCCGCTCACCGTCCGTACCGCGCAGATATTCCTCAAACGCCTGCTCCGCACCGGTCTTGCCGACCTTTGCGTTCATCGAGTATCCTTCTTCTTTGTATTTGTCCCAGTCCTCCGCAAAAATCGGGCCGACATAGCCGAGGATGTTTGCGGCATATTCCGTCTGGACATCGCGCTCCGCGCGTGTATCGACCTCGACACCGGGATAATCCTCATGCTGTTCGCTGATCTTTGCGACCAGATCCATCGAGATGTTGCTCGCGAGGCTGAAGGCGTTGTACATGGAGAACTGCTCCTGATCCATCTGATAGCGCACGCCGACAATTTTGCGTGCGTCCGTCATGCCGGTCTCTGCGGGAATTTCATATCTTTCGCGCAGTGCCGTCATCACGGCATCCGCACTCATATCGGTATCCCAGCCTTCATTTGCGCAGAATTTCTGCATGCTGGTGTAATCGGACGAATCGGTGTCCTTGGTATACGTATATGCGCCATAGCGCCCGGAGGAAATCGGCAGCGTATCGTTCAGCTCCGCGTCCTCATCTGCTTCAATCATGTTCACCAGCTGCAGAATTTTATCGTTCTGCCCGTCCTTTTCCCAGAATGCATACGTAATGCGCAGGCCGTAAACCGTCGTGTTTGTGACCAGCGTCTCGCCGTTGCGGTCGAGGATATCGCCGCGCGAGGCGGCAGAGGTACTGGTATAAGTAAACAGGTGGTTTGCCTGATCCGCGTATTCATCGCCGTGGATGATCTGGAGGGAAAACAGGTTCGCCACAACGATCAGTCCGCAGACGACACAACCGCCCACCAGCACGGCCAGGCGGTGCATCTGCTGTTTTTTGTGAAGATCCATTGCTCTCTCCTTCCATCAGGCATCCGGCGGCAGCACAGCCGCCTTCGGCTTCTTTCTGCCGCTGACTGCGCGCACGACGACCAGCACGAGCGGGCTGAACACCACTGCGAGCAGTGCCTGCAATACCATATCGCGCGCAAATGCCAAGATGCCGGTGCTGCCGAACTGAAAATCAAACAGATAGCGCAGCACAGCGAGCAGCGTAATGGTGCACACCGAGCACAGCATGGTGCCGCGGATCTCGCGCCCGCGGAACTGCCCGCGGAAAAAGCCGCAGGCAATGCCGCAGATCATATAATACAGCGGGTACATGCCCTCAATGCCCGCACCGGAAACGTCATAGAGCACGCCGGCGGCAAGCCCGCACGCCAGTCCTGCGCCCGGACCCATCACAATGCCAGCCGCTGCGACAATCAACGGCAGCAGATCAATGTGCACACCGAAAATCGAAATGCGCAGTCCAAGACTGGTCTGCACGACATAGGCCAGCGCGAGCAACACAATGCACAGTGCCGTGCGCAAGCCGACAGACAGTTTCTGATTCATGCCGCGCCCTCCTTATTCACCGATGACGGTTGTCTCGGTGATGATATACACGCGTGTGAGCGAGGAGATATCGACCAGCGGCTGAATAATTGCATAATTGGACATGCCGTCGCTCTCGGTCTGGATGCTCTCGACCGTGCCGATGCCCAGCCCCTTGGGGAACAGACCGCCCGAACCGGAGGTCTGCACCGTATCGCCGACGACGACATCCGCATCGCGGCTGAGATAGCTGACCTTCAGCTTGCCGTCGGTCATCAGCTGGTAATCGCCCTGTGCGACCGCAATCTCACCCGTGCGCACAAGGCGCGCACCTGCGGACATATTGCTGTCGAGGATGGTTGTGACCTGAGCGGAATGCTCGGTCAGGCTGCTGACATAGCCGACCATGCCCTGTGCGGTCACAACGCTGTCATTTTTCTCCAGTCCGTCCGCACTGCCCGCATCGATGGTGAGCACGCTCGACCACTCGTCCAGCGTGCGGCCGATGACCTCCGCTGCGGCATAGGTGAACTCGGTGTTGCGCTCCGCAACGCCCAGCATCTCGCGCAGGTCTTTGTTTTCATTGACTGCCGCCTGTGCGTCCTCCAGCTGTCCGGTCAGCTCCGCGACCTGCTGTTTGAGCGATTCATTTTCCGCCACCAGCTCGTCATATTTAAAATATTTATTGTATGTATCCGCCACATGCACGGCGGTGTGCGTAATGGCGCGCTGTGCCGGCAGCAGTGCCGTGCCGACTGCGCGCGTCACGATGCTACCCTCTCCGGACACGCCGGTATAGACCGACAGCACCACACAGACGACCGCCGCGATCACTGCCGCGGGAAAGCATCTGGCATGGACGATTTTATTCCAGATTTTTCGCAAGTCCACTCAACCTTTCTGCGTATTTACGTTTGTACCGCCGCACACCTGTCGCAGCATTTCGCTCAACAGGCAGATGGGAAGCCCCATCACGCCGTAATAGTCCCCGCGGATGCCGGAAATAAACAGGCCGCCCGCGCCCTGAATGCCATAGGCCCCCGCCTTGTCCAGCGGTTCGCCCGAGGCGGCATAGGCCTCCGCCTCTCCGTCATGCAGCGTGCGGAAGGTCACATCGGTCACAGATACCTCCGCACATTCGGCGTCTGCGGTTTTGACACAGACCGCCGTCATCACCTGATGCGTCCGCCCGGACAGCATCCGCAGCATGCGCACCGCGTCCGCTTCGTCCTGCGGCTTGCCCAGTATGGTGCCGTCGCATACGACGATGGTGTCCGCCGCAATGACCAGCGCGCTGGATTCCGCCTGCGCGGACACCGCACGCGCCTTGCGCTGTGCCAGCTGCCGCACGTTTTCCTCCGGCGTACTGTCGGGCGACAGCCTTTCATCCACATCCGCCGGGCAGACAATAAAGTCCGGCGTGATGCGCGCCAACAGCTCGCGCCTGCGCGGCGACTGCGACGCCAGTATAATCGGATGATACTGTGGTATCATCAATGCTGTTCCTCCTTTATCGTCCGGTTGAACCGAAGCCGCCCGCACCGCGCGCAGTTTCGCCCAACCCCTGCACTTCTTCCGCCGCAAACGGCACAACAGGCAGGATGCACAGCTGTGCAATGCGTTCGCCCGGCTCTATGGTATATGCCGTGTCGGACAGATTGACCAGCCCGACGCACAGTTCGCCGCGGTAATCGCTGTCAATCACGCCGACGCCGTTGGACAGTGTCAGCCCATGCCGGATTCCCAGCCCGCTGCGCGCAAATACAAACGCGCCATAGCCTGCATCCGGCAGCTCGATGGCAAGCCCGGTCGGAATGACCGTGCGCCCCATCGGCGGTACAGTCACCGCCTCATCCATATTGGCACACAGGTCTGCGCCTGCCGCGCCTTCGGTTGCCCGGCGCGGCAGCGCGGGCAGGCGTCCCTGCGGCGACGCGATGCGCCGGAACTTCACGGTTATCATCAGTATTATTCCACTCCTCTGCGATATAATCCCCGTGTGAGCTGCACGCCGAAGTCCGGCGTTTCACCTGCCAGCACTGCGCGCGCGATGCGCGCCGCCTGCGCCGGGGATTCATCGGTAAACAACAGCCGGGCATATGTGATGCCGGTCTGCCGGTATTCATCGGGTTCCAGATACAGCGGCTGCGAATTATACAGGCTGGTGCGGCAGTGCTCCTCGCGGAACACAGGAAATTTTGCGCCGCGCCGGTCGGTCAGGTAATATGCGCCGTCCGCGCATTTGCCCGTACCGTCGCGCTTGCAGCCGCCCTCGCGCCCTGCAATCATGCAATTTTCCGTCAGCATGAGCGGCAGCCTGCCGCAGACAATCAGCTCGGTTTCCAGCGGCTTGTGCAGGTCGCGCACCTGCGGCAGCCGCAGCTCAAACGACAGCGTCTGCCGTGCAACACCCATGCCGCGCAGCACCTCCAGCGCACCCGAATTGAACGCATTCAACCCGAAATCGCCGAACGCCTGCATGCCGAGTGCGCGCACCGGGACAATCTGCCCGATGGTGCCGCACAGCGCCGCCGTGCAGCCGATCGTCTTGCATTCCTCCAGCTGTTCGAGCACCTGTTTCTGCTCTCTGTCCCATATGATGCGCGGCAAAACGGGAACCAGCATACAGCCGCGCGCCAGCAGCTGCGCTGCACGCGCTTTGTGCGCTGCGAGTTCATGCACGGGCACATAGTACGTCTGTACCGGCAGCTGTGCGAGTGCGTCTGTGAGCTGTTCCAGCTCACGCACCTGCACGGTATAGCCGGAAAAGCCGGTATCCAGGGTTTCAATTTCAACGGTCTCTGTATTTTCGCGCACCGGCGGTACCGTCGTGCGCATTTCCTCCAGCGCAGCGAGCGCCTGTCGGCGCAGGTCGTTGACCGTCTTCGCCGCGATGCGCAGGCCACCGTCCAGCTGCATATCAATCTGCTTTACGCTGAATATTGTGCCGCCTGTCTTGCGCAGGGATTTTTCAATATCTTCTGTTATCGTCTCGCGTTTCTGTGCGCGTTCCGGAATCCCAGATGTCACCGTCACGGTATTCGCGCTGTCGTCCGCACGCAGCGTGACCGGCGCGCCCTCGTGTGCCGAAAAGGCAAACGACACTGCGGCACAGGGACGCTCCTGCCCTTCTGCAAAGGTGCGCGCCGCCGCATCATACAGCGGCGCAAGCCCCTTTTCCGGTGTCGGCGCGCGCATACCGAACATCGACGGACCGATATGGTCATCCAGATAGCCCTGTGTGAAGCCGTCGCGGGAAAACACCTTTTCCAGTGTGTCCAGCTCGTCCCGTGTCGGGGCACGGCCTTCATTCAGCACCGCCGCATAAATTTTTGTGACAATGGCGACATATTCCGGGCGCTTCATGCGTCCCTCGATTTTGAGCGAGGACACACCTGCTTCGCACAGCGCGCGCAGGCGCGGCAGCAGGCACAAATCCTTCAGGCTCATCGGATAGCGGTTTTTGCCGCCATAAGGCAGACGGCACGGCTGGGCACACATGCCGCGATTGCCGCTGCGCCGTCCGATGACGGCGGACAACTCGCACTGCCCGGAATAGCACATGCACAGCGCGCCGTGCACAAACACCTCGGTTTCCACACCGGCATGCGCCGTGATATACCGGATTTCCTCCAGCGGAAGCTCGCGCGACAGCACTACGCGCGAAAAGCCCAGCGCCTTCGCCGCCCGTGCGCCCGCGAGCGAATGCACGGTCAGCTGCGTCGAAGCGTGCAGCACTGCGTCAGGGAAATGTTCCCAGATGCAGCGCGCCGCACCCAGGTCCTGTACAATCAGCGCATCTGCGCCCGCCTCCAGCAGCAGGCGGACATCGCGCAGCAGCGCAGGGATTTCACGGTCGGAAATCAGCGTATTGACCGTGACATTGGTCTTGACGCCGTGCAGGCGGCAGTACGACAGCGCCTGCCGCATCTCGTCCGCGGTAAAATTTTTCGCACCGCGCCGCGCGTTAAAAGTTCCAAAGCCCAGATAGACTGCCGTTGCGCCGTTCTGTACGGCGGCGCGCACCGCGTCCATGGAGCCCGCCGGGGCAAGCAGCTCCGGCAAATGGGTCTGCTGCGTCACTTGAGCAAGCGCGACAGGCGGGAGCGCAGGTCATTGAGCTGGCGCTCCGTAGACGCCAGTTCCTTCTCCAGCTCCTCAATGCGGCGCTGCATCTTGTCGCATTCCGCCGCCTTTTCACGCACCTCACGCAGCTCGCGCTCGATGCGCTCCGCCTGCTCGAGGTCGGTCTGATGGCGCGTGTCCGCGTCATTCAGCTGCTGCTCCAGCTCGTTGACGCGGCGGGTGCGCGCTTCCGCCTCACCCAGTGCGGCCTGCATGCGCTTCTGTGTCTCGCCCAGCTTATCCTCCAGCTCGGCAATGCGCACCTTGTTCTTTTCCGCCGCTTCGACCTGCGCTTCCAGTTCGGCAATGCGGTCCTTGAACTGGTTGACCGATGCCATTTCTTCTGCGCGCTCCGCCGCGCTCTTCTCAAGGCTGCTGATTTCCTCGTGCGCATCCGCCAGCTCCTGTGTCAGGCTTTTGTTTTCCGTCAGATAACCGGAAATCTGCGTGCGCAGGTTTTCCGCGCCCTGCACGGCCTGTACATAGTTGTCCGCCATGTCACAGGCTGCCAGCATGAGCGCCTGCATCATGTTCGCACCGTTCTCCCGAATCTTGCACACGCGGTTGTCGACCAGCGCGGCAATCTTAGTCATATATTCCTCATCCTGCTCACCGGTCATCGTGAACCGGTTGCCTGCAATGACGACTTCGACTCTGTTTTTCATGAATCCCTGCCTCCAGTTGTCCGCTCTCACAGCCGCTGCCGCGGGCGGATTTCTTCATACACGGGTATTATATCACAGTCCCCGCTATTTTGTTAACAGTTTGTTGCAGAAACTGTGCTTTTTTTGCACGGAATGCGTAACAATTGCGTGCCGCGCCGCCGCTGTGTGCATCCTGCACAGAAAAACAAACAGAAAAGAAATTGTATCCGGCGCTTTTTCATGCTAAAATGAAAAACACAAACAAACGCTTCGCCGCAGCCGCGGCGCAAAAAGGAGACCCATATATTATGATGAATCTGAGCCAGGTGCGCCGCATCGTGGTCAAAGTCGGCACCTCGACGCTCACCTATCCGACCGGAAAGCTGAATATCCGCGGCATTGAACGCCTCGTCCGCTGCATTGCTGACCTGCACAACCGCGGTTACGATATGATGCTCGTTTCGTCCGGTGCCATCGGCGTCGGCGCATCCAAGCTCCGCCTGCCGGAGCGCCCCACCACGTTGCGCATGAAGCAGGCTGCCGCTGCGGTCGGCCAGTGCGAGCTGATGCATGTGTACGATAAAATCTTTGCAGAATACGGCATCTCTACCGCCCAGATTCTGCTCACCACCGACGATACAGAAGACGAACGCCGCCGCCTCAACGTGCACAATACATTTGACGCGCTGCTTGAAACCGGCGCACTGCCGATTGTCAATGAAAACGACACCGTCGCCGTCGAAGAAATCGAATTTGGCGACAACGACCGCCTTGCCGCCGTCGTCGCGCGCGTATCGCACGCCGATCTGCTGGTCATCCTGACCGATATGGACGGTCTGTTCGACGATAACCCGCGTGAAAATCCAGAGGCACGCCTCATCCCGGTTGTCCACAAAATCACCGATGACCTGCGCGGCATCGCGGGCGGCGCCGGAACGGAAAACGGCACCGGCGGCATGGCGACCAAGCTGGGCGCCGCTGAGCTGTGCATGGAGCGCGGCATTCCGATGTTCGTCATCAACGGTGCAAAGCCGGAAACACTGTACGAAATCACCCAGGGACGGCTCGCCGGAACACTGTTCCTGCCGCCCGAAGCCCCTGACAAGGACTGAGAAAGGATGGTACCATGACCTCTGTACTCGATACCTGCCGCCGTGCCGCTGCTGTCAAGCATGAGATCGGCGCGCTTGGAACCAAAGAAAAAAACCGCGTTCTGCTCACCATTGCGGACGCATTGCAGGCGCACCGTGCGGACATCAAGGCCGCCAATGCGCTGGATATCGAAGCCGGACGCAAAAACGGCCTGAACGAAGGCCTGATTGACCGTCTCACGCTGGGCGATGACCGCATTGACGGCGTCGCAGAGGGCTGCCGCCAGGTTGCTGCACTGCCTGACCCGGTGGGCGAGGTGACCGAAATGAAGGTCACGCCCGGCGGTCTGAAAATCGGCAAAAAGCGCGTGCCGATGGGCGTCATCGGCATCATCTATGAATCGCGCCCGAATGTCACGGTCGATGCGGCGGCGCTGTGCTTCAAGGCCGGCTCCGCCTGCGTACTGCGCGGCGGAAAAGAAGCCTTCCGTTCCAACCAGTGCCTGATGAACATCATGCGCGACGCAGTCGCCTCCTGCGGCCTGTCGCCGGATATCCTGAATCTCGTCGAAGATACGACACACGAGGGCGCCAACGTCATGATGCAGGCAAACGGCCTGATCGATGTGCTCATCCCGCGCGGCGGTGCGCGCCTGATTCAGGCAGTCGTGCACAACGCCACTGTCCCGGTCATCGAAACCGGCGTCGGCAACTGCCATATCTATGTCGATGCCAGCGCCGACCTCGACATGGCGGCGAATATTTTGGAGAATGCCAAATGTCAGCGCGTTTCTGTCTGCAATGCGGCAGAAAGCCTGCTTGTGCACCGCGATATCGCAGACGCCTTCCTGCCGCTGGCAAAGCAGCGCCTGGACGCACACCATGTCGTCTGGCACGGCTGTCCGGATACCTGTGCCATCCTGCCCGGCATTGTCCCCGCAACCGACGAAGATTATGGCACGGAATATCTCGACTATGAGATTTCCTGCAAAATTGTCGATTCGGTCGAGGAAGCCATCGACCACATCAACCACTACAACACCGGTCATTCCGAGAGCATTGTGACGCACGACTATTTTGCGGCACAGAAATTCCTCGACCGCGTCGATGCGGCGGCGGTCTATGTCAACGCCTCCACCCGGTTTACCGACGGCGGAGAATTCGGCTTCGGCGCAGAAATCGGTATTTCCACCCAGAAGCTGCATGCACGCGGCCCGATGGGTTTGAAGGAGCTGACCTCCAGCAAATATATCATCTATGGAGAAGGACAAATTCGCTGACGCGCATTCCTGCACACAGAAAGGAGCCTTGTCATGGAACGCGAATTCAAATGGCAGATTGCTAACCCTGCCGACTTCGACCGCATTGCGGAGAGTGATGCAGTCCAGCCGCTGGTACAGTCCAGCGGTACAACCGAAATGGAAGCCATCTATTACGACACCTTTGACGGACAGCTTGCGAAGGTACGCGGCGGTCTGCGCCTGCGCCGCGAGGACGGCGAGTGTGTCGTCTGTCTCAAGCTCGCCCCACAGGAGGACTTTGACGGCGCATTCAAGGCACGTGAAGAATACGAATGCTATGCGCCGGATGTCCGCAGCGGCATGCTCAACCTGCCCTCGGTCGGTGCACCGCAGGAGTTCTGCGATGAAATTCTCAAGTCTGACCTGATGGAGCTGGGACGCACGATTTTTACGCGCCGCACCTATCAGCTCGCCTATCAGGGCTGCACCTGTGAGCTGGCGTTTGACACCGGCAAGATCACACACCGTGGCCGTATCAGCCCGATCTGTGAGATGGAGCTGGAGCTCAAGGACGGCAGTACGGACGATTTCAACACGCTTGCCCTCGCTTTGCAGGCCAAATTTTCCCTCCGGCCGCAGCCGCTGTCCAAACTGGCGCGCATGCTGAGGCTGTAAAAAAACAATCTGAAAACAGCGAAACCTCCCGCAGGATGAAACGCCCGCGGGAGGTTTTTTCTATAGGTCTAACTGTTGTAATGGATGGTTGCGGATGTCCGTCCGTATCCAGCATCCAGGTCAGATAAAAAATGCTTTCATAGGAGTCCACCTCTGCCCCAGTATACCACAGGCAGCGAGTGGATGCGTTACGACTCAGCGGTTTTCTTTTTCGCATGCCCCATGCGCTTTTTGATATAGGGCTGAATCTGGTCAAATTCCATGTCCAGTGCCACAGCCAGCTCGCCATACAGCAGCTTTTCCGCACGCTTCATATACTGCTGGTCGATCTGTCCCATATGGCGCCCCGCCTTGATGGAGCGCTCATTTTTCAGGTAGACGCTTTTAATCAATCGAATCAGGTCGTCGTTTTCATGCGTATTCAGGCAGGCACGATAGCGCTCACTCAGCATCTTGATGTCACAGCCGCCGCATACGTCCTCCGGGATATCCGGAATGCGTGCAATCAGCTCCTCTGCCTGTTCTCTGGTCATGACCGGGCGCATGAACGCCTTGGTATCAATGGGTGTATAAATGGTCTCCGTATCAAAAACCGGGGCGAGCTTATAATACTGTGTGTTGTCCCTGGGATTGCCGTCGAGCTTTCCGACGCTCTCCACACGGCACACACCTGTGCTCCCGTACATAATCAAATCTCCCGCCTGATACATATCTGAATTCCTCCTCCGCCGGATTTCCGTTCTGTCCGGCAAATGCGTATATTTGCCTCATTGTACATCCTTCCGTTATATTTATTGTAACACCTTTTTATCGCCTCATGTAAGCGGATTTTTTGAAATAGTGCCGAATTTCTCCCGAATCCGCCGTTTTTCCATGCGCTTAACGCCGAAATTTGATACCAGAAAGCAAAAACGCCTGCGATTTCATCCCATCGCAGGCGTCTGTCTGTATGCATTTATGCTTCTTGTATCGTAATCTTCAGCGCAGGGTTTTCGCGTCCCGCTGCACACAGCACGCGGCAGACGCGTTCAAAGCCATCCGCAGCCTCCGGCACATGCGTCAGCAGCAGCTCTGTCTCCGGCAGGGCGGTCAGGCAGTCATACAGTGCATCGAGATTGCTGCCGCAGTAGTCCGGCAGCTCCAGCATGTCCTTCAGATAGGCATACACTCCGTCCCGCCCCATGCGGCGGGCATCCAGCACGACAGTCACGGCGATTCCTCCCCATACATCAGCTCAAAGGTCTCATAATGGTCTTCGGTGTAGTAAATCAGGCCATCATTGGAATACACCAGACGTTTGGCGCCGCGGTAGCTCCCGGTGCTGTCGATGTCGCATTCGTGGTATTCACGCCCGTCCGCTTCGGGAAGCCTGCCCTCATAGTTGCCAAAATAGTCGCCGCCGATGCTCTTGCCGGGCGCAACGGCACCGAGATTGCCCTCTTTGCTGTCCCAGCCGAGCGCCTGTGCCTCCTTCTTGGTGATGAAATTGCCCGGCAGATGGCCGTATGTATTGAGGTACGCGGCGACCTCCTCTTTGGAGGTATATGTCCCGTCCTCGTCCAGCGGGGATTCCTCTGGCGCCGTGCCCTCAGCCTCCGCGCCGTCCACCTCGACGGTCTGCCCGCTGGCGGCAGAACCGGTGTCCGCCATCTCCACACGGACTGTACAGCCGCACAGCAGTAAGAGCAGGGACAGCAGCAACGCCCCTATGGTTTTTGCATATCGTTTCATCTGATCTCCTTTCCCGGCAAAAAATGCCCCGCAGAACGGCTCTTCCAAACCGCACCGCGGGGACATTCTTTTGTTCTTTTATTTCGCTGCAAGCACTTCCTGAATGACTGCATCCAGCTCCGGCTTGTCACGCAGACCGATCAGCCTCTTGACCTCCTTGCCGTGCGCATAAATGCTGACGGTAGGGATGGACATGACCTTATGCACAAGCGCGAGCTTGGGCTGCTGATCAATGTCGATTTTGCCAACATGGAGTTTGCCGCGGTACTGCTGCTCCAGCTCGTCGATGGTCGGCGCAAGCATACGGCACGGGCCGCACCAGTCCGCCCAGAAATCAATGAGCACCGGCACGGGCGACTCCAGAACCTCCTTGTCAAAGGTTTCCTCTGTAATATGTATGATAGACATTCTACCAATCTTCCTTCCTGAAAAACGCATGTGTCTCGGCAGTTCTGCATATTGGAAAGCCGCGGCAAATACGTTATAATAGTACATAGATATTATACCCTGTTTTTCACCCGAAGGGAATTCTTTTTTTGTGAAAAACAGAAAAACTTTCCGGCCGCCGCGCCGGATGAAAGGCAGACAGATCTATGACTGATTTTTTGCATCCGATGATGGATGAGCACGCACTGCGGCAATGCAGCGCGCTTGCGCTCGCGCACATGGGCGACAGTGTCTATGAGCTGATGACGCGCGGCTGGCTGATCGCCTCCGGTCTGGTCACGAGCCGAAACCTGCACCGGGAAACCATCCGACTGGTCTGTGCGGGCGCGCAGGCAGCAGGCGCACATGTCATCCAGCCGATGCTGACAGAGGAGGAACAGGCGGTATTCCGCCACGGGCGCAATGCCAAGCCGAAATCGGTTCCCAAATCATCCTCTCCGACGGAATATGCACTCGCCACCGCAGTCGAATCGCTGTTCGGCTGGCTGTATCTGCGCGGGCAGTATGACCGGCTCAACGAGCTGTTCGAGGTCATTCTCCCTGCCGCACAGCAGTGGGCACAGCAGAAATAAAATCGGGGAATGCTGTCCTGCCGGACGGCATTCCCCGTTCGCTGTCCGCTTAACCCTCGGAGCTGTTGTTCCGGTTGCGGCTGTTCTGCTGATTTCTGTTCTGGTTCTGATCCTGCTTCTGATTGTTCTGCTGCTGATTCTGGTTCTGATTCTGGTTTCTGTTCTGGTTCTGGTTTCTGTTCTGGTTGCGGGACATTACAATCACCTCTTTTCGCAGCTTAGTATGAACCCGGCATGCGCATTTTATACCGCGCCCGTGCAGAAAATCCGCTGTTGCAAACCATCCGCAGGTTTGATATAATTAGATGTTGAAACCCTGTTTTTTTAATAAAAAATTTAATGATCTGATATCATATGGAGGTACGACCCAATGTCTGGACATTCAAAATGGAACAATATCGCCAAGAGAAAAGGCGCAAATGATGCCAAAAAGGCGGCTATTTTCACCAAAATCGGCCGTAAAATGGCTGTCGCCATCAAAGAAGGCGGTTCCGCCAATCCGGATAACAACGCAAAGCTGCGCGACTGCATCGCAGAAGCAAAGGCAAACAACGTCCCGAACGACAACATCAAGCGCATGCTTGACCGCGGCAACACCAGCAACGTAAACTACGAAGCCAATACCTACGAGGGCTACGGCGTCGGCGGCATCGCTGTCATCTGCGAGACCCTGACCGACAACCGCAACCGCACCGTTGCAGACGTCCGCCACTATTTTGACAAGTTCGGCGCAGGCCTCGGCAATGCCGGCTGTGTCTCCTGGCAGTTTGAACAGAAGGGCGTGCTCATCATCGAGCGCGGCGACCTCGACGAGGATGAAACCATGATGACCGCACTGGACGCAGGTGCGGATGACTTCCAGGCAGACGAAGACTGCTTCCAGATTTACACCTCCCCGGAGGACTTCTCCGCTGTCCGCGAGGCATTGGAGGCCGCCGGTATGGAATTTGCACAGGCGGAAATCCAGATGGTTCCGTCCAACAGCATCACGCTGGAAAATCCGGACGACATGGCGAGCATGCGCAAGCTGCTCGATGCACTGGAAGACAACGATGATGTCCAGCATGTCTGGCACAACTGGGAAAACGAGGACGAATACGAGGGCTGATCTGCCGTCGTTCCCTCGCATAGAACCGGCTCCTCTGACCGCATGCGGTCAGGGGAGTTTTCTCTCTGTGTCTGTTTTGTCCATGGACACACCTGCTGTTTTCCTGTAAAATACAGGTGTATCCTGTTGTTATTATGCCATTTTGCGGGAGGATGAAACGATGCCGCTTTCCATCGTCAGAAATGATATTACAGCCATGCCGGTCGATGCGGTTGTGTGCCCATCGAACAGCAGCCTTACGCCGGGCGACGGCGTCTCCGGCGCGATTTTTGCGGCGGCAGGCTTTGACCGCATGCAGCAGGCCTGCCGCGCCATCGGGCACTGTGACACAGGCGATGTCGTAATGACACCGGGCTTTGCGCTTCCGGCGGACTATGTCATCCACACTGCCGCGCCGGTCTGGCATGGCGGCAGGCCGGGAGAATCACAGCTGCTGGAACGCTGCTACCACAATGCGCTCATCCGCGCACAGCAGTGCGACTGCCGCTCGTTGGCGTCCCCACTGATTTCCACCGGTGCACACGGCTATCCGCCTGCGGAGACGATGCATGTCGCTGTTTTGGCGATCAGCAGCTTCCTGTTGACGCACGACATGGACATTTATCTCGTCGTCCATGATTCCGGCGCGGCGCTTCGCAGCGAAAAGCAGTTTACACGTGTCCAGTCGTACCTCGATGACCACTATATCGGCACGCGGAGAGTTCCCCGCCGGGGACGAGCCGAATTTCGCTCCGATCGGAACCGGCTGCGTGAGCAGGCAGACATGTGGGTACCGGATTTCCGGATGCCGCCCGACACCAGTGAAACACAGGAAAACACCCTGATGTCCAACTGTTCCTTCCGCTCGATTCCCGCCACGCGGTCGCTGGAGGATGTTGTCTACAATCTGGACGAATCATTTTCACGCATGCTGCTGCGGCTGATTGATGAAAAAGGCATGACGGATGTCGAAACCTATAAGCGCGCAAACATTGACCGCAAGCTGTTTTCCAAAATCCGCAAGGACAACGGCTACAATCCGAGCAAGCCGACTGCGCTTGCGCTCGCCATTGCACTGCGGCTCGATCTGGATGAGACACGCGACCTGCTTGGCAAGGCAGGCTATGCACTGTCACACAGCAGCAAATTCGATGTGATTATTGAATATTTCATCGAAGAGGGTATCTACGACATCTATGCAATCAATGAAGCGCTGTTCGCATTTGACCAGAAGCTGCTGGGCGCCTGACCAGGATTTGACCACGTATTTGCCTGAATAACAGACGCGCCTGCTCCCTTCGCCCCGGCCGAGGGAGCTTTTTCTGCGCGCGGAAAACGCCCCATTCTGCCGATGTCGCCCGCAAAGCGACCTTGTGCATGCGCCGCTGTGATATACTGTAGCCATGATCCAGCAAGATGCGAAACCGGCGCGGTTTTGTTTCCTGACTGCACACTGCGCACGAGCGTTGACAGGTATGGATGGCCTGCCGGACGGGGGAGCGTCAGCAGGCAGGGTGGGCACGGGGTCTTTGGGGCGCACTGCGCCGTCGGAATGCGATAACGGGGATGGCAGGACGACGGTGTAGGCGCCCTTTTTGGCGTTTTGTATTTACAAGAGGTATGAGATATGCTATAATAATAAAAAATAACGATACTATTGTGGAGTTTTATACCAATTCAGCATATTTTTCCACCAAGAGCTGCATCAATCCGCAAACATGCGGCTTTTTTCAAGCAATCGTTATTCTTTCAAAAATATAACGAAAATGGAGGATGCTATGCTCAGCCTTGGAATTGATTCCGGTTCAACGGCAACCAAGGGTGTCCTGTTCGATGGCACAGAGATTACTGCCTGCACCATGCGCCCGACTTCCATGAATCCGGCTGCCGCACTGCGCGAGATGTATACAGAGCTGTGCGGGGAAAAAGCCGCCGTTGTCACCACGACCGGCTACGGCAGGAACCTGCTGCGCGAAGCGGATTACAAAATTACGGAGATCACCTGCCACGGCGCAGGTGCCGCATTTCTCGCACCGGGCTGTGGCACCGTCATTGACATCGGCGGGCAGGATTGCAAGGTGATCACGCTTGACCGCGATGGCTGTGTGACTGATTTCCTGATGAACGACAAATGTGCCGCCGGAACCGGGCGGTTTATGCAGATGACCATGGCGCGTGTCGGCAGTGATATCGACCATCTGGATGCGTTTGTACACGGCTGCACGCCGGTCGCCATCAACAGTATGTGTACAGTATTTGCGGAGAGCGAAATTGTCGGCCTTATGGCGCGGGAAACCGCGCCCGGTGATATTGTCCTCGGCTGTGTGCATTCCATCTGCCGCCGTACAGCAATCTTTGCGCAGAGGCTCGCCGCCGCGCATGCGTCGGTATTTTTCTCGGGAGGGCTGGCTCAGTCAGACATCATGCGCACAGTTCTGGGCGAATACCTGAAGCCCGCAGACATCACCACGCACCCGCTCGCACAGTTTACCGGCGCCGTCGGCGCCGCCGTACTGGGTTGGCAAAAATACCAGAGAAGGAGATAACCCCCATGGAATTAAAAAAAGAGCTGCCGGAAATCTTTGAGAAATTTGCAGAAACCCGAAAAAATTCATTCCTGAAAATCAAAGAGCTGAAGGATGCAGGCGTACCGGTTATCGGCATCTACTGCACCTACCTGCCGCGCGAAATCCCCAACGCGATGGGTGCTGCAGTGGTCGGACTGTGCTCCGTATCCGATGAAACCATCCCGGAGGCAGAAAAGGATTTGCCGCGCAACCTGTGTCCGCTGATTAAGTCGAGCTATGGCTTCGCCAAGACGGACAAATGTCCATTCTTCTATTTCTCCGATCTCGTGGTCGGTGAGACCACCTGTGACGGCAAAAAGAAAATGTATGAAATGATGTCGGAATTTAAGCCGGTGCATGTCGTCCAGCTCCCGAACAGCCAGACCGAAGCAGGCATGCAGATGTACCGTCAGGAACTGATTGATTTCAAAAATCTGCTGGAGGAAACCTTTGAAACCGCCATCCCGGACGATGCTGTGTGCGAACAGATTCATATCCGCAATGAAATCAACGCGGCACTGGTGCGTCTGCAATATACGATGGCACACAATCCCGCACCGGTCAGCGGACTGGATATTATCAACACTGTGTACAACATCGGCTTCCGCGTCAGCACAGAGGGACTGGCAGAAGAAATTGACGACATTACGGCGAAAATTGAACAGGAATATGCATCGGGCAGCAACGTCGGTGACAAAAAGCGTATTCTGCTGACCGGCTCGCCATCCGGCGGCGCAGCGCTCAAGGTTGTCCGTGCCATTGAAGCAAATGGCGGTGTCGTCGTCTGCTTTGAGAACTGTACCGGTATGAAGCCGCTCGACCCGGTCGATGAGACCAATCCGGATGTATACGGTGCATTGGCAGAAAAATACCTGAACATCGGCTGCTCCTGCATGTCGCCCAACAAAAACCGGATGGCTTTGCTTGACCGTCTGATTGACGATTTCCAGGTTGACGGTGTGGTTGACCTCGTTCTACAGGCCTGTCATACCTACAACGTCGAGACCGGCATGGTGCGCAAGCTGGTAAAGGAACAAAAGGGCATCCCGTACACAGCTGTTGAGACCGACTATTCGCAGGCGGATATCGAACAGTTGAACACCCGCATGGCGGCGTTTATTGAGATGCTGTGACACAGAAAACAAAATCCGAACCGTGCAAAAAAGGGGGACAGCGGAAAACGCTGTCCCCTCACTGATTTTTTAAGCAGTCAATCCTCCAGATGCAGTTCAGGCGACTGCCGGATGACAACGCGCAGATAGGATTTCTTTACATCATAGGCATCGGCGATTTTTCCCAATGCTTTTTTGGAATCACGCCGCCTTTTTCCTTCTGCACCTCCGTCAAAAGCTCCTGAAGAGCCTGCTGATCGTGCGGCGCCCCCTGACTTTGGTAAAACGCGATGGCTTCCTTCAGATGCCATTTTCTATCCTTTATACCAGACCCCTCCCACTCTTCCAAATGTATCTGAACCACATGCTGCGACGCCCGCCTGTTGCTCTGACAAGGCCTGTCCGCAACGCAGGTGCTCTGCATCGTTTCGGATACTTCCTTTCTATCTTTATTATACCAAGAAGATGGGGAAAGTCCAATCCCAATCGAGCGGATTTCGAGGAAATGCCGCGATTTTTATCCCCTTGTGATGTTTCGTGTCGCTTCGGGTACCGGCCATGCAAGCGTATCTGCAAACTGCTTTGCCTCCTGCATGCCGCAGGTCAGGTTCCAGACATACAGGATATTGTTTTCCTGTACAAGAATCTTTGCCGCCTGTGTGCTGTCATCCGCAAAAATTTCCACCTGTTTGCCTTCGATGGGCGCATAAGTCTCGTGGGCGACCTGTTTGCTGACCTCCATGCCGCCGGTGATATATTGCTTGCCCTGCGTATCCAGATAGAAAAAGATGTCCGGCGATATGGTCATGGCATCCTGTTCCGTCTGTGCGCAGGTAATTGCGACCGAGCCTTCGTTTTCGCTGTACTGTACATAAAAGTGATTCCCGTCCGCCGGATACTGTACGGCGGTGCTCTGTACCAGGGACAGGCCGAGCAGTTCTTCCAGTTGCTCCCAGGACTGGAACAGCCCGGTATGCCAGCTGCTCTCCTGTTCCATCGTCTGTACGCCATAGGTCTGCCCGTCAGACAGGGTGACTTCTTCTTCTGTGACAACGGGAAGTTCCTTCAGATTGCCGCGCGCCGCTTCGCTCAGCTCCGCGCCCGCAAACGTGCAGTAGACATCCAGCGTTGTCACACCGCCGTCTGTGCTGCGCACTGCCCGCAGATTGTCTGTTTCATACACTGTCTTCGCATTCGAGCAGCCAGTGAGCAGCAGTGCCCCCAACAGCAGGGCACACCATGCATATTTCCGTTTCATACAGGCTCGCCTCCTTCCGGTGAGTCCGGGTTTTGATCTGTTCTATGTTGTAACCAGTATAACATAATTTTCCTGTTTCCGCAATGTGGCAAGGGGCAGGGCCTTCCCGTTCAAATTCTGATGTGCAAATCTCTCACCGCGCAAAGGAATTGAATAAGACAGCTTGCAGCATATGAAAAGGTCAGTCGCGTCCGCTCCCGATGCGTACTGACCTTTCCGTGTGAAATGTCTTTATTGGAATTCAATAATAACTTTATAAGCCGGTGAGATTGTCTTTACGATCGGCTGATATGTTTCGTATGCAGAGAGCTTGGCGAATCTGTCTGCCTCTTCCAAGCATTCCTTTTCGCTGAGCCTTGTCTTCAATTCCTGCTCAGCTGTGACTTCAAACTCCTTTTGCTGTTCTGCATCCAACTTGATGCTTCCGAAAGCGAGCCACCCGTTTTGGGCGTCGCCTATCTCTGTTTTTGACGGATCAAATATTGTCTTATAGAGTACAGCATGTGGAATACGAATTGTGAGCTCGTATGTATCTTCATTCAGGCTGATATCATCGGCGGTAATCTGCGTAAGGTCGATAGTGGACACGATGAGCGCAACTGTTATAAAAAAGCATAATCCTGGCATGAGTGATACGCAGTTAAGACAGCTTATCACCGCCCATATTGATGAGGACGAGTTTTGCCGCTATGTGATACAACGGGACATAAACGGGATTGCCCTTGCTCTGCGGGAAACACACAAGGACGATTTTTTCAGCGTCCCAGAGGATAACCCGCTAAAAGAAATGCTGGAAACTGCTGGTGAAATCGTCAGCCAGGACAGCGACACGGAACAAGCGTACTTGGCGTTTATCTGCAAACGGCTCAAGCTGAATTTTAGGAAGCTGTCAGTAGAAGAACGGAAGTGGCTGAAAAAGATTGCGGAAAAATCCGACTTGCTGAAGAATCCAAAACCGCAGAGAGGACGAAGATAAAAAATGCCTGAACGGCGGTTCTGGTTTTTCAGAACCACCATCCAGGCATTTTGTTTAGTAATAGAAAAAGGTGCAGTTGATTATTGCGTATTGTCAATCTCTCTCAAACCGGGTAGTAAAAATACGGCAAGCGCAACGATGATAATGCCAATTCCGCAAATGACAAACCATTTCTCAACTCCCAGCCGCTCCGCCAGAGGCCCGGAAATGACAAGGCCAAACGGCATGGCGAGGGAAACGGCGCTTGTCAGTAGAGAAAAAACTCTCCCCAGATATTCTGGTTTGACCGTTTCTTGAAAAATCGCATTTTGCACACCGTAAAATGGAGCGGAAATTCCCATAACAGTACAGCACACAACAAAGACAAGAAATGCGTCTGGCGGCAAAAGCCCGGAGAGCATAATGCTAACGCCCATCAGGAGAACGGAAAGACCGATGGTGTACCGCCGTTTCTTAAAACCGCCCCAAATGCTCAGAATGACTCCGCCAAGCAGCATACCAACCGCAAAAGCAATTTCAGCGGCAGAGGCATGGGCCGGTGTTCCTTTGAAGTATGACATACAGATGAGAGGAAAAAGCGTACTGATTGGCATATAAAAGAACATATAAATTACACCAATCCAGAGCAGAGCAAAGAGGCCCCTGTTTTGCTTTAATACCACATACCCCTCTTTCATATCCTGTAAAAACTGTTGTCTTTTCGTTTCTGGACATAGTTCAGGCGTTGGTATGGACGAAATCGCAACAGTCACACAGGCAAGGATTGCACCCACAATATCTAACAATATAATTGCATTAAGAGGCCAAACAGCATATAAAAACGCTGCGGCAGCTGGACTGATAATCGCACTTACTGCTTGCATGGTCTGCGTGTAACCAGCGCATTTTGTAAGTTCCTCTTTTGGCACAATCATAGGTGTTGCTGCGCTGAATGCTGGAGAATGAAAAGCAGTTCCCGCACTTCGGATTAACAGGACAACCATAATAGACCATACGGGCAATTCCATGTAAAACGCCACCAGCGCCAGAATACCGCCAGCGGCGGCAATTATCAAATCCGCACCAATCATTACGCTTTTACGGCTGTGCCGGTCAACAAAAGCACCTGCAAACGGGCCTAAACAGGCTTGCGGCAAAAATCCAATCAGTGTTGCCGCCGTCAATATGATTGCAGAATTAGTTTTCGCAACCAAATAAAAGATAATGGCCATTTGCAAAATACCGCTGCTAATAAAGGATATTGCTTGTCCGGCAAGAAGTGTAAAATAAGTTTTTCTCCATGAATTGTTGTTTTGGGTCATAATGCGAACCTCCTTTTTTATTGCATTGTTCCTTTGTTTCTGCAATAAAAAGCAGGCGTTGTCCCACAGAGAGGGCAGACGCCTGCATAACAACAAAGCACGAAAAAACACCACGATACAGTTCAAAGACTGCTCGTGTCAAACCTACGTGTTCCTTTGCATACGCACGCAAAAAAAGCCCACCATCATGTGGAAAGGTACTTCTACTTTTTATTGCTTATTAGCGTACACAAATTAACACACGTAAGCCTCCTTCCAATCTCAAACTGTCGCACAGTATAACACACATCCGATAGACTTGTCAACCATTTTTAACCTTGTTTTCCATCTTGTTTTTCCATCTCTTACGGGCAGTAGCAAAGCCAGGCGAGCCAGTCAACGGTCAAGATGAACGGCGCTTTCAGCGCCGCCGTTGACAGTCTCGCCCGTCTTTGCTAATGGGTAATCAAGGCGGGAAAGCCACAAAATGGCTTCCCGCCCATTTCAATTTTGCAAGGGAGAACGCTCCCAAATTAAAAAAAGTGCGGCCAAGCACTTTGAGGGATTGGCCGCCTTGTCTGCCCGTTCAGCGGGACGGAGGGCGGCGGTCAAGGCCGGGTATAAAACCGTTCATTTCAGCCTTGACGGTTGCCCGCTGTCCTGCTACTTTTCCGGGAGTGTGGCCACAGCTTCGGGACATTTTGTCCACAAGTCGGAGCGTAGGACGAGGGACGGGGCTTTCATATACCTGCCGCCGTTCTCTGAAACCAGCCCGATTTTTTGTTCATTCCCATTCACAAAAATTCAGCCTGTTTTCCTGCCGGAGCAAACGGGGCGCAAAAAGCACCGCACCCCGTTTCCCCCGTCAGCCACGCCAGCAGGTATAACACACTACACTTTGCTTCGCAAAGTCGTGTGCCAAATGGGGGCTTTGCCCCCTTTGGAAACCCCCACAAGAAAAGGCGGTACGCTACCCCTCCACGGGGCGCATACCGCCTTTTCTTGTTATCCAGCCCTCCGGCTGTATCGGTTGAGCAAAAGTCAGCATGGGATTGGTGTGGTATCTTTAATTATGTGAAACTCCTCGTTCCCACTTAGAAACTGACTTATCGCTCATGCCCAATTTCTCAGCGAGCTGCTTTTGTGTCATACCCAGTTCTTTTCTTTTGCCGGCTATATACTTTCCAATTTTAATTAGATCCATGTGATTACCTCCTTCGTTTGATGTGATAGTACCCTTTGTAGGGAAGAAATCACACCCCTCGAAAGTAGAATCTGGCTCCATAGCCCAAATTCTCTCTTAAGTAGAGCAATAAATTCAAATTTTCATTATTCTTTAGGTAAATCAAAATCATCTTTCGTACATTTCCGGATAATATGCTTTGTCTTTTCCATCGGCAGCGGCACTTCGTCCGCTGCAAAATATTCTTTCTTCACCACTTCAACAGTAGCTTCATGGTTGTCTTTACCAGCAGGAACAATCACATAATCACCAACCTCGATTGAGTCGTCATCGGCTATGTAATAATAGCTCTTATATCCTTCGTCAAAGGTTACGCTACAATAGATAATGTCGTTGCCACACCGCCGCACTTTTCCATAGACGGCTGGGTTCATAATTTCGCCCCAACCGTAGAAGGTCATAAAGTCAAACACCGACTCCATGAACTCAGCCCAATCATCCGGTAAACCTTTCTTGTCATAGGTTCCCTGGATTACTTTTTCAATGACAACCTTGAATAAAGAATGACACAAAACCATCAGTGCGTGAGCAATCAGAAAATCCAAACCGTCTGTCCCTGTGGCCGAGTGAATCGGTCTGTGGGACAGGCGGTTTTCTTTGCCCTAAATGGGTGGATAGACAGAACGATTTACTGTCAGGATAAAGGTCGATTTTGGGCATTTTCTTTCGCTGTAAGCGGCTTTTGAAGGGCTTGCCATATTCCGAATTCCCACATAGGAAAACGCCGCTCAGAGCGCGAATCAAGTATTTCTCCGCCCCTCCACATAGGGAATATCCACACGTGGATAATCCAGATGTGGCAAATCCACACAAGGAAAAACCACACAGGGAAAATCCCGCACAAATAAATACTAAATAAAGAAATACCAAAGAATCAAGTAACAATCTAATTAAATATCAATCTATCAATCTTGATGGGCAGCATGATTTGAAAAAAACATCTGCTTCTGTGCCTATTTAATAGAATGATGGAGCAGACGGCTTTAGGTTTTACAGTAGGGATAGAGAGGAAAAATTACTGGGATGTACTGTATAAGGGGGATTACACCGCCTACTACATTACTACCGGCTGACGGTTCACTTTTGGCAAAGTGACAATCAGCAGAGGGAAAGGAGACATATATACAACAGGGCATGGCCTGGTGAAAACTGGTCATGCCCCGTCTTATTCAGCTCCCCGACAAATTTGCCTTTATCAGCACAAACATTTTATCGCTTCATCCTCTGTGGCAACAAAAAACACATCATGTCCTTTATTGCTCTCATAGATGAAATCGTGCAATGGCTTGCTGGTGTAATGTGAATAATCACCATAAATAGCGATACGTCCGCCATAGTTCACGTACTTCTGGAGAATCTCGCCCGCAAAGCCGGAACTAAGAATGAAGAAATCCTCTTTTATCAATCGTTTATCAATCACTATATTCTTTGTCCCAACATCGTACTTTGCTGTCATTAGCAAGTCAAGAGCAGACTGCGGATCTGTAACCACAACCTCATCACTACGGACAACCGCGCAGATAGTACCGTTCTTCTCTATTTTTTCTATGTTCATTGATAGTTTTCTCCTCCAAATTAGGATTTATCGCCCCATTTAATCCAGTTATAGCACACAAAGAAAGTCGCTTTCAAGCTTGCTTGCCTCAGAAAGTAATTTGCCTACGGCACCCTTGACCACCTCCAGCTTCAGTGCTTTGCAGCAACCAAGAGGGACTTAAGTCCCCCATTTTCAAAATGTTCTTTTCGAGAATAGCAACTTGACAAATCGCTAACTGTCAGGATAAGGGTTGATTTTGGGGGGTTTCTTTCGCTATAAGCGGATTTTGGACGGCTTGCCATATCCCGGGTATTCCTACTCCGACAAACGGCGCTCAAAGGCTAAATGAGTTGTTTTTCGACTTCTCCGTATGGGCAATATCCGCACAGGGAAAATCCGTATACGGAAAACTCGCTTACGGATAATCCGTTCACGGGAAAACCGTACACGGAAAATCCCGCACAATTGAATACTAAATAAAAGAAATACCAAAGAATCAAATAACAATCTAATTAAATATCAATCTATCAATCAAGAGGGTATTATCCCATTTGAATATAAGCTATGTAATCTGGAATGGACATGAGAGACATATTCAAATCTTTCGCTGTAATCTCTGAGATTTTTCCTTGTATAGTCATTTCCTTTCCCGCCTGTTCTACTACATTCAACCATCGATCAACAGTTTTAGCAATTTCAGGCTTTTTGCTTTTTAATAATTTGCCGCAATTACGGTAGATTTCAAGAGAAGGATTGCAACATGCAACCGCCGCGCGAAGCACGTCAAAATTGTTTTCGCCTGGAAAACCACAATTTGAAATTATTACAAACTTTTGAGTTTTTGCTTTGGAGTCTTGTAAATCAAAATTTCCATTCTCTGCTTTGATTTTGGGAGATTTCAAGGGTGCCAGGCGGTCTACAAAGTTTTTCAGCAGTGCTGTCATATTCCATGTATATACCGGGGTGGCAAAGCACACAATGTCTGATTCATTATATTTTTGCAACAGTTGCGCCATATCGTCCTGCATGGCACACTTTCCGGGTGTCTTAAACCAGCAGGCAAAGCACCCCTGACATTGGGTAATATGATAGTCACCTAAAAATATATTTTCCGTTTCTGCTCCAGCTGACATTGCTCCTTTCAAAAAGGCGCTGGCAATGACATTGGTTGCACTATTGCACCCGGCGGGACTTCCGTTAAATACAGTTACCTTCGCCGTACTCGGTAGCTTTACAGATAAAGTCCTGTTCGTGTTCCTTAACATACCGCAAAACCCGCCGCATATCTTCCAGCACTAAATCAAGAAGTACGTTTTTGCGGATATAATGAGAGGTACACTCGCTGCCTGTCCTTGCCCTGTTGCGCCATGCGCCGCAAGAATAGGAAAACTTGCGCGGCTCGATATTTACGCCCTGTTGGTAATACATCTTATGTCTGCAACCAGCGCAAAACAGCAAGCCGGAAAAAATATCAATCTCCGCTGCTTTTGTCGGGCGGTGGCGGGTAGCAATCCGCTTTTGCGCAAGTTCAAAGGTTTCCTCGTCAACAAGCGGCTCATGGGTGTTTGGGAAGAAATAGCGTTGTTCTTCTTCGTTCTTCCGGGTCTTTTTCGACTTGTAGGATACCTTGTGAGTTTTCGCGGTTATGGTATGCCCTAAATATTCCTGCCTTGCTAATATGT
Source organism: Butyricicoccus porcorum (assembly GCF_002157465.1). Classification (GTDB taxonomy): domain Bacteria; phylum Bacillota; class Clostridia; order Oscillospirales; family Butyricicoccaceae; genus Butyricicoccus_A; species Butyricicoccus_A porcorum. The sequence continues at coordinate 101,811 of NZ_NHOC01000001.1, forward strand.
CATAGAGCGTTTTGTCCGGCCAAGTATAGGGGGCGATCATTGCCCGCTGATACCGCGCCTGTCCTGTACGCTGATAGCGCAACGCTCCAATCGTCAAGACTTTGTTTTCCGCAAGCCATTTTTGGATTTCGCACATACGCACGCCGCTAACAAACATAGCGAAAACCTGTTTGACAATCGGCGCGGTTTCCGGGTCGGGTATAAGGTGGTGGCGGTTGTTCGGGTCTGGGATATAGCCGTATGGATATTCCCCGTTGACGCGCTCGCCTTTTTGCGCCTGTGCCTGTTTAACTGCGCGGATTTTCTTGCTTGTGTCGCGGGCGTAAAACTCGTTAAACCAGTTCCGCAAGGGGGTAAACTCGTTATCCTCCCGCGCTGTGTCAACTCCGTCGTTGATCGCGATATAGCGTACTCCGTTTTCGGGAAATACAATCTCTATGAGTTCGCCCGTTTTCAGATAGTTTCTGCCAAGACGGGAAAGGTCTTTGGTAATGACCGTCGCCACTCGTCCGGCTTCCACTTCCTGCAACATCGCTTGCAGCCCCTCGCGCTCAAAACTCACGCCGGAAAATCCGTCGTCCACAAAAAACTTTGTGTTCAAAAAATGGTGTTCGTCCGCATAGCGTTGAAGTATCATTTTTTGGTGCTGTATGCTTCCGCTTTCTCCGGCTTGCATATCCTCTTGACTTAAACGGCAGTAAAGGGCGGTGATTTTATTCGACTGTAACATTAGTCCTCCTTTCCGACAGCCGAATAAACAGGTATAATGTGTTGCTATCATTATACCATATCCCGCCGCCTAATGCACTACTCGGACGCTAAAAATCCCGGATTTCCGGGCTTTTTCTGCAAATCCTTTACAATGAGTTTCTCAATCTTTTTATGGATTGTATCGGTTGCCTTTTCACTCGGCAACGCTTGAACAAGATAGGTGATTTTCCCTATTTTGCGTTCGGTTGTAATTGTCTGTTTTTTATCCATTAGAAAAACCTCCTTTTCCTGTATGGATAAACTATATTCGTCAAAAGGCAAAAACGGGCGGTTGTTAGCTGCAACCTCACGGGAGTTTCACCCCGGCCCATGCTTATGGGTGCGCCGCGCAATACTTTGAGGGTGTTCAACGCGGGAGTATCATTGTGCCGCCTTGTATGTCGTCGCCCACAAGCTGCTAAACCTGTTTTACGGCGCGGTAGTTCTCGCTCGGCTTTTCCCCTATGGGGAAAAGCTGTCATGGCGTACCCGCCGACTGGCTCGGTACAGACGGAATGTACCCGTTTGCCTGTTATGCTGCGCACCAAAGGCCGCTTTCTTTGTCAAAGAACAATAGGCTTTGTCGGCCTGCAAAAGCACATCAACAGCGGATATGCTTTTGCGGAACGACAAATAGCCCATAACGGGAAGCGTGGAAAGGGGACACGCTCCCCGCATGGGCTAAAAGATTATCCTACATGAAAAGCAAGGGTGCGGGTAATAAGGCGCACTTGCAGCCTGTTACGCATTTCCTCGTCCACATAGGAATAGGTATTGCCCGCGTCGTCTTTCAGCGTGCGGGTACAAAGTTTCGCTATGTAACCCTCGTAGTGCTTCAAGATCGCGCACATGGCGGTTGTGTCGCCGTTTGCCGCTGCGGAAATGACAGGGAACGGCAACAGATTTTCAGACTTCCTAACGGTATTCATCATCTGCTTTTCCCTCCAAATACTGTTTGATTTTCGCAAGCGCGGATTTCCTGTGCCGGAAAACCGTCGTGCGTACAACATTCAGCAGTTCGCCAATTTCCGCGTCGCTCATATCCAAGAAGTAGGACAAAAGGATAATGTCGCGTTTCCTTTCGGGCAAAGCGTTAAGGGCTTCGGCAAGCAGTTCATTTTTGACGAGTACATCAAAGCCGGACACTTGAAAACGGAAATAATCGCTTTCGTATTCGTCCGTTGTGAAAAGCTGCGCGAGTTCGCTTTCGCTCAAATCCGAAAAAGTAACTTCGCGTGCTGCGCGTTTCGCAAGAGTGCGGCGGTGGCTTTTCGCTTCGCCGACCAAAGTTTTCTTTGCTAATGCGTCGTACTGATGTTGTATTCTTTCCTTGTCGGAAGAAGATAGCTCCATAGAGTTCACCTGCTTCCCGCGTGGAGTAGAGGACGGGAGTTAAGGGCTTGTCCTCTCTGCCCCTTTAGCTCCGTACCCGTTCGGGAGATGGCTCTTGAGTGCGCTTTTCAGAAAAAAGTTGAAAAAAGCAAAATGCGCCCGTCCGCAAGACGCGGACGGGCGCAAAGGAAATGTAAGCAGTAGCTAAATGTATTGACAGTTCACATTCATAGCCGGAATATCCCGCTTGCGGAGCATAGCTTTTTTTGACCGCAAAGCATTAGGCGGGTTACAGTAAATAAAAATGGACACGGCGATACCTCCCCGATACCGCCGTATCCTTAAAAAAGGGCGACTTTAATACACTACCCGCAATCCATTCTATAATAGGGAACAGCGGCTTTTGCGCAATATTAAATAAAAAAGCCGATAACACATAGGTTTTTTGACCTAATGCGTTATCGGCTCTGCGTCTATGCGTCTGGCACTTTTAATCATTTTTTTTTGAATTTATTATATGTGTTAGCTAACTGTCCACAAGCCGCGTTAATCTCTCTGCCATGAGAAACTCTCATAGTAACTTCAAGTCCTGCTTGCTCTAATTGATGTTTGAATGCAACTATTTCCCGTTTCTGTGGTGCTTTAATTCTTGAATTGCTTGTTGGGTTGTATTGTAACAAGTTAATCATAACTTTTTTGCCCCGAAACCATTTTGCAAGTTGTCTTACATCTGAGGGCCGGTCATTTATACCCGGTAAAAGCAAATACGCAAAGACAATTTTGCGATTATGCCTTTCAGAATAGGATAAGGCTTGCTTAACAACATCTTCAATAGCATATATGCGCATGTGAGGAATAATACGATTTCTTGCAGATTGTGTTGCTGCGTGTAAAGATATTGTCAACTGAATTTTAAGATGTTCCTCGCGCAATTTTTTTAATTGATCGACCGGACCAACTGTTGATATGGTAATGCCGTCGGTTGGAAAGTTGAGCCCATATCTATCTCGGAGAATATGGATTGCTTTTATCAAGTTGTCATAATTGAATAAAGGCTCTCCCATACCCATAAAAACGATACGGTTTACTTTTCGACGCAACAATATAATCTGTTGTACGATTTCTGACGATGTTAGATTACGAACAAAGCCATTTCGCCCGGACTCACAAAAAATACAACCAACAGGACAACCGACTTGTGTGCTCACGCAAACAGTTCCACCATCTCGCCGCTTGATAAAAACCGTTTCAATGTATTTGTTGTCTTTCAGTTCGTAAACATACTTTTCAGTATCACTGCTTTTGCAAATATTTTTTACCAACATTGATAGATTTTTTTTGCGTGGTAATTGCTTATATAATTCTTCATATAAGGCTTTTGCTTCATTCTCGCCAATAACTTCCGACATTTCTTTGTAAGTAAATCCGTATGGATCATTCCGTACTTCCGCAGGCGTATATTTAGGTAAACGTTTCATTTTTATATCCTTTCTTCTAAATAATAAAAGTTTGTTTTTCTGTATTTTTGATTACAATCTCTAATTTTTCTACATCAATGATATGCGTCAATTTGCATTTAGGGCAGAAAAGAGGAAAATCTTTTAATACAGTATTATGAAATACTTGAACTCTCGTCTTTCCGTTACAAATCGGACATTTTATCCAATATTTTTTAAGCATTATATTTCACTCGTCCTTTTTACACAAAAAAATGCACAGAGCAGTACAACAAAACTAAGGCATAGCTTGCACTATGTCTATACTATATCTATACGTCGTTAGTTTTTTGTATAGCATCCGCAAAATAAGCATGACAAAAAAGCCCATGTTGAAAATGGGAAAATCCTTTTTTTCAATGCTTATCTAATACGCATGCTATGCAACATAAACGCCGCCTCCTTTTACATAAATTTTATTTTATCAGAAAATCAGTCTACTGTCAATACACAACAGGAAGTATTTAACCTAATGATATGAATTGTGTGGACATATCCAAAAAGAAAGGTGAACTGTAAAATGTAACAGGGTGAATGAAAATGGCAAAAAGACCCGTACCATTGTACGACTTTAAGGCTTTCGGGGCAGCTATAAAAGCCGCGAGAAATGAATACGGCGAGAGCCGCAAAAAGGTAAGCGACGAGTTATATATTTCCCCGCGCTACCTTGCGAATATCGAGAACAAGGGACAACAGCCGAGTTTACAGGTATTCTATGACCTTGTAACCCGGTATCATATTTCGGTAGATCAATTTTTCTTCCCGAACAGCAATGCGGAGAAATCCACCGGGCGGCGGCAGCTTGACGCGCTGCTGGACGGTATGAGCGATAAAGGCATACGGATTGTAACCGCAACAGCAAGGGAGATAACGGAAGTCGAAAAAGCAGAGGATTAACCTCACAATATGAGAAATCGGGAGATTGCAGCGCATGGCGGCTGCAATCTTTTTTTGCGTCCAAAATCAAAGGAACGCGCAACAAATACCGCCTTTCGGTGGGGGTATGGAGTAGATAGCAAGCACAGCAAACGAGTACCCGTTTGCGGAAAATGCTTGTTGGGATAATCCCAAACCCTTATACCGAAAGGCGGTGCGGAAATGGAAAACCGAAAGAGAAATATACAGATGAAGTTTTACGTTACGGAAGAAGAAAAGCGGCTGATCGACGAGAAGATGAAGCAGCTTCCCATAAAGCAGTATGGGGCATACTTCCGTAAAATGGCGATAGACGGGTATATTCTTGTCGTTGACCGAAGCGACACAAAAGCATATATCCGGGAACTGCAAGCGGTGAGCCGGAACATCAACCAAATTGCAAAACGCGCCAATGCGACGGGGACGGTTTACAGGCAGGATATAGAGGACATTAAAAAGGCGGTGGACGAGATATGGCGGTTACAAAGACGCACCCTATTAAATCAACCTTAAAGGCTGCGATAGACTATATCTTAAATCCCGAAAAGACAGACGGGAAGCTGCTTGCGTCCTCTTTCGGCTGCGGGCTGGAAACCGCCGATATTGAGTTTGCATGGACGCGGGAAGCTGCCGGAGATCGCGGCACACATTTAGGGCGGCACTTGATACAATCCTTTGCGGTGGGAGAAACCACACCGGAAGAAGCGCACAAAATCGGCATGGAACTTGCCGGGGCGGTATTAGGCGGCAAGTATGAGTTTGTTTTGACAACTCACGTTGATAAAGAACATTTGCATAATCACCTGATTTTCAATGCGGTTAGCTTTGTTGACTACAAAAAGTACCATTCCAACAAGCAAAGCTATCACGCTATCCGGCGCACCAGCGACAGGATATGTAAAGAGCATGGGCTATCCGTCGTCGTACCGGGACAGGACAAGGGAAAAAGCTATGCAGAATACACCGCCGAAAAGCAAGGGACAAGCTACAAAGCAAAGCTGAAAACGGCGATAGATACTCTCATTCCCCAAGTGAAAGATTTTGACGAACTGCTGCGCCGCTTGCAGGAAATGGGGTATGAAATCAAACAGGGCAAATACATTTCCTTTCGCGCTGCCGGACAGGAACGGTTTACCCGCACAAAGACGCTCGGCGCGGCCTATACGGAAGAAGCGATACTGTCTACATAGTGGGCGGTGTCCTCGTCGTTCTGATGAAGCACAACAATGTCGGAAACGGAAAGGCTATGCCCCTTAAAGTCGGCGGGGTGGTCGATATTAAACCTTTCCCAAATGTCGCCCAGCGTCATATCCTTTGTAAGCGGTGCAGTATAGACGAGTTCATAATTTACCCGGTCAATGGTAAGTCCAGCCGCTTGCAGACGGTCATAAGGCTCAAAGCGCAAGTCCCTTGTTTCGTCCCCGCGCTTTAACTGATAAATGGAAAAGGTATCGCCCTGCTCCTGCTCGGCTTGCCGCTGCTGCTGCAACTCGGTAAAATGCCCCTCAATCTCGGTAATGAGTTCCTTTGCGGTGGTCTGTATTGTTTCAAGGGACGCTTTTAACTCGGTCATTTCCTTGCCGCTGCTCCAACCAGCCACATAGCCGAAAGAGTAATCGGAAGTATCAAGGCCGAAATGCTGGCAAACCGTATAAGCGACGCTTTCCGCTTCTACCTCGCAGGTATGGCGGTCAACGCGGTTTTGCTGCTCCGGCGGGGCGTTTAAGTCTACGTCGTGCAGCTTCGCATGGGCGATTTCGTGAATGGCGGTCTTTACCGCCTGTAATTCACTCACGCCCTCTTTGATTGCAATACGCTTGTCGGTCAAACTGAAATACCCATTCAAGGATTTTTGCCCTCGTTTTCTCAATATCCCTTTCGATACGGTCAAGTTTCGTGTTCGCCATAGTCATTTACTCCTTTCCAAACTGTTCTTTCCATGAATAGCTGCGCCCCAATCCCTTAACGGTTTTAAGATAGGGCATAGCGTTTTCTTCCAAAGTCGCCGCCCGGTTAAATAGATCGGGATAGTGTTCTTTGAGATATAAAATCTCTTGTTTCTTCATGCTCGGACAAAAGAAACAGGACGATTTACCCGGCTGCGGCAATCCTGCCGCTTTGATTTCCCGGATACAATCGTCCCTGTTCCAGCCCCATTCTTCAATGAGGGGGTAGCGGTTATGATATTTTTTGTCGGCTTCGTTGTACTTGCGGGAATGTTCATACCGTTTCACTTCTCCCGCGTCATAGCCGATATAGCGGTTGACTTTCTCGCCGCGCTGCCATACTTCGCGGCAAGGCGCATAGTGGTTGCAAAACTTTTCCTGCGGTGCGATTTTGTGTTTCTGCGAACAACGCTTATGCCCGTAGGCAATCGACGGGAGCGTATGAGAGCGCAAGCACTCGGTTTCAAGAGATAGGCGGTTGCCGTAGCGGTCAACATACTGCACAACGGTAATCTGCGGCATACCGTGTTCCGCAAGCCATTGATTGATTATCTCGATAAATTGATAGGTATGCGGGTGTTCCGCGCCCGTATCGGCAAAGGTGATAAGGTCAATCGGGATTTTGTGCTTGTATAGGCCAATAAGTAAGGCGGCACTATTCGTGCCGCCGCCAAAAGATACAATATTCATTTTTCAACTCCTTTTAATTGTAATTTAACCGCCCGTAGGCGTAAAAGTGGGATTGCCAATAGCTGGTGTCCAGCTTTGAATACTGGATAGGGTCGCCACAATGCAGCATGACGGGGCTTCCGTCCCCGTCCTCGCCCACATAAATCCCCACATGGGAAACGCCGGGGGTGTCGTATGTACCCGTAAAGAACACCAAATCCCCCGGCTGCGGGTTAGAAACAGGGGTTGAGATGTTGTAAAGCCCTTGCGCCCCAAGTCTGCCCGTATTGTATAGGCCGCTGTTCGTCAACACATAACTCACAAAGCCGCTGCAATCAAAAGAGGTTTCCGGGGTGCTGCCGCCCCACACATAGGGAAAACCGACGTATTTATCTGCTTCCTCCATGAGCCGCGCAAACTTTTCATCGGAACCCAGCAGCGCGGCGGGTACTTCATAATCGGCGGGCGGGTTTTCATAGTATTTAGACACATAGCCGGATTGCGGGAAAAGGTCGGGTCTGTTTCCCAGCGACGACATATACATAGCGTACATGGATAGCTGTTCTTCGCCCATGATGTAAACGGGGACATGGGAGAGGTTGAAGTTTTCCAAATCCACATGAAGAATGTAATAGTTATAGGGGACTTCAACCGTATAGGGGTTGCCCTCGCTGTCCGTCCTTGTTTCGGTGCGGTAGCGTACCTGTACTTCTTCCTCGACCGTCAAGATATACTGTTTCTCAAAGAGCATTTCAAGGGTGCTTTGCACTTCATCGAGTGTAAACACGCCCTCATGCCACGCGGAAAGGATAGAAATTAGCACATAGGGGTCATGCTCGATCTCGTCCGCGTTTACCCGGTATTCGTCATAGCCGGGGTATTCGCTTTCGATATTGTCCAGCATATCTTGTAACTCGGCTTCCATAGCGGCATACGCGCTTTCCGCGCCCGTTATATCCGCGTCCTCGGAGAGATAGGACGACGCAATCAAGCCGCTGCCGCTGTTGCCGCCAAAGAGGGAGCAAGAGGACAGCCCGCCGAAAAGCAGCAGCACGATAAAGGCAATTCCGCCCACAATCAAGCAGCCTTTCCAATGCCGGACGACAAAGAACGTCGCCCGTTTGGTTTCCTGCGCGGTTTTCTTCGCTGCCTTTGCGGTGGCTTCGGCGGTCTTTTTCACTTTGCTGCCCGCTTTCAGCGTCTTTGCATACTGCTTTTTAATGCGCTGCTTCTGCCAAAACCGGGAAACGGGATTTGAGTGCGCAAGGGCGGGATTATCGTGCAACGCCTTTTGATAGAGGAAATCGGCGTTTGCCTTTACCGCTTTTTTCTCCGCTACCGCCGCTGCCCGGTAGGGTTTCAGCTTATGGCTGCGTATGCTGCGCTTTGCTGACCGCGCCGCCATACCGCCCGCTTTCTCGCCCGCGAGTTCTACCCGGTGTCCGCTTTCCACACCGACGTTTTCTTTCTCTACCTCGTAGATTTTCCCGTGTACGGTATTGTTTAACTCTTGCGCCGGACGGGATAAGGGGTTATGCCGCAACTTGCCGTTTGGGGGCTTATCCGTCTTTTCAAAGGAAAGGCGCGTTTTTGCCTTGCCTTTCGCTTCGTCAAAAACGCGCTCTTTCTTGATTTTGGTCTGCTTGGGGATAGCCGCCCGCGCTGCGTCTAAACGGTCTGCCGCTTTCTCGGATTTACGGATAGCTTTCTGCAATTCCGGCGTTGCCCGTTCCGCTTCGGAAAACTGCAAGCGGGAAGTATGGGTTTTTAGCTGCGCCGCGTCAAGAGCTTTTTTCTCCGCGCCCTTTGCCGCTTGCCGTTCAACCTCTGCGCCGATATGCTGAAAAGCCTTTTCCGCTGCCGCCGTTGCGGGAGCTGCATAGTTTTCCTCCTGCGGCCTTTCGCTGATACTCGTTGTTTCGCCCGTCGTGAGGTTTTCCGCAACCGCACCGTCGCGGGTCATTTTCTGCGTTACCTTGTCGGGGGCTTTTAATTCCTTGCTCAATCTTCATCACCTCCAATCCGCTGTTTTGCAAGGGTGCAGTATTCGGGGTTTAACTCAATGCCGATATAGCGGCGCGAAAGGTGCTTTGCCGCCGCTGCGGTGGTGCCGCTGCCTAAAAAGGGGTCAAGGACAATCCCGCCCACGGGACAGCCCGCCAAAATGCACGTTTCCGCAAGTTTGGGCGGGTATGCCGCGAAATGCCCGCCGCGATAGGCAACGTTGTTGATCTGCCAAACGTTGCGGCGGCTGCGGACGGGGGAAATCAACTCGTCGGCGTATGCGCCCTTTTCGCGGGGGCGGTTGATTTTCTGAGGCTGGTTCTGCCCCGGAACAGTAACGGCATATTTGTTACCTTTGCCAACGCCGCTTTTCAGCCGCTCCGCCGTTGCGGGGGCTATCGGCTCGGCTACTGCTTGCCAATCGTAGTAATATTTCTTCGACTTGGTGAGCAAAAATACATACTCATAGCAGCGGGTCGGACGGTCTTTGCAGCTTTCCGGCATGGGGTTTGTTTTGTACCAGATGATAGAACTGCGCAAATACCAACCGTCGCCCCGCAAGGCAAGGGCTACAAGCCACGGGATACCGATTAAATCTTTGGGCTTGCAGCCGGGGGCGCGGTGGTTGACCGCCACTTGCTGCCCGTTCCTGCCTTTGGGATATTTGGGGTCTTGGTGGCCGGCTTTGCTGCCTGTGCCGCAATAAGTGTCCGCGATATTCAGCCAACAAGTGCCCTCCGGCGTAAGCACCCGCTTTACCTCATGGAAAACCGCCGTAATGCGGGAAACGTATTCCTCCGGCGTTGCTTCCCGCCCGATCTGCCCGTCTGCGCCGTAGTCCCGCAAGCCGTAGTAGGGCGGGGACGTTACGCAACAGTCAATACAGTTTTCCGGCAAGGTTTGAAGCACCTGCAAGCTGTCGCCGCAATAGATTTTATCCGTTTCTATCCTCATGCCGACACCTCGCCGGGCTTGGTCGTCATCACGCGATAGAGTTCTGTGTCCTGCGGGAAACGGTCAATAAAGGGCAAAATCACGTTGCCGTAGAAGATAAGCCCCTCGCCCGCGTCGGAATGGGTTACATAGGTCATTTGCTGCTGTGAAATGTTAAGCTGCTTTGCAAGGATTTCCCGGTCGCCCTGCGCTTGGTTGAGCATATACACAAAATCGCTGTTTTCAAAAACGTTTGAAACTTCTCTGCTCGTCAAAAGGTCTTTGACGTTCTGCGTAATGCCTGTCGGAATACCGCCCCATTTCCGAAAACGCTTCCAAATCTCAACGGAATAGGCGGCGGTCTGTTCCTCTTTGAGCAGCAAATGAAACTCGTCGATGTAGTACCGCGTCGCCTTGCCCTCGCTGCGGTTGAGCGTTACGCGGTTCCACACCTGGTCTTGGATAATGAGCATACCGACTTTTTTAAGCTGGGTGCCGAGTTCCTTAATGTCAAAGCAGACAAGGCGGTTGTGAATGTCAACGTTTGTGCGGTGGTTAAACAGGTTCAAGCTGCCGTTTACATACAGTTCCAACGCCGACGCGATACGCTGCGCTTCCTTTTCCGGCTGCTTCCTAATCTCGTTGTAGAGGTCGCCCAAAACCGGCATATTTTCCGGCTTCGGGTCTGCAAGGTAGCTGCGGTACACGCTGATAACAGCGCGGTCAATCAAGGTCTTTTCAACGGCTTCCAGCCCGTTTTTACCTCCCATGATTAACTCGCAAAAGGAAAGGATAAAGTCGCTCTTTAACGCTATGGGCGTGTCGCCCTCGCTGTAATTGAGGTTAATATCCATCGGGTTAATGTACTGCGTACTGTTCTGCGAAACCTTGATAACCTGTCCTTTCAGCCGTTCCACAAGGGGGTAATATTCGGCTTCGGGATCGCAAATGATAATATCGTCTGCGGTAATGAGAAAAGCGTTGGTGATCTCGCGTTTAGCCGAAAAACTCTTGCCGCTTCCCGGTGTGCCGAGTATCAAGCCGTTAGGGTTTTTCAGCCGTTTTCGGTCGCACAAAATCATGTTGTTGGAAAGGGCGTTTAAGCCGTAATACAACGCTTCGCCGCTTTGGAACAACTCTTGTACCGTAAAGGGGACAAAAATAGCGGTGCTGGAAGTCGTCAAGCCCCGCTGGATATGGATTAGGTTTTCCCCCAACGGGATAGAGGACATATCATCGGGCAACGGCAAAGCCATGATACTGCGCCCCATGCGGACGAAGGTTTCAGGCTGATGGAAGTGTTCCTCAAACTGCTTCATCAGCTCCGGGGAAAGGGAAGAAAAATCCTCCTCGCCCAAACCGACAACCAGAAAGTCACCGGCGATGATGTCGTAGATCTCGCCGTCTCCGTCCCGCAGCGCACGATTCAGGTCTTTCCCCATGATTTTTCCCTCATCGTGCATCACCAATGCGACAGGCTCATTAAAAGGGTAAACAGCTTCAATGTCGCCACCGACAGCTTTCTGCAAATCCTCCAAATCGCAGCCGATCTGAACCTGCTGGGGATACATGTGGGGCTTTACCAGAAGAACCGTCATTGTCTCAGCCTGTTCCTGCTGAATTTCACGTTCCTCCGTAGTGCCAAACTCGACGCCGGTAAAGTTCTCGGAGTCCAGAATGTACTCGGAATTGTAGTAGGCTGATCTGACCTGTTCTTCTGCATCAGCACGGGACTTGGCTTCCACCGTTACCGTCTTTTCCAGTGTCTCGGTGATCTTTACATCGTATTCCTTCAAACTTCGATACCTCCATTTCCTCAGATATAAGAAAAGCGGCTATCCATGAACCTGTTACAGTTCATAAATAGTCGCTTCATGTTCCCACTGGGGGACACACATAGATTCCAGTTCCTCGATCAGTTCCTCCGGGGAAAAGAACAAATCCTCCGCACTTTTCAAAATCTTTTTGAAAGCCCGGTACTCCGTCACATAGCCGGTATCATCAGACCCGATCAGCATTGACACACAGCGGACAATGGCAAAATTCATATCTTCCATAAGCCACAGTTCGGTTTCATAGGTGGTTTTGATTTCATCTAAAACCGCCTGTTCCACATCGGAAATAATGAGGCAGGCACGCTGGTCAAACAGTTCCATGCCACGGTAATTGAAGCATTTCTCATAGCCACCGGCTACGGAATACTGATATACCGTCTGTGCCGCACCTCTCAATGCGGTGCAAACCTCCGGCAGACACAAACCACCGGCATAGCCGATCTCATCTTCATCATACCCCTCATAATCTTCGGGAGAAAACAGCTCAAACAGCCAGTCGATTGCTTTGCTCATTTCTCTTTCGTTAAACATCGGGATTCACCTTACCTTTCCATAGATTTCTCTCGTTTCTTCTGCCACTGTTCCAGCAGCTGAATGATTTTATCCTCCATCTGCTTGCTGGTATAGGACTTCGGAAAGTATTTCCGCAAGGAGTCCGTTTTGAATGTCACCCTGTCCAGCTCGCCCTTTTTGACCTCATTCATAATCTCGCACATAGCGTCCAGCGTACACTCGCCCTCCTGTGCCAGTTTTTTGATTCTCTGTGCCTGTGAAAGAGAAGGCGCAGCCTGGGCAAAGTCCATAGCAGAAAGAAAATCCTGCTGTTCTTCTCTTGCGAGATAGGAAAGCTCCACGGCAGGATTGAATTTAATCTGACCGTTATCCACCATATCCAGAATTTCAGGAATAAGCTCTGTCAGACGGATATACCGCTGAATCTGTCTGCCGCTATCCGAATCAGACAGTGCATCTCTTGACTTGTGGCCAACTTGTCCACAAGTTTGCCCTTGATGCTTTATTGCATCTAATTTCATTCGGTAGGCAAATGCACGTTCACTCGGTAAAAGGGTTTCTCTCTGCAAGTTGGAATCAACCATCAAGATGATGGCTGCATCATCGTCCATATCACGGACAATAGCAGGCATGGTTTCTTTCCCGGCAAGCTCAGATGCACGATGTCTCCTGTGACCGGAAATGATCTCATAACCACCATCAGGGTCAGGACGAACAATAGCAGGTGTAAGAACCCCAAATTCTCGAACACTCTCAGCTGTTTTCAACATTTCCTCATCATCTACCACCCGGAAGGGATGTCCTTCAAAGGGGTGTAAATCGGAAAGCGGGATTTCCTGCACTCGTTCCTGCTGGGCTTCAGCTCGTGACTGGTCGGTAGAGAAAATATCATCGTACCCCTTCAAGCTGATGTTTGCGCCTTTTTTCTGCATTTTTTAACACCTCCTTTGTCAGAACCCGGTAGGCATCAGCGACTTTGCCTTTGGGATCGTGCTTAAAGATACTGGCTCCTTCGGCACTGATTTCCTCTGCACGAACAGAACGTGGAATGTCTGTCTTGTAGACTTTCAGCTTTCCTCCATAACTTTCCCGGATCAGATTGCTGATGTCCTTGGAATAATTGGTTCTGCTGTCCACCATCGTCAGAAGAATACCCTCGATTTTCAATTTTGGGTTGATTTGTCGTCTGACCTTGTTGATGGTTTCCAGCAGCTGTTCCAAGCCCTTTGCAGGAAGATATGCCGCCTGAACAGGGATCAGCACATTGTCGGCAGCTGCCAACGCATTGACTGTCAGCATACCCAAAGAGGGCATACAGTCCAGAAGAATGTAGTCATAATTCTGCTTGACCGTATCCAGGTACTGACGGAGAATGGTCTCCCGGCTCATGGCATTGACCAGGGAAACCTCTAAGCCTGACAGTTCAATATTGGCAGGCATCAAGTCCACACCTTCCGGGTGATGAAGAATGCCTTCGCCGGGGACAATCGGCTTTTCCATCATAATCTTTCCCATCATGTCGGAAAGGGTGGGAGATAAGGTATCCGGGTACGGATTTCCCAGACTGACTGTTAAAGAAGCCTGTGGATCTGTGTCTACCAACAAAACCTTTTTGCCCTCCATTGCCAGTCCCACACCCAAATTTTCCGTGGTTGTGGTCTTGCCTGTGCCGCCTTTCTGGTTGACTACGGCAATGACGGTTGCTTTTTTCGACAAATATCTTCACCTCGCTTTCTATTCTGTGTATACTGCATTGATTACCACCTCCCTCCAAGTTTCCCCGAGGCCATATCATGCCTGACCTTTGCGTCATAGTGGGCGCTTATGGTGTAGGGGGCGTTGTATATCGAAGCAAGTAGATACTGCTTGATATTGCGAACATCGGTTGTGTTCTCTTTGAAAGAACTCAATACAAATCTGATATGTTCAGAATCCAGCTTCATAAAACTGCTTTTGACAATTTCAATTGGCTTATCATCACTGGCAATCCGGATTTGCTTGCGGTTACTGCACATGACCTCAACAATCAGATGCAGTATCAGATCGAGTATCTCATGGTCATACGGATAATCCTGTTTCAGATAGTCCATGGAAGCTGTTCATAAAAATACTGATAATATCGGGTAAATTCGTCAGTCCCATCGGCTTCCTTTCCACAAAAACCGGAAGGAAAGAAAGGATCAGTATCACTCAAATCAATATATTTAGTATCAGTATTATTACCTTGTGCTTTTGACAGTTCCTGAATTGTGTTTTTGACAACTCCAGAATTGTCCTTTTGACAATTCAAGAATTGTCTTTCCACAGAACCGGAAATGAAGTTCTTTACATAGATCAGGTTCGGTTTCCCCAGTCCCTGTCGCTTGCGTTCTATCAAACCGCATTTCTTTTCCAGCTCATCCAGCAGCTTCACCGCTTTCTTTTCGGCACAGCCTAACGCACCTTTGATTTCTTCAATGGTGAAGATGATATAGACACGACCTTCCTCGTCCAGCCAACCGTTCCTGGCTGAAAGGTTCATGCGGTCAAGCAGAATACCGTAAAGCAGCTTGGCATCGGTTGATACATTCCAAAAGCAATCTTCGGTGAACAACACCTTTGGAACACGGTAGAATGTGAACATCTCCGCTTGCTGACCATAGAAATAATCATACGTCACTCATCCTCACCACCTCTTTCTGCGGGAAATATTCTTTTTTCAGAGGGGTTCTGCGGAAAGTCGTATTCTTCAGCTTGTACGGACATCGGACAAAAAAGCAGAAGCGGTACTTCCATCGGGGTTGATAATACTCGCAGTCTTTGCAGCATTTTGGCTTACTACGGCGATTGCGTTTATACTCATACATATCAACGCACCCCCACTTCCTTCATAATCTTCCTGGTACACCAGCCGATGCAGGGATGATCCCGCCCATAAGGACAACCTTCACATTCCGACTTCGGCTTTGGGGGTACGGAGATTAAGTAGTAACAATTTTCTTCGCCCAGACAGCAGCCCTTTTTATTGTTTTTCCAGAAATGGCAGTAACGGCAGTCGTTTGGCTTGTCTGGGGAGTAGACGATCTTACTCAAAAATCAAACCTCCAATCTTTCAGATTTACCCATGAATTTGGGCATAAAAAAAGAGCGTCTATCCATCCCCGATACAGGGGCAAATAGACGCTCTATGTACATGGTAGTATTCAATTTTATTTCTTATAACGGCTTAGCACTCGGAACATCCGCCTTTTGTATTAGCAAGGTTTTTAGCACGATTTTTCGCCTAATTAGCTGGAAGGGCATTTTCATTAGCAAAATCGGCCCTTTTTCTGCTAATGATTAGCAGAAATTTTTGTCTTATCACAGCAGTTCGATTTTTTAGGGCTTGTCAAAAATCGGAATTTGAAGTAAAATTTGAAAACATTATTTCGTCTCCGCAATCACACAGGAATTTGTTAAAAAAAGCCGAAAGTCCTTGAAAACAAAGGCTTTCGGCGTTGTTTGCTGGCGTCGCTAAGAGGATTTGAACCTCCGGCCTACCGCTTAGGAGGCGGTCGCTCTATCCAACTGAGCTATAGCGACGTATGGCCATCTATGATTATAGCCCGACGAAAGTCGAACTGCAATCCCATATTCAATTTTTCTCCGGTGGCCGTTGTAACGTAACCTTAGGAGGCGGATGCTCTATCCTGCTGAGCTACGGAGACGTATATGAAGTTTTAAGGTGGGGTCCTCCCCAAAAGGTGTCCGCTCCTCGTTCTCTTAGGAGGCGGTCGCTCTATCCAACTGAGCTACAGAGACAGGTTTTGCCTGCGGATTTTTGCGCCGCAGACAACAAATATAGTATACCCGATTGCGCAGGGAATTGCAAGCATCGATATACGCCGCCTGTCCCGCCCTTCTGCTCAAAGAGCACGCTTTATTTCGTTACATTTCTGTTACAAATATATCATTGCAATGTGCGAAAAAAAGCATTATTATAAGTAAGGTTACATTTTTTGCTGTTAAGGAGGCGTCGTCATGCTCAGCGGACGCAAGCAGAGCCTGATGCTGGTCATCAACCCGACTGCGGGCAAAAATCGCGCACGGGATAATGTTTTTATGCTCATCGATTATTTCTTTACCCACGGTTACCAGGTCACGGTCTTCCCCACACAGGCGAAGGGTGATGCCTGCCGGTATGTCGCGGAATTTGCGCCGCAGTATGACGCACTGGTCTGTGTCGGCGGCGACGGCACACTGAACGAAGCGGTCACCGGCCTGATGTTCTGCGATCCGGAAGACCGTCCGCGCCTTGGCTATATCCCCGCCGGAACCACCAACGATTTTGCCAATACACTCGGTATCAGCGGTGAAATGGCGCAGTCCGCCGAACAATTCTGCAACGGCGATGCTTTCCGCTGTGACATCGGGCGGTTTAACGGCAAATACTTCACGTATGTCGCGGCATTCGGCCTGTTTACCGAAGTATCCTACGAGACACCACAGCCGCTCAAAAATGCACTCGGCCATGCCGCCTATATTCTGGAAGGTGTCAAATCGCTTGCCTCAATCCAGAGCTATCACCTGAAAATCACCTGTGACGGCGAGGAAGTCGAGGGCGATTATATCTATGGACAAATTTCCAATTCCACCTCAATTGCAGGCATCATGGATATCAGCCGCACAGGTGTCCAGCTGGATGACGGTCTGTTTGAGGTGCTTGTTGTCCGCATGCCGTCCAATGTCATCGAACTCAATGCCATTATTTCCAGCCTGATGTTCCAGAAGGTAGAAGAGTCCCCGTATATTTATTTCCGCCGTGCCAAATCGGTCACGGTTATTTCGGAAATACCGTTGCCATGGACGCTGGACGGCGAAGCGGGCGGCAGCTTCTGCTATTCTCAGGCGGATATCATGCCGGGTGCTGTCACATTCAATCTGGCTTCTCTGCCGAATGAAAAGAACATCCCCGCCCAGCAGACACTCCCCGAAGCCGAACCGGATGCACGGCCGGAGGTGCAGGAGGATACGCAATCCCCAAAGGCCTGATGCCGCTCCCTGACAACCGCATAAAAAAATGACGTTCTCCCGGCGCAGCTGCGTCGGTCGAGAACGTCATTTTCTGTTTCTGTGGTGGATTATTCCTCCGGCTTTTCGCTGTCGGAATCCTCTGGCTGTTCCGCAGCATTCGCGCCGAACACCTGCGTAACTGCGTCATCCAGCAGCTTCTGCGTCTGGTCGGCATCGTCTGCGGCATCCTTTGTCTCAAAGACCTGTGTCGCCGCGTCATCCTCCGATTTTTCAGACTTTTTGTCGTCTGCCGCCGTATGTGCTGCGCCGCGCTCGAGATGGAACATCTGCTCGCCGCGCTGATGATCCGGTACATCCTCGCCGTTGAACAGCTTCTCGAATGCCTCGCCGTCCATGGTCTCATTGCGGATCAGATACTCAGCAACCCTGGTCAGCTGCTCCATATGGCTCTTCAGCATTTCTTCGCACTTCTCATATGCTTCCGTGATGATGCGGCGGATTTCCGCATCAATTTCCGAAGCGATTTCCTCGGAGAAGTTTTTGGAGGTGGCAAAGTCACGACCGAGGAACACCTCTTCCTGACCTGCGCCATAATTGATCGGGCCAATGCGGTCACTCATACCATACTTGGTAACCATACTGCGTGCCATCTGGGTTGCGCGCTCGATGTCGTTGGAGGCGCCGGTGGAAATGTCATCCATCGTCAGCTTTTCCGCGACACGGCCGCCGAGCAGCGTCACGATCTGTTCCAGCATTTCGTTCTTGGAGGCATAGAACTTATCCTCCTGCGGCAGGCTCATGGTAAAGCCGCCCGCGCGTCCGCGCGGCACGATGGAAATCTGATGCACCGGATCCTGTGTCGGAAGCAGGCGTGTGACAACTGCATGACCTGCCTCATGATAGGCAGTCAGGCGCTTCTCCTTTTCGCTCATGACACGGCTCTTCTTCTCGGTGCCCATGATGACCTTGAGGAACGAATCCTCGATATCCTCCATGCTGATGAGGCGCTTGTTGCGGCGTGCCGCCAGCAGAGCAGCTTCGTTCAGCAGGTTTTCCAGATCAGCGCCGGTGAAGCCTGCGGTGGATTTTGCAATCGAGTCAAACCGGACATCCGGATCGAACTGTTTGCCGCGCGCGTGTACCTTGAGGATGTCCTCGCGACCCTTCATATCCGGTGCGCCCACATAGACCTGACGGTCAAAGCGTCCCGGACGCAGCAGTGCCGGGTCAAGAATATCCTGACGGTTGGTCGCAGCGATGACAATAACGCCTTCATTTGCGCCGAAGCCGTCCATCTCGACGAGCAGCTGATTGAGCGTCTGCTCGCGCTCATCATGTCCGCCGCCGAGACCCGCGCCTCTGTGTCGGCCAACGGCATCAATCTCATCGATAAAGACAATCGCCGGGGAATTTTTCTTTGCCTGTTCAAACAGGTCGCGGACACGCGATGCACCGACACCGACATACAGCTCGACGAAATCTGAGCCGGAAATCGACAGAAACGGTACACCTGCCTCACCTGCAACCGCACGTGCGAGCAGCGTCTTGCCGGTACCCGGAGGGCCGACAAGCAGCACACCCTTTGGGATGCGCGCGCCGATGGTGGTAAATTTCTGCGGGTTCTTGAGGAATTCGACAATTTCCTCCAACTCCGTCTTTTCCTCATCCGCACCCGCGACATCCTGGAACGTCACATGGCGCTTGTCATCGGTTGCGAGCTTGGCGCGCGCCTTGCCGAACTGCATGGCGCCGCGTCCGCCACCATCCTGTTTGCTGAACATAAAATACCAGAACAGGCCGAAGATGGCGAACAGGATAATATACGGCACGATGCTCGCCCACCATGGGATTTCCTGTGTCTTCCAGTCGTAGTCCTTGAGGATGCCGTCCGCCTTCTGCTGGCGGATGGTGTCACCGAGGTCATTGAAGAACAGCTCAACGCTGGGCAGACGGTATTCCAGTGTCGTATCGTCCTTGAGTGTCGCCTTGAGCGTGCTGCCGTCAATGACGAAGCTCGTGACCTGTTCGTCTTCAAACGATTCAATCACCTGCGCATAAGTCACCGCCGGCGTCGTATCCTGCTGCAACAGCACGGAAACTGTAATGACGAGAAGGACAAGGATGATGGCATAGAACCCCAGACCCTTCATTTTGTTGGTGTTTTGATTCAAAAGTATATGTCACTCCTCTCCGTTGCCGGAAGTGTTATTCTCCATATACCGACGGCTTGAGCACGCCGACATACGGCAGGTTGCGGTACTGCTGGTCATAATCCAGACCATAGCCCACAATAAACGAATCCGGAACACGGAAGCCGCTGTAGGCAACCTCCACCGGTACAACCCGGCGCTCCGGTTTATCTAAAAACGTGCACAGCGCAATCGATGCCGCGCCGCGCGCCTTTAGTGTCTTCATCAGATAGCTGAGCGTGCGCCCGCTGTCGAGAATGTCCTCGACAATGATAACGTGGCGGTTCTCAATGCTGTTGTCAAAATCCTTGACAATTTTCACCTCACCGGAGGAACTTGTGCCGGAACCATAGCTGGATACCGACATAAAGTCGACCGTACATGGAATGGTGATCGCGCGCACCAGATCCGCCATAAACATAAACGAACCCTTGAGCACGCTGATAATAATCGGATCTCTGCCCGCATAATCCTCCGAAATTTTTGCGCCGATCTCCTTTACCTTGGCTGCAATTTCTTCTTCAGACAGAAGTACTCTCTCGATATCCTGATTCATACCTTTGCTCCTCTCTTTTTTCTGCCGTCCGCATCGTGCGCGACAGCAAACGCCCCGGTCGTACCGCAATACCTGCTGTCGACACCGATTCCGGCAGCCGCCACAATCTCCCCGCCGCAGCACAGCACCGGCAGCGCATCGCGCTGCTCCGGCGCAATCCCGCGCTCGGCATACAGCCGTTTGAGCGAGCGGGCACCGCGCGCACCCGGCAGGGTCATGCGATCGTCCGGCCTCCAGCGCCGTACAGACAGGCAGACTGTGTTGATTGTATCATATGCAATCGGATAAAATTTGAACGAACTGTGAATATCCTGTATTTTTCTCGTGATACACACGAGATATGCACCAAACCGCACCGGCTTCTCCGGAACCAGTTCGACCTGACCGGTCTCGGGCGGCATCGGTTCAATGCGGATTTCATTGCCGCGCCGCAAGGCGCGCCGCCGTCCCGGCAGGCTTGCCGTGCCGGACTTTTTCCGCGCGAGTGCCAGCACGGCGGCAATCTGCCGCTGCCCAACCTCGCCCATCGGCGTGCCCGCATGCACGAGCATGTCGCGCACCGCGCGCGATGCCAGCGCCTCCGGCATGTCACGCAGCCGTGCTGCCGAAACTGAGGTCCCGCCGACCTGTACCAGCGCATCGAGGCAGTCGTTGTCCTGCCGCAGCAGCGCCGCCGCCTGCGCCGCATGGCGCGCGGCAGCCGGTTCAATATCCCGCAGGGCGGGAATGACGGTGTGCCGGATGCGGTTGCGCGTACAGCTGTTATCCAGATTGGTCGCATCCGTGCGCCAGTCCTGCCCGCGCTGCACGAGATACTCCTCCACCTGCCGCCGCTCGACCGCGATCAACGGACGGATGATAGTGCCCCGCACCGGCGGAATGCCCGCCAGCCCGGCGCTGCCTGTCCCGCGGATGAGGTGAAACAGCATGGTTTCCAGATTGTCATCCGCCGTGTGTGCCGTCGCAATGCGCGCCGCGCCGCATTTCTGCGCACAGCGGTCAAAAAACGCATACCGCAGCGCACGCGCCGCGGTCTCCACCGACTGCTTTTGCTGCGCGGCGGCGGCACCCGCATCGCATACTTCCGCGTAAAACGGGATGGCAAGGCGTTCGCACAGTGCGCGGCAAAAGGCTTCGTCCGCATCCGCCTGCGCGCCGCGCAGCCCGTGGTTTAAGTGGCAGGCGCACACATCATAGCCCAGCTCGTGCAGGCACAGTAGCAGGCTGACCGAATCCGCACCACCCGACAGGCCGCACAGCACGCGCGCGCCGTCCGGAATCATAGCGTACTGTTCAATTGTACGGTGTACCAGCTGCTTCATTCGTGCATCCGATCCTGATTATAAAAGGTTGTATACTGACCGAGCCACTGGAGCATGACCGAACCGGTCGCACCATGGCGGTTTTTTGCGATAATAATTTCCGCGTTGTTTTTTTCATCGCTGTCGCTGTCGTAATAATCGTCGCGGTAGATAAACAGGACGATATCGGCGTCCTGCTCGATGGCGCCGGATTCACGCAGGTCAGACAGCATCGGCTTTTTGTCCTCGCGCTTTTCGACCGCACGCGACAGCTGTGACAAGCAGATGACCGGTACATTCAGCTCCTTTGCCATGATTTTCATAGCGCGGGAGATCTCGCCGATCTCGTTGACACGGCTTTCTGTGCGCTTGCCCGACTGCATCAGCTGCAAATAGTCAATGACGATCAGGCCGAGATTGTCGCCGAGGCGGCGGCATTTCGCCTTGATTTCGGCAACGGTAATCGCGGGGTTGTCATCGACATAAATATGCGTCTTTGCAAGCGTGTTGGACGCACGCGCGATTTTCGCCCAGTCATCCGGGTCGAGCTCACCGGTCTTGAGCTTCTGTGAATCGATGACCGCCTCCTGTGCCAGCAGACGGGACGCCAGCTGATCCTTGCTCATCTCGAGCTGGAACAGGACGACGTCCTTGGACGTATGCTTGGCGGCATACAGCGCGACATTGAGGGCAAAGGCGGTCTTGCCCATACCCGGACGCGCCGCAATGAGAATGAGGTCGGATTTGTTCAGACCGGTCAGCCTTCGGTCTAGCTCATGGAAGCCGGTCGGCAGGCCGGGCAGCCCGCTCTCGCTCTGCGCCAGCTCATCCAGGCGGTTGTAGACGTCCAGAATGACGCTCTTGATCGGAGTCAGTCCCTGTACCTCACGCCCATGGCGCACCGCATAAATTTTCTGCTCCGCCGACTCCGCGATATCGCCCGCCTCACCGGCGCCCTCATACGCCATTGCCTGGATATCCGCGCCGGCCGACGCGATTTCGCGCAGCATGCTTTTGTCGCGGATGATGCGTGCATATTCGCGCACGCCCGCTGCGGTCGGCGTGACATCCATCAGCTGGGACAGGTAGGCGCGGCCGCCCGCGTCGTCATATGTGCCGTTGATCTTCAGCTCATTGAGCACGGTCACGGCATCGATGCGCACCGAGCCGGTGAACATCTCAAAAATGGTCTCAAAAATGCGGCGGTTTTCCTCCGCATAAAAGTCCTCCGGGCGCAGCAGCTCAATGACCTCCGGAATACAGGACGGATCGATCAGCATGGAGCCGATCACTGCCTGTTCCGCTTCCAGCGCCTGCGGCATCTGCCGCGCCAGCAGTTCATCCATTGCCATGCTGATTTCCCTCCTGACCGCGCGGAATTACTCCGCCTCCGTTACCTGAACCTTCAGCTTGCCGACAACCTCCGGATACAGCTTGACCTTCAGCTCGAACGTGCCGAACGTCTTAATTGCCTCATCCAGAACAATCTTCTGTTTGTTGATCTCGATGCCATGCTCCTTCTTGAGCTGCGCCGCAATCTCCTTGCTCGTGACCGAGCCGAAGATGCGTCCGCTCGTGCCGCCCTTGGCGGTCATATGCACGATGATGGATTCAAACTTCTTTGCGTTGGCCTCGGCCTCTGCGCGCTCCACAGCCTCACGGTGTGCGCGTGCCTCCTCCGCCTGCTTCATCTGGTTCATGTTGTCCGCGGTTGCGGCAACTGCCAAACCTCTGGGCAGCAGGTAGTTTCTGCCATAGCCCTCAGATACCTCGACGAGCTGGCCCTTCTTGCCCTTGCCCTTGACGTCCTGCTGTAAAATTACCTTCATAACGAATCCCTCCTGGGTAGCTGAAATCTTATTGTGTCTCCTCGTCCTCCTGCGCACTCTGGCATTCCAGATACGTTTCGACGGCGTGATAAATGCGCTCCGTCGCCGTGCGGCTGTCGGTGTTCTTCATCTGTGCGCCCGCAGCCGTCAGGCTGCCGCCGCCGCCCAGCATCTCCGTAATGATCTGTACATTGACGCTGCCCATCGAGCGCGCGGAAACCACGATATCGTCCCCGAGCGGGAACGCGACGATGCTCGCACGCACACCGATGATATTCAAAAGCTCGTCCGCAGCCTGTGCCGCGATCGGGCGGGAGGTCTGAAAATCCGCGACAGCAATGACAATGCCGCCTGCGGTCGAACGCGCGCACGAGATCACGCGCTCGCGCTGCATGTATTCGTCAAACGAATTCTGGAACATACGCTTGACTGACGTCATGTCCGCACCGGCGCGGCGCAGATAAGCTGCCGCCTCGAACGTGCGCACACCGGCCTTGATGGAAAAGCCCTTGGTGTCCAGATGGATGCCCGCCAGAAGCGCCTCCGCCTCCAGGCGGCTGATGGTCTGGTTGGGCACCATGTACTGCAACAGCTCGCTCACCAGCTCGCTGGCAGACGATGCCGACGGCTCGTGCATGTTGACCGCACAGTTTTCGATATAATCCGCGGCACGGCGGTGGTGGTCAATGACCGCCACACGGCGGCAGCGCTGGAGCAGCTCCGGCGCTTCGACAAAGTCCGGGCGGTTGGTATCGACGACAACCATCAGGCTGCCCGCGTCGATCATCTCCTCTGCCTGCTCCGGCTCGATAAAGATACCGTTGTATTCGCCGCTTGCGTCGATTTTATCCAGCAGCGGCTGTGCCAGCGTCTGCGCACGGCGCAGGACAATATGCACCTGCTTGCCGCGGCTGCGCGCGGCACATACGACGCCGACAGCGGCGCCGACAGCGTCAATATCCGAATTGCGGTGACCCATGACAAATACCTGCGACGAGTCGCGCATCAGCTGGCCGAGCGCGTTCGCCATGACGCGCGATTTGACCTTTGTGCGCTTTTCCACTTCCTTGGTCACGCCGCCAAAGAACTCGAAGGCAAACCGGTTTTTGATAACCGTCTGATCGCCGCCGCGCGAGAGCGCCATTTCCAGCGCAAGCGCGGCAAATTCGTATTTCTCCTCCAGCGTGCGCCCGTCGCGGCCGATGCCGATGGACAGCGTCGCGTTGATGCCCTCGCGCGAGATAATGGAGCGAACCGAATCGAGCACGGAGAATTTGTCCTGCGCAATCGCGGCGAGATCGCGCTCCTCAATGATGAAAATATACCGGTCGCGGTCGAATTTGCGCAGCACACCGTGTACATCCTTCGCCCATTCGCCGATGCGGTTGTCAATCGCGGCGAGCAGCGTCGCCTTCTCCGAGTCGCTGACATTTTTGACCAGCTCCTCGTAATTGTCAATGGAAATGATGGACACCACCGGGCGGCTCTCCTCAAACTCCCTGCGCAGGGAAACCAGCTCTGTGGAATCAATCCAGTACAGCGTCATCAGCACGCTCGTGCTGCCGTCCGCCGGCTGTACCAGCGAGCCGAGCACGGTATAATACCGGTCTCCGACCTTGACCTCGGACGGATACCGCGTCTTTTTCTCCAGTAGCCATGTGGTATCGAAGCCCGGGACGATGTCGCCCACCGTCTGTTCAAACAGGCTGTCGGTCATATCATAGACCTCGTTGAACCGGTCATTGCACCAGACAATCTGGCTGGTTCCGATCATGCACACCGTAATCGGCAGCGGAAAGGTACTCATCGTCTGCTGCGATTCCGCATCGATGTTGCCGGATACCGTTTCCAGATATTGCAGCATTTCCCGCTTGCGGCGGCGCATGGTGACATTATAATAGCCGTACAGCACACCGCATACGATCAGTTCAAACACCGCCAGATACAGCGAAAAAAAGGCGCTGACGCAGGCGAACAGCAGGAAAATAACAAAATACATACCGAAGCCCGGTTCCAAAATTTTGCTCAACCGCTTATCCAAAGCGAAATTGCCCCCTCTCCGGTTTCCGCATCCAGCCGGGAAACCGCGGCGGCACATACGGCCACCGATACATTATGCATTATAGCAAACCCATGCGCGGCTGACAAGCATTTTTGCGCACAAATGCAGGAAATCTGCGCGATTTCCTGCATCTTTTGACCATTCTTTCACTTTTCCGCGCTATGTACCGGTCGAAACAGCATGCGCTGCACCGCATCCATCATCCGGTTATAGGCGCGCGTGACAATCGGACTGCTCAGCACCAGTGACACGACAAGCGCATATGCCAGCAGCAGGGCGAGCTGCGGGATGCCGTAATCCAGCCGCCCCGGGTATTTGTATCCCTCCAGCGCCGGAACCAGCCGTGCCAGCAGCCCACACAGCCACTCCCAGTGCCCGACAACCCACAGCATCGGGAAGGCGTGCAGCAGATACACCGTCATGCTGCCGCGCCCTATGCGCGTGAGCACGCCTCTGCCCGCCGGAATCAGCCGCAGCAGCATCACGCCGAGCAGCGGCGCAATCAGATAAATGGACAGGCGGAATACAACGCCCTCCAGCGGCTCCAGCCCCTGTGTCTCATAGGAATTGACCAGCTGGAACGGATGGCTCGCGGAACCGTCCGGATGCAGCGTGTCGGTCAGCCACAGCGCCAGAAACGCGCCTGTTCCGCCGCACAGCAGCGCGACGGGTATCGGCAGACGCCGAATGCGCTTCATATGCGCCTCTGTACAATAGTAGCCGAGCAGGTAAAACGGGAAAAAGCACACAGTGCGCGAAAGCGACAGTGTGCGTCCGAAATAACGATCCCCGCCCGCGAGCAGCGCCAGCACGATGGAGAGCGGCAGCAGCCTGCGGATGCGCAGCAGCTCGGGCAGCAGCAGCCGGATGAGCAGCAGCGTCAGCAGAAACCAATACATGTTGAGCGGCCGGAGCAGGCCATAGTTCAGCTCCGGCGACTGCCCGACACGTACCATATAATACAATGTATTGAACAGCAGGAACGGAACCAGATACTCTCCCAGCGCAGCGCGCCGGCGTTTTTCCGCATGCTTTCCGAAATAACCGGACAAAAACAGGAACAGCGGCATCTGTACCGACAGAACCACCAGCCGGATTGTATACAGCAGCGGCGTCTTCTGCCCCAGCATGTCGTACATATGCACATACACCACGCTGATGATGAGCAGGCCTTTGAGATTGTCCAGCGCAGCATCCCGCGTTCCCTGGATCGATGGATTCACAGCTGTCGTTTACTCCTCTCCGCCGCCGGAATCGTCTTCCCCGCCGACGGTATCTCCCATACCGTCTGTGCGGACGCGGACACGCCGCACGGGCTGGCCGGTCTGCTCATCGATATGATCCACGCCCGCATATTCCGCCGTGGCGAGCGGCAAATGCTTGCGCGCCAGCAGGCGGGAAATGATGTCCGTCAGAATGCGGTACAAAATGGCAAACAGCGGCACACCAACAATCATGCCGACAAAACCGAACAGGCCGCCGAACAGCAGGATGGAAAACAGCACCCAGAAGCTGGACAGTCCGGTGGAGTTGCCCAGAATCTTCGGCCCCAGAATGTTGCCGTCAAACTGCTGCAATACGAGTACATAGATGAGAAAATAAAGCGATTTGATCGGGTTGTCGATCAGGATGATGACAAAAGACGGAATCGCGCCGATAAACGGCCCGAAAAACGGGATAATATTGGTTACACCGATAATCACACTGACGAGCATCGCATACGGCATATTCATGATCGGCAGCGCCACACAGCAGATCAGGAAAATGAGGAACGAATCGATCAGCTTGCCGCCGATAAATCCGCTGAACATCTGATGTGCATAGCGCGCATAATCCATGACGATATTGCCCCAATGCGCACCAAGCACGGCATACAGGCAGCGCGTCAGCTGGCGCAGAAATTTTTCCTTGCCCGCCATCAGGTAAATGGCGACAATAATACCGATAAACAGGTTTTTTACAAAGGTGACCGTACTCATGACGCCGACGGACACATAGCTCAGAGTCTCCTGCATGGACGGCGCAAGCGATGTCTGAATCCATTCTTCGACGTAGCTGACCGCCTGCGCGTACAGCGACATCGCATTCTGCTCCAGGGTCGGATTGCTCGCCAGCAGCGACTGGAGCGTCTGGGAGACCTGCATGAGATTGGTCGGCAAAGAGGAGGCAAAGCTCGTGACGCTGGTGATAATCTGCGGGATCAGCAGCGCCAGCAGACCGACAATCAGTGCGCCCGCGCCGAGGAAGGTTCCTGCCATCGCAAGGATATCCGCACAATACAGCGCCCGGCGCCCGCGCCAGCGAAACGTCCGATGCAACAGACGGCGCAGCTTTCCCCGCAGCCAGTTATAGGCGGGCGAAAGCACATAGGCGATGCCAATGCCGAGGATGACCGGCATCAGAATGGAAATCAGCCGGGAGATGCCCTCTGCCAGCTCCTCAAACTTATAAATGCAAAAAAATATCAACAGCGTCAGCGCGCCGACAACGACAACCATCGCACCCCAGCCGAAATATTTTTTCATACTCTCTTTCACGGGAAGGCTCCCCTTTCGTCAATTGCATTACATTGAATTCTATTGTAACAGATTTCTTACAGGACGGTGAGGAAAAAACGCTAATTTAACAAAAAATTTCCCCAGTCCAGAATCTGCCAAAAACATTCCCACACCTTAGCCATAATTTCCAACTGCTTTTTGTGCAGAATCCCCATTGCATTCGACACAAAATGCGCCTATACTTAGAAGCAATCAACTGAACATCCCGCTGAAAAGACAGCGACGGAGACAGTACGTCTGTGTGGAACCTCCCAGCGAACCGGGGACAGTGCAAGCCCGGCAGCAGTACATACAGTCCGAAAATCACTCCTGAGTCGCAGGCCGAAACCGATTTCCCGGCAAGTAGGTCGTGCCGGTTTTCCCCGTTATCGGAAGCTCATATGATGGTATGCAGTAACAGGTGGTGAAACGAAGCAATTATGCTCTCGTCCTTTTACGGATGGGAGCTTTTTTTTATTTGTTTTTTCGACGTTTGTTTTTTGATTGAAGATTGAATAGAATTGGATGGAGGAGATTTTTCATGCAGAACACAGTGGAAATCCGCTGGCACGGCCGCGGCGGACAGGGCGCAAAGACCGCCTGCCTGCTGCTCGCGGACGCAGCCTTCAGCTCGGGCAAGTATGTACAGGGCTTCCCGGAATACGGCCCGGAACGCATGGGCGCACCGATCACCGCCTATAACCGCATCAGTGATGAGCGCTGCACAGTGCATTCCAACATTTATGACCCGGATTATGTCGTTGTCGTCGATGAGAGCCTGATTGAAACCGTCGACGTCACCAAGGGTCTGAACCCGGAGGGTGCCATTATTGTCAACACCCCGAAATCTCCGGCTGAGGTACGCAAGGAGCTGGGCAACTATCCCGGCCGCGTATGTACCATCGATGCGCGCCGCATCTCCGAGGAGATCCTGGGCAAGAACTTCCCGAACACTCCGATGCTCGCCGCTGCCGTCAAGGTCTCCGGCGTTGTCGATGCCGACCAGTTCGTCTCCAACATGGAAGCATCGTTCAAGCACAAGTTCGCAACCAAGCCGCAGGTCATCGCGGGCAACATGACCGTTCTGACCAAGTCTATGCAAGAGGTACAAGTAGGATGATTCACGCAAAAGATATCAACGAACAGTCCAAGTGGCAGGATCTGACTCCGGGCTGTGAAATTTATGAGCCGGGTACGGCGGTCCTGACCAAGACCGGCGAATGGCGCACCATGACCCCGCACTGGGATCCGGCAAAGTGCAAGCAGTGCCTGCTGTGCGCACCGTACTGTCCGGATTCGTCCATTCCGGTCAAGGATGGCAAGCGCTCTGATTTTGATTTCGACCACTGCAAGGGCTGCGGCATCTGCTATAAAGTATGCCCGTTCCATGCCATTTCGTTCGGAAAGGAGGACGAATAAGCCATGTCGATCCGTGAAAGACTTTCCGGCAACGAGGCGGTTGCCTATGCAATGAAGCAGATCAACCCGGACGTCATGGGTGCGTTCCCGATCACCCCGTCCACAGAGATCCCGCAGTATTTTGCACAGTATGTTGCAAACGGCGAGGTTGACACCGAATTTGTTACCGTTGAGTCCGAGCACTCCTCGATGTCCACCTGTATTGGCGCTGCCGCTGCCGGCGCGCGCGCGATCACCGCGACCTCTTCCTGCGGTCTCGCACTGATGTGGGAGCTGCTGTATGTCGCATCGTCCTCCCGCCTGCCGATCACGCTGGCACTGGTCACCCGTGCCCTGACCGGCCCGATCAACATCAACAACGACCATTCGGATGCAATGGGCGCACGCGATGCAGGCTGGATTCAGATTTTTGCCGAAAACAACCAGGAAGCCTATGACAACTATATTCAGGCGATGCCGATCAGTGAAAATCCGGAAGTCCGCCTGCCGATCATGGTCTGCCAGGACGGCTTCATCACCTCCCATGCCGTCGAGAACATCGAGTTGGAAGAAGATGCCATGGTCAAGGAATTTGTCGGCGAATACAACCCGGAGAACTATCTGCTGAAGCATGAAAATCCGCTGGCAGTCGGCCCTTATGGCGTTTCCCCGTACTACATGGAGGCCAAGAAGGCACAGGCCGAAGCAATGAAGCGTGCCAAAAAGGTCATTCTTGAGGTCGGCAAGAAGTTCGGCGACAAAACCGGACGCTATTACGGCTTCTTTGAAGCATACCGCATGGAGGATGCTGACACCGCAGTTGTCCTCATCGGTTCGTCCGCCGGTACCGCACGCGCAACCGTTGACAAACTGCGTGCCGAAGGCCGCAAGGTCGGCATGGTAAAGGTTCGTGTATTCCGTCCGTTCCCGTTTGACGAAATCGCACAGGCACTGTCCGGCTGCAAGGCAGTTGCCATCCTCGACAAGGCGGAGAGCTTCTCCGCAGCAGGCGGCCCGCTGTTCGCGGAGACCCGCAGTGCAATGTACGATCTGGACAACCGTCCGAAGGCAGTCAACTTTGTCTATGGTCTGGGCGGCCGTGACTTCCGCGTAGAGGACTGCACCGAAATCTTCGACGAGCTGGACGAAATCGTAAAGACCGGCAAGACCGGCGAGGTTTACCGCCACATCGGACAGAGGGAGTAAGAACACCATGGCATATAGTTTGAAAGAACAGTTATCGAAAGAAGAACGCTTTGTCGCAGGCCATCGCCTGTGCGCAGGCTGCGGCGCAGGCATTGCCGTGCGCGGCGTACTGCGCGCGCTCGAGCCGGAGGACAAGGCTGTTATCACCAATGCAACCGGCTGTCTGGAGGTTTCCTCCTTCCTGTATCCGTATACCGCATGGCAGGACAGCTATATTCACTGTGCATTTGAAAACGCGGCAGCCACCTGCGGCGGCGTAGAAGCCGCATACAATGTCCTGAAAAAGAAGGGCAAGATTCAGGACAATTACAAGTTTATCACGTTCGGCGGCGACGGTGGCACCTATGATATCGGCTTCCAGTCCCTGTCCGGCGCGATGGAGCGCGGCCATGACATGGTTTATGTCTGCTACGACAACGAAGCATACATGAACACCGGCATCCAGCGTTCCTCTTCCACCCCGCGTTTTGCCGACGCGACGACGACTCCGGTCGGCACGGCATCCTACGGCAAAAAGCAGAATAAGAAGAACCTGACGGAGATTATGGCGGCGCACAACATTCCGTATGCGGCGCAGACGACCTTCCTCGGCAACTTCCGCGACCTGCATGAAAAGGCACACAAGGCGATTTACACCCCGGGTGCCTGCTTCCTGAATGTCATGGCGCCGTGCCCGCGCGGCTGGCGGTTCCAGGCGCAGGATATGGCTCAGATCTGCCGTCTGGCAGTCGAGACCTGTGTCTGGCCGCTCTACGAGGTCATGGAAGGCGAATGGCACCTGACCTACATGCCGAGCAAGAAGCTCCCGGTTGAAGAATTCATGGTCAAGCAGGGCCGTTTCAAGCACTGCTTCAAGCCGGGCAACGAATGGATGATCGAAGAAGCTCAGAAGTACGTCGATGAACAGTGGGAAAAGCTGCTCGCAAAGTGCAAGTAAGCGCCCGCTTATCCGAACGATCTACAAATACAGCAAAGCGCCGTGCCCTTTCGGGTACGGCGCTTTTTTGCAGTCCACACATCCTGAACTGTACATCGGCAAGCGTCCTCCCTTTTCACCCTCGTCGGGGCGAACAGCCGAACTCTCCGTCCGGCTGTTCGCTGTGCGCGGAAGCGCACCAGACATTTCTTTTGCCAAGCTTTTCTTTCTGGAAAGAAAAGCGGGTTATTCCACGCTCTTGAGCGCTTCGACCATGTTGATTTTCTTCAGCGAAAAATAGGTGGAAAAATTGACAATCGTTGCAAATAGAATCGTGAGCACGGCGGCCGCCGCATAGCTGAGCGGCGCGACCGTCGGCACAATCACAATACCGCGCATTTCCATCGTCAGCAGGATAAACGATACCAACCATCGCCCGCCGAAAAGCCCGATCAGTGTGCCGAGGAGTGTCAAAATCACTGTTTCGCGCGTATTGTACTGGTATACCTCACGATCATAGAAGCCGAGTACCTTGATGGTTGCCAGCTCGCGGATGCGCTCGCTGATGTTGATATTGGACAGGTTGTACAGCACGACAATTGCCAATGCCGCCGCCGCGCCCACAAGAATGATGACGACCTCGTTAATCAGCCCGAGCCTGTCATCTGTCGCGCTGCGCGCGTCCGCTGTGGACGACACCGCAGTATAGCGCGTGTCGCTGTTCAGCTTTTTGACAAAAGCATCGGTTTCTGTCTCGTCCAGCTCAGCTGTATGGACGAGAAATGCGTTGTCCTCCGGTGTCTCACCATAGGCCGCCGCGTACCCCTCTGCCGAGAGAAAGGCGTAATGACTCAGATAGTTGTGCACGACAGCACCCACCCGAATGTCTGCCTTGGTACCATCCTCGCGGCGGACAGAAACCGTATCGCCCGCCTCGACACCCAGCGTTTCCGCAATCTGCTCGGTCAGCATAATATCATTGCCGCAGGAAAGCGTTTCCCCGCTCTGCGTGTCGATGAGTGAGATATACTGCTGGAATTTTCCGGCGTCTGACGGGGCAAACAGCTCAAGCTCATATGACTTTCCACTGTCCGCGACCAGCTTGACGCTCTCCGCATGCACGGCAATGCTGTCCCTGACCGCATTGTCCGTCTGCATATCGTCTGCCATTTTGGAAAATTCGTCCGGTGCCACATCGCCTGCCACGGCAATCAGGTCATAATGCATGACCTGTCCATATTGCAGCGGCAACAGCTGTTCAATGGAATCGCGCAGACCCAATCCCGCTGTGACCAGCATGGAACAGCCTGCAATGCCGCAGATGGTCATAATAAACCGCTTCTTATAGCGGAACAGATTGCGCAGCGTGACCTTGTGTGAGAAAGTCAGTCGACTCCAGAGCGGTGTGATGCGTTCGAGCAGCACACGCTTGCCCGGATTGGGCGCTTTGGGGCGCATGAGGTGTGCCGGTGTCTGGCGAACCTCCTTCCAGCATGCCGCCGCTGTCGCTGCGACAATGCTGCCTGCACAGACTATAATGCCAATGGCTGCATACAGCGGGTCAATCGGCGTATAAAATGCCGGGAGCGTATAGAATGTGTCATAAATCGCCCAGACAATGACCGGCAGGACACGGAAGCACACCAGTTCGCCGAGAATTGCGCCGGAAATCGATGCAGCCGCTGCATACAGCAAATATTTTGCCGCAATCTGCCCGGTGCTGTAGCCGAGTGCACCCAGTGTACCGATCAGGCCGCGCTGTTCCTCAACCATGCGCGTCATCGA
The DNA here is from genome assembly GCF_002157465.1 of Butyricicoccus porcorum. GTDB lineage: Bacteria > Bacillota > Clostridia > Oscillospirales > Butyricicoccaceae > Butyricicoccus_A > Butyricicoccus_A porcorum. The sequence goes on from NZ_NHOC01000001.1 coordinate 134,975, forward strand.
GCTGAGGCTGATGAGGACGGCGACGAGGAAGAAAATCAGCGGGAAGGTAAATCCAATGCGCTTGAGATTGCTGGAATCCTGATCGAAGCCGGACAATCCGGTATTGCCGTCGCGCGTCAGCACATACCACGTCGGCTTGTTGATGTCCCCGACCTTTTCGCGCGCTTCGTCAATTTCCTTCTGTGCATCGGCAATCTCGCGGTCAAAATCCGCCTTCTGTGCTGCCAGCTCGATTTTGCCATCATCGATTTCCGCCTGTCCGTCCACCAGCTTGCGCGCCGCTTCGTTCATTTGCGCATACGCTTCCTTTTTCGCATTGGCAAGCTGGCGTTTGGCTGCCGTCAGCTGTGCCTGTGCGGAGGCGAGCTGTGCGCGCCCGGCAGCCAGCGCATCATCGATCTGCTGAATGCCGCTTTTGATCTGTGCCAGACCGTCCTCTGCCTGCTGAATGCCGCTGTCAATCTGTGCAAGGCCGTCCTTTGCCTGTGCAAGACCCATATCCAGCTGTTCCAGCTGTAATTCATAGCCGGAACACGATTCCGCAAGCTCATTCAGCCTGACCTCCATCTGGTCAATCTGTGCGTCCAGCTCTGTGATATCCATGCCCGCCGCAATCATTTGTTCGCGTATCGCCTTTGCCTGCTCCAGCTGCGCGGTCAGCGCTTCGATTCCCGCTTTCAGCTGGGTGATTGCATCTGCCAGCTGGGTGCGCTGGGTCTCCAGTTCCGCTATTGTCTGTGCGGTCTCTGTGCGCGTTTTGCGCAGCTCTTCCAGCTGTGCAGCGACTTCCTTCTGTTTGTCCACCAGTGTGGCGCGCTGCCGCTGTGCCGCTTTGGATTGCTGCTCGAACGCAAGGCGGCCTTCGCGGAGCTGCTGCTCGGCACTGTCGATCTTTTTCTGTGCAGCTGCAAATTCGCGCTCTGCTTTCGCACGCGATACATCCAGCTCACGACGGCCGTCATCCAGTTCCTTCTGCGCATCATCCAGTTCCTTTTGCGCGTCATCGAGCTTTTTGCGCGCATCGGCAGCTTCTTCATCCAGCTCTGCCTGTGCGTCATCAATTTCCGCATTCGCCTCACCGGTCAGCTGGTCATACCGCGCCGCCTCGCGTTCGTCTGCGATTGCCTTGACGAGTACCTCTTCCGCTTCCATGAGCGATTCATATTCATCGCCGAACGCATCCAGCTTCGCCGCGCCGTCCACGGTCAGGTACAGCTCGGTATAGTAGTCTTCTGTAATATTCGACTGCGGGACGTACATATAATCCGCCACCGCACCGGTACTGCGTTCATTTGTCCCCGAGCTGCCATAAATATACAGCGGACTTTCAATTACACCTGTGATCGTCAGTTCGGTGTGATAAAACGATGAACCCTCATCTTTTTCCCGTGTTTCGGTAATGGTCAGCGTGTCGCCGATCTGTTTGCCCGTGATATCCAGCAGTGACTGGGGGACGACGCATTCATCCGCCTGCTCCGCCATCTCGCCGTCAACCACGCGCAAAGCATTGATCCCGCTCCCCGAAGGGATGGACAACAGCTTTACCTTTTCGTCGCCGTCCCGGATGCTGACGAGGACGTTTTCCGAATATACGCCGACCGCATCCCGGATACCGCGCACCTCCTGTACAGCATCCACATCGTCTTCCGTCAGTCCCATTGTGGACAGCACTTCGAGATCAAAGCAGTTCTGCTCGTCGAGATACCGGTCACACGACAGCTGCATATCAAGGCTCGCTGCATTGATGCCCGCAAAAAAGCCTGCACCGAGAAATGCCATCAATGCAATCGAAACAAACCGCTTCCACGTGCCGCGAATCTCACGCACGATATTTTTGCGCAGGGATTTTGTCATGAATCTCACCACTCAATCTCCGCAATCGGCGTCGGGCTGGGATTGTGTGTGATCTCGGTCACGCGGCCGCTCGCCATGCGGATGACGACATCCGCCATCGGCGCAAGCGCAGAGTTGTGCGTGATGACGAGCACTGTCATGCCGTCCCGGCGGCAGGTGTCCTGTAATAACTGCAAAATCTGTTTGCCTGTGCGGTAATCCAGCGCACCGGTCGGTTCATCGCACAGCAGCAGCTTGGGATTTTTCGCAATGGCACGCGCAATCGCCACGCGCTGCTGTTCACCGCCGGACAACTGTGCCGGGAAATTGTTCTTGCGGTCGGACAGACCGACGCGGTCAAGCATTTCCGATGCGGACAGGCTGTCCGGACAGATTTGTGCCGCCAGCTCGACATTTTCCTGTGCGGTCAGATTGGGAACAAGGTTGTAAAACTGGAACACAAACCCAATCTCCTCGCGGCGATATCGGATGAGCTGTTTCCCGCGCAGCCGTGTGGTATCGCGTCCATCGACATACACCGCACCGTCTGTGGCGGTTTCCATACCACCCAAAATATTGAGCGCAGTGGTCTTGCCTGCACCGCTGGCGCCGAGGATGACAGCAAGCTGTCCCTTTTCAACCGCAAAGCTGGCGCCGGACAATGCCGGTATCGTCACTTCACCCATTTTGTAGTTTTTCGTCACGTTTTCAAACGAAATATATGCCATCCAATCACCTCGCGCATGATCCCCCCTATATGTTCTTTATTGTATCTGTTTGTCCGGATACTGTCAAGAAAGGGGCTGTTAACAATGCGTAAGGATAGCGCGGCACGTTTGCGCCATCGCCTGTGCGAGCACTTCATGTCCATCCGGTGTCAGATGCAGGCCATCGACAGGAGATGGCGTGACGAGCTTTGCGGCATCGAGGAAATGTACGCCGCTGTTCTGTGCGACTGTGGCATACCAATTGGAAAGCTCCCGCGAAAGGCTGATCGCACGGTCTCCAAATTCATCATAACATGCGCCGTCCCGCAGGTCTTCGGTAATCAGCGGCGGTGCAACCAGCAGGATTTCACACGGCATACCATCGGGGCTCTTGGCAGCAGACACCTGCTTTGCTGTCTGTATGAGCAATGCCGCGCCGCGCGCGATATCCGCCGCCTGCATATGAAACCGCAGCTTCATGTCATTCGATCCGAGCATGACAACGAGCAGGTCAATCGGCATATGTGTCTTAATAATCGCGGGCAGCAGTGCCACACCGCTTTTGTCATCATCGTAACACGGGTCACTGTGCACGGTCGTGCGGCAATTCAGACCTTCCTCTACGACATAATATGCTTCGCGTCCGAGCAGCAGTTGCAGCCTGCCCGGCCAACGCACAGCATACGCATACCGTCCGCTGTCCGTCGGGTCATAGCCATACGTATTGGAATCTCCATAACAAACAATTGTTTTCACTGTTCTCACCATCCTATACCGATATGATACCGCAGGAATCTACACGATGCAAAGCAAATCCGTTGCAAAGCGACAAAAAATACGATATGATAAAGAGGCACATAAATAGTACCATACAGAACCGTGAAAGCAGGGATGGAAGCATATGAACAAACCCATTCGCATCGCGCTGCTCGGCCTCGGCACGGTCGGCGGCGGCGTATACAAATTACTCTCCATGCGCGCACAGGAAATGCCGCAGATTGCAGGCGCACCGATTGAAATTTCCCATATCCTTGTGCGCAATGCCAACAAAGAGCGTCCCGGTGTGGATGCCGCACTGCTCACCGACAACTGGCAGGACATTGTGTCTGACCCGGAGGTTTCCATTGTCGTCGAGCTGATGGGCGGCATGGAACCGGCACATACGTATATTTCCGAAGCACTTGCCGCAGGCAAAAACGTCGTCACAGCCAACAAAGACCTGATGGCGGTACATGGCGGCGAGCTGCTCGATCTTGCGGAACAGCACCACTGCGATTTGCAGTTTGAAGCCGCAGTTGCGGGTGCTATCCCGATCATCCGCCCGCTCAAGCAGTGTCTCGCCGGAAATGAAATTTCCGAAATCATGGGTATTGTCAACGGCACAACCAACTATATCCTGACCCGTATGACACAGGACGGCATGGAATTTGATGATGCGCTCGCCATGGCGACGGAACTGGGTTATGCCGAAGCCGATCCGACCGCCGACATTGAGGGCTATGACGCAGGGCGCAAAATGGCAATCATGGCATCGATTGCCTTCCATTCGCGCGTGACCTTTGAGCAGGTCTATACCGAAGGCATCACCAATATCCACGCAACAGACATCCGGTATGCCAAAGAAATGGGCAAAGCAATCAAGCTGCTCGGCGTCGCCTGCAACACGCCGGAAGGCATTGAAGTCCGCGTACATCCGATGCTCATCCCGGATTCCCATCCGCTCGCGACAGTCAACGATGCATTTAACGCGGTCTTTGTCCACGGCGATGCACTGGACGATGCGATGTTCATGGGGCGCGGCGCGGGTGAAATGCCGACCGCTTCCGCCGTCACCGGTGATATCATCGACACTGCGCGCAATCTCCTGATGGGCTGCACCGGACGCATTGGCTGTACCTGTTATAAAGAACTGCCGGTCAAGGCAATTGACGACATCAAGAGCAAATATTTCATCCGCCTGCGTGTGGAAGACCGCCCGGGCGTACTCGCCGGTGTTTCCGGTGTGCTCGGCAACAACGGTGTCAGCATCTCACAGGTCATCCAGAAAGCATCCAAGGGCGGCTCGTCCGACCTGGTTGTTATCACGGACACCGTGCGTGAGCGCCACATCCGCGACGCACTGACCATCCTGCGCAGCATGAGCATGGTGCGCGATATTGCATCGGTCATCCGCGTATATTGATCCCTGTCAGCAAAAGCCGCGAAGCAAAACACTTCGCGGCTTTTTTTGTGGATGGATTCTCTATTGCCTGCAATTGACGCATTCTGTCGGGTCTGTTACAATGACACCTGAGAGAGACATACCATAACGGTGGCGGTTCGCTCCTCTTTTTCGGGAGCGGCACTTCTTCTTTCGCTCCCAATTCCCGATGAATAGGGGGTGATTGCATGGCTTACGTTACATACTCCGACCTCTTTCAGTTCGGTTTGTTCGTTGTAGCTGTGATTGCTCTGATGATTCAGATAAAGAAGTAACCCGCCTGCTTCGCCTCAGACGGGTTACTGTAACAGTAGTCTAGGGACGAACCGTTACCGGTCTGTCTCTCTTTTTCTATTCTCAGAATAGCATCATCCCGGCGATCTGTCAAGCGGTTCGCTGTCCGGCGATGTATGTGCACACAGTCGCGAGCACATCGCGCACCTTCGGGCTGAGCTTTCCCACCAGACGTTCAAACAGCGGCTGCGTATCAGCCTGCCGAAGCACAGCAGAAACAGCAGGACACCTGCGCCATACACCGGGCAGTACGATCCAAACAGTACGCCGCGGGCGGAACAGCCCTCAGCTCTTGTCCGCCGGGCGGAACAGCAGCGCCGTCAACAGCCCAAAAAATACTGCCGCAGAAATGCCGCCTGCCGCCGCCTTTGCACCGCCGGTAAAGGCGCCGAGCAGCCCGCTCTCCGCCACTGCGGTTTTGACACCTTCCGCAAGCGTATAACCAAAGCCGAGCAGCGGAACCGTTGCACCTGCTCCCGCAAAATCGACCAGTGGCTTATACATGCCGATGGCAGTCAGGATGACACCGAGCACGACATATGCCGTCAGAATGCGCGCCGGCGTCAGCTTTGTCTTGTCAATCAGAATCTGGCTGAGTGCGCAGATGATGCCGCCCACGACAAACGCATTGATATATTGCATCTTCCAATCACCTCTTCCCGCCGGATTCCAGCACCACAGCATGGCACACCGCCGGAATGCTCTCGCCCTGCTGCACGCTGGTCGGACTCATCAGCGCGCCGGTTGCGGCGAGAATCATGCGCTTCATGCGCCCATCGGCAAGCCGGGGCAGCAGATGCGCACACAATACAGATGCCGCACAGCCGCATCCTGAGCCGCCCGCATGCACATCCTGTTTGCTGTCGAACAGCAGCTTGCCGCAGTCATCGTGCACCGGGCTGATATCGATATGATCGCGGGAAAACAGCTCGCACAGCAGGCGCGAGCCGACCTGTCCGAGATCACCGGTAAAAATGCCGTCGTAATCCTCCGGATATGTGCCCGTATCGCTGAACAGCGTGCGCAGCGTGTCATAGGCCGCAGGTGCCATTGCCGCGCCCATGTTGTTCGCATCGGTAATACCGAGATCACACACCTTGCCAAAGCAGACATGCGTGATGCGCACCGGTGCGCAGTCATCTGCCGCCGCAGTCAGGATGCAGGCACCTGCCGCAGTTGCCGTCCACTGTGCGGTCGGCGTGCGTTGTCCGCCATAGGCGAGCGGGAATCGATACTGCCGCTCCGCCGTGCAGAAATGGGAGGAGGCCACGGCACAGACGCGCTGGGCAAAGCCGCCGTCCACCATACATGCTCCGATTGCAAGGCTCTCCGCCATCGTCGAGCATGCGCCGTATAATCCGAGATACGGCACCTGTGTGCCGCGCGCGGCATAGCTTGACGCAACGCACTGCCCCAGCAGGTCGCCCGCCAGGATCATATCTAGGGCAGAAACCGGCAGCTTGCATTTATTGGCCGCCATGCCGACAGCGACCTTCTGCAAATGCACCTCCGCCTGTTCCCATGTCTTTTCCCCGCACATGGTATCCGAAAATACATGGTCAAATTCCGCGCCGAGCGGGCCATCCTTTTCCTTTTTGCCGCCGACCGCCGCCCAGGCGCGCACGCGCGGTGGGCGTTCCAGCCGAATTGTTGCCATGCCCATCCGTTTTCCGTTCATCTCCGCACCTCCCTCACACACCGAGGAACACGAGGATGATGCCGTACACGATGGATGCACCGATGCCATATACCAGCACCGGGCCCGCAATGGTAAACATCTTGGCCGCTGTGCCCAGAATCAGCCCTTCACTCTTAAATTCCAGCGCCGGAGAGGCAACCGAATTGCTGAATCCGGTAATCGGCACCAGCGTGCCTGCCCCGGCATGCTTTGCAATTTTTTCGTACAGATGCAGTCCTGTCAGCAGGGCAGCAAGACCAATCAGCGTGATGGAGGTCGCGGCTGCGGCATCCTTCTCATTCAGCCCGGTCTTTTTCCAAAACTCCAGAATTGCCTGTCCGAGCGTGCAGATGGCCCCGCCAATGGCAAATGCCCACACCATATCGCGCAGCAGCGGTGATGGCCTGGACTGTTCACGCACCATCTGTTCATATTCCTGCGGTGTAACATCCATTTTGCGTTCCCTCCGTTCGTTTGGAGGGTAGTATGTGCAGATATGGCATTGTTTATCCATTGTTTCGCGCAAAAAAGCGGCAGACCGGACGGTCTGCCGCTTCGTGCTATTCTGTTTCTCAGAGGGAATCGTACAGCGCTTCGTACTTCTTCGCGGAAGCATTCCACGAAAAGTCCTTCTTCATGCCGCGCTCCACCATATCTGCCCATGCATCCGGCTCATCATAGAAAATCTGCTCCGCATAGAAGATGGTGTTGAGCATTTCATCCGCATTGTAATTTGCGAACGAGAAGCCGGTGCCCGTCTGCTCATACCAGTTGTACGGCTGAACGGTGTCACGCAGACCGCCGGTCTCACGGACAATCGGCACCGTGCCATAGCGCAGGGAAATCAGCTGCGTCAGGCCGCACGGCTCAAAGCGGGACGGCATCAGCATTGCGTCCGCTGCCGCATACAGGTGGTGCGCACGCTCCTCGTTAAAGAGAATGTTCGCAGAAACCTGTCCCTTATGCGTCCACTCGTAATGGCGGAACAGGTTTTCATAGCGCGGATCGCCTGTGCCGATGATAACCAGCTGGATATGGGATGCAACCAGGCGCTCCATAACCCACTCGACCAGATCCAGACCCTTCTGATCGGTCAGGCGGGTAATCATAGCGAGCATCATGACATCCGGATCCTCCGGCATGCCCAGCTCGCGCTGGATGGCCAGCTTACATGCCTTTTTGCCTTCCTTAAAGCTTGCAACATCGTAATTCTTCGCAATCAGCGGATCGGTTGCCGGGTTGTAAGCGTCATAATCGATGCCGTTCAGGATACCGCTGAGGGTGTCCGCCTTCGCGTTGAGCAGGCCGTCCAGACCCTCGCCGTAATACGGCATGCGAATCTCGTTGGCATACGACTCACTGACTGTCGTAATGCGGTCGGCGTAAACCAGTCCGCCCTTGAGCATGTTGGCATCCTTCTTGTATTCCATGCGGCCGAGGACGAAGACATGTCCCGGCAGGCCGGTAAAACGGCGCATGGTCTTGATATCCCAGACGCCCTGGAACTTCAGGTTATGGATGGTCATGACTGTGCGGATGCCGCGATAGAACGGGTTGTTCTGGAACATCTCGTGCAGATAAACCGGGATCAGTGCGGCCTGCCAGTCATGGCAGTGGATGATATCCGGACGGAAGCCGATGAACGGCAGCATAGACAGCACAGCCTTGGAGAAGAAGCTGAACTTCTGGATATCCCACAGGATATCGCTGTACAGCTTTTCGCCGTGGAAGAAATGCTCGTTGTCGATATAATAATAGCGGATACCGTCCAGCTCGCATGTCATAATGCCGACATAGAAATTGCCCAGCCCGCCCAGATCCATATAGAAATTTCCGATATAAGAAAAGCGACTGCGATACTTCTGCGGGATACAGGTATAGTCCGGAATGACGACACGCACATCGTATTTTTCCTTATCCAGGGATTTAGGAAGCGCGCCGACAACATCCGCCAAACCTCCGGTCTTGACAAACGGTACGCATTCCGATGCGGCAAACAATATGTTCTTCATATTTTAAGCTCCTCCATCTTATGTCCTCACTCTGTGAGCCTGCGGCGGAATCCGCCGTCCAGAATATAGCAACTTTGTACAAAAATTGCATCGTTGTATTCAGACTAATTATAGAACATGTCCGCATGCTTGTCAACCGGCTCGCCTGCCCCAGTTTGATGCAATGTGTCTTCTTTTTTCTCCCATTTTCGCGGTTCTGTCCGGAAATATACGTCGCAGTGCATGATATTCATCGTTTTGTGTTATATTTACCTATCCTGTGAACCGCAATGGCATACGGTTTTATCCGGCTTATTCACCGTCCGCCGGCGACCAGAATCCAACCTCAGCCGAGCCGGAACCGGTGTCCTCTGCCGGGGCAGTATCGCCGCGCAGCACAGTCACACAAGCGCCAACTGCAATCGCAAACAGCAGTACAACGACAAGGATGACAAACAGCATGCCGCGCTTGCTCATCAGCTGCTCCGGCGCATCGTCCTCGTCTTCATCAGCAGCCTGCCGTTCTGCTTCGGTAAAGGATTCCGGTGCATCCGCGATAAAGTCCGATGGAATTGGAATATCCGGGATGTCCGCAACATCGACCTGCGGCAGCTCCTCTTCCTGCTGCTCCTGCATCGCCGCGCGGATCTCCTCCTTTGCCACAGCGCGCGTGTAGTCCAGAGCGCCTGCACTGTCCGGCTTCGCCTGCTCCTGCATCGCCGCGCGAATATCCTGCTTCTCAACTGTGCGCGTGGTTTCCATATCCGCCGCGCCGTCGTGCTTCGCCTGCTCCTGCATCGCCGCGCGGATATCCTGTTTCTCAACTGTGCGCGTGGTTTCCATATCCGCCGCGCCGTCGTGCTTCGCCTGCTCCTGCATCGCCGCGCGGATATCCTGTTTCTCAACTGTGCGCGTGGTTTCCATATCCGCCGCGCCGTCGTGCTTCGCCTGCTCCTGCATCGCCGCGCGAATATCCTGTTTCTCAACTGTGCGCGTGGTTTCCATATCCGCCGCGCCGTCGTGCTTCGCCTGCTCCTGCATCGCCGCGCGGATATCCTGTTTCTCAACTGTGCGCGTGGTTTCCATATCCGCCGCGCCGTCCGGCTTCGCCTGTTCCTGCATCGCTTCGCGGATGTGTTCCTTCGCTACCATGCGTGTGAAATCGTCATCCCCCGCCTCGTCCGGCAGTTCCATACTCCCACGCATTTGTTCTTCAATGGCCTCGCGGATATCCTCCTTTGTCACCATGCGCGTGAAATCCATATCCCCTATGTCATCCGGTTTCTCCGCCTGCGGGATTGTATCCGTGCGGACAAAATCATCCGGAATTGCAATGGTAAAGTCATCTTCCCCATCCTGTGCCATGCGGCTGGAAAAAAAGTCAACCGGAATCGAAACGGTGTCATCTTCTATCGGGCGTGGGCGCTCTTTTTTCACAGCTGCCGTCGGCGCGCCGCAGAAAATACAGTATTGGGTTCCGTCTTTCAGCTGGCTTCCGCATCGGATACAATACATGCTGTCTCCTCCCTTTTTGCCTTCCTGGTTTTCTTCGATTATACCCCATACTTCAAAATATGACAAGTTTGGCGGCATCAATTCGTGCTTCTGCACACAAACTGGCATACACACACTCATTTTATGTATGTCCGCACAATCAAAGAACCCCGGACGGCATGCCTGCTGTCCGGGGTTCTGGTATTAAAACATGAAAAAGGGGGGCTGAGTTGGAAAAGAGCGGATCCGCTTCCCTGCGTCTCGTACCTGACGCATCGATGGGAAGAGATCCAAACTGGTAATAGGGAGATGAATCAACAAAAACAGAGTCGAAACCTGTTTTTCTGATTGTATTTAGTATATCGTCCGAATATGACGTTCCTTTGACAAATTTATAAATTCTTTTTGACGAATTTGTTTCGGGTTTGTTACAAACTCCGCAGTCAGAGGCAATAGAAAACACCGATCACCAACCCGACGGCAATGCCAATCGCCATGACTGCCGTACTGATGGGATACCATTTTTCGTCCTCTCCCTGTCGGCGCAGCTTCCGAAACATGCCGCGGATGAGAACAACCACACCGAATGCAACGATGACTTCAAGACCCACACAGCCTGCCACAACCAGTGCCGAGCCTGCCGTCAGCATGCGGCCAATCAGCATGACCGAGCTGGCCGCCAGACAGATCAGCACAAATGTGACAATCGGCAAGCCTCCGGTCTGTTCCGAGAGATCCGGCAGCTCGTCGAGCGGATCATGCTCCAGCTGATTCTGTTCCGGCTCCGTCGGTTCGTGCATGTCTCCGGGTCGGTTTCCGTTTTCGTCCTCAATGCATGTAATGCGATAGTTTTTCTGCTCTCTGTCCTGTGCCATCCGGTTGCCTCCTGCCCATTTTTTCTGATATCATAGCATATTTTGCCGGAATACGCAAAGGCAGTGCGTTCCCGTCTAAAAAATCGGGCCTCCCGCCGCATAGCCGGACAGATCCGGCCCGCAGCAGGGAAGCCCTGTAAAAATATGATGAGTGACTGTTGTATGATAAATTATTTTGCCATCAGGTCACAGATTGCATTGGAGAATGCTGCCGGATCTGCAATCGGAATCCCTGCAATCAGCAGTGCCTGATTGTACAGCAGTTCGGTATACTGCTTCAGCTTATCCTGATCGTCGTTGTACAGCTTGCACAGCGTCTCGAAGACCGGATGCGACGCATTGATCTCCAGAATCTTCTCCGCGTTGACATGGCCCTGTCCGTTCGGCATCGCGTTGAGCACACGCTCCATCTCGATGGACAGGCTGCCCTCAGAGGTCAGGCAGACCGGATCGCTGACCAGACGGGAGGAAACACGGACATCCTTGACCTTGCCATCCAGCGATTCCTTCATGAGGTCGAACATCGCACGGTTAGCAGTGGACTTTTCTTCCGCTTCCTTCTTCTCCTCATCGGAAGACAGATTCAGATCGCCTGCCGTAATCGAACGGAACTTCTTTTCATCCTGCTCTGCCAGCAGGTTGATGACGAATTCATCGATGTCTGCGGTGAGGTACAGGATGTCATAGTCGTGCTTGCGCACCATCTCGGCCTGCGGCAGCTTATCCAGCAGATCGACATTTGTGCCCGCAGCGTAATAGATTTCCTCCTGGCCTTCCGGCATAGCCTCGCGGTATTCCTTCAGCGAAATCATCTTCTTCTCCTTTGCGGAGTAGAACATCAGCAGATCACGCAGCTTTTCCTTGTCTGCGCCATAATTTGCATAAGCACCTGCCTTGATGGTATAGCCGAATGCCTCCCAGAACTTCTCATAATTCTCGCGGTCATCCTTCTGCATCTTGAGCAGTTCGGACTTGATCTTCTTCTCGAGGCTGATGGCAATCGCCTTGAGCTGGCGGTCATGCTGCAGCATCTCACGGGAGATGTTCAGCGACAGGTCGGACGAATCGACAAGGCCGCGGACAAAGCCGAAGTAATCCGGCAGCAGGTCAGCGCATTTATCCATAATCAGCACGCCGGACGCATACAGCTGGAGACCCTTCTGATAGTCCTTGGAATAATAGTCATACGGTGCCTGTGCCGGAATGTACAGCATGGAGGTGTACGATGCAGTCAGGCCCTCGGAATGCGAATGAATGACGCGCAGCGGCTTCATATAGTCCATGAACTTGGAGCGATAGAACTCGTTGTACTCATCCTCCGTGATGTCCTTCTTGTCCTTTTTCCAAAGCGGAACCATGGAGTTGAGGGTTTCATCCTCATAGACGGTTTCATACTCCGGCTGATAATCCTCCGGTGCATCCTCCGGCTTCGGCTTCTCCTTGGAATGCGGCATCAGCATCTTAATCGGGTAACGGATATAATCGGAATACTTGCGAACCAGACCTGCCAGGCGGTAGGTCTCGAGAAATTCGTCATAGCCTTCCTCAACGTCGCCATTTTCATTCTCCTGATTCGGCTTGATGGTCAGGATGATATCGGTGCCGAAGCTGTCCTTCTCGCCCGGCTCAATGGTATAGCCGTCCGCACCGTCCGACTCCCAGACATAGGCCTGCGTTTCACCGCACGCCTTGGAAATGACGCGGACATTGGATGCAACCATGAACGACGCATAGAAGCCGACACCAAACTGACCGATGATGTCGGTATCTTCGGTCTGATTTTCCTTTTTGAAGGCCAGCGAACCGCTCTGTGCAATGACGCCCAGATTGTTTTCCAGCTCATCCTTCGTCATGCCGATGCCGTTGTCCGAGATGGTCAGCGTGCGCGCATCGGTGTCTGCGGTCAGGCGAATTTCATAGCCGTTTTCCGGAACAAGCGATGCATCGGTCAGCGAACGGAAATGGCGTTTGTCGATGGCGTCACTCGCATTGGAAATCAGCTCACGCAGGAAAATTTCCTTGTGCGTATAGATCGAGTTAATCATCATGTCGAGCAGGCGCTTGGACTCTGCCTTGAACTGCTGTTTAGCCATAGTATGTCAATCCTTTCGGTAATTAAAAATACACGGTCAGCGCGCGAATCCCGCGCGGGTGTTAGCACTCTCAACTATCGAGTGCTAATATAGCATAAACCATATGGCAGAAAAATGCAAGAGGAAATTTGTAAACAAACATTGAATGAAAGGTTTCCGCCGAAAAAATGCAAAAAAAGCGCCCGGACACGGCGATATGTGCGCGAAGTCCGGGCGAACAGCTTTATTATTTTACTCTGCGGCCTCCGGGAGTTCAGAAGTGCAGTGTGGGCAGCGGGTCGCCTCGATGGCGATTTCCGACTTACAGAACGGACAGATTTTGGTGGTTGGCGCTGCGGGCTCCTCCGGCTTTTTGCCGAGGCTTGCGGCCTTGTTCATCAGCTTGATGATGGCGAACAGCACAACCGCCATGATAAAGAAATTGATGACAGCGGTGATAAACGAGCCATAGCGGATGGATACGCCAAAGACCGTCGCCGCCATATCCTTAAAATCCGTCTTGGCAACCAGACCGATGAGCGGCGAAATGATGTCGTCAGTCAGTGATGTGACTATGTTCTGGAAAGCGGCGCCGATGATGACACCGACAGCCAGGTCAATGACGTTACCCCGCAGGGCAAACTCTTTGAATTCTTCGATGAGCTTCTTCATGTGATGCGTCACACTCCCTTTTTCTGTTTTACGCAAATCGACACCGCACAGAGAACCGTTTTCCCCTTTTGCCGTGTCAGTATTGATGTGGTGCATCAGAAAATCAGCACCAATGCAGCGACAACAAAAATCGCAGCAATCACGCCGAGCATGATATAGGTATTGCGGTCTTCCTTCTTCTGCTGCTCCTCACGGCGCACCTTGGCTTCCTGCAAGCGCTGCTGCTGGCTTTTGTGTACTTTTTTAACAGGTCTTCCCACGTTATCCTCCTCCGTTTTTGTTACTATTACGAAATCAGAGTAACAAATTTCCCGTGAAATGTCAACGCCTGTGCCTGCGAATCAGCAGATACAACAGCAGAAAAACCGCACTGCCGCATACGACACCGGAAAAATCCAACACCACATCCGAAACCTGTGCACTGCGGTCGGACAGTGTTTGCAGCATTTCATCCGTCACCGCGCACAGCAGACCGAAAAACAGTCCATGCAGCACATAATGCAGGTTGACCCGGCGGCGCACTGCCCAGAGATGTTGGGTAAAAAATCCAAGTGCGGCAAATTCACAGAAATGTGCCAGCTTGCGCACCACATGTTCCGTCAGGCCATTGTAGCCAAACACCCATTGAAACAATCCCGACAGCACGCTGAGCATGCCCACGCTCTGTTCGGTGGACTGCGCGCGATTTTGCAGGGAATTTCCAAAAATAAAAACCAACAGTGCGGCAATCAGCAGAAGATTTCCAACTGTCCCCCAGACCTGTCTGCTTTTCTGTGGCATATCCAGCCTCCTTTTTGTCCATATTATGTCCGCCCGACAGCCGGCGGCTCACCGTCCTCCGGCAGTCTGCGGAAAAATCGGAAGACAAACGGAACCGCTGTGAGAAACGTCAGGACATCTGAAATCGTCTGTGCAATCTGTACGCCGGTCAGCCCGATAAAATGCGGCAGGATCACAACGAGCGGGATAAAATACACACCGCTGCGCAGAATTGCCAGAAATGTCGCCTGTTTATTCGCACCGATGCTCTGGAACAGCATGTTTGCACACAGCGCCAACGGCTGGAAAAACAGCGCAATCAGCTGCACGCGCAGGGCAAACGTGCCGATTTCAATGACCGCCGGATCATCGCGGAAAAAGCCGATCAGATGTGATGACAGCAGCATACCGACCACGGCAAGTGTGCCGAGGAAGAATTCCCCCACGCCCAGTGTAAACAGGAAGCCATGCCGCACACGGGAATATTTTTTTGCGCCGTAATTGAAGCCGCTGACCGGCTGGAAGCCCTGTCCGATGCCGAGACCGACGGCAAACACAAAGAAACAGATCCGCGCGACAATCGTCATCGCGGAGACCGCTGCGTCGCCGTAGACGCCTGCCTGCCCGTTGAGCACCATGGTGGAAATACTCGACAGTCCCTGCCGCATCAGGCTGGGAAATCCAGTCGCACAGACATCCGGAAGCATCCGGATGCCGTCCCTTGCTGCATGCAAAGACAGCTTGCTCTGTGTCTTGCCGCGCAGGAATGGGCTGAGCAGAATACAGAAGCCGATGCACTGGGAAACCGCTGTCGAGATGCCGGCACCTTCTATGCCCATATGAAATTTCCGGATCAGCAGCCAGTCTCCGAAAATGTTGAGCAGACCGCCGGTGGTCATGCCGATCATGGAAAACATCGCGCGGCCCTCATAGCGCAGGATATTGTTGAACACAAAGCTGCTGGTCATGACCGGAGCCGCCAACAAGATAAACGTCGAATACGTGCGCGCATACGGCAGAATGGTTTCCGTACTGCCGAGCAGCCGCATGAGCGGGGTCAGAAACAGCAGACCGAACACCGTAATGGCAACGCCGGAGAGCAGGGACCAGAAAAAGCCGGTAGAAGCTGCCTGCGTTGCGCTCTCCCTGTCCTGTGCACCCAGCTTGCGCGAGAGGATACTTCCCGCACCGTGGCCGAACATAAAGCCAACGGCCTGTAAAATCGCCATCAGGCCAAAGACAACACCGACTGCACCGCTCGCGCTTGTGCCGAGTGTGCCGACAAAATAGGTATCCGCCATATTGTAGATGCTGGTTGCCAGCATGCTGATGGTTGTCGGAATGCCGAGCTTTAAAATCAGGCGCGACACCGGGGTTTCCGTCATGCGCCGGTACTGCGCCGAAGCGCCTTCCGAGGTATGTTGATTCACAGAAATTCCATCCTTTCACAAAAACAAAAGAGAGCAAAGCCGGTACGCTCCAGCTCAGCTCTCGGTTTAGTATACCATAAATCAGGCATAAATGACAAAGCTTTTCTGTTTTTTCATTTCTCACATCGTATGCCCTGATGAACCATTTCCCCCTCTGCCGCGAACTTTCATCCAAAAAGACGTATTTTGCATATCATTCAGGCGATTCGCCAGGTAATTCCGCACATTTTGTGAATATCGAATTGTCTGTTTTGCCACTTTATTCTCCCAGCCCTATATGTTATTATACAACACAAAATCAGCATGGTCTTGCCGAAAGAAGAATCCTATGGTTCATCTGTGTCCGCTGTTTTTCCTCCCGGTGGCTGAGCTTGTTCTGGCTGATGCCGTTTTTCTCAATCTACTCTGTCAGTTTGATTTTTATCTTGCCGTATCTTTCCAAAATTCACCATCTCATTTGCAAATAAATAGACAAGGATCGTGTAACTTTTTAGCATGATTTTCTAAGTTGCAAGAAGTCTTGTGTCATTACTTGCACATATAGGCAAAACGGATCGATGGAGGAAGCGTGCGGTATGCTCCGGCATGGATATACGTTGGGTCTGCGCTGTGCAGACACAAGTTCAGGCCATCCGTTACAGGTATAAAAAACAGGCAGATGCAACTGCATCTGCCTGCATATTCTGCAAAATTACTTGTCGATGGAAATGACCTGATCGCGGCCGGGGCCTACGCCGAGCAGGCGAACCGGACAGCCGATGATTTTCTCCAGCTCCTTGATATAGTTCTTTACATTGACCGGAAGCTCGTCAAACGTCTTGCACTTGGTGATGTCCTCGGTGAAGCCGTCGAACTCCTCATAGATCGGAGTGCAGTGCTCCAGATCTGCAAAGTTTGCCGGGAACTCGGTGATGCGCTCGCCCTTGAAATCATAGGCAACGCAGACCTTCAGCTTCGGCAGGCCGCACAGCGGGTCAATCTTGTTGATGACCATCTCGGTCAGGCCGTTGACGCGAACCGCATAGCGCGCGATGACTGCGTCGAACCAGCCGGTACGTCTCGGACGGCCGGTAACAGTGCCGAATTCGCCGCCGGCATTGCGGATATAATCGCCGGTCTCGTCGAACAGCTCGGTCGGGAACGGACCCTTGCCGACGCGAGTGGTATAGCTCTTGCAGATACCGACAATCTCGTCAATTGCAGTCGGGCCGACGCCGGAGCCAACACAGCAGCCGCCGGAAACCGGATGGGACGAGGTGACATACGGATAGGTGCCCATATCAAGGTCAAGCAGCGTGCCCTGTGCGCCCTCGAACAGAACCTCCTTGCCCTCCTTGATGGCATTGTAGGTCAGAACAGAGGTGTCGCAGACATGGCTTCTCAGGCGGTCTGCATAGACCTTGTACTCTTCGAGAACTGCCTTGATGTCAATCGGCTCGCCGCCGTATACGCCGGTGATGACCTTGTTCTTGCGCTCGCACGCCTCAGTCATAACCGCTTCAAAGCGCTCCGGATCGACAAAGTCGTGCATGCGCACGCCGATGCGCTCCGACTTGTCCATATAGGTCGGGCCGATGCCCTTCTTAGTGGTGCCGATGTCATCGCCGCCGCGCGCCTTTTCGCTCAGCGCGTCCAGCTCCAGATGCCACGGCAGGATGCAGTGTGCACGAGCATCGATATACAGCTTATCGGTAGAAATCCCGCGCTCATTCAGGCCATCCATCTCACCCAGAATGGACTTCGGATTGACAACGACACCCGGTCCGATGATGTTGACACAGTTCGGATACAGGATGCCCGACGGAATGAGCTGTAATTTATATGATTCGTCGCCGACTACGACGGTATGGCCAGCATTGTTGCCGCCCTGAGAACGCACGACAAGATCAGCCTGTGAAGCAAAGATGTCAATATACTTTCCCTTTCCTTCGTCGCCCCACTGCGCGCCCAATACAATTTTGCCCGGCATAAAAAATTGCCCCTTTCAGATGATTTCGGGGCTGTTTTTCTGCCCCGTGAGCTTTTTCTGATGCTATTATATCATTTCTGCCGATTTAACACAATAAAAAATCGAGAGAAAGCGGAAAACAGTATATCCGGAAGTTTTTTCCGGTCAGCTGACCCGATAATGCCCGGTGACGGTATCCCAGTTCGACAGGATATCTTCTTCATACCGCCGCTGTGCCGGACTTGCATGATGGATGACATATGGCACGCCATCGGCATTGCGCCGGTCGGACACAATGCCGATGTGCCGGGGAAATACAACAATATCCCCGCCCTGCCACTGTGCAATGTCGGACACATCCGTCGTCAGGGAAATGGCTGTGTGCTGAAAATAGACATTCAGATTGGGCACGCGCCGGAAATCGATGTTGTCATCCGGGCGGTCAATGCCATATGCCGCCGGATTTTTCCGAATATCTGCATCCACCAGCTCACGCAGGTCATAGCCTGCCGCGCGCATTGCCTGCCCGACCACATCCGTGCACACGCCATAGCCATCATCCGGGTAGCCGCCCTCATAATATTCGCTTTTGTATTTCGGCTTTGTTTTGACATAATCCTTTGCGCCCTGTAACACATCGGTCTGATCGTCCACGCCGTCACCGTCCTCGTCATGTTCACTGCGGTATGTCGGAATATTGAAGTGCTCCGCGGTATAGCCCGGCTTTGCACAGCAGCGGTACAGCACGCCCACTGCCAGCACGGCAAGCACTGCTGCGGCAATCCACCGCATTTTCTTTCTGTTCAAATGCACGCCGCCTCCCTGCTGTATTTTCTCCATCGTACCACATCCGGCGGCAGACGAACAGCCTGCGCACGCAAATGTCACAATCCCTTTACAAAGTCAGCTGCCAATACTGCCCGAACTTTTGCAAATCCCCCTTGCCGACTGTGCATTTGCGCAGTACAATAAAAAATATACTTTTTCTCCTAGGGAGGGACGCTCCCCATGTCAACCGTGTTGTTTAAGGTTCTGGCGTTCGTGCTGATGATTGCGCTCGGCTATTTTGCAAAGGCCAGTCATCTGTTGCAGCAGGAAGACAGCCAGATTCTGATGAAAATTATCATCAATATCACCATGCCGATGGCACTGATCTCCGGCTTCCGCACATTTTCCTTTGACACATCGCTGTTATTTGCACTTCTCATCGGCTTCGGCTTTAATCTGCTTCTGCTCGCTGCGGGCTGGCTGCTGTCCGCCCGCCGTGACGGCGACACGCGTGCCCTGTATGTGCTCAATGTCCCGTCATACAATATCGGCAATTTTGCGCTGCCGTTTGTACAGGGCTTTCTGCCCGCTTCCGCGACGCTGTGCCTGTGCATGTTCGATGCGGGCAACAATCCGATGGGCGCAGGCATTACCTATTCCGCCGCAGCTTCCCTGACCGGCGGTGACGGTCATTTATCCCTGCGCGATATCCTGCGCAAGCTGTTCCATTCGCCGCCATTTCTGGCATACTTCATCATGCTTGTGCTCTATCTGCCCGGCATCCGCCTGCCAGATGCATTTTTCGACATGTGCGCGCTGTTCGGACAGGGCAATACCTTCCTGGCCATGTTCACACTCGGCCTGATTTTTGAATGGCATCTGCCGCGTGAGGATATCCGCGAGGTGTTCCGCATTCTCAGCATCCGCTATGTGCTCTGCCTGCTGGCGGCAGCGGCAGTATACCTGCTGACACCGTTCGACCTCATTACACGCCAAACCCTGTGTCTGTGCCTGGTCGCACCGGTCACGACACTTTCGGTCGCCTATGGTCTCGCCTGCGGATGCCGGCACTCGATGATTGCCGCACTCAGCTCGATGAGTATGGCCGTGAGCTTTGTACTCTCCCTTGGACTGTTGATTCTCTGGGCATAATAAAACGGGCAGTCTGAACGATTTTGTTCAGACTGCCCTTTCCTTTTATTTTCATTCGGTCAGCTGTGAAAGATCCGGCGGATTCGGCTGTGCTGTTCTGCCGCACAGCGCATCGAAATAGTGCACAAAGGCAATTTCAGTGTACGCATCCACATAGATCATGCCGATGCCGCAGGTAACGGCGCCGAACAGCAGCCACAGAATAAAACTGAGGTCAAACACCATCAGCTCCCAGTTGTGGTTTTTGAAAATCGGTGCGCACGAACGGATGGCCTGCATCACGCTCGCATCCGGCGTATCAATCATGCAGATATACGCGCCGTCATAGCGGCGTACCTTGACCGTGATGAGCATCGAGAGCGGGATAAGCAGTACAACTCCGATCATGACCAACGGTGCGGAACCGATCAATGCAAACAGAGCAATCAGAACAATGGCAACACTCAGCAGTACGACCCAGCCGAGTGAATACAGCAGAATGCCCAGTGCCAGCTTGATAGAAGTCAGATATTTTTTACCGCTCATGAAGCAGGACACCACCAGCATCGGCGATGCCTCCTGCCCGCGCGCCTGCGCGACGAAATAATGCTTTGCGCCGAACTCGAGCGGTACCGCAATCAATACCGTTGCAAGCAGATAAATCAGCATGCAGTTGAAATACAGCCCCATATTTGCCGAATTGATGTCCCCGCTTATCGCCTGTGTTCCGACTTCATAAATCATCGAAATGAGCACAACAGGAACCACTTCGAGCACGACGGTCAGCATGGTGGGCCAGAACCGCGCACGGATATCCTCCCGCGCCTGTGCTTTATACTGTTTTCGTGCAGATGCATTGTAAATCATCTTACAGCACTCCTTTCCCTGATGATAGTATTGTACCATAGCGCATGGTGCAATACAATGACAGCGCGGTTACAAGCTTTCTGACAAAAAAATTCCCCGGCACGCCCCGCAGGGTGCATCGGGGAATCTGTCAGATACCCAAACTTACTTGGTCTCTTCTGCCGCCTTTGCAGCAACCTCAGCCTCGCGCTGTGCCTTGGTCTTGCGGGTGCGCTTCGGCTTTTCCGCGCCGTCCGCAGCGGCAGCTGTCTTCTTGGCAGCGGTCTTTCTGGTGGTCGTCTTCTTTGCAGCAGACGTTGCCTTCTTGCGGGTGGTCGTGGTCTTCTTCGTGGTGGAAGTGGTTCTCTTGCGGGTGGTCTTCTTTGCCGGAGCAGCTTCCTCTGCCTTCGGCGCCTCCTCAACAGCCGGAGCAGCCTCTTCCGCCTTCGGCGCTTCCTCAGAGGCCGGAGCTGCCGGTTCCTCTGCCTTCGGTGCTTCGACAGCCGTCAGAATCCAGCTCTGGTTCTCGCCGTTGACGTCAACCCAGATTTGCAGGCGTGCGCCGGCGATCTCTGCATTCATGCCGACAACATCAATGCACTTGGCGGACAGTGCGGACTTGATTGCAACCGCGCCGTCTTCCTTCTCCTCGAAGAACCACATCTGGCTGTCGCCGTCAACGAACTCCCACTGATGCAGGTTTGCGCCGTTGACAACACCCATGCTGATGATGTCGAGCGCCTTGCCGGAATTCTTGTTGATGATCTTGTAATACTTGCCGTCGATATGGCGGATCGACCACAGCTGCTGGTCTGCGCCGGTAACATCTGCCAGGCAAACAAGCGCGCCGTTGTCGGCGGAGGCGTTCTCAACCTCGATCACCTTTCCTCCGACTTTTGCCGCGATGGTATACCATGCGGCTTCATCAAATGTCTGCTTCATCATGACACTCCTTGTCTCGCAGCAGAAAATATGTAAATTTCTGCAACTATAATATACGCTTTATGACGGGTTTCATTATACCACAACGCCCTGTTTTGTTCAATATTTCCGGCATAAAAAAACGGGGAACCGGTGTGTTTTTCCGCCCATTTCGTGAAACGTGATACTTTTTATCCATGCATTTGTTCAATAATTTGGTGGTTTTTTCTGTCGAACGAATGCACGCGAATACATCCAAAACCGTTCCCGCACGTTCTGTGCGGTTTTCCGTTCTTTTCACAGCCAAAAAAATGTGTTATAATACGATATTATAATGTTACAGAGAAAACTTCCGCCGGCTGGTTTGTTCCGGCGGAAATGGAGAAAGGGCTGATACTCCCATGACAACTTCTACCATTTACACGATTGAACGTGAATTCGGCTCCGGCGGACACATCGTCGGAGAAAAGCTCGCACAGCTGTTGAACATTCCATTTTATGACTCCCAGATCGTCGACATGGCGGCGAAAAACGCAGGCGTCAGCCGGAAGATTTTTGAAGGCTTCGACGAGAAGCCGACCAACAGCTTCCTGTATTCCCTCGTCATGGGCAGCTATACCGCTGCCGGTTCGCTGACCCATTCATCCGACCTCAACATGAGCGATAAGCTGTTTATGGAAGAGGCAAAAATTATCCGCGAAGCAGCGGATAAAGGCCCGTGCGTTGTGGTCGGACGCTGCGGCAGCTATGTCCTGCGCGAGCGCAAGGATGTCGTCCGTGTGTTCTGCACGGCAGATATCGATTTCCGCATTCATCACGCGGTCAATGACCTCGGCATGGAGGAACGCCGCATTGAGGATGCCATCCTCAAGCGCGACAAAAAGCGTGCCAGCTATTTCAACTACTATACGGGCAAGCGCTGGAGCGATGCATCCAGCTATGATCTGTGTGTTTCCACCAGCTCGATCGGCATTGACGGTGCAGTGGAAACCGTGCTTGCGTTTGGCGAGCTGATGGAGCGCCAGCGCCAGGCAGCCAACCAGTAATTTTTTCACAGCAGGCAGCCGCCGGACAGGTTCCGGCGGCTCTCTTTTTGTGTCTTGCACAAACTGTGGGGACGGTCTGTCCGCCGCGCCTCTCACCCTCTTTTCCGCCCCTGTTCTGCCATAGATTACCACCCATTGCAGCAAAGATGAAAGAACCGCCGGAAAACTTGCGATTTCTTATGTATCCTGCATCTGTTTTTTTATTTTTGGTTATGGTATACTGATTTTTACTGTCAACTAACAATCAATCCGTGCGGCTGCTGCCGCACGTCGGATCCATACAGGAAAGGAGTGACCTGTTGTGCTGGAAGTATGGCTCGATTGTATTCTGGATATGGTCAAAACCATCCCGATTTTATTTGTCGTCTATCTCGCCATTGGCTGGATGGAAACGCGCATGGACACCGTGACACGTATCGTCACGAGTACGGAGCCCGCCGGACCGATTATCGGTGCGCTGGTCGGCGCAATCCCGCAGTGCGGTTTTTCCGTCGGCTGCTCGGCGCTGTACTGCCGCGGCTTCCTGCCCCCCGCGACACTGATTGCCGTTTACCTGTCCACCTCGGATGAGGCAATCCCGGTGCTGCTCGCAGGCGGCGGGAACTGGAAAACCGTGCTGGAGCTCATCGGCGTCAAGCTGATTGTCGCTATCCTCGCAGGCTATCTGTTTTATTTTACACTGTTCCGCAAAAAATGGAATCCGGACGAGCTGCCGGATGATGAGGTCGATATGGATGAGGTCAATATGGGCTGCTCCTGCTGCAACGGACAGACCATCTTTGGTGCAGCTGTCTCGCGCACCGTGAGCACGACGGTATTCCTGCTTGCCACCATGCTGATTTTGAACACGATTATCTATCTCATCGGTGAGGATACCGTGTCCTCCCTGCTGCTCGGCGGTACCATTCTTCAGCCCGCGCTGTGCGCGTTGATCGGTCTGTTCCCCGGCTGTGCCGTGTCCGTCCTGCTGACGCAGCTGTTCCTGTCGGGTACGATCAGCTTTGGCGCTGCCATTGCAGGCCTGTCCGCAGGCGCAGGCTTTGGCTTTGTCCTGCTGGTGCGCGAATCGCCGCGCCGCCGCGATGCCCTGAAAATCATCGGCTGCACCTATCTCGCTGCCGTTGCCGCAGGCATTGTCATCGATTTGATTTTCTAGAGCCTATCTGAAAAGTCGAAAATTTTGACTATTTCTACAAATACGGACTGTTTCTTTGTTAAAAACACTTGAAATCCGAACGGATTCCAGCGTGCTTTTGCCCTGAACCAGTCTCGCCTTTGCGAAATATTCGTCATTTTCTTGGTTTTCAGATAGCGCCTAATCCGCACTTATCCACCCCGCGCATTTATTTTCTGGAGGATTCATGCTTACTGTCAACCATCTGAGTATCAATTTCGACGGCGAAAACCTGTTTTCCGACGTCAATCTGAAATTCACCGAAGGCAACTGCTATGGTGTCATCGGTGCAAACGGCGCAGGCAAATCGACGTTCCTGCGCATGCTGTCCGGTGACCTTGAGCCGTCCACCGGTACCGTTGAAATGAACCCGAACCTGCGCATGTCTGTTCTGCGTCAGGATCACTTTGCCTTTGATGAATTCACTGTTCTGGACACGATCATTCAGGGCAATCCGCGCCTGTATGAGATCATGCAGGAAAAGGACGCACTGTATGCCAAAGACCCGTTTACGGAAGAAGACGGCAATCGTGCCGCTGAGCTGGAAGCAGAATTTGCCGAGCTGGACGGCTGGAATTCCGATACCGAAGCAGGCCGCCTGCTTCAGGGTCTCGGCCTGAAGGCGGATGACATCCTGTACAGCGGCATGCGTTACCGCACCGACGCGGAAAAGGTCAAGATCCTGCTGGCACAGGCGCTGTTCGGCCATCCAGATATCCTGCTGCTCGATGAGCCGACCAACCATCTGGACATTCATTCCATCAGCTGGCTGGAGGATTTCCTTGCAGATTATGAAGGCACGGTCATCGTTGTATCGCATGACCGTCATTTCCTCAACAATGTCTGCACGCATATTGTCGACATCGATTACGGCAAGGTCAAGCTGTATGTCGGCAACTATGAATTCTGGTATGAGTCTTCTCAGCTCGTCCAGCGCACGCTGAACGACCAGAAGAAAAAGGCGGACGAAAAGATCAGGGAATTACAGGAATTTATCCGCCGGTTCTCTGCGAACAAATCCAAGTCCAAGCAGGCAACCAGCCGCAAAAAGCTGATTGACAAGCTGACGGTTGACGAGCTGCCTGCTTCCTCCCGCCGCTATCCGTTCGTCGGTTTCACAATGGATCGTGAGCCGGGCAAGGATATTCTTGAGGTCAAGGGCATTTCCAAGACCATCGACGGCGAGAAAATTCTGAATAACGTGTCATTCCGCGTCGCACGCGGCGACAAAATCGCTTTCGTCGGCAAGACCGAACAGGCAGCTACCACGCTGTTCCAGATTCTCATGGGCGAACTGGAGCCGGATGAAGGCTCGTTCAAGTGGGGCGTATCCACCAGCCAGTCGTATTTCCCGAAGGACAATTCCGCTTTCTTCAACGACCATACGGAGAGCATGCTCGACTGGCTCGCACCATATTCCCAGACCGATACGCTGGAAACCACACTGCGTTCGTTCCTCGGCAAGATGCTGTTCTCCGGCAATGATGTATACAAGCCGGTCAACGTCCTGTCCGGCGGCGAAAAGGTGCGCTGCATGCTCGCGCGCATGATGCTGTTCGGCTCAAATGTCCTCGTTGTCGACCAGCCGACCAACCACCTCGATCTGGAATCCATTACCGCAGTCAACAACGGTCTGATTGACTTTAAGGGCAATGTCCTGTTTGCATCGCACGACCATGAATTTACCCAGACCATTGCCAACCGCATCATTGAAATCAATGAAACCGGCGTCTGGGACAAGCAGTGCACTTACGACGAATATCTGGAAATCCGAGGATAACCCGGTTCGCGCAATCCAATCGCGCGCTCAAATGACTAAGGCACCCGAAAGATCTACTGATTTTTCGGGTGTTTCTTCTTTTAAAGCAGTAGATTTTCTCCTCTGTTTTTGATATTCTTATATTCTATAAAAAACACATGAAAATTTCGGATTGACTGGAGCGGCAACATGTATTTATTCTTATTGGCTGTTATCTATCTCGCTTTTATAAGCCTTGGACTTCCTGATTCTCTGCTGGGCGCAGCCTGGCCTACGATACGAACTGCCTTTGAAGTGCCATTATCGTACATGGGCTTGATATCCATGATTATTTCAGGAGGCACCATTCTATCCAGTCTGATGTCGGAACGGCTTACAAAAAAAATCGAAACCAAAGCGGTCACTGTAATCAGTGTTTTTCTTACCGCGATTGCCTTATTTGGTTTTTCTACATCAACAGCATTTTATCAGATGTGTTTGTGGGCAATCCCCTATGGATTAGGTGCGGGTGCCATTGACGCTGCATTGAACAACTATGTTGCGCTGCATTATAATTCCAGACATATGAATTGGCTTCATTGTTTCTGGGGCGTAGGAACGATCATCAGTCCATATATTATGAGTTATGCACTGACGCACAGTGTATGGACCAATGGATATCGAATCGTTTCGTATCTCCAGTTCGGTATTGCCGCCGTGCTGTTGATGACGCTGCCGTTATGGAAAATCAATAAGCCATCGACCTCCGGAGAAAACAATGGCAAACTGCTTGGGATAACAGGTGCATTGCAGATCAAAGGCGTGCCTTATCTTCTGATCGGATTTATGTCATACTGTGCAGCGGAAGCGACAACCATGCTTTGGGCAAGCAGTTATCTCGAAGGCGTAAGAGGCGCTGCCAAAGACGAAGCCGCAGCATTCGGCGCTCTGTTCTTTATCGGTATTACGGCAGGAAGATTCCTGTCCGGCTTTCTTTCGGATAAGCTGGGGGATCATACCATGATCCGTCTCGGAGTCGGGATCGCACTATTCGGTGTGCTGCTGATTGCAATTCCAGTCAATATCATATCTGTAGCAGGCTTTGTAATCATCGGGCTTGGCTGTGCGCCTGTCTATCCGTGCATTATCCATTCCACTCCAAACAACTTCGGAGCGGAAAATTCTCAAGGTATTATCGGTATTCAGATGGCAAGCGCCTATGTCGGCTCAACATGTATGCCTCCGCTTTTTGGCCTGATTGCAACTCATATCAGCCTGAAACTCATGCCCGTATATCTTGCTTTTTTTATGATTCTGCTTTTTATAATGATTTCAAAAACGGAAAAGGAATGCAGAACCTGACTGTCCGGACATTTTTCCACACCTGCATTCTTTTCCTATTTCGGCGTCTTTCCCGACTGTTGTCCGCATATGGTAGGGACAAAGGGAGGGATGTCTATGACCGGAAGCGGCGGGCTGAGTGCAGGCGAGGTTCGCCTGTCGCGGCAGCAGCACGGCGCAAACAGTCTGGAAAAACAGGCGGGCAGCAGCCTGCTGTCGCGTTTTCTGGAAGGGTTTGCCGATCCGATTATTCGTATTCTGCTGATCGCACTTGCCATCAATGTGATTTTTATGCTGCGCGGCGCGCCGTGGTTTGAAACAGCAGGCATTGCCATTGCGGTCTTTCTGGCGACCTTTGTCTCCGCGCTGTCGGAATACGGCAGTGATGCGGCCTTTCGGCGCATGCAGGCGGAAGCCGCCGCTGTCACCTGTCGTGTACGCCGCGACGGCGGACAGCTGTACACCATACCGGCCGATGATATCGTGTGCGGTGATCTGGTGTTATTGCAGGCAGGTGAGCGCATCCCGGCAGATGGTTTTCTGCGCGAAGGCAGTCTCGAGGTCGACCAGTCGGCACTGACCGGCGAGAGCCATGAAATCCGCAAGCGTCCGCAGGCGGAAAATTCCGCAGCCGATCAGACCGGATTGTTGTTTCGCGGCAGTGTCGTCGTGTCCGGTGAGGGCATGATGGAGGTCACCACTGTCGGCAGCAAGACGATGTATGGCAGCATGGCGCGGCAGATGCAGGAAGACACGCGTGAAAGCCCACTGCATGTGCGGCTGGAGGCACTTGCGAGCACCATCAGCAGACTCGGCATGGGTGCCGCCATTCTCGTCGCGGCATCCGACCTCTCGCTGTCTCTGTTCGTGCAGGGCGGACTGATGCAGGGCCCGGCGGCAATTTTCCAGCACATTTTGCATGCGGTCACGCTGGCGGTCACTGTGCTGGTTGTCGCCGTGCCGGAAGGTCTGCCGATGATGATTACCGTCGTGCTGTCGTCCAATATGGTTCGTATGCTGCGCGACCATGTGCTCGTGCGCCGTCTGACCGGTATTGAAACCGCAGGCAGTATGAACATCCTGTTCACGGACAAAACCGGCACACTGACCTGTGGCCGCATGACAGCTGACATGGTGTTTGCAGGGGATGGGACACGATTTGACGGCATTCCCGCTGTGCGCGCAGGTGCACCCGCGTTGTACAGCCGAATTTTTGCCGATTGCCGCTGCAACACCGGCGCGGCGCTTTCCGCAGGTACGGTCTCCGGCGGCAACACAACTGACCGCGCCCTGCTGCGCGCAGTGCTGTCAATGGCAGCTGTCGAGCCGCCGGAACAGGTCGGAGATAAAGTCCCGTTTGATTCCCGCCGCAAATATGCGGCAGTCCGCCTGCCTGCGCGGGCGCTGACACTGGTGCGCGGTGCGCCGGAGATTTTGCTGCCCCGCTGCGCGCAGTACCTCTCCCCGGATGGCAGGGTACACAGCCTGTCGCGCGACATTCCACTGCGCATCCTGCGCGAACAGGCCGCAGAAGGTGGGCGTGTCATTGCCATGGCGGCAACAGACCGCACAGTGACCGCCGACCACATTCCGTCCGGTCTGACGCTGACCGCACTCATTGTCCTGCGCGACCCGGTGCGGCCGGAAACGCCGGAAGCCGTCTGCCAGCTGCACACAGCAGGCATCCGCACCGTCATGCTGACCGGTGACCATCCGGATACGGCGAAGGCCGTTGCCCGGCGGTGTGGGCTGCTGGCATCTGACACCGACCTTGTCATCGACAGCGCACAGCTTGCCGCATGGAGTGATGCCGAACTGACGCAGCGTCTGCCGCAGCTCGCCGTGATCGCGCGGGCCATGCCGGCAGATAAAGTCCGGCTCGTACAGGCAGCCCAACGCGCCGGCATGGTCGCCGGTATGACCGGCGACGGCGTCAATGACGCGCCCGCGCTCAAGCTGGCGGATGTCGGCTTTGCGATGGGCAGCGGCACGGCAGTCGCCCGCGAAGCGGGTGATATCGTCATTACCGACGACAATCTCGCATCGATTGCGCGCGCCGTGCTGTATGGACGCACCATTTTCAAAAGCATCCGCAAGTTCCTTGTATTCCAGCTGACCATGAATGTGTGTGCCGTTGGTGTATCCATCATCGGGCCGCTCATCGGTATTGACACACCGGTGACTGTCATGCAGATGTTGTGGATCAATCTCATCATGGATACCCTCGCGGGACTGGCATTTTCCGGTGAACCGCCGCTCGTGGAGTACATGCGTGAGCCGCCCAAGCGGCGCGACGAGCCGGTGCTCAACCACTATATGAACGGACAAATCGTCACGACCGGTGCTTACACGATTGCGCTGTGCACGCTGTTCCTGTGGTCACAGCCGGTGCGGCAGTTTTTCCGCTATGGTTATGATCCACTGCGTTTCCTGACCGCATTTTTTGCGCTGTTTATTTTCTGCGGCATTTTCCATGCGTTTAACGCGCGCACACATCGGCTCAACCTGTTTGCACACATCGGCAAAAATCCGCTGTTTGTGCTCATCATGGGCGCGGTTACGGTCGTGCAGCTCGCACTGATTTATTTTGGCGGCGCTCTGTTCCGCACGACACCGCTTTCGCTGTATGAATTGGGTGCGGCGGCACTGCTCGCGCTGACTGTCATTCCGGTGGATTTTTCGCGCAAGCTGCTGCTGCGTGTGCGTGGTGCAGAGCGGAATTTCTAGCGCTGCTCCGCCAAAGCGTGCTTGTATGTTCACACAGCCTGTGTACCGTTTGTGTTATGCTGATTACGGAACAAACGGCCTCACGCATTCCATATGCACGCACCTCCTCTCCGTTGCCGGATTCGGTGTGACAACACGGAACTCATAGTATATTCCGTGATATTTTTCCACATTTTCCACACGGTGTCAAACCGCGCGCCCGGTGCGCATATTTTTTTGTAACATTTGACGAAACTCTTGCAATTTCCCGCGCGCCGTAGTATACTGTTTTCGTCAACAAAAGATGTAGTTCTTCAGGGCAGGGTGCAACCCCCTACCGGCGGTACAGCCCGCGACCCGCTGGGAGCTTTCCCCGCGGCTGATCCGGTTTGATTCCGGAGCCGACAGTTACAGTCTGGATGGAAGAAGAAACTATTTGAGACATGGTTCATGTCTCCTGTTTTCGTCGCCCTGTTTCGCATGGATTGTGAAGCAGGCATTTTTATTTCCGCGCCCTGTTTGCCTGCACAAACGGGGCTTTTTTGCTGCTTTGGAGCTGATACAAATGGCAGAAATTACAACAACCGATATTCGCTGCATGCGCCGCGCACTGGAGCTGGCGCAACGCGGCATGGGACATGTCTCCCCCAATCCGATGGTCGGCGCCGTCATTGTCAAGGATGGCCGCATCATCGGCGAGGGCTGGCACGAGCACATCGGCGGCCTGCATGCCGAACGCAATGCCTTCAAACACTGTACGGAGGACTGTACCGGAGCGACTATCTATGTGACGCTGGAGCCGTGCTGCCACTGGGGACGCACCCCGCCGTGCACCGATGCGATTCTGGAGCATAAAATCGCGCGCGTTGTCGTCGGCTGTCTCGACCCGAATCCACTGGTCGCGGGCAAGGGCCTGGAGATTCTGCGCGGTGCCGGCATCGAATGTGACTCCGGCGTGCTGGAGGACGAATGCCACGCCATCAATGAGGTGTTTTTCCACTATATTACAACAAAAAAGCCGTATGTCGTCATGAAATATGCAATGACATTGGATGGGCACATTGCCGCCTATACCGGCGATTCCAAATGGATCACCGGTGAAACAGCTCGCGCACAGGTACAGCAGACGCGCAAATGGCTCAGCTCGATCATGGTCGGCATCGGTACCGTGCTCGCGGATGACCCGATGCTCAACTGCCGCATCGAACCCGGCGTCGATCCGATCCGCCTTGTCTGTGACAGCACACTGCGCATCCCTCTGGACAGCCAGCTGGTGCGCACGGCAAAGGACATCCCCACGTGGGTCTTCTGTGCAAACGCCGATGTGCGCCGCAAGACAGCGCTGGAGGATGCAGGCGTAAAAGTCATCCCCCTGCCGGATGAAAGCGGCACACACGTCGATCTGGCGGCGGCAATGGATTATCTCGGACAGGAGCAGGTGGACAGCGTGCTCCTTGAGGGCGGCGGCACTCTCAACGGCGAAGCGCTGCGCCTCGGTCTGGTCGACCGCGTGCAGGCGTATATTGCGCCCAAACTGATCGGAGGCGCCACAGCGCGCGGTCCGGTTGAAGGTCCCGGCATTGCGCGCATGGCAGATGCGCTGACGCTGGACGATCTCACCATTACACGGCTGGATGACGACATCCTCATCGAAGGCCGTATCCGAAAGGACTGAACGTATGTTTACC
Source organism: Butyricicoccus porcorum (assembly GCF_002157465.1). Classification (GTDB taxonomy): domain Bacteria; phylum Bacillota; class Clostridia; order Oscillospirales; family Butyricicoccaceae; genus Butyricicoccus_A; species Butyricicoccus_A porcorum. Next base: position 166,287 of record NZ_NHOC01000001.1, read on the forward strand.
GGAATTGTCGAAGAAGTCGGTGAAATCACCGGCCTGCGCCAGTCGGCAACCAGCACTGTGCTCGGCGTGCGTGCCAAAACCGTGCTCGGCGGCACCCAGCTGGGCGATTCCATCGCAGTCAACGGTGTATGCCTGACTGTCGTGCGGCTGACTGCCGACGGCTTTGAAGGTGATGTCATGCCGGAGACCATGCGCCGCACCAATCTCGGCGCACTGCGTCCCAAATCGCGCGTCAATCTGGAGCGCGCCATGGCAGCGGATGGGCGCTTCGGCGGGCACATCGTCGCCGGACATGTCGACGGCACCGGCACAATTACCGATCTGTCGCCGGAGGGCAATGCGGTCTGGGTTACCGTCGCTGCCGCACCGAATATCCTGCGCTATATCGTTGAAAAGGGTTCGATTACCATTGACGGCATCAGCCTGACGGTTGCTTATGTCGACAACACCTGTTTCAAGGTCTCTATCATCCCGCATACGGGACAGGAAACCACACTGCTCACCCGCAAGCCCGGCTATGTCGTCAATCTGGAATGTGACATTGTCGGCAAATATATTGAAAAGCTCATGCAGCCCGCACCGGCGGCGGAGGAAGCGCCGTCCGGCGGCATCACGGTGGATTTTCTCGCCGGAAACGGGTTTCTATAACAGAGGAGGACACACACATGGCTGATTTTGCAACCATTGAACAGGCACTGGATGCGCTCCGTGCCGGAAAGAATATTCTGGTCATCGATGACCCCGACCGTGAAAACGAAGGCGATATTGTCTGCGCCGCACAGTTCGCAACCACGGAAAATGTCAATTTCATGGCAACGCATGCCAAGGGCCTGATCTGCATGCCGATGAGCGGCGATTACTGCGACAAGCTCGGCCTGCCGCAGATGGTCGAGAAAAATACAGACAACCATGAAACCGCATTTACGGTTTCCATCGACCATGTCAAGACAACCACCGGTATCTCCGCCGTGGAGCGCTCGCTGACCGCAATGATGACCGTCAATCCGGAGGCAAAGCCGACCGACTTCCGCCGTCCGGGACATATGTTCCCGCTGCGCGCGCGGGAAGGCGGTGTCCTGATCCGTTCAGGCCACACCGAAGCAACGGTTGATCTGTGCCGTCTGGCAGGTCTGGCACCGGTTGGCCTGTGCTGTGAGATTATGCGCGAAGACGGCACCATGATGCGCACCACTGAACTCATCCAGTTTGCGAAAAAGCACGACCTGGTCATGATTTCCATCGCTGACCTGATCGCCTATCGCATGCGCGACAAGGAAGAATCTCTGGTTGAGGAAGTTGCCTGCGCCGATATGCCGACCAAATACGGACATTTTAAGATTCACGGCTTTGTCAATAAGCTGTCCGGTGAGCACCATGTCGCCCTGACCATGGGTGATATCGCAAATGGTGAGCCGGTGCTCTGCCGTGTACACTCTGAGTGCCTGACCGGTGATACCTTCGGTTCGGCGCGCTGTGACTGCGGCGAACAGCTGGCCGCAGCACTCAAGGCCATCAACAAAGAAGGCCGCGGCCTGCTGCTGTATCTGCGTCAGGAAGGACGCGGCATCGGCCTGATTAACAAGCTGCGTGCCTATGAGCTTCAGGAGCAGGGCTACGACACCGTAGACGCGAACATCAAGCTCGGTTTCCCGGCGGATATGCGCGAATACGGCATGGGTGCACAGATGCTGGTTGCCCTCGGCGTACAGAAGCTGCGTCTGATGACCAACAACCCGACCAAGATCCACGGTCTGTCCGGCTACGGTCTGGAAATTGTAGAGCGTGTCCCGATTCAGATCGCTGCCAATCCGGTCGATGCGTTCTATCTCAAGACCAAGCAGGAGCGCATGGATCACATGACAGAATACAAGTAACTTCAGGTTTACAGGATACAGGAGGAAAAACTACTATGAAGCTGTTAGAAGGAAATGTAATCGGCACCGGCCTCAAGGTCGGCATTGTTGCGGCACGTTTTAATGAGTTCATCGTCGGCAAGCTGGTTTCCGGCGCACAGGACGCACTGGTACGCCATGGCGTCGACACCGACGACATCGAGATCGCATGGGTTCCGGGCGCATTTGAAATCCCGCTGATCGCACAGAAGATGGCACAGTCCGGCAAATATGACATGGTTCTGTGCCTCGGCGCTGTCATCCGCGGCTCCACGTCCCACTATGATCTCGTCTGCAACGAGTGCGCCAAGGGCGTAGCACAGGTTTCCCTCGCATCCGGCATTCCGGTTCTGTTCGGCGTCGTCACCACCGACACCATCGAGCAGGCTATCGAGCGCGCAGGCACCAAGGCGGGCAACAAGGGTTATGACGTCGCCTGCTCCGGCATCGAGATGGCAAATCTCATCAAGGGTCTGTAAGGTTCCATTATTCCATACCATTCCAAATACAGCGAAAAGGCACCTCAGCCGGTCTGAGGTGCCTTTTCCCATTTTCCAAGTAAAAACCCGTGCGAACCAGAAGCCCCGCCGCAGAATCCGTCTGCGGCGGGGCTTGCTCTGTCTGTATGTTTTTTATGCGTCTGCCTGCGCAGCGGCAATAACCTTCTCCTGAACCGCCGGAGGTGCGTCCTCGTAGCGCTCAAACTGGGAGACAAACGAGCCTCTGCCCTGCGTCATGGAACGCAGCGTAATCGCGTAATCGCTGATTTCCGCCATCGGCACTTCTGCGACAATTTCCTGACCGTCATCGGTCGGGTTCATGCCCATGATGCGGCCGCGGCGCTTGTTGATATCGCCAATAACATCGCCCATGTAGGAATCCGGGATGTAAACCTTCATCGAGCAGATCGGCTCCATGATAACCGGGTTTGCCTGCGGGATGCCTGCCTTATAGGCCAGCTTTGCCGCCATCTTAAACGAAAGCTCGTTGGAATCGACGTCATGATACGAACCGTCGAGCAGGTCTGCCTTCAGGCCGACCATCGGGTAACCGGCGAGAACGCCGTGCTCCATGGCTTCACGGATGCCCTTTTCCACGGCCGGATGGAAGTTCTTCGGGACGGAACCGCCGAAGATATGCTCTTCAAACAGGAAATCGCCGTCCGGATACGGGGAGAACTCCATCTTGACATGTCCATACTGACCATGGCCGCCGGACTGTTTCTTATGTTTGCCTTCGACGGTGACCTTCTTGCGAATCTTCTCGCGGTACGGCACGATCGGTGCGGACAGCACTGCCTCCGCGCCGAAGCGGCTCTTGAGCTTGGAGCAGATGACATCCAGATGGATATCGCCCGAACCGCTCAGGATGCTCTGATGGGTTTCCTTATTGACGGTAAACGTAAAGGTCGGGTCTTCATCCGCCAGTCTGGCCAGACCTGCGGCAATTTTTTCCTCGCCGCCCTTGGTCTTCGGCGAAATGGCCTGCGAATAGCATGCCGGAGCAAACGGAATGCCGTCCAGATTGACCGCGCGGACGCTCATGGAGAGCGTATCGCCCGTCTTGGTGGTTGCGAGCTTGGAAACCGCGCCGATATCGCCGCAGGTGATTTCCTTGACCTCTGTGCTCTTCTTGCCGCAGATGGAATAGATATGACCGATTTTCTCGATGCCGTCCATGCGGTGGTTGAGCAGGGTCATATCCTGCTTGACCGAGCCGGCAACGACCTTGAAATAACTGAAGCGGCCATACTGATCCGCAGTGGTCTTAAATACAAAGGCACACGGCGTGCCGTTCGGATTGCAGGCAATCTCTACCAGATCGTCGCCCTCCTCGCAGACCTCAACGGCGCCCTGGTCAGGCGACGGCATATAATCACAGATGCCCTTGAGCAGTGCAATCGTACCGATGCCAGTGGCAACGGTGCCGCAGAAGGTCGGAATGATAACGCGCTCCAGCACGCCCTGACGCAGGCCTGCAATCAGCTCTTCGTCAGAGAATTCCTCGCCTGCGAAATAGCGCTCCATCAGATCCTCGGACAGTTCTGCAACGTTCTCGCACAGCGCGGCGCGGTGCTGGTCAACGCGCTCAACCATGTTCTCCGGAATCGGAATTTCAACGCGCTCATTGCCTTCCATGCGGTATGCCTTGCGGACAACGCAGTCGACAACGCCGACGGTCTCGCGGTTGCCCTCAAAAATCGGTACAACGATCGGGCAGACACTCGGGCCGAACGCCTTTTGCAGCTTGTGCAGCGAGGTATAATAATCGGAATGCTCCTCATCAATCTTGGAAATGTAGAACATGCACGGCTTGCCCGCGTCCGCCAGACGCTTCCATGCCTTTTCCGTTCCGACGCTCGGACCGGATTTGCCCGGGACAACAATCAGACCGGATTCACACACGCGCAGTGCGCTCAGCACCTCGCCCTCGAAATCGAAGAAGCCCGGGGTGTCCAGCATGTTGATCTTACAGCCGCCATATTCAACCGGCGCAACGGTGGTGGAAATCGAGAATTTTCTGCGGATCTCCTCCGGATCGTAATCACAAACAGTGTTTCCGTCTGCAATCTTTCCCATGCGATCGGTTGCCTTCGTCATATAAAGCATGCTCTCAATCAGAGAGGTCTTGCCATCTCCACCATGCCCCATCACGCAGACATTGCGGATTTTATCTACAGAATATACGTTCAACGATTCCACTCTCCTTACAAGGGTTTTCCAGCGGTCATCCGACCGCCTCTGTTCGTAATTATATACTATTTTATCCGCTATTGCAAACAAAAAATTGTGAAATCTTTCTAAGCGTGCCGCTGAGCATGGGATATTTTGCCCAGTTTATGTGCGTATTTTCTGCATTTTTCTCACATTGTTTCTCTTTATATCATATATTTGTGCTTTTTTTGCACATTTCTATCAAAAACGGCAAAAAAACAGGGAGCGGAGATTCCTGCCGGAATTCCGCTCCTTGTGTCGTTTTCAGTCGCGCCCGACGCCGCTTTCCAGGAAGAAAATGGGCACAAAGCACAAAATCGTATACAGCAGCACGCGAATCGGACGCGCATCAGTCGGAACAAAGACATAGCACAGATACGCCATCAGCAGCATGCAGATGAGCGCCGCGCCGATGCCGATGACTGCGCCGACAGCCGACAGCCGGTTCTGTCCCTGCGCGGTCGAAACGCAGTCGGCAAACGGTACCAGACCGTCGCGCAGCATGATGCCGCACAGCGTGCCGCCCGCCACATAGCGCGGGCTGCGCAGCGCACGGTCGGTCTCCAGCTCCGGCAGCAGGACTGTGCCCTCATGCAGACCATACAGTCGTTCCACCAGCTGCGGCGTAACCTGATGGTTGCGCGTATGCAGCAGAATGCGGATATGGCGTTCGGTCAGCACCTGCATGGCATTGAACAGCACCGCCGGAACCTGATAGTCCACAGCCAGCACTGCGGCGACCTCGCCCTCCACGGCGAGAACCAGACCATTTTCCGGCACCTCGCCCGCCAGAATGCCGCGCTCCGCCATAAAGTCCACGCCGCCGAGCAGGATCTCCAGACCGCCGATCTGGCCGCTGATCCCGCCGCCGGTATAGCGCACGACATGGTGTGCCACGAGCGGTGCGCCATAGCGGGCGCGCACCTCCTCTGCGAGCATATGCCCGAGGGAGGAATCGCCTGCAAGCGCTGCCGCATACGCCAGTGCAGTCGCGTCATTCAGCTGGCTGCGCAGCTCCAGCCGCTCCAGTGCGACTGAGCCCGCCGGGAACAGGTCATCATCTGTCAGCACGACCGCCTCCGCAGCGGACAGTGCCGACGCACCGCGCATCCCATCCAGTGCCGTGCCGCCCTTCATCATATGGCGTGCCGCATTGCAGCGCCCCATCGACACCGCCGACAGCAGCGCGACCTGGCATGCACCGGTCATCGTCGCCGCCAGCACATAGATCAGGCGTCCGGCATCTCCGGTGGACACACAGACAATTCCGGACAGCACAATCGATATCACAACTGCCAGAACCATCAGAATGCTCTCCAGCTGCCTGCCGCGGTCAGGCTGCACGGTTTGTCGGACAAACGGCGCCGTATCCGCCATCCGCGTTTTGACAATGTGCTTCAGGTCTCCATCCCGGCAGTAAATGCCGACCGGCTGCGGGGTACTTACCGCGACCTTATAGACATAATGCCGTGTGCGCGCATCGGACACACGCGCGCGCATCTGGGCAAACAGTGCCAGCATGGCCGCACAGGTATACGGCATTTCCTCTCCATCCCAGATCAGGCGGACAATACAGTGTACCAAATTGAGCACCAGTGCCAAATCCACCAGTGTGGAAAAATTCGGGCTGAGATGTACGACAGACAATATGCCGTCTTTGATGACGTCAAACGCCGCCACCATGGCAACCAGCTGCAATACAATAAGCGAAATCAGCACCACTCTGGGGCTGTCCACATAATCCATCGAAGCGGGCAGCGGCAGTGAAAAATCCGCCGCGCAGGAGAGATAAACTGCGATGACGGTGAGCACAGCCACCACGATGGAGCGTTGTGCCTGTACCCGGGCGCGCTGCTTCCAGCTGCCCGCCGCCTTGCGCAAATCACGTGGTACCTCTTCCTTCGGCCAAACAGCCCGCTTGTTCGCAGGCTTCCGACTTGCAGACACCTGTGCCGCTTTGCGGCGCACCTGTGGTTCCGGCTGCTCTGCCGGTTCTGCCTGCTCGGGCATATCCGGAATTTCCGGCAGAGGCTCCTGTGGCTGCTCCACCGGTTCCGGCTCCGCTGTTTCTTCCGGCTCTGTCCGTTCTTCTTCCCGGTCGGCCGGCTCCGTTTCCGGTGTACCGTCCGACCCATCGTTAAAAACCGCGCCGCTTCCTTCTTCGCTCTGTTCCTGCTCCAGCAGGGCACGCAGCTCGCCTGCCGCATCAATGGCAGACGGTTCCGTGTCCTCCGGGGCTTCTTCCTCTTCCGGTTCCTCCTGCTTCGGAGCAGGATGCCGTGCTTCCATATAAGCGCGATGGCGTTCCATAATCCATTCGCGCTGTCGCGCAACCTCACGCTGCATAACCGGGCCTTCCCGCCGCAGCTCTTCGAGTGCGGGGGCTGTTTTGCACAGTTCTTCCAGCGGCAGCCCCAGCCATTCGGGATCAGGCTCCGGCTTCGGGCGTTTTTTCACCTTCGATGCCGGTTTTACAGCAGCCTTTGCTGCGGATGCCGGTTTCTCCGTTTTTGCTTCTGTATCTGTGGCTTTCGTTTCCAGCTCCGCTTCCGCATCAAACAGCTCCGGCTCATGTGCCTGCGGTTCCCTTTTTCCCCTCACGGGAATATCAACATATACGGTGGTTTCCTCTTCCGGGAATTCTTCCAATGAGAGCTTCTGCGGTTTCGATTCAGACGGCTCCGGCGGCATGCCGCCCTCGCGCAGAATCTGTTCAAAGCTGGTAATCGGCTCTTCCGGTTCCTGCTCTACGCCGGACAGGAATTCCGCCAGCTCCTCTTCGCTGATAACCGGAATATCCTCCGGCTGCGGGCGCCGCGGCGGCTCCGGTGTTTCCTCCGTCGCACCGACGGCTTCTTCCTGTGCCATTGCCTCTGCAAAGGCCGCCACACCGGCATCTTCCGGTTCCTCCTGCGGCTCTTGTTGCGGTTCGTCCTCGATTTCATCCGGTTCCGGCTCGAAATAAACTTCCTCCGGTGCGGTGATGTTCTCCGGCTCCTCTGCTTTCCAGTTGTCCGGTGCAGCCTCTTCCTCCGGAAGTTCAACCGTCTCGGCATCTTCCGGTTCTGTTTTTGGCGTTTCCGGTTGTTCGTCCGGCTCGGCTTCTTCAACCGGTTCCGGCTCGACGTCTTCCAGTACCTGCGTTTCCTGTTCGTCTACCGGCTCGAACACCTCGGTCGGTTCTGCATCAGAAGGTTGTTCTTCTGCATCTTCGTCCGCGTCGGTTTCATCGTCTTCGTCGTCCGCGTCATCATCGTCCGCGCCGAACCACTTCGACCAGAAGCCTTTCTTTTCCGGCTTTTCCTCCGGTTCTTCGTCCGGCTCGGCTTCTTCAACCGGTTCCGGCTCGACGTCTTCCAGCACCTGCGTTTCCTGTTCGTCTACCGGTTCGAACACCTTGGTCGGTTCCGCATCAGAAGGTTGTTCTTCTGCATCTTCGTCCGCGTCGGTTTCATCGTCTTCGTCGTCCGCGTCATCATCGTCCGCGCCGAACCACTTCGACCAGAAGCCTTTCTTTTCCGGCTTTTCCTCCGGTTCTTCGTCCGGCTCGGCTTCTTCAACCGGTTCCGGCGCGACGTCTTCCAGCACCTGCGTTGCCTGTTCGTCTACCGGCTCGAACACCTCGGTCGGTTCTGCATCAGAAGGTTGTTCTTCTGCATCTTCGTCCGCGTCGGTTTCATCGTCTTCGTCGTCCGCGCCGAACCACTTCGACCAGAAGCCCTTCTTTTCCGGCTTTTCCTCCGGTTCTTCGTCCGGCTCGGCTTCTTCAACCGGTTCCGGCTCGACGTCTTCCAGTACCTGCGTTTCCTGTTCGTCTACCGGCTCGAACACCTCGGTCGGTTCTGCATCAGAAGGTTGTTCTTCTGCATCTTCGTCCGCGTCGGTTTCATCGTCTTCGTCGTCCGCGTCATTATCGTCCGCGCCGAACCACTTCGACCAGAAGCCCTTCTTTTCCGGCTTTTCCTCCGGTTCTGTTTTGGGCGCTTCCGGTTGTTCGTCCGGCTGAGCTTCTTCAACCGGTTCCGGCTCGACGTCTTCCAGCACCTGCGTTTCCTGTTCGTCTACCGGTTCGAACACCTCGGTCGGTTCTGCATCAGAAGGTTGTTCTTCTGCATCTTCGTCCGCGTCGGTTTCATCGTCTTCGTCGTCCGCGTCATTATCGTCCGCGCCGAACCACTTCGACCAGAAGCCCTTCTTTTCCGGCTTTTCCTCCGGTTCTGTTTTGGGCGCTTCCGGTTGTTCGTCCGGCTGAGCTTCTTCAACCGGTTCCGGCTCGACGTCTTCCAGCACCTGCGTTTCCTGTTCGTCTACCGGTTCGAACACCTCGGTCGGTTCTGCATCAGAAGGTTGTTCTTCTGCATCTTCGTCCGCGTCGGTTTCATCGTCTTCGTCGTCCGCGCCGAACCACTTCGACCAGAAGCCCTTCTTTTCCGGCTTTTCCTCCGGTTCTTCGTCCGGCTCGGCTTCTTCAACCGGTTCCGGCTCGACGTCTTCCAGTACCTGCGTGCGTCCAACCGCAGAGGTAAACAACTCCGCATCGTTTGCTATCGTTTCCGGCATTTCCCAATGCACGGTGGATTCCGCATCGATATGTACCGTCTGTTCCTCCTCCGGTTCCGTCGTCTCCGATTCATAGGACGGTGCTTCGTCCGGTTCCGTCTGCGATACCGGAGGATTGTCAAACAGACGCGCCATCAAATCCGGCTCCTCCTCCGGTTCTTCCAGCATTTCCGTGCGCGGGTCAATAAATTCTGTCTGTGTATGTCCTTCCGGTTTGGAAAATACCATATCGACCGGATCCTGTTCAATCTGTCCGAGCTGGTTAAACAGCCGGGCAAAAACATCCTCCTGTTCCTCCAGCGGGTCAGGCTGTTCCGGTTCACCCTGCGCATCGGCTGCAAGCTCATTCTGCTGGTCAATGACATCCTGTGTCTGCTCCGCCGCACGAAACAGGGCAGAAAGGTCTTCTGTTTCCGGCAGCTTCGGCATCTCATCCTCTGTAACAGGGGCAGCATGTCCGGTTGCTTTTGTCTGTACTGGGGCAGCGGGCTGCGGTTCATCCACACGAATGCCAAAGCGCTGCATCAGCTGTTCCAGTGATTCCTTATCCTGTTCCGGCTCAGATGCACCGGCTTCCCGCATGATATCTTCAACATCATACCGGCTGCCGCCGGAAACATCATCCAGTTCCTGTTTTAATTTTTCCAGATCCAGATCATCCATGACGTTCCTCCCCAAGCCGCTGCCGGACTGCCTCATACAGCAGCACCGCGGCGGCGGCGGATGCATTGAGTGAATTTACCTTGCCCTTCATCGGGATGCTCACGATAAAATCACATTTATCATGTACAATGCGGCTCAGACCATTGCCCTCCGAACCGATGACAATTGCCGCTGCACCTGCAAAATCCGCTTCATACAGCTGCTTGTCACCGCCTGCATCTGCACCGAACACCCACACGCCATTTTCCTTGAGTTCATCAATGGCAGCGGCAAGATTGGTAACACGCGCCACACCGATGTGTTCAATTGCTCCGGCAGATGCCTTTGCAGCAGTTGCCGTCAGGCCGACCGAACGGCGTTTCGGAATAACCACACCGTGGGCACCTGCGGTTTCGGCTGAGCGGATGACTGCACCCAGATTATGTGGGTCAGTCAGGCCGTCACACACCAAAATCAGCGGCTGTTCCCCGCGGTCGCGTGCGACCTGCAAAATATCATCTATCGATACATATTCATGTGCCGCCGCCTGTGCGATGACGCCCTGATGCACGCCGGTTTCGCTCATCGCGTCCAGTTTGCGCCGGTCAACCTGTGTGACAACTGCACCGGACTTTTTTGCCAGGGCAATGATATCCGCCATGCGCCCATTCTGGTCAGGTGCGACGAACAATTTATCCACGGTCCTGCCTGCGCGAAGCAGCTCCATGACCGCATTTCTGCCCTCATACAGCGTGGTTTCACGTTCTTCCTCACGCGCCGGGCGTTTCTGATAAGTTTTCTTGTTTTTTTGGCTCATGCGATCTTCTCCATACCGTCAATTTCAGATGATATCAGTATAACACAAATCCGCTGTGCCTGACAGCAAAAAAACAAAGTTCCTTGCGGTTTCCGGTATTTTCCGCGGGAATGTCGAACGGGCACGAAAAAAGCGGGTGCAATCCATGCGCCTGCCTGTCCGCCGGTTCAGCTGTCATATTCGTAGATTCGATGGATTTCGCCCTCGCGCATGCGCTCTTTGCAATCTGTTTGAAGATTGTGCTCATTTTTCATCCGCCCCGACAGTGTACCATATTTTTCCGCACAAAAAACCGGCTTCCCGTTTGCTGGGAAGCCGGATCAAGCGATGTAGAAAAAATCAATCGAAGAACTTGTCGTGTACGGCACGGACAGCGCGCTGTGCGTCCTCCTCATCAATCAGGACGGAAATCTTGATTTCAGAGGTGGAAATCATGCGGATGTTGATCTGTGCATTGGACAGTGCCTCGAACATCTTCGCAGCAACGCCGGAGTTGGATGCCATACCTGCGCCGACGATGGAGACCTTTGCAATCTTGGACTCATAGGTGATGCTGTCGCAATGCAGCTTGTCCTTGTTCTCCTCGAGCAGACGGACAGTCTCATCCAGCTGGCCTCTGGATACAGTGAAGCTGATATCCTTGGTGTTGTTGCGTCCGATGGACTGAAGGATAATGTCAATGTTGATCTTGTTCTTTGCCAGCAGGGAGAACAGACGGAATGCCTTCCCCGGCTCATCCGGCAGGCCCATAACGGCAATGCGGGCTACGTCCTTATCGCAGGCAACACCGCTGATAATCATCTTTTCCACAGAAGTAACCTCCTTGACTTTGGTTCCGGGATTTCTCGTGAGGCTGGAGACAACCTCAAGGTCAATGTTGTATTTCTTCGCCATTTCAACCGAACGGTTGTGCAGAACCTGTGCGCCCAGCGTCGCAAGCTCCAGCATTTCGTCGTATGTGATTTCATCGAGCTTCTTTGCGCCCGGAACAACACGCGGGTCAGCGGTATATACGCCGTCAACGTCGGTATAAATCTGGCACAGATCTGCATGCAGTGCTGCCGCAATCGCAACAGCTGTCGTGTCCGAACCGCCGCGGCCGAGCGTCGTAATGCTGTCGTGGCTGTTGATGCCCTGGAAACCTGCGACGATAACAATGCGGTTTCTGTCGAGCAGGCTCTGGATACGCTCCGGTCTGACGGTGCGGATGCGGGACGAGCCATAGTTCAGGTCGGTCTTGATGCCAGCCTGCCAGCCGGTCAGGCTGGTTGCATGGAAGCCGAGCTTATTGATCGCCATTGCCAGCAGAGCCATGGAAATCTGTTCGCCTGCGCTCAGCAGGACATCCATTTCACGTGCCGGCGGGTTATCTGTGATTTCTGCGGCCTTTTCAATGAAATCATCGGTGGTGTCGCCCTGTGCGGATACGACAACAACAACCTGATTTCCAGCCTGTGCCGTCTTGGTTACAATATCGGCAACATTGAAAATACGCTCGGTGTTCGCAACCGACGTACCGCCGAATTTCTGCACAATTAAAGCCATGTGCTGTGTTCCTCCTATCGGTTTTCCCGCGCCGCGCGCGGGTCGGGATTCTATAGAACGCTGTGTGCGTTGCATACCTCTGCCATACACACAGGGTTTCTGACAAATGAAATTATTCCGTCTGTGTGACGGTTGCGCCGACCTCATCACATGCCAGCAGCACCGGTGTCCAGTCAGGGAAACGGTCGGCAAAATACATGCAGGCACGGCTGTAATAGGTTTTATCCTCCTTGTCGACCATCGTAATGATGGTCGGGCCTGCACCGGACAGGAATGCGCCGAGGGCGCCCAGTCCCTTTGCACTGCGCACAACCTCTTCGCCGTTCGGAATCAGGCCGAAGCGATACGGCTGATGCAGGCAGTCGCCGACCGCAACACGCAGGTTATGCAGGTCACCTGTGACCAGCGAGCCGGTCAGCAGTGCCGCACGCGACAGATTGAAGACGGCGTCGTGATGCGGGATGGTTTTGGGCAGCGCGCCGCGCGCCTTTTCGGTGGACAGCTCAAAGTTCGGGATGAATGCGACAAAATCCACTTTGTCCGCAATCGGGACGCGCACGCTCCACACCTTGCCATATTCCAGCAATGCGGTACAAAAGCCGCCGAGAATGGCCGGCGTAGAGTTGTCCGGATGTCCTTCGATGGCTGCCGCGAGATCAATGATGTTTTCCTGATGCAGCGGGCCGCCGAGCAGTGCATTGGCACCCAGCAATCCGGCAACCGTGCAGGCAGAGGAGGAACCGAGTCCGCGTGTCTGCGGAATGCTGCAATCCTCAATCAGCCGCAGGCCGGGCATCGGCTTGCCGCAGATGTCATAAACGCGCTTGGCGCACTGGTAAACCAGATTGGTCTCATCATTCGGAATGCGTTCGCCTCCCGTGGCGGAAATGTCGATGCAGTCGCATTCCTCCATAGAAAAGCGGTTATAGAGATTGAGCGCAATGCCAATCGAATCGAAGCCCGGGCCCATATTTGCGCTCGTTGCGGGGACAGTTACAGTAATCATCAGCAGGTTACAGCAGGCGCATGCAGCCGGTTACCGAACCGAGTGCCGCAGCCTTCTCCTTCATTTCTGCCGTTGTGCATTCTGCCGTGATGCAGGCAGCCTCTTCGCCGGTCTTTGCGGCCTTGAGCATATCGCAGCCCGGGAAGGTATCAATCAGGCGCTTTGCCGCATCTGCACCCTCCAGGCGGACATACCAGCGGGATGCAAAGCTGTCCAGCGGGCGCACCAGGTTTTTGCTGCCATCGCCCCAGCTGACCATGCGGCGGTGCTCATTGTGGCGGGCACAGTCGATGATATCCGCGACAACAGCGGAAGCGGTTGCCAGCTTACCGGCACCCTGTCCATAGAACATGGCATCACCCAGCATGTCGCCGGTGATGAGAATCGCATTGAATACGTCATCGACATCCGCCAGCGGGCTCTTTTTGGAGACCAGATGCGGTGCGACAAAGGCATAAATGCTGCCGTCCTCATTGAGTACGGCACGGCCGAGCAGCTTGACCACGCAATCCGCCTGTGCGGCATAGCTGACATCCTCCAGCGTAATTTTGGAAATGCCTTCGGTCTCGACATATTCCGGATGGATGTGGTCGCCATAGGCGATGTCGGACAGAATGCAGATTTTGCGGCAGGCGTCAATGCCGTCTACATCCGCTGCCGGATTTGCCTCGGCATAGCCCTTCTCCTGCGCTTCCTTCAGCGCGGTTTCAAAGGTCAGGCCCGCGTCAATCATACGGGTCAGGATGTAGTTGGTTGTGCCGTTGAGAATGCCGGTGACATGCGTCATATGGTTTGCCGTCAGGCATTGCAGCATCGGGCGGATGATCGGGATACCGCCGCCGACAGATGCCTCAAACATATAATTGACGCCGCTCTCCTTTGCAATATTGAGCAGCTCCGCGCCATGCGTGGCGACGAGCTCCTTGTTGGAGGTGACAACATGCTTTCCGGCAAGCAGGCAGCGCTTGGTAAATTCATATGCTGCGCCCTTGCCGCCCATTGTCTCCGCGACAATGCTGACCTCCGGGTCATTTTCAATGATAGAAAAATCCTTGATAAATTTCTCCTGATGCGGTGCATCCGGGAAATCCCTCAGATCGAGGATATATTTTACTTCAATGGCATCCCGCGCATTTTTGGCAACTACGTCCGCATTGCGGTCGAGCACCTCATATACGCCGGAACCCACTGTGCCGAATCCCATAATTGCGGCCTTAAACATCGTGGTTTTCCTCCTTTTTTGTCAACAGACGGTCACTCTCTTGCCAGAATCTCCATGCGGGCGACACCGGAAATCGACATAATTTCTGCCATCAGCTGTTCGACCGAACGATCCATGCCGCCGGTGCGCGCGGCGATGGTCACGGCAGCCTGCCCGTTGACGGGGATGGACTGGTTGATGGTCAGGATATTCGCCCCCGAACGGGCAAATACCGACAGAATGCCGGACAGCACGCCTGCCCGGTCAGAAACCATCAGACTGAACGTGATGATGCTCTGTGTTGCCGCTTCAAACAGCGGCTTGATGCCGTCCTTATATTTATAATATGCGCTGCGGCTGAGTCCGACCTTCTGGGTGGCTTCGCCGACGGTGCGGATCTCCCCGCTTTGCAGACAGCGGTTTGCCTGCGCGACCTTGAGAAATACCTCCGGCAGCAGGGATGCTTCCACAATATAATATTTCGGCTGCTGTTCCAATTGCCTGCGGCTCCTTTCGTGACGGGTTTCACTCCGCCGTGTCTTTCTCTGAAAAACATTTGTTTTTGTGCAGCAACGATATCATACCACAAAAGACGAAGGCATTGCAACCCTTTTTCCCGTAAAAAGTCGATGTTTTTTGGAGAAATCACGACAGAATGTACTTTCCGGGAACAATTTCTGATTTCCCGCACACGGTATGAAACCGGCTCCCTACGCCGGAGCGGAAGGAGCCGTCTGTTTTTATGCTGTTATTTCTTTTTCCATTCCACATACCGCAGGGGCCGCGGAAAAGTCCGCACCTCCCCCCCCTCGGCGCAAAAAAACGCGCCGCAGAAGTTCCCTCCCGCAGCGCGTTCCTGTCCGTTTTTTATTGACTTACAGCTTTGCAATCTTATCGCATGCCTTCGACAGATCAGGCAGCTGTGCGTCCTCCAGCGTACCGGCATCGCAGGCGGCAGCCAGTGCCGGGTCAATCGGCAGCTTTGCCAGGACATCCAGCTTGTGCTCCTGTGCGATTTCTTCCACATGGCTCTCGCCGAAGACAGAAATCTTTTTGCCACAGTCCGGGCACTGAATATAGCTGTAGTTTTCAATGATGCCGAGAATCGGGATCTCCATCATTTCCGCCATCTTGACCGCCTTGGTGACAACCTGAGAAACCAGCTCCTGTGGGGAAGTCATGACAACAATGCCATCGACCGGCAGGGACTGGAACACCGTCAGCGGAACATCGCCCGTTCCGGGAGGCATATCGACAAACATATAGTCAATGTCCTTCCAGATGATATCCGTCCAGAACTGCTGTACTGCACCGGCGATGATCGGCCCGCGCCAGATGACCGGGTCGCTCGCGTTTTCCATCAGCAGGTTGATCGAACAGACATCAATACCGGTTTTGGTCGCCATCGGGAACACGCCCTCTTCGGTCGCACCCAGCGTACCGGTCAGGCCAAAGCCCTTCGGGATGGACGGTCCAGTGATATCCGCGTCAAGAATCGCGCAGTGTGCGCCGCGGCGCTGCATGGCAATCGCCAGCATGGACGTACACAAGCTCTTGCCGACACCGCCCTTGCCGCTGACAACGCCGATCACCTTGCGGATGCTGGACAGCGGATGCGGAGCCTTGAGCAGGGACTCCGGCTCGCCGCAGCTTCCGCCGCAGCTCTCGCAGTCATGATTACAGCCCATAATAGTCAACTCCTTTTCGTTATGCCGCCGTTTGTTCAAAAAAGCGGCTGTGAACTTCCATAATACTATGTGCCGTAATATTATACCACATTCGTCCGCATTTGCAAGACGGCGTGCAGGAATCCTGTCCAATATAGGCTCCATCTTTTAGCTGCATAAAAAACGAGACGGCCAAAGCCGTCTCGAAAAAAGTCTAACTTTGAGGGGTCACCTTATATCCGGTCGCCTTTTCATTTCATCCTCTATGGTTCTGCGGAGGATTCTATGCCTAAAATATCATGAAAATATTTCAGTGTTGGATATCGATACCGTCTGGAAAACTCTCTCGGATGCAGGAGTTGTGTTCCTTTCATGTGATTGACATAATCATCTATATACTTACTCATCTGATTGACAATCTTCACAATGTTGGTTCGTGTTTCCTTATATTCGTCATTATCAACCAGAGCCGCCGAGTTATCTATGTATTCCAGCTTTTGTATCAAAACAAGTTTTGTATAATCCAGCCCCGACCGCGTTGATTTTGAACGCTGCGTACCAGAAAACAAAAATGCATGATTATGATGAATAGAAGAACGAAATGGAATGCTGATGATATAATCTTCGTGCGTATCGATTAAGAGGCATGCATATGGCCTCGCATGTTTGTGCATAAACTCCGGATATAAAGACGAAGGGTAATCATCCACAAATTGTTGGGATAATAAACGAACATCTACATCAAATTCCATTTTTTGACACTTCCTGATACAAAAAACGAGAGAGCCGAGAAATCAGCTCTCTCGCACTTGTCTTCGCCCGGTCAATTTTTATTTTACCGACGAGTCAGAACCGTCACTCGTCATCTTCGCGCGGTCAGTTTTTATTTTACCGACGAGTCAGAACCGTCACTCGTCATCTTCTGGCGAAGGAAGTTTTTCAACCTCTTTTGTATTATTATTATATGATGAATTCTCAAAAAAATCAATAGCTTTAAAAGTTTTTCCATTTGATTGCACGCATTCTCACTTGCCAAACCGCCCGGTTTTGGGGTATGCTAAAAGCTGCCAAAAAAAATCTGATCGAAAGGACGCGATATCCCTTGACCGATTCCCACGGACGCACCCGCTCCACCCGCGAGCTGCTGCGCCGCTTTGTCCCGTATTTCCGGCCGTATCTGCCGGTTCTGATTTTTGACCTGTTCTGCGCCGCCCTCACGACCATCTGTGAGCTCGCACTGCCGGTCATTGTCCGCTATGTCACCAACCTCGCGCAGTACAACCTGTCCGCACTCACAGTTTCTGTCATCGTGCGCATCGGCCTGCTGTATCTCGTGCTGCGCATCATCGACACCGCAGGTGCTTATTTCATGGCGAACATCGGCCATGTCATGGGCGCGCGCATTGAAACCGACATGCGCCGTGAATTATTTGCACACCTGCAAACGCTTTCCTTCCGGTACTATGCCAACGCAAAGGTCGGACAGCTGATGGCGCGCATCACCTCTGACCTGTTTGATGTCACGGAATTTGCCCATCACTGCCCGGAGGAATTTTTCATTGCGGGCGTCAAAATCGCCGTATCCTTTGTCATCCTGCTGTCGGTCAACGTCCCGCTGACGCTGGTTACCTTTGCCGTGCTGCCGATTATGCTGCTGTGCTGCTACAAATTCAACCGCAGAATGCGCGAAACCTTTAAGGAATCGCGCTGGCAGGTCGGTGAAATCAATGCACAGGTTGAGGATTCCCTGCTCGGCATCCGCGTCGTCAAATCGTTCGCGCAGGAGGAAACCGAGCAGCAGAAATTTGACGAGGGCAACCGCCGCTGGCTGGCATTGAAAAAACTTAATTATTTCTGGATGGGCGGTTTTCAGGCGACAACCCGCGGTTTTGACGGCCTGATGAACCTCGTCGTGCTGGTCTGCGGCAGTCTGTTCCTGCTGCGCGGTGCGATTGTCCCCGGCGACTTTGTCGCTTATCTGCTGTATGTTCAGACACTGCTGACCTCCATCCGCCGCATTGTCGAATTTGCCGAGCAGTTCCAGCGCGGCATGACCGGCATTGACCGCTTTCTCGAAATCATGGACGAACAGCCGGATATCACCGATTCCCCCCATGCCATCCCATGCGAGCACGTGCGCGGTGAAATCGACTTCGACGATGTATCGTTCTCCTATGAAGACGATGCAGGCGAAGTGCTCGGACACATCAACCTGCATGTCGATGCCGGACAGAACATCGCAATTGTCGGTCCATCCGGCGGCGGAAAAACTACTCTTTGTAATTTAATCCCGAGATTTTACGATGTGACAAGTGGTTCCGTCCGTCTGGACGGCACGGATGTGCGCGACCTCCAGCTGCATTCCCTGCGTTCCCACATCGGCGTTGTACAGCAGGACAACTATCTGTTCTCCGGTACAGTACTGCACAACATCGAATATGGCCGTCCGGGCGCCTCGCGTGAGGATATCATCCGCGCGGCAAAGCTCGCGGGCGCACATGAATTTATCTCCGCCCTGCCGAATGGCTATGACACATTTATCGGTGAGCGCGGCGTCAAGCTCTCCGGCGGACAGAAGCAGCGCATCTCCATCGCGCGCGTATTCCTCAAGGATCCTCCGGTTCTCATCCTCGACGAAGCCACCAGCGCGCTCGACAACGAGAGCGAACGCATTGTTCAGCAATCACTTGATACACTCGCACGCGGGCGCACTGTGTTCACCATTGCGCACCGCCTGACCACCATCCGCGGCGCAGACCGTATTCTTGTGCTGACTGCCGACGGCATCGCCGAACAGGGTACCCATGACGAACTGATTGCAAAAGGTGGTATCTACAAAGAACTATATAGCATGTATTCTGATATGCGGTGAACATTCCCGCACTGCACCCTTCGCTTCGGCGAAGGGTGTTTTTGATTGCGCCCAGTTTCCTGCACATCTGGAAATTTCTGCATGATTTTATTCGTTATTTTGTCCAAAAAATCACAAAGAATTTTGTATAAAACGGCGAACAAAATTCATTCAAAACCTGTTCAACTTTGCGCTATCCAAATGCAGTACGGTGTGCTACAATCTCAATGCATAAAAAAGGGTCATGCAATCGCATACATTTTTCACACAAACTAAGGGAGATATACCATCATGATGACAGATATGACCAAGGGGTCACCATTCAAAATTCTGCTGAAATTTGTCCTTCCGATGCTGTTGAGCATGGTATTTCAGCAGATGTACAATCTGGCAGACAGTGTCATTGCCGGACGGTATCTGGGTGTCGATGCACTGGCGGCAACCGGTGCGGCGTACCCGATTACCGTACTGTTTCTCGCCGTTGCCACCGGCGCCAGTCTCGGCAGCTCGGTTGTCATTTCTCAGCTGTTTGGCGCACATGACCATGTGCGCATGCGCGCAGCAGTCAACACCGCAGTCATCACGCTCATTACACTGTCGCTGGTGCTGACAGTTGCCGGACAGATCGCCTGCCCGGCACTGATGTCCTTCATCAACACGCCGAAGGATATCTTTGAGCCGACCATGGTTTACCTGCGCATTTATATCGCAGGCCTGCTGTTCCTGTTCCTCTATAATACGGCGACGGCCATTTTCAACGGCCTCGGCGACAGCCGCACGCCGCTGTATTTCCTCGCTTTTTCCACGACATTCAATGTCATTCTCGATGTTCTGTTTGTCACTACATTTGATATGGGCATTGCAGGTGTCGGCTGGGCAACCCTGATCGCACAGGGTCTGTCCTCCATTCTGGCAATCCTCACACTGGTGCGCCGCCTGTCCCGCATCAAGACCGAGCGCAAGCCGGCGCGCTTTGACACGCATCTGCTGCGCCGCATGAGTCTGATTGCCATTCCGTCCATCTGCCAGCAGTCGTTTGTCTCAATCGGCGTATTTTTTGTACAGGGCCTCGTCAATTCGCTCGGGCCGTTTACCGTCGCAGGCTTTTCTGCCGCGCTCAAGGTCAGCACCTTTGCGCTGATGGTGATGAACTCGCTGCCGAATGCACTGTCCAGCTATGCGGCACAGAACATCGGCGCACAGGATATCCCGCGCGTGCGTCAGGGTATCCGCGCCTGCGTCCTCATGTCTGAGATCATTATTTGCAGTATCATCGCGCTGTTCTTCTTCGCCGGAGATCAGATTCTCGGTCTGTTTATGGGCAGCGATGCCAACGGCTCCGTCATCAACATCGGCGTACAATATCTGCTGATTGTCGCACCGTTCTATCCGCTGGTCGGCGTCAAAAACTGCTGTGACAGCGTCCTGCGCGGCGGCGGTGCCATGGGGCCGTTTATGGTCACCACGCTGGCTGACCTCGTACTGCGCGTCGTACTCGCCTATGCACTGATGCCGATCTGCGGCTTCGCTGGCATCTGTTATGCCTATCCGCTCGGCTGGATCATCGGCACTTCTATTTCCATTATCTTTTACATTTCCAACATCTGGATTCCGAAATATATGCGTCAGGCCAAACAGCAGGGCTTTGTCCTCCATCCGATCTGCCGTGCGGAGGAGGAACAGAAGCAGCAGACACATCGTCTGCATCTGCCCTTCGCAGTCCGGCACTGATTTCAAATATAAATCCGCAGGCAATGTGCCTGCGGATTTTTCTGCCCCAAAACAGAGAATGCTTCACTTTTTCCAGTTTTTCTTTTCCAGTTCCGCACGCAGCTGGCGCATCGATTCGGCAAAACGGCGGCTGCTCGCGGACGGATGTGCCTTCAGGATGGCACGGTTAAAGTAACGGTTCTGATGCTCCAGTCGGCGCATAAATTCCAGGCGCAGCAGTTCTGCGCGCTCCTCCTGTGCCTTCTGACGGCGGCGATTGTCCTCACGGATATCCTCGCCCAGCTCCTCCAGCCGGTCACGCGCTTCTGCACGGGCCAGCTCAAGCTGAACACGCGCTTCCTCCAGCTGCATGCGCACGCGTTCCATTTCCTCGAGCACATGACGCAGGTTAAATGCAGCACGGAACGAAACAATGACATCGCTGACAAAGACACAGCTGATGACAATGACCACGATGAGCAAGGCAAGGTGCGGCAGGCGTTCCACCCAGCGCCCGATCGGCGGATGAATGAAATGGATGAGCAGCAGGGAGAGAAAGCCCCATGCAATCGACGATTGCAGGCAGATATACCCATTGATATTGCCCTTTTTGCCGGTATAATCCCAGTATCGCATTTTAAACAGCAGTTCCATGACATATCCGGTAATATATTCCAGAAGAGTGGGGAAGACAACGCCGAGTACAAATACGGCAAATGAATTCTCCTTCACCGGCAGACAGACAAGCAGAATGCAGAGCGCACCGGAACCGTAAATCGGCAGCAGCGGCGCGCGCAGGAAGCCACGGTTGACCCAATGGTGCTCCAGCAGGGAAACATAGGCGGATTCAAAGCACCAGCCAAAAAAGCAGTAGATATAAAACAGCAGCATCCACTGCTCCAATGAATAGATGTGCATATCACACCTCCTTTATATTGACACAGTATAGCGGATTTTGTCGAATGATGCAACAACTGCCGGGAAATATGCTATACTAAAAGATAAGATATATTTCGATGTATGCATAGGAGGAATTTGCTATGAAAACTGCACTGGTTACCGGTGCATCGTCCGGAATCGGGCGTGAAATTGCCCGTGAGCTGAGCCGCCGCGGCTGGCGGCTGCTGCTGGTTGCGCGCCGCCGCGACCGCCTGGAAGAGCTTGCAAAACAGCTGGGCACGCCCTGCCGCCTGTATGTCTGTGATATTTCCCGCGAAGAAAACTGTTACTGGCTGCATGAACGCGCCAAGGAGCAGGACGTCACGCTGCTGGTGAACGGCGCAGGCTTCGGCTTATATGGCAAATTCGCGGAGACAGATCTCGACCGGGAACTGGAAATGATCGACGTCAACATCAAGGCGGTGCATATCCTGACCAAGCTGTTCCTGCGCGATTTCATGCAGAAAAACGAAGGCCGTATCCTGAACATCGCATCCTCTGCCGGATTCCTGCCCGGCCCGCTGCTGTCCACATACTATGCGACCAAGAATTATGTGGTACGCCTGAGCGAGGCAATTTATGAAGAGCTGCGCGAAGCGGGCAGCCCGGTCACCATCAGCTGCCTGTGTCCCGGCCCGGTAGAGACCGAGTTCAATCAGGTTGCAGGGGCAAACAGTGCCGCAAAGGGCATCTCCTGCGAACAGGTGGCAAAGCAGGCGGTCGAGCAGACGCTCACCGGAAAGCTGCTGATTTTCCCCGGCAAAATGGTTCGTCTGGGCGCCGCCGCATCACGCCTTGTCCCGGACAAGCCACTCCTGCGCATTGTGCGCAGCTTTCAGGAGAAAAAGGGGTGATTCCCGCCCCCTGAAAAACAAATAGAGATGCGCCCATGAAAAGAGCTCCCTTCCAATGGCAGGTACTCATAAAACAGCAAATCCTCCATATGAACGCAATCATACGGAGGATTTTGTTATGCTTGGTTTGAAAATTTGCCGGCGGTAACCCCTCAAGGGCGATATCCGCTTTAGCGGTGCAACGGGGTGCAGCCACCCAGGCAGAAGCTCGTGATACAACATTTCTGGTCTGTCAATTTTCTTCCGCTGACAGAGAATTCCGCTCCGCAGAATGCACGATACTTCCGACAGGAGCGTATGGAAAAGCGCCCTTCGGGCTTGTGCAGCAAAGCTGCTACGCCCCCTTTGGAGGGCAATCGTTATTTGCAGGAAATCCCCATGATTCGTGATAAGTCCGGACCATGTCAGGCATTATCGCTGGTTTCCAAAATTACACAGCTGCATTGCCACGCCGTCTGACATGATTTGGAAACCAAACCGCTCATAAAATGCGGCATTTTTGCTTTCCTCCGGCATGATCTCAATGTAGAGATAATCTTTATATTTTTCCTTAACCATTTCCATCATGGCACTGGCGACACCCTGCCCGTGGTAGGCTGGGTCAACCAGAACATAGTGCATATAAGCAACCAGTTCGCTGTCATCAAGCAGCCTTGCCAGTCCAATGAGCCGATCTCCATCCCAGGCTGTGATAACCGTAGATGAATGCATCAGGGCCTTATAGAGCCGAGAAGGGTATTGACCAGACACCCATCCCACGGACAGAAACAGCCGTTGAATGGCATCCTGCGTGAATTTCTTTTCCTCTGTATATGTGATTTTCATTCCGTCGTTTTCCCCCGGTGATCGCATTTCTGACACTGCACCATAGTCGTGCCGGTATCTTCTTTATAAAAGAGTCCTGCCCACTGGCAGATGCTCTGCAAAATCGGAACCACAGACTGCCCCTTTTCTGAGAGGGAGTATTCCACCCTGGGAGGAATCTCATCGTAGGACTTCCTCAGAACGATCCCGTTGGCAATCAACCCCTTCAGCGTGGAAGCCAGCACTGCATCCGTAATATTTCCCATTTCCTTCCGCAGCTCGCTGTAGCGCAGTGTCCCCAAAGTTGCCAGCACGCAGATGATTCGGGAGTTCCACTTTCCGCCAAACAGCTCCATGCCATATTCCAGAGGACAGCGGATGTCTTTGTCCCGTTTTCTTTGATACGCCATGCATCTTTCGCCCTTTCTTGATGGAATTCCGTATCATTTTACCGTAAAAACTACGCAGCCGCAAGTTACTATGGAATTTAATAGTAGTGATGTTCCAAAGGCGTTTCCCAGAGGGAGCCTGCCTGTGGCAAAGCGATACGCATTTCCCACAACCGCTACACTTGGTAGGATCCACGGTACGGACCCATCCCGACAGCATATAGATTGCCCGAACGGGACAGACTGCAATACAGGCGCCGCAGCCAATATATTTTGTGAAATGTATTGGAGCTTTCGGGTATTTTTTTCAGTTTGATTGAGGCCCCCTAAAAATGCAGTCGCGGATGCGGTGATTCCCGCATCCGCGGCAAAAGGCTCACAGGACTTTCTTGTTATCTGCGCCGGGAGTGGTGACGATTACCTTTTCGGGGGTGATGATTAGTGCACCCTTGGCAGTGGCAGCGCCGTTGAACATCTGCTCCACCATAGTCTTGAAAGTTTCCACGACCTCGCCTTCGGTGACATACCGGGCAGTGCCCTTGATCTGATATCCCTCCAGATTCTGGGCATCGTAGACGGAAATAGCAATCCTTCCGCCGTTTGCCTCAAGATTTTTCAGAGTAGTCTCTAAAAACACATCGCCCACTACCAGCTTGCCGTCATCGGTCACATCCTTGAAAGCAACGGGCACCACGTTGGGTTCTCCATTGGCGCAGGTAGCCAGATCCCACATGCCGGACTTCAGCAGCTTTACAACATGAACATTCAGCATTGACAATTCATCCATAACAGTATTTGCTTGCTTCAGCATACTCATTATAGGGAATTGACTCATAGCGGACAAGATATTAGCAAGTTTATGAGTTACTTATTCATTCCATAGTAAGGGACAAACAGCAAAAATACCTGGCGATCTCATTGCACAGCCGTCAATGGAGAGGAGCTTTGCTGCGTTAGTCGGCTTTTTTGAACACAAAGAACCGCTGTCCAATGTAGTTGAGCGCCACAAAGAAGCACATGCCTGCCAGCATGGCGACATTTTCCTGTATGCTCTGTGTCGCGCCGGACAGCACCCAGCGCACCAGCGGTCTGGCAACGCCATAGGCACACAGATAACAGACCGTGATATTCGCGGCAAACCGTGCAATTTCCTTCAAATGGCTGCCCTGGCTGCGGAACGTAACTGTCCGATTGAGGAAATAGCTCAGGATGCTGCCAAAAAAGTAATTGGACGCGGAGGAAATCCAGTAGCTCAGGTGAAGGACATTGTAAAAGACAAACATAATCGCAGTTCCAAACAGCGTGTTGACAATGCCCACCAGAATGAATTTCCAGAATGTTTTATCAAAAAATTTCTGAAGCATGGCGGTCTCCTGTCTCATGACTCGGGATCCTCCCCGCAGGTGTCCGCAATGATATACCGCGGCCTGCCCTTGATTTCGTCATAAATGCGGGCAATATAATAGCCGATGATGCCGAGGCTTATCATGATAATGCTGCTGGAAAACAGCTGGATCAGGATCACCGTCGTGAAGCCCTCGAGGGCCTGTCCCATAAATTTCTGTACCAGTGCAATACCGCCGAGCACGACGGAGATCACCAGCATCACAACGCCCAGCGCAGTAATCAGCTGCATCGGCGCGGTGGAAAAGGAGGAAATATTGCTCACCGCATATTTGACCAGCGCTTTGGTCGACCATTTGGATTCCCCCGCCTCACGCTCCTGTACATCGAATGAAATACTCGTGGTTTTGAAGCCGATCCATGACGACAGCGCGCGGAAAAACGCATTGCGTTCCTGCATATTGATGAGCACATTGACCGCCTTGCGGTCGAGCAGCTTGAAATCGGATGCGCTCGACATATCGAACCCGGTCGCCCGGCTGATGAGCGCATAAAACCACTTTGCTGCCCAGGCATGTGCCGCACTTTCCGTGCCGCGGCTGCTCTTCTGACCCTCGACGACCTCATAGCCCTGCTGCCACAGCGCATACATCTCGAGTATTTTCTCCGGCGGATGCTGCAAATCACAGTCGATGACAACACAACAATCGCCGCGTGCCTGTGCCAGTCCCGCCATAATGGCCGCTTCCTTGCCGAAATTGCGCGAAAAATGTACGCCGCGCACATGGCTGCCGTGCTGTGCCGCCTCGGAAAGCCTGCGCCATGTGCTGTCGGACGAGCCATCGTCCACAAAAATCAGCTCATACGGAATGTCCGCGCCCTGCAACACAGAGCCGATGACAGCTGCGGCTTTTTCTATCATCTGTTCTTCATTGTACGCAGGGATAACGACAGACAGCAATCCTTGCACCGTTTCAGCCTCCTCCACAGTCCTGCACTGCCGCAGGACTTTTTTTCGTCTTTTCGATGGATTTCGGGCATGTTCGCCCCATATCCAGTAGAGTACCACAAATCCCCCGTTTTTTCCACACCCTGTACATCAAACCGTCGCGAAAAAGGCATGACCACAGGGTCATGCCTTTTGCAACTGTATCAAAGCCTTACAGCCGTTCGTCGTCGTACAGGGCGCCGGCTTTTTCGTAATGCGTGACGCGGGAAATGCCGTTGTTGTCATCGACAAAGACAACCTTCGGCTTGTGCGTCTTCGCTTCCTCCGGTGTTACATCCGCATATGCCATGAGGATGATGCGGTCGCCTTCGGAGACACAGCGCGCTGCCGCGCCGTTCAGGCAGATCATGCCGCTGCCCGGCTCGCCTGCGATGGTATAAGTTTCAAAGCGGCTGCCGTTGTTGACATCTACAATCTGTACCTTTTCGTACTCGTAAATGCCGGCTGCATCCAGCAGCTCGCTGTCAACCGTGATGGAGCCGACATAGTTCAGCTCCGCCTGCTTGACAACCGCGCGGTGAATTTTGCTTTTGAGCATCTGGATAGTCATGTACGTCCTCCGTAAATCAGCGTTCAATAATGAAATTATCAATCAGGCGGGTCTTGCCGATATAGACTGCGACCGCAGCGAGAATCGAGCCTTCGGTGCTGTCTACCGGCTCGAGGTTGTTCCAGTCGACAATTTCGACATAATCGATGCGGCTCATCGGCTCTGCTTCGATTTCCTCTGTAATAATCTGGCGCACCTTTGCCGCGTCGGTTTCCCCTGCTTCAATGGCTGCTCTGCCCTTATTCAGGCCGCGGGACAGGCACAGTGCCGCCTGGCGCTCTTCCGCGCTCAGGTACGTGTTGCGGGAGCTCTTTGCCAGACCGTCTTCCTCACGGATGATCGGGCAGCCGACAATCTCGAGCGGCATGTTCAGGTCACGCACCATGCGGCGGATGACAGCCAGCTGCTGGGCATCCTTCTGACCGAAGTACGCGCGATCCGGCTGGACAATATGGAACAGCTTGCTGACAACGGTGCACACGCCGCGGAAATGAATCGGGCGGGTTTTGCCGCACAGTCCCTTGGTCAGATGATCCATGTCAACATAGGTGCAGAAATCCGGTGCATACATTTCCTCTGCTTCCGGATGGAAGATCAGATCGGCGCCGGTCGATTCACACAATGCTGCGTCGCGGTCAATGTCGCGCGGATAGGTTGCCAGGTCTTCCGTCGGGCCGAACTGAATCGGATTGACAAAATCAGAGACAACCGTGCGGTCATTCTCTGCGACCGAGCGCGCAATCAGGCTCTGATGACCTTCATGCAGATAGCCCATGGTCGGTACCAGTCCGACCGTCAGACCCTGTGCACGCCATGCCTTGACCTGTGCGCGCACTTCTTCTATGGTTTTTACGATAGTCATTTGTATTCGCTCCCCTTTTGCTCTTAATACAGCTTGTCGATGATGGTTTCATCCATCTTAAACGTATGTTCCTTTGCCGGGAAGGTGCCCTCCTCGACTTCCTTGATATATGCCTTGAAGCCCTCCATCATCACAGCGCCCGCATTGGCAAATGTCTTTGCAAACTTCGGCGTGAAATCGGAGAACATTGCAATCATGTCCTGATACACCAGTACCTGCGCATCGCAGTCCGCGCCCGCGCCGATGCCGATGGTCGGGATATCCAGCGTTTCGGTGATCTTCTTCGCCAGTGCTGCCGGAACGCATTCCAGAACGACCGCATATGCGCCCGCTTCCTGCACGCGGCGCGCATCGTCCAGAATCTTCTGCGCTGCTTCCTCGCCCTTGCCCTGTACCTTGAAGCCGCCGAAGGCGTTGACCGACTGCGGGGTCATTCCGATGTGCGCGCAGACCGGAATGGATGCATTGACGATGGCGCGAATCTGTTCACAGACGGTTGCACCGCCCTCCAGCTTAACGGCCTGTGCATGGCCTTCCTTAATCAGGCGGCCGGCATTGACGACTGCATCATAGGTCGAGGTCTGATAGGACATAAACGGCATGTCCGCGACAACCAGCGCATTTTTTGCACCTCGGGTGACCGCTCTGGTGTGATGGATCATGTCTTCCATCGTGACGGACAGCGTGTCCTCATAGCCCAAACAGACCATGCCCAGGGAATCGCCGACTAGGATAGAATTCACGCCCGCTTCGTCAATCAGCTTGGCGGTCGAATAGTCGTAGGCCGTGAGCATGGTCTGCTTCTTATGTTCCTTTTTTGCCTGTCCAAACGTGAGTACTGTGTTTTTCATGACAATCCCTCCAAATATGTTCTGAGGGCGGTATCATCTCTGTCAGGATGCTTTTCCTGTGCCAGATCGCACAGCTTGCGTGTCAGCAGGGCATAAAGCGCCTGATCCTCCCGGTTCAGGCATGCCATATGCGACCGGATGGTTCCCAGATCGCCGCGTTCGGCGGGGCCGGTGAGCGCATCGCGCGGGCCCTTTGCACAGACAGCCTGTGCATTGCCCAGGATGAGCGGGGTGAGCGCCTGCTGTGCCTGCTCCGCTGTGAAGCCGCACTGCTCCAGCAGCTGCATGCCCCAATGGGACAGCCCGACTGCCAGATTGCTCACGACACATGCCGCCAGATGGTAGCGCGCCTTGTCCGCGGCGCCGATGGTCGCGGTCTGCGCGCCGCAGGCGTGCAGCAGTGCCGCCATCTCTGCGGAGCCACTGCCTTCCAGCGTAAAAAACGCGCCTTCCAGCTGCTCCCAGGACGAGAACCTGTCGCTGACTGCCAGCAGCGGATGCACGGAGCATACCCGCGCGCCGAGCTCCTCCGCCGAAGCGAAAACCGAGCTGGGCAGCGCGCCGCTGCAATGGCAAATACATTTACTTTTGATCGGCAGCGCCGCCATGTCGTTCCACATGCGTCCGATCACGCCATCCGGCGTGGTCACAAACAGGGTATCGCTCGCGTTCATAACATCATCCAATGAAGAAAAACACTGGGACTGTGTGAATGCTGCTGCCTGTTCGGCGTGCTGCGGGGTTTTGCTAAAATAGCCGGTTACGGTCATGCCGTGCTGTACAAACAGCTTTCCGAGCGATGTACCGACCTTTCCCGCGCCGATAAATCCAATTTTCATGCGAACCACCTCCGTGAAAGTTCCCGTCGGCGATTCCCTGTGCACCGGTTTCACTCGCCTGCCTGCGATATGAACCGTGCCGAAAAAAGTAAGAAGAAAAAACATCCGGTGCAGTTTGTCGGAGCCGCATAACATTTTGCTTTCCGTATCAATACCACCCGTCCCGTTTACTTTATCACAACCATCCCCATGAGACAAGCCTTTCCGCGCAAAAGTTCCGTGTTTTTCCGCTGTTTTTTTAACAAAAATTCCGGCAAATCTTTCTCGATTTTCGTAAAAATATATCCCTTTGTCTTTCCCGTGCGCATTGCGTGCACGTGCAGACCATATAGAACAGCAGAAAAAAATATTCGCACCCGCGTCCCCCTTCTTCATGTTCCTTTTTGTCTCATGCATCGGCTTTTTTCCACGCTTTTTGCGCAAATATACACTTTCACTCACATTAATTCGATATTTCTCTTTTTCCTTTTCTCTCCCGTTTTTTTACATTCAGCGAACCTCCCACCGCCCTGCCCCAATCTCGCATTCATCCTGATATCACGCGAAAATTATTCCCTTATGCAAATTTTATATGGTCAAAATAATTTTACAGGTTTCCTCTTGAAATATGTACCATTTTTCCGTATAATGAATACAATTGAGAGAATTATGATCGAATAACTGCATATATCGGCACGATCCCCCCCACTGCCGATACGCGAAAACAAGGAGAGATTTTTATGGCTGAACTTACAAACCAGTTCTGCGAATCGACAGGATTCGCAGAGGTCACCCTCAGTCAGTACGGACGGTATACCGGCGATGCTGACAAGCCCCTGCTGCCCTTCCTGAATGAGAAGACGGTTCTCACATATTTCACCGGAGATTCCGGCTCCATCAAGCTCGGCTCGTCGGTTCACTCCGTCGAGGCAGGTATGATCGTTGTGCTGTTCCCGGGTCAGTGTGTCAACTGCACCGCCATGGAAGGCACGCAGATTTCTGCCATGTGGGCAGAGCTGAGCGGCGAAGCGCTGTCGTCCGTCCTGATGCGCGCCGGCCTGACGCCGCAAAAGCCGATTCTGACGCCTACCGTTCCGGCTGACCAGTCCGAGCTGGTCGCAGCCTTCACCCGGCTGACCGATCCGGAGGCACAGTATGGCCCGCTGCGTGCGACCGGTCTGGCTCTGGAGCTGCTCGACTGCCTGCTGCGCGAGACCCCGCGCCCGTGCCAGCCGAAGATTGCCAACCTCCAGCGCTACTATGTTGACAAATCCATCCGCTTCATCAAGGCAAAATACCCGCAGGATATCTCGGTTGAGGACGTCGCAGAATACTGCGGCCTGAACCGCAGCTATCTCGGCAAGCTGTTCCGCGATGCGACTGGCATGACCACACAGGAATATCTCATCCGCCATCGCATGAGCATCGCATGCAGCTATCTGGAGCACGCTGCCGCACCGATTGCAACCATCGCACGTTCGGTCGGCTATCCGAACCAGCTGCATTTCTCCCGCGCCTTCCACAAGGTATTCGGCATTCCGCCGCGCGAATGGCAGAAGCGCAACCGCAAGGGATAACTTCCAATGCGCCCAAACCCCTGACCCATTGTCAGGGGTTGTTTTTTGCTTTCAGATAAATGGATTCCTGCATTTCCATATTCCATATCGCATCGTATGCTTCACAGAAATTCACCGCATTGAAAGCGATTGGCTGTATTAAATCAAACTTTCTTCTTGTTTCCATCCTGCAACCAATATTTTCCATATTGTAACCGCATGTCATGTCATTCTATGGTATACTATGCATACATTCCAGATGGTACAAAACGGAGGGGATGGAAATGAAAAAACGTTTTTTGCTGCTTTTTGTCCTGTTAGTCGCCTGCATCGTGCTGTGCGGCTGTGAAACGCCTGTGTCGCGGTGGATTGACAGGCCAAACCCATATGTCTGTGTCAGACAGGCCAATGCGGACGGCAGCTATCTGACCTATGACTATGACGGCGAGGGGAACCGCACACAGGAAACCGCATACACCGCAGACGGCACGGTACAGTACCGCACGGAGTACAAATACAGTCACGACAGCGGCTGGATGGTGGAAGAAAGCCGCTATGCGGCCGACGATACCCTTGAATGGCGTGCCGAACTGGAATACAACGGAGGCATGTGCATCAGCCGGACAACCTATGGCGCGGACGGAACACAGACGCAGGCAGTCAAAACTGATTACGGAGAGAACGACTGGTCGGTGAAAGAATGCACCTATGACGCAGACAACAAGCTGACCGCATGGTGTGACATCACCCGCGACGAAAACGGAAATGAAACCAGGCGGACCTTCCATTTTGCCGACGGCTCGCCCGATCTTGTGACTGAATTTGAGTACGATGGGAATGGCAACAACACAAAAATAACCAGCTATACAGGCGATATCTGCACCGGCTGGCATGAATTGACTTATGATGACGACAACCGCAAATCCTCAGACACGCAGTACAGTGCCGACGGCACGGAGGAATGTGCCTGGCGTTATACCTATGATAAAAAATCCGGAGAAATTTTACAGGTGGATGTGACCGGTTCGGACATGCCGCTGTACCAGTATGAATACCTGCGGCTGTCGGAGTACCGAAAGCAGAAATGAACCGGCATGAACCGCCAAACAGCACAAAAATACCGCCGTTCCGCACCCTGCGGACGGCGGTTTCGCTTTGCCCGAAATCGTTATATAAATTCATAAATCGCCTTGGCGACACCGTCATTGTCATTGGTGTCGGTGACATATTTCGCCAGCTGCTTGACCGCTTCATCTCCGTTGCCCATGACAACCGGCATGCCGACAATTTTCAGCATATCAGAATCATTGTCACTGTCGCCGATGGCCATGACCTCATCCATGGAAATACCCATGACATGCGTCAGCTCACGCAGCGCCAGACCTTTGTTGACGCCCTCCGGCATGACTTCAAAATTGTTTTCCGCTGAGCGTGTGATATGTATGCCGGGCAGCTGATTGATCTCACTGAGCGCCTCAGCAAGTATCTTCTGATCTCCGCGCGCGAATACCTTGGAAACCGGGAACCTGTGCTCACGGATGGCCGCCGCCACATCCGGCAGCACAACTTTGCTCGCCCAAAAGCCCTCTGTGCGCTTGGTATTGCACAGAATCTCATCCGAATAGGGATTTAAATACAGGCGGTCACCGACATAAATCATGACAGTCACCGGACGGTTCTGCACCGCCTCCACAACCCTTGCCCCGATATCCCACGGCATCGCCCATTCCTTCACATTGCGCGCATTGCGCACATCAGAAATCGCTGCGCCGCCCGCAGAAATAAGCAGGGAGGATGCACCGATTTCTTTGGAAAAAACAGCCGCTTCCCCCACAATACGTCCGGTACAGACGATGACCTTGACGCCCTTGCTGCGGGCATATGCCACCGCTTCCACCGTAGACGGCAGAATGTCCACATTACTCGTCAGTACAGTGCCATCCAGATCGAGTGCAATCAAACGATACATAATTCCTCTCCTTTCAACCTGTCGTACTTCGGTCAGGGCAGCACCTGAAGTACAATCGCACCGCCCAGAAACAGGACGGCAGATGCCGCACAAATCACATCATCGCGGCCAAATTTCAGCTGACGCAGGCGGGTACGCCCGATATCTCCCCGGTACAGGCGGCATTCCATTGCCGTCGCCAGCTCATCTGCCCGCCGGAATGCCGAGACAAACAGCGGGACAAGAATTGGAATGAGCGCCTTTGCCCGGTGCAGCAGATTGCCGGAATCAAAGTCCGCACCGCGTGCGCGCTGGGCGCTCATGATTTTATCCGTTTCCTCCACCAGTGTGGGAATAAACCGCAGGGCAAGTGACATCATCATTGCCAGCTCATGAATCGGCAGATGCAGCCTTTTGAGCGGTGCAAGCAGGCGTTCCAGACCATCTGTCAGCTGGATGGGCGAGGTCGTATAGGTCAGCAGCGATGCGCCTGCAATCAGCAGCACCAGCCGCGCCACAATCAGCGCTGCTTTCCGGACACCTGCCATTGTAATGCTCACAAAGCCCGCACGCCACAGGATATCATCCCCCGGCGTCAGGAACAGATTGAGCACGCCTGTGAACACGATAATCACCAGCAGCGGCTTCAATCCGCGCAGCACCATGCGCAGACTCAGTTTGGAAACTGCAATCAAGCCGAAAATATACACGGCAAGAACAAGATATGCCGGCGCACTGCTGCATACAAACAATGCGACAATGATCGCCATGACCAGCAGGATTTTCGTGCGCGGGTCAATGCGGTGCATCAGCGTATTGCCCGGGAAATATTGTCCCAGTGTGATATCCTTCAGCATCCGCGCACCTCCTTCCGGCAGGCGAGCAGCTTCTGCACCGCCTGCTCAACGGTATAACATCCGGTATCCACCGGTATGCCGCGCCTGCGCAGCTCCAGCAAAATCTTCGTGACCTGCGGCACGGTCAGCCCGGAGCGCTCCAGTGCATCCGCCTGTGCAAACACCTCAGACGGCGCACCGGTCAGGAAAATGCGCCCCGCGCGCATGACCACCAGCCGGGACGCCACGCGGGCGGCGTCCTCCATCGAATGCGTGACCAGGATAACCGTTGTGCCGCGCCTGTCGTGCAGGCCGCGGATCAGGTCAAACATTTCTTCGCGTCCTGCGGGATCAAGCCCTGCCGTCGGCTCATCGAGCACAAGGATTTCCGGCTGCATGGCAAGCACGCCCGCCAGCGCCACACGGCGCTTCTGTCCGCCGGACAGCTCAAACGGCGATTTTTCCGCGATGGACTGCGGCAATCCGACTGCCTCCAGCGCATCCGCGACGCGCCGGGTAATCTCATGATTTCCCAGCCCCATATTCGCCGGGCCAAACGCAATATCCTGTCCGACGGTTTCCTCAAACAGCTGGTATTCCGGATATTGAAACAGCAGACCTATGCGGAACCGCACACCGCGCAGGTCAGCGGATTTTGAAAAGATATCCTTCCCATGGAACAGCACCTGTCCGGCCGTCGGGCGCAGCAGGCCGTTGAGATGCTGAATCAGTGTCGATTTTCCCGAACCGGTGTGCCCGATGATGGCGATAAACTCGCCCCTGCGCACCGAAAGACTGACATCATCCAGTGCCTTCTGTTCAAACGGCGTGCCTGCGCTGTACACATGGCTCAGGCCGCGCACTTCCAGAATCGGGGCTTCCCGCTTGCTTTCGTTCATGTGCGTCCTCCCTTCAGCCATGCCTCCAGACGGTCGGCACATTCCTCCACTGTCAGCGCATCGGTCTCCAGTCCGGCATGTGCCTGCCGGTTGAGCGCTTCGAGCAGCTGGACGCTCTGCGGCGCAGTCAGTCCGAGCGAATGCAGCTTTTCCGTCTGCACGAAGATTTCACGCGGCGTGCCGTCGAGAATCAGATGCCCACTGTCGAGCACGGCAACGCGCTGTGCCTGTACCGCTTCATCCATGTGATGGGTAATCAATACAATCGTGATGCCCTTTTCCTCATGCAGGCGGTGCAGCACATGCATGACATCTGCGCGCCCGCGCGGGTCGAGCATCGCGGTCGGCTCATCGAGCACGATGCATTTCGGCTCCATGGCAAGCACTCCTGCAATGGCAACGCGCTGCTTCTGTCCGCCGGACAGCAGATGCGGCGCATGCATGCGGTATTCATACATACCTACCATGCGCAGCGCCTCATTGACACGGCGGCGGATCTCCTTCGGCGGAACGCCCATATTTTCCAGACCGAATGCCACATCCTCCTCGACAACGGTTGCGACAATCTGATTATCCGGGTTCTGAAACACCATGCTGCACGCGCGGCGGATGTCCCATATGCGGTCGGGCTGCATGGTATCGATGCCGTCCACCAGCACGCGCCCGCCGGACGGCAGGGCAATGGCATTGCAGTTTTTGGCAAACGTCGATTTTCCCGAACCATTGCGTCCGAGAATCGCGGCAAACTGCCCGTATGGGATGGTCAGATTCACCCCATCCAGCGCCAGATGCGTCGTATGGGAAAAATCCGTATAGCGGAAGGTCAGATTCTCCGCCTGAATCATTTCCGACATGATACTAATACCTCTGAATCTATAACATCGTGATGGTTCCCATGAAAGGGGGAGGTGTTTACCGGTTCGGGTTGACCCAGCGCGCCGTATTGCCGCACGGCAGGACAAGCCCCGTCGATTTGACCGGCAGACCAAGCTCCTGGCAATCAATGTGCCCGCCGAAGCGCGGGACAATCGTCGTGCCGAGCAGATAGCCCATGACCGATGGCGACAGACCGGTGGAATAGCTGTTGACCAGGAAGAACAGCGGGTCATCCGACAACACACAGGCGACCAGGGAAATAAAATCCGCAATGTCGTTTTCAATCTTCCAGACCTCACCCGTCGGCCCTCTGCCATAGCTCGGTGGGTCCATGATGATGCCGTCATACCGTCTGCCGCGGCGGATTTCGCGCTCGACAAATTTCTTGCAGTCGTCGACAATCCAGCGGATCGGACGGTCTGCCAGACCGGATGCCGCCGCATTTTCCCGCGCCCACTGGGTCATGCCCTTGGACGCATCGACATGACACACGCTCGCACCGGCGGCAGCAGCTGCGAGCGTCGCGCCGCCGGTATAGGCAAACAGGTTGAGCACACGCACCGGCTTATCCGACTGGCGGATCAGCCCGTCGATAAAATCCCAGTTTGCCGCCTGCTCCGGGAACAGACCGGTGTGCTTGAAGCTCATCGGCTTGATGTGGAACGTCAGCTCGCGGTAATGGATATCCCACTGCGGCGGCAGCTTTTTGATGTTCCATTTTCCGCCGCCGGATGACGAACGGTGATAGGTCGCATCGGCATGTGTCCATGCGGAAACGCCCTTCTGCTTCGGCCAGATGGCCTGCGGGTCGGGGCGCACCAGCACCTGTTTTCCCCAGCGCTCGACTTTCTCGCCCTGGCCGCAGTCGAGCACTTCAAATTCCTTCCATTTATCTGCAATCCACATAGTAAATCTCCATCTGTTTTACCGTTTTTTCTTCGGCTTTGCCCAACCTGCCTTGCGGCGGGGTGCCGGACGCTTCTGTTCGCGCGCGGACGGGCTGACCGTTTTGCGCGGCTTCGCACCGCCATGCCGCGCGGAGCCCGCCTGTTTTTTCCTGTCATGCAGGTGCGGGAAATGTTCATCCGGACGCGGATGAATCAGGCATTCCTTGCCGTAACCGATCAAATCCTCCCGTCCCGCCTGCATCAGCGCCTTGATGACGAGTGCACGCTTGTCCGGTCTGCGCCATTGCAGCAATGCGCGCTGCATCGCCTTTTCCTCCGGGGTCTTTGCGACATAAACCGGCTTCATGGTGCGCGGGTCGATTTCGGAATAATACATCGCGGTCGACAGCGTGCCCGGTGTCGGATAAAAATCCTGTACCTGCTGCGGCATATAGCCGATGGAATTGAGGTACTCTGCCAGATGCACCGCGTCACTCAGCTCCGCACCCGGATGCGAGGACATCAGATAGGGCACAAGATACTGCTTTTTGCCCAGCTTTTCATTGATCCGCTCATAGCGCTTTTTGAACCGTTCATATACATCAAACGACGGCTTGCCCATATAATACAATGCATGGTCGCTCATATGCTCCGGAGCAACCTTGAGCTGTCCGCTGATGTGGTATTTCACCAGCTCGAGGAAAAATTCGTCGTTGTGATCCGCCATCATATAATCATACCGCAGGCCGGAACGCACAAATACCTTTTTGACGCCCGGAATTTCGCGCAGCTTGCGCAGCAGCGTCAGATAATCCGTGTGGTCGGCCTCCAGATTGGCGCATGCCTTTGGGAACAGGCAGCGTTTGTCACGGCACAGCCCATGCTTCTCCTGCTTTTTGCAGGCCGGGAAGCGGAAATTCGCCGTCGGGCCGCCGACGTCGTGGATATATCCCTTGAAATCGGGGTGCTGTGCGATGCGCTTTGCCTCTTCGATGACCGATTCATGCGAACGGGAGGAAATAAACCGCCCCTGATGGAACGCCAGCGAACAGAAATTGCAGCCGCCGAAGCAACCGCGGTTGTGAATAATCGAGAACTGTACCTCCGCAATCGCAGGCACACCACCCTCCGCCTCATAGGACGGGTGATAGGTGCGCTGGTACGGCAGGCCATAGACCTTGTCCATCTCCTCCGTGGTCAACGGCAGTGCGGGCGGATTCTGTACGAGCAGGCGGTGTCCATGCTTCTGCACCACCGCTTTGCCGGTGATGTGATCCTGCTGGTCATACTGGATTTTGACCGACTCGGCATATTTTACCTTGTCTGCCAGCACCTCGTCGAGCGACGGGCACCACACTGCCGGAAAGGAAATATCCTCCTTGTCCTGCGTCAGGTATGCTGTGCCGCGCACGTGCCGGACAACATCCGCACCGCGCTTACCCGCCTTGAGGTTCGCCGCAATCTCCAGCACGGAGCGCTCACCCATACCGAACATCAGGCCGTCGGCGCCCGCGTCCTGCAATACCGTCGGCAAAATGCGGTCTGCCCAGTAGTCGTAATGCGCAAAGCGCCGCAGGCTCGCCTCCAGTCCGCCCAGATAAACCGGCACATCCGGGAATGCACGGCGCGCCAGCTTGGCATACACGGTCACTGCGCGGTCAGGCCGCCGTCCGGCCTTTCCGCCGGGGGAATAGGAATCATCGTGGCGGCGTTTTTTCGCGGCGGTATAATGCGCAACCATCGAATCGATGTTGCCGCTGTTAATCAGCACGGCATAGCGCGGGCGTCCCATCGCCACAAAATCCGCTTCCGAACGGAAATCCGGCTGGGACAAAATCGCCACGCGATAGCCCGCGTCCTCCAGCACGCGCGAGATGACCGCCGTGCCGAACGACGGGTGATCGACATAGGCATCGCCCGTCACGAGCAGGAAGTCACAGTAATACCAGCCGCGCTCCACCATATCCTCTTTTGAAATCGGCAGAAAGCCGTCATGCGTTGTTGCCATACAATCCTCATTTCCGGTAAACATTCTGATACAGTATTTATCATACCACAGCCGGGCGCAAGATGATACGGGATTTTATCACGAATTTACCATAGTTTTCCGAAATTTTTCCCACGCCTGTGACAGACCGGTGAAATCTGCGCAGCCACCGCCCGGTGCGCATCCCACGCGGCGCAAATATTTGTATAATTATCTAACAGATATACTTTTTGTAATATTTTCCCATCTGTCTCAACCGCCGGTTGAAGCAATCGGTTGTATTTCCGCCAAATGGTTGAGCCGAAACCAACTGCTGTTCGCTTGTGTTCCGTCCGCCGGGACGGTACAATAAGGGCACACAAAAAAAGGAGGAATCCGGTATGAATCAACTGGGCAAGCACATCACCGCCCTGCTGGCACAGTGCTGTGATATTTTTGCACAGCACCGCGGTCTGCGGATGGTCGAGGTGCATGCCGCCGACGGCACGCATGTCACGATTACACTGTGAGCAAATCCGTCCAGACAGCACAAAAGCCTCCCTTGCGGGAGGCTTTTGCTCACTGTTTTCCACAGCCTGTGGAAAATTCCGTGCAAAACTCAGTCGTTGACGTAAGCGGCAACGATCTGTCCGATGTACATCTTATGATAATCTTCATCCGTGTATGCCTTGTCAAAGACTTCCTTGTCGAGGAAGTTTTCCGGCGGCATCTCGTCGGCATACATCTTCTTGCAGACGATGGTGTAAGCGGCTTCCTCAAAGGTCGGGCAGCCGTCCACAACCGCAGCAGTCAGACCGGATTCCTTCAGCTTGTCGATATCGCGGCCGGACTTGGAGCCTGCCAGCTTGAGTGCATCCTCATGACCCGGCTTGAGTGCGGTCAGCGTAAACGTGTCGCTGCTCTCCATGTAATTCATGGTATGGCGCGAATGGCGGACATAAACGGTGACAGCCGGCTTGAACCACAGCTCACCCATCATGCCCCAGTTGACGGTCATGAAATTGAAATCCGACTCCGTGCCTGCGGAAAGCAGCATCCACTTGTTGCATACTTCGTCGATAATATTGCCCGGCAGCTCGGTCGGCTCGATTTTACGGAAAGACATAAGAAAAATACCTCCACATTTTGTTATTTTTATTATAGTACTACAAAACTACATGAATATGCAAGAGATCGTGGCATGCGAGCGCAGCGAGAGCGAGGCCCCGTCCGAACAGAACGATGCGAGGACATGTCCTTGATTCGCCCGTTTTGCCGCTGTCATATTTTTTGCCGCAGCTGAATCTGCATCCAGTCATCCTTTGTGATGAGTACCTGCCGCGGCTTGGAGCCTTCAAACGGGCCGACAATGCCGCGCTGCTCCATCTGGTCAACCAGGCGCGCCGCGCGCGCATAGCCCAGCTTCAGTCGGCGCTGGAGCATGGACACAGAGGCCTGCCCCGATTCGACGACAATCGTAATGGCCTGTGGGAGCAGCTCATCTTCATCCTCTGCGGCATTGTAGCCGCCGGATGAGCTGTCTGCATCCGCCTGCCGTTCGATGTGCTCCATGACCTCCTGCGAATATTCCACGGCAGAGGTGGATTTCACATGTGCAATGACACGCTCAATTTCCTCCGAACTGACAAAGCAGCCCTGGATGCGCACCGGCTTGCTCATTCCAATCGGAGAGTACAGCATATCGCCCTTGCCGATCAGCTTTTCCGCACCGGTTGTATCCAGAATGATGCGCGATTCCACCTGTGACGCGACCGCGAACGCGATGCGCGACGGAATATTCGATTTCATGATGCCCGTGATGACGTCAGCAGACGGACGCTGTGTTGCGACGACGAGGTGCATGCCTGCGGCACGCGCCTTCTGCGCAATGCGGCAGATGGAGGTTTCCACTTCCTTCGCGGCGACCATCATCAGGTCTGCCAGCTCGTCGATGACAATGACAATCTGCGGCAGTGCCTCCAGCCTGCGTCCGGACGGCGTCGCTTCGCTGTCCTCCGGTGCGGCAGCTGCCTGTTCTGCCTGCATGCGCACCTGCCGGTTGTAATCGCCCAGATCACGCACGCCTGCGGCGGCAAACAGCGCATACCGCCGTTCCATCTCACCCACTGCCCAGCTGAGTGCACCGGATGCCTTTTTCGGGTCGGTGACCACCGGGATGAGCAGGTGCGGGATGCCGTTGTAATTGCCCAGCTCGACCATTTTCGGGTCGATCATAATCAGCCGCACATCCTCCGGTGAGGATTTGTACAGCAGGGAAATCAAAATCGAATTGATGCAGACCGATTTGCCCGAGCCGGTCGTACCGGCAATGAGCAGATGCGGCATTTTTGCCAGGTCAATGACCTGTGCACTGCCCGTGATGTCCTTGCCGAGTGCAACGGCGAGCTTTGCGGGCGACTGCTCAAAGCCGCGCGAGGAAATAACATCGCGCAGGGCAACCGTCTGCACATGTTTATTCGGCACCTCGATGCCGATGGCGAGCTTGTCCGGGATGGGCGCAATGCGCACGGAATCCGCGCCGAGCGCCAGCGCAATGTCATCCGACAGCGCCGTGATGCGCGAAAACTTGATGCCGCGCTCCATCTGCATTTCAAAGCGCGTGACCGACGGGCCGCGCACGATGTTGATAATCTGCATCTCGATGCCAAACGAAGCGAGGGTATCCACCAGACGTTCCGAGCTGTCCTTCAGCTCGCTGCGCACGCCCGCCGTGGAGGTTCGCGGAGCCGCTTTGAGCAGTTCCAGCGGTGGGAAGCTGTATTCCTGCACCGGGGTCTCCATGGCATCGGCAATTTCGCGGTGCACCTGTGCCTGTACCTCGTGGTCGGACGGCTTGTTTGGCTCGTCCTCCTCCGGCGGCGCGGGCGGCACCTCACTGTCGGTATGCCAGGGTGGTGTGTCGTCATCCCATGGCGGCGTATCCTCCGCATCGCCCGGCTCCTCCGGCAGAACATCCGCCAGACGGCGGCGCTGCTCCATGCGGCGCTGATAGCGCTCGCGCGCATTGGCTGCGGCCGCCGATTCCGCCGGTGATGGCTGCGGTGCAGTGTCTGTTTCCTGTACGGGAATGTCTTCCTCCTCCGCTGCCTGCTGCTCCGCCATCAGCTTTGCCGCCTTGCGCTTTGCGCGCTGGTCGCGCAGGAAGGCAAACAGATTGCCGCGTTTTTTCTCCGGTTTCGGTTTCTGTGCGGCTTTTTTCGCGCGCTTTGCGGGCGTGACCGTCATATCCTGCTCGCGCAGCTCCTCCGTATCCTCCGCAATCATGCGCACCAGCCAGTGATACAGGCGTGCGGGCGTCGTATTGCATACGATGAACACATAAACCAGCATGACTAGCACCAGCAGGATTTTTGCGCCGGTCGCGCTCAGCAGGAAGGACAGAATCACGGCAATCATGCCGCCGAGCACACCGCCGGTGCGCAGTGCCATGCCCTCCTGCCACAGATGAAGGATGGTGGTAAACGAAATGGACATCGGTTCGAGCAGGATGCACTGCGCCAGTGCCCCCCACAAAACCGGGAACGTCAGGATACACAGCACGCGCAGACGCACCGGCTGCATATCACACAGCACAAACACGCCCGCCAGACACAGCGCAACCCAGAACACCTGTGTGCCCCAGCCAATCAAACCGCCGCACAGCCGCAGCAGTCCGTCGAGCAGCACACCGTCCATGCGGCACAGTGCCAGTGCGAGCAAAACCGCCAGCAGCAGCAGGCCGAAGCCGACCGTCATATGGTTCCAGACCGAACCGGTCTGCTGCTTTGCAGCAGGCGTCCGGCCTGTCGAACGCGCCCGTGACGATGCTGTCCCGTTTTTTTTGCGCGCGGTGCTGCCGGAGGACGTCCGCTTTCGCGTGCCCGTGCCGCTGCCTGTTTTTTTGCGGGTGGATGTGCTCTTTTTCTTTGTTGAAGTTTTCTTTGTTGCTGCCAAAAAAGATTACACCTACTTTTCCTAAATCAAAAGCATCCTCTGAGAGCGCCATTGCACGGCACTCTTTCTGAACAATGCACTGCTATCGTATCATAAAACCGGAAAAATTGCCATATTGCCCGTTGCATTTTTGCCCCGAGGTCTGTATTCTATAATAGACAGGGAGCAAAAGCCCAAAAATTCTGTATTTTTTACCGATATGGCAAAAGAATTTTTAAGGCGTTTACAATTGTTCATACTTTTGTAATAGCCGCCTGTTATACTTTTCGAGAAAGGAAAACAGTCCTTTGAATATTGCCATCATTCTCAGCTATGACGGCACGGCCTACCACGGCTGGCAGACCCAGAAAAACGCCGCCACTGTCCAGCAGACGGTGACCGACGCGGTCGCGTCTGTCCTGGGGCAGGACGTTTCCGTTTCCGGCGTCGGGCGCACCGATGCGGGGGTACATGCCCGACGGTATGTGGCCAACTTCCACGCCGACTGCACGATTCCCATGGACCGGCTCCCGCTCGCCATCAATTCCCATCTTCCGATGGATATCGCGGTGTCCGGTGCTGCCGTCGTCCCGGATTCGTTCGACGCGCGCTTTTCGTGCACGCGCAAGGAATATACCTATTTGATTTGCCCGGGCAGGATTCGTGACCCGTTCGCGATCAGCCGCAGTTATTTTTACCCCTATCCGCTGGATGTCTCCGCCATGCAGCAGGCGGCCGCGCACTTCATCGGCAGGCAGGACTTTGCCGCCGTGCGCTCGATGGGTACGCCGGTCAAATCGACCGTGCGCGAAATTTTTACCTGTTCGGTGGATTCTGTCGGGCGGTTTGTGCGCATCCGCGTCTCGGCGGACGGCTTCCTGTACAATATGGTGCGCGCCATCTCCGGCACGCTGCTGTATGCGGGCCAGGGCAAATTCCCGCCGGACGACGTCCGGCGCATTCTCGACAGCTGTGACCGCGAACAGGCCGGGCCAACCCTGCCGCCGCAGGGACTGTACATGAGCCGGCTGTGGTATGACAGCACGCCGGAGCTGGATGCCTTCCATCTGGCGGAGGAATGGGGCGCACCGGGAGGTCTGTTATGACAAACAAACGCAATTTCCCGCGCCGCAAATCCCGGCGCGATTATCTGCTGTCGACCAGCGCAGACCCCCATCTCCGGATGATCTACCGCGTCCGCCACTATACCGGCTGGCTGCTCGTCTTCGTTTCCGCGCTGTTCCTCGTGCTCAATTTACAGCTGTTCACACCGACCAGCCTGAGAAACATCCGCTCGTCGCTCAAAGCGGCGTCGCGTGTTTCCGCAGGCGACACAACGGTGATCTCCTATCCGTCCGGTACAAACAAATGCATGCTGCCGTTCGGCAACGGGCTCGCAATCTGCAACGACAAGACGCTGACCTTCGAGCTGCCGAGCAATTATTCACAGATGGAGATGAATCTCTCCTATGCCAACCCGGTCATGCGCGCCTCCAATCAATACCTGTTGGTATTTGACCGCGGCGCCTATCGTTTTACCGTGACCAATACGCTGTCCGAGCTGTATTCACAAACCATGCAGTCCCCCGTGACCAACGCAGACATTTCCTCCAACGGCAGCGTTGCCATTGTGACCGACGAGGCGGGCTACAAAAGCGCCGTCACCGTCTACAACATCGACAACGAACAGCTGTATAAATGGTCGTCTCCTGACTATTATATTATGTCGGCGGTGCTCTCGCCCGACGGCAAACGCCTCGCGCTGTTCTGTTTCCGACAGGAAGGGCTGACACTCAGCTCGAAACTGTTTTTCACCGACATCGATTCGACCGAAAAACCGAGCGAAAGCGAAACCATCACCAATGTGGATATGAACGGCAGCCTTGTGCTCGGCATGAAATACCTCGGCAACAACACCGTCTGCGTCGTCTGTGACAACGCGACCTATGTTGTCTCGCGCGGCGGTCAGATCCGCTACCACACCGAATATCAGGCGGATGCACTCATTGCGTTTGACCTGTCGGATGACTGTGTCGCGCTGGCAACCGAATCGTATTCCCAGTCCAGCCGCGCGGATATCGTGCTGATTAACGCGCGCGGCACGGCCTCGCGCCAACCGCTCAGCCTCTCTACGGAGCCGGATTCCATCAGCTATTGTGACGGGCGGCTCGCCGTGCTGACGGGCGACACGGTGACGTTCTATTCCAAGAGCCTGCGCGAAATTGACCAGCAGACCAATCTCGCGGGCGTATCCCGCGTTTACATGCGTTCCGGCGGCTCCGCCATTGCACTGTTTGGCAGCCAGGCACGCGTGCTGAATATTGGCAATCCCCTCAAAGATCTCAATTCCGACGGCGGCTGAGCCGCAGCTGACCGCCGGGAATTTTCAGAAAGGACGGAATCTGTTATGACCACAATTGACTGGATTATCCTGCTCATCATCGCCCTGTATGCCTTTTTCGGCGTGCGGCGAGGCTTTGTGGCCACGGTTGCGTACACCTTTGGCTCCCTGATTTCTCTGGTTGCAGCGCTCATCGCCGCCTCGCATTTCAAGCAGCCCGTGGGTGAACTGCTCCTGCCTTACGCCTCCGGCTCCGTGGTGGAGCGCATGCCTGAGCTGACACAGGTTGTGGGCTCCGTGGAGGATACCTGGAACGGCATCTCCGGTTATTTGCAGGGCAT
The DNA here is from genome assembly GCF_002157465.1 of Butyricicoccus porcorum. GTDB lineage: Bacteria > Bacillota > Clostridia > Oscillospirales > Butyricicoccaceae > Butyricicoccus_A > Butyricicoccus_A porcorum. Next base: position 210,895 of record NZ_NHOC01000001.1, read on the forward strand.
TCTCACCTCGCATGGTGTCTCCCTCGATGTGCTCCAGTCGAGCAGCGATCCCCAGCAGACACTGACCAACGCCATCTCCCGCTCCGTGAGTGAGACCATCGCGTATCTTCTCGTGTTCATCGTCGCATTTTTCCTCGCCAAGCTGCTGATTCATGTGATTGTATCCGCACTCGGCGTGCTCACCAATCTCCCGGTGCTGCATTCCTGCAACGCACTGCTGGGCGGTGTGCTCGGCGCGGCGACCGGTCTTGTGCTGTGTACCTGCGTCATGTGGGCACTCAAGCTGTTTGTTCCCGCCGTCTATTCCGACGTCGGTTTTCTCTCACCGTCTGTGATGGAAAATTCCTCCATTGCCCGTTATCTGGTGGGCTGGAATGACGGTGTTTCCCTGTTTGAAGCCAATCCGACAGAAGCCTAACACGCCCTGCCGTTTTTATGTGAGCGTGCCGCTATTCTATATTCCGCACACGCTCCGGAAAGGAAAAATATCCCTATGCATATGCCACTTTGCTCCCGCTGCCACAAAAACGTGGCAGTCGTGTTTATTTCCAAGATGGAGGATGGTTCCGCATCCAATGAAGGCTACTGCCTGAAATGTGCCCGTGAGCTGGGTCTCAAGCCGATTGACGGCCTGATGCGCCAGATGGGCATTACAGATGACGACCTCGACCAGATTACCAGTGAAATGACCAACATGCACGCGCTCGCCAACACCGATTCGGACGACGAATACGACGACGAACCCGAATACGATGACGAGGTCAGCGCACAGCAGGAAGCGGATGACGCCTTTGATTTCGGGCGCACCCATACCTTCCCGTTCCTCGAAAAGATGTTCTCGCAGAACGGCGACCCGTCTACCGGCAGCGCTGCCCAGAACGGCAGTGCTGCGGAAACGGAAGAAGACCGCCGCCGCAAGAAAAAAGAGGCGAAAAAACGCAAGAACCTGTCCGCGTACTGCACCGATCTGACGGCGCGCGCACGGCTGGGTCAGCTGGATGCCATCATCGGACGCGAAAGCGAGACCGAACGTGTCATCCAGATTCTCAACCGCAGACAGAAGAACAATCCGTGCCTCATCGGCGAGCCGGGCGTCGGCAAGACGGCGGTCGCAGAGGGGCTTGCCATTCGCATTGCGAAGGGTGAGGTGCCGTATAAGCTGAAAAACAAGGAAGTCCATCTGCTCGACCTGACGGCACTTGTCGCGGGCACGCAGTTCCGCGGACAGTTTGAAGGCCGCATGAAGGGCCTCATCAACGAGGTCAAGGCGCTCGGCAACATCATCCTTGTCATCGACGAAGTGCACAACATCGTCGGCGCAGGCGATGCCGAAGGCTCGATGAACGCCGCAAACATCCTCAAGCCGGCACTCTCGCGCGGCGAGATTCAGGTGATCGGCGCGACAACCTTCGCGGAATACCGCAAATATATCGAAAAGGACGCCGCACTCGAGCGCCGCTTCCAGCCGGTTTCCATCAACGAACCGTCGGTTGCAGACACCGCAAAAATCCTGATGGGTGTGCGCGGCTACTATGAAGACTTCCATGGCGTACACATTTCGGACGCAATCTGCCAGCAGGCAGCTGCCCTGTCCGAGCGCTATATCACCGACCGCTATCTGCCGGACAAGGCGATTGACCTCATCGATGAGGCATGCTCCCGCCTGAATCTGGACAGCCCGGCGACGGCAGAAATTCCTGCACTCACGGACAAGCTGGAATCCATCCATCGCGAGCAGGAGGATCTGTTACAGCAGGAGCAGAACAACGAAGTTTATGAGCACATGGCGGAGCTGAAGAGCCTGGAGCTCCAGACAGAGAACAAGCTGGTAGAACTGCGCAAAATCCCGGCGCCGGAGCTGACAGGCGAACATCTCGCTTCTGTCATCGAGCTTTGGACGGGTGTGCCCGCCTCCAAGGTCTGCGAACAGGAATTTTCCCGCCTGACCGGTCTGGAGGAGCGCCTGCACCGGCGCGTTGTCGGACAGGAAAAGGCAGTCTCTGCCGTGGCACATGCCGTGCGCCGTTCGCGTGCGGGCATCAGCCCGAAGCACAAGCCGGTTTCCTTCCTGTTTGTCGGCCCAACCGGTGTCGGCAAGACCGAGCTGGTCAAGGCACTGGCGGAAGACTTGTTCGACACGCCGGAATCGCTCATCCGTCTGGACATGTCGGAATACATGGAAAAGCACACGGTTTCCCGTCTGATCGGTTCACCTCCCGGCTATGTCGGCTTTGATGAGGCAGGTCAGCTGACGGAGAAAATCCGGCGCCGCCCGTATTCCGTCGTGCTGTTCGATGAAATCGAAAAGGCGCACCCGGATGTACTCAATATCCTGCTCCAGGTACTGGACGACGGACGCATTACCGATGCACAGGGCCGCACCGTATCGTTTGAAAACACCATCATTGTCATGACGTCCAATGCGGGCTCTGACCGCTCCGGCGGTTCGGTGGGCTTCGGCAAGTCGCTCTCCGAGCAGAATCAAGACCGCGCGCTCAAGGCACTGGAGGAAATCATGCGGCCGGAGTTCCTCAACCGCATTGATGATATTATTTCGTTCGACCATCTGACAAAGGACGATTTCCGCGCCATTGCAGCGATCATGCTGAGTCAACTGCGTGATTCCCTCGCGGATACCGGCATCCGCCTGACATGGGACGATGCTCTGGTCGATTATCTGGTCGAGCAGTCGTTCTCTGTCAAATTCGGTGCGCGCAACCTGCGCCGCACGATTGAAAAGCAGGTCGAGGACGAGCTGGCAAACCGCATCATTGCCGCATGGGAGCGCCCGCTCTCCGGCGCGCATGTCACGGCGGATGCATCCGGCGTGAAGATTGACACGATTTAAATTGCAGCATTGCTGAGAGGGCAAACCATATGTCCTCTCAGCCCGCTGTTTGGAATTTCCCGATCCATTTCATCAACAGAGGTATCAAACATGCAGTCCTGGAGACTTATTTTAATCATTGCGCTCATCATCGTCCTTATCCCGACAGTCATCCTGATGAATCAGGTCGAGAAGGGCGGCAAGAGCGACAGCGCAGAACGGCAGAAAAAACAGAAGATGCTCAAGTGGTGCACCCGCCTGCTCATCGCCATTTTTCTCGTCACGCTCGCAATCAGTATGTACCAGCATTACGGCGCACTTCTCAATGCCTGATGCCCCTGAGCTTCTTCCGCAGGTTTTCACAAAAAAATATCGAAAAAAGTATTGACAACCGCCCGGTCGGTTGGTATACTATATAAGCATTGTGAAAAACCTGCGGGTGTAGTTCAATGGTAGAATGTCAGCCTTCCAAGCTGAACACGTGGGTTCGATTCCCATCACCCGCTCCATTTGATCGGTCACATGCAGGCACAGATTCCTATGCGCCAGTAGCTCAGTTGGATAGAGCAACTGCCTTCTAAGCAGTAGGCCGGGGGTTCGAATCCCTCCTGGCGTACCATTCAAACGAGTCTCACTGTGCACAGCAAAGTTGAATATGGTGGGTGTAGCTCAGTTGGTTAGAGCGCCAGATTGTGGCTCTGGAGGCCGAGGGTTCGACTCCCTTCACTCACCCCATTTTTCTTCTTCACAGTGCTGCCGCGTTGTGAAGAACATTTTTATACAGGGGCTATTCGTTTTTTCCTGCGTTACGGGGGCGTGGCCAAGTGGTTAAGGCACCAGACTTTGACTCTAGTATCGCAGGTTCAACTCCTGCCGCCCCTGCCATCCGGTTCATTAGCTCAGTAGGTAGAGCATCTGCCTTTTAAGCAGAGGGTCCGGGGTTCGAACCCCCGATGAGCCACCAACAGCCGTATTCCTTTCGGAATGCGGCTGTTTCTTTGTTTTTTGCCTCAAAAATCAACCGGGTGCGTTTTTTCACGCACCCGGTTTTGTTCGTTTATCTGCGCTGTTCGTAGGCAATTTCATAGTCTTCCTTGGGCGTGTAGCTGTCGCGCAGCTTGACGACAACGCGCCCGTCCACCACCTGCACGCTGCCCTGCGCCGGATACAGCGGCATGTCGGCAAATTCCTCCGACGCGGAAACGGAAATCATGGTTTCCTCGTCCGGCTCCTCCGCCGGGAAATTGAGCCAGTCGTTCAGGTAATAATAGAGGTGCTTGTTGCGCAGCAGCGCGGAGTTTTCCGGCACGCTGTAATGCCGCACCTGCGCATAGCTCGGAATATCTGCGCAGAGCTGTTCCTCCGGTATCGTGCCGATGATGACGATTTCCATGCCGGTTTCATAGCCCGGACAGCTCTCAATGCGCGCCAGAAGCCGCGTCGCATAGCTCTCCGTTGCGCGGTGTGCCTGCGCGGAAGCGGTGTACAGCAGGTTGTCTGTATTGAGGCAGAACAACAGTAGCAAGGCCGCTGTGCCCGCCGCCAGCGCGCCCGCATGCCAGCCCGGCTGTCTGCTGTCGCACAGATCGGCGGCAAATAATACCAGCAGGTACACCGTGACAAAGGAATATTTCATCAGCGGTGTCGGTGTGGAAAACGGGCTGAGCAGCTGCCCAAAATTCATGCCGAGCGGCAGCAGCGCGAGCATCGCGGCGGCAATGGCAATGCGCCAGCCGTCCCGGTGCAGCGTTCGGTCTGTCACATACCGCACGAGGAAATACACACCGGCCAACAGCGCCAGAATGTCCACCGCGACGAGAAAGCCATTGGCAAAGGTGTTATCCGCACCCGCACAGAAAAAGAACTGAACAACCTGTGCATACGTCGACAGCAGCAGCCGGGGAAGCTGTGCAAACGGATACCCGGAGCTGGCCGCATCCATGCCCAGATAGGACAGCAGGGTGAGATGCTTGACCTTGAGAAAGATCATCAGGATGGCGTAATACAGCACCGCACCCGCAGCAAGATAGGCCGCCATGCGCACGCCGAAGGCGATTGTCTTCTGACGCTGCGCCTTTGGCCGCAGCGTTTCCCGCAGCACAAGCAGCAGCGACAGCGAAATCGCAACCGTGACATATGCCTGATAAATACCCATCGAGCAGGCAAGGCACAGAATACCGAGCAGCCAGCCGCCCCTTCCCCGCCGTGCGGCGAGCCAGACTGACAACACTGCGAGGAAAATCGCAACGCTGTACGCGGATGCTGTGAACATATACAGGAACATGTACCCGGTGCACGGGAATGCCGCCATCAGTGCGCCCGCCAGCCCGGCGAGTACGCTGCTTCTGAACGACAGAAGCGCCGTCACCAACACCGCCGCCAGACTCAGGAACAACAGGGACAGCAATCCGATTGCCGCCGGCATCTGTGTGTAATCATTGAGTGCCGATACGAAATGCAGGAACCACCTGCCGGAAATCGTCATCTGCTGGGTGTCATAGACGCGGTCAAGCCCGTCCGAATTGGGAATGGTATTGGTAAATGCATAGAGATGCACAAGATAGCCCGTCACAAAGCAGCTGAAAAACGCGGCCTTTTGCGGCGCTTTCACCCGCTGCCACAGCGCACGCGCCTGCTGATCCATGCTCATTTCCGTTCCTCCTGTCGTCTGATTCAAGTATCATATGATAGTATTATAGTGCATGTGCGCGGACATGACAAGCGCACACAAAAAGCTCCCGGCGCTGCACGCCGGGAGTATCTGTTTTTGCCTATTTGATAATGCCGTATTGTCGGAGCAGCGCGATGCGCCGGTTGCCGATGCGCACCGCCTCCATCGCCTGATTGTCCGCACCTGTTTTGATCTCCTTTCGGTAATGCAGAAGACGGTCTGCCCACGCGGCAGGCACAAGATACGGGTGTTTTTTCAGATATGGATAGCGCCGTTCCAGCTTGCCCGGCGCGGGAAACAGCGATTTGAGCACCGTCTGACCGGCTTTTTTGCCGCGCTGGTCGGCAGAAACTGCATCGAGCGTCATATTGCTGCTGTGCTTACGGCTCATGCTGGCATCACCATAAATGCCGCTCGCCAGCATATCCTCCAGCATGGCGGTCTCATCAACGGAAATAGCCTGCCATGCCGCCGGGTAACATGCCTGTTCCGGGTCAAACGTCAGGTACATTTGCCCGATGCGGAACAGTGCTGCGGCAAACGGTACCGCATGGATCTGCTCACAACTGTGCAGCAGCCGCTGCCAGTCGATGTCCGCGCCATAGGCATTGGCAAACAGCGCGATATCACACACCTGCCGCACGCCGAAGCCACTGTGTAAAAAATGCTTGAAGGCATGGCAGATGAGATACAACAGATGGTCTGTATGCCCCATGGTGGTGAGTACTGTGTCCTGTACGGTCAACTCCGTCATCCGCTCTGACGCACCGGCAAACAGCTGATTGAGCGTGCCATATGCCTCAGAATCCGGTGGGAACAGACTTTTGTGCACTTCAAGATACAGCGGGCTGCCCGGCTTTGCATACGACACCTCATATGCATCGTCCGGCACCTGCTCCGGCTGACAGGGTGTCATGCCATATGCCAGCAGCGCCTCATGGCACAGCTGAAACTGCTCTGCCGGAATGAGTACATCCTCATCGCCGGACATACGGCAGTCCGGTTTCGGGTACAGGCTGCGGCATACAATCCCCTTGACTACACACGGCGTAACCCCTGCCTGCGCGAGATGCACAGACAGCCGCAGGAATTCACTTGTCCGAATGGTTTGCAGCATAACTGCCTGCACGGTACGCCGTTTTATCGCCCGGAACTGCTGCGGATCGGCCTGCTGTGCCGTTGGGCTGCGGTATACCGCCTCATAGACCATTGGCAGGACGCGGTGCGCATCTGCCAGCCGGAACAGGGCAGCCCAGTCCTGCGGCGACAGTTCATCCGTCCATTCGACGGTCTGATTTTCAAGGGACGCCTTCAGTGCGTGCAGAAAGCGTGTTTCATTTGTATTCATACAGCTCCTATTCCGCGGGAATGCATTCTGTCGTGACGACCTCCGGGATGTTGTTGAACCGGGGGATTTTTTCCGTGCTGCCCAGTCCGCGGGACAGCACCATGACCTTTTGCTGATCGTCAGCGTAATATAAACCGGCTTCCTGTCCGGGGAACCAGCCCTGATCCGGTGCCCACAGGCCGCCAATCAATGGCAGGCGAATCTGTCCGCCATGTGCATGCCCCGCAAACACACAATCGATCTCCCATGCGTTGATGCCGTCGTTGACAATCCAGCAGGCGGGCATATGGCACAGCAGGACGGTGTACAAATCCGTGTCCTGAAAATCGCGCAGGAACGCGCATTCCTCTTCGTCCGCCTCCCCGGTGTCGAGATATTGCTCCGGCAGGCAGTAGCCATAGATACCGCCCAGTCGAAAGGACTGTTCGTTGACCGTGATATCGGCATATGAAAGGTCGAGCACAATCGCACCGGCGTTTTCATACAACGCCGTCACATCCGTCCCGTAAGTCTGTTCGTGTTCCAGTTCATGATTGCCCAGTGAGACATAGACCGGAGCGATGACAGACAGCTGTGCGATCAGATCCGTGGCAATGTCCGTATCCGCACTGCCGGCATCGAGTAAATCGCCCGTAATGACAATCAGATCCGGGTTTTGCGCGTTTACGGTGTCCACCAGCTCCGCGTTGTGTTCTCCAAACACACTGTTGTGCAGGTCGGTCAGCTGGACAATGCGCACCGGCGTGTCCAGCTTCCGGGTCGGGATCCGGTAATTCGTCACCGTCAGGCTGTGCGCCGACCGGTTCAGCTCCGCCGCGCAGGCGACAGCCAGTGCGGCAAACACCAGCACCACCGCTGCGGCAATCCAGAGTTTCCTGTACGTCCTCATCGCACTTCCTCCCGGATCCCCAGTCCCAGCGCGCGGATGGTCTCCGCAACGACAGCTTCCTTGCGGAATTCCTGTTCCATCTTCCGGCGTCCCGCGCGCCCCATCCGGGCACGCGCATCTGCGGACATGCCGAGCATGCGCTTCATCGCCTGATACAGCGCTTCTCTGTCGCGCACCGGCACCAGAATGCCGGATACCCCGTCATCCACCGCTTCGCGGCAGCCCGGAATATCACTGGTAATCACCGGTCTGCCGGTGGCTGCCGCCTCCAGCAGGACGTTGCTCATGCCCTCATGCCAGCTCGGCAGGACAACGCAGTCTGCCGCCGCATAAAACGGGCGCGGCTCCCGCTGAAAGCCGTGGAAAACCACGACGCCTTCCTGCTCCAACTGTGTCACCTGCTGCTTGTATTCGTCTTCAAAAAAGCCGACCAGATCGAGTACAAACCCCGGCTGCTCCGCATGCAGCTTCTGCGCCGCCGCGAACAGCTCATCCATGCCCTTTTCCTTCATGATGCGACCCAGATACAGGAAATGAACCATTTCCTGTGCAGGATACGGCTGTGCAGCGTATTGCTCCAGATTGATGCCCGCGCCGTGCAAAATAGTTTGTTTTTCCTGCGGAATAATGCGGCGCGCCTGAAATTCCGCCGCGTTACCCGTGTTTTCAAAAAATACCGTGCGGACTTTTTTGAATGCCAGCCGATAGAGCAGCGTCACGAACTGCGCCAGTCCCGGCTTCTGAAAAGCGGTACCCAATCCCTGTACGTTTGCGCAGAACGGGATACCCATCGCGCCGCACAGCAGCCCGCCATAGATATTCGGCTTGATGGAATAGGTGATGACCAGATCGGGCTTCTCGCGCCGCAGCAGCCTGCGGTATGCCGCAATCAGCCGGCTGTCGGTCGCGGGATTGATGCCGCGCCGGTCGATTTTGGTGTCGATACAGCGCAGGCCCAGCGCCTGAAAGTCGTCCTCATGCCCGACAAACGGCATGCTGAGGACGACCTCATGCTCCTTTGCCAGCTCCTGAATCAGCTCGCGGCGGAACCGCCACAGCATATACGAATGGTTGGTCAGGATCAGAATTTTTTTCATTTTCCATTCTCCCTGTCCCCGATGGCACCCGTGCCGCCCTCCACAACGCCATCCTGTCGGAGGACGGAGAAAATCGTGCCAAAGAAGCATTTCACATCCATGCCAAAGCTCAGATGCTCGACATAATAGCCGTCCAGCCGCGCCTTTTCGTCAATCGCCAGTTCATCGCGGCCGTGAATCTGTGCCCAGCCGGTCAGACCCGGGCGGACGGCATTTGCGCCGTACCGGTCGCGCTCCGCAATCAGGTCATACTGGTTCCACAGCGCCGGGCGCGGGCCGATGATTGACATATGCCCGACAAAGATATCCCAAATCTGCGGCAGCTCATCCAGGCTGGACTTGCGCAGAAATGCGCCCACCCGGGTGATGTAGCTCTCCGGGTTTTCCAGCAGATGGGTCGGTACATCGTGCGGCGTGCTCATCTTCATGCTGCGGAATTTATGTAATTGAAAATATGTCCCGTCTTTGCCGACGCGCTTCTGTGAAAAAAAAGCCGGGCCGGGATCGTCGATTTTGACCGCAACGATTAAAATCAGATACAGCCACGACAGACAGACCAACCCGCAAAGCGACAGCACGATATCGAGCAGCCGTTTGAACACCTTTTGATACATCGTGAAATCCCCTCGTTTTCCGCGCCCGGCAGTCCAGGGTGGGCTGCCTGCCGCATGATCTCATAAATTTACATATCCGGAAATATGGCGGACACCTGGCCGAATCAAAAAAATCCGTCATATTTCGGAAATTTTGTCCGATTTTGCGGCTGCCGCGCGCCTGTCCGACCGGAACACGGTGGACAATCCGTGCCGCCATATCAGTATTTTATTATATCACGCGGCACATCGGCGGGCAATGGCTTTCCGCATGGTTGCGCCCGCAATTTTAGCGTGCGGAGGGCGATGCCGGTCTGAGCCCTTGCATCCGGCGGCGCAGTGCATTATACTGAAAGCAGAATTAACTTTTCCCAAAGGAGTGTTGTTTCCATGAACGCTATCATTCAGAATATGCTCGACCGCCATTCCTGCCGCAGCTTTACCGACCAGCCGATTGAACAGGAAAAGCTGGACGATCTGATTACTGCCGCTGTCTGGGCGCCGTCCGGCATGAACAAACAGACCTGGCATTTCACACTGATTACCGATACCGAAAAAATTCAGCAGCTCGCTGCTGCCATCCGCAAGGCGGACAACCGTCCGGCGAATTACAATTTCTACGCGCCGACTGCATTCTTTATTGTTTCCGGCGAGCGCGACAACCGCAACAGCATGCTCGACGGCGCGGCCGCACTGGAAAATGTCCTGCTGGCTGCCACCTCGCTCGGCCTGGGCAGCTGCTGGATCAATCAGGTGCGCGACACCTGTGACGCGCCCGAGGTTCGTGCACTGCTGACGGAGTTCGGCGTGCCGGAAACACATATTGTCAACGCCGCCGCTTCGCTCGGCTATGCTGCCGCACCGGCCAATGTGCACGAGCGCGCGGAAAATACCGTTTCCATCGTCAAGTAAACCAACACATGTTTCGGAAAAGGAGGCTATTTATGGATCTTCAAAAGCAAATTGCTGCCTTACAGCAGATGATTGACGAATCAAAGCGCATCGTCTTTTTCGGGGGCGCAGGCGTTTCCACGGAAAGTGGGATCCCGGATTTCCGCAGTGTTGACGGCCTGTACAACCAGAAATACAAATTCCCGCCGGAAACCATCCTCAGCCACTCCTTTTTCGTGTCGCAGCCGGAGGAATTTTACCGGTTCTATCAGGATAAGATGCTCGCGCTGGACGCGAAGCCGAACGCCGCGCACCGCAAGCTGGCGGAACTGGAACAGGCCGGCAAGCTGACCGCCGTCATCACCCAAAACATCGACGGGCTGCATCAGGCAGCCGGAAGCAAAACCGTGCTTGAGCTGCACGGTTCGGTACACCGCAACTACTGTCAGCGCTGCGGTAAGTTCTACGATGCACACTATGTCAAACAGTGCGGCGGCGTGCCCAAATGCGAATGCGGCGGCACACTCAAGCCGGATGTCGTGCTGTATGAGGAATCGCTCGACGAACAGACACTCAACGACAGCGTGCGTCATCTCGCCAAAGCGGATATGCTCATCATCGGCGGCACATCGCTCGCCGTCTATCCCGCCGCGGGCCTGATCCACTACTTCAACGGCAAAAACCTTGTCGTCATCAACAAGGGACAGACCCAGCGTTCGACCGGCGCAAACCTGACGATTGACGCGCCCATCGGCGCGGTCATGGAGCAGATAATCGTCCGATAAAACAGCGACAGCCCTTCCCGCATGGGAGGGGCTGTTTTCTGCTCTTTTCCCCCACGTGGGGAAAAGAAGAAACGCCGAACGCGGGGAGGCATTCGGCGTTTCTGCATGTCGTGGAAGTTTTGGGGGATGATAAACACAACATGCAAAATTGGGGATGATATAAAGCACTATCTGGGGGATGTGACCGTGCTTTAAACAAAATTGGATTTTGTTGAAACCGCCCATCTCTGAACGATTCTGGCATTATTATAACGCATTGTATCGGAAGAAGTCAATACATCCGCAAAATATTTTTCATTTGCCACGTATCAGCGCACAAAAGGCGGTTAAAACAGCCCTGCCGGGTCAACGGCATCGCCTTCCTTCGTGACAGCCAGATGCAGGTGCACGCCGAGCGCCTGCTCCAATGGCATCGGGCTGCCCAGCTCCGCGAGTTGATCGCCGCCCTTCACGCTGTCGCCTTCGGAGACGGTAATGTTGTCCAGTCCGGCATACAAACTATTCATATCCTGCGTATGGCTGAGGATGACATATTTTCCATAAATGGTGTCGTCACCGACGCGGAGCACTGTGCCGTCGGCGATCGCGCGCACGGCATCGCCCTCCTCGCCCGCATAATCTGCACCCTCATGTGTGCGCCAGTCGCGCGTGGTCTCATTGTATTCCAGTGTATCGCCGGAAAAGGCATGCGATACATCCGCATCCATCGGCGGCGTGAAGGTCGGTGCGGCAGCGGTCTGCTCCGCAGGCTCGTCCTTCTCCTGCTCCGTGTCGGCAGCTGCTTCCGCAGCTTGCGCGTCGGCACTGTCGTCTGTATCCTCTGCGGGTTCGGTTTCCATCGCCGGGACGCGGTCGAGCGGCTCGGATGCGCTCACGCTGTCATCCGCTTCATACAGGTATCCGTCCATCGGATCTGCCTCCACCGTCTGCGGCGACGCAAACAGCACATAGGCCGCCACTGCAACCGCCAGCACACACAGCAGGAGAATCATGTAAAAGCCCCTGTCCTCACTCCACCACCGCGCAGCTTCGTTCGTTTTTTTCATCTCAGCACCTCCAGTACCCCCAGTATGGCCCAAAATGCGCGGAGCTATACCAATTTTTTGCAGTCCATTCCGAAATTTTTCTGTTTCGGTGTAAAAAACTGTTGCGCTCCCGCACAGGATGTGTATAATAGGTATTGCGAGTTTGATAAACAAGCATAAAAAGTTTAGTATTTGTAAAGAACAGGCAAAGGAGGCGCGCCGGCGGCATGCCGGCAAAAAAATGGAAATCGGTTCAAAAATCAAGCGGCTGCGTGCACAGCAGGGGCTGACGCTGGAAGAGCTTGCCTCCCGCTGCGAGCTGACCAAAGGCTTCCTGTCCCAGCTGGAGCGCGACCTGACCAGTCCGTCCATCGCCACGCTCGCAGATATTCTCGAAGCGCTCGGTTCATCGCTGTCGGAATTTTTCAGTGACACGCCGGAGGAACAGATTGTGTTCGGGCAGGCGGATTTTTTTGAAGACGCGCGCGACGCCTGCACCATCCGCTGGATCGTGCCCAATACCCAGAAAAATAAAATGGAGCCCATCCTCGTCGAACTGCCGCAGGGCGGACAATCGTTCCCGTCCGGCCCGCACGGCGGCGAGGAATTCGGCTATGTGATCGCCGGCACGGTCACACTGGTCACCGATACCGCCGCCTATACCGTCCACAAGGGGGAAACCTTCTATCTGGACGGGAAACGCGGTCATTATCTTCGCAACGACAGAAAAACAACGGCACAGGTGCTGTGGGTCAGCACCCCGCCGCTATTCTAGGGCAGCCTTCCGCCCGGGTTAGGAGAGGGATATGAACAAACTGATTGAAATCAAAAACATCGTCAAGGAATTCGACGGCCAGCGCGTGCTCGACGGCATCTCGCTGGACATTTATGAAAACGAATTTGTCACGCTGCTCGGCCCGTCCGGCTGCGGCAAAACCACACTGCTGCGCATCATTGCAGGCTTTCTGGACGCCGATGACGGGCAGGTTATTTTTGACGGCCAGGACATTTCAGGCCTGCCGCCGTACAAGCGCGAGGTCAACACCGTATTCCAGAAATATGCGCTGTTCCCGCACCTCAACGTATATGACAACGTCGCCTTCGGCCTGAATCTCAAAAAGGAACCGAAGGATATCATCGAGCAGAAGGTCAGCCGTATGCTGCGCCTCGTGGGTCTTGCGGGCTTTGAACAGCGCCGCATCAACCAGATGTCCGGCGGACAGCAGCAGCGCGTCGCCATTGCGCGCGCACTGGTCAACGAGCCGAAGGTGCTGCTGCTCGACGAGCCGCTCGGCGCGCTCGACCTCAAGCTGCGCAAGGACATGCAGCGCGAGCTGAAAAAAATCCAGCAGGAGGTCGGCATCACGTTCATCTTTGTCACGCATGACCAGGAAGAGGCGCTGACCATGTCGGACAAAATCGTTGTCATGAAGGAAGGCTCGATTCAGCAGATCGGCTCACCGGTCGATATTTACAACGAACCGATCAACCGCTATGTCGCAAACTTCATCGGCGAGAGCAACATTGTCGACGGCGTCATGCCGTGTGACCGCCGCGTCATTTTCGACGGGCATCCATTTGAATGCGTCGACGCCGGCTTTGCGCCGAACGAAGAGGTCGAGGTTGTCATCCGTCCGGAGGATCTCGACATCGTCCCGCCGGAACAGGGCAAGCTGCGCGGCACGGTCAAATCCGTCCTGTTCAAGGGCGTGCACTATGAGACCATCGTTGAAACACGCCGCGGCACATCGATCACCGTCAAGATGAATGTCTCGACCGACCAGCCGGTTGTCAACGAAGAAGCCGGCGAACTGATCGATGCGGACAGCTTCTATCTGGACGCGGAGGACGTCGAGGAACTGACGGACGCAAAAATCATCGCCCGTGCAAATGCACAGGCGTGGAAAAAGGACACCGAAGGGGGCGTGTCCATCAGCAAGATTTCCTACTCCATCCGCCCGGAAAACGGCCGCTATCCGGTGACATTCCGCACGGCGGCGGGCACCTCCATCACGGTTGATATGATCGTCGAGGATGCAAACCGCGTGCAGTCGGAGGAATATCAGGAGGAAATTTACGCCGTAAACTTCTCCAAATCGGTCGATGACATCAAGGAATCGATGACGCTGGACAACGACCTGATGGTATGGGCGGACGCTTCGGCATGGAGCCTCGCCCCGGAGGACGACGGCGCGCGCATCCGCATCACCGACGTCATCTACACATTCGACTGGGAAACCATCACGCCGGGCGTCTATGACATCACCTTCGCCACGCAGGGCATGGAATACAAGGTGGACACCACCGACCGCACCGAGCCGGGTGACATCGTCGGCCTGCAATTTACACCGGATGATCTGCACATCATGAAGAAGGGGTGAGCATATGAAACAATTCCGTTCGATGGCCTATCCCTATGTCGCCTGGATTTCCGTCCTCATCGTCGTCCCAATGCTGCTGATTATCGCATATGCGTTCACCGTCGAGGGCACGGCATTCTTTCAGGGACAGTTCACGCTGGCAAATTTCGCGCGCTTTTTCAGCGATGCGGTGTTCATCCAGGTACTGCTGCGTTCGCTGCGCGTCGCCATCCTGACCACCATTGTCTGTCTGCTTCTGGGCTATCCCGCGGCGTATGCGATTGCGCGCGCGGGCAAACGCAGCACCTTCCTCATCCTCGTCATCACACTGCCGACCTGGATCAACATGCTCGTGCGCACGTATGCATGGGTCGGCATTTTGCAGGATGACGGTCTGCTGAACCATCTGCTCGGGCTGTTCGGCATCGGCCCGCTCCAGATGATGTACACCGATTTCGCCGTTGTACTCGGCATGGTTTACAACTTCCTGCCGTTCATGATTCTGGAAATCCACACCTCGCTGTCCAAAATGGACCCGTCATTTTTAGAGGCGGCAAGCGATCTCGGTGCAAACCGCACACAGGCATTTCTCAAGGTCACGCTGCCGATGAGTGTGCCGGGCATTGTCTCCGGCATCACGCTGGTATTCCTGCCCGCTGTATCCTCCTTCTTTATCCCGAAGCTGCTGGGCGGCGGACAATATGTCCTCATCGGCAATGTCATTGAATCACAGTTTCTCACCTCGGGCAACTGGAGCTTCGGCAGTGCACTGTCGCTCATCATGGCGATTATCATCATGCTGTCCATGTTCCTGACCCGCCGACTTGACCGCAACAGGGGGATTGAAGTATGAAAAAGAAAAAATTTCCGCTGACGCGCGTCATTCTGGCAGCTGTGATCGCGTTCTTTTATATCCCGATTGTGTATACCGTCGTCTTTTCGTTCAACTCATCGCGTTCGCTGACCCATTTTTCCGGCTTTTCCCTGCGCTGGTATGAAAAGATGTTCGCCTCGTCCACGACCATGAACGCAATCTGGATGACATTTGTCATCGCAATTCTGGCGACCATTCTTTCGACGATCATCGGCACGATTACAGTCATCGGCCTGTCCAAATGCAGCCGCCCGCTGCGCTCAGCTGTCAGTATGATTAACGACCTGCCGATTATGAACCCGGATATCGTCACGGCCATCGGTCTGCTGATGTTCTTCGCAACGATGGAAATCAGCAAGGGCTTCGTCACACTGCTGCTCGCACATGTTGCATTCTGTACGCCCTATGTCATGCTGTCCATCACGCCGCGGCTGCGCACACTCGATCCAAATCTCGCGGATGCGGCACTCGATCTCGGTGCAAATCCCTGGCAGGCGCTGTGGCATGCGATTATCCCGCAGCTGATGCCGGGCATTGTCTCCGGTGCACTGATTGCCTTCACCATGTCATTCGATGACTTCGTCATTTCCTATTTCGTCACGGGCAACGGCGTGCAGAACATCTCGATTCTCGTCTACACGATGTCCAAGCGCATCAATCCGTCCATCAATGCGATTTCCACGCTGGTTATCGTCATCATCACGGCGGTGCTCATCCTGTTCAACCTGATTCCGATCATCCGCGACCGCGCCATGGGGCGCCGCAAAAAGGAGGAAACCGCATGAAACACAGATGGCTTTCCGCCGCCCTGAGCGGTACACTGCTGCTCGGCCTGCTGACCGGCTGCGGCGGCCCGGGCACGGAATTTGACGGCACCAACCAGACCTCCGGCAGCTCCGACACGCTTAAAATTTACAACTGGGGCGAATACACCGGAGAAAACCTCATTGATAATTTCGAGGACGAATATGACTGCCATGTTATCATGGAATATTTCGATTCCAATGAGATGATGTACACCAAGATCAGCGCGGGCGACAGCTATGACGTACTCATTCCGTCCGACTATATGATCGAACGCCTGATAAAGGAAAACTATCTCCAGCCGCTCGACAAAGAGATTATCACCAACATCGATCTGCTGGCGGATGACTGCCGCGGGCTGGATTACGACCCGGACAACACCTATTCCATCCCGTATTTCTGGGGCTCGGTCGGCATCGTCTACAACAAAAACACAGTCTCCCGCGATGACCTCGAGCGCGAAGGCTGGAACATCCTCGCGGACACCAAATATGCCGGCAGACTGTATCTCTATGATTCCGAGCGCGATTCCTTCATGATGGCGCTCAAGGCGCTCGGCTATTCGATGAATACCGACAACGAGGATGAGATCAATGCGGCATATGAATGGCTGTGCAACGTCAACAACACGATGAAGCCGGTTTATGTCACCGATGAAATCATCGACAACATGATTAACGGCATCAAGGACATCGGCATTGTCTACAGCGGCGATGCAGCCTATATCCTGTCGGAAAATCCGGATATGGGGTATTACTGTCCCGACCAGGGCACAAACATCTGGAGTGATGCGATGGTTATTCCGAAAAATGCCTCCAATCCCGAGCTTGCCAACCTGTTTATCAACTATGTCCTGACGTATGACGCGTCGATGGACAACACGGAAACGGTCGGCTATACGTCCTCCAATGCGGAAGTCATGGCGGATGCCTACGGCGAAGGCGGCATTTACGAAGGCAATGAGGCGTATATCCCGCGCTCCGGCTACGACAAGGATGAAGTATTCCGCGACAATGAAGTGCTGCGGAAAAAGCTCTCCGAGCTGTGGATTAAAGTCAAGGCAAAATAATTTTGCCCGCACATACAAAAAGCAGAGAATGGAGCGCTCCATTCTCTGCTTTTTTCGCGTCTGTTATGCCTCCGGCTGTGCTTCGCCTGCGGTTTCGTCCGGCTCGGCGGAACTCTCTTCTTCCGGGTCGGGCTGTGCGGCCTCGGACGCTGTCGCACCCTTCAGCCCTGCCTTTTGCAGCTGCTTGCCCTCGTCTGCCGTTTCGACATTCAGTGTAACGGTATCGCCCGTACCCAGCAGGACAGCCTGCTCGTTGTCCGCCGCGCTGAGGATATAATACACATCCCCACCCTGCAAGCGGATATAATAATATGTCGTGCCGCTGATAACCGCGGTGCGGACATCGTCAATCACGCCGGTCATTTCCTCCGTTGCGGACTGTGTAACCTCTGCGCCATTGCTCTCCAACAGCTTGCGGTAATTCGCCTGACAGTCCTTGATGGTGGAACCGGTGGCGACAATCTGATACTGTGCCATGTTGACCATGCCGTACTGCTTGACCAGTCCCGCATTGTCCTTGAGCGCGACGGTATACGTCGGCTGGCCTTCGATCATCAGCAGAATCGGGAAGGTCGCGTCATAATTGAGGTGCTGTACGACGCCCTCTGCGCTCTCCATTGCGGAAAATTCCTCCGCGCCTGCGATTTCATAAAATTCCGTTTCGCGCGTGCGCAAATTGGTAAAGATAAAGCCGATATTGGATTCATCGCTCACAACCGAAGTCACGCCGGTGTAAATATACAGGTCATTGCCCTTCGGGATGTAGTTATAACCCTCTGTCGTGCGCACAACGCCCTTCTGACCGACCACCGAGTTGATCCAGCCGTTCTGATAGCTGCCATACCAGTCATACTGCTGCATGATAATTTGCGGGCTGTATACGTTGTCAATCCAGTCGGGGATATCGCCCCGTTCATAGCGCGTGCATTCACCCGTCACCGGGTCGACCGTAATGACACCCTTGACATCCGTTCCGCTGAACAGCATGATTTTATGCTCCAGCACCGGGTAAACCCAATATGGATTGCCCGATTCATCCAGCTCAAAATGCGGGTCGCCCAGCATGTCACATGGATAGTTGAACCGGACATGCCGCAGCAGGTTGTCATTGAAATATGCCTGCTGGGAATATTTGATGCCCTTGCCGTCTTCCAGCCGGACAATTTTGGTATTCTGTGTTTTCATATCGACGGTAATATAGGCCGGAATGCCGGTGCTGCGGTTCATAAACCATTTGACAAAGCCGACATAATCCAGCGGCTGGACGCGCACCGGCGCACCCGCAACCGTCACCTGATAGGTATCATACAGCTCGAACTGCGAG
The DNA here is from genome assembly GCF_002157465.1 of Butyricicoccus porcorum. Lineage (GTDB taxonomy): Bacteria > Bacillota > Clostridia > Oscillospirales > Butyricicoccaceae > Butyricicoccus_A > Butyricicoccus_A porcorum. Next base: position 229,452 of record NZ_NHOC01000001.1, read on the forward strand.
ACCTCATCGACCAGATTACCGAGCGCACGGTTTGCCAGACGCGATGCGCTGTCCTTGTCCAGCAGCGGCACATTGTCAATCGTCGGCGTATATTCCTCGATTTGCTTCTGTTCAATCGAATCCTGCATCAGCGATGCATACTGATGTGACTGCAAAATCGGGCTGGACAGCAGGGCCAGCGCAAAAAAGGCCACAACGCCAACGCCGATCACTGCCGTGCACACCCGGCGCAGGTTGGACGCAAACGAACCCCTACACAGCGCACTGGTCAGCACCATCAGGATAAGCAGGTTTTCCCCTGCGAACGCCCAGAAGCCTGTGCTCTGAATATTGATCGCAGGCAGCGAGACATAGAACTGCACCAGCAACTGGAGGACAAACAGCACGGCTGTCAGCACAATGCGGCTGGCTTTGGTCTTCTCCTGCGGTTTTTTGTGGTTCTTCTTTTTGTCGCGGAACTGGCGGAGCTGTTCCTTCCAGTTTTTCTTTGGCGGCTGATTCCCAAACGGGCCCTGCCCAAACGGATTTTCCCCAAACGGGCTTTGTTGCCCAAAGAAATCGTTGTTGTTCATCATGTTTCCTCCCTCTCTCCCCGGGGAATGTTCCTCCGGATAAGTTTACCCCTATGGTACTATATTTGGACAAACAAGTCAATTTTGTGTAGGAAAAAGCGGGGGTTCGCCGCGCGAAAAAGCCGCCCGTCGTGGGCGGCTTTTGCTGTGTCATCAGTCCTTTTTGCCGAACAGATCCTTCATCTTGTCGCGGAACGACTTGCGGCCCGGATGGTTCTGCGGCGTATCGCTGTCCTCCAGCTCACGCAGCAGTTCCTTTTGTTTGTCGTTCAGGTTCTTCGGTATCTCGAGCGTGACCTTGACATACTGGTCGCCGCGGCCGCGCCCGTTGACCATCTGGATGCCCTTGCCGCGCATGCGGAAGACGGTACCCGGCTGGGTGCCTGCCGGCATGCTGTATTCCACCTTGCCGTCAATCGTCGGAACAATCAGCTTTTCACCGAGGCATGCCTGTGCATACGAAATCGGAACCTCACACCATACGTCATACCCATCGCGCTGGAACAGCGGATGCGGACGAATGGATACGGTGACAATGACATCGCCTGCCGGGCCGCCGTTGGTGCCTGCGCCGCCCTGACCGCGCAGTGCGACACTCTGACCGTCATCGATGCCCGCCGGGATGGAGACCTTCAGCGTGCGCGAACGGCGCTCCGTACCGGTACCGTGGCACTTCTTACACGGCTTCTTGATGATCTTGCCCGTGCCGCGGCAGTTGGAGCACGGCGAAGAGCTGGAGAATGCGCCGAACGGCGTTCTCTGGGTCTGCTGTACCGTGCCGGTGCCGTGACAGGTCGGACAGGTTTCCGGAGTATAGCCCTTTTCCGCGCCCGTGCCGCCGCATTCGGTGCACTTCTCGACGCGGTCAATCGTGATTTCCTTTTCACAGCCGAATACCGCTTCCTCAAAGCTCAGTACGACAGATCGGCGGATGGACTCACCCTGACGCGGTGCATTCGCGCGGCTCTGGCGCGAAGAACCACCGAAACCGCCGCCGAAAAAGCTGCCGAAAATGTCGCCGAGGTCGACGTCTTCAAAGCCGCCGAAGCCGCCTGCGCCCTGTCCTGCGCCATAGTTCGGATCGACACCCGCGAAACCAAACTGGTCGTAACGCGCGCGCTTCTCCTTGTCGGAGAGGATTTCATATGCCTCTCCGGCTTCCTTGAACTTGTCTGCGGCTTCCGGGTTATCTTTATTCAGATCGGGGTGATATTTTTTTGCCAGCTTGCGGTACGCCTTTTTGATCTCGTCATCGGTCGCACCCTTGCTGACGCCAAGCACCTCGTAATAGTCTCTTTTATCAGCCATATGCTATGACCCTCCTGCAAATGTAAGGGGCGAACCGGGATGAACCGTGTCGCCGGAATAAATGAGGTTATCTTGCGGCTGCCGGAATGCACATGTTTTTCTCATCCGAACAGCCGACAAGGCAGGTTGAATCCCAACCTGCCTGCCGTCTTGTTTCTATTGGATTACTTGTCGTCAGAAACATCCTTGAAATCTGCATCATAATATTGCTCGCCGTTTGCACCGGTCTGTGCACCGCCCTGTGCGCCGCCTGCAAAGTCGTTCGGGTCAGCACCCTGCGGATTTGCCTGCTGGTACATCTTTGCGGAGATTTCCTGGAACTTGCCCATCAGGCTGTCAGATGCTGCCTTGATCGCATCGGTGTCGGTGCCCTTGAGTGCATCCTTGACCTTGGTGATCTCAGCCTCAACAGCGGACTTATCCGCCGCGTCGACCTTATCGCCCAGCTCGCTCAGCGTGTTCTCGCACTGGAAGACCAGCTGCTCCGCATTGTTGCGGATTTCAACCTGCTCCTTGCGCTTCTTATCCTCTTCTGCGAACTTCTCCGCTTCCTCAACTGCCTTGTTGATCTCGTCATCCGACAGGTTGGTCGATGCGGTGATGGTGATCTTCTGCTCCTTGCCGGTGCCCAGATCCTTTGCGGATACGTTTACGATGCCGTTTGCATCGATGTCGAACGTAACCTCGATCTGCGGCACGCCGCGGCGTGCCGGAGCAATGCCATCCAGATTGAAGCGGCCAAGGGTCTTGTTGTCAGCTGCCATCTCACGCTCGCCCTGGAGGACATGAATCTCAACGGACGGCTGGTTGTCAGCTGCGGTGGAGAAGATCTGGCTCTTCTTGGTCGGGATGGTGGTGTTGCGGTCGATCAGCTTGGTGCATACGCCGCCAAGGGTCTCAATGCCGAGGGACAGCGGGGTGACATCCAGCAGCAGGACGTCCTTGACATCGCCGCCGAGTACGCCGCCCTGAATAGCTGCGCCAACTGCGACACATTCATCCGGGTTGATGCCCTTGAATGCATCCTTGCCGGTGATCTTCTTAACGGCTTCCTGAACCGCCGGGATACGGGTGGAACCGCCGACCAGCAGGATCTTGGACAGGTCGCCAGCGGACAGGCCTGCGTCGCTCATTGCCTGGTTAACCGGGCCCATGGTTGCTTCAACAAGGTCATGGGTCAGTTCATTGAACTTTGCGCGGGACAGTGTCAGCTCCAGATGCTTCGGGCCGGTTGCGTCCGCGGTGATATACGGCTGGGAAATGGTGGTGGTTGCGACACCGGACAGCTCGATCTTTGCCTTCTCAGCAGCTTCCTTCAGGCGCTGCATTGCCATCTTGTCGCCGCGCAGGTCGATGCCGTTGGATTTCTGGAACTCAGAAGCCATCCAGTCGATGATGCGCTGGTCGAAGTCATCGCCGCCGAGGTGGTTGTTGCCTGCGGTTGCCAGAACTTCCAGAACGCCGTCGCCGATTTCCAGAATGGAGACATCGAACGTACCGCCGCCGAGGTCATAGACCATGATCTTCTGCTCCGATTCCTTATCTACACCGTAAGCCAGTGCAGCTGCGGTCGGCTCGTTGATGATACGCTTGACGTCCAGGCCTGCAATTCTGCCTGCGTCCTTGGTTGCCTGACGCTGTGCGTCAGTGAAGTATGCCGGAACCGTGATAACTGCCTCGGTAACCGGAGAGCCGATGTAGGCTTCCGCATCCGCCTTCAGCTTTTGCAGGATCATTGCAGAAACTTCCTGCGGGGAATACTTCTTGTCGTCGATGGCAACACGGTAATCCGAGCCCATGTGACGCTTGATGGAAATGATGGTGCGGTCTGCATTGGTGACAGCCTGGTTCTTTGCGGTCTGGCCGACAATGCGCTCGCCCTGCTTATTGAATGCTACGACAGACGGGGTGGTTCTTGCACCTTCGCTGTTCGGGATGACGACAGCCTCGCCGCCTTCCATGACAGCGACACAAGAGTTTGTAGTACCTAAGTCAATGCCGATAATCTTGCCCATGATAAGTTCCTCCTATTTAGAAAAGATGTTATTTTACAAAGAATTCAGTTTGCGACCTTGACCATCGCCGTGCGGATGATCTTGTCGCCGTGACGGAAGCCCTTCTGGAAGCATTCTACAATGCTGTTCTCCTCGAGGTCTTCGTCTTCGATATGCATGACCGCGTTGTGTACGGTCGGATCGAATGCGGAGCCGGGCTCCGCGGTGATGATTTCGACGCCGAGCGATTCGAGCGCAGACTCAAACTGCCGTGCTGTCATTTCGACGCCTTTTTTATATTCGGTATCGGCGGTTTCCTGCGCCAGCGCACGCTCCAGATTGTCATAAATCGGAAGGATGGCGGACAGGGCCTTTCCGGTTGCCTCCGAGCGGATCATATCGCGTTCCTTTACGACGCGCTTGCGGAAGTTGTCGTATTCGGCAGCCATGCGCATATAGCGGTCATTCAGCTCATCAAACTGCTTTTGCAGTTTTTCCTCTGCGGTCAGCTCTTTTTTTTCTTCGGCCGATTCCGCCTCAGCAGCTCCGGCAGCCTTTTCCGCCTGCGCAGCCGCTGCGGTTTCCGCTTCCTGCTGAACGGTTTCCTGCTCTACGCTGTCTTTGGTTTCCATGTGTGGTCGTTCCTCCTCCATCGCCGCCATGCCGCGGCGGGGTAATCATATGCTATGCAACTGCATGCTAGTCTTCGTCGAAAAAGGTCTCGGCAATCAAACGATTGAGCCCTTTGGAGAACAGCGCCAGCCGTGCGGACAGCTTCGCGTAATCCATTCGGGTCGGGCCGACGATCCCGATCAGGCCGCGTCCGACTGAGCCGATGTTATAGGTCGCATAGACCATGCTCGCGTTCTGCATCGGTCCCTTGCCGTTTTCCGGCCCGATGGTGATGCGCACGCCGTCGATGTCGCGGGTAAACGCCCGCAGGGCAGGCATGTTGCTTTCATCCGAGATGAAATCCAGCAGCTCCTGTGCCTTGTGCACATCCCTATATTCCGGATATGCCAGCAGCTTGGAGGCACCCTGCAAAAATACCTTCTGTTCGCTCATCTCCTCGATGAACTCATTGAGAAATTCTGCAACCAGTGTCAGCAGTGCGGTGACACCTGCGGCGCGGCGGACGATGTCGAACCGTTCCGGCGTGATGGCATCGATCGGGATGCCGGTCAGCGTCTGGTTGAGCACATAAGTCAGCAGCTCCGCCTCATCCGCTGTCACCGGAGCCGCAGTGCGCAGCATCTTGTTTTTGACAACGCCGCTGTCGGTGACGGCAACGATGACAAAATCCACCGGGCTGACTGAGATAATCTGGAATTTCCGGATGGTGACGCGCTGCATCACCGGCGTGACGGCGAGCGTCGTATAATCGGTCAGATTGGAAATCAGCTTGCCGGCCTCAGACACCATGCGGTCAAGCTCCTTGACCTTGAGCTTCATAACCGAATTGATGCGGTCGACGTCAGCGGCGGTCAGATTTGGCTGACCCATCAGCTCATCGACATACAGGCGATAGCCTGCGGGCGACGGAATGCGTCCGGCAGAGGTGTGCGGTTTTTCCAGATAGCCCATTTCCTCCAGCTCGCTCATCTCATTGCGGATGGTAGCGGAAGAAAATCCAAGCTCCGGACGGCTCGCAATCGCCTTGGAGCCAACCGGCTCTGCCGTGCGAATATAATCGCCGATGATTGTCTTTAAGATCAGTTTTTTTCGTGCGGACAGCTCCACGGTGTTCACCTCCTGATGATTCCGGGTGCTTTAGCACTGTCTTGCTTTGAGTGTTAGCACTCAACCTCTCTGAGTGCTAAATACAAGATACCACCCGTCCCCCGCAATGTCAAGGAAAAGCCGGGGAAATTCTGTGAATAATTTGTGAATGTTGAAAATTGCTGTAAAATTGACCGTTTGGGGCAGAATTTCCCGGCGGGATTTGGGCAGTTTTTCAAATCAGGTGTCTGTTCCCTGCGCGCGCCGGTTTCACGGCGCGAGCCAGACCCGCAGAAGGAGCCGCTTGGATTGCACGAACCGGTTCCGTCTCTCCTCTGTGCGCGTCGGCACTACTTTTTCCGTTGTTTTTATGCGCAATTTCCGTTGTCCAGCACGAAATGCTATGATATACTAGTATTTACGATAAAACGGCGGGCATACCTGCCGCCGTGAACGCCTGCCGCAGAGCAGCTTCTCCTGCTGTGCGGCGCAAAAGGAGCAATCATGAAAGACCAATCTCTCATCCGCAATTTTTCGATTGTGGCGCACATCGACCACGGCAAATCCACGCTGGCTGACCGCCTGCTGGAACAATGCCATACCGTTACCCAGCGCGAAATGGAAAGCCAGCTGCTGGACAATATGGATCTGGAACGTGAGCGCGGCATTACGATCAAAGCCCGTGCCGTGCGCATGGACTATGAAGCGCAGGACGGGAAAACATATCAGATGAACCTGATCGACACGCCCGGACATGTCGACTTCAATTATGAGGTATCGCGCTCACTCGCTGCATGTGAAGGCGCTGTACTCGTCGTCGATGCCACGCAGGGCATTGAGGCACAGACACTCGCCAACACCTATCTCGCCATCGAGCACGGTCTGGAGGTTCTGCCGGTCGTCAATAAAATCGATCTGCCGTCCGCTGACCCGGCGCGCGCCAAGCATGAAATCGAGGATATCATCGGCATACCCGCAGAGGATGCGCCGGAGGTCTCTGCCAAAATGGGTATCAATATTGAAGAAGTGCTCGAACGCATTGTCAGCGATATCCCTGCGCCGGATGGCGATCCGGATGCACCGCTGCGCGCCCTCATCTTCGACAGCCAGTATGATACCTATCGCGGCGTCATTGTCTATGTCCGCGTTATGGAAGGCTGCATCAAGCCCGGCATGAAGGTTTCCATGATGGCGACCGGTGCACAGTTCCAGGTTGTCGAAGCCGGTTATATGCGCCCGCTGTCGCTCGAACCGTCCGCAGACGGCCTGTGTGCCGGTGAGGTCGGCTATTTTACCGCTTCCATTAAAAATGTATCTGATACGCGCGTCGGTGATACCGTCACCGGTACCGAAAACCGTGCCGCCGAGCCGCTGCCCGGCTACCGCAAGGTACAGCCGATGGTCTTTTCCGGTGTCTATCCGGCGGACAGCGCACGCTATCCCGATCTGCGCGACGCACTGGAAAAGCTCCAGTTAAATGATGCCTCTCTGACCTTCGAGCCGGAAAGCTCCATTGCCCTCGGCTTTGGCTTCCGCTGCGGCTTCCTCGGCCTGCTCCATATGGAGATCATTCAGGAACGCCTCGAACGCGAATATGATCTCGACCTCATCACCACCGCACCGAGCGTTATCTACAAAATCAAACGCACGGACGGCGAGGAGGAATATATCGACAACCCGCTCAATTATCCTGACCCGACTACGCTGGATTACGCTGAAGAGCCGTATGTCAAAGCGAGCATCATGACGCCGAGTGAATATGTCGGCAATATCATGGATCTGTGTCAGGAACGACGCGGCATTTATAAGGACATGCAGTACATCGACACCGATCGTGTCGAGCTGCATTATGAGCTGCCACTGGGTGAAATTATTTATGATTTCTTTGACGCACTCAAATCGCGTACGCGCGGCTATGCTTCGCTCGATTACGAGCTGATTGGCTACCGCAAGTCCGATCTGGTCAAGCTGGATGTCCTGCTCAACGGCGACCCGGTCGATGCGCTGTCATTCATTGTCCATACGGACAAAGCATATGGACGCGCACGTAAAATTGTCGAAAAGCTGAAGGATAATATCCCGCGTCAGCTGTTCGAAATCCCGGTTCAGGCCGCCATCGGCAACAAGATCATTGCGCGTGAAACCATCAAGGCAATGCGCAAGGATGTCCTTGCCAAGTGCTATGGCGGCGACATCACCCGAAAGAAAAAGCTGCTGGAAAAGCAGAAGGAAGGCAAAAAGCGTATGCGTGCCCTCGGTTCCGTCCAGGTGCCGCAGGAAGCCTTTATGGCGGTGCTTAAGCTGGATGAAGAATAAGCTGGGTATCTATATCCATGTGCCGTTCTGCGCGGCAAAATGTGCCTACTGTGATTTCTATTCCGTTGCGGGACAGCCGCAGCAGTGGGATGCCTATGTGCACCGCCTGCTGGCGCAGCTCGTCCAGGCCGCGCCGGACTGTACCGATTATACCATCGATACAATTTACTTCGGCGGCGGCACGCCCAGCCTGCTGGGCGGTGCGCGCATCGCGCGCACGCTGGACGAGCTGCGGCGGCGGTATGCTGTCGAGCCAAATGCGGAAATCACCGTCGAAGCCAATCCGGACTCCATGACAGACGAATTTCTGTCAATCTCGCGCGAAGCAGGTGTAACCCGCCTGTCGATGGGCATTCAGTCGGCGCACGACGAAGAGCTGCGCGCCCTTGGGCGTATCCATACATTCGCTCAGGCACAGGATGCCTTTTTCCGTGCCCGGCGTGCGGGCTTTGATAACCTCAGTGTCGATCTGATGATGTATGCTCTGCCGGGACAGACTGTCCCACAGCTGGAACAGTCGATTGACGCGCTGCTCGCACTGGAGCCGGAACACCTGTCGTGCTACGGGCTAACTGTCGAGCCGCACACGCCGCTTGGACAACAGAATCCCATCCTGCCGGAGGAAGACACACAGGCAGATATGTATCTGCTGCTATGTGAAAAAATGGCACAGGCAGGCTTTGAACACTACGAAATTTCCAATTTTGCGCGCGAAAGCCACTTCCGCAGCCGCCACAACAGCCGGTATTGGGCACAGTCGCCCTATCTCGGCTTCGGCCCCGGTGCACACGCCGATTTCGGCGGACAACGCATCGAATGGCCGCGTGACCTCAGCACATGGCTGGCAGGGACTGCCCGCCCGGTCATAGAAGACGAGCACATTGACCGCGCACTGGAATATATCATGCTCTCCCTCCGCACCTCGGACGGCTGGGATGCAGCATACTACCGCGCCACATTCGGACGCGATCCCACCCCTATTGAGCAGGCATTTTCCGTCCTGCCACCAACCCATATCAGTCATACAGGAAGCCACTGGCATCTCACTGACGCCGGATTCCTGATTTCCAATCCCATTATTCTCGCCGCGCTCGACGCGGCTGAAACGCACTAGGAGGAAACAAACATGCGTGCAATGTTAACCGTAGCAGGTAAGGACCGTACCGGCGTCATCGCCCGGATTTCCAACACCCTGAGCAGTCATTCCATCAACATCGTTGATGTCCGTCAGAACATCATGGGCGGCGACCTGTTCGCCATGATTATGCTCGTCGAGCTGGAAAACTGTGATATCAGCTTCCCGGCACTGACCGCACAGCTGGAAGCGGACGGCGTAGAGCTGGGCATGAAGGTGCACCTGATGCATGAGGATATCTTCAACGCCATGCACCGCATCTGAGAGGAGTCCGCATTATGATTAACAGCTTTGACATCATGGAAACCATCAAGATGATCGAGGATGAGCATCTGGATATCCGTACCATTACCATGGGTATCTCCCTGCTCGACTGTATCTCCGATGACATCAATGCGGTTTCCGACAAAATCTATGAGAAGATTACACGCAAGGCGGAAAATCTTGTCAAAACCGGCGAGCAGATTGAAGCTGAGCTTGGCATTCCGATTATCCACAAGCGCATTTCTGTCACCCCGATTTCCATGATCGGTGCGGCGACTGATGCAACCTCATATGTCCCGCTGGCACAGGCACTCAACCGCGCGGCAGAGACCTGTGGTGTCAACTTTGTCGGCGGCTTTTCTGCCCTCGTTCAGAAGGGCTTTGCCAAGGGCGATGAAATTCTGATCCGCTCTATTCCGGAAGCACTGGCTACGACCGATCTGGTATGCTCTTCGGTCAATGTCGCATCCACCAAAGCAGGCATCAACCTTGACGCTGTCCGCATGATGGGTGAGGTCATCCGTGAGACCGCCGAACTGACCGCCGATCAGCAGTGCATCGGCGCAGGCAAGCTGGTTGTCTTTGCCAATGCCGTTGAGGACAATCCGTTCATGGCAGGTGCATTTCACGGTGTCGGTGAAGCGGACTGTGTGCTGAATATCGGTGTATCCGGCCCGGGCGTTGTTCATTCGGCCATCCGCCGTGCAGGTGACTGTTCGATTAACGAAGTCGCAGATATCATCAAAAAGACTGCATTCAAGATCACCCGTATGGGTCAGCTGGTTGGTTCGATTGCATCCGAACGCCTCGGCGTACCGTTTGGCATTGTCGATCTGTCGCTCGCACCGACCCCGGCAGTTGGCGACTCAGTCGCACGCATTCTGGAGGAAGTCGGCCTGGAATGCTGCGGCACACATGGTACAACGGCAATTCTCGCCATGCTGAATGACGCGGTCAAGAAGGGCGGCGTCATGGCCTCCGCTTCGGTCGGCGGTCTGTCCGGTGCATTTATCCCGGTTTCGGAAGACGAGGGCATGATTCATGCCGTACAGGAAGGTGCGCTGCATCTGGACAAGCTGGAAGCCATGACTGCGGTCTGCTCGGTCGGTCTGGATATGATCGCCATTCCGGGTGACACTCCGGCAGAAACCATCTCCGCTATTATCGCGGATGAAGCTGCCATCGGTGTTGTCAACTGCAAGACCACGGCTGTCCGTGTCATCCCGGCCATCGGTCACAAGGTGGGCGACGAGCTTGAATTCGGCGGTCTGCTGGGTTCGGCTCCGGTTATGGATGTCCATCCGTTCTCCTCTGCGAAGTTCATCCACCGCGGCGGACGTATCCCCGCGCCGATGCATTCGCTCAAGAACTGACCGATATGAAACGGGTCAAACAGCTCTGGCGGCGGTTCCGCACATGGTATGCCGCCGGCATGTTCGGCATGACCGCTCTGCTCGGGCTGCTCGGACGAAAAAAGTAAAAAATACAGGCGCACGGCTGCGGAAATCTTCTGCCCGTGCGCCTGCTTGACAATTGGTCAAAAACATTGTATTCTGTAAACAGAAAAACAAGGCACACCGACAGACGGTTCGCCCTCCGTGACTGAGTTTAAGTAACCCGCCTTATTGGGAGATCAGGCGGGTTACTTTTTTATAATCTGGATGACCAGACTGACAATGCCGATGAGTACCATTGTATACGCAAACAGCGCTTCGTATGTAACCATCAGGGCAGCGCATTCCCTGTGTCCGATAAAAACTACAGTCCTTTTTCGCATTTCATCACCATTGTTTCTTCACGTACTCTAACAGCAAATTTTTTCAGTATAATGTTTCTGTTTTAGAAACAACATTATTATATAGTTTCTGATTTCAAAACTCAAGTGCAGTAAGATGATTATGAAATGAAAACTTCTTTTGGAGGACTGTACCTATGTTTGACTTTGGTCTGCGCATACGCGAATTGCGTGAACAGCATCACCTGTCCCAGGAAGAACTGGGGCTCCGCGTGGGACGCAGCAAATCAGTCATCAGCAGCTATGAAAACAACATCAAACTGCCTCCGCTCGATGTGCTGACGGATATGGCTCTCGTCTTTCATGTATCACTTGATTATCCCGTCGGTATTGATAAAGAAGAAATGCTGTCTATCCGGGCGTTGTCTGAACAGCAAAAGAAAATCCTGCGCACACTGGTTGCAGAACTTCAGGACACCTCTCCCAAATACGCAGGTCTGTCTGACCGGCAAATTTTCCTGCTGGATTCCCTGCTAAAGGAATTTGCAACACCATAACACAAAACAGCCTGTACCATGCGATGTACAGGCTGTTGTTTTATTCAATTGCAAGAAAGTCCCGGATTTCCTCTCCGGCCTTCTGTGTGTCATACACATAGAACCATGCGCCGCCGATGGTCTGCCCTTCCGCCTGCGTCTGTTCTGACGGTACAGCATGCTGCCGAATCTCTGTCTCCTCCGGCGTGAGCTGCGCGAGCAGCGCAAGCAGCTGTGCCTGTGACAGGTTGGTTGTACACTGCTCCAGCAGCTGATCTATCAGCTGCGGATACTGCGCGCTGTCCAGACCGCGCACCCGGTCGAGCAGGCTCTGCAATACCTCGCGCTGGCGCGAGGTGCGCACATCGTCGTTGTCCAGATAACGAATGCGGCTGTATGCCACCGCCTGTTCGCCGTTCAGCTGAACATCTTTCCCGCTTTCCAACCCTTCGCCGTGTTTGCCCATATATTCCAGCTCACCGTCCGACAGATCGACCTCTACGCCGCCCAGCTGGTCGACGATATCCGCCATGCCGGAAAAATTCACCGCAATATAGCTGCCCACATTCAGTCCGAAATTTTCATTGATGGTTTGCAGGGCAAGCTCCCCGCCGCCATACGCATATGCCGCATTCAGCTTGCATTTGCCATGTCCTTCGATATCAACACGCGTGTCACGCGCAATGGAACACAGACGGATGCGGTTGTTGTGGCTGTCAATGGATGCCAGCATGATTGCGTCCGAGCGGCCACTTTCGCCCTCCGCTGTATCGATGCCGAACAGCGCGACACAATCGAATGGGTCAAGCGGTTCGGCTTCACTGCTTGTCTGATTGTTCACCATATTTTTCATGGTGTCATCCGATTGTACGCCGCCGAAAAAGAAGTGATATGCTCCGAACAGAATGCCCGCAAGCGCAGCAGCCAGCGCAATGATATAGAGGACAATTCCTTTTTTTCCGATCATTCCGCTTCCTCTCGCTGGTGGCAGATAAAGTTCCAGCTGTCACGGCACATATCTGCCAGAGTCGCTTTCGCGGTAAAGCCGAGCACTTCCTTTGCTTTTTTGGTATCTGCCCAGCATTCCGCGATATCACCCGGACGGCGTGGCGTAATGACATACGGCAGTTCCTGTCCGCACGCTTCGGAAAAGGCATGAATCAGCTCGAGTACCGAGCTGCCATGGCCTGTGCCGAGATTGATAATATCTGTACCCGTGCGCCCGAAGGCATATTCCAGCGCGAGCACATGTCCATGCGCCAGATCACAGACATGGATATAATCGCGCACGCCTGTGCCGTCCGGCGTATCGTAATCATCGCCGAACACATTGATGCGCGGCAGCTCGCCTGTGGCAACCTTTGCGACAAACGGCATCAGGTTGTTCGGAATGCCATTCGGATTTTCCCCGATCAGTCCGCTCGGATGTGCACCGACCGGATTGAAATAGCGCAGCAGCAGCACGCTCATGTCCGGCTGTGCCGCCGCGATATCCGACAGGATGCGCTCCTGTGCCACTTTGGTATAGCCATATGGATTGGTTGCCGAAGTCGGCATGCTCTCGTCAAACGGCACGGGATTGTTTTCGCCGTATACCGTCGCAGAGGACGAAAAGACAATCACCGGACAGCCAGCTTCCTGCATCGCAGTGAGCAGATTCAGCGTGCCGGTCAGGTTGTTGGAATAATAGCGCAGCGGCTGTGCCACCGATTCGCCGACTGCCTTGAGCCCGGCAAAATGAATGACGCCATCGATGTGATGTGCGCGAAAAATCGCGCGCATGCCGTCCAGATCAAGCAAATCCGTCTGATAAAACGCCGGCGTTTTGCCGGTGATGCGCGCGATGCGGTCGACGACATCGCGCTTGGAATTGATTAAATTATCTGCAATAACCACCTGATAGCCCGCTTCGAGCAGCTGTACACATACATGGCTGCCGATATAGCCGGTGCCGCCGGTGACAAGAATTGTTTTCATATTTGTTTTATCCCTCCGCCATTGCTGCCTGCTGCGTTTGCAGCTCCATTTGTTCGATTGCCTCACGGTTGACCTCTTCCGCGCTGTGATAGGTCTGCACACAGGCATGCAATGCCCGGCGCACCTCATCGGCACTGCCGGAATCCGCAGCCTGCTTCAATTGCTCAAGCATGCGCCCCATCACATGCGGCGAAACTTCCTCCTGCCGTTCGATAAAGATTTTCTGGTTTTCGGTCTTGCTCAGTTCTTCGCTCTTCATCAGCAGCTCTTCATACAGCTTTTCGCCCGGACGCAAACCGATTTCCACGATATCAATATCGCTGTACGGGATATACCCGGACAGCCGGATCAGTTTTTCCGCGAGATCCAGAATCCTGACCGGCTCACCCATGTCGAGTACATAGACCTCGCCGCCATGTGCCATTGCCCCGGCCTCCAGCACGAGCTGTGCCGCTTCGGGAATGGTCATAAAATACCGGATAATGCGCTTATCTGTAATCGTGACCGGGCCGCCCGCGGCAATCTGCCGCCGGAACAGCGGCACAACCGAACCATTGGAGCCGAGCACATTGCCGAAACGCACTGCCGCAAATTCCGTGCGTGAAATCCCCTTGCGGCTTTGCATCAGCTGCTCACACATGCGCTTGGTCGCGCCCATGACATTGGTTGGATTCACTGCCTTGTCGGTCGAAATCAACACGAATTTTTCCACGCTGAATGTCTCACAGGCACAAATGGTATTCCATGTGCCGAAGACATTGTTTTTGACCGCTTCGGTCGGGCTTTCCTCCATCAGCGGCACATGCTTGTGTGCTGCGGCATGAAATACCACCTGTGGGCGGTGCATGGAGAACACCTGATACAGCCGCCTGCGGTCACGCACTGATGCAATTTCCACCCGAAGGTCGAGCGCATCACCATACCGGCGCACCAGCTCCTGCTGGACATCATATGCGCCGTTTTCATAGATATCCAGAATAACCAGCCGACTGGGCTGACAGCGGGCAATCTGGCGGCACAGCTCGGAACCGATGGAACCGCCGCCGCCTGTGACCATAACAGTCTTGCCCTGTAAGAATGTCTTTGTGCGCGCGGAATCCAGCTGAACCGGCGCGCGGCCAAGCAGATCCTCAATGCGTACCTCACGCATGGAGGTGCGCAGCGGGGAGGCATTGTTCGGATGCTCCAGCAGATCCAGCCGGTCAGGCAATACACTGACATGACAGCTGGTCTGGGTACAAATCCCCAGAATTTCGCGGCGGCGTTCCGCCGATACAGTCGGCATAGCCACCACCAACTCGGACACCGGCAGATTGCCAATGCGCTCCGGCAATGCGCTGATTGGGCCATAGACCGGCAAGCCGTGAATGCGCGTGCCGATTTTTTCCGAATCGTCGTCAAAGAAGCAGTGCGGCTGATACCGTCCCTCCGGGCTCCGCCGCATCTCGCGCAGCAGGGATATCCCCGCATCCCCCGCGCCGATGATACCGGTATACACGCCGCCCCTCGGCGTATGCCGTGTGACAAGCTCCCGATATCGACGGTACAGCATGCGCACCGCAAGCATCACGAGCAGGGAAAATGCCGCCGCCGTGCAGACAAACATACGGGACAGCCGCTGCCCGAAGACATACATCGACAACAGGTTGAGCAATGTACCGCCCGCCATGCCGACGAGCAGGGTCAGGTATTCCCGTGTCTCCGCATAGCGCCACAGGGTATCATAGGTGCGCATCAGCAGCTGGAACAGCAGGATGCACACGCTCATCTGCACAAGCCCCGGCCAGAGATTGTTCCAGTCGGTCGAGCCGGTACCGTTGGTATCCGGTGTCAGGCGGAAAATAACCATGCTGACTGCCAGCAAAATGCAGACATCAAGCAGCAGCACCAGCTGCTGCCGCCACCGATGTCTTCCTGTTTTCTGTTTATCCCCCATTGATTTCATTGTCCTGTCTCATCCCCTCATTCTATTACAAATTTGCATATACAGACATTCTTCTATCATATTAACCCGCTTTTTCCTCACTGTCAATCGACAGTTTTGCATACAGCACACAGTATATCGCTTTTTCTGTATGATTTCGGCAAAGATATCGCCCAAAACAGCCGCACGCCTGCCATTCTGTGGTATACTATACGTACTCTGTATCATTTGGAAAAGGAGATATGTCGACATGATCGACCTGCACTGCCATATCCTGCCGGGCGTAGATGACGGCGCACAGACACCGGAACAGGCACTGGACATGGCGCGACTCGCCGTGGATGCGGGTGTGGCAACCATCGCCGCCACACCGCACACCAACATCGCCCGCATGTTTGAAAATTACGCCTCAGACGAGTTGGACGCACGCTTTACAGCGCTGCGCACCCTGCTGAAGCAGCAAAATATCCCGCTGGAAATTGTCACCGGTGCGGAAATTTATTTTGACGGCGATGTGGCCGACATGCTGCGGCGCGGCACCGTGCCGACGCTGGGCGGCACACGGTATCCATTGGTGGAATTTTCGTTTCACGACCGCCCGTCCCGCGTGCTGGACGGGCTGGAATCGCTGCTGGATGCGGGCTATACGCCGATCATTGCCCATCCCGAACGCTACCGGTTTGTGCAGCGCGACCCCGGCGGGCTGCTGCCTGTCTTCGCGGACATGGGCTGTGTCCTGCAAATCAACCGGGGCAGTCCACTCGGACGGTTCGGCGAAGGTGCTCTGCGCGTATCCCGCCGGATGCTGGAGATCGGGCTGGTGCATCTGGTTGCAAGCGATGCACACAGCGACACAGCGCGCACGCCATGGCTGGCGGATATCCGCGCATTTCTGCGCGATACCTATGGCGACGGCTGCCCGGAGCTGCTGCTCGAGCGCAATCCCGCGCATATCCTGCGCGATGAACCGGTCGAGTCGGTGTTTGATTCTTAATCCGGCCCGAACGCCGCCGCTGAACAAAAGCTCCTTCCGTTTTCCCGGCAAAGCATCGAATCCGCCACCCTCCCGGAGGGGGAGCCCGGTACAAAACCGGATTCTTTTTTTGTACACAAATGCAGTTGCCGACAGATAGGCAGAAATGATATAATGATTTACCCTACACGCGCGAAAGGAGGGCATCCGCATGAAAAACATACGCAAATTTTGTCTGGTCGGGCTGCTGACCCTGTGCTCGCTGCTGTGCTGTGCATGCGGGGGCGGCTCCGCAAAACGCGACCACACGGAAGACCCCACCGACACCGGTTCCGGTGCCGCGACTCAGCCGTCTGTACTGGATATGCCGTATATCGGAATCCTGCTCAAGTCGCTGGACAATCCGTATTTCGATCTCATCAAGGCAGGTGCGGAGGATGAGGCGGATGCGCTCGGTGTCGAAGTGATGGTCTTTTCCCCCGATGACGAGGATGACACAGACGATCAGGCGGATATGCTGCTGACCATGGCGAACATGGCAGTAGACGTCATCGCCATTGCGCCGATTGATGAGTCTGCGCTGGCAGACGGGCTTGCGCGCGCCGAAAAAAACGGCAAAATCATTCTGTCCGTCGACACCGCACTGGACTACGACGGCTGCGCCTGCTATATCGGCACGGACAATTACAACGCCGCCTATCAGCAGGGACAATATGCGGCCGGACTGGTCGATGAAGGTGCCTGCGCCGTCATCCTGCGCGGGCAGGCAGAGGACAGGGCACACACCCTGCGCGAATACGGACTGGAAGACGCACTGCATGACGGCGGCGTACAGGTACTGGATACGAAGATCTGCAACTCCTCTGAGAAAGAAGCAGAGCAAGCCATGGCGGAACTGCTCGAGACACAGCAAACACTTCATCTGGTGTGCACCACCTCGGACAGCATGGCGGTCGGCGCACAGCGCGCCATTGCACAGGCCGGACGCAGTGACAGCATTCATATTGTCTCGTTCGACGGCATGCAGGAAGTTTCCGAGCTGGTTCGCGTGGGAGAAATCGACGCGGTATTCGCACAGGATGCCTATGAAATTGGACGGGAATGCGTCCGCACTGCCGTCAGGCTGTATCAGGGCGAGGAAGTGCCGGAAACCATTCACACCGATGTGGAGCTGATTACACAGGGCAATGCACAGGAGCATATGGACGAGGTCAACCGCCGCCTGCGCCACAAAAAGACAAAATGATAACAATCCGGTAAATTTTCTGTGAATATGCGCTCAAACGGGCAAAACCAGCCTGTTTGGGCGTTTTTTGTGCCTGTCTTGTTCCCGTCTGCTATTGACACACAGGATTTTTTTCCGTATAGTGAGAAGCGTAAACTGTCGCAGTTTGTCGCGGCGCGCCGACTGTCGGCGCGCCGCTCCACTCCATTTTCTGTTTGCCCTGTCCCCTGCACAGACGTATTGGGACGGGCAGGGGGTACTTATTTCTATGAAGCAATTTTTTCAAGTTGTGCGCGGCATTCTGCTCGCACTGGTGGTATTTGAGGCGCTCATCTGGCTGGGCACGAAACTCAGCATTCTGGGCGTTCTGGTCGGATCATTCCCCGTCCCGACCGCCGCAGTTGTGCTGCTGTTGTGCCTGTATCTGACGTTCATCCGCAAGGGGAAAAAAGCCTCTGCCGCACCCATTGACCGGAAGGAATACCTCGTCACCATCGCACCCGGCGCCTATGGGCGCATCGGCGGTGCATTCGACAAAACCAAATACGGCAAGCTGGAACGCCTGCCCGGCGGCTGGCTGGAGGGCGTGCGCACCTACCGCGCAGAGGACGGCTCCCTGCTGTTCACTGTGCGCCAGCATCAAAAGCTGCTGCTGCCGAAACGCCTGATTGCGGCTGCCCTTGTAGCGGTCATCCTGCTCGGCCCGCTGTCCGCGCTGTCCTATGTCAATGCGGCAAACCGCAGCATCGGCACGCTGCTCGCCGGTGTCGGGCTGACGGTACATCCGAACGGTATGTCCTATCTCGATGTCAAACCGGTCGAGCTGCCGCAGCTGCTGTCCGGTGAAGCAAACCACCCGTCGGACACGAACACGGAGCCGGAAGCTACAAACCTGGAAGATGAGCCGGCAACTGCCACGCCGGCTGACAGCACGCAGACCACGGAACCTGACACACAGGAAGAAACCTCCTCCGGCGGCATCGGTGATACCATCAGCAGCTGGGCAGGCGGTGTCAGTGACTGGTTTTCCGGCCTGTTCGGCGGCAATTATATTTTGCCGTCCCACCGCCGCATACTGACTGACAGCGATGTAGCAGGCATGGACGCTGCACAAATCCAGCGCGCCATCAATGAAATGTATGCCCGCCACGGCTACGATCTGTCCAACTCGGTCGATGCGGCCTATTTCGCCGAACAAAGCTGGTACAAGCCCGACCCGGACAAATCACAGGATGAAGTCCGCGCGGAATTCAATGACACAGAAAACACAAACTTGGACTTCCTGATTTCCTGCCGCAGCAGACTCAGGTCATAACAAAGGGGTTAAAATCATATGAGTAAAATTATTGTGACCGCCGTCGGCGTCAGCGGCAGCGGCAAGAGCAATGCCTATGGCGCAATCATGGAGCTGCTCAAGGTGCGCCGCCGTGACAGCTATTATCTCACCGCCTGCGGCGCGACGCCGGAGGAGCGCATCCGCAATTCCGGCATCATCAACCGTTATGCGGACATCAATCAGGGCTTTGTCAGCACCGGTACCATGATTACCACGGAATTCCCGTTTGCATTCGGCGGACATTTCCGCCCGGATGTACCCACCTATCCGCTGCTGGATATGCCGCTGATCGACTATCCGGGCGGCGTGCTCAAAACCATGCTGGGCAAAGGCTCGGAGGAATCCAGCCGTCTGCTGCACCGCATTATGGATACCGATGTGCTGCTGCTGTTTGCAGATGCGAATATCCTGTCGGAAGAAGGCGGCGTAGAGCCCGCCCGCCAGAAAATTGCACTGGAAATCAACACAATTTTTGAAATCCTGAGCACGGAGCGCGACACCGCCTTTGTCAGCAAGCCGCGCACCGTCCTGCTCCTGCTGACCAAATGCGATTCCGGTTTAATCCCGCAGGAGCTCAAGGACAACCATTTCCACGGTCTGGTCAACCGCGCATTACAGGTCTTCGACCCGACCGTGCGTTTCTGCATCAACCAGCCGGGCTGGAAAATCGCCGTTGTCCCCACTTCGACCTGCGGCGACGGCAATTCCAACTCCTGGCGCGACGAAGGCGGCATCTATCACTCCGAAATGACCGCACCGCCGCAGCCCTATGGCTTCGATCTTGCGATTTTATACGGCGTCATGAATGAGCTGGAAAACCGTGTGCGCCTCGGCTATGATGACAGCGAAGAGATCCCGGAACAAGTAGAGCGCAAGCCCGGCTTTGTCTCCGGTTTCCAGTGGCGGCATATTTTACAGCGCCTTGCCGGACAGGAAAATGAACAGATTTCCCTGTATCGCCAGTATGCCGGCAATCTGCATTCCATTCTCGACCCGCTCTGCGGATCGCAGATCATCGAAGTCTGACAGACAAAGGAGGTGACACCATGAAACCGGAACTCTTTTTATTCAGCCGCACGCCCGAAGCGGATTACCGCTATCTGGTTCCGCTCCCGCCGCAAAAATCCGATGCCGTCGGCGCGTTTTTACAGCAGCGCCTCGCCGACATGCAGCGCGGACAGGCCGACGGCACGGTACATTTTTTCCTCAGCGACACCGATGCCGTGCTGGTGCGCGCGGTTGACAGCGGCACCCGTGATCTGTATGCGCGCCCCATCCTGTCGCTCGAAGGGCTGTACTGCCCCGCGGCAGATGTGCGCCCGTTCTGGCTGTGCCTGCCGCACCTTGTCCCCGGTTTCTGGTCTGCCTCTTCCATCTATGCCCTGATTGTCCGGGACGGCAAGACCGTCCCGCTGCCGCCCGCGCGGCTGATGGATGCCTGTGCACAATACAGCCCGAAAAATCCGCATACAAAAGCGATGCAGCGCGCCATTTTTGCCGCAGATGCACCGGTTTCGTTCACCTTTGATGCGGACGGACTGCATTTCTCCGAACAGCCCCCCACACAGGGACGCACACGCTGGCATCCGCAGGAACCGCGCCGCTGTGACATCCGCCTGACGCTCGACCGCAAAACAAAAGCCGCCCGGCTGGAAGCGGTCAGCCGCGGCAATATGCCGTATCCCATTGCCTGCAGCGCGGACATTGCGCGCGAGGCAGACGGCTGGAGCTTTTCCGCACTGGAAGCCGCTGCCGCCGCACTGGAAGCCGAGCTGGACAAACACGGCTGGCAGTATGCACCGGACAAAGGAGGCAACCCATGACGCTGACCGGTTTCCCGTTTGCACTTGACCCCGCAGACAAACACCGTCTGCTCACTCTGGAGGAGCACGAAGGGCTGTGCTGTCTGCTCGACCGCGCCCGGCATTATGGCGGCGCGGGAGATATCGCCTTTCTCTGTATGTCCACCTGTTCCCTGCTCGTGCGCTTTGCGCCGGAGAAAACCGGCACATGGACAGTGTGCGGCTATGCCTTCCAGAAGGCACAGGAGCCGTGGGTATGGGCCTATCTGCCCTCTCTGCCTGGCACACTGCTCGCCCCGCCGTCCGGCAAGCTGCTGTTCCACGCGGAACGTGCAGACACGGCAGATGTCTGGCTGGAACGGCATGACCCGTCGCTGTCACACGGTGCGCGGCAGCTCGCACGCGACACGGCCCGGCAGATGCATCCGCATTCCGTCGGCTTTACCCATCTCGACCCGGCTGTGTACGCCGACGACGGCATTCACTGGTATGCGCTTGAGCCGTCCAAATCGGCGGAGGAACATACCATCCTGCTGCCGCAGCCGCCCGCCAGAGAACCGGAGCCCGCTGACAGCATGCCTGCGGATGAAATTCGCATTGTCCCGCCGCGCATCACCAAAACCTGGCGCGTCGTGCGCGGAGAGGAAAAATATAAGCTCGGCGCAGTGGACGAAACCTCCGACTGGTATGTATTCGCCGACCGCATGCGCAGCGCGATGACAGACACGTGACGATAGAAAAATGTACCGACCTCCAATCGTTAGATTTTTTGATCTAACTTTTTGAAGTCGGTACATTTTTTTCAGGCGCTATCTGAAAACCAACAAAACGACGAATATTTCGCAAAGGGCGAGACTGGTTCAAGGCAAAAGTTCGCCGGAATCCCTTCGGATTTCAAGTGTTTTTCACGAAGAAGCAGTCTGTACTTGCAGCATAGTCAAAATTTTCGACTTTTCAGATACGCCCTATTCTATCATATCGGGTCTATTCGTCGTCGTCACAGTCCATGTTTTCCAGATTCTGCTGTCGCTTTTTTGTCAGCCGCGCGGAGACCGTCAGCGCGACAAGGCACAGCGCAAAGGTGAACAGCCCGGTACCGACTGCCAGCACAATGCTGACGCCCCAAAATTCCCCGCCGGTGTTGCGCAATATCATGCCGAACACAAAGACAGCAATCGCCAGACCGCCGACAGCGCTCGCAGCCACATTGGTTTTGAGATCCGGCTTCAGATAGCGATCCCAAATGCCGCGGCGGATGCATGCAACTGCCATGCCGAGCGCCAGCACCATAAAGATCATCCATTCGCCTGCGATCTGCGACCACGGCGCGCCCATCAGCGACTGGATCACCAGCGCCGCCAGCAGTGCCCAGAAGCAGAACCACACGCCGATATGTTCTATGTGCAGCAGCTCCTGCTCCTGCCGTTCATCCAGATTGTTTTTCATGCGTTTCATTGCGAATCCTCCTCCCAGAACAGATCATCCAGTGTTTTTCCCAGTGCGTGGCAGATATCCAGGCACAGGCGCAGGGATGGGTTGAATTTGCCCGCTTCAATCATGCTGATTGTCTGCCGCGTCACGCCGACGCGCTTCGCCAGCGCCTCCTGCGACAGGTCCTTTTCCACACGGGCCAGTTTCATATTCCGGTTCTTCATGGCGCACCCCGCCAACGGCTTGCTGCATCGTTCATGGCAGTCCCTCCTTCGCTGTATGCTTTCTGTCTTCCGTATCTGTATCATACAATATATACGACGATATGTCAATTATATTTTACAAATTATAAAATAAAATTGACACACTCGTCGGTGTGTCAATTTAAAATCACGTTTTTTTCTTTTTCAGCATACGGTCGAGCCGCGCCTGCATGCGCGCGCGGCGCGCCTCTGCTTCCGCGCGGTCAATCGCCACAATCACGCCATCCGCAATCTCGACGACATCACCGTCGCACAGGCCGTCGACAGCGGCAAATTCCTGCATGCCGTCATCCGTTTCCACAACGGCAATGCCGTTTTCAATCCGGTCAACCGTTCCCCTCATGATGCAACACCCACCTCACCATTTGCCATGGTCAACACGACCGAACCGTGTTTTGCGGTTTCAAAAATTTCCGTTCCGATGGGCTCCAGCCGTTCAAACACTTCCTCATCCGGCAAGCCGTAGGAATTGCCCTTTTCATAGGAAATGACTGCAAATTCCGGGGAAACTGCTTCGAGAAATTCTGCACTGGAAGCAGTGCGCGAGCCGTGATGTGCAACCTTGAGCACATTGCAGTCGAGCAGAGAGAGAGTATTTTTTATCATATCCTGTTCGACGCGCGTCGTCGTATCACCCGTAAACAGGGCGCTGCACCCGCTTGCATCCAGCCGCAGGACAAGCGACCAGGTATTCGGGTCATTTCCATAGGTATCCCGGCTGTTCGGCCCGGGTGCAAGCACCGTGAATACACCGCCGGATTCGCCCAGCGGAATGGTATCGCCGATATCCGGAAATTCCGGCTCAATGCCTTCTTCATCGATGGCATCGAGCAGCTTTTCATAAATGCGCGTGTCCATCGCTTCATCCGACAGATACACCGATTTGACATCAAATGCCTCGAAAACATCCACCAGGCCGCCGATATGGTCTTCATGCGGATGAGTGGCAATCACTGCGTCCAGATCCGCAATTCCATGGCGGCTCAGGTAATCGACAACCGCATCCCCGGCGGACTGTTTGCCGCCGTCAATCAGCACGGCACTGTCACCGCTGACAATCAGCGATGCATCGCCCTGTCCGACGTCAATAAAATGAATGGTGGTTTCTGTCCCTGTGTCCGCAACGGTGTCCGGCGCAGCAGATGGCAGAAACTGCTTGCTGAGCATAATTGCCGCGATCAGGAAGACGGCAAGCACCAGCGTCAGATTGGATCTCTTTTTCATATCTTATCCTCCCATACTGTTATTTTAAGTATACCAGTATGCAATCATGGATGCAAACAAACTTCACAAAAAATTTCACTCTTTTACAGAAAGTGTATGATTTCAGGCACATTTGTAACCGCAGAACGCGTGCGCAACGCCCGGTTGCGCATTTGACAGGTGGAAACGGTAGATTGCCCCCGCCGGATATGATACAATCAGGGCAGCAAAGGAGGGATTCCCCATGACATTCGGACAAAATCTTCAAACGCTGCGCCGACAGAACGGCCTGTCCCAGCAGCAGCTGGCGGAACAGCTCGGCGTATCGCGGCAGGCGGTTTCCAAATGGGAACTGGATGCGGCAAAGCCGGATATTGACAATGTCATTCAGATCAGCCGGCTGTTCGATGTTTCCATCGACGAATTGCTGACCGGTGAACCGTTCCGGAATGCGCGCAGTTTTCCACAGCCTGTGGAAGCAACCAGTGGAAAACGAACCCGGCTGATTGTGGGCGCTGTGCTCGTCCTCGCGGGCGTGGTGTGTCTGATCCTCGCAGGGTTCGCAGCCGTCTGGATGCGGAGTATCGACATGCAAACCGGCTCCTGGTATACCGATGTGACGGAATACCTCTGGCATTTCCCGGTCATAGCGGTTATCGCGGTCGCTGCTGTCTGCCTGCTGACGGGAATCTTCCTGCTTATCCTGCCAAATCGGCAAAACAGAAAATAATCCTTGCTGCCATATGGCAAGCGTGCTGTCATTGACAAAAACCTACAGAACAGGTACAATAAAAGCAGTTGAAATGAGAATGATTCCGAGTCTGTACCGCCGCACAGACTCGCACATGAAATGGAGGAAATGCAATGGGCTTCAGCAAAGTAACCGATTCCATCCTGTATGTCGGTGTCAATGACCATGAAATCGATCTGTTTGAGGGACAGTATGTTGTTCCGAACGGCATGGCATACAATTCCTATGCTATTCTGGACGAAAAAAACGCCGTTATGGACACGGTCGACATCCGCTTCGTACAGGAGTGGCTGGACAATATCGCCGCCGCTCTCAATGGCAAAAAGCCGGATTATCTGATTATCCAGCATATGGAACCGGATCACTCTTCGAGCATCGCAGAATTTCTGAAGGTTTATCCGGATGCCATCGTCGTCGGCAACGCAAAGACCTTCACGATGATGCAGCAGTTCTTCGGCGCAGATGTCGCACCGAACCGTGAGGTTGTCGCAAACAACGGCACGCTGTCGCTGGGCAACCGCACACTGACCTTTGTCTTCGCACCGATGGTTCACTGGCCGGAAGTCATGGTGACCTATGACGCACAGGACAAGGTTCTGTTCTCCGCGGACGGCTTCGGCAAGTTCGGCGCACTGGATGTCGAGGAGAGCTGGGCATGCGAAGCTCGCCGCTATTACATCGGCATTGTCGGCAAATATGGCGCACCGGTTCAGGCGTTGCTCAAGAAGGCCGCTGCACTGGATATCGCAAAAATCTGCCCGCTGCATGGCCCGATCCTGACCGAGGATCTCGGGTATTACATCAATCTGTACGACATCTGGTCGTCCTATGGCGTCGAGTCCGAGGGCGTCATGATCGCGTATACCTCTGTTTACGGCAACACCAGAAAGGCTGCCAAGCTGCTGGCGGACAAGCTCACCGCAAAGGGCTGCCCGAAGGTTGTCCTGACCGATCTGGCGCGCTCCGATATGGCCGAGGCTGTCGAGGATGCGTTCCGTTACGGCAAGCTGGTACTCGCGAGCACGACATACAACGGCGAGGTCTTCCCGTTCATGCGCACCTTTATCGAGCACCTGACCGAGCGCAACTATCAGAACCGCACGGTTGGCATCATCGAAAACGGTTCGTGGGCACCGATGGCGGCAAAGGTTATGACCGGTCTGCTTGAGAACAGCAAGAACCTCACCTGGCTGGACACCGTTACCATCAAGTCCGCCCTCACCGCGGAAAACGAGGCACAGCTGGATGCCATGGCAGACGCCCTGCTGTAAGCTCTCAAATTTCAAACAGCATAGAAAAACAGGCTGGCAGAGCAACTCTGCCAGCCTTTGCTTTTGCAATACAGCCATGTTACAGGTATTGATACTGTTTCCGGTACCGGAGAATGCAGAAGAGCGCCACCACCAGCGCAAGCAGCTCTGCCGCCGGGATCGCAAGCCATACGCCGGATACGCCGCACAGCTTTGGCAGCAGTTCAATGGCCGCGATAAGAAACACAAATGTGCGCAGAAAAGACAAAACCGCGGAAACCATGCCGTTGGACAGCGCTGTAAACAGTCCGGACGCAAAAATATTGAATCCCATGAACAGAAAACCGATGGCAAACAGCTCCATGCCGTCCGACGCGATGGAAAACACTGCTGTCCCGCGCTGTGCGAACATGCCGACAACCGTCTGCGACAGCACGACCGATCCGCCATACGCCAGCAGCGAACACACGACAACAAACAACAGGCTGAGCCGTACCAGTTGTTTCAGCCGGTTCTGGTTGTGCGCACCGAAATGAAAACTGATGAGCGGCGCGACGCCGGAGGTATAGCCGAAGAAAATCGCGGTGAAGAAAAACTGTGCATACAGAACAATTGTAATTGCCGCAACGCCGTCCTCGCCGAGATAGGACAGCATGATAATATTGAACAGATAGGTTGTAACGGCAACGGCGAGATTGGACACCATTTCGGATGAGCCGTTGAGACAGGCGCGCCCCAGCACCCAGCCGCGCATCACCGGACGCACAAAATACAACAGATCATTGTGCCGGCTGAAAAAGTACACCAGCCCGATGACAGTTGGAATTGCCTGCCCGATGCCGGTGGCAATCGCCGCACCGCGGATGCCCATATGCAGCGGGACAATCAGCACATAGTCGAGCACCATATTGGCAATGCCGCCGAGCAGTGTCGAGGCCAGACCGAGATGTGGCCTGCCTGCCGTCGTGAAAAAGAACTGAAACAGGATTTGCAGCATACAGCACGGTGTGAACAGGCTCATAAAAACCAGATAATCGCGGCAATAGCCATACAGTGCATCGGTCGAGCCGAGTGCCCACACAATCGGATCGACAAATACAATCGACAGTATGGCAATCACAATTCCCAGTCCGGCAGAAAAGGCAACCAGCAGAGAAAAGCTCTGGCGCGCCAGCTCCGGTTCCTTTTCCCCCATCTGCCGCGCTGTGACCGCACTGCCGCCGGAAGCCAGCATAATACCCACTGCAAGTACAAAATTGATGAGCGGGAAAACAATATTGATGGCGGAAAGTGCATCTGTACTGACAAAATTGGACACAAACCCGCCGTCTACCATGGTATAAAACGAATTGAATAACATCATCAGCATGCCCGGCAATGTAAACCGCAGCACAAAGCCCGGTGTAATCGGGCGCTCAAACGAATTCATACATCCTCCTTTTTTCCTTCTGATTCTTTTGGGTAAGTCTCTCTACTATAGCGCCCACTGTCACCCTTGTCAAGACGGGCATCAAAGCATTTGACGGAAGCGCCGGTTCACGGTACAATAGACGGGAAGATGACACAAATCGGAGGAATTTTGAATGAACAATGAAAATGCCGCATGGTTCCGTCGCGGCATGAAAAATGGCGTGCCGATTGCACTGGGTTATTTTGCAGTCTCCTTTACGCTGGGCATTGCCGCAAAAAATGCCGGGCTCAACGCCATACAGGGTGCACTTGCCAGTGCGACAACGCTCGCCAGTGCCGGACAGTTTGCAGGCTTCAACGTCATTGCCGCCGGTGCGACCTATGTCGAAATGGCAGTCATGATGCTCGTCATCAATGCGCGTTATCTGTTGATGTCCTGCTCGCTCAGCCAGAAGCTCGATCCCGATCTGCCGCTTTTCCACCGCCTGCTCATCGGCTGGGGTATTACGGACGAAATGTTCGGTGTGTCAAGCTGTGTACCGGACAGGCTCAATCCATTTTATCATTACGGCATGATGGCGCTTTCTATCCCGGGCTGGACGCTCGGCACTGTGCTGGGCATTGTCGTCGGCAACATTCTGCCTGCCAATGTTGTCAGTGCGCTCGGCGTCGGTTTATATGGCATGTTTCTGGCCATTATCATCCCGCCCGCACGACAGAATCGTGTCATTGCGGGACTGGTTGCCGTTTCGATGGCGGCGAGCTTTGCCATGGCCAAGCTGCCGATGCTGTCCGGTATTTCCTCCGGCATGCGCACCATTATTCTCACCGTCGTCATTGCAGGCATTGCCGCTGTCCTGTTCCCGATTCATGAGGAGGAGGAAACCCATGCAGCATAATCCCTATCTGTACATCGCCGTCATGGCAGGCGTGACCTATCTCATCCGAGTGCTGCCGCTGACGCTCATCCGAAAGGAAATCAAAAACAAAACCATCCGTTCGTTTTTATATTACGTGCCGTATGTCACACTCGCGGTCATGACCTTCCCCGCCATTCTCGATGCGACGGGCAGTGTGTGGTCAGGTGCGGCAGCATTGCTCGTCGGCATTGTGCTCGCCTGGTGCGGCGGCAGCCTGTTTCAGGTCGCCGTCACTGCCTGTGCAGTGGTATTCGTGTTGGAGCTGTTCCTGTGCTGACAGGGAGTTTTTGAATACGAACTGTATAAATTTTTATATAAAATACAAATCTAAGCATTGTAAGGGGGAAACTGTGTGAGCCGGCAGAAGCAGGACGGGGAGCATTACACCCGGTTCAATCGAATATTGAAATCCCGGGCGGTGCAGCTGCTGCTCGACCGCATGGATGACGGCACATATCGGGAATTCCTCGCCGACTGGCGATGGATTTTTTCGTTTTCTGCAAACTATAAGCGCTCCATTCTGATTTATACGCTGATGGGCATATTCAGCACCTCAATGGGTCTGGTATCCTCTGTCGTGAGCAAATACCTCATCGACATCATCACCGGCTATCAGATCAACCGGTTGTGGGTACTCGTTGCCGCGATGATCGGCAGCACAGTATTCAGCCTTGTCTTTTCCAGCCTGGTCAGCCGCTATTCCGCCCGCCTGAGCATTTCCGTGGGCAACGATATTCAGGCCGAAATTTTTGACAAAATTATGGATGCCGACTGGCTGAAGCTCAACGGTTATGCCAGCGGTGACCTGCTCAACCGCTTTAACAGCGATGTCAACACCATTGCAACCAATGCGGTTTCATGGATACCCAATGTCATCATCAGCCTGTATTCGTTTTTTGCCAGCTTTGCCGTCATCCTGCATTACAACACGACAATGGCATGGATTGCCTTTCTCAGCGCGCCTGTGCTGCTGGTCAGCAGCCGGTTTCTCATGCGGAAAAATCGGGAATACCGCAGGCATGTGCTCGAATTGAACAGTGAAATGATGAGCTTTGAATCCGAAGCATTTTATAATATCGATACCATCAAGAGCTTCGGTATCATGGGCTTTTATGGCGAAAAATTGCGCAGCTGGCAGAAAAAATACAAAGACTGCAATCTGGATTACAATCTGTTCAGCATCAAGATGAATATCTGGATGTCACTGCTCGGTGCCGCAGTCAGTTTTATTGCATTTGCCTATTGTCTGTTCCTGCTGTGGACAAAATCCATCAGCTACGGCACGATGACACTGTTTTTGCAGCAGCGCGCCAAGCTGAGCAGCGACTTCAATTCCCTCATCGGGATTTTCCCCAGCATGCTCAACAGTGCCGTATCCGCACAGCGTGTGCGCGAGCTGCTTGAGCTGCCGAAGGAAGAACACGCCCTGGAAACCACGCACCAGCTGGAGGAACTGGCAGATGACGGCTTTACCGTCTGCATGCGCGGCGTATACTTTTCTTATACCGAAAGCTCTTCTGTGCTGACGGACAGCGATTTTCTCGCCTGTCCGAATGAAATTGTCGCGCTCGTCGGCCCGAGCGGTGAAGGAAAAACCACCATGCTGCGCATGATTCTCGGCCTGATTCATCCGGACGGCGGCACGGCAGTGCTCATTGACAGCACGGGAAATGAAATCCCGATGAATGCCGACCTCCGCCGGTTTTTCTCGTATGTCCCACAGGGCAATACGATTGTATCCGGTACCATTGCAGAAAACCTGCGCATGGTGCGCGAGGATGCGACAGATGAGCAAATAATTGATGCGCTCAAAATTGCCTGTGCCTGGGATTTTGTCCGCAACCTGCCGGACGGCATCCACAGCCCGCTCGGCGAACGCGGGCGGCGTGTTTCCGAGGGACAGGCACAGCGCATTGCCATTGCGCGCGCCGTCCTGCGCGACTGTCCGATTCTGCTGCTGGATGAAGCGACCAGTGCGCTGGATGTCGAAACCGAACGCCGCGTGCTGAAAAATATCATCCAACAGCGTCCGAACAAAACCTGCATTGTCACGACGCACCGTCCGAGCGTGCTCGGCATGTGCCGTCGCGTCTACCGTGTCAAAAACACCCGCGTCACTGAGCTGGACGAAGCGGAATCCGCCCGTCTGGTACAGGACTGGTAACCATCTGGGAAAGGAGCACACTGCATGTCCCGCTCACAGGACCCGCTCACCCGGCTGAGCAAATTCATCAGCCTGATTCTGCGCCACCATCCGGAGGCCATCGGCATTGTGATCGATGAACACGGCTGGGCGGACACGCAGGAGCTGCTGGACGGCATCAATGCGACCGGAAAGCACCGCATTTCCCTTCCAGTTCTGGAGGAAATCGTGCGCACGGACAGCAAGCAGCGCTACAGCTTCAGCGAAGACAGGCGCAAAATCCGCGCCAATCAGGGGCATTCCATTCCGGTCGATCTCGAGCTGTCCCCCAAAATGCCGCCTGCCGTACTGTACCACGGCACAGGGCTGAAATATGTCCCATCGATTGAACGGCAGGGCCTGCTGCACATGCGGCGGCTGTATGTCCACCTGTCACGCGACATCGACACCGCCGTGGCTGTCGGCCAGCGGCACGGCACCTGCTTTGTCTATCGCGTGGATGCCGCGCAGATGGCGCGCGACGGCTTGCTGTTTTATGAATCGGTCAACCATGTATGGCTGACGGAGCATGTTCCGGCGCGGTATTTACACCCAATTGATGGATAACCGTAAGAATTTTGAAAGAAACCCGCAATCTGGCATTCAAATCCGCATGATAGCATAGGTGTCAAAGATCAGAAGGAAGGGAATACCTGTGCTGTCAATTGTATCGATATTTGAAAATTATCTCGTCGTGCTCCCGGTATATCTGCTACTCGGCTGGCTGCTGTGCCGGTTATACCGCAAACGTGGCATTGCCTATGAAACGGGCTTCATCATAGGCTGGCAGGTGCTGGCGGTCTATGTATGCGCCGTGTTTTATTTCACAGGCACCGGAGGGCTGGATGACATCCAACGGTTCGGGCTGTCCCAGCTCAGCAGCGGTTCAGTCAACCTCCTGCCATTGCACGACGGCGGCGGCGCGATGGGCATGGCACTCAATGCGCTGCTGTTTGTCCCACTCGGCATGCTGTTGCCGCTGCTGTGGAAGGACTGCCGCCGCTGGTATCGCACCGCAGGCGCAGGCTTCCTACTGTCATTGCTCATCGAGCTGAGCCAGCTGTTCAATTTCCGGGCGACGGATATTGACGATTTGCTCATGAACACGCTCGGCACACTCGCTGGGTACGGTGTCTGGCAGCTGCTCGCCCGCAGAATCCCCCAGTTCGAGGCGAATGCTGCGGGAAAAACTGCCTGCGCTGCTGTCGGTAGCCTGTGCACGATGTTTGCCATACAGTTTATCCTTGCAGGCCCTCTGGTTTCCCATATCGCTCTTTCGCTGTACGGATACTGACTGCACACTTTCCCTGTCCGCGGCACCCGTACAGCCATTCGTGTATCAAATGCCCGAAAGCAATAGCCCTCCGCGCCGCCCTGTTGGTGATGTTCCCATGGCGGTGCGGTTTTTTTACGCGAAAATTCACAAAATTGGTGATATCACTTGAACATTTTTATCAAATGGTTGTATAATGAAAATACCACCTGCACCCCGTGCAGAAGCGGTGTCAGTAACGTGTAAATATTTATTTTTGGAGGGAACACCAATGTTTGAGAATCTGATTTCCGTATTGAAGGCAGATCGCAGAACGATTGTTTTCACCGAGGGTCCCGACCCGCGTATTCTGGAAGCAACCGCACGCCTGCTGAAGGAAGGCCTGATGGATGTTATCCTGATCGGCTCCGAGGATGAAGTCAAGGGCGCTGCCGCTGTCGGCAACTTCAATATCGAAGGCGCTGAGATCATTGATCCGGCAACCTATGGCGAAATGGACGCTATGGTTGAGAAGATGGTTGAGCTCCGCAAGGGCAAGATGGATGCAGACGCATGCCGCGCTGCTCTGTCCAAGGGCAACTACTTCGGCACCATGCTCGTCAAGATGGGCAAGGCTGACGCTCTTCTGGGCGGTGCTACATATTCCACCGCTGACACCGTTCGTCCGGCACTCCAGCTGATCAAGACCAAGCCGGGCAACAAGATCGTATCCTCCTGCTTCATTCTGTGCCGCCCTGCAGCGGACGGCAGCGATGAGCTGTATGCAATGGGCGACTGCGCGATCAACATCAATCCGGGCGAAGACGATCTGGTAGAAATCGCTGTTGAGACCGCACGCACCGCAAAGGCATTCGGCATCGACCCGAAGGTTGCTATGCTGTCCTATTCCACCATGGGCTCCGGCAAGGGCGATACCGTTACCATGATGCGCAATGCAACCGACAAGGTCAAGGCAACCAATCCGGACTTCGCTGTTGACGGCGAACTGCAGTTCGACGCGGCATTCTCCCCGGTTGTCGCAAAGACCAAGGCAAAGGATTCCCCGGTTGCAGGCCAGGCAAATACCTTCATCTTCCCGGACATCAATGCCGGCAACATCGGCTACAAGATTGCACAGCGTCTGGGCGGCTTCGAGGCATTTGGCCCGATTCTTCAGGGTCTGAATGCACCGATCAACGACCTGTCCCGCGGCTGCAATGCTGAGGAAGTTTACAAGATGGCGATTATCACCGCTGGTCTGAAGTAAAAGCATTACCATGAAATCGGTACAGCCGCTGTCCCTCTGGACAGCGGCTGTCTGCATCCTGATATGAAAATGTGGGGAATGAGAACAATGGGGAGCCAAAAGCCTGTCAGCAGGCGGGAACGCCTGTATGAAATCATCGCCAAAGACCAGGGACAGGACAAATTCAGTCGGTGGTATGACCGCTATATCCTTGTACTGGTCTGCCTGAGCGTGGTGCCGCTGGTATTCAAAATCTGGACGCAGGGCATTGTCCTGCTCGACCGCATTGTAACCGGCCTGTTTATTCTGGACTACCTGCTGCGGTGGATTACGGCAGATTTTGACCCGCGCTTCCGTGGCCTGCCGAACAAGGAAGCATTTTTGCGCTACCCGCTCACACCGATGGCAATCATTGACCTGCTCTCCATCCTGCCTGTCATCACCACCTTCCGGCTGCTCCGCGGAATGAAGATTTCGCTCACAACCTTTTTGCAGCTGCTGCGGCTGATGCGCGTGTTCCGCTGCATGCGTCTGCTGAAGACCATACGGTATTCCAAAAGCTGCATATACATGTACCGCGCGCTGATGCGTGAACGCAAAATTCTCGCCATGGTGTTGATTGTCGCGGCACTGTATATCTTTGTCTCCGCAGCGGTGATGTTCTCTGTTGAACCGAATACCTTCAGCTCATTTTTCGATGCGCTGTATTGGGCAACGGCAACATTGACTACGGTGGGCTATGGCGATATCCATCCGATGACAGCCATTGGGCGCGGCGTGAGTATGATCTCCGCCATTTTTGGCATTGCCATCGTCGCCCTGCCGTCCGGCATCATCACCGCCAGCTTTATCGAAGAGGTCAACCGCACACGCTACCGCAATGAACGCAAGCTGGAGGCCGAAGTGGCAGAACTGTTGGATGAAATTCGCCAGCTGCGGCAGGAGCAGCGAGAGCGCGGGCTGGAGGAAAAAATCGAACAGATTGCCGCGCAGGTGCAGCAGGTACAGGATGACCGCGAAACCGATGCGGTATTGTTGCAGGATCTGTCCGAGGATTTGAAAAATGCCCTGTATCATGGTAAAATAACCGAGAACAATAACCACTGACACTTGTAACTGGAGGAACAAAAGAAATGGCAGTTCACAGTTCTGTAAAGGAATACCACACCCGTGCACACATGGGTATGATTGACGTAACCGGCGACTTCCAGCAGGCTGTCACCGACGCCTGCCGGGAATGCGGCATCAAGAGCGGCATTGTCACCGGCTTTACCACCGGCGGCGTTGCCGCTCTGACGACGCTTGAATTTGAGCCGGGCATGGTAAACCATGACCTCAAGGCGGCAATGGATATCTTTTCGCCGTATACCGATGAGCGTGGCCGCGTCATCCCGTATGAGCACCACAACACCTGGCATGATGACAACGGCTCGAGCCACATCAAATCTGCACTGCTCAGCCCGTTTATCACCGTGCCGTTCATCGACGGCCGGATCACGGTCGGCCCGTGGCAGAACCTCACGCTCGTCGAGTGTGACACCCGCGACCGCCACCGCGAAATCGTATTCCAGGTTATGGGAGAATAAGCAAACATGCCTGTACTGTCCAAACCGGACGGCGCAGGCATGTTTTTTTGTTTATACAGCCCTGTGCCGGAACAAACGCTGATATGCACGCAGAAGAGCCGGACGCAGCGGAATGACATGAATCCACACGCGGGCAAAAAATTCCCACCAGAAACTGCCCGGCCCAATCCACTTTCCCTTGCGCTGTACCTTCGTGACCAACGCAAAAATCTGCTCGCGGCGCACCGGGCCTTCGATTTGTGTCTGTGCATCGCCGACGATGTCATAGCCCTCCCGCCGAACGCGGCAGATGCGGTGCATGACATATTGTCCTGTGGCGCGCTGGTAAAACACCATATCGCCCGCACGCAGCGCACGGTCAGGTGCCCGGAAGCAGATGCTGTCCCGCCGATGCACGAGAAACGGAGCCATGCTGTTGCCCGCAACCACCATGCTGACCTCTCGGCCCTCTTCGACCAGACCGCGCAGCATGGAGACATATTCTGTTGTATCGACAACCTTCACGGCAGGCTCTCCCTTCTTGTTTTTGACTTCCCTATGATAGCACAAAACGCAGGCACAAACAACGCCGTCCGCCGGATTCTCCGGCGGACGGCGCACAATATGACATAGATTTTGTTATGCCTTCGATACAGTCGCGCGAACCAAAGAACGCAGCCTCTGCACGCGTCAGCGTACCCTTCGGGTTGAGGTTTCCCGTATTTATGCCGCTCATCACGCCTTCTGAAGCAGCCCACTGCATGGCATTCTGCGCTCGGCCGGACACCCTATGCTTCTGTAATAATCACCGTGAACGGTTCCGACGCGCCCTGCGGGTCAGCGATATACAGCCGTTCATAGCCGTAGCTGCGGACACATGCGCCATCCGTCACCTGCTCCCAGATGACCGGCGGATGGTGCATCAGCCGGTTCTGCCGGACAGCAAACGAAATGCCGGACGCGCGCGCCTGTATCGGCGTGCCGTAATGATAGAACAAATGGAAGCTGATCTCTCCTTCCGGCAGGCCGTCGACGGAGAAATTGTCACTCGAACGATGCTTGTGATCGGACAGGGTGGTCGCCTGGCTGTCGACACGGACAGCAGACTCCACAACAACGGTAAAATCCTTCTGCGCCCCGCGCGGATTGGCAAGATACAGCCGGTCACACCGCATGCCCGGCGCGGCATGTCCGGAACGGATATCGCGCAGGTAAACCGGATCACGGCGCATCGGCTCATCAATCCAGATATCAAACATGACATCCTCTGCCTCGCGCTGTGCAGCCGTGCCATAGTCATAATAGGCGCGGAAAAACAAATCCGCATAGCGTCCATACGCTTCCAGCGAAAAGTTTTCACTCGAACGGTGCAGCTCGCCTGCATACAGGCTGTCGGCACTGGTTATTATCGTCTTCGCTGTCATGGAAATCCCTCCTCCTGCCTGACGCGCATATTGTTACATTCCGTATCTCTGTCATACTATTGTACCATGTACGCTGTGCACCGTCAAGCCGCCGGCAGGCTTACTCCTCCAGATGTTCCAGACCTTGGCTCATGATCGTATGCACATGGTCATCCGCCAGGGAATACACGATATTTTTCCCTTCACGGCGGAACCGCACCAAACGGCTCTGCTTGAGCACACGCAGCTGGTGGGAAATTGAGCTCTGCGTCATGTTGAGCGCCTGTGCAATATCGCCTACGCTCATATCGCTCTCGACCAGTACATACAGGATTTTAATGCGCGTGGAATCGCCGAACACTTTGAACAGCTCTGCGAGATCATACAGCTCCTCCTCCGTCGGCACCTGATCGCTGAGAGAAAAGAAATCCGTGCCCGCCGGCATGTTTTCCAGTTCTTTTTTGTCTACACTCACGGTTCTTCCTCCTCATCGTCATCGACCGGACGCGCTTCCACATCGATAATTTTCTGGTTTTCATAGGTTTTATTTGCGCGGTTCATGCGGAAAATAATAATCAGATCGGACAGGCCGCTGTATACCAGCGCAATACCGATCAGGCGGAAGGTCAGCTCCGCAGTCGAATAGGGGTTCATCAGGATCACCGCACCAAAAACAACCGTAATGATGCCCAGAACCAGCACCGAGGTGCCGGACGGATCACCGAAGCGGCGCAGGCCAATGCCGTGCCGCACATTGACAATGCCATCGATCAACAAAATCAGGCCGACCACAATCGGCAGGATCGAGCTGATGGTTTTGGGCTGGCTGATGACAAAAATACCAGTCCCCGCCGCAATGACACTGATGAGAATCGTGCCCACGCGAGCGACATGGTCGCGCAGACAGCCGAGCACGCCCAACACGCCCCAGGCAATCAACAGCGCACCGATGACATAACATGCAATCTTCAAAAACATATCGGGGAACAGCAGCAGTGCGATGCCCAGTGCAAGGCAGCCGACAGCCGTAAGAATCATACTGCTGCGGATACTGCGGAATGTTTCAAACATAATAAAATCCCTCCTCAAATGCGGCAAATGTGCCGCATGGTTTACTTTGATTGTACGGCATCCCACTCGCTGTGTCAATGACCAGCTGTGCTGCCATGTCCCTCTGCCTCCGGAGTGAAAAAATGAATAAACTCTGACAGTTGTGCGCGGCTGCTTGCAATTTCTCCTTATTTGGTGTACTATCATCATTGGGAACTTTTCCCCATCACAAAATCGTTTATAAAATCTAACAGAAGGTGTTTGATATGACGAAAATTGACATTATTTCCGGCTTTCTCGGCGCAGGCAAAACCACGCTGATCCGCAAGCTGCTGGAAGGCCCGCTGAAGGGCAAAAAAGTCGTCCTCATCGAAAACGAATTCGGTGAGATCGGCATTGACGGCGGCTTCCTCAAGGATGCCGGCATTGAAATCACTGAGATGAATTCCGGCTGCATCTGCTGCACGCTGGTCGGCGATTTCGGCAAGGCGCTGCACGATGTCCTCGAGCAGTTCACCCCGGACCGCATCATCATCGAGCCGTCCGGCGTCGGTAAGCTGTCCGATGTCGCCGCTGCTGTCCAGCCGGTACTCAAAGAGGGTGAGGTCGAGATGGGCTGCCTGACTACCGTCTGCGATGCCTCCAAGTGCCGCATGTATATCAAGAACTTCGGTGAGTTCTACAACAATCAGCTGGAGAGCGCAGGCACAATTGTCCTGAGCCGCACGCAGAACATCAGTGAAAAGCGCCTGGATGAAGCATTGAAGCTGATCCGTGAGCACGCGGGTGAGCACACCAGCATCATCACCACGCCGTGGGATGAGCTGACCGGCGAGCAGATTTATGACGTCATGTGTGCCGACGGCCACCAGGCCCTGCTGGATGCCGCCGAGCTGTATGCGCATGAGGAGCATCACCACCATCACCATGACCACGAGCATCATCATCATGACCATGAGGAACATGAGCACCATCATGCGCATGACGAGCACTGCGGCTGCGGTCACGACCACGAGCATGACCACGAACACCATCATCACGACCATGACGAGCACGAGCACCATCATGAGCATCATTATGATGAAAACGGCGTCTGCTCCTGCGGCCATCACCATCACGACCACGACGCGGATGAAGTCTTCACAAGCTGGGGTATGGAAACCGCACACAAATACACGGAGGACGACCTGCGCGCCCGCCTGGAACAGCTGGGGGATACCGAACTGTTCGGTATGGTTCTGCGCGCCAAGGGCATTGTCCCGGCACAGGATGGCGGCTGGCTGCACTTCGACATGGTTCCGGAAGAAATCGAACTGCGCCGCGGCAGTGCGGATTACACCGGTCGCCTGTGCGTCATCGGCTCCGGCATCAAGGAAGACGCACTCGCAGAGCTGTTCGCCTGAGGTGCCTGTATGGAAATACCTGTATATTTCTTTACCGGCTTTCTGGAAAGCGGCAAAACCTCATTCATTGAATCCATCCTGAAGGACCCGAATTTTGCCGAAGGCGAGCGCACCCT
Source organism: Butyricicoccus porcorum (assembly GCF_002157465.1). Taxonomy (GTDB): domain Bacteria; phylum Bacillota; class Clostridia; order Oscillospirales; family Butyricicoccaceae; genus Butyricicoccus_A; species Butyricicoccus_A porcorum. The sequence continues at coordinate 267,713 of NZ_NHOC01000001.1, forward strand.
GCTGTTGATGTGCGAAGATGGCGAAGTCGAATATGATTACGAGCTTCTGCGCGATACCAACTGTGTGCTCAAGCTGGTGGAAAACCAGGAGGATTTCAACCGTCTGCTGCTGCACGAATGCAACCGCAAATACAAGCCGGAACGTGTCATTGTCGAGTGGAACGGCATGTGGAAGCTATCGGATATCAAGCCCGGCACCTTCCCGAAGAGCTGGACGCTCTATCAGACCGTCACAACCGTGAATGCGCAGACCTTTGACGTCTATTTCCAGAATATGGGCGGCTATATGTTTGAAATGCTCCAGCAGACCGATATGATTGTGTTCAACCGTTCAGATGAAAAGACAAAGGAAATCGTCAAAAACCGCCGTGTGCGCCTGATTAACCGCCGTGCAGACATTTTCCTCGACTATCCAAACGGTGAAAGTGAAGTCTATCAGGAGGATCTGAGCGCAAATCTCGACCTCTCCGCCGATATCGTCGATATCTCGGAATCGGTTTATGGTCAGTGGTATTTCGACGCGATGGAGCACACCGAAAAATATGCCGGACATACCGTGCGTTATCTGTGCCAGGTATATCGTCCGAAGGGCATGCAGAAAAACTGCTTTGCTGCCGGACGGTTTACCATGCTGTGCTGTGCAGAGGATATTACCTTCCTCGCCATGGTATGCAAACATCCATCCGCAGATACACTGGTTGACCGCGATTGGTACATGGTGACAGCGGAAGTCCGCGATGAATTTTTCCCGGAATATCAGGGAAAAGGCCCGGTGCTTTATGTCAAGTCCCTTGTCCCGGCAGAAAAGCCGCAGGATGATATCTGCTATATCAAATAAAATTGTCCCGCATACTTTCCCCTCGATCTTTCTGAAGGATTGAGGGGAATTTTTTTGATTTCGCCCGATCCGGGCAGGATGACAGCGCGTTCCACAAAAAAATATCTATTGATTTCCAGACCGAATTTTTCTGTCATTATATCATTATATTTGACAGAATACAACATTGACTTTGCATTGTTCTCAGACTATTATTTAATTATAAAAGAATTTAAGCAGAATATATCACGCAAAAACGAGATATTTCGACATAATTTTCGTCAAAACAATTTTCTGCCATTTTCCGACAATATTCTCAAATGAAGGGTGTTGGGTATGTGTTCGTTAAAAGAACTTTCAGAAGAATATTTGCATAACGCAGCTGTAATGGAAGCACGCATCCAACAGCTGGAGGCTCAGGCTTCCCGCACGATTTCCCTCGAAGTGCGCCGAAAACTGCGCAGACGGATCAATACCCTGCACATTATGGTATGTGAAAGCCGACAGACTGCATTTCATCTTGAACACTATTATGACAAGCCGGAGGAAGGAGCTGTCTATGTCAAACCAAAGCCACAGCGCGGCAGGCCAAAAAAGAAATTCAGTCGCTACGGATATGGAACTGCGACGCCGGCTCTTGTCATGCATGGCAGAAACGCTGACAAGCCAACAGTATCAGGTATTCGTTCTGAACTTTCTCGAAGGAATGCCGCAAAAGGAAATCGCGGCTGAATTCGGCCTGTCCCGTTCAGCCGTATGTAAAACCGTTGCGGCAGCAAAATACCGCCTGCGTCTTGCGTTGGGCTATACCTTTGAACCGCCTGATCCCGATGAGGATTTCTATGAAACCGAAGTGGATTGACCTGTTTGCATGATCCCGTCCAGCTGCGTCCCCCCAAAGCACACATCCAACGTACTCCTGATTCATTTATATTCTCCCTGTTTTCTCTCTATTTCCTGCCCAGAATATATGCAGCCGGGCGGATCATATAAAAAAGTCCGGACAGCTTGTCCGGACTTTTGCGCTCTATCTGGGAATAACAATTTTGTACAGCCCTTTCAGTCAACCCTCGGCAGGGCAACTGCCGGACCATCCGTCCGGCATGTTCGCTGCGCGCGGAAGCGCGCCAGACGTTTCTTTTGTTCTAATAGAAAAGCCATCAAGCGCTGCATACTTTCAAAAATAAACTGTTTTTCTCAATTCAACTCTCGGTGGGGCAACTGCCGGACCATCCGTCCGGCATGTTCGCTGCGCGCGGAAGCGCGCCAGACGTTTCTTTTGTTCTAATCTTTTCTTTTCGCAAAGAAAAGATTAGCCGAATTGTTCCTTGCGCAGGCGACCGTCGCGCAGGAGTGAAAACAGCGTGTCGGCGTCCTCCTGATCGATGGCGTCGCGGTACTCCGTCAGGTGCCGAATCATTTCATCAATTTCCGCCACCAGCGGCTTTTTGTTCTCAATAAACAGCTCTGTCCACATAGTCTCATTCAGATATGCCACACGCGTCAAATCCCGATAGCTGCCACCGGAATATCCCTTGTGTTCCATCTCAGATGGGCTCTTAATATATGCACTTGAAACAATATGGCACAGCTGCGAGGTATAGGCAATCATACGGTCATGATGTTCCGGTGTCGTAATCACCAGTTGGCTGAAACCGATTGCCGCAAACATATGCTTGACCTCATGGACAATATCCGGTGTGGACGCCTCCGTCGGCACAATCAACATGCTTGCACCCTTATACAGATCCGCACTGGATGCTTTATAGCCGGAAACCTCACGTCCTGCCATCGGATGTCCGCCAACATAATACAGTCCATGTGCCTTACACAACCCTGTCAACCGTTCCACCAGATAGCTTTTGATCCCGCAGTCATCCGTAATAATACAGCCCGGCTTAAAGCAGTCAATATGCTGCTCAACAAAATCACATGAAACCTTCGGATACATAGACAACAGGACAACATCTGCTTCCTTCAGATTTTCTTCTGTGCCAATGGCATCAATTGCACCCTGTTCCAGCGCAAGCTCTGCGGTGCTCCGCGTGCGATTAAAGCCAATCACTATGTAATCCGTGTACTTTTTAAATGCACGGGCAAATGATCCGCCGATCAGTCCGAGACCGACAATGGCTATGGTTTTCTGTTTCATATCATCGTTCCTTCGTATTTTTTATGCTCACTTTATTGTAGCAAGGGGAAAATGCAAAGTCAATGCCGCGGGATACTTTTACTGTTTAAAGCATGAAATTTACCTGTATTTCTGTAATAACAAAAGCGAACGCCGCAGAGAATAACAATGAATTATATAGAAAAACACCGGCCGGAGAACTCCGACCGATGTCAAGATCTGTGTTTATACCCCCAAATTTCACGGAAACTATCGCAAATCAATTATATCTGAGATAATACCCGCCGCCAATGCCGTCAATTTTTGTGATATTTCCGAAATGTGTTCCCCCATTATACGTGTGAATCTTCGCATTCACAGTTCTACCCGCATATGCCAACTGAATTGTCGCTCCCTCTTTGATCGAACCTGTAATTTTATACGTGAGCTCATCCCCATTTCCCAAAGAAATAAAGGGCAAGTCAAATCTGGTGTACAACTTAATGACGCCGTATTTATCATCCCACCGATGGGAAATCATTTTAGCCCCATTGTTGTTGCCTGTATTCACCTTCGAGTAGTCACTGCTCAGCCTCACATTAAATACGTTGGAAGCGCCACTGGCTGCACTTGCTGGAACCGCCAGAGCAGTTACCATCATTGTCAGCACTAACATCATCGCCATGATCTTTTTCATGCTATCATCCTCCATTTTTAATTTTAAGATAGGCTATTTTTAGCCCTATAGTACCAAACTTAGCCCTATTTGTCAAGCAGTTCTTTTTACAATAGGTAAAAGGAGCGTGATCATTTGAGTCTAAATTCTGCAATAAAAAATCGTATTTTACAACTTTTGGATGAGTATAATATGTCAATTTATAAACTTTCTGCAATTTGCGCCATGCCGCAGTCCAGTATCAAAAATATTTTATACGGAAAAAGCCAGAGCCCGAAGGTTGTGACAATCAAGCTCATTTGCGATGGTTTGGGGATGACACTGGCAGAGTTTTTTGATACTGAGGAATTCAATCATTTAGATGTAGAGATTAAGTAGAAAAAACTCCCATTGGAGTGTTTTGGACTGTTCCCCGTTGAACAGACAGAAAAACAAAACACTATCGTAGAATAGCGAGAATTTACGCGGTCTTGCTCCTGATTTCAAAGGGAGTGAGACCGTTTTTCATGTTGATACGTTGAAAATTGTAGCAATAGACAACTGAAAAACCAACTGCTCAATATCAGATCTGGTTGCGTAATCCGAACGATATAGATTCCCCGATGCCCTTATCACAATGCTGCCATGGAAAATTTCTCCGGAACTTTTCAGATAGAGCATATATTCCGGGAACAGCCCAGTCTTTCATAAAGATAGAAAAAAAGACAGATCCAAACTGGATCTGTCTTTCGTTTGTGTAGGCATCGACCTATCTTCCCGGGCCGTCGCCAGCCAAGTATTGTCGGCGTAAATGAGCTTAACTACCGTGTTCGGAATGGGAACGGGTGTACCCTCATCACAAAAAACACCTACTACCTTTTCTTTTCAGAAAAGACCTTTGTTACTATAACACATTCTCTGCGTTATGTCAAGAAAAAATTGGTGACCCGTGGGAGAATCGAACTCCCGTTTACGGCGTGAGAGGCCGTCGTCTTAGCCGCTTGACCAACGGGCCATTTCCACACACCGTATTTATCGGTGTCCAGAAAGAAGTGGTACACCATCGGGGACTCGAACCCAGGACCCACTGATTAAGAGTCAGTTGCTCTACCATCTGAGCTAATGGTGCATTTCGTCAACTTTTTCTCGTGAGTTTTGCATTATCTGCGCCCTCAAAACTGAACAGCAATACTCGTGACAGAAGCTTTTTCCGAGTTTACCCAAATCATAATTCAGGTCAAGCCCTCGACCTATTAGTATCAGTCCGCTGCATACATTACTGTACTTCCACTCCTGACCTATCAACCACATCGTCTACGTGGGGTCTTACTTCCGAAGAATGGGAAATCTTATCTTACGGGGAGTTTCACGCTTAGATGCCTTCAGCGTTTATCTCGTCCATACTTAGCTACCCAGCTATGCCCTTGGCAGAACAACTGGTGCACCAGAGGTATGTCCATCCCGGTCCTCTCGTACTAAGGACAGCTCCGTTCAAATTTCCTACGCCCGCAACAGATAGGGACCGAACTGTCTCACGACGTTCTGAACCCAGCTCGCGTACCGCTTTAATTGGCGAACAGCCAAACCCTTGGGACCGAATTCAGCCCCAGGATGCGATGAGCCGACATCGAGGTGCCAAACCTCCCCGTCGATGTGGACTCTTGGGGGAGATCAGCCTGTTATCCCCAGGGTAGCTTTTATCCGTTGAGCGACGGCATTTCCATTCACATACCGCCGGATCACTAACTCCAACTTTCGTTCCTGCTCGACCCGTCAGTCTCGCAGTCAGGCTCGTTTTTGCGTTTACACTCACTGCACGATTTCCATCCGTGCTGAACGAACCTTTGAGCGCCTCCGTTACTCTTTAGGAGGCGACCGCCCCAGTCAAACTGCCCACCTGACAGTGTCCCCCGACCAGATTCATGGCCGCAGGTTAGAATTCCAATATTCCAAGAGTGGTATCCCAAGGTTGGCTCCACAAATGCTGGCGCACTTGCTTCCAAGCCTCCCACCTATCCTGTACATGAAATATCGAAATCCAATATCAAGCTACAGTGAAGCTCCATGGGGTCTTTCCGTCTAGTTGCGGGAAACCGGCATCTTCACCGGTACTACAATTTCGCCGGGCTGGCTGTTGAGACAGTGCCCAAATCGTTACGCCATTCGTGCGGGTCAGAACTTACCTGACAAGGAATTTCGCTACCTTAGGACCGTTATAGTTACGGCCGCCGTTTACTGGGGCTTAAATTCAATGCTTCGATTGCTCTAACATCTCCTCTTAACCTTCCAGCACCGGGCAGGCGTCACCCCCTATACGTCATCTTTCGATTTAGCAGAGAGCTGTGTTTTTGCTAAACAGTCGCTTGGGCCTTTTCACTGCGGCCTCTTCTCAGAGGCGCCCCTTATTCCGAAGTTACGGGGCCAATTTGCCGAGTTCCTTAACAACCATTCTCCCGTTGGCCTTAGAATACTCATCCCATCTACCTGTGTCGGTTTGCGGTACGGGCACCTGGACAATACACTGAGCTTTTCTCGCCTCTCACGCCGTCTGCTTCCCTACTATATTTCGGTCCCTTACGCCCGGGGCAACCATCGCCCGGGTCAGACTTAATGAAAGTGTCCCTCAGCTTAACATCTTCGGTGGTTACGGAATATCAACCGTATGTGCATCGACTACGCCGTTAGGCCTCGCCTTAGCTCCCGACTAACCTTGGGCGGACGAACCTTCCCCAAGAAACCTTAGATTTTCGGCCATTATGATTCTCACATAATTCTCGCTACTTATTCCGGCATTCTCACTCGTATGAAGTCCACATGTCCTTCCGATCATGCTTCACCCCGCATACGACGCTCCCCTACCCAATGTTTCAAACATTGCCCGAGCTTCGGTTGAATACTTAGCCCCGTTAAATTTTCTGCGCAAAATCACTCGACCAGTGAGCTATTACGCACTCTTTGAATGAGTGGCTGCTTCTAAGCCAACATCCTGGTTGTCTTAGCAATTTCACATCATTTTCCACTTAGTATTCATTTGGGACCTTAGCTGCGGATCTGGGCTGTTTCCCTTTTGACCATGCGACTTATCTCACATGGTCTGACTGCCATGAACCAATTATCCGGCATTCGAAGTTTGATAGGGTTCAGTAACCTCGCGGCCCCTAGCCCATTCAGTGCTCTACCTCCGGTAATCTATCATAACGCTAGCCCTAAAGCTATTTCGGGGAGAACCAGCTATATCCGAGTTCGATTAGAATTTCTCCGCTATCCACAAGTCATCCCGGCCTTTTCAACGGACGTGGGTGCGGCCCTCCATTGCGTCTTACCGCAACTTCAGCCTGCTCATGGATAGGTCACCCGGTTTCGGGTCTAATACATGTAACTAATTCGCCCTGTTCAGACTCGCTCTCGCTGCGGCTCCGTGACTCCAGTCACTTAACCTTGCTACATACATTAACTCGCCGGACCGTTCTACAAAAAGTACCCGATCACACATGAACGTGCTCTCGGTGCTTGTAGGCACAAGGTTTCAGGTTCTCTTTCACTCCCCTCCCGGGGTCCTTTTCACCTTTCCCTCACGGTACTGCTTCGCTATCGGTCACCAGGTAGTATTTAGGCTTGGATGATGGTCCACCCGTCTTCCCACAGGGTTCCTCGTGTCCTGTGGTACTCTGGATACTGCTAGCGTGCTTCCGATGTCGCTTACGGGGCTGTCACCCTGTTTCGCCGCTCTTCCCAAAGCGTTCAGCTATCTTTCACACTACATATTGCAGTCCGAACCCCTGAGATATTGCTACCTCAGGTTTGGCCTCTTCCGCGTTCGCTCGCCACTACTAGCGGAATCTCTGTTGATGTCTCTTCCTCGCCTACTTAGATGTTTCAGTTCAGGCGGTTCCCCACTCATACCTATTTGATTCAGTATGAGCTGCATGAGCTTCTCTCATGCGGGTTTCCCCATTCGGAAATCTTRGGATCAATGCTTATTTGCAGCTMCCCCAAGCTTATCGCAGCTTGTCACGTCCTTCATCGGCTCCTGGTGCCAAGGCATTMCCCTTGCGMCCTTTACAGCTTGACCAGCTGTAAGACCTGATCCGGTCAGATCAGGAATTATTTTAGTAACTTAAGATTGTGAGTAATCTCGGTTATCTTTTGTTATAGCTAATTTGTAGTAGTACTTTCGTACTTTCGCCACAATTGGATCGTTAAAACCTTTTATTTCAGTTTGCTTTTCGCAATTTCCCAGAATAACAATTTTAATTTCCTATTGTTGCTTTGTCGTTTTCTCGCTGTTCAGTTTTCAAGGTGCAGAGTAGAAGGCATTATGCCCTCTAAATTAACACAACGTTCGTTTGAATGACTCATTCCTGAATTGACCTAGGAATTTACAAAGCTCTGTTTCAAGCTTCATGGTCTCCTTAGAAAGGAGGTGATCCAGCCGCACCTTCCGATACGGCTACCTTGTTACGACTTCACCCTAATTACCAGTCCTGCCTTCGGCCGCGTCCTCCTT
>NZ_NHOC01000010.1 GCF_002157465.1 Butyricicoccus porcorum
TTTTAAGGCAGAATCCATTAACCAGAAATGGTGCACTGATTTTACCTGTTTATTTTTAACGAATGGCAGCAAACGTTATAATTGCACGATTATTGATCTATATGACAGAAGCGTTATTGCCAGCATTACGACAAACACAACCGCAGAGCTTGCAAAAAGGACCCTGCAGAAAGCAATTGATTCCCAGCCGGGCTTAGATCCCAGCTGCCTGATTCTTCACTCGGATCAGGGAAGCCAGTATACCTCAAAGGAATTCACAGAATACTGCGAATCAGTTGGTATAACGCAAGTATGAGCAAGGCTGGATATCCATACGATAATGCCCCTATGGAGCGATATTACAACACTCTCAAGAATGAATTGATAAATCATCATTACTATCATTCTGAGAAAGAATTATATACATCCATCGAAGAATTTGCGTATGTCCATTATAACCATGAACGACCGCATTCTTATAATAATTACAAAACGCCTTTCGAGGCACGCTACGGGGCGTAAAACCTATGCAGTAAAAATCAGGTCAAAGTGTTACAAAAAAGCTTGACCACAACATCATATGACTGAATATCGTGACTTATATAAACTCCGACAACAAAAGATTGAACGTGTATTTGCAGATGCCAAAGAAAAGCATGGTATGCGCTATACACAATATCGAGGCTTGGCTCAAGTTACCAACTGGGTGAAGCTTAAATTTGCTGCCATGAATCTGAAAAAGCTGGCTATGTGGAAGTGGAAGATCCATTTCCCTATTCCAGTTTTCCGGCTTTTTCCCTATATGTGCCAAAATCCGGCTCTCGCTTAATGCGCAGCCGGGTTCTTCGACAGGCTGACGAGACGGCCAAAGCCGTCTCGAAAAAAGTCTAACTTTAAGGGGTCACCTCAGATGGTATCGCTGTTTTACATATTATACAGAAAAATATGCTGTATGTTTTCGGGCCTCGTATAGGTTGCATAATTTTACAAAAAAATGACGTCTAGACAGCGGTTTTGGCAGGAATTGGAGGAATTCCGTAACTTCTGCAATTTTGTCACCAATCTTGACGACTGTTTTTGCATGGCAGATGGTGTGTTATCTGTGGACAAAAATAAAACATTTTTGTCAGTAATTGGTAAGAATTAAGAAAAGAAACGGAAAAATACAGAGAAACATTGCCAATAAATCGCGCAATAATCCATCAAAATTAGACAAAGTGACAGCTGTGTCATGAATACTTGCGGACAAAGATGCCACAGATATTGGTTGACTTGTCAGGAAGTTAATGGTAAAATTTCAATTGTAAGAGGAAAGGGGGCAGCAAAAATGTCATCATCCCCACGAAATTGCGGAGATCAGGACAAGCATGTACAGCTGACATCGCGCCAGAAGGCGATCATTCAGATCCTGACAAAGTTCACTGCCTCCCGCCCGGTGACAGTTGCCATGATTTCCGAAATGATGGGCGTCAGTTCCCGCACAATTCTGCGCGAGATCCCGCACATCGAACAATGGATGACACAGAATGATTTTCATTTTATCCGCAAGCCGGGCGTTGGCCTGATTCTGGACGAGAGCGTTGAGAATCAGAAGCTGATCCTCGAGCTGCTGGAAGTAGAATCCATCCCGAAGGAATACACCAAGGAGGAACGGCGCAGGCGCATTCTCGGCGAGCTGCTATATGCAGAGGAGCCGTTAAAATCCTATTACTTTACTTCAAAATTCCATATTTCAGAGGGGACACTCTCGAGCGATCTCGATGAGGTAGGGCACTGGCTGGAAAGCTATGAGATCCGTCTCATCCGTCGTCCGGGGCTGGGTATCCTGCTGGAAGGGGACGAGCGCAGTTATCGTCAGGCGATTGCAAATGTGGTGTATGAAAGCATCGACGAGAGTCAGATCATGCAGTTGCTGTGCGGCGACCCGACAGAAGATGGAATGTCCGTAACGGTACATATCCCGATTACTGACATCAGCGGCATCAATTCGACGACCCCGGAGATGGTTGATGCACTGGCAGAGGCTGATCTCGTAACTACCGCAGTTGGTCTGGTTATTCTGCCGCGCATTGCCCCGACGATCGCACAGGGTATCGCCAAGCGTAAGGCACAGGGCTGCACGCAGGCGCTGAACATCATCGCCTGCGAGAATGCAATCCGTGCAAGCTCTCAGCTCAAGGAAGCCGTTTACGGCGCACTGAGCGAAGAGGATCGCGCATATGCGGACGAATATGTCGGTTTCCCGGACTGCTCGGTAGACCGCATTGTCCCACCGGTTAAGAGCGAAAACTTCATCGACGTTGTAGTAGAAAACTACTATGAGTGGAACGTGGAAAAGGCATCGTTCAAGGGTGAAATCCCGGAAATCGCGGGTATGAATCTGGCCGAAAATCTGATGGCTTATATTGAACGCAAGCTGTTTACGCTGAATACCGGTCATGCGATTACGGCATACTTGGGTACGCTCAAGGGCTACAGCACCATTGACGAAGCCATTGCTGACGAGAAGATTTATGAAATCGTTCATGCGGCAATGACGGAGAGCGGCGACGGCCTGATCCGCAAACACGGGTTTGATGCAGAGGCACATTACCACTACATCGACAAGATCATCGGACGCTTTAAGAATCCATATCTGAAGGACGATGTGACCCGTGTCGGCCGTGAGCCGCTGCGCAAGCTGAGCCCGACAGATCGACTCACCAAGCCGATGATGACCGCGTATGGCTATGGCCTGCCAGTAGATCATCTGATCCTCGGCATGGGCGCAGCTTTGAAGTACAACAACCCGGACGATGCTCAGAGTGCAGAAATGCAGAACAAGCTCAAGGAGCACGGACTGATTGCTGCTATTCAAGAGATCACCGGCATCACAGATGCTGAATTGGTTGGCCGCATTGTCAATGCGTATGATACGGTCGCATCACAGATCTAACTGATATATTTATTTATCGACGGAAAAGGAGAAAAGATTATGACTAGCTTTACCTACACGTTAACCGATCCGGAAGGTTTCCACGCACGTCCGGCTGGCCTGTTTGTCAAGGAAGCAAAGAAGTTCCCGTGCACCACGACGGTCATTAAGGGCGACAAGCGCGCAGATGCACGCAAGATGTTTGGCCTGATGGGTCTTGGCATCAAGGGCGGAGAGACCATCACCATTACCACCGAGGGTGAGCAGGAAGCAGAAGCTGCTGCTGCACTCGAAGCATTCATGAAGGCAAATCTGTAATTTCCAAGTTTTAGCCCACTCTATCTATTTTATCTATTCTATACTCCGGCGCATCCTGTTCTGTGGTGCGCCGGAACAAAAAAACAACATCTTGGCAGTCATATATGCAGCTGCAAACAATTTTTACTGGAGCAGATATCAATATGAAGGAACTATGGAACAATGGAACAACGTACAAATAAATGGCTGTATGGTTGATCGCTGGGATGATGATATTAAGCCGCCGGGGTGAGTTGCTCAGGCGGCTTGATTTTATTTTTACAAATTTTAAAAAATTTTTATTTTTATTATTGACATTACAGGGAAGTCCTGATATAATAATTCTCGCAGCAAAGAGATGGACACTTAGCTCAGTTGGTAGAGCATCCGCTTGACGTGCGGAAGGTCAGCGGTTCGAGACCGTTAGTGTCCACCAGTTAAAAAGCCTTGAATCATTTAGATTCAAGGCTTTTTTGCGCGTTGTTTTGTGTTTGGATGGAAATTGCGTTGCAAAATCGGCATGTTCATTTTTGTTCATTCTCGTTCGGGTTTGCCACATCATGCACACATATTTCAAAAACAGGGGTCAAAAGTGGGTCATTGGAGAGCTGCGTATCTCCTGCGCTGTGTCCTGTCGCTTCTGCGCTTTCCATTTCATCTTTCCTGTGTTATAATTTTCATGAAGTTTACAACAGGGTGGATGAAAAGCGAGAGACAGGGGGAACAATGATGCTGACAAAAGAAATGCGGGACGCAATGGAAGACCAGCTGCATCTCTATATGCAGATTGCTGCGAGATGTGTGGAGGAAGAGAATCTGACGGACGCGAAAGCCTACTTCCATAGGTATGAGGGCGCAGTGGAAACATTGTATGCGATGGGACTGGTGTCTGAAGTGGAAGGAGCGAGATGGTTGGCTGATTTTTGGCCCTGAACGCGTTGTATCGTTTTTTACAAGACATTCCGTATGACCTGCTGGTATAATACAGGCAGTTCAAAAAAATAGAGAACAGCCAAAGAAGTCTGTGCACAAACTGCGCAGGCTTTTTTTGCGTATTTTAGGAGGTTTTACTATGGCCGGACGTATTGCAGAGCACCCAATTCTGGGGAAACAGGAAAAGGGCCGCATCGTAACATTTACATACAACGGCAAACCCATGCAGGGATATGAAGGCGAGCCGATTGCAGCCGCACTGAAGGCTGCCGGCGTGATGATTCACCGATATACCAAGAAACAGCACAAGCCGCGAGGCATTTTTTGTGCCATCGGACGGTGTACTGACTGCGTCATGGTGGTAAATGGGAAGCCGAATATCCGGACATGCGTAACACCTCTGGAAGAGGGCATGACTGTTCAGACACAGTACGGCGTATCCGCTCAGCCGGATGGACAGGAGGGATAAACAAATGAAACGATATGATTTAATCATTGTAGGTGCAGGCCCTTCTGGTTTGTCTGCGGCAATTGAAGCGGCAAAGCGCGGCGCGGATGTCGTCGTGTTCGACGAGAACGCAAAGCCGGGCGGACAACTGTTCAAGCAGATTCACAAGTTCTTTGGCTCCAAGGAGCATCACGCAAAGATCCGGGGCTATCGCATTGGCGAGGAACTGCTGGAGGAAGCAGAGAAGGCTGGTGTACGGGTTGTCCTGAATGCGACGGTCATCGGACTGTATCAGGATAAAGAGATCGTCGTGCGCATCGGCGAGCAGGTCGTTCATTACAAAGCAGATGCGATTATCATCGCAACCGGCGCTTCGGAAAATATGGTCACCTTCGACGGCTGGACATTGCCGGGCGTCATCGGCGCAGGCGCCGCACAGACCATGATGAATCTGCATGGCGTCAAGCCGGGCGAGAAAGTCTTGATGCTCGGCTCTGGCAATGTCGGCCTGGTCGTCAGCTTCCAGCTGATGCAGTGCGGCTGTGATGTGGTTGCGCTGGTTGATGCAGCGCCGCGCATTGGCGGATATGGCGTACATGCGGCAAAGGTAGCACGCACCGGTGTGCCGTTCTATCTGTCGCATACGATTGTCAAGGCGGAGGGCGAAGACCATGTCACCGGCGTCACCATCGCAGAGGTTGACAGCTCATTCCAGTTTATTCCGGGCACTGAAAAGCATTTCGATGTCGATACCATTTGTCTGGCAGTCGGTTTGTCGCCGATGTCTCAGCTGCTCAAAATGGCAGGCTGTGCGATGGAAGATAACCCGAAGCGGGGCGGACAGGTTCCGCTGTGCAATGATCTCGGCGAGACCTCGCTGCCGGGTGTCTTTGTTGCAGGCGATGTCTCCGGCATTGAGGAAGCCAGCTCCGCGATGATTGAAGGCCGTATGGCTGGCATTTCCGCCTCCTGCTATCTGGGATACATGGATGAATCGGAGCGCGATGCCGAGCATCAGAACTTAATGCATGCGCTGGATGGCCTGCGTCAGGGCATGTTTGCCCCGAAGAACAAGGGCAAGGTGCTGACCGAGACCGAAGAGGGCATTGCGATTTCTACCAACCTGCTGCGCCATGGTTATCTGACCGATGAAGAAGTCGAGCAGTATCCGGGCGTCACGCATCGCGTTGGCATCCATCCGGTTATGGAGTGCTCGCAGAATATCCCGTGCAACCCGTGTCAGGATGCGTGCCCGAAGAAATGTATTAAAATCGGTGAGAAGATCACCTCTCTGCCCGCAGTAGATGAAACGGCAACCTGTATTGGTTGCGGCATGTGTGTGGCTTCCTGCTCCGGTCAGGCGATCTTCCTTGTAGATGAAACCTATGAGCCGGGCTATGCGACCGTTACACTGCCGTATGAATTCCTTCCGCTGCCGAAGGCAGGGGACAAGGGCATGGCGCTCAGCCGCAGCGGCAAGGCATGCTGTGAAGCAGAGGTGGTATCCGTCAAGTCTGCTCCGGCGTTTGACCATACCAACCTGCTGACAATTAAGGTTCCGGTCGAAATGGCAATGAAGGCGCGTTTTTATCGCGCAGATGAGGTGGCAAAATGAACAGTATCAATGATAGATCGCGTGATATCGGGCCATTTGTCCCGAAGCCGGATGATGACCGCATCATCTGCCGCTGTGAGGAGATCACGCAGGGTGAAATTCGCCGTGCTGTACACGATGGTATGTGGACACTGACTGAGATCCGGCGCTATCTGCGTACCGGTATGGGTTTGTGTCAGGGTCAGACCTGTGCGAAGCTGGTCAAGAGCATTGTCGCACGTGAGTTGAAGGTTTCTCCGGCAGAGCTGGAACCGGCAACCAGCCGCGCGCCCATGCGCCCGATTGAAATGCGGGTTTTTGCAAATGAATCCGAGGAGGTCGAAGACAATGCGTAATTGTGCAGATGTCATCATTGTCGGCGGCGGTGTCATCGGCTGCGCGACAGCATATTATCTGGCAAAGGCAGGCAGCAGCGTCATTGTGCTGGAGGGCAGTGACCACATCGGCAATGGCGGTTCCAGCCGCAATGGCGGCGGCGTCCGTCAGTCCGGACGCGATCCACGTGAGCTTCCGCTGGCGATTTACGGCATCCGCAACCTGTGGCCGACGCTGTCTGAGGAGTTGGAGGTTGACTGTGAATATCATCAGGACGGAAATCTCCGCCTTGGCAAGAACGAAACACATGCAAAGATTCTGACCAATCTGGCCGATAAGGCAAGAGCCTGTGGCCTGGATGTTCGCATGATTGACGGCGACGAGGTTCGTCAGATCAACCCATATCTCTCCCATGAAGTTACGGTTGCGAGCTGGTGCCCGACCGATGGCCATGCAAACCCGCTGACTACGACACTTGGCTTTTATAAAATGGCGCGCCGCCTTGGTGTCCGCTTCATCACAGGAGAAAAAGCCGTTCGCCTGAAGAAAATTCGAGGCAAACTGCGCCAGGTTATCACGGAAAATAACGTATACGAAGGCGATCAGGTTCTGCTTGCAGCGAGCCTGCACAGCCGGGAGCTTGCCGGAACCGTCGGCATTGATATTCCCATGACGTCTTCGCTGCTGGAAGCGCTGGTCACTGAAGCGCAGCCGCATATGTTTGACCAGATGCTGGGCACGGCAGAGGCAGACTTTTATGGCCATCAGACCAAGCATGGTTCGTTTGTATTCGGTGGTTCCTCCGGTTTGGAACCGTTTAACAAGGATAACGGCACACCGGTTACGAGCAGCAAGACCGCACCTTGTATCTGCCGCGGCATTATGAAGTATTTCCCCGATCTGGCAGATGCGAAGATTGTTCGCACCTGGGCGGGCTGGAGTGATAAGTCTGCTGACGGCGTCCCGGTGCTCGGCGCAGTCGAGGAGGTTCCGGGACTGGTTCTGGCCTGTGCCTTCACCGGACACGGCTTTGGCATTTCTCCGGCAGTCGGCGAACAGCTTGCAAAACTGATGCTGACCGGAAAGACGGATGTTGACCTGACGCCGCTGCGGTATGACCGTTTCAAGGCAAAGATTTAATCCAGCGGACAGGAGTGAAACCAGATTGAAAGTAGATTTTTTATACCTGAATGAAAAAGATATGATCGAAGCCGGCGTGTTGGATGCCGAAAAATGCATTGAAACGATGCGCGATACGATTTCTCTGTTCGGAAAAAAGGACTATCTGCTCGGCGGCCCAAAGGCAGACGAGCACGGGCTTCAGGTCAATTTCCCGGGTAAATCCGACATTGAGAATTTCCCGCTGGATGATGGCCCGGATCGTCGCTTTATGGCGATGCCGGCCTATCTGGGCGGCCGTTTCCACATCGCCGGCCAGAAATTTTACGGTTCTAATAACCATAACCTGCGCATCGGCCTGCCGCGCTCCATCCTGATGGTCACGCTGGCAGATGTCGATACCGGTGCGCCGGTCGCATATATGTCTGCAAACCTGCTGAGCGCCATGCGCACCGGTGCCATGCCTGCGCTGGCGGCGTCCTATCTGGCACGCAAGGATTCCAAGGTTATCTCCCTGATCGGCCCCGGCGTCATCAACAAGTGTGCGTTTATGTGCTATATGAAGGTGCTCCCGAAACTGGACACCGTCAAGCTGCGCGGCAGTTCGGCCCATTCCAAATCCGCACACCGTATGGCAGACTGGATTCGTGCGGAATATCCGCAAATCAAGAATATTATCTTCTGTTCCTCGTTGGAGGAGGCATGCCGCGATGCGGATATCGTGAGCGAAGCGATGTCCGTCACCAAGACTGACATGGAGGAATTCAAGCTGGATTGGTTCAAAAAGGGCGCATCTGTATTCTCTATGGGCAGCTTTTTTGCAAAGGAATATGACAAATTTCTCGATACAACGATGGTTGTCGACAACTATGGCATGTATGAAAAGTACATGAAGAATTTCATCGCACGCGGCCCGGTCGATGACTTGGGCAACAAGCGTGAGTGGTGCATCATGGGCATGCACTTTGTCCATCTCGTAAACAGCGGAAAGGCAAAGCGCAGCGATGTGCTCGATCTGGCGGATATGGTAAACGGTATTACACCGGGGCGCACATCCGACGATGAGATTGTTATGTGCAGCATCGGCGGCATGCCGCTGGAAGATCTGTCCTGGGGCTATGACTGCTATCAGGCAGCAAAGGAAAAGGGACTCGGCACTGTGCTCAACCTCTGGGATGAGCCGTATCTGAAATGACGGAGGAATACAAATGAATTCGTTTCGATTTTGCGTACCGACTGATATCCGGTTCGGCGAGGGACAGATTTCCTGCCTGCCGGAGGAGCTTGGTAAATACGGAAAAAATGTCCTGCTGGTATACGGCGGCGGCAGCATCAAGCGCAGCGGCTTATACGACACAATTCAGGAGCTGCTGAAGGACTTCAATCTCTTTGAGTTGTCCGGCATTGAGCCGAACCCGAAGATTACCTCCGTCCGCAAGGGTGTGGCGCTGTGTCGGGAACACAGCATTGATGTCATTTTGGCAGTCGGCGGCGGCAGCTGTATCGACGCGTCCAAGAATATCGCCTGCGGCGCATATTACGACGGCGATCCGTGGGATCTGGTCATCGACCGCAGCAAAATGACAAAGGCACTGCCGATTGCAGTTGTCCTCACTATCTGTGCGACCGGCTCAGAGATGAACTGCGGCGCAGTCATCAGCAACGAGGAAACGCATGAAAAGCTGGAAATTGCGGGTGATATCCTGTATCCGGCCCTGTCGGTCTGTGACCCGACTTATTTGTATACGCTTCCCGCAAGACAGACGGCGGCAGGCACGGCGGATATCATGTCCCATGTGTTTGAGCAATATTTTCAACCATATGACGGCGCGTATCTGACCGACCGATTCTGTGAGAGCGTGCTCAAGACCTGCATCCATTATGCACCGATTGCGTTGGCAGAGCCGGACAATTATGAAGCGCGTTCCAATCTGATGTGGTCGAGCACCATCGGCCTCAACCATCTGCTGACAGTCGGCAAGGGCGGCGCATGGTCATGCCACGCGATGGAACACGAACTGAGCGCCTATTACGACATCACCCACGGCGTCGGTCTTGCCATTGTAACGCCTGCATGGATGCGCTATGTCCTGTGTGACAGAACCGAAGCGCGTTTTGCGATGTATGCGAGAAATGTCTGGGGCATCACCGAACCGGACGACCGCGCGGCGGCAGAACAGGGCATTGCCCGCACGGAAGAATTTTTCCAGTCGCTTGGCCTGCCGTCCACGCTGCGTGAGGTCGGCATTGGCCCGGAAAAATTTGAGGAAATGGCCGCAGAAGCGGTGCGCACCAGCGGCATTGCCACACGCTCCTATTATCATCTCCAGCCGGAGGATGTTGTAAAGATTTACGAAAGCTGCCTGGGATGACTGGCAGAGTATCGATTTTTACAAGACAAACAGGCGGACCGGTGGTATAGTATAGCCAGTTCAGAAAGCTGCGAACAGTCAAGGATGCCTGTGCACATGCATGGGCATTTTTGCGTATTTCTACCTGTGTTTATCCTCAAAAAGCAGTAGACAAAGCGAGAAATCGATGGTTTTTGAATGAAAATGTAAAAAAATGCCGTAATTGGCATGACAACGCGATACAATGTATGGTATACTGTATGTGACAATGGCGTCGGCAGAAAGCTGCTGACGCCTCTTTTTTGGTGATACGGTATATCGTCCGGACAGGAGGATTTTCAATGGACACCAAAATCAGTTTCAAGTACCTGAGCGAACAGGACATGATCGAAGCAGGCGTTATGAACATGGACGAATGCGTTGAGGTCATGGAGAATATGCTGCTGACACTCAACCGCGGCGACTATGTGATGGGCGGACAGAATCACAATTCGCACGGCTGCATGGTCACATTCCCGGATGATCCGCAGTTCCCAGGCATGCCGAAAAACGGTGACGACCGCCGTTTTATGGCAATGCCGGCATACCTCGGCGGCAAATATCAGATGGCGGGCATGAAGTGGTACGGCTCCAATGTAGAAAACAAGAAGAAGGGCCTGCCGCGCTCCATCCTGATGATGATGCTCAACGACAAGGACACCGGCGCACCGCTCGCTCTGATGTCCGCGAACCTGCTGAGCTGCTACCGCACCGGCGGCATTCCAGGTGTCGGCGCGAAGTATCTGGCGCGTAAGGATGCCAAAACAGTCGCCGCAATTGGCCCGGGCGTTATGGGAAAGACCTCGCTCGCCGCATTCATGAGTGTTCGTCCAGGCATTGATACGGTCAAAGTCAAGGGACGCGGCCAGCGTTCGCTGAATTCCTTTGTTGATTTTGTTAAGGAAAAATATCCGCAGATCAAAAATATTGTCATCTGCGACACGATTGAAGAAGCTGTCCGCGATGCTGATATCATCAGCATGACAACCTCTGTCGGCAATAAGGAAGCGGAATTCCCGTACATCGATGAATCCTGGATCAAAAAGGGTGCGCTCATCAGCATGCCGTCTGCGGCGCGCTTTGAGGAGGATTTTCTCGTCAACCGCTGCAAGAAGGTTGTGGACAACTGGAAGCTGTACGAGGCTTGGGAAGAGGAATATCCGTATCCGACCTATGACCAGCTTCAGATTATCGGCACCAAGTTTACTGATCTGAAGCATCTGGGTAAGATTACACGCGACGAGATCATCGATATCACCGATATTATCACCGGAAAGGCCGAGGGTCGCAAGAATGATGATGAAATTATCATTTATTCGGTTGGCGGCATGCCGGTAGAGGACATTGCCTGGGGTGCTACGGTCTATCGCAATGCCCTCAAAAAGAACATCGGCGTGACACTCCCGCTGTGGGATGCCCCGACGATGGCATAAATTGTTAAAGGAGCTGATGCTATGCGCAGGAAGCAGATCCATGTGCTGACACCGAGACAGCCGTTTCTCGCCATGCATACCGATACATATAAAAAAATCGTTGTGGAAGACGCGGGAATTTCGCATTTTTACGAATTTACCGTCAATGGTGGGACGCCGCCCGATGTACAGGCCGTCCCGGACGGGAGTGTCGATCTCCTGTTCAGCATCAGCGGACATGATATCCGTACCGTCATCGGCGGTACGGTACTCAAGGTAAAAAAATGGCCGATTGACGAGCAGCGCCTTCATTTCGGCGTGCGCTTTCAGCCCGGTGAGTGCGTGCTTCCGGCAGGCTTGTCCATCAAAGACGTTGTCAACGCCGATATCGAGCTGGATACCACTGCAATACTCGGCGAAGATTATGTGGAACGGCTTGCATCCTGTCGGGATGCGCGGGAGCGTGCGCTGTGCTTCCTGCGGTGGTATGCATCCAAGGCTGCGGCACAGTCCGAGCAGCAGGATCCGGCACACCGGCTGGAATTTTATCTCCGCAGCCGGATTTACGAGAGCCGGGGCAATGTCACGATACAAGAGCTCGCACAGGAAACCGGCTATTCCGAATGCTATATCCGCCGGATCTTCAACAGTATCCACGGAATATCTCCAAAAGTGTTTGAACGTTTTGTGCGATTCCAAAATGCGCTCGATCTCATGCGCCGCAGGACGCTTACACTGGAACAGACTGCGCTGGAATGTGGTTATTATGACCAGTCTCACATGGTAAAGGATTTCAAAAGTTTTTCAGGCGTCACGCCGGAGCGGTATCAGTCCATTATGGTTCCGGTCGATGAGAGCAGAATCTAGGAGGTTTCATCATGAGTTTATCTAAAATTGAAGTCATCACCCAAATCGCAAAAATGAATGGCCTGAAGGCAGCGCTCAGCAAATGCGGTGTCGGCGGCATGACAGTAACACAGGTACTCGGCTGTGGCGTAGAAAAAGGTTCTCTGGAATACGCTGTCGAGGAAAATGAGGAGATGGAGCTTCTCCCGAAGCAGCTCATCAGCATTGTCGTTGAGACCGAAAAGGTGACGAAAATCGTCGAGGTAATCAAGCAGGAGCTGTATACCGGACACATTGGCGACGGCAAGATTTTCGTATATAAAATAGACAATGCAATCCGTGTCAGAACCGGCGATGAGGGCACGGATGCACTGCATAAATAACAGGAGGCGGTGAATATGGAAAAGAAACTCGGCCTTGGCAGTGTCGTTTCGATTTCTGTCGGCCTGGTCATTGCGACCAGCTGTCTGGTTTCCCTCGGACAGGGCGCAGGCACCATCGGCGTTGTGTTTATTTTCGCCATGATTATCGCGTGTCTGCTGAATATGACGACGGTCGCCTCGCTTTCCGAGCTGAACGCGCTGATGCCAAACACGACCGGTGGACTGGCACAGTACACGCTGGTCAGCATTGGGCCGTTCCCGACGCTGATTTCGATGGTCGGCGGCTATCTGATCTGCAATACGCTGTCCTGTGGCGTTGAAGCATCGATTTTCTCCTATGCAATGGCACAGACGTTTACATTTCCGATTCCCAGTGTTGGCTATGCACTGATTATGTCAGTTATCGTCATGATTGCCAATCTGTATGGCATCGATATGTTCGCCAAGATTCAGAATCTCGTCGCATTTCTGCTGGTCGGTTCCATGGTTGTCATGGGTATCATCGGCGCGCTCGGTCTGGGCACCGGTACGCAGGTCGATCAGCCATATTATATGGCGTCCAATCTGTCGGAAATCGTCCCGATGACGGCGGTTGCGTTCTGGCTGTTCATCGGCGCAGAATACGTCATTCCGGTCTCCAAGGATGTAAAAAACGCAAAGCGCAATGTTCCGCTCGGCATGATTATCGGTCTGATTTTAATTTGCGCGATGCAGTCCATCATGGTGTTTGGCTTCCACAATTACACGGCATGGGATGACCTGGCCAATTCTGCCGCGCCGCACCTGCTGTACGGTGAAAACCTGCTCGGCAGTGTAGGCAAGACCTGGATGACGCTGGTTGCAGCACTTGCAGTCATCAGCACGCAAAATTCCACGGTCAATGGTCTCGCCAGCATCTGTCAGGGCATGGCGAAGATGAACATGATGCCGCAGGTCTTTGCGAAGACCAACAAGCACAACGTTCCGTATGTCGGCGTTATTTTCATCAGCGTTTCGATTGCGATCTTTGCCGTACTCAGTGACAGCTCGTCCGATATGATTTCGTTCCTGATTCTGGTCGGTTCCGTGTTCTGGATGGTCTCCTACATCCTCGCACACATTGATGTCCTGATCCTGAGAAAGCGTCTGCCGAAAGCACCGCGGTCGTTTAAATCGCCCATGGGTATCGCTCTCCAGATTATTGGCATCGTAGGAACCGTCTATATGATCCTCAATATCTCTACTGACCCGACCGAACGCATGCAGATCTGGGTATTAACCGGTGTCACCTTCCTCATCCTGGCGATCTATGCATTCTTCTGGATTAAATACAAGATGAAACGCCCGGTATTTAAGAGCATTCCGCTGCCAGAGGTTATGGCGATGGAAAACGATCTGTATTATGCAATCCGCAAAAACAGAGGAATCTGGCGATAAAATTTCCCCGCCAGATAAAAACGGCTTATCTGCACGTACAGATAAGCCGTTTTGCGTATCATTTGAGTTTTATCATCTGCGAGCCGCTGAAACGCTCTCACGCGGATGGATCGGGATGTATGCACGTCAACAGGCGGCTGCTGAGGCGCGGCGTCAGGACAATGCCGACGCACAAGCCAAGTGCAATCCCTGTGAGCACATCGGTGGGGAAGTGTACATAACAGTACAGACGGGAAAATGCAATCAGTGCCGCAAGGATGTATGCGGCGATGCCCGCCCTTCGATCATGGAAGAACAGCGCGGTTGCAGCTGTGAACGAGGATGCGGAGTGTCCGGACGGGAAGGAGTATGTGGTCGGCAGTGCCAGAAGCATATCTGCAATCGGCTGCTGTACACAGGGGCGTTCCCTTGTGAACAGATGCTTGAGAAGGCCTTCTCCAAGAAGCGCAGTGACGGCGAGACAGACGAGCATGCAGATTCCACAGCGCCGCGTTTTGGGGAAACAAAGCAGGATAATGCCAAGTGCAATCCAAAATATGCCTGCATCGCCCAGATGGGTCACCAGCTTGAAAAAGCCATCGAAAAAATCGTTGCGCATGTGCGCCTGAATCCAGTATAACAGTGAAAAGTCGAGGGAAGTAATGGCTGCTGTCATGGCGTCTCCCTCATGCAAACAGCTGGAACAGTCCGACCACGCCGCGCGAGCCGATGGTCATGATAATACCGGCAGTCAGCACGCCGCAGATAACAGCAGCGAAGGCCTTTTTCGGCGGGACATCGAGCAGGGCAGCAATCAGTGAGCCTGACCATGCGCCGGTACCCGGCAGTGGAATGCCCACAAATGCCCACAGACCGTAAAAGGCATATTTCTGGATGGTTGTCGACTTGGACATCAGCCGCGCCTCGTACCAGTTTGTGAGGCGTGACAGCATCGGCAGTGTCTTGAGCCATGCGATCAGCTTTTCGCCGAATATCAGGATGAACGGGATGGGAATTAGATTTCCGACAATGCTCAGCGCGAGTACGTTGAGCCATGGCAGGCCGAAGGCCGTGCCGACAATGACCGAACCACGCAGTTCGATGAGCGGAATCATCGATACAAGAAATACAGCGCCATAGGCGCTGATGTGCTCAGTAAGAAAGCGAAATATGGTGTCTATCATGCTTCAAGGTTCCTTTCGTGAAAATAAGACAAAACATTACCTCGATAGTATACCACAAATAGAACTGGACAGAAGTACCAAATCGTTAAATTTTTGCAAAAACTGCATCTTTTGCAGATACAATCCATCAAGAAGCCGGAAGAATGTCGGAATCACAGACATCTGGTTCATGGCGGCGGGAAACCCATTGCTTTTTGCCTGCATTGTGGGCAGAAAACCATGAAATGTTCTTGAAAAATTCACAGGAGAACCATCCATGCGGTTGCAAGAAACGCTGTATTGTGATAAAATCAACCAGGAACGTTTTATTTTCGGTGAGCGGAAATGAAGCGGATGATATATATGATAGGAGAGATTGATTATGGAATACAAAATTGCCAGCCATATTGCGGAAATGAAGCCGTCTGCAATCCGTGAAATTTTTAAGGTCCTCGCAGATCCGAAGGTCATTGCACTTTCTGCGGGCGAGCCGGATGCAGCGTCTCTGCCCAAAGAGGAAATGGCGGAGATTGGTGCGGAGATTTTTGCAAATGAAGCTGCGGCAGCACTGCAATATGGCATGACCGAAGGCTATCAGCCGCTGCGCGACCTGACGAAAAAGCGCATGCGGGAAAAATACAATATCGGCACGGATGACGATGAGCTGATTATCACGACTGGCGGCCAGCAGACCATCAGCCTGTTTACCCAGACGATGATTGACAAGGGCGACACCATTATCTGTGAGGGGCCGAGCTTTATCGGCGCACTCAATGCGTTCCGCAGCTTCGGCGCGAACCTCAAGAGTGTTCCGATGGATGACGAAGGCATGCGTATGGACAAGCTGGAGGAGGTTCTTGCCACCACTGAGCGTGTTAAGTTCATCTATGTTATCCCGACCTTCCAGAACCCGACCGGACGTACCATGTCGCTGGAGCGCCGCCGTCAGCTGCTGGAGCTTGCAAAGAAGTACGACGTTCTGATTCTGGAGGACAATCCGTATTTCGAGCTGCGCTATGAGGGTGAGCCGGTTCCCACCATCAAGTCGATGGATACCGAGGGCCGCGTCGTTTATGCGGGTTCCTATTCCAAGGTGCTGTCTCCCGGCATGCGTATCGGTTACTGCATTGCGAACAAGGAGATTATTAACCGCATGGTCGTCTGCAAGCAGGTCAGCGATGTACATACCAACCTGTACTTCCAGATGCTGGTTGCCAAATACCTGGAGCGCTTCGATCTCGATGCGCATATTGCAGATATGTGCAAGCTGCATAAAGAGAAGCGTGACGCGATGCTGAATGCCTGCGAGAAATATTTCGACAAGCGCGTGACATATACCCATCCGAACGGCGGCCTGTTCATTTGGTGCGAACTGCCGGAGGGCTATGACAGCTTCAAGCTGTGCCAGCTCATCACGGAGAAAAAGGTTGCCTGTGTTCCGGGCAATGCGTTCTCTGTCGACGAGAGCGCCGTATGCAATGGCTTCCGCATGAATTTCTCGAAGCCGAGTCTGGAACAGATCGAAACCGCATGCGCACGCATCGGCGAGGCCATGCAGGAGTTTCTGAAGTAACCGAGTTGATCGGTTCAGAGGTATGTTATGGATGAAGTATATCTGGTTGTCGTCCGGGTGCTGATCGCATTTTTTGCTGCGGGCATTCTTTCGTTTGCCCTCACACCGCCGGTCAAGCGCCTGGCGCACCGCATCGGTGCGATTGACGTCCCGAAGGATGCGCGCCGCATGCACAAAAAGCCGATCCCGCGGCTGGGCGGTCTTGCGATTTATCTCGCATTTGTCGTCGTATGCATCCTTTTTGCCGAAAAAAGTGTGCAAAATCTGACGATCTTCCTTGGATCGGCAGTGATTGTCGTCCTCGGTATTTTTGATGACCGAAATGCACTCGGTGCAAAATTCAAGTTTTGCATTCAGCTGGTTGCAGCGGCCATTCCAGTCGTATTCGGCAATCTGCGTATCGAGTTGATTACCAACCCCAATCTGTTGAGCGATAATTTATATCTTGAATTCGGCGTGCTGTCCATCCCGATTACGATCATCTGGATTGTTGCAATCACCAATGCGGTCAATCTGATTGATGGTCTGGACGGTCTGGCGGTTGGCGTGTCTGCGATTGCCTGCATGACCATGCTGGCAGTATCGCTGCTCATCGGCGAAATCGAAATTGCAATTCTTCTCGCCGCACTTGCCGGCTCGTGCGTCGGCTTTATGCCGTATAATCTCAACCCGGCGAGCATCTTTATGGGCGATACGGGTTCCACCTTTTTGGGCTTTATGCTGGCAACGCTGTCCATTCAGGGCATGTTCAAGGTCTATGCGATTATTTCATTTGCCGTTCCGTTCCTGATTCTCGGCCTGCCGATTTTCGACACGGCATTTGCCATCCTGCGCCGCGTTCTGTCCGGACGCAGCCCGCTGTCCCCGGATCGCGGACATGTACACCATCGCCTGATGGACATGGGTTTCAATCAGAAGCAGGCAGTTGCAATCCTGTATGCGATTGCAACTGTGCTTGGCTTGCTGGCAGTGGTCCTGACAACATCCGGTGAGCTGCGCGCCATCGTGCTGGTTGCCGTTGTCATTCTCACGATTGTCATTGGCGGCGGCGTATATCTGTCCTCTTCACGCCAGAAAATGCGCCGCCATGAGCAGCAGCTTCAGGAAGAACTCCAGAAGCGAGAGCAACACACGGATTTCCCGGAACAGAAATCGTGACTGCGGAGGAAAACAGAATGAAAACAATCAAAGTTATGACCGTTTTCGGCACGCGGCCGGAGGCGATTAAGATGGCGCCGCTCGTGCATGAGCTGGAGCGCACAGAAGGTGTCGAGTCGATTGTCTGCGTCACGGCGCAGCACCGGCAGATGCTCGACCAGGTCATGGATATTTTCCACCTCAAGGCGGACTATGATCTGGATATCATGCAGCCGCGTCAGACCCTTGCAACGATCACCACGAAATCGCTCACCGGTCTGGACGAAGTTTTGGAGCAGGCAAAGCCGGACATCGTTCTGGTCCACGGCGATACGTCTACGACGTTCGCGGGTGCACTTGCGGCATTTTACCACAAAATCCCGGTCGGACATGTCGAGGCCGGTCTGCGCACGTTTGATAAATACTCCCCATTCCCGGAGGAGATGAACCGTAAGCTGACCGGACAGATTGCCACCCTGCATTTTGCCCCGACCGAACGCAATCGCAGAAATCTGGCGGCAGAGGGCATTACGGACGGCGTTATTGTATGCGGCAACACCGTCGTCGATGCCATCCATTCGACGGTCAATCCGTCCTTCCGTTTTCGCGATGAAACACTGGAGCATTTGGATTATCAAAACCGCCGCGTGATTCTGGTCACGGCGCACCGCCGCGAAAATTACGGCGAGCCGATGGAAAATATCATGCGCGCGCTGCGCCGCCTTGCAGACGCCTATGAGGATATTGATATCGTCTATCCAGTGCATCTCAGCCCATATGTGCGTGAAACTGCGGCAAACTATCTGTCCGGTCACGCACGCATCCATCTGATCGAGCCGCTTTCGGTCGATGAGATGCACAATCTGATGGGACGCAGCTATATGGTGATGACCGATTCCGGCGGATTGCAGGAAGAGGCGCCCAGTCTGGGCAAGCCAGTACTCGTCCTGCGCCGTGAAACCGAACGGCCGGAGGCCATTGAGGCAGGTACCGTTCGTCTCGCCGGTGTGGAAGAAGAGACCATCTATTCGATGGCATGCACGCTGCTGGATGACAACATGGAATACCAGAAAATGGCACATGCGGTCAATCCGTACGGTGACGGTCAGACTTCGCGCCGCATTGTGCAGATGATCCGGCATTATTTCGGACAGATTTCCGAGCTGCCGGATGAATTCCGTCCGTAACGGGAGCGTCAGAAAATGACAGAAAAACCAACGGAACAACCGGAAACACAGGATGCACCTAATAAATCCGTAAAAAAAATAACGCCACGCCGTGCGGCGTGGGTGGTTTTTCTTGCAGCAATCGCGCTCGCAGTGTTCTGCGCTGCGGCATTGCCGGGCAGCAGCTCCGCCGGCATTGTACTCCCGAAGGGAAGCGGCGCGGATGTGCATGATGTGATTACCGAGCAGACACAGTATCAACTGACAAGTGCAGATATCACAAAGGAAAACGTGCAGCAGGTGGTTGCAAGCCTCGCCCGGCCGGAGTCGTATTCTGCATCGGTCACCAATACGCTGTACTGGAACGGTGCATGGAAGGAAATCCATGCGATGCAGTATGTGCGGGACGGCGTGTGTCTGACGGAATATGATGACGCAGACGGCACTGCTGAGCGCTTTGAAGCGGTCAAAGGCGGCAGCTATTTTGCATGGCAGCGTACTGGTTCTGCGCAATACACCGGTGCAACCGGCACGGTCACATCCGATGATCTCAGCATGATTCCGACCTATGAAACATTGGTTGCGGAAGACCCGCAGGAAATCACGGAGGCAGGTCTGCGTACAGTTGGCGGTGTGTCATGTATTTATGCAACGGTCACGGATGCGGAAACCGGCTACAGTCTGACCTATTGGATTTCAGCGGTCAGTGGCTTGCTGATTCAGGCGGATTATACGCGCGGCAGTGAGCTTGTGCGCAGTGTAGTCGTCGATGAGATGGAGCAGGAACAGCCGTCTGCATCGCTGTTTGTCATGCCGGACGGTACATCCCTGTTGCCAGAGGATACTGAATAACAAAAAAGGACGGATTGCAGCAATGCGCCGTCCTTTTTGACGGAACCGGGAGGATTTTTATGGATTGTATCTGGAGCAGGTATGGTGAGCTTCCGCCGGAGGCGGCGCATATCCGCGAAGCGGTATTTATGCAGGAACAGGGCTTTTGCAGTGAATTCGACGAGCTGGACGGGCAGAGCTACCATCTGCTGCTCCGTCGGAATGGCAAGGCAATTGGCACGGCGCGTCTGTTTTCCGATGGAAGCAATCACAACATGCATATCGGGCGTGTGGCAGTACTCCGTGAGGAGCGCGGAGGCGGAAGCGGATCGGCGCTTTTGACGGCGTGCTGCGAAAAGGCACGCGCACTGGGCGCGCAGCGTTTGGTGCTCGGTGCACAGTGCCGTGCAATGAAATTTTATGAAAAAAACGGGTTCCAGCCGTTTGGCGAATGCTATGACGACGAAGGATGCCCGCATCAGATGATGGAGAAGAAATTATGAATTATTTGGATATTTCACCCGAAGTGCGTCAGCTTGGATGCGACGCAGAAAAAGCCATTCGCCCTCTGTTTGACCGCATTGATGAGATCAGTGAGCGCAATACGGAAAAGGTTCTCGCAGCATTTTCCAAAAATCGTGTCGGCGAGAGTATGTTTGCAGGTACGACCGGTTATGGCTATGACGATCAAGGCCGCGATACGCTCGACAAAATTTATGCCGATATTTTCGGAACAGAGGCGGCTCTGGTGCGCATTGGCTTTGTCAACGGCACGCATGCGCTGTGCTGCGCGATGTTTTCCGCTGTCAAAACCGGAGATGTCGTGCTGTCCGCGACCGGACCGGCATATGACACGTTGATGAATACCATTACCGGTGACATGGCAGGCAGCATGAAGCAGTACGGCATCGGCTATCGCCAAGTGGAGATGAAGTATGGTCTGCCGGACATCCCGGCCATTGTGGAAGCAGCCACAGCCCCCGACGTCAAACTGGTCTTTATCCAGCGCAGTAAGGGATATGCCGTGCGTGAGACATTGTCCTGTGAGCAGATCGGAGAGGTCTGCTCGGCAGTCCGTGCGGCAAATCCGAACGCTGTCATCATGGTCGACAACTGCTATGGCGAATTTGTCGAAGAAATTGAGCCAACTCAGGTCGGTGCAGACATCATTGCCGGTTCCTTGATTAAGAATCCGGGCGGCGGACTTGCGCCGACGGGCGGCTATATCGCAGGCAGAAAGGATCTCATTGAAAACGCGTCCTACCGTTTGACTGCACCGGGTATCGGCGGCGAGTGCGGCTGCACAATGGGGCAGAATCGTCTGTTGTATCAGGGCCTGTTCCTTGCACCGCATACAACTGCACAGGCGCTCAAGACCGCAATTTTCTGTGCTAAAGTCATGCAGATGATGGGCTTTGAGGTGCATCCGCTGCCGGAAGAGACCAGACATGATATTATCCAGACAATTGCGTTCGGCGCACCTGAGCCGCTGTGCAAATTCTGCGAGGGCATTCAGGCCGGCGCACCGGTTGATTCCTACGTGACGCCGGTTCCGTGGGATATGCCGGGTTACGATGATCCGGTTATTATGGCAGCCGGCGCATTTGTACAGGGCGCGTCCATTGAACTGTCTGCGGATGCGCCGATGCGCGAGCCATATGTCTGCTATATGCAGGGCGGTCTGACATATCCTTCCGGCAAGGCAGGCATCCTGCTCGCTGCTGAGCGCATCCGCCGCGCCGGGTACGGTGTGTAATGTGCAATCTGCACTTTTTCCGGCGGCAGAAGCGGGAATTTCTTGTGATATCGGGCAAGTTGTGGTACACTAATGGTACAGCATGCGGAAGCAGGAGGGATATATGATTATTCTGGGGATTGACCCGGGCTATGCCACTGTCGGTTATGGCGTCGTGCAGTATGAACGCGCACAGTTCACGCATATCCGCCACGGTGCGATTACCACACCCGCCGGCATCCCGCTGCATCTGCGGCTGAAAGAAATTTATGACGATATGCTGACTCTTCTGGACACATTCCATCCGGATGCGGTTGCAGTGGAGGAGCTGTTTTTTAATACCAATATCACGACCGGCATTCAGGTCGGTCATGCCCGAGGGGTGATTCTGCTTGCCTGTGCACAGAGAGGCATTGCGCCGGCAGAATATACGCCCTCGGAGGTCAAGCAGTCCGTCGTCGGCTATGGGCGTGCCGAAAAGCGCCAGGTGATGGAGATGACGCGCGTCATGCTGAAGCTGCCGCGCATGCCGCGCCCGGATGATGCTGCTGACGCGCTTGCGCTGGCCATTTGTCATGCACATGCCGCCGGTTCTCAGCTGACCAGGCAGAAACTGGGGCTGTAACAGCCCTACCCCTCGGAACGGAAAAGGAGTCATCTTTGTTTTATTATGTGGAAGGCACAGTTGCGCTGATTGAGCAGGAGCTTGCCGTCATCGATTGCGGCGGCGTCGGCTATGCGTGCAGGACATCGCAGAATACGTGCGCCGCATTGCAATGCGGCAAAAAAGCGCGCTTATATACCTATCTGAGCGTGCGGGAGAGCGCCTGTGACCTGTACGGTTTTGCCGAAATGGAAGAGCTCAATTGTTTTAAAATGCTGCTTGGTGTTTCCGGCGTAGGCCCGAAGGCTGCACTTGCCATTCTGAGCAGTGCGCCCCCGAGCCAGCTTGCGCTGTCTATTATTACAGGAGATACCAAATTTCTGACACGCGCACCCGGCATCGGCAAGAAAATCGCACAGCGCATCTGTCTGGAACTCAAGGACAAGCTTGCCAAGGAACAGGAGAACATTGGTGCAGGCTCCGGTCTCGTCATGACGGCTGCTGCGGCGCCGGAAGGCACGGCAAATGCTGTGAGCGAGGCGGTTTCCGCGCTTATGGTGCTCGGCTATTCCCAGGCAGAAGCCATGCAGGCGATGGAAGGGCTGCCGGTTTCTGACGATTTGTCCGCAGAGGATCTCATTCGCGCCTGCCTGAAAAAGCTGGCGGCGCAGTAACTGAGGAAACAACCCTATGAGTATTGAATTTGACGATAATTTTTCTGACCGTATCGTGACGTCATCACAGACGCCGGAGGATGAAAGTGAACCGTCCCTCCGTCCAAAAACGATGGCGGAATACATCGGACAGACCAAGGCAAAGGATAACCTGTCGGTGTTTATCGAAGCGGCCCGCCGCCGCGGTGAACCTCTCGACCATGTGCTGCTGTACGGCCCGCCGGGTCTTGGCAAAACCACGCTGGCAGGCATTATTGCAAACGAGATGGATGTCAACATCCGTGTCACCAGCGGCCCGGCAATTGAAAAGGCAGGGGATCTGGCAGCGCTGCTGACCAATCTCAGCGAAAATGATATTTTGTTTATCGATGAAATCCACCGTCTTAATCGAAGCGTGGAGGAGATTTTATATCCTGCGATGGAGGATTATGCG
Organism: Butyricicoccus porcorum; assembly: GCF_002157465.1. GTDB lineage: Bacteria > Bacillota > Clostridia > Oscillospirales > Butyricicoccaceae > Butyricicoccus_A > Butyricicoccus_A porcorum. The sequence continues at coordinate 23,363 of NZ_NHOC01000010.1, forward strand.
CTGGATATTATCATTGGCAAAGGGCCGTCCGCACGTTCCATTCGTCTTGACCTGCCGAAATTTACGCTGATCGGTGCGACCACGCGTGCAGGTCAAATGACCTCACCGCTGCGTGACCGCTTTGGCGTCATGCTTCGGCTGGAGCTGTATTCGCCGGAAGAGCTGCAAATGATTGTTTCGCGCTCAGCAGATATTTTACAGGTCGAAGCCGATCCGGCAGGTACGTATGAAATTGCGCGCCGTTCGCGCGGCACGCCGCGTATTGCAAACCGTCTGCTCCGTCGTGTGCGTGACTTTGCACAGGTACAATTTGACGGTGTAATCACACAGAAGGCGGCAGATACCGCGCTGCGTGCGCTGGAAATCGACGAGCTTGGACTGGATTCGATTGACCGCCGCATGCTGCGCAGTATCATGACCACATTCGGCGGCGGCCCCGTTGGGCTGGAAACGCTTGCAGCAACGATTGGCGAGGAAGCTGTCACGTTGGAGGATGTATACGAGCCATATCTGATGCAGATCGGTTTTCTGAACCGCACCCCGCGCGGGCGCTGTGTCACAGCGTTGGCTTACGATCATCTCGACATCCGGCCGAACACGCCGCTGACACCGGATCAGCTGCGGTTTACCGATTAAACAGAAAATTCACATTGTGCGATATGTTTTTATATTCGGCACAGTATTTTATCAGATAGAAGGAGTTATGAACATGGGCAAGTATTTTGGAACAGATGGCATTCGCGGTGTCGTCAATGTCGAATTGGACGCACATCTGGCATTTAAGGTCGGGCGCGCCGTTGCATATGCATTGGCACAGCAGACCAACCACCGCACCAAAATTCTGATCGGCAAGGATACCCGCATTTCCTCCGATATGCTGGAAGCCGCGCTGATTGCCGGCATTTGCTCGTCCGGCACCGATGTCGAGTCGCTTGGCGTCATTCCGACGCCTGCTGTTGCGTATCTGACCATCAAGCATAAGGCAGATGCAGGCATTGTCATTTCCGCCTCGCACAATCCGTATGAACACAACGGCATTAAAATCTTCGCAGGCAGTGGCTACAAGCTCTCCGACGAACTGGAGGCCCGCATTGAAGAGTACATCGATCACGTGGAAAACCTGCCGCGTGCGACGCATGAACAGATCGGTCATGTCATCAAATCGGAGATTGATCCGGTAGAAGAATACACCGACTATCTCGCCGAGACCATCAATGGAGATCTGTCGGGTCTGCGTGTCGTTGTCGACTGTGCAAACGGCGCTTCGTCCGCAACGGCATCCCGTCTGTTCCGCAAGCTGAATCTCGATGCTTCCATCCGCTATTATGAGCCGGATGGCTGCAATATCAACGATCGCTGCGGTTCAACGCATCTGGAAGCGTTGCAGGAGCTTGTCCGTCAGGGCGGCTATGACGTTGGTATTGCTTTCGACGGCGACGCAGACCGCTGCCTGATTGTCGACGACAAGGGTGAGAAGCTGGATGGTGACCGTATTATGGCGGTTTGTGCAGCAGAACTCAAAAAGCAGCACAAACTGCGCGGCAATGCTTTCGTTGCAACCATCCTGTCCAATATGGGCCTGCATGCGTATGCCCGGGAACGCGGCATGGAAATCGTCTGCTCAGATGTCGGTGACCGCTATGTGCTTGAGAAGATGCTGGAAAACGGTTACATCCTGGGCGGTGAACAGTCGGGTCATATCATCTTCCTCGAATATGCCACCACTGGTGACGGTGAACTGACCGCCATCCAGTTCCTCAAAATGCTCAAGGACAGCGGTAAGCGTGCGTCTGAGATCGCATCTGAGGTTGTTCCGTGGCCGCAGATCATGATTAACGTACAGGTTCCAACGGCGCTCAAATATTCGATCTCTGACCGCCCAGAGGTTCAGGAGGCCATTGAGAAGGAGAAGCAGGGTCTTGGCGAAGGCCGCATTCTGGTTCGTCCGTCCGGTACCGAACCTCTGGTTCGCGTCATGGTCGAGGGCATGGACAAAACCCGGGTACACAATGCCGCTGAAGCAGTTGCAAAGGTAATAGAGTCTATTGTTTGATCACAATTTTGTGCAGAGAGGATGCAGAAATGTATCCTCTCTTTTGTATCTGCATAAAATAAGACACGGCATTTGGCGGAAACGCACAAAAAATATGAGTATATTTCGCTTTGTGTCGATAAAGTGAACAAATATTATTGACAAATTGTTAACGATGGGGTATAATCAAAGCAATATGATGTATAGCAATGAAACTCTCACAATGGAAGACTACTCGGATGAACAGTTGTGCGCGCTGGCACAGCAGGGAGACCGCACTGCGGAAGAACTGCTGGTTGAACGCTATTTCAGCGTGGTCAAGGCCTGTTCCCGTCCATATTTTCTGGCAGGAGGCGACGGGGAAGACCTGATTCAGGAGGGCATGCTCGGTCTGCTCAAGGCGGTGCGCGCATTTTCATCCGAACGCGGCGTGCCGTTTGAGGCGTTTGCGCGCATGTGTATTATGCGCCGTATCTATTCCGCCGTCAGTGCGGCTTCCGCTGCCAAGCATGAACCGCTCAATCATTCGGAGAGCATTGCAAAAACCCCTCTTTTTGACGAAAATACTGAAACGGCGCACGCGGCTGCTGATCCGGCTTATCTGGTCATCGGCGCGGAGGAGCACCGGGAAAGACAGCAGAAACTGATGTCTCTGTTGTCTGCGTTCGAAGCCAGGGTTCTCGCATTGTATTTGGACGGCTGTTCCTATGAAGAAATGGCTGCAGAAGTCGGCAAACCCGTAAAGTCGGTGGACAACGCAATCCAGCGCATCCGGCGGAAGGCCGCAACATTTTTGGGCGAACACAGGTAACGTCCTGTGCGCAATAAAATTCAGTCTTTCCGCGAACGCGGAGGACAAGTCACAGAGAGGTATCATGATGTATCAGGATAAGACATTGGTATGCAAGGAATGCGGTCAGGAATTCGTTTTTTCTGCCGGAGAACAGGCTTTTTACGCAGAGCGTGGTTTCCAGAACGAGCCGCAGCGCTGCAAGGCTTGCCGCGACAAGAGAAAGAACGCAGCCAAGGCACCGCGTGAATATTTCACCGCAACCTGTGCGGCATGCGGCGGAGAGGCAAAAATCCCGTTTCAGCCGAAGAACGACCGCCCAGTTTATTGCAGCGAGTGCTTTGCCAAGATGAAGGCAGAGGGCTGATTAGACAGATAAGAACGAAAAGCGTCTATCGTTGATCGATGGACGCTTTTTTATGAAATTAGTAATATCAAAAAAATATGTGAGAAAATCAGCTGGAAATTTATAAAAATTTCCGACTGATTTTCTGGTTTTTCAGTTGCAGCGTATTGAAAAACATCCGGAGAGACAGTATAATACTAAAGTAATCTATTTCTAAAACACAGGAGGTCATTTTCCATGGCTGCAATTTCCAAACAGACCACGATCGGCGAGGTTCTCGCAATTGATATCAATACCGCCCAGTTCTTTATCAACATCGGCATGCACTGCCTCGGCTGCCCGCATTCTCAGGGTGAAAGTATTGAGGAAGCCTGCATGGTTCATGGCACCAATGCGGACGAGCTGGTAACGGAGATCAACAACTACCTTGCAAGCAAGGCTTAATTTTCAAATCGAAACCGGAAGGGCGGCGCAGTATTGGGTCGCCCTTCTTTTTATGTAAGTTTTACACAAAAAAGTTTGACAAAACTACGCAAATTTGGTAATATAATAAAAACAGCGTGTAGCGTAACTGCGTAAATCCAGTTGAATTGCTACTCGCTGTTTTTATTTTTACAGATTTGGAGGAATCAGACAATGGAAAAATGGAGATGTACTGTTTGTGGATATATTCATGAGGGCCCGATGACGCAGGACTTTACCTGCCCGCGCTGTAAACAGCCGGCATCTGCTTTCGTTCCGGTAGAAGACGAGAAGTCAGACAGCCGCAGTAAGTATGCCGGAACCAAAACGGAAAAAAATCTCGAAGAAGCGTTTTCCGGCGAGAGTCAGGCGCGCAATAAATATACATTCTTTACCGCAGTCGCACAGCACGAAGGATATGAGCAGCTGGCAGAGCTGTTCCTGAAGACAGCCCGCAATGAGCAGGAGCATGCACGGATGTGGTTCGAGGCTCTGGGCGGTATCGGTGGCACGTCTGCAAATCTTCTGGCTGCCGCAGAAGGCGAAAATTACGAGTGGACGGATATGTATGACCGTATGGCGAAGGAAGCTGACGAAGAAGGTTTCCCGGAAATGGCTGAAAAGTTCCGCCGTGTCGGTGCGATTGAAAAAGCACATGAAGAGCGCTATCGCAAGCTGTTGAACAACGTAGAAATGAAGCAGGTCTTTGCGAAGAGCGGACAGACAATGTGGGAATGCCGCGTCTGCGGCCATCTGGTCGTCGGCATGGAAGCACCGGAAGTCTGTCCGGTCTGTGCACATGCGCAGAGCTATTTTGAGGTCCGCAAGGAAAATTACTGATTAGACTATCTGTCAGGCTGCTTTTAACAATATATCGCAAGCTTTTAATTTCTGATATCAAATATCATGCATAAAAGGCCCTGAGATGCATTTGTATCTCAGGGCTCATCTTTTCAGCAGAACGTCACGGAAGATCCGGTTCCGGAATATCATTTTCCAGATTATCCCGTGCAAGATCGTTGTCTATGACAGAATAAATGTCAGAGATTGGCTTTTCCGCTGTGTGCGGATGCGCGTGGAATACCTTTTGTGACGGGGGAACAGTCCCTGAAATGATGGGGTTTGCTTTGCTTTTTCCAGTCTTGGCTTTTCCCTGAAGCTCCGGTACCGGTGTCGCATCATTTCTGCGTTGCGTGTGCGTCCGCTCCGGACGTTTCATCCCTTGCTTTGCCATAAAATCACCTCAGGAACAGTATGTGCTCTTATCATTCTTTTTAGCCAACACTTGGATGAGTCAATTTTGTGTAGCAAAAAAAATCAACCCTATTTCGTTAGAAAGCAATTGTTTCAAGCGAAATAGGGTTGTTTTAGAACTTATTGGTCGATAAATTCAGTTATGCAATTATTCCCACTCAATGGTTGCCGGCGGCTTGGACGTGATATCGTACACAATGCGGTTGATACCGGCAACCTCGTTGACAATGCGGCTCGATGCCTTGTCCAGTACCTCATATGGGATTCTTGCCCAGTCTGCGGTCATGAAATCGGTTGTCGTGACACCGCGCAGTGCGAGCGTATAGTCATAGGTTCTTGCATCACCCATAACGCCGACAGAACGCATGTTGGTCAGAACCGCAAAATACTGATTGATGGAATACTGAAGACCGGCATTGGCAATTTCTTCGCGGAAGATGGCATCTGCATCGCGCAGAATGTCTGCCTTTTCCTTGGTAATTTCACCGATAATACGGATTGCAAGACCCGGGCCCGGGAACGGCTGGCGCATGACAAGATATTCCGGCAGACCAAGCTCACGGCCGAGCTGGCGAACTTCATCCTTAAACAGCATGCGGAGCGGTTCAATAATCTGGAACTGAACATCGTCCGGCAGGCCGCCGACGTTGTGATGGCTCTTGATTACAGCCGCATCGCCCTTGCCGGATTCAATGACATCCGGGTAAATAGTGCCCTGTACCAGAAAATCAACCTGACCGACCTTGCTGGATTCTTCCTCAAAGACACGGATAAATTCTGCGCCGATGATCTTGCGCTTTTTCTCCGGTTCCGTGACACCCGCCAGCTTGTCGAGGAAGCGCTGTTCCGCATCTGCGCGGACAAAATTGATATCCCACTTTTTGAAAGCGGCTTCGACCTCGTCGCCTTCATTTTTGCGCATCAGGCCGTGGTCAACAAAGACACAGGTCAGCTGGTTGCCGACCGCTTCTGCCAGCAGAGCAGCTGCAACAGAAGAATCGACACCACCGGACAGACCAAGCAGTACCTTGCCATCGCCAACCTGCTCGCGGACAGCGGCAATTGCAGTTTTGCAGTAGTCCTCCATCGTCCAGTCACCGACTGCGCCGCAGACATTATACAGGAAGTTGTGCAGCATATCCTGACCGTGCTCGGTATGGTTGACCTCCGGATGATACTGTACGCCATAGAAACCACGCGATTCATCAGCAATTGCGACGTTCGGACAGGCATCGGAATGTGCAACCAGTGCAAAGCCTTCCGGTACACGTGCCATATAATCGCTGTGACTCATCCAGGAGATGCCCTCTTCCGGCAGACCCTGGAACAGTTTGCAGTCCGTGTTGTAATAGGTCTTGGTTTTGCCGTATTCACGGGCGGAATCATCCTGTGCCGGTGTGACTTCGCCGCCCAGTGTATAGGCCATCAGCTGACAGCCATAGCAGATACCAAGAACCGGGACACCCCATTCAAAAATTTCCTTGGAAATGTGGGGAGATTCCTCCAGATATACGCTGTTCGGTCCACCGGTAAAGATAATGCCAATTGGGTTCAGCGCCTTTAATTCCTCCAACGGGGTTGTATATGGCTTGACCTCACAATATACATTGTTTTCGCGCACACGGCGGGCAATCAACTGATTATACTGTCCGCCGAAGTCAATAATCAGAACATACTGATGATTCTTCATCCGAATATACTCCTTTTTCCTTTCGTGAACTGGCATGTGCATGCACATTGCGCTCAATAAGATTTATTCTTTTAATTATGCCATAGAATAGCACAAACGACAAGATATTTTCTCATTCGATACGCATTTTTTCGATTTTCTTTTCATCTGGTGTGACAAAAGCGGTCTGATAGACATGATAAATGACCATGCCGGGCTTGGCACCATTTGGCTTTTTGATGTTGCGCACCTGGGAATAATCTACAGGGATCTGTGCCGAACCGCGCGCCTGCGAATGCCAGGCGGCAATTTCAGCTGCTTCTGTCATCGCTTCATTGGTGGGATCACGCCCGTCACAGACAAGGATGACATGGGAACCATGGATTTTCTGTGTATGGAACCACATGTCGCTCTTAAATGCCGTTTTTAATGTCAGAAGATCGTTTTGTGTGTTATTCTTTCCGGCAAATACATCGAAACCATCACTCGTCCTGTAATGAAACGGCTTGCCCTGTACCGGCTTGGCACGACGGCGTTTTTTCTTGTCCTGCTTGGCGGAAAGATAGCCGGTGTTCACGAGCTCCTCATTGATCTGTGCCAAATCGGTGAGATTTTCCGCTTCTGAAATGGACTCCAGAACGCTGTCCAGATAAGCCAGCTCCTGTTTGCCCTGCGCAATCTGCTCCGTCAGTTTTTCTTCGGCATTTTTCGCCTTGGTATACAGTTTGAACTGCTTTTGTGCGTTCTGCTGGGGAGAGAGGCGGATATCCAGATCCAGTTCCACCTCTGGGCACGCCGGATCATAATAATCAATGACGCGTACCTTGCGCGCACCCGGTTCAATCTGATACAAATTCGCTGTAATCAGATCGCCACGGCGCTTGTATTTGTCGCGGTTCTGCGAACGGCTCAGCTCCTGCCGCTGCGCCGCCAGCTTGCGGCGCATGCGATCACGTGCATTTTGTATCGTGTGGGTCATATTCTGCGCACGGCGACGGATATGTTCCATACTGCTCTTTTTCTCGTAGAATTCTGCGAGGAGCTGGGAAAAGCTATCCGTCTGTTGATTGTGCATCAGATCGCCGTATTGCGTGACTGGCATGACAGTGAAATCAAAGACACTGCCGTCTTCCGCATGGGTGAGCAGATATGGTTTCATGCGGTTGTCCTCAATCATCTGGACAAAATCTGCGAGCACATCGGCAAGACTGCTGCGTTCGCCGTCCGTGAGGTCACACATTGGTTTGGCTGTTTCGCCGCAGGCACGGCAGGCCAACTCACGACAGAGCAGGGGAGACAGTCCTTTGAAATGGCTGAGCAGCCAGCGGTCTGCCGCCGTATCATCATCCGCGTTTTTGATTGCTGCGGCAATGCCTGCCTGAGACACCTCGAGCAGGTTCACTTTGTCCTGCGGGGGCGGCATGCGGTAAAATAATCCGGGCAGAACCTGCCGTTTGCCGGAAGTATCGCCATCGACACGCTTAATGGCATCCAGAATGCGTCCGTCTTCACCGTAGAGGATAATGTTGGAATATTTGCCCATCATCTCGACGGCGAGATATTTTTTGCTCGGTATACCCATTTCGTCTACGGTATCGCACTCAATGATTGCCATGCGTTCCATATCAGGAGAGGTAACAGAAACAATTTTTGCGCCTTGCAGGTGCTTGCGCAGCAGCATGCAGAACATCGGGGGAGCAGCGGGGTTTTCGCGTCCGGTTTCAATGAAATGCATCCGGGGTGCTCCGGCACCTACAGACAGCAGCAGTTTGACACCGCCCCGCATCAGTCGGACAGACAGCACAAGCTCATCGCGCTCCGGCTGATAGATTTTATCAATTCGACCACCGGCCATGCGCGTGCTGATTTCGCGTACAGTGGCCAGCAGACACACAGCATCTAATGGCATAGGGAAGTACTCCTTATTTTTTTATTTAATAAAATGAAATACAGTCGCAGTGGACATCAGAGACCTCAACCGTAAGGTTGGGAAACTGTTCCGCGATCAGATCACGGAAGCCACGGGCAACCGGATTTTCCGTCGGAAAATGTCCTGCATCCAGCAAGTTCAGCCCGATATCATGCGCTTTCATCATGATATCATAGCTGCAATCGCCAATGACAAAGGTATCTGCACCTTTTCGCACGGCGAAGTCCATCAGCTTGCCGCAGGCGCCGCCGCCGACTGCCACACGGCGTACCGGTTTGCCGCCATCTGCAACACGCACGCCGCCCGCACCGAGTGAAAGCTTCACATGCTTTGCAAATTCCTCCAACGTCATGTCGCGCGGCAAATTTCCGACCCTGCCGAGATTTCCGCCTTCGCCCGCCTCCATATTTTCTACATCGGTCAGGCCGAGCGACGCGGCGAGCAGATCATTGACACCTGCTGACGCACAGTCCATATTGGTATGCATGCAGATGCCGGAAATACCTTTCCGAATCATCGAGATCAGAATTTTTCCGGTCACGGTATCCGATGTAACACGACTGACGGAAGTGAAAATCACCGGATGATGTGCCACAATCAGATTGCAGCCGCGCTCCGCAGCTTCTTCAACAACCGCTTCCGTGATATCCAGTGCACACAACACACCTTCCACCTGTGCCTCCGGGTCACCGACCAGCAGGCCGACGTTGTCCCAGCTCTCCGCCAGTTCATACGGTGCCGCCTGTTCCAGACACTGCAATACCTGTTTTACCTGAATCATATCTGTCACTCCTTTTCCAGTTGCTCCAATTCGCCGGACAATACACGGACATTGCCGCGGTGTAGTGCCAGCTCATCCGGTTTTTGATGTTGTGCCGCTTCGAGCGAGGCACAGATTTTTTCCTCCCGGCTGAGCAGACGCGCCAGATAATCTGCCGCAAGGGGATCGCACAACAGTGCATCCGAAATACAACAATCGGACAGTGTTTTTTCCATGCATTCTCCGCCGCCGCGCACGGTCATTACAGTATACATGCGTTTTCCTTCCCGGCACAGCGATTCCTTTTGTATGATACCTCCGTGCGCCGCCAGATACTGTCGCAGCTGCGCCTGTGCGGTCATGGCCTGCAAGAGCAACAAATGCTCACCGTCCAGCGCCCACGGATCCTCTTCAAGAATCTGCGCAATGGTTTCGCCGCCCATGCCGGCGATGACAATGGTATCGGCTTCCTTTGGTGTGACTGTACATAATCCTGCACCGAGCCGCAGTGAAATTTCGTTTTCAAAGCCAAATTGTTCAGCTGTGCGGGCGGCGCTTTCCAACGGACCTGTTCGGATATCTGACGCAATGGCAGATACAATGCGCTTTCTGCGCAGCAGTGCTGCCGGGATAAGTGCATGATCCGTGCCAATATCGGCAAGCCGCGCACCCTGCGGCACCTGCTCCATAATCATGCGCAGGCGCGGTGTCAGATGCATTCGATTGTCCTGCATAGAAATTCCTCCCTGCACAAATAAATCTCATGTTTTGCCAGACATTATCTGTATGTTTCAGATATGTCTCAGGCAATCCCAAAGCAAAAATCAGTTTACAGATATGATAAGGCTCTTCTCTGATGGAAGAGCCTCAACATAACAGAATAATTTTATCATATCAGAGCTGATTTGGCAAATCAATTTGGCAAACAGCGATGGCAAAAGCCCATAAGCAAAGCCCGGCGACCAATCCGGCTGCCGGGCTGCTATTTATCTGTGGTCAGCATCGGCAGGTGCCAACTTTGAAAATGTGCATTGCAGTGATCTGCGGCGGAATGCTCATAGTCATTGCACCGCTGAACAGAACGTGCACTACATCACCGGGGCGGAACCTGCGTGCAAAAGATGTGTGAACAAGGACTTCCTGTGATGTGCGGCGGTCACGAACCAGTAAATTGTTCGGACGAACCTCCCGCACAGTTGCGATCATGGTCGTCATACCATCGACCCCCTATACATCAGATTATGTCGCAGCAAGCCGCAATGTTACAGAGGAGTTATGTAGCCGCCAGAAGGCGGCGGGAGCTACATGATATGCTCCTCTGCACAGTTATCCAGCACACGCACACCCATCTCTTCTCTCAAAGCGACAGGGAAGTTCGCAATACTGACTGCATCAAATTTGGCACACAGGCGCTGCTCTGGATTCAGGCGCAGATCATCTGTCCGATCCGGCCTGTCGGTTTGCTTTGCCATATCATCACCCCCGGAAATAGTATGCCGCGGGGAGGGCATCTTATTCGACCGCACTCTGTGCATCCAAACTGGACACCAGCTGTTGCATTTCCTGTTTGGAACGGACGCTGTGTGTTTTCTGAAGAACCGCCAGCTTCTCTGATTCCGTCAGTGATTCAAATTTTTTCATAGCAGCTTCATTCTGCGCCAGTGCCATCCCGAAACCCAGGGGAAGTTCCAGTTTCATCACAATCACCTCTGGAACAGTTTTTGCGGAAAGATATTGCGGTATGCATCGCTGTGGAAATATAGCAACCCCCCCCCGGAGTTACCGGGGGGCAATTCATCATATTTCTGATATAGGGAGCCAGAGGCAGAAGAACTCAACCGAAATGCTCGGCGTTATATTCATGCGCTGCCTTGAAAGCTGCCCAGATGTTTTCAGCCGGCGTATCACCGACAATGTTGTGGATGGTGTTGAAGACATAGCCGCCGCCCTTGGACAGGATATCAATGCGCTCCTTTACCTGCGCAGCAACTTCTTCCGGCGTACCGTACGGCAGCATCCGCTGCGTATCTACACCGCCGCCCCAGAATACGAGCTTATCGCCATATTTCTCTTTGAGCATTCTGCACATACATTGATACCGGTCTGACCGGTTGCGCCGAAGTCAATCGGAACACGATCCGGCTGCTGGTGGTTGATCGCAGCAATTACTCTTTCTCTCGAAGTCATAGGGATCCTCCTTGTCTCGTTCCAGAATGTTTTGTGATATCCTGTTACTTTCTGAATCTCATTATAAACGAGCGGTATTCGGAAAAAAATGATGATACCTGCTGTTCACTTTGGAATTCATGCTCTGTTTTATTTGGGCAAAAGAAACAAAGAATCGACTATTTTCTTCGAAAAATGTCCTCATTACCTATTCAAGTGAGCGAAAATGCTACAAGAATAGTGAAAAAAGAAGGGATGTGCTGATAAATTGCTGTGCGCCCATGACTATCATATGAATGCAGGATGCAGTCTGATGAGCCAGATCGTACAGTCGCTCCAATGCAATACAGTAGGGAAGCGCTCTGGTACTTTTTCAGAAAGTACAGGCGAAAACGGTACGGGGAAGTCAATCGGCAATGTTGCTTTCAAACAGTCAGAAGAAATTGACGCCGAGGATGACTACACCGAGCAAAAGCAATACAACACCGGTTACACGGTTCAACACCTTTGGCTGCGCTTGGTTGGCTATGGTTGCTGCAATTCTTGCCCAAACAAAAGTAAAGGCAACACACAAAATCAGTGTCAGAGCATCGGGCATTCCGCCGATTGCAAAATGGCTGACACATCCCGTAAGCGCTGTGAAGGTCATCACAAATACACTGGTTCCGACTGCACATTTTAATTCATATCCAAGCATTGTGGTCAATACAAGCAGCATCATCATGCCGCCGCCGGCACCGACAAAACCACAGATAAAACCGATGACGATGCCGCCAATGACAGATTTCACCATCCTGGTTCTTTGCGGAATTGATTCCATGGCCTCTTTGGTGGTCATAACTGGCTTTACAATAAATTTAATGCCGAGCAGCATGGTCATAAAGACGGAAAAATTGCTCATCGTTGCATTCGGCACAAGGCTTGCGACAAAGCTGCCGACCAACGTAAAGAGCAATACAAACACCATCATGATGAGTCCGTTTTTTATGTCGAGATTTTTATTTTTCTTGTAGGTATAAGCGCTGACTGCGCTTGCAAGAACATCGCTTGCCAGTGCAATGCCAACCGCCGTATACGCAGGAATACCCAGAAAAGTAATCAGCATCGGGCTGATAACAGCAGCTGCACTCATTCCGGCAAAGCCAGTGCCAATACCGGCGCCGGCACCAGCCAGAAAACAAACAAAAATTTTAATAAAGAGTTCCATTTTTAAACCTCCGGGTGGATGTTATCACGGGCATTGGTGTACATACGGGAAAACAGCGCTTTACAGAATTCAAATTCTTCGTTGGAAAATCCTCGGAACAATTGTTGTGCAAATTTCATTTGTGCTGTTTTACCGTCGTTTAAGATGTCTGCTGCCGCCTCTGTTATGGCCAGATGAACAGTCTTTCGATTGCCGTTTTGATAGGATTTTGTGATATACCGCTTGTTTTCCAACGATTTCAGCGCAGAAGAAACGTGAGATTTTGTCAGCATTCGCAATTTTACGATGTCTGAAGCAGTGTCATGCTGCGGGTTATTGTGGAGAAACATGAGAATATCAAATTCCATCTGTGTCAGGCCATATGCAGCACAGACAGGTTTTGTACACTGGATATAAAACGTGTGTATGACTTTTTGATTTTCCCAGAAAAGCACACCATCACCTCCAAAAAAGTTCTATTTAGAACTATTATAGCACGCAATCAAAATATTGCAAGGTTTATCGGCTACGGAATGAGACAATAGTTACGATTTACAGATTCAAAATTTGTTTACAAACGTAACATTGACAAGTGAGAGGAAGACGACTATAATTGCTAACATAGAAAGCTAATTCCGTTAGGAGAATATGATATGGATTATACAGCTTTGGCAGAGGATCTGCTTCAGACGCGAACGAGTATGTCGCAGATGACCGTTGAGCGCCAGATGTCAAAAATGATGAAAGGGGAAATTTTTCTTCTGGGTTATCTGTCATCTCACAACAATCAAGCCTATCCAAAGGAACTCAGCAAAGGAATGAAGGTGAGTACCGCAAGAATCGCTACCATTCTCAATCATTTGGAGGAGCAACAGTTCATTACCCGCACAACAGATACACAGGATAACCGTCAGATCATTGTAACCCTGACAAAAGCCGGCATGCAGGCTGCGCAGGAACATCGCGCGCAAATGTTGGACTATTTGGTTAAGATGCTCGAACTGCTCGGGCCAGAGGATGCCAAAGAATATGTTCGGCTTCAAAAAAAGCTGCTACAGGTTTTTCGCACAGCATGAAAGAATTGCTGCCTACAGCTACAGGCTGTAGGCGACTCTTTTTCCATAATTGCTAATTCCGTTAGCAATTATATAAGAACAAGCTAAAATTTACTGCACGAAGGACTGTGCAGGACAAAATAATACTATCAAAGGGTGTTTTATATGAAAAAGAACAACAGCATTGCACAGACATTAAAAAGCCTGCGGGAAGAAGCAGGCTATTCCATTGAGCGTCTGGCTCAGTTTTTCGATGGAAACATTACCATGATTTCCGAATGGGAAAATGGAACGAGAGAGCCGAGTATTTATGATTGCTGTGTTTTGAGCGGCCTATATAATATTTCGCTGGACAGCATGGTTGCTGCGATTTCACCGGGGGAATTGCTGCCGGAAAATATGCAGAGCGAATATGCGCATGAGTCCTGGATCAATCGTCTGGCTTGCTGACAAGCAGCGGGTCTGGATTTTTTATTGAATTCCAACTCGAACCTATTGGAAACGCAGAAGCTTTCTGAGCAGTTTGAGCCAAAGGTATGTGCCGAACTGCTCAGAAAGATGGTTTGAAACGGATTGCAATAAGTTTGCAACAAGACAGTTCAGAACGTATGGAATCGACATGGCAAGTTCAAGCTTGAGATCGCCCAGAGGAGCAATATTATGAGTTGAACAAAATAAAAATTTTGTTCAACTGGAGATAGGGGTCTTCCGGAAAACCGGCCAAATCAGCCAAATTTTCCACGAATTGGATTTTGAAATTTTTCGTGTTTTTTGTTTGCAGTCTGCACATTATTTTTTCGTCACAATCCGTCTGCCGTTTTGTTTACGAATCTGTTATTCCTAAAATAAAATCAAAAAAATCCGCAGTCCGGCCATCTGTCAATTCTAAATGGATTGCCGTGAGCTGTGGATTTATAATTTTTATTTGGATTCCGAGTATTGATTTTATAGTTGCATCAAAAACTTTTTACTATGCTGACTTTGCTATCAGGCATTTTGTGCGGCTTTGTCACGCTTTTGCCGTCATCGATTTGTTTGCCACAATTGTCCCGCGTTCCGATGCCTTTTGTCAGGTGGATTCAAACGTCTCCTTTTTAACCATATTGTATTTGTTTTCATTGTATTTTATAGGGTTTATAACAGCTTTTTTGCATAATTCTTCCGTCAGTGTTACAATCAGGTTCCTGAAAAAAAGCCGTGGTATCCAAAACCGGATACCACGGCTCGTCTGTATGTTTTTGAATCAATATTCAACCTTGACGGCCTTGCCGCTGTGGAACGAATCCGTGATCGCATACGTAACAATAGTCGCCTTCGTACCATCATATACTGTTAACTCAGGTTTGCGATCCTTTTGGATGCAATCGATGAAATCGACCATCTCAAGCAGGTAGGCTTCCGCAAAACGCTGCGGGAAGTTCTCAATGATCTCCTGCCGTGCGCCGTACTGATCGTATACCATGGTACGATCTTTCCAAGGTACATCTGCAACACGAATGTGGCCTTCGGTTCCGACGATCTCGGTCTCAGTGTGATAACCATGCGGCGCGGTGCGGCCAACATGCAGGAAAGCAACCGTACCGTTATCCAGCTTGAGCATCGCCATGCCGGTCTCTGTGTCGCCGTTTTCGGTGAATTCCGGATGCTTAAACGTCGTACCAGCCGCATAAACCTCGGTAATCTCGCCGCCCAGGAACCAACGCATAAGGTCGATGTCATGCGAAGCCGCGTCGATAAAGATACCGCCTGAAGTCTTTGAGAACTTAATGCAGCTCTCGACCAGTGCTTCCGGATCAAGACCGGTTGCTTTGACCAGATAAGGCTTACCAATCTTGTTTGCATCAATCTGCGCCTTCGCATGGGCATAAGACGGATCATAGCGGCGCATAAAGCCAAGGAAGAACACTTTGTCCGGATGACGCTCGACGGCGGCTTCGGCACGTTTGCATTCCTCGAGCGAGCAGCCGAGCGGCTTGTCACAGAATACATGCTTGCCGGCGTCCAAAGTATACTCGATCATCCAGCAGTGCTCAGGCGAAGACGAAACGATAGCGACAGCTTCGATGTCGGCTTCATCAATCATTTTCTTGTAGTCGGTCGTGGCGAAATCAACATTGAGGTAATCCTTCGCCCATTCCAGTTCCTTCTCATCAAGCGAACACGCGGCGACTAACTTGCATCCGGGAATTTTGAATGCTAAATTCTCGGCATAGACAGACCCGAGACGTCCCAGACCGACAACACCAACTTTTACTTCCTTCATGATAATTCTCCTTTTCTATAAATGAGGTTGTGGAAGCCCACTGCCCTCTTTTCTCCCATTTTTCTGCCTGACATTTGTCAACAGCGAAGCATTCCGTCTTCTGTGTAGTTGTAATAAATAACAGTTCTGCATATTTTATATAAATCAAAGTTTAACTTCTCTTTTCCTTATCATATCAGGTGTATCGGCTGTTTTCCATTGCAATTATTGCGTTTGGTCTTATAATTATTGCTGTCCGGACAGCGAATGAGAAAGCCAAAACCGTGCGTTCAGGGAGTTCTGTTGGCTGGAAGAATGCCGGAAATTACATATGAAGAGCGCCTGCGGATGCAGGCGCTCTTGCCGTGAGAATATAAATCAATCCTGTTTGGTCATAAAATTCATAGCGGACTTTGCCATCAGGCGTTTTGTGCCGACCTTGTCAAATGACACCTCGAGCAAAATATCTCCGCCCATCGGCCTGCACGACGTAATCATGCCATGGCCGAATGCTTTGTGGTCAACCTGATCTCCGGGCTTCAGATCAACTGCCGCCACACTGGACGGCTTCTTTTTGGTTGCTGTATTCGTATGAATGTTACCTGAAATATCATGTGCCCGCTTAGAGTAAAATTTCGGATTCGGCTGAAACTCCTGCTTTTCAAGAATTTCTCGCTTGGTTTCCATAATGTTGGAATCGACAAAATCCTTCGGGATTTCTTCTAAAAACCGGGACGGTCTGGAATATTGGGTTCTGCCATACATCATACGGCGCTCCGCACAGGTCAAATACAGCTGTTTTTTTGCGCGTGTCACAGCAACATAACACAAACGGCGTTCCTCTTCCAGATCTTCCTCCTTTTCCACTGCACGGAAGCCCGGGAAAATTCCCTCTTCCATGCCAACAAGGAACACATTCGGGAATTCCAATCCCTTTGCAGAGTGCATTGTCATCATGACAACTGCATCGGCTTCCGCGTCCATGCGGTCAATATCCGTGAACAGTGAAACTTCTTCCATAAATCCACCCAGCGTTGGATTTTCTTCGCGTTGCGCATATTCCGCAATATTTGACTTGAGTTCCATCGTGTTTTCAATACGCCCTTGTGACTCGGAATCCCCCTTGGCTTCGAGTGCTGCAAGGTATCCGGTGTGCTCCATGACCTGTTCATAGAACTCATCCAGCGGCATATATTCCAACATTTTTTGCAGATCGAGAATCAGATTTGCAAATTTAGTCAGTGCGGCGCTCGCACGGCCTAATTCCGGATATTCGCCTGCATGGGATACAATATCAAACAATGTCGTATTGTGCTGTTCCGCGAGAGTTGCGGCTGTTTCTACGGTTTTATTGCCGATTTTGCGCGCAGGTACATTGATAATGCGTTTCAGGCGCAGGTCATCTGCCGGGTTCAGGATAACCCACAGATACGCAAGCATATCCTTGACTTCGGCGCGGTCAAAGAAGCGCAGGCCGCTGACAATGCGGTACGGGATGCTGTTGCGTTTGAATGCAGATTCAATGTTATTGGACAGCACGTGATTGCGATACAAAATCGCGTAATCCCCCCAGCGGTTTCCCTCAGAGAAGCCGTCGAGGATGGTTTCTGCAATGTATTCCGCTTCCCCCTCCTGTGTCTCGGAACGATGAAAGCGGATTTTTGCGCCATCTCCATTGTCTGTCCACAGCTCTTTCCCCTTTCGGCGCGCGTTGTTGCGGATCAGCTCATTGGCTGCATTCAAGATATTCTGTGTCGAACGATAATTCTGTTCCAGACGGATGGTCTTTGCGTTTTTGTACTGCTGCTCAAATTCCAGAATATTGGTGATTGTCGCGCCCCGGAATTTATAAATACTCTGGTCGTCGTCACCGACCACACAGATATTTTCATAGCCGCCTGCGAGCAGGCTGATGAGCACATACTGTGCGTGGTTGGTATCCTGATATTCGTCTGCGAGAACATAGCGGAACTGGCGCTGATAATGCTCCAGAATGTCCGGATTTCCCTGCAACAGTTGGACGGTTTTCATAATAATATCGTCGAAATCCATTGCATTGGATTCCTTGAGCTGCCGGGCATATTCCTTATAAATTTCTGCGACAGTCATCTGATAATAGTTGTCTCCTGCTTCCAGCTCAAACATGCGCGGCGTCTGGAGATTGTCCTTTGCACGTCCAATGGTGCTGGCAATCGTTCGGACATCAAAGACCTTGTCGTCTAACTTTTTCCCCTTGATAATTGCGGTCAACACACGTTTTTGGTCATCCGCGTCGTAAATCGTGAACGAACGGTCGTAGCCGATGGCTTCGCAGTTGCGCCGCAGGATGCGTACACAGGCGGAATGAAATGTCGATGCCCAGATATCGCGTGCAAAATCTTCGCCAACTGCGCGCTCCAGGCGCTGCTGGATTTCCTTTGCCGCCTTGTTGGTAAATGTAATGGCGAGAATCTGCCACGGGCGTGCGGGCTGGACAGCACATAGCAGCTCGGCGCGCATGCGATTTTCTTCCGTGGGATGGCGCAGGTAATCGCGCAGGAATAACAAATCGTCTTCGGTTGCGTCCTCCGGTGCAAATTCACAGGAATAACCGCGCCCAAACCGCAGGATATTGATGATGCGGTGAATTAAGACAGTGGTCTTGCCGCTGCCTGCGCCTGCGAGCACAAGCAGAGGGCCTTCGGTATGAAAAACTGCCTCACGCTGGCGGTCATTGAGCGATTCAAATTCCCGTTCAATAATCGCGCTGCGCAGTGCAGCATACTGTATGTCAAATCTTGTTTGCTCCATGATGATCTCCTTCAAAACAGCAGACTGGACTTTCAGTATAGCACAATTTTAGTGGAGGAACAAGGATGCAGCGGCCAGCCTCTTTCAAACCGCCATGCGGTTTTAAATACAAGATGACAGATTGTTGAGTTCCTTGTAACCTCTTCTCTGTTATGCTATAATAAAGAAAACAAACCGTATCACAGGGGGAAGGAAAATGGATTCATTTATTCAATCAGACAAGGCACAGGAGATGCGGGAATACACACTGCCCAGATTCCATGAACTGCCGAAAATCCAGATCTATCTGGATCAGTTGATTACTGTGCTCCAACAGATTCTCAGCCCGCTGTTTGACGCGGATACGCAGCAGTGTATGACAGCGTCAATGATTAACAATTATGCCAAGCAGGGTGTCATCAGCCGCCCGGTCAAAAAGAAATATACCCGCGATCATATCGCCTACCTGATCTTTATTGCTGCATCCAAGCAGGTGCTGTCGATTGACGGCATCCGCAAGCTGATTCAGATCCAGTTGGACAGCTATCCGCTTGAAGCCGCATATGATTATTTCTGCACGGAGTTGGAGAATGCACTGCATGCTGTTTTCAACGGCGCGGAGCCGCCAGCAGACACTGCCAGTACGCAGACACAGCAGACCAAACTCATGCGCGCCGATGTGTCTGCCATTGCGCACAAAATTTATCTTTCAAAATATCTCGAGCAATTTGCCGCATAGCAGGCGCAGGACTGACAACACGAAAGCCCAATCCAAACGGATTGGGCTTTTCTCTGTCTTTGTCAATCTTCCCACGGGCGAATGCGATAGCGTGCGCCAATGCTTTCGCAGATTGCGCGACACTGTGCTTCTTCCTCATGGGAAATCGTTGTGTCAACCGTCGTCATCACAACCTCAGGGACTGTCTTGACGCAGTCCTTCGCAAAACGGATCATCGCGTCAAACGACTGTTCACCGAATTTGCTGCGGGTCAGTCGGAGGTATTCCTCTGCATTCGGTGTGTTCAGACTGATGGAAACAACATCAATCAGACCGGACAATCGATCGGCAATCGGCTCACCGTTGACCAGATCGCCGAGGCCATTGGTATTGATGCGGATTTCCAGTTCCGGGCACTTGGATTTGATGTACTGCGCCGTGCGGAGCAGCATATCCAGGCGTTCTGTCGGCTCGCCGAAGCCACAGAACACGGCTTCGCTGTATTTGTCCAGATCACAGCCATCAATTGCCGCCGTGATTTCCTCATAGGACGGTTCATGCTCGAGCCAGAGTCCGCCGGAATTGCCCACATGATCCATGGTCTGCCGCAGGCAGAACGTGCAGGCACACGGGCAGCGGTTGGTCAGGTTGATATACAGACCGTTGTGTACATCGTACACAATCGTCATTTCTTTTTTCATCGGGAATCTCCTTAATGCAGTGTGGTGAGGAATTCCTCGAAGCACACGCCATCGGTTTTCGGAATCCCCAGCTCAATCGAGCGCAGAATGCATTTTTTGACGAACGCAGATGCCTTGCGCACAGATGTTTCAAACGGAACCTGATTGACGGCATCCGTGGCTACAATGGATGAGAAGACATCGCCTGTGCCGGAGCGCTCATCTCCGATGCGCAGTGTGCGCAGCAGCTTTGCTTCCCCGCCCTTTTCATAGACCAGATTGGAGACATATGTCTTCTGCGGAACGCCGGTAATGACAATCTTTTCCGGACCCTGCTCTGCCAGTGCATATGCAAGGCGCACAAGTTCCTTTGTCTCCCAGTGTCCCTCGTGGAACGGAGTATCGGTCAGAATACACGCTTCGGTCAGGTTTGGTGTCAGAATATCAGCATAGCCGACCAGCTGCTTCATCGCCTGGCACAGCTCATCCGTATAAGTCGGATATGGCTTGCCATGGTCGCCCATGACAGGATCAATGATGACCGTCGTACGTTCTGTTCGGAAGTCCGAAATGAACCGCTTTACAATTTCAATCTGCTGTTCGGAGCCGAGAAATCCGGTCTGAATTCCATCGAACTCCAGCCCGAGCTTCTTCCAGTTGTCGATATACGGCTGCATTTTCGCCGTATAATCCTCGAAGAAAAATTCCGGGAACCCAGTGTGGTTGGAAAAAATCGAGGTCGGTACCGGACAACACTGCACCTTCATCGCGGAAATAATCGGCATGGACACTGCAATGGAGCAGCGTCCGAAGCCGGACATGTCGTTGATGACGGCAATTTTCTTTTGTCTGTTGTGGTCAATCATGCCTGACCCTTTCTTTCCGATGTGAGCAGCGGGCGGACCTTTGCCTTTTCAAACAGTGCGCCGACGCCATAGCAGACTGCCAGATTGAGTACACCCTTGACAGCCAGACCCGGCGTGGATGCCAGACCCTGCGCGATGCCGCCATACAGGATTGCGCCGGCAACGGTGTAGCCGACAACCATCCATACCATGCCGACAACACAGGCAATCAGTGCGCGTGCAGAAAACAGCGTGCAGGTGCCATCTTTGTTGTACGCAATTTTGCCGACGAACAGTGCCATCAGCGACTTGATGATAAAGGTCGGGATAACCCAGCCGGTAAAGCCGGTCAGCAGGTCAGCGAGCGCAGAGCCAATGCCGCCTGCCCAGATGCCGGAGCGTTTGCCGACAAACAGGACGGTCAGCAGGATAAACGCATCGCCCAGATGTGCATAACCCAGCGGAATCGGAATCTGTACCACCATGGTCATAACACAGATCAATGCCGCCATAACGGCAGTCATGCACAGAAAACGCGCGGAAAACTTGTTTGAATTCATACTTACACCTTATATTAAATGGATTCTATACGGGTGCATTATACCGCACAACTGACCCCAATAAAATGGACAGTTTCGTACGGATTTCAAAGCACAGTTTTCATTTTTCCACCATTGTTTTGCGTTATTTTATAACTCGTTGACAAATTCCTCAATGCGCTCCATAGCGGTTTCCAGATGCATCATGGAGTAGGAATAGGAAATGCGAATATGTCCGCGGCCGCTCTCACCGAACGCGCTGCCCGGCACAACAGCGACCTTCTTCGACCGAAGCAGGCGGTCACAGAACTCTTCGTCATCCTCCATATATTTCTGAATGGATGGGAAAATGTAGAACGCTCCCTCCGGCTCGAAGCACGGCATGCCGATTTCCTGTAACCGTGTGTACATAAACCGGCGGCGCATATCGTACTGATCGCGCATATACGCGATATCGTCCTGTCCGGTGCGCATGGCTTCAATTCCGGCAAACTGGCTGACCGTCGGTGCGGACATGATGCCGAACTGATGGATTTTTACCAGCGGCGCAAGCATTTCCTTCGGCGCCATAACCCAGCCGAGACGCCAGCCCGTCATGGCATACGACTTGGAAAAGCCGTTGATGACGATGGTGCGCTCACGCATGCCAGGCAGCTCTGCGAAGCAGACATGCTTCTTGCCGCCATAGGTCAGCTCACAGTAAATTTCATCTGAAATAACAATAATGTTGGTGCTGCGCAGGACAGCTGCAATTTTCTCCAGCTCCTCACGGGTCATGATTGCACCGGTCGGATTGTTCGGGAACGGCATAATCAGAACCTTGGTGCGCGGCGTAATCGCTTCCTTGAGTGTCTTTGCTGTCAGCTTGAAGCCGTCTTCCATGCGCGTCTTGAGCGGAACCGGCGTGCCGCCTGCCATGATGGTTAGCGGCGTATAGCAGACAAAGGACGGCTCCGGAATCAGAACCTCATCGCCTTCCGAGACAAACGAACGGAGTGCATTGTCAATTGCCTCCGAGCCACCGACTGTGACAATGATTTCCTTGTGGTAATCATATTCCAGATGATAATTCTCCCACGCATATTTGGCAATTTCTTTGCGCAGGTCTGCAAGGCCCCAGTTTGAGGTGTAGAAGGTTTTGCCCTGCTGCAGAGACGCAATGCCTGCACGGCGGATCTGCCATGGCGTCTGGAAATCCGGCTCTCCGACACCGAGAGAAATGGCATCGTCCATTGTATTGACGATATCGAAAAACTTCCGGATACCGGATGGCTTGATGGTGCGCGCCTTGTCCGAAATCAGGGAGGAATAATCAATCATCGTGGAAATCCTCTCTTTCGTCAACCGGATTAAAATCAATACCGGCATCCTTGTATTTTTTCAGGACAAAGTGCGTGGAAGTGGAAATGATGTTCTCCATCGGCGCAAGGTTCTCGGATACAAAACGCGAGACCTCCTGAAGCGAGCGTCCGTTGATGATAACGGTAAAGTCAAAGCTGCCGCTCATCAGGTAAACACTGACAACCTGCTTGTGGCAATGGATGCGGCGTGCCAGCTCATCAAAGCCCATGCCCTTCTGGGGGCTGACGCGGACCTCGATCAGTGCGGTGACACTGTCGCGTTCAACCTTATCCCAGTCGATGATGGCCTTGTAGCCGAGGATAACGTTTTCTTTTTCGTATTTATGGATGCTGGCATTGACTTCCTGTTCTGTAATGCCGAGCATTTTTGCAATGCGGGCGGGCGTAATGCGGGCGTCCTGCTCCAACAGCTGTAAAATTCGATGCATAAGAATAAACCTCCTGCAATGGATGCGGCTCCCGGAAACGGAAACCGGAATGGGTTCCGGTATGTGTTCCCTGAAACAGCAAGATAAAATCACGTTGATTGTGCGGACAGATGCTCCTGCCATCCTTCTCTAAGGGAATGAATCGGGGGGCAAATAGAATTGCACCAGTTTAGTATAGCATAAAGTTGCGAAGTAAACCAGATATAAAGTGAAATTGGCACCAAATATTATCCCGTCTGTAAATATCATCCAAAACGTGCGGGAATCTTTGCTTTGGAGCACTTTTTTGAAAATGATATGCATTTCCTGGCAGATTACGAAAGACATCATTTGTTGATAATTGCTTTGTTTTTTCAGAAAAGTTGAGTTTTTTCGGCAAATGTTGTATAATGTATAGACAAATTGTTGGTATTTGGTGGGAAGGGAGTTTTTGCATGGCACAGCATCAGCCGCTCAATGCACAGTGTTTTGTAAAAAGAGAATTTCATCCGATTTTTGTGGATGACAACAATCCGCAGCTGCTCTATGTCTGTAAGGTACGCCCAGATATCAGCAGCCGCCATCCCCGCATCATGCATTCACACGATGATCTGGTTGAACTGGTGCTGATTTACAGCGGTGCAAGCGATTATCTGATTCACGATAAAAAATGTACCGTCAAGGCCGGTGACCTGTTGATTTACAATTCAGGAGTCGTGCACGACGAAATGGCCGGGCCGGATTCCCTGCTCGGTTTTATCACCATTGCAGTCGGCGGGCTGCGCATGCCCGGACTGCGTGAAAATGCACTGATTCCGGATGAGCTGGGATACCTGTTCCAGACGGGGCACAATTTTGAGGATATCCGCCAACTGCTGGAACTGATGTTCCGCAATCTTTCGGAGGAAGAACCGGATGCTGCGGCCTTCTGCAACAGCCTGATGCATGCCCTTTTGCGCAAGGTGCTTACGGTGGTTCGTGAAAATACCGGAACGGCAGAGGAAGGCACAGCTTCTTCTGAGATCGATGAGCCGAATATTCTCGGGCACCGCGTCAAGCAGTTCATCGACCAGAATTACACCCAGCCGATTACCCTGCAAACCATTGCAGAAGCGCTGCACACCAGCCCCTATTATATGTCGCATGTCTTTAAGGAAATGAGTGGCTATTCCCCTATTCAGTATCTGCTGCGCAGGCGAATCGGAGAGGCGCAGACACTGCTGATTACAACCGATTATTCCATTACGGAAATCGCCGGAATGGTCGGCTATGATACACAGAGCTATTTCAACATGCAGTTTACCAAGCATGTCGGCATGCCGCCCAAGAAATTCCGCCAGAATTACATTGTCGCTGAAAAAGAAAAAAAATACGCGGACCAGAAAGCCGCGCAGCAAAAAGGATTCCGAATGACTGAAATCCGCGAATCATCATATCGTATCTATGTAAGCAAGCCCACCTGCATTTAACAGGTGGGCTTGCTGAGCCTGTCGAAGAACCCGGCTGCGCATTAAGCGAGAGCCAGATTTTGGCACATATAGGGAAAAAGCCGGAAAACTGGAATAGGGAAATGGATCTTCCACTTCCACATAGCCAGCTTTTTCAGATTCATGGCAGCAAATTTAAGCTTCACCCAGTTGGTAACTTGAGCCAAGCCTCGATATTGTGTATAGCGCATACCATGCTTTTCTTTGGCATCTGCAAATACACGTTCAATCTTTTGTTGTCGGAGTTTATATAAGTCACGATATTCAGTCATATGACGTGCGTCTTCTGCCAACTCTACATAATCAGCCCATACGTGTCTGGTGACAGTCTTTTCAAACTTTGCACTCGATGTACACAGCTCTCTGGTCGGACAATGTTCGCAGACGTATGACCTGCTCTTATATTCACGATATCCATCTTTGTTCGTTGTTGCATAATGAAGTGTTTTATACTCCGGACAGATTACACAATCATAATACTCATCATAAACATATTTCCACCATTCATGACCGCCTTTCTTTGTCATTGGACGTTTATATGCTGTAGATAATACTCTTCCACTCTCAAAAATACGTTTGCAAATCGAAGGAGTTTTGTAGGCGCTGTCTGCTACTATCGTTTTATGTTCTGGGTAATGTTCGCAAAGCTGGTCATATAACGGGTCAAACGCTACACTGTCATGTACATTTCCTGCTGTTACTTCTACGTCGAGAATAAAATTATGCTTGTCACAGGCTGTATGCGCTTCGTAGGCAAAACACTTCTTGTGTTCACCTTTATGGAATACGCCGGCATCCGGATCCGTTGTCGAAACTGTTATTTCTTTCTCCTTTGGCGGTGTTGAATCGTCATCATCATCGAATGGCTTTTTGTCGTGTTCTTCGCGATCTCTGTTAATTTCTTCCCGCAGCTCCTTTGCATATCGTTTTGCTTCAACTGGAACAGCTTTTCGTGCTTTTTTCTTCATGTTTGCACTTGCTTTGATATGTGTCCCATCGATAAAAATTGCACTCGTATCCAGAAATCCTTCCTTTGCTGCTGTGTTCAATATCCACCGAAATATATATTCTACAGTTGCTGTTGTAAAACGATGCTTAAAATGATAGCTTACTGTTGAAAAATGCGGCACCTGTTCATTCAATGGATAACCGATAAACCACCTGTATGCAACATTCATATTCACTTCTTCCAGCGTCCGCCGGAGCGATGGTATCCCATATATGTGCTGTATCATTACAATCTTAAACAATACTACCGGATCGATACTTGGCCTGCCGTTGTCCTTGCAGTACAAATCATCTACAAATTCATAAATTTGTTTGAAATCTACTGCTGCATCTATTTTCCTCAGTAGATGATCCTCGGGCACTAACATATCCAGACTTACAATCTCTACTGCCTCTCTGTTTTCCTTCCCTTTTACTATCATTTTATCACCTGTCTTTCTTATCTTTATTATAACAGAAAAAGCCGCCTTTCGGCGACTTTTTCGACAGGCTGACCCCGTTTATCTTCGGATAAACGGGGTGTTTTCAGTCAGCGGAATGCACTAATATGTTGTTTTATGCCTCAACCTTAACCCAAGCGCCGCCGTTCTGGCAGGACTCGGTTGCAGCCTTAGCCATCAGTACCGGACGCAGGCCGTCTACTGCACCGACAGCAGTCGGCTTGTCATTCTGGATTGCATCCACAAAGGACAGAACCTGATTGATAAATGCCTGATTGTAGCGCTCGAGGAAGAACCACAGCGGCTTCTGGGAAACAGCACCGTCAACGGTCATAACGGTAGCGGTGTTCCGCAGATCGTTTGCATCCGAAGCCATACCCTTGGAGCCAAATACCTCGACACGCTGATCGTAGCCGTAAACCGCCTGACGGGAGTTGTTGATAACGGCAATTGCGCCGTTTGCCATCTTCATGGTGACAACTGCGGTGTCAACATCCGGAATGCCGGACTCTTCCTGCAGATTCGGATTGACCAAGCAGGAGCCGACAGCGGAAATCTCCACTGCCTCAGAACCGGTAACGTAGCGAACCATATCAAAGTCATGGATCATCATATCGTAGAAGATACCGCCGGAAACTGCAACGTAGGATGCCGGGGGCGGCTCCGGATCACGGGAAGAAACGATAACGATATGCGGATCGCCCACGGTGCCGTCCTTGACAGCGTCAGCGACAGCCTTATGGTTGTGGTCAAAGCGGCGGTTAAAGCCTACCTGGAACTTGACGCCCTTTTCCTCAACCAGTGCGAGCAGTGCCTTGATCTTGTCGATATCGTAGTCGATCGGCTTCTCACAGAATACGTGCTTGCCGGCCTTGACTGCTTCCATCGAAACCTGGCAGTGCGTATCGGTGGAGGAGCATACGAATACAACCTCTACCTCCGGATTGTTGATGACGTCCATAAAGTCGGTAGACACCGTTGTAATGCCGCGCTCAGCCAGCCACTCGCGTGCGCCGGACTTGTCCAGCATCGGATCAGCAACTGCTGCAACCTCGACGCCCGGAACACTGTTGATCAGATTGTTAATGTGCAGCTTGCCGATGCGTCCGCAGCCGACAACGCCAATTTTCAGATTTGCCATAAATAGCACTCCTTTGCTATAACATTTTTAAAAAGGGAGGCTGTGCCCGGCGGGTAACGGCCATAGCACAGCCGGTGAGAATAGTACCTATACGCTGCTTCCTGAATGCAGAGACGGAAAACATTACTTGCAGTACTTTGCTACGTGTGCCTTGGTGATCTCAGCGGACTTCTTGACATTCTCCTCCTGAGTCATCTCATAGTACTCCGGACGGAAGATCTCAATCGTGCAGCAGTCACCGTCAAAGCCGATCTTCTGCAAAGTCTCTGCATAGCGCTGATGCGGCAGGCAGTCGCCCTCAGCATCCGGCCACATGCGCTTCTCATCGTTGTTATACGGTGCGCCGCACGGCAGATCCTCGGTACCATTCAGATGCCATACAAAGATCTTCTTGCCGTCTGCTTTCTCCAGGGTCTCCCAGCCGGAGCCCATTGCGTAAAAGTGATACTGATCGAGGGTTACACCGACCAGCGGAGAGTTAACCTCTTCAACGATTGCGTAAGCATCCTCGAAACGGTTGATCGTCATTGCCGGCTCACCACAGAACTCCAAAGACAGCTTGATGCCATACGGCTCAACCTTCTTTACCATCTCCTTCAGGACAGCAACCGCATCCTCTCGGATCTCCTTGCGGGTCGGCTGCAGACCGCGCTCGGTCATATCCTTGGACGGAACGACAACGATCATCTTGCAGCCCAGAATGTTGCAGCGGCGGATGATCTCATCCAGCTCTGCCATAACTGCTGCCTTCTCTTCCTCGGTCTGCTTCATGTTGAAGAAGCACAGGGCGTTGTAGGACAGCATCTTCAGATGATGGCTCTGGAACCACTCACCCAGCTCCTCCAGCGTTACGACACCGGCCTCCAGATCGCGGTTCAGGCATTCAGACTGAATGTCGATGCAGTCGAAGCCGTACTTCTCGCACAGCTCGAGATCCATCATCACGGTATGACCCTTACAGAAACGGTCATTTGCCTCGTTAAATCCGATTTTCATAACATTTTCTCCTTTTCAGTAAAATATTTACACTAAAATGATTGGCAGGCAATCATTTATATCCAAGTTAAGCAGCAATGCCAATCGGCGAGAACAGAATATAAATACCGATTGCAATGATTGCTCCGATAATGCAGACCACATGACGGTACTTCCACGGGGTCATATCCACTACGCCGGCATTCGGTGCTTCCCATTCTTCTACACCCTTGAAGTGATTCAGATACAGCATGATGAGCAGCTCAATCACAAACAGGACTGCCATTGCATACAGATAATGAATCGGCTCCGAAGATCCTCCGACAATTTCATAGGTCGGCTGAATCAGCATGAACGCTCCGTAGCAGATGACATGGAATATGGTAATCAGGAACGGCGTATAGCGCGGCACGCGGCGGAATACAATTGCGCCGAGCACGGTGAACAGAATCGGCAGAGATACGAACTGGCTCATCGAGTTCAGGAATGTAGTGATACCGTTTGCATACATGACGAACGGAGAGATGATGATTGCGATAATTCCCGCGATAGTTCCGTAAATCTTTGCCACCTTGACATAGAATGCATCCGTACGTCCCGGGCAGATGACCGGCTTGAACAAATCCAGAGTAAACATTGTGGAAGCCGAGTTCAGCACGGAATTGAAGGACGACAGGATTGCACCGAACAGAACCGCTGCAAAGAAGCCCATCACCGGCTTCGGAACAACCGCAGACACCAGAGCCGGATATGCAAAGTCGATTGCACTGTCTCCGGCTGCAGCAATCTTATCCTGAATAGACGGCAGGAAATGTGCGATAACGCCCGGAAGAACCAGATAGAAGAATCCGAGAGTCTTGAGGAATCCACAGAAGATTGCGCCCTTCTGACCCTCCTTGAGGGATTTTGCCGCCAGCGAACGCTGTACAAACGACTGATTGCAGCACCACCAGTACAGGTTATTGAAGAACATACCGGTGAAGATCAGCGGCCACGGAAGTGCAGGCTCACCTGCGTCCCACTCAGCCCATGCATTCAGCTTTGCCGGTTCGGTATCAATCATATACTGGATGCCGGCCAGCATACCGCCGCCGGAGGTTTCCTGTCCCAGCAGGGACAGCGCCAGAAACGGAATCATCAGACCGCCGATAATCAAACCGATACCGTTGATTGTGTCGGATACCGCTACCGCCTTCAAACCGCCGAAGATTGCATAGCAACCGCCGATGATACCGATGATGACACACAGAATTGCAACAGCCGCAAACTTGCTCGAACCGAGCATTCCGGAGACATTAAAAATATTTTCGAACACAACCGCGCCGGAATACAGGATGACCGGCAGATTGAGGATGGAATACATTACAACGACAATCAGCGAAAACATCGTGCGGGTGTTTCTGCCAAAGCGCTGCTCCATCAGCTGCGGCATGGTGGTAGTACCCATCTTTAAGTAGGTCGGCAGGAACCAGTATGCCAGTGCAAACAGCGTAAACAACGAACCGACCTCCCAGCCGATCGGACTCATGTTGGAAGCCCATCCCTGTCCGTTGGTGCCGACAAGCTGTTCGGCAGATAGGTTTGTAAGCAGCAGCGAGCCCGCAATGACAATTCCCGGCAGTCCGCGTCCCGCCAAGAAATATCCCTCAGCGGATTCCAGATTTTCATCCTTCGTTTTCAGCGCTGCAACGACAGCAACCATAATGGTGAAGAATAAAAATGTAATAATGATCCATGGTGTAGAACTAAAGAAGCTCAAAATTTTTTCTCCCTTCAGTGTAGATTTCTCTCTCATTGTTACGAGACAGCAGACCAGCCGGTGCCGTAGCTTTCTCTGCTTGTTGAACCAAAGATATCACACGCAAAAGCAGGTTTCAAGCGTTTGAATCAAAGAACATTTCTCCGTGCAAAGTATCGTAAATATATCCAAAAAATCTTCATACATTTTAGGCATATTGCTCTACAAGTATCATTTGCACGAGAAAACAATGCACGTTTTATAAAAATTTATCGGGAAATATATCACAAATCGGACTGGCAAAACGACTTCGACTGTGCTATGATAGGGACAGCAAAATGACTGAGAAAGAGGGATGCAACATGGCTGTGACATTACAGCAGATTGCAGAGGCATGCGGCGTTTCACGCGGCACAGTAGACCGTG
The DNA here is from genome assembly GCF_002157465.1 of Butyricicoccus porcorum. Classification (GTDB taxonomy): domain Bacteria; phylum Bacillota; class Clostridia; order Oscillospirales; family Butyricicoccaceae; genus Butyricicoccus_A; species Butyricicoccus_A porcorum. The sequence goes on from NZ_NHOC01000010.1 coordinate 53,789, forward strand.
CGCTGCGAGGACGGGAAGGAGTGCGCCCGGAGGTTGCGGAAGGTATCAAGAAAAAGGCGCGAGAGATGGGCTACATTCCCCGCCACGGCAACGTTCTGACTGATATTCGTCCGCTGCGCATCGGCGTGGTGCTGCATACCGGTGCATCCGACTTTGTGCAGTCTCTGGCGGAGCTGATCCGGAGCTTTCCAAGTCAGACAATTCTCCCGATTTCCCCCACCGTGCACATCATGGACGGTACGAACGTGCTACATCAGCTCGCGCTGATTGATGAGCTGGTGGAAAACGAGCAGATTGACGGTCTGATGCTGATGCCACTGGCAAGCAACCAAGTGCGGGATAAGATCAACGAACTGACTGAAACCCATGGACTGCCGATTGTCACGCTGAATACGGATATCGCGGACTGCGGGCGGCTTGCCTATGTCGGCCCGGACAATATTGCCTGCGGTCGCACAGCCGCCGCGCTGATGGGACTCACCATCAGCGGCACCGGACGTGTACTTCCGATTCTCGGACAGCAAAGCGGACACTTCGCGGATACGCAGCGTCTGAGCGGCTTTTTGTCCGAAATGAGCGAGTCCTTCCCCAATGTAACGGTAATGTCGCCGGAATATTGCTTTCTGGATCAGGATCTGGCGGAGCGCATTACCGCCCGTGCCCTGCGGGATGTGGACAATCTTTCCGGCATTTATCTCTCCTCAGTCGGACGCAGCGGTGTTTATCAGGCCATCCGCCGCGCCAGCAAGCAGGGACAGGTACATGTTGTGGTTCATGACCTGACTGCGGACAACCTTCAGATGATCCGCGAAGGCGTTGTGGATTTTGCCATCGGGCAGGATGCCGAAACGCAGGCCTGGCTCCCGCTCCGCCTGCTGTATCAATACCTAACCAAACGCAAATCACCCACCCAACGGCAGTATACAACGGAAATCGGCATCAAATTCCGATGCAACCTCACGGACTAAAGCGCCAAACAGAAATCCCGACCATGAATCATGATCGGGATACCTCTCCAAAATGTCCGCATGTGCGCACTGACTCAAGCCGCCAGGCAGGACCTGTCAGTCAAAGAATAGGCATGTCGGAATATTTTGTGTAAGCGTTTTTCGACAAAATCAAGAATATCACGTTATCAATGTGCATGATGGGGCTTATTCCCCTTGTCTGCGCCTGTTTTGGAATGCCGGCACAGCCTTTCGGAAACCCTATTACAAGGGAATCAGCCCGTCTGACGGTCGGCGAACATGATATGCAACTGGCTGAGTACCATGTCCCAATTCTGGCACCGTGCATGCCAGTGCTTGACAATTCGCTGAGATGCCAGATACAGCATCCGGCGCAGAGAATCATCATTTGTAAATGAGGGTTTGTTCTTGGTAATCTGCCGGAACTGACGATTCAGCCCCTCAATGATGTTCGTCGTGTATATGATTTTCCGAATCTCCGGCGGATATTCGAAGAAGGTGCTCAGGACCTCCCAGTTGTCCTCCCAGCTCTTGACACAGGATGGGTACTGTTTCCGCCAGGAGTCCCCGAAAGAGCGCAGATTCTCTTCCGCTTCGTCCAGTGTGACGGCAGTATAAATCTTCTTTAGGTCGGATGTCACTTTCTTGATATCTTTATAACTGACATATCTGGTAGAACTGCGAATCTGGTGGACAATACACCGCTGCAAACGGCTCTTGGGATAGACTGCCTGAATGGCTTGCATCATACCGCACAAGCCGTCGGTGCAGAACAGATAAACATCCATAACGCCCCGGCTTTTGAAGTCATTCAACACATTCAGCCAAAATTTGCTGCTCTCATGTTCGCCGATCCAGACCCCCAGAATATCTTTCTGACCATCCATGGTGATGCCCAAAACCACATAAGCCGCCTTGGTTACATAGCGGTGATCCTCCTTGATCTTGTAGTGGATGGCATCCATGAAAATGAAAGGATAGACTGCTTCCAAAGGGTGGTTCTGCCAGGCGTTGACCTCCGGCATAATCTTCTCGCTGATCTTACTCACCAATTCCGGAGAGATTTCCACGTCGTATAGACTCTTGATTTGCTCGGCAATGTCCCGCTGACTCATGCCGCAGGCATACAGGGATAGAATCTTATCCTCCATACCCTCTGCGTTCCGATCATACTTGCTGATGATTTTGGGTTCGTAGCTCCCATTACGATCTCGCGAAATCTTGATGCCAATCTCGCCTAACTGGGTCTTGACGGTTTTCTGAGAGTAGCCGTTGCGGTAATTGGGTGGTGTGTTTTCAGAGGCCGTTGCCCGCTGGCAGCGTTCCCGGCCCAGCTCCTCGTCCATCTCCACTTTCATCACCTGCTGGATGATATCCCGGAACATCTCCTTCATGGCATCCATAATCTCAGCGGTGCTGCTAAAGTGCTGGCTCTGAACGTACTGCTTCAATAATTCCTGTGGTGCTGACTGCATAATACTGGCTCCTTTGTCCTGAATGTTTATGATCATTCTTGACTTTATCTTCAGTATCTATACGGTTATACTTTGTCGATTAGACAGAATTTTCTGAGGTCTCTCTTGACATAGCATCAAAGCAGAGGAAGACAATATCCCGATATGTAAAAATTAGTATATTTCTGATTTAAATATATCCGTTATTTACTGTTTACCTTTCAAATAACATAGAAATTTCTTTTTGGATTCTTCTGTTAATAGGTCTAAATTTTCTTTAATCTTTGGATCATGTAATCTGCGTTCTGCTTCCTTCCTCGCATGTATTGCATCCTCTTTATCAGAATACACGCCAAGTGAGTAGCGATGCTTTTGAAAATCAATATACGCTACCCAATAGCCGCGTCTTTTTTCCTGATAAACATCTGTGCAGCCACTCGTGTTATTACTACGTACACCTTATAGTGGCTCAGTTGTCAAGACAAAAATCTAAGATTTTTATAATGAACTGATATAGTGGACAAGTTACAAGGAACATGTGGAGAACAGTGGAGCACTCCCCAGATTCAATATATGCTAAGCTACATATGGCATCAACATTGCCGGATAGTAGCATTCAGCCGGTGTTTGGTAATCAAGTGCAGAATGGCGCCGCTCAAAGTTGTAGATGTGGATATACTGTCCGATAGCAGCTCTTGCTTTCCTGATGTTGTTGTACTGTGTCAGATAGGCTTCCTCATACTTGAAGCTGCGGAACCAGCGTTCAATCATGATGTTGTCTGCCCAGCGACTTTTTCCATCCATACTCTGACGGATGCCGTTTTCCTTTACAAAGTCAATGTATTGCTGACTTGTAAACTGACAACCCTGATCTGAATTCAGGATTTGAGGTTTTGCCACTTTGAAAGCTTTTTTCAGGGCACTGATAACCATTCTGGTATCAAGTGTGTCATCCACTTCCCAGCCGACAATACAACGGCTGTACCAGTCGATCACGGCTGTCAGATACAGAAATCCGCGCTTGATCGGGATATATATAATGTCAATAGACCATGCTTGATTTGGCTTGTCTATGACCGCATTACGAAGAAGATATGGACATACTTTCGCCTGCTGCATTCGCTTGGAAAGATTCATCTTTGGATAGATCGGGTAAATATCCATCTCATTCATGTAGCGTCTTGCCTTGCGGCGCCCAACCTGGTAACCACGGGCTTTTAACTGTGCAGACATTTGTCTTGCGCCCCAAACGGTTGATGTCAAGCAACCTGGCACCAACGGAAGCCGGAATTTCCTTAGTCGTCAAAAGGTTTTGGACTAAACTTACTCTCGTAGTCAGGTCCACAAATTTCTTCAGATTTTTTTTGAGCCAGTCAACCTGCATGGTTAACTGACCAACCTTTTTGGCATACTCCGCTTTCTCTTTTCGCTCTTCGGCAAGCTTTTCTTTGAGGTTTTCCTCGCGCTTGTCGTCGAACACAACCGAAGCATTGTTCAGGAACTCCTTTTTCCAGTTACGGAGCAGTTTTGGTTGGATGCTATTTTCAGCTGCCAGGGTATTGAGATCTTTCTCACCCTTAAGCAGCTCAATTACAAGGTTTGATTTGAATTTGGCACTAAAACTTCTTCTTTGTCTGGACATGATAATGGCTCCTTTCTTACATACTGGTTTAAGTATATCAGATTCATTAAAATCTGTCCGAAAAAGTGTCTTAATTTATGATACCATTATAGAGCGAGGAGGTCGGCTCATCCATAATAATCATTTTTGCGTCGATCAGAACCGCTTTTGCGATTTCGATCATCTGCTGAACGCCCATGCCAAAGGTTCCAGCCGGCTTCTCCGGATCAACATCCTGTCCGAGGGAAGCCATGACTTCCTTTGCCTTTTTGTTCATTGTCTTGTAATCCAGCAGTCCGTTTTTGCCCTTGATCCACTTATTGATAAAAATATTATCGGTAATGCTGAGCAGTTTCTCAATGTTCAGCTCCTGATAGACGCAGGCAATGCCTGCCGCTGCGGATTCATTCGGATTGCGGAAGGTTTTCCGCTCGCCATTGACATAAATTTCGCCCTCATCCGGCTGATGGACACCGGTAAGCACTTTAATCAATGTAGACTTACCTGCGCCGTTCTCACCGATCAGACCGAGGATTTCGCCAGGCTTGACCGCAAGCTGCATCTTGTCGAGAGCCACAACACCCGGGAATGTTTTGGTACAATCCCGCAGTTCTACGATATACTCACTCATTAACAGTTCACCCTTTTCTCCGAGAGAGAGTTTTCCAACAGGTGCGCGGTATAGTCCTCTGATATTTTGTTCTCGGCACAAAATACGGTACGGTACACCTGTCCAGATGAAGAATGCCCTTATCGGTGTTTTCTACCGATAAGGGCATTGTATTGTTCATGGATTTTGCTCTTTCGGGATTCCCTTATTTCAGATACTTATCCAGCTCGTCCAGACGTTCCTGAACATTTTCCTTGGTAACAACGCCTGTACCGGAGTCGATGAACTCATCCAGCTCTTCGCCGTTCAGTGCTGCAACTGCTGCTTCTGCTGCCTTGTAGCCCATACCGTAAGCATCCTGAACAACGGACATTGTCTCGTTGCCGGCCAGAATTGCTTCACACGCTGCGCGGTCACCATTGAAGCCGAGGAAGATCGTATTTTCATACGCCTTATTTCCCTTTGCTGCACGTGCAGCTGCCATTGCCATATCGTCGTTGTTTGCACAGATGATTGCAACGCCTTCCGGATGAGTCTGCATGATAGCTTCCATACAGGTAACTGCCTTATCTGCTACTGCATCTGCATACTGAGTTTCACTCTCCAGGAACTCGCCGCCTGCTTCATTGATGCCCTTTTTGTAGCCTTCATAACGTGCAGTGTTGGTAGAGTCACCCTGAACACCACAAATTTCAATCGCCTTGATTTCCTCCCAGCCAGCTTCCTTTGCAGCTTCGACAGCGGTCTTACCGCCCAGTGCAGCTGCTTCCTCATTGCCGGTACCGATGAAGGAAAGAACCTCCGGTGCATCAATGTTGGTATCGACCGCCAGGATCGGCATCTCTGTTCCCTTAATCAGGGTTGCTATCTGATCGCCCTGAAGTGGAGCGATGACCAGTGCGTCATATGCACCGGAATTCAGGTCGGTTTCAATCATGTTCTGCTGCTCATCATAAGCAGTTTCAGAAGTCGGGCCCTTTACTTCAATCGAAACACCGTTTTCTTCGCCATAAGCCTCAGCACCGGCCTTGACGTACTGCCAATATTCCGCGGAAGTGGTCTTCAAAATCACACTGATTTTGTAATCTCCGCCGGACGAGCTGCCGGAGCCGCTGTCTCCGCCCGCTGCCGTATCTCCGCCAGAGGAACCGCAGCCTGTCAGACAACCTGCCGTCATTACGCCTGCAAGCGCAATCGATAAAAGTCGTTTCTTCATTTTCATTGTACTTTCCTCCTGTGTTTCTCTCTTTCTGATGTATTTATCTTTTATCCTACATCTCAGCCGATACGTAGAAATGCACAGCCGTGATGCTGCACGGTTTTGTTTCTCATACCGTTTGGGATATGGGAAAGAAGATCGATGTTATTGTCCTGAACCTGCATTTTCTTTTGCTGCATGTACAGATATGGGGCAATTTTCACGATTTGATCGTTGATTTTTGCATCATTTATTGTGCTTATTATACAAAACCATTGCATAATTAACCGAATCAAACCGCGCAAGAACTGTTGCAAATTGCTCTTTTTAAACTAAAAAATTGCGAAATTGTCTGGGCGACATTCCTACCTTGCTGCGAAATGCAGCGGCAAAGCTCGTATCATATGCATAACCGACTGCTCCTGCAATCTCTGTAACAGACAGTTCTGTTTCTTTCAGCAACTTTTTTGCCTGACTGATACGCAGATTTACCAGATATTCATGAGGCGACTGTCCTGTGCCTGCTCGGAATTTTCTGTTAAACTGCGATACACTCAAATGGAATCTTTTTGCCAGCATAGCAGTTGATACATCCTCCGAAAAGTGAAGCTCCAGATATTGTTGTACGCTGGCAATCAGTGGATCATCGGATTTGTCGGCCGCTCCGTCATCCAGCATGCTGTATATGATATCATACAGCATACGGGAAGCCGTTGTTTCTTCCATACAACCTGCTGTGCGCAGCAGATGCAGAAATTGCTGCATCTGGTCGCGGATGTATGCAGAATACTCTGCCGGAATGACAAGCCCATGTTCTTTGAAAATTTCCTTCCAGAACATCTTTGTATTGGCACCGTTGAAGTAGATCCACATATACTCCAACGATTCAACTGCGCGATAACTGTGCGCTTCATTACAGTTGATGAAACCGCATTCACCGGCATGAATGATTGCTTTTTCACCGTGTGCAAATACGCACATCTTCCCTTTCGTCACATAGAACAGCAGGTAACCATCCTGTCCTGTGTGCTCTATATAATAATCTGTATCGCAGTAAAAATATCCTGAACGCTGTAAAAAATACAGCAATCTTGCAGCGCGATCAGATGGTGTGGCTTCATAGAGCTCTGACATCGGTTCCAGCCCCTTTTCATGCGGCAACAGCATATCTTCTCGTCCTCCGTTCTGTTGCAACCAATAACAAAATCGTTGCAATGATCCACCTGTGCAATTCCTGAATAAAGCAAAAGCGATTCTTTCATGTGCCCGGAGAATCCGAACAGCAGCGATTCAGGTGTACATTTCTTCAAAAAATTACACATTTGCATCGTATTTCGTATAAATCAGGGCTTTAATTTCCTTTTTTTCATGATATCAGGTCTAATTTCCGTTTTCCATTGCAATTATTGCGCTTCACATTATAAATCTTGCTGCCTGGACAGCAGGATTCCTAAATGAATCGTTATTATTGACAGAAAAACGGGAGGAACTCTGTGATTTTTATGATACTCTGCCAAGCAAAATAAGTCATTGCACGCAGTGCGCCAGATTTATACATAAATAATCATGTTAAATTGGATTTGAAAGACACGGCAATGTGCGATACAATAGAAACCAATGCCAGAAAGAAGGAGTCTCTGTATGATTTTTAATCAATTTACGCCGGATATGCTGGATTTCCTCGCAGAAAACCATCTGCGCAACAGCAAGAGCTGGTATGATGAGCATAAGGATGTCTATAAGAAACTGGTGACGGAGCCGTTTTATGCACTGGTTGAGGAAATGAGCCCTCATATGTTGGAAATTGATCCGCAGTTTGTAACCATCCCATCCAAATCGGTTGCCCGTGTCCGCCGTGATACACGTTTCACAAAAAACAAGGATCTGTACCGCGATCATATCTGGATTGTGTTTCGTCACCCGAAAAAACGCCTTGGCAGCTCACTGTGCTATTATTTTGAGATTGAACAGGAAAGCTGGGGGTATGGTGTAGGCTATTATGATATTCCATCCGCTGTGCGCGAGGAATATCGCCAGATGATCCTGCATCACGACAAGCATTATCTGGAAGCCAGACGCGCACTGGAACAGGCGCCGGATTTCAGCCTATACGGCGATCCGTATAAGCGCCCGCCCTATCCCGATGCGCCGGAAGAGGATCGGCACTGGCTCAATCGAAAGAATATCGGCGCCAGTTTTTCCTGTGAGGACTATACCACCTTGTTTGACGGCACATTCTATGATATAATGATAGCAAATCTCAAGCGAATCGCACCATTTTACCAATTTCTTCGCATTGCAGAAGAGCGCGTTCGCCGTCAGTCATTGGAGGACCACTTGTGAAATTCACTGCAATCGATTTTGAAACAGCAAATGCATCCATGCTCAGCGCATGTTCCATCGGTATTGTCGAATTCGAGGACGGCGTTCCCGTTCGTGAGACCTATACGCTCATCCGCCCGCCTGAGGAATATGGAAAATTCAACTGGTACAACGTCCGTATTCACGGAATCAAGGCAACTATGGTGAAGGATGCACCGACCTTTGACAAGGTCTGGGAACAGATTCGGGACAGCATTGATGGTCAGTTGATCGTCTGTCACAATGCTGCGTTTGATACCGTCGTTCTGTGCCGCCTGCTGGAGTATTATGGAATTGCGATTCCCACCTTTGATTATGTCTGCACGGTTAAGATCTCTCAGCTGCTGTGGCCGGAGATGGAAAACCATAAGCTGGATACTGTTTGCAATGATCTCAATATTGTCCTGAACCACCATGAAGCGTTGTCCGATGCACGCGCCTGCGGCTTGATTTTCGCCGAAGCGCTCAAAAGCCAGCACTGTATCGATACCGCGGACTTGCTGGATGCACTGGAAATGCGTGTCGGACATGTTTCCCCAAAGGGTCGGCAGTCCTGTTCCACCTCGGAAGAGGTTCGCCGAAAAATGATTTCTGATAAGAAAAAACAGGCAAGCCGCCGCAAATATTTTGCCCGCCGCCATTCTGCCGCGGACACGAAAGAGAAAGGAGAAAAACCATCATGACAAACTGTTGTACGTTTTTCAAAAAAGCCGGAGATTACCGTGACCTTGCCGCTGCACGCCTTGAAAATGCAGGTGATCTCGTTCGGGCAGGCTATACTGCCGCAAGCCAGCGTATCACTTCCCTTCTGCGCAAATACATGCTCTCAGAGATTCAGATTCTTCAGTTAATGCTGGTTTCATTCGGCGTCCTGCTCGGCGCAACTTTTTCCGATTTCTTCAAAAAACACCGTAAATTCGTACTGATTGCATTCCTCCTCTCGGTCTGTCTGTTTGTTTACAAAGCATTCCAGCTGCTCGGTGAATGGGATGAATCAAACGGTGAGTTTTAACTGTGAGATCATGCAATCCGCCTGAATTAACATTCAGGCGGATTTTTTTCAAAAAGTACTTGCAACAACGGATAAAGTTATGTATAATATTTTTGTTGCATTACCATGCCGGTGTGATGGAATTGGTAGACGTAGTGGACTCAAAATCCACCGCTGGCGACAGCGTACCGGTTCGAGTCCGGTCACCGGCACCATAAAATAAAGCGGTTGATATCACAGGTTATTCCGTGGTATCAACCGCTTTTCGTCTTTAGATTCAGAGTCTGCCCTGGTGCATCCCGCTTGAATGGCAAGCCCAAGCGGGATGCGTGTTTCAATTGTGCTTCTCCCGGTCATACTCACACAGGGCATCCTTGACTGCTTTTTTAATGACAAGGTATGCCACAGCTGCCACAATCGCGATGATAACGGCATACATCATGAAAGCTATAATAACTGACATAACTCATTCCTCCTGTTTCTGCAATAAAAACGCAGAACCGCCTTCCATCTGGAAGGACAGGCTCTGCGTCTAAGCGTCTGGCTCTGATAAAACGGGATCATTTGAACTTTTCTATACTATAAATCCGGCAGCAGCGATTGTCAACATCTGATATTTATGATTTAAAAATTTCAGCGCATAAAATATAAATCAGCTGTTTTTTGTCGCTGTTTTTTCTGACTGCTCAGGTAAGGCTGCCGCAACGGAGACCTCCGAGGGATTGACATGAACCATAATATGTTTTACCTTGGGGAATTGCTGCTCGATTGCAGTATGCACCTGCTCTGCAATCTGGTGACCTTCCGCAAGAGACAAACTGCTGTCCGCTGAAATTTCAATATCCACATAGATTTTATTGCCGAACACGCGGGTGTGCAGCACATCAACTCCGAGTACGCCCTGCTGACTGCTCGCACAGTCGAGCAAAGCTGCTTCGGTTTCTTTTTCACAAGAGTGATCGACCATTTTGTCAATCGCGTCCTTAAAAATATCATAGGCGGCTTTGGCGATAAAAAAACAAATTACGAGACTTGCAACCGCATCCATCACCGGAAAGCCCATTCTGGCCGCGGCAATACCGATCAGTGCACCGACAGAGGAAAGTGCATCGCTGCGATGGTGCCAGGCATCTGCCATCAGTGCACTGGAATCATAGCGTTCGGCATAAGAGCGGGTGTACCAGTACATGGCTTCTTTGACGATAATGGAAATAAATGCGGCGGCCAAAGATAACACGCCGGGTACCGTCAGATTTTGATAGTCACCTCCGGCAATATTGCGGACAGCACCAATGCCAATCATCAGTCCTGTGAGAAAAAGCACCACGGAAAGGACAATCGCAGCCACGCATTCAAATCGTTCATGACCATATGGATGCTCGTCATCCGACGCTTTGGCGGAGATTCTTACGCCAATGATGACAATGATACTGCTGAATACATCGGATGCGGAATGCACCGCATCGCTGATCATGGCGCCAGAATGTGCAATCACACCGGCCAATGCCTTGAAGACGGAAAGGATCAGATTGCCCACGATACTGACCATGGATACTTTTGTAGCAACCCGCTCAAATTCCGCAGGAGAGCAGGTTTTCGGATGATTTTTCATATCAGTTACCTCCAAAATAAATGTGTGACAACTCTATGACATCTGCTTCGCGGAGGTTCCAACAATAAAAAACACCCACGAAACCAGTAATGTAACTTACTGTCCCGTGGGTGATCCTTCCACTGTCACATGTGTGACCCGGCTCCGAGCGCGTCGCTCCGGCCTGTTCAGTTTGTACTGTAGAGGTATGCAGTGCAAAGAGTATTTGTATAATACCACAAAGTCAGTACATGCGCAAGAGGGTATGCCTGTATTTATTCAAGCTGTCCTGGATGTTTTTCCTTCTTTTTGGGAGGGAATTGGCGATCAAACGCTTCGACAAGATCAGGCGCTGTAAAATAACAGGGCGGGTCGGAATAAACGCCCCGGATAGTTCCGGCAGCAGCATCCTGTAGAAACTTCACCATAAAAAACGGAGCTTCTTCCGTTGGATCCATACCTTCGTAAAAAATACCATATTTTGAAGCACTTTCAAACCCAAATCGGCTGTAGTAGTCCGGATTCCCCGTGATGACAACCGCAGGATAGCCCAGCTCTTTTGCTTTTTCTAACGTGAATGAAATCAGTTGTGCACCGTATCCCCTGCCCTGCTGCTCCGGTAAAACACTGACTGGGCCGAACAGCAGCAGTCTCTGTGTGCCAGCTTCTGTTCTGAGCACGCCCTCAGCATATGCAATATGCGCAATGATTTTCCCTTCTTCTTCTATCACATAATCCAGCTCTGACACAAAAGAGGGATCCGTCCGCAGCATATGCAGCACATAATGCTCCATGCAACCGGGACGGTACACATTCCAGAAGGCTTCGCGCGTCAGATTTTCCACTGTAAAATAGTCGTTTGGCTGTTCTTTTCGTATGGTCATATCTTTCACCACTTTCTATTGGTATTGTTTCGTAAGCCTGCTTCGCATTTTTTCAAAATGACTGTCCAGCAAGGCTGCAACTGCGGTTTTGTCCGTTGTGCCGTCATAACAGCTGTACAGCAAATACATAGGAGCATAAAACGCAACGGCCTGTTCGCGTGCATCCGGAATGTTCAGGCTTGTGAACAGATCTGTCACATATTGAAGCGGCCCTAATCCGAGATACTGCTGATACAATGCGCCCATTTCCTCATTCCGGTACTGTTCCAATGTCAGCATTTTTCGGAAGCAGGACGAAAACTCCTCCTCTGTCCAATACTGAAACTGTGCTTTGCTGAATACAATGATCTGTTCGATTGATGTGTTCTGATAATCCTCTGCTGATTGTTCCAACGTTCCCTCCGGAACTTCGTACCGGCGGGCGTGTTCAGCATCCATCTGCTCCATACGCACAAGGATACTGTCAAAAATATCCCGTTTGTTTTTATAATGCTTATACAAGGCGCCTTTCGTCATTCCAAGCGCACCGGCAATCTGACTGACCGAAACCGCTTCATATCCATCTCTGGCAAACAGCCGGAGGGCTGTCAGCAGGATGTTCTCCTTTGTATTGCTCATAATGCTCCTATCTGTGAAGTAAACATTCGTTTACCTATATTATAGTAAACCATCGTTTACCTGTCAAGCAGATTCACTCCATATAAGAAAAAGCAGGTCATGACAATAAAAAATCCCCTGCCGGAAAAACCGGCAGAGGATTATCACAGTTCTATGTACTTGTGTACTGCGAAAAATCAGGATTTGCTCTGTTTTTTCGCAAAATATTCCCTGACCAGTTGAACGACTGTTCCGGACAGAAGGAACAGCGCAATCAGGTTGGGAATGGCCATCAGTCCGTTAAACGTTTCTGCGATATCCCACAGAAGGCCAAGATCGATGGTAGCGCCGATGATGGAAACCAGTGAATATACAACCATGAACGGCTTGATTACCTTATTGGAATGGAACAGAAATTCGATGCAGCGCGAGCCATACAGACCCCAGCCGAGAATTGTGGAAAATGCAAAGCTGCACATGGCAATTGCAGTAAAAATAGTAACCCAGTTGCCATATATCGAAACAAAGCCCTGAATCGTCAATTCTGCACCGACGGCCTCACCGTAGCTCACCGGAATACCGCTGCACAGGATAACCAGTGCAGTCAGCGTACAGATGACGATGGTGTCAGTAAATACCTCAAAAATACCGAAAAGACCCTGCTTGACCGCATCACTTGTATCGGCACAGGCGTGTGCAATGGAACCCGTGCCGAGTCCCGCCTCATTGGAGAAAATGCCTCTGGAAACGCCCTTTTTCATGCTCATGAAAAACGTGCCTACCGCACCACCTGTGATGGAGCGCGGGGAGAATGCGCCATAAACAATAGAATAAAACACCTCAGGAATACGCCGATAGTTGATGGCAACGACACCACATGCGAGGATGATATAAAGCAGCGCCATAAACGGAACCAGCTTTTCCGTGACAGTTCCGATGCGTTTAATTCCACCCAGCAGGATCAATGCAACCAGACCTGCAATAACAATACCGACAATCAGATTAAACGTGCCTGCAAAAGATTCCGACAACACACCATAGCTAAAAAGTGCAGAATCGATGGATGTAATAATGGTATTGACCTGCGTCGCATTGCCTGTGCCGAATACCGTGAGCACGCCAAACAGTGAAAAGGCGGCGGCGAGCCAATGCCAGTGCTTGCTCAGGCCGTTTTTGATGTAATACATCGGGCCGCCGACCCAGTCACCGTCTGAATTGCGTTCGCGGAAATGGACGGCGAGCGTGACTTCTGCGAATTTGGTGCACATGCCGAGGAATGCAGAACACCACATCCAGAAGACTGCGCCGGGACCGCCGATTGCGATGGCTCCGGCAACACCGGCAATGTTTCCGGTTCCTACTGTTCCCGCCAGCGCTGTGCAGACCGCCTGGAACGGTGTCATGGAGCCGTCCCCGGCTTCATCCTTCCGGAAAAGCCTGCCCAGAACCGTTTTTACCGCAAGTGGAAATTTGCGAATCTGTATAAACCGGGTCCGAATACTCAGATATAATCCCACGCCAATGATACAAATCATGGCCGGAATTCCCCAGATAAAATTGTTCACATATGTGTTGATTTGTTCAATGATCTGAAGCATTTCTCTCTCCTATCTGAAAAATTTCTTTATATTTTATCTGATTTCGACGGGAACACAAGGTGCCCGACAAAAACGACATATAAAGAATTATATCTTATAATCAAAAAATAATCAATTTAATCATGGAAAATACTTTCAGCCCTTTCTCAAGGCATGTCTGGAATTGATCTCAGAGAAATTTCTTGACAGGATTTCTGTGACATGCTACAATGATTCCAGTTTTGGAAAGATAGATTGACAGAGTCTTTCTAAAGCAATTATTCTTGGACCACTTCACAGATGAAGTCAAGGCCATACGGACAGCCGGGTCCACTGCCGACTGGCAACATTGTTGCCTATTGATTGAGTTAAAAGCTCAAATTTTATAAGTTGGTTGCTTAACAACCAGTTGGTTTCTTATAAACCGAATAGCGCCCACGGGGTGCTGCTTGTGAAACGGTCAATACGAGTAGTAAAAGTATGATTGCTATATAGACTCTGACAATATCCAATGTAATTTCAAAAAGAACCTCCCTTCTGTTGCCCTGTGCCCGCATGGCAGGTCAACCGGACGTAGCACAGCAGGTTCTCATTTTGTCAGCACAATGGAAACGCAAGACAGCGCTCAAAGTATGGCGCAGGTCCTGCGTTTTATTTTTTTTGAAAAAATGAGGTGAGAGAATGGGGAATTCGACATATGCACTCGATCAGAATCGTGCGCCGATTCATGAAGCGCTGGAACAGTTCCGCCGCATTCGGGTGGTTCCCTTTGATGTTCCGGGGCACAAACGCGGTCGCGGCAATCCCGAACTGACGGCATTTCTTGGGCATCAGTGCGTTGGTGTGGATGTAAACAGCATGAAACCGTTGGATAATCTGTGCCATCCGGTTTCCGTCATCCGTGAAGCGGAGCAACTGGCCGCCGATGCATTCGGTGCAGCACAGGCTTTTTTGATGGTGGGCGGCACGACCAGCGCAGTACAAAGCATGGTGCTCACTGCCTGCAAGCGCGGCGATGAGATCATTCTTCCCCGCAATGTACACCGCAGCGTCATCAATGCGCTGGTGCTTTGCGGTGCAGTTCCCGTCTATATCAACCCGGAGGTCGACACACGGCTCGGCATCTCACTCGGCATGAAGCGCGAGCAAGTCGCCAAAGCAATTGCAGAGCATCCGCGTGCAGTTGCCGTTCTGGTCAACAATCCGACCTATTACGGTATCTGTTCTGACCTTCGTGAGATCGTCCGTATGGTACATGCAGCGGGCATGCTCTGCCTTGTCGATGAAGCACACGGTACACATTTCTATTTTGGCGAGAATTTTCCGGTTTCCGCTATGGCAGCGGGGGCAGATATGGCTGCTGTGTCCATGCACAAGAGCGGCGGCAGCCTGACCCAGTCCAGTTTTCTGCTGACCGGCCCCAATGTCCATGCCGGGTATGTCCGACAGATCATCAATCTGGCTCAAACGACGTCCGGCAGTTACCTGCTCATGTCCAGCCTGGATATCTCCCGCCGGAATCTGGCGCTGCGCGGCCGGAAGGTCTTCGAGCAGGTGCGCCTGCTGGCCGAATATGCGCGCAGTGAAATCAATCTGATCGGCGGGTATGATGCATTTGGTCAGGAACTGGTGGACGGCGACGCAATCTATGCGTTTGACCCAACCAAGCTCAGCATTCACACGCGTGATATTGGTCTGGCGGGTATTGAGGTGTATGATATTCTCCGCGATGACTACGATATTCAGATCGAATTCGGTGACATCGGCAACATTCTGGCCTACCTGTCTATCGGAGACCGCGTACAGGAGGTCGAACGTCTGGTCAGTGCACTGGCAGAGATTCGACGTCGTTTTCAGCGCGACCCGAGCGGCATGCTCAGCCAGGAGTATATCGACCCGGAAGTTGTCGCCACCCCGCAGGAGGCTTTTTATGCCGAAAAAGTCAGCCTGCCGCTGCGCGAAACCGAAGGACGTATTTGCAGTGAATTTGTCATGTGCTATCCGCCCGGCATCCCGATTCTGGCACCAGGTGAAAAAATCACACGCGAAATTTTAAATTATATTGAATATGCCAAGGCAAAGGGCTGTAGCATGACCGGCCCGGAAGACCCGAACATCGAACAGCTCAATGTATTGCAGTAAGGAGGCGGACAATGGAATTATGGTTCAGTGAAAATCACACCGAGGACGTCAAGCTCAGTCTGCGTGTCAACCGTCAACTGTATTCCAAACAGAGTGATTATCAGCGCATTGATGTGTTTGACACACCCGAATTTGGGCGTGTGCTGGCGCTGGACGGCAATATTATGCTGACCGAGCGCGACGAATTTATTTACGACGAAATGATCGTCCATGTCCCCATGGCAGTACATCCGGATATCACCAAAGTGCTGGTTATCGGCGCAGGGGATGGCGGTGTCGTGCGCGAGCTGACGCGCTATGAGCAAATCAGACGCATTGATCTCGTAGAAATGGATGAACTGGTTGTAGAGGCGTGCCGCCAGTACCTGACGGACAATGCGTGCCGCCTGGACGACGAACGCGTGCACATCTATTTTGAAAACGGCCTGAAATTTATTCGACGCTGTGAGGAGGAATATGATCTCATCATCGTCGATTCCAACGACCCATTCGGCCCGTCCGAAGGCTTATTTACGCGAGAATTTTACGGAAACTGTTACAAAGCGTTGAAAAAGGACGGCATTATGGTCAACCAGCAGGGCAGCCCATTTTATGCCGAGGATGCGCACGCCATGCAGCGCAGTCATAAGCGCATTGCAAGCACCTTCCCCATCAGCCGTGTCTATCAGGCACATATCCCGACGTACGCCGCAGGTTACTGGCTGTTCGGCTTCGCCAGCAAAAAATTTCATCCGATTGACGATCTGGATAGTGCTGCGTGGAATGCACATCACCTGCGCACGCGCTATTATACAACTCGTCTGCACATCGGCGCGTTTTATCTTCCTGCTTTTCTGGAACGCATGCTTGAGGAGGTGGAGTGATGCTTTCGCCCAACATAGAGACCTTTCTCGGCTGTGATGCGGATTATACATCTGCCGATCTCGTGCTGTTTGGCGCGCCGTTTGATTCCACCACCAGTTATCGTCCGGGTGCACGCTTCGGCCCATCCGCAATGCGGCATGAAAGCTTTGGTCTCGAAACCTACAGCCCCTATCAGGATGCTGACCTGACTGATTATGCGATTTTTGACAGCGGCGATCTCGAGCTGTGCTTTGGCAGCAGCGAGCTGGCACTGGAAGCCATTCAGGAGCGGGCAGAGGTGATTCTTTCGGACGGAAAGCTGCCGCTGCTGATGGGCGGAGAGCATCTGGTCACACTCGGTGCCGTGCGTGCGGCGCTGAACCACTTTCCCAATCTGCATATCATCCATTTTGACGCGCACGCAGATCTGCGCGAGGACTATCTCGGCGTGCAGCTCAGCCACGCCTGTGTCCTGCACCGCTGTTACGATCTGATGGGTGACGGGCGCATTCACCAGTTCTGCATTCGCAGCGGTGACCGGGAGGAATTCCAGTTTGCCGATATTCATACAGATATGCACAAATTTTCCTTTGACGGGTTGGAGGATGTCCTTCAGCCGCTAATCGCAGCAGACACACCGGTGTATTTCACCATCGATCTCGACTGTCTCGACCCGTCCTGCTTCCCCGGTACTGGTACGCCGGAGGCGGGCGGTGTGGATTTCCCTTCCCTGTTGCACGCCATTCAACAGGTCAGCCGCACCCATGTTGTTGCAGCTGACATCAATGAACTTGCGCCGATGCTCGATGCATCCGGCGCTTCCACCGCACTCGCATGCAAAGTTCTGCGCGAGCTGATGCTCGCCCTTGCACGCAATCGAAGCAACTAACCACCCCATATTCTGCCAAAAAGGAGATCAATCATGAGCAAGGTTCTTATCATCGGCTGCGGCGGCGTTGCATCCGTCGCCATTCACAAGTGCTGTCAGGTAAGCGATGTGTTTACCGAAATCTGCATCGCCAGCCGCACCAAATCCAAGTGCGATAAGCTGGCGGCAAAGCTGGCTCCTACAACCTCCACGAAGATTACCACTGCACAGGTCAACGCGGATAACACGGACGAGGTCATTGCACTGATTCGCTCTTATCAGCCAGAGCTCGTTATGAACATCGCCCTGCCCTATCAGGATCTGACCATCATGGATGCATGCCTTGCGTGTGGAGTGAATTATATGGATACCGCCAATTATGAGCCGGAGGACACTGATGATCCGGCATGGCGCAGGATTTATGAAGCTCGCTGTGAAAAAGAAGGCTTCTCCGCGTATTTTGACTATAGCTGGCAGTGGGCATACCGCGAAAAGTTTGAACAGGCCGGACTCACTGCCCTGCTCGGCAGCGGCTTTGACCCCGGTGTCACGCAGGCATATTGCGCTTACGCAGCAAAGCACGAATTTGACCAGATTGACACCATCGACATTCTCGACTGCAACGGCGGCGATCACAGCTATCCCTTCGCCACCAATTTCAACCCGGAGATCAACCTGCGTGAGGTATCTGCGCCGGGCAGTTACTGGGAGAATGGTCATTGGGTAGAGATTCCTGCGATGAGCATCAAGCGCGAATATGATTTTGATCAGGTTGGACACAAGGACATGTATCTGCTGCACCACGAGGAAATCGAATCACTGGCACAGAACATTCCGGGTGTCCGGCGCATTCGCTTCTTCATGACCTTCGGTCAAAGCTACCTCGACCACATGCGCTGTCTGGAAAATGTCGGCATGCTGTCGACTACACCGATTCTATTTGAAGGCAAAGAAATCGTCCCGATTCAGTTCCTTAAAGCACTGCTCCCTGATCCGGCGACGCTTGGCCCGCGCACCAAGGGCAAGACCAACATCGGCTGTATCTTTACCGGCAAAAAAGATGGCAAGGATAAGACCTACTATATCTATAACATCTGTGACCACGAAGCCTGCTACAAAGAAGTCGGTTCACAGGCGGTTTCGTACACCACCGGCGTTCCCGCAATGTGTGGTGCGCTCATGCTGCTGACCGGCAAATGGAACAAACCCGGCGTTTACACGGTCGAAGAATTCGATCCGGATCCGTATCTGGATGCGCTGGATAAATATGGACTGCCGCGCAGTGAAAGCCATGCGCCGGTGCTGGTTGACTGATGCAGAACAAAGATATACGTCCACCATTCGCCGGACTGTCCGGTTTGGATGTCACACAGCTGTTCGCCGATCTGCCAACTCCGTGCTATGTGTTGGACGAAGCACAGTTGCTGCAAAATGGTAAGATTCTGCGTGGTGTACAACAGCGCACCGGATGCCGCATCCTGCTCGCTCAAAAGGCGTTTTCCAACTTCCCACTGTACCCCGTACTTGCGCCGTACCTGTGTGGTACAGAGGCAAGCGGGTTATATGAAGCACGCCTCGGCAAAGAGGAAATGCCTCAAGGCGAGGTACATGTTTTCTGCGGAGCATACCGCGAGCGCGAATTTCCAGAACTGCTGCAATACGCCGACCATATTGTATTCAACTCTCCGCGCCAGCTGAAAAAATTCGGTGCACGTGCAAAGGATGCAGGGAAAAGCATCGGTTTGCGTATCAATCCGGAATGCTCCACACAGGATGGGCATGAAATTTATGATCCCTGTGCGCCGGGCAGCAGACTGGGCACCACACGCGCTCAATGGGATGCCGCGATAACACCGGAATTATTTGGTCTGTTGGACGGGCTGCATTTTCATACCCTGTGCGAGCAGAACGCCGACGCGCTGGAGACAACGCTGGATGCTGTTGAACAGAAATTCGGCGATATTTTGTCACATATGAGCTGGATCAATTTCGGCGGCGGTCATCATATTACACGCCGTGATTACGATATCCGCCGTCTGGAACGGCTGATTGTACGAACGCGTGACCGCTATGGTGTCACGGTTTATCTTGAGCCAGGAGAAGCGTGTGCACTCAATGCCGGATATCTGGTCACAGAGGTTCTCGATGTCCTGCAAAACGGTACCACTTATCCGGCGATTCTCGACATGTCAGCTGCCTGCCACACGCCGGATGTCATTGAAATGCCTTATCGACCGCCGCTCTATGGTGCGGGCGACGCAGGTGTTCACGCGCATACCTACCGCCTTGGCGGTCCCACCTGTCTGGCGGGAGATATCATTGGCGACTATAGCTTTCCCGCACCGCTTCGCGAAGGCGACCGCCTGGTTTTCGGAGATATGGCAATTTATACTACATGCAAAAATAACACTTTTAATGGCATGCCGCTGCCCGATATCTGGCTGCTGCGTGCTGACCGAACGCTCAAACAGCTTGTATCCTTCGGATATGATGATTTCAAAAGGCGTCTGGGCTAACCTGAAAATGCGCTGGATTGGAGAGTGATCTGATCCGGCGCTTTTCTTCTTTTTCTGAGAAAATCAGAAGCCTGCTGTCCATTGAGGCAGCAGGCTCTGATTGGGGTTTTTGAGAGAGTCACAGCAAGTCATGGAACCTGCTGTGACTGTGGAAGCATGTCCGAAGAGATCCATTCTGTTGCAGGATGCTTCAGATATTTGATGGCAAGTGGACCTGCTTTACAGCAGGTCCACTCGTGAATAAAAGTAAATGAAGAGAAGAAACTGAAAATCAAAACTTATGCCTTGGCAGCAGCTTCCTTGCGGCGAGCCTTTGCTGCCATGGACTCACGGGTGACATCGAGCAGAACCGCGCCGATGATAACCAGACCGAGAACCATGTTCTGAATCGAAGAGTCAATTGCCAGCAGCGTGAAGCCGTTGCGCAGAACTGCGATGACCAGAGCGCCGATCAGCGTGCCGGC
This sequence comes from Butyricicoccus porcorum, assembly GCF_002157465.1. Taxonomy (GTDB): domain Bacteria; phylum Bacillota; class Clostridia; order Oscillospirales; family Butyricicoccaceae; genus Butyricicoccus_A; species Butyricicoccus_A porcorum. Next base: position 74,474 of record NZ_NHOC01000010.1, read on the forward strand.
CATGGTGCCCTTGCCGCCCATGAACGATGCACCGCCGATAACACAGGCTGCAATTGCGTCGGTGTCATACGGCTGGATTGCATTTGCGCCGTTGCAGATGCCGGAACGGCCAACAGATACGATGCCTGCCAGTGCCGCCATGAAGCCGGATACCACGTAGCAGAATGTCAGAACATTCGCGGAGTTGATGCCCGACAGACGGGTTGCTTCCATGTTGCCGCCTGCGCAGTAAATGGAACGGCCCAGTGCAGTGCGGGTCAACATAATATGCATGATGATATAGATCACGATCAGGACAATAAAGCTGACCGGGAAACCGCCGATGGTTGCGGAACCGAGAGCTGTAACTCCCTTCGGGAAACCGGAAATCATCTGAGAACCGGTAACCAGCAGCGAAGCACCCCACAGGAAGTTCTTCATGCCGAGGGTAGATACGAACGGATGCGGCAGATGCAGGCGGGTCAGCAGCAGGCCGTTAATCAGACCGATAAGCGTGCCGACAACCAGTGCGACAACCAGCAAAAGAACCGGATTGGTGATACCAGCCTTGACCATCATGCCCATGACGCAGGCACAGAAGGTCGCGTTCGCGCCGACCGAAAGGTCGATACCTGCGGTAATCAGGCAGAGCAGCATGCCGCTTGCCAGCAGTGCTGTAAATGTAGTCTGCTTCAGGACAGACATGATGTTGCTGTAAGTAAGGAATTTATTGCTGCAAATCGTAAGTACGACGCACAGAATAATCAGCGCCGCCAGTGTTCCAAGAATGGAACTGCCATTGGATTTCTTTTTCTTATTCATCTAACGTACCTCCCCATGCTGCCTTCATCAGGCTTTCCTGGTTAAAGTGTTTGCTGTCGCGGTCTACGGTCGCCATGACCCTGCCGCCGCGCATGACAACAACGCGGTCGGACATACCGAGAATCTCCGGCATTTCAGACGAAACCATGATGACGCACTTACCTTCCTTGACAAGGCGGTTCATGACATTGTAAACCTCGATCTTTGCGCCGACATCGATGCCACGGGTTGGCTCATCGAAGATGTAGATATCCGCATCCGTATTGACCCATTTGCCGATGACGACCTTTTGCTGATTGCCGCCGGACAGCTGTCCTACGATTTCATCGATGGACGGTGTCTTGATACGGAGCGAATTGATGTTCTCTTCGCCCCGCTCCTCAATCTTTTTCTCATCGAGGAACAATCCGGACTGGAAACCCTTCATGTTCGCAAGAATCAGATTGGTGCGGATGGTCTGCGCCAATACAAGGCCCTGTCCCTTTCGGTCTTCAGTGAGGAATGCAATGCCCTCTTTGATGGCCTGACGCGGGCTCTTGATATGAACCTCTTTGCCGTGGATATAAATCTTGCCGCCGTCAATCGGATCAGCGCCGAAAATTGCACGCATAGTCTCCGTTCGGCCTGCACCAACCAGTCCGGCAAAGCCCAGAATCTGACCGCTGTACGCTTCAAAGTCGACGCCAAACAGTACGCCGCCTTCCTCCAGGCCTTCGACCTTGAGGGCGACATCGCCCTTTTTGCCGAATTCCTTCGGGAACAGATTGTCCAGTGTACGGCCGACCATTGCGGAAATCAGAGAATCATTTGTCCAGTCCTTGATATCGCGCGTGTCGATATACTGGCCGTCACGGATAACTGTGACGCGGTCACACAGCTCAAACAGCTCTTCCAGCTTGTGAGATACAAATACAATACCAATGCCGCGGTCGCGGAGCTCGCGGCAGGTTTTCATAAGCTGAGCAACCTCTTTTTCGCCGAGCGAGGAGGTCGGCTCATCCATAATAATCATTTTTGCGTCGATCAGAACCGCTTTTGCGATTTCGATCATCTGCTGAACGCCCATGCCAAAGGTTCCAGCCGGCTTCTCCGGATCAACATCCTGTCCGAGGGAAGCCATGACTTCCTTTGCCTTTTTGTTCATTGTCTTGTAATCCAGCAGTCCGTTTTTGCCCTTGATCCACTTATTGATAAAAATATTATCGGTAATGCTGAGCAGTTTCTCAATGTTCAGCTCCTGATAGACACAGGCAATGCCTGCCGCTGCGGATTCATTCGGATTGCGGAAGGTTTTCCGCTCGCCATTGACATAAATTTCGCCCTCATCCGGCTGATGGACACCGGTAAGCACTTTAATCAATGTAGACTTGCCTGCGCCGTTCTCACCGATCAGACCGAGGATTTCGCCAGGCTTGACCGCAAGCTGCATCTTGTCGAGAGCCACAACACCCGGGAATGTTTTGGTACAATCCCGCAGCTCTACGATATATTCACTCATTGACAGTTCACCCTTTTCTCCGTTAAATCGGTTGCATGAAATGGAACAGGTGATATAATCTCCACCTGTTCCATATTCATTTTCCTATGTACAAGATCTGTGGCGCTGCCGCCGCAGATCCTGTACATCAAACATATTACTTTCCGAGGTAACCATTCAGTCTGTCAATGCGCTCCTGTGCATTATCCTTGGTAACGATTTCAGTACCGGAATCGACAACTTCGTCGACCTCTTCACCCTTAGCTGCCTTCAGTGCAGTCTCAACTGCCAGATAGCCCATGTCATATGCCTGCTGTGCAGCAGTCAGGGTCAGCTGGCCGTTCAGAATGGATTCACAAGCCGTGATCTGTCCGTCAAAGCCGAGGAAGATGGTGTTCTTGTAGTTTTCATTGCCGGATTCCTGAGCAGTACGAGCTGCTGCAACCGCCATGTCGTCGTTATTTGCGCAAATGATTGCAACGCCTTCCGGATGGGTCTGCATGATAGCTTCCATAGCGTTAACAGCTTTGTCAGCGACTGCATCTGCATACTGAGTCTCGTCCGCCAGGAATGTGCCGCCGCTCTCCTCGATGCCCTTCTGATAACCAGTCATACGAGCAGTATTGGTTGCGTCACCCTGAACGCCTGCAATTTCGATGCAGTTGACTTCCGCCCAACCAGCTTCCTTGGCGAGCTTTACAGCAGCCTCTGCGCCGGCCTTAGCAGCTGCCTCGTTACCAGTACCTACGAAAGAAATAACTTCCGGTGCATCAATGTTGGTATCGACTGCAATAATCGGGGTGGTCTGACCAGAAATCAGGTTTGCAACCAGGTCAGACTGTAACGGAGCGATGCAGTACGCATCGTAGTCAGCCGCGAGGTCAGTCTCGATCTGGTTCTGCTGCTCGTCGTAAGAGGTCTCAGACGGAGGTCCCTTGATATCGACAGTAACGCCCAGATCTTCCGAAGCTGCTTCTGCACCAGCTTTCATAAACTGCCAGTGCTCGGAAGCCAGAGTTTTCATGATGAAGCTGATCTTGATGTCGCCGTTGTCAGCTCCTGTGCTGCCCGAACTACTCGCAGAGCTGTCTCCGCCAGAGGAACTGCCGCCGCATGCGGTCAATGTCGTTGCCATTACGCCTGCCATCAACATGGCCATCAATCTTTTTTTCAACATACCTTGTTTCTCCTTTACTCCTTTTCTTTTGTTCTATTCAGAAACATCGGAAGAAAGGTCCTCCCGATGTTTCACGATAGATAAATTCAGCAGTTCTCCATGATTGCCTTAACAGCGGTCTTTGTGTCGGTGGACGGGAACAGCTCATAGCCGACGCGGCCGGTATAACCGCAGGCCTCCAGATGACGGATCACCTTGGTATAGTTGATCTCGCCCGTGCCCGGCTCGTGGCGGCCCGGCGCATCTGCCACATGAATGTGGCCAAACTGATCGCTGTACTTGCTGATGGTGTCACAGATACAGCCTTCGTTGATCTGCATGTGATAGACATCGTACAACAGCTTGAGGCGCGGGGAACCAATCAGGCGGCAGATTTCTGCACCCATCTGGGTGGTTTCGAGGAAATTGCCGACATGGTCGGTTGTGATGTTCAGTGCTTCCAGATTGAGGTTCATTTCCTCTTCCTCTGCAATTTTGGCACATTCCAGCAGCATGTCGTACATCGAACACAGCTTGACAGTGTGTGACAGGTTGTCATAGTGGTCAACGACAATGCCGCCGTCGCCCAGTGCGTTGGAATGAATGGTCACGCTGGAAGCGCCGACCTTCTTTGCCGCCGCAATCGACTGTTTCAAATAATCAATGTACTTTTCCTTGTGCGTCGGATCGACGAGCGAGTAATCTGCGTCGCCGTTGAAACCGGAAATCGCAATGCCAGCCTTTTCCGCCGCTTCGCGGGTCGCATCCAGATCACGAATGCGCCAGTCCCAGAACTCTACGGCTTCAAAGCCGTCATCTTTTGCCGCCTGGAAGCGTTCCAGCCACGGCAGCTCGGTATACAGGGTGTCAATGCACGCGCATTTTCTCAGTGCCATGTTACTCTACCTCCGAGATCTTGACCGGACGGCCTTCCTTCAGGGACTTGGTTGCAGCAGCAGCCATCAGAACCGGATACAGACCGTCTTCGCCGGTTACCGGGGTCTCTGTGTCGTTGATTACAGCATCTGCAAATGCCTTCATCTCAGAGACAAATGCACCGGTGTAACGATCCCACATAACCTTGTATGCGGTACCATAGGTTGTGCCATCCGCAGTGGACAGAACAGCGGTGGACGGGATATCGTTTTCATCCTGTGCGCAGCCCTCGGAACCGAAGACCTCAACGCGCTGGTCATAACCATAAACTGCCTTGCGGGAGTTATCGATGATGCCGATTGCGCCGTTCTCAAACTTGAGGGTGACAACTGCGGTATCTACGTCGCCTGCCTCGCCAATGCCCGGATCAACCAGAACCGAACCGTATGCGCTGACTTCCGTTACCTCAGAGCCCGCGAGGAAGCGAACCATATCGAAGTCGTGGATCATCATGTCATAAAAGATACCGCCGGAAACCTTGACATAGGATACCGGAGGGGGCTCCGGGTCACGGGAGGACACCTTAATGATGTTGACCTTGCCAACCTTGCCGCTCTGAACCATATCGTATACGGCACGGTGGTTGTGGTCGAAGCGGCGGCAGAATCCGATCTGGAGCTTGACGCCGGCTTCCTTTGCCGCATTGATTGCTTCGTGAACCTTGTTCAGATCATAATCAATCGGCTTCTCACAGAAGATATGCTTCTTTGCCTTCGCCGCTTCGATGATGAAATGAGAGTGCGTATCCGTGGAGGAGCAGATCAGAACTGCTTCAATCTCCGGATCGTTCAGGATATCTGCCGGATCGGTGGAAACGTTTGGGATGTGGCACTGTGCCGCAAACTCACGAGTTGCATCGTTCGCAAACGGATCCGCGATGGTCTTGATCTCCATCTCCGGGACAAACATGGAAATGTTCTTTGCATGAACCTTGCCGATGCGTCCCGCACCAATAATTCCTACTTTCATAATAACTCTCCTTTTCCAAATTTATCATAATTATAAATTATGGCTAATGAAATAAAACAGACAAGGGACGGATATCATCCCATGTTTTCTGAATTTACAACACTGATTTCCGTGAAGGAAATCGGCTCTACCGGTGTTTCCGGTGATAAAATCAGATTTTTTAACAGAATGACCGGCTGGTAACCCTGCCAGTAGATATCTTGTTTAATAATGAAATCAATGCGATCTTCTGCCAGCAGACGCTTGGTCTCAGCGGTGAGATCATTGCCCACAATCATGATCCTGTCCATGCGTTCGCTGGCGGCGACCGCCTCGGTGCACGCGACGACATTTTCATTCGCCATATAGATGGCGGACAACCTCGGCTGCTTCTCCAGAATCTCACTGACCTTTTCGTATGTAAGCAAATATTCGTTGAAGCTCTCAATAATGGTGATTCGATAGGACGAAATGCCGACTTCCCGGCATTTATCGCAAAAGCCCTGCACGCGCTGCCTGTGGCCATCGATTTCGAGGTTTCCAACGACCACAAGAACCTCATCCTGTTCCTTTAGCATTTTAACGATCAGGTCTGCGGCGACCCTTCCGCTTTGATAGGGATCTTGTCCGATGAAACAAGTACGTCCACTGTTCGGAATATCACTGTTGTATGTGACAACCGGAATATCAGCATATGTCAATTCCAGAATCAGACGCTGAATCACGGGACTGTTCTTGACGCAGAGAGCAATGCCGCCAATCCCCTGCTTTCGCATTTCAGTTATTCGGTCGACAAACTCATTCGGCAGATCGGTTTCACACTCAACCACATCTACAGTAAACCCGAGCGGTTCGATCATATGCCTGGCATCATTGACACCCCGCAGCCATTCCCGTCTCAGATTTGCGTCAAACCATCCGCTGCCGGGAAACAGGACGCCAATCCGTTTTACAAGCGTATGCTCGAATTTGGGTGAGGAAATATATCCCAGTCTTTTGGCTGTTTTCAGCACATGCTCTCGAACTTCAGGCTTCACGTTTGGCCGATTGTGCAACACACGATCGACAGTCCCGCGTGAAACGCCGGAGTTTTCTGCAATCATTTGAATTGTGACACGTCCCATTCGTTCACCCGTGCTCCTTGTTTTTATTGTGTTATTAAGCACAATTATTTTATATCACACATTTTTGTCGAAGTCAACGTTATTTATCGGCATAAAAGTTGCTAAATTTAGGATAAATCATAAATTGTGCAAATTTTGTGCTTTTTTGTGCTTTCCTTTTTCCATCATTTTTTCAATTTTGCGTACCTTTCCTTGCAAGAGCCGGACTTGTCTATACATTTTTTCCTCTGTTTTTTGTGTATTTTGCACATGACACCCTATTATTCCGAAAAAAAGTCGTTGCGTGCACATGTACGCAGAAGTGCATCGCACAATTTTGCGCAAAAAAAGACAGAAACCTGTCTGTCGGTTCCTGTCCATTCAGATTCTATCTTTGTTGGAATGGTGGTTGACTTTACGTGAATGTGCTCAGATTTTCCGAGCAAATAATGTCAATTGATGTTTTGTCCGTTTCATCAGACCGTTCTATATGCTTCTGCACATAGTTCCGTAAAACCCAGAGCGGACGATAGCCTTGATGGTAAATATCCTGTGCAATGGCAAAATCGATATCGCCGCTTTTCAGAAGTCGCTTGGTGGAGTCCGTTAAGTCGTGGCTGACCACAAAGATCTCACCCGTGCGTCCGACCTCATGAATGGCATCCACACAACCGGTCACGCTGTGGTTTGCCATATAAATCGCACGGATATTCGGTACACGCTCCAGCACTTCCTTTACCTTGCGGTAAGTGAGCGAGTAATCATTGTATGTTTCAATCAGCTCAATCTGTCCACCGCTGAAGCCTTTTTCATAAATTCGTTCGCAGAAGCCCTGCAAGCGAAGTCGATGGCCATTAAATTCCGGATTTCCGATTGCGACCAGGAAAGCATCGTCAGGACCGATGTATTTGGAGACCAGCTCGCCTGCAACGCGGCCTCCACTCACAACATCCTCGCCGACAAAGCACAGCCGCTTGCAATTGGAAATATCCGAATTGAATGTCACAACAGGGATATTTTTATCGTATAATTCGTCGATTTTCTCCGCTATTTTGCTATGATCTATGGCGCAGATCGCTATCCCGCATGCACCCTGCTCAATCAGATGGTCTATACGTTCGAGCGTTTCGCTGGGGAGATTGGTTTCACACTCTTCAACCAGAACTTCAATGGAATAATCTGCGAGCAGCGCCTTCACATCCCGGATACCGCGCATAATTTCATTCCGAAAATGTCCCTTCTCATTGGACAGCAGTACACCGAGCACGGATGGCTGCAAAGATGGTACTGCGAGCCCAAGTGCCTTTGCCTGATCTTCACGTGGGGGGACATAACCCAGCTCCTTCATTGCTTTGACAATGCGCTCGTGCAGCTCCGGCTTGACATGTGGACGCTGATTGAGCACACGGTCGACCGTGCCGCGCGACACCCCGCCTGTTTTGCAACCATATTGATCGTCACTTTTCTCGGCACAGAAATCACCTCAGTTTGTGCTTTTTTACACAATTTATTTTTTAACACAATTCCTAGTATTTGTCAATATGCAATGAGAATATTAGCAACTTTTCACAATTCCCCAGCATAATTTCTCAAGTTGTAAAAAATTAACAGCTTAGCAGGAAAGGTCTGTCACATATTTAAACAGTGTGCGGATAAAAAGATTGTCCCCTTTGTAAAATAGTGGGACAATCCCGTTGTCAGCTTCTTCATTTCTCTACAGTAAAAACGGACTCAGAACAGCCCGAAGCGTTTTTTCTCCCGCTGCGGTTCGGAATTACGCGTCAGGCATTCGACAATTGCTTTGCCCATCGAATTGCAATAGTAGGTGTGCTTCGACAAGTCAGCAACACAGATACGCAGCGCACTCCAGCCATATTCGCCTTTTTTGTATTGGCGATAGTCTTCACTCCGCTTGATTTTGCGCTGTATCCGCGGGTCAACGACATCCGTGCAAAGCACAAAGCTAATCAGCGTATAGTCATGGGACGGGTCACCGGACGGTACCCGTTCGTCCTGAATTTTGCGAAACAGTTCCAGATACTGCGCGAACAATGCCTCTGTCAGCTGCTCACAGCAGTCAAAAAAGCACAATTCGCCGCACAGACTTTCTCTGGAAATATTAGACTTGATTCCGAACAAATAGCGGGGATCTCGCTTTTCATATCCTGTGACCATCGGAAACACCTTTCCACAGCACGTCACATCATATTGCGTTTCAAACGGCGGCTGATACTGCTGCTCCGCCTGCCGGAGAAACTGCTCGGCTCTTTGGCTAAAATCACTCACGGCCTGAACTCCCTTCCCAGATTTATTTTCTGCAGCGTCAGGACTGCTCCGCGTCGTCAGCTTTTTCAGCTTCTTCCGCCTGTTCCGCTTCAATCTGCTCTGCCGGAATATCCTTTTCCGCAAAATATTTTCCGTCAATCCAATAGCCGACTGCAAAACCGATTACTGCTCCGACAATTTCCAGTGCAGAGCTGTCCATACGGAACAGGCCGGTTAAAAACATACCAATCGCAAAGCCAAGTGCCAGTCCCAAAAACTCCGACCGGGGCACCGTGTTAAAATATTTGCTCTGCGTGCTGTGATATCCACGTTTCATTGATTCCATCCTCCTGATCCTGTTTGTTCTGAAACAACACAGATTTCTTTTATCATACATACACAGCGTTTCTGTTGTCAAGTAGAAAATCGCGCAATCTGCCTGCTGTGTGTGCGGATTATGATTCGGCCAGCCCCTCGATCAAACGTCTGACCTCATCGTAATCTGCAATGGCGTTAATAAATTCGAGCAGTGCGTTCGCCGTCATGTGCTGCGGCAGGTCGAGCGCGCGCAGCAGCTTTTTGCGCTTTGCATCGCTGCCCGGTACGCCGGACAGGCCCCACGCATAAAAATCTGCCTTTGTGATTTTGGGGTTGTGATCCGCCTCCGGCAGACACGTCACACCCGCTTTTTTGAGCGCCTGCAAAATAACAGCATCCGGTACACCCTCGACACCCAGCGTTCCTTCCTTGGAGCCATGTGCTTTGCGTCGTTCCTTGCCGGCGATCTGTGGGATATAGGCGTGTCTCACCTGTCCCTTTGGAATGGCACCGCGCAGATAATTTCGGATGACAAAACCTGCTCCGTCGCTGTCGGTCAGCACGAGAATGCCGCGCTCTGCCGCAATGCGGCGGATAAGCGCCAGCTTTTCTTTGTTGTTAAAAATCGCAAAGCCACCGGTCTCGATGACAACGGTATCGACCAGCTGCCTGATTTTGTTGACGTCATAGCGGCCCTCTACGACAATCGCTTCGCGGATGTGAATCATCTCCGCACCGCCTTTTCTCCAAAGTTCGCCGCCATCTGAAGCAGCATCAATTCCAGAACCTTTTGTCTGTCCGCCCCGGCGGATTTCATCGCTACATCGCTCTCGCCGCACAGCAACAGTGTTCGCCGCAGCCATTTCGTGTCCAGGCGCGCGGCGGAATCGCGCATTTTGCGCGCATAGTATGTCGATTTGCTGCCGAGCAGTTCCATCAGTTCTTTATCGCTTTTATGCGCCTGCATGGCGAGCTTTGCGGCATACAGGCGTTGGATATGGCGCGCAATCGCTGCGAGCAGCACAATCGGCTCATTTTTCTGCGCAATCAGATCGTTGACCAATCCCAGCGCGCGGTCAAACCGCTGTGCGGTAATGGCATCGGTCAGATCAAATGTAACTGCATCCAACACTTTTGTGCAGACGGCATCAATGTCGCTGCGTTTCACAGTATCTGTCGCGCTGTGCGCACATGCTTTTTCGATTTCCAATGTCAGATTGGTCATCGAAGTGCCGCACAGGAACAGCAGATAATCGCACGTATCGGTGTCGATCACCTTGCCGGCATCCTTCGCATGCCGCTTAACCCAGGGAATCAAGTCATGCCGTTCCAAGTGTGAAAAATCCGCAATACAGCCGTTTTTTGTAATAATACTGTGCAGCTTGGTGCGCTTATCTGGCTTCAACGCAACCGTATCGTAATAAAAAACGAGGCATACATATGCCGGCAAATCGGACAGAATGCCGGGCAATTCCTCTTTCATTGCGGCAGGAGCCTTGTATACATCCAGATCCCTGACAACAACCATGCGCCGCTCTGCCATTGCGGGATAGCTGTCCACAGCCTCTGTCAGCCGCTCGACAGTCAGGGATGCTCCTTCAAACACATCGTAATTAAAATCGCGGAAGGTCTCATCAACAACCTCCTTTTCCAATGCAGCGAGATAATGCTCCTTGAGATAACTCTCTTCCCCGCCGATCAGGTACAGCGAGCCGATGGTGTGATTTTTCAGGTCAGTTTTCAACTGCTGCACACCGTCAGCTTTTGTCGGTTTCTTCGGCATACTACGCCTCCCTTCCAGTCTATCTTAATCCCGTTCGGTCTTCCAGTCAATCTGTCCTGTGTAATATGGGTTGACAATCGGAATCCCACCGTAATCTGTGCCGCTCTCCCAGCCGCTTTCCAGCACGATCTGTGAGGGAGCAATACGGCGCAGCAGTTCCTGCATTTTCTCAGTGTTTTCGGAAAATCCACCGGATACCAGCAGTGTATCGCAGGGCAACGGCGTTTGATCGGTCAGCTCCAGCAGCATATTCTGTGTCAGGGCATGTACCGTCACAATGTCCTGATCTTCCGATTGGATGCGTACAACCAGCTTGCGCTCGACTGTGCCGAGCACGGACAATCCGAGTGAGTCATTGCCCACCGCGGTCTCCGTTTCCGGAGCCAGCATTTCATAGGAAATGCCCAGTGTTTCCATCGTCTGGATGACTTCGGGATAAGGGGTCTTATTTTCCCGGTTTTTCTGTGGCAGAAGCACACGCTCTACCGGTATTTCCCGGAACAGCTCGCACACATTGCGCGCATGTCCGAGATCGACCGAGGTTAGAATGACCAGATCGAGCGAATCGATGCCATACCAGTCGAGGTATGCCGCGACATCCTCCGCCGCATTGTGATAGCCAGAACCACTGCAATCGATAAGCGCCGCCTGTTCCCCGCAGGAAATGACAATCGCCTGCCCGCTGCCCTCTGGTAACACAGAAATATGCAGGTCATTCTGTACCGCTGTACCGCGCCAGACACTGATTCCGACGACAAGCAGTACAAGCAGCGGTATGCCTGCCGCAAGCACGCGGCGGCTGCCCTTCCACAGCAACAGCGCGGCAAGTGCGCTCAGTACAATGGCAAAGGCAAAATCGACATGATTTTCGCAGTACAGAAGTCCATATGGAAGTCCTGCTATCCAGTCACTGACCCACAAAATATAATCGGTCAGCCAGCCTGCGGGCGTCAGCAGCACTGCCGCTGCTGTGGGCACGAACAATCCGGAAACTCCGCCGATAAACAGCAACGGAAATACCAACGACACCGCCCACAGTGCAAGCAGATTGGACAGCACGGAAAATACCGACAGATAGCTAAAGTGATACAGCAAAATCGGCGCGGTTATCGCGGTCGAACTGACCGTGCAGGCCACTGTACCTGACAACACCCGGTACAGACGCTTGACCGGATTCCGCACGCGCTTCGGCAGCGCCAGCAGATATTGGATGCGCGACGCAAAGCACAGAATGCCAAATGTTGCGGCAAAGGAGAGCTGTAAACTGACAGAGGTCAGCGAATCGGGCAAAATGACCAGAATCAACAGCAACGCCGCGAACAGCGAGTTCATGCTGTCGCTCTGCCGTCTGACCCAGAAGGACAACAGCAAAATCCCATACATCACACAGGCGCGCACAACCGACGGTGACCAGCCGACCATCAGATAAAATGCAAGCAGTGCGGGAATGCCGAGCGCTGTGCCGAGTTTCCTGCCGAATACAAGCAGCAACAGCGAAATCAAAAAGCCGACATGCATGCCGGACAGTGCGATGACATGCGAAAGCCCCGCCTTGCGAAGGTGATCTCTGTCTGCGGTTGTCAGATCGGATCGGTCACCGGTCGCCAGTGCATTCCAAAAAGATATCTGTCGTTCCGTGCCATACTGCGCAAATACGTCGCGCAGCTTCTGCGCGAACAATTTGGGATAATACGAGAGCGGACGGTATTCCGGCTGTGTGACAGTAATTTCCGCATTTTTATTCACCGATGCCAGCACAAAATAGCCCTGTGAGCGGTAATAGCTCTCGCGGTCGAAGCCCTCCCGCAATCCAGAGATATAAAATTCAAATTTACCGGTAATCGTATCGCCCGGTTTGATTTCTTCCTCGGTCAGCGGCAAATATGCCAGCGTGCGGAAACCGGTTTTCAGCCCGACGTCGCTGCCGTCAACCCGCACTTCGAGGCGCTGGCTGTCTTCATACTGCACGGCATAATCTGCCGCAGTGACAGTCATGTGTTGTGAGAGCCCTTCCAGCCCGGAAACCGGATCGGTGATATACCTGTGATACGCATCTGTATATGCCAGGCCGCAGGTCAGTCCTGCCAGCAGTACACACACCGGAATCGTCGGTGAAACCAACCTGCCGATGATAATAGACGCAGCCAGCATGAGCACAGCCGCCGCAAGCGGAATCGATACGCCAAACAGGGCAATCCCACAGCCGACAGCAAACGCCACAGAAAACCAGATCAGCGGACGCTGCATGGCAATCTCCCCCTATCTGTGAACAGGATGCGAAAGGTGGCACCGCACAGCAGCGCCACCTCACAATGCCTATGTTCCGATATCAGCAGATCAACCGGGCGGCCATGTCATATCACGGCCGGACAGCACATGAAAATGCAGGTGGAACACGCTCTGCTGTGCCTGCTCACCGATGTTGGAGACAACACGGAAGCTCTCCATGCCCATCTCCTTTGCGATTTTGGCAATGGCTTCAAAGCACTTTGCCACAACCATGCTGTTTTCCGGCGTGACTGCCGCCGCAGACGGAATGTGCTGCTTCGGAATCACGAGGAAATGTGTCGGCGCCTGCGGGTCGATGTCATAAAATGCATAGACATCATCATCCTCATACACCTTTTTGGAGGGGATTTCCCCTGCAATAATTTTACAGAACAGACAATCTTCCATCGAACATCCTCCTTCCAGATGAATCGAACTGTGAGATTTATTTCAGCATTGCATCGACAATGTTGTTGACTGCTTCGAGGGCTTCCTCCAGCTTTGCCGGATTCTTGCCGCCTGCGGATGCGGAATCCGGACGGCCGCCGCCGCCACCGCCGCAGAGCTTGGCAACTTCCTTGACGATCTTGCCCGCATGTGCACCTGCCGCCAATGCTTCCTTGCCGCAGACACAGAGCAGCTGTACCTTGCTCTCGCCGGTGACAACCGCAAGAACAGCAACCATCTTCGGCGCACGCTCCTTAATCAGGTCGCCCAGTGTGCGCATGATCTCCGGAGACTCATCGTCCAGCTTGGCAGCCAGAACATTGACGCCATGAACGTCACGCGACAGGTTAAACAGCTCGACCAGCTTCATTTCAGCCAGCTTTCCGTTGAGCGATTCGATATTGCGGCGCAGATCTCGCATTTCGTCGACCATCTGACCCGCACGGACGACAACATCGTTCGGGGTCGTCTTCAGCTCAGATGCAATCTCAGCCAGTGTCTCCTGACGCTTCTCGAACATCTCAAGGAATGCACGGCCGGTCAGTGCCTCGATACGACGGACGCCTGCCGCAACAGAAGCCTCGCCGACGATCTTGAACATGCCAGCCTTTGCAGTATTGTCCAGATGTGTGCCGCCGCAGAATTCGATGGAGAAATCACCTGCGCGGACAACACGGACGATATCGCCGTATTTTTCACCGAACAGCGCCATAGCGCCCAGTTTCTTTGCCTCATCGATCGGCATTTCGTCCGTGCGAACCTCCATGCCTTCCAGGATTGCATTGTTGACAATGCTCTCAACCTTTACAATCTCCTCCGGCGTCATGGCAGCAAAGTGCGTGAAGTCAAAGCGGACATGGTCGGCATCGGTGTAGGAACCAGCCTGCTCGACATGGCTGCCCAGTACCTCGCGCAGTGCCTGCTGCAACAGGTGGGTTGCAGTGTGCGAACGGCAGATCGCCTGACGGCGCTCCTTGTCTACCTTACAGGTGACAGTATCACCGCGGCTGACAACACCGCTCTTGACGACGCCAGAATGCAGGTACATGCGTCCGTCGCCGCTCTTCTGTACGTTATCAATTTCAATCTCACAGTCGCCGTGCGAAATGATACCGTGATCCGGTACCTGGCCGCCCATTTCCGCATAGAACGGCGTGCGGTCGAGTACGAGCGTCAGCTTGGCACCTGCACGGACTGCATCAGTGCTCTCGCCTTCCGAGACAATTGCGAGGACATTGGCAGTTGCTTCCAGATTATCATAACCACAGAATTCGGTGCTCAGCGATTTGTCCAGACCGAGGTCTTCCGATGCCCAGCCGAGGTCGCCCATGCGCTTGCGGTCCTCACGGGAACGCTCCTTCTGTTCCTGAATCAGCGCATCAAAGCCGTCGCGGTCGGTGGTCATGCCCTGCTCCTCGAGGATTTCGATGGTCAGGTCAATCGGGAAGCCGTAGGTGTCGTGCAGCTTGAAGGCGTCAGCAGCCGGAAGCTCGGTTTTGCCTTCCTTCTTTGCAGCCTCGATCATGTCATTGAGAATGCTCAGACCCGCGTCAACCGTTGCATCAAAGCGTTCCTCTTCGACCTGAATTACCTTGCGGATATACTCCTGCTTTTCGATCAGTGCCGGATACGCACCGCCGCTCTCCTGAATGACGGTATCACATACCTGATACAGGAACGGCTTGTCGATGCCGAGCAGCTTGCCATGACGTGCCGCACGGCGCAGCAGACGGCGCAGGACGTAGCCGCGGCCTTCGTTGGACGGAATAACACCGTCGCAAATCATCATGACGGTCGAACGGATGTGGTCGGTGATGACGCGCAGCGAAACGTCCGTTTTGTACGACTCTCCGTAGGTCTTGCCGGAAATGCGGGAAACATGGTCGGTGATGTTGCGGACGGTGTCGACATCAAACAGAGAATCGACGTCCTGCATGACAACAGCCAGACGCTCCAGACCCATACCGGTATCGATGTTCTTCTGAACCAGTTCAGTATAGTTGCCGTGACCGTCGTTGTTGAACTGGGAGAATACGTTGTTCCAGACCTCCATATAGCGGTCACAATCGCAGCCGACCGTACAGCCCGGCTTGCCGCAGCCGTACTTCTCGCCGCGATCGTAGTAAATCTCGGAGCACGGGCCGCACGGACCGGAGCCATGCTCCCAGAAGTTGTCTTCCTTGCCGAAGCGGAAAATGCGCTCTGCCGGAATGCCGATCTGCTTGTTCCAGATTTCAAATGCCTCGTCATCATCCTCATAGATGGACGGATACAGGCGGTTCGGGTCGAGACCCATGACCTCAGTCAGGAATTCCCAGCTCCAGGCGATGGCTTCTTTCTTAAAGTAATCGCCGAAGGAGAAGTTACCCAGCATTTCAAAGAATGTGCCATGACGCGCGGTCTTGCCGACATTCTCGATGTCGCCGGTGCGGATACATTTCTGACAGGTCGTGACGCGGCGGCGCGGCGGCTCCTGTTCTCCGGTAAAGTACGGCTTGAGCGGTGCCATACCGGAATTGATGAGCAGCAGCGACTTGTCACCCTGCGGAATCAGAGAAAAGCTCGGCAGTCTCAGGTGATCCTTGGACTCAAAGAATGCGAGAAACTTTTCACGGATTTCGTTTAAACCCATGTACTGCATGAAAATTGCCTCCAACTATTGATATAAATTTATTGTTTTACAGACACAAAAAAGCCCTCGCCCGGTATAGGGGCGAAGGCTTTGCTCGCGGTACCACCCTAATTTGCCGGAAATCCGGCATCTCAGTGCGCCCTTAACGCGGGCAGACGATCCGGTTCTTTCCCGGATGGCTCAGAAATGGCTGACAGGCTCCTGCGCTGCGGGGCTTCCACCGTCCCCCGCTCTCTGCAAGGCGGTATGCGCTGTCTCGTTCCGTCATTGCCAAACTAGCTGTATAACGCTTTCATTATACACGTTTGTGTGAATTTGTCAACCGTTTTTGACTGGATTTGCCGCTTTTTCCTTGCGCAGGATTGCGAAATCCGAGACGTGGAACGGGAATTTCATATGAATACGCATCATGGCAGAACGCGCGGCATCCAGAATTTCCCCGTCATCGTTGCGCATTTCCTCCACGCGGAAGGAATAAACCGGCTTGCCCGGCTGCATCAGCTCAAGCGTATCGCCGCTGAAAAAGCGGTTTTTGAGTACGAATACGGCGTTGCCGTCTGCATCACACGACTCAAACAGTGCAGCGATTTCCCAGTCGCGTATGTACATGACGTCTGGGTAATACTGTCCCTTCGGGTCGCGCCCGAAGTAAAATCCGGTAAAGTATTCGCGGTGGCTGATCTTTCCGATTTCCTCGCGGATATCATCCGGAACCTTGAAGTCCGGTGTTGGATTCGCCAGATAAGCATCAACAGCGCGGCGGTATGCGGCAGTAATGCCCGCCGTATAATAGGCAGTCTTTGCACGGCCTTCGATTTTGAATGAGGTAATTCCCGCAGCGATCAGCTCCGGAATATGGTCAATCATGCACATATCCTTGGAATTGTACAGATACGTGCCGCGCTCGTCCTCATCCACCGGAAAATACTGTCCCGGCCGCTTCTCCTCCATCAAGGCATACTTCCAGCGGCAGGACTGTGCACAAGCGCCGTGGTTGGCATCGCGCCCGGTCGTGTAGTTGGAAATCAGGCAGCGCCCGGAATACGAAATGCACATCGCTCCGTGGACAAAGCACTCGATTTCGACCTCCGGCGGGATGTGGTCGCGGATGGTTCTGATTTCCTCCAACGTCAACTCACGCGCGAGCACAATGCGCTCCGCGCCCATCTCAACCCAAAATTGTGCGGCCTCATAGTTGAGGATGCTCGTCTGGGTGCTGATATGCAGCGGCAGCTGCGGCACCACGCGTTTTGCCACGCGGATCACGCCGAGGTCAGAGACAATCGCCGCATCTGCGCCGTATTCATACAGCTTTTGCAGATAGGTTTCCAGCTCAGCGAATTCGTTTGAGCGCGGTGAAATATTGACCGTAACATAGACCTTGACGCCGCGCGCATGCGCATAGGAGATGCCCTCGCGCAGCTCATCGTCGGTAAAATTGTCGGATGCCGCGCGCATGCCAAAGTGTTTTCCTGCCAGATAAACGGCATCCGCACCGTATGCAATCGCGTATTTCAGCCGTTCCATATCCCCTGCCGGGGACAGAATTTCAGGTTTGTTCATAAAAATCCTCTTGTTAATTTGCGTTCTTTTCCGCCTGTACCTTCTTGATATTGGCGGTCTGTTCCTCCTGCGTTTTCGCATAAATATGCGCTGAGCCATCCGCATTTGCAACATAGTAATAATAATCATGCTGTGCCGGGCTGACTGCTGCCTTCATCGCGTCAAGACCCGGATTGCAGATCGGCCCGGGCGGCAGGCCCTTGCTGGTATAGGTATTGTACGGGCTGTCGGTCTTCATATCCTCATCCGTCAGTTCGAGATGGCCGACCGCGTATTGAATGGTCGCGTCAATGTTGAGGTACGGATATTCGGACGAATGGTTCAGACGGTTGGCGATAACGCCGGAAACCTGATACATATCGTCAGCATTGACAGCTTCTTTTTCAATCATGGAGGCGATGTTGACCATATCCGCAACGGACATGCCTTTGGCTTCGCACAGTTCCGCCAGACTGTCGCCCTCCGAATCGTCGTTCAGCTTATTCTGGAAATTTCCAAGCATTTTATTGATGATGGTATCTGCGTCATCGCTCAGATAGAACTCATAGGTATCCGGGAACAGATAGCCCTCGAGACGGTTGGTCTCATTGCCCAGATCGTCCGGCAGGAAATCATAGTTGAATTCGCCGTCCTGAAGCACACTGGTCAGTTCATCCTTCGAGCTCAGACCATTTTCCACCAGCGTATCGATAATCTGTTCAATCGTATAGCCTTCCGGGATCGTAACTGTCTGTGTGCTCCGGTTGGTCAGGCGGATTTCATTGACAATGTGGCGGTAATCCATATTGGAATTGAGCGTCCACATGCCCGGGCGGAATGTGACATCCCGATAAATGATGGTGGTAAACAGCCGGAAGAATGAGCCGTAATTGACGACACCGCTCTTATCCAGCAGCTTGGAAACCTGTCCAACCGTGGCATCCTCCGGAATTGTGACCGTGATCTCACGGTCCTCCTTTGCCAAAGCAAACAGGTCATTGCCGAGCAGAATTCCGGTTGTCGCCAAAACTGCGGAAACCAGCAGGATACCGATCAGATACAACAGACTGTTGTGGCGCGTAGAGCGCTTTTTTTTGGTTCGTTTTTTGGTTTGTGACTCGTTTTTTGTATTATTTTTGTTTCCAAACAACTTCATATCCGTATCCTTTCTCCCTCTGCCGGAAGCGGCAGAAGGACGGGGCTTTTCTTCTTATTTGAGCGCGATGCTGACAACAAAGCTGGAGATAAAAATAAAAAATCCAGGGTTAATCAGACAGTCCCGCAGGACCTCACTGACAGGTCGACCAGATGGCGTAAACGGCCGCAGCGTGTGCAGCTGAACCTGTGTTTCCAGCGAGCGCAGCGTCAGATAAAGCGTCAGCAGGAACAGGATCACATTGATGTGTGTAAAGTATTTCCAGATTCCAAAGGAACTGTACAGATGAATCAAATAATTGATGACATAATAATAGCAGTTGTTGATGACATGCGCCAGAACTGCCGGCCAGATCGAATCGAATGAATAGACCAGAAACGCGTAGGCGCAGCCTGCAATCAGCGGGCCGATGAAATTCAGTAGCGAGCCGTGCAGCATGGCGAAGCAGACACCGCAGAGCAGAATGCTCACAGCCGTTCCGGCTTCGCGCTCAAATGCGGAAAACAGCGCACCGCGCACAAAAATCTCCTCAGCAATGGGCGACAGAATAACGATGCCCAAAAAGCTCAGAAAGCCGTACTGATTCCCAACGCCGCTGGTTGTAATCATGCTGCTGAGATCCATATCGGTCGCACCGCAGATGACATATACAACAAGATTTGCCAGAAAGGACAGAAATGATACGGCAAGTGCAAATTTTACTGTAAATCCGAAATAGACCACTGCATTCTGTCGGCGCTTCCATCGAAAATTCAGCGTGAATGTCTCATCCTGTGCCTTGTACATGCAGTATGCCGGCGGGACAAATGCCAACAGCTCGACGACGATCACGCCCAGCGCCGGGACGGAAGAAAATGCAAAATCAAACCCCAGGCTGCATACTGTCAGGATGATAAAACAGGCAAACAGCATCAGACCCGGCAGCATGGTACTTTTATCCTTCATGAACCAGCACCACCTCCTGTTCGGTTATGATACAGCCGCAGCGGATGTCGTGCGGCTCAGCAGGCACATGTCCAAGCAGACGTGCCTGCGCGCACAGCGCAATACAATTTGCAGACGTCTGCGGCAGAAAGCGGTCGTAAAAGCCGCCGCCATAGCCCAGCCGAGCGCCGGTTTGATCGCATGCCAGCGCAGGGACAAGGCACAAATCAATTTCATTCGGCAGCACCGCCGTGCAGTGTGCACCCGGCTCCGGGATACCGAAGGTCTCTTCGGTCAGGTCGCGTTCCGATGTAATGATGCGGGGCTGCATGATATGTCCCGGCAGGCATTTTGGCAGACAGACGCGCTTACCGCACCGCAATGCATCCGCAATAATTGCATGCGTGTCAATTTCGTCCGCAGTCGAATAATAGACAAACAGCGTCCGGCTGCGCCGGTACAGCTCGCTTTGCAGCACTTTTTCTGTGATGGCGCGGTCGATGGCAGCTTTTTCTGCCGGTGCGGTCTGTTTGCGCTGCCGGAGCAGCTCACGCCGCAGAGAAGCCTTATCCATGGTATCCAATGCCATGACGCACTCGATCAGCGGCTTCTTTTCCGCGCAACAGCTCAACCATGGTCAGACCGAGCTCAATCGAAGCCGCCGCACCACAGCCGGTGATGATCTTCCCATCGACACAGACCAGCTCATCGCGCACAGTTGCGCCTGCCATTTTGTCGTTTACGCTGAAATGGCACACCGCATTTTTGCCCTCGAGCACGCCTTTCGCCGCCAGCACAGACGGTGCCGCACAGATGGCAGCGATATAGCAATCATGCGCGACACAATACGCAATTGCCTTGTCGATAACCGGCTTGTCATAATAGTTTTTCGTCCCCGGGCCGCCCGGCAGGAAAATCATTTCGCAGTCGGACAGGTCGAGCTGTTCGGGCAGAATATCCGCCTCGATGGTCATGCCCATCTTGCTCGTGATTGTCTTGCCAGTCACGCCGACGCGCGTTACCGGAATGCCCGCACGGGTCAGCATGTCGAGCGGCGCAATCATCTCGGTGTCTTCATAGCCGTCTACATGAAAGATATATACCATAATCAGCGTCCTCCTTCGTTATAAAACACATCTTCGGGGCTATCTGAAAAGTCCAAACTTTGGACTATTTCTACAGATGCGGATCGCTTCATCGTTAAAACACTTGAAATCCGAAAGGATTTCTGCGTGCTTTTGTCTTGAATCGACCTCCCTTTGCGAAATATTCGCCATTTTCTTGGTTTTCAGATACGTCCTAGTTGAACAGCAGGTTGAAATAACCGTTTTGCACCGGTGTATCATCGTGGTAGCGAATACATCCCAGCTTCTGCGAAGTTCCTGGCGTGGTCACACGCATTTCCGAGCAGCCGCAGGCGTGCAATATCGCCTGTGTCAGCACGGGAACATCTGCTCCACAGGCTTCCTGTGCCCACAGCTTGTCCGCGCCGTCCTGCCAGACAAACGCATATGCCGTCAGCAAGCCTCCGCGTTCCAGCCCAAAGGCACCGGCTCCAAGCGCACGGAACAGTGCAAGCTGCGCGCGCCAGTCGTCCGGAGACCGCAGCAGGCACATGCCCTCCGCGGGATACAGTGCCTGTATCGCCGGAATATCATCTTCTGTCAGGTGGCGGAGCAGGAACGCTCCCTCCGGCACATCGGAACGGGAAGCTGTGTTTGTATCGACAAAAAATGCTGTCCGATAGCCAAACTGATCGTAAAATCCAAACAGCCATTCCTCCTGTGGGATCAGGATGGAAGCCGCACGTCCCGCCTGCCGGTCAAGCTCAAACGAGTGTGTGAGCAGACGATCCATGCGGTGCTGCCGCCGGCATTCCGGCGCAGTGCATGCGCCATAGATATAAGTGACCGGGCGCACACCGCGCGCATCGCGCAGCTGATACGGCAGCATTTGCACCATGGAGCAAAGCCTGCCGTCCTCCTCATCCAGCAGTGTAACCGCCGGATTGTATTGATTTTCAAAAAACCATTGCGTAAACGCTTCATCGCCCGGAAAGCAGCGCTTCCAGAGCGTGCGCACCGCGTCAAAATCGCGGTTATCTGCAAACCGGATCATGCGTTCTTCACCGCCAGGAATTTCTTGCCCATCATCACCGGATGATAGGACTGCTTTGCCTTGCGCAGTCCTTCCATGCCGAGGTCATCCTCGCGGTTGATGTAGGTATATTCCGCACAGTTGTGCTGTGCGAACTGCTGGTTAATCATCGGATATGCGCCTGCAATCGATGCTTCTGCCTTTTCCAGCTGAATCACATAAGTGTCAGGGCTGACCGGGCAGCCCATCGTAAACGCGATGACATTGCCGTCCAATCGCAGGATGCCGCCCTTCATGCCAAGCGCTTCTCGATTGTTCAGCGCAAGGGTAACCGCACAGGTTTCACCGGAATACATCATGCCGTTCGGACAGTTGTCCCCAGTGCTGCACCAGTGCAGGTGGAAATCATATGCCTCCTGGCGATTCTCGTCGGTCAGTTCCTCATACGACCAGCGGCCTTCATAGTTTTTCTTAAAACGGTTGACAAAATTGCGTTTGGACTGCAATTTTTTGCCGGAAAGCGTCATGAGCTTTTCGGCGGAATAGATATAGTCCGCAGAGTCCACGCCATCGGTAAAGGTATATCGTCCCGGAAGAACGGTTTCTATCTGCTCAAGCAGCGGCTCCGGGATGCCGCACATGGCAAACGGGATGCCGCGCTCACGTGCATCGTCCTCCAGCGCCAGCATAGCCGCTTTCAGGTCACCCGCGCCGATCGGCGCGAGATACATCGGAATCTTATCCGGGAAGGTTGCCATTTTTATGAACATATATCCATTCACAAAGCATATCTGGGTGTCATAATGATCCTTCCAGATAAACAGATCCGCAAAACAGTGTTCACAGATCCGGTAATTGTGCTTTGCGGTGCAGATGTCTGCGTTTGCCTTATCCTCTAACGTAACTGGTTTAAATGGTAGCATAAAAAAATGCGAGTCTCCTTTTAGGGTATTGCGCGAAGCACCGCCGCCGTGAGCTCCGCCGAGATGTCCTCAATCGTGCGGATACGTCCGTCCTGCGTGCAGCGGATGCGGTGCCAGCCGAATGTATCAGCCAGCTTCGATGCAGTCTGGTAACAGTGTTTGAGATATTCCATATCCTGTTCATGAATATCCTGTGTTTTGCCCTGACGATGTTCGAGCAGGTCGTGCACCGCTTCGGTGGGCATATCGAGAAAATACACATCGTCGGGCGCAGGAATGCCCATAATACGATACTCAAAATCGAACAGCCAGTCGAGGAATGCCTTTTGCTCCTCCTCTTCCAGCTTGGATGCCTGATGCACCGCATTGGATGTAGTATAACGGTCGGCGAGCACCAGCCCGCCGTTTTCATAATAGTCTTTCCATTCGGTCTGATAGGATGCATACCGATCGACCGCAAAAAAGGTAGATGCCGTATAGGCGCTGACATCATCCGGATGCTCACCGAACTGTCCGCCCAGATACATGCGGATGAGTGCGGACGATTCCTCCTGATAGCGCGGAAACACAAGGCGGCGGTAGGAAATACCGCGCTCATCTAAAAACGCGCACAGCCGTTCAAACTGCGTCGATTTGCCGGATGCATCCGTGCCCTCGAGCACCAACAGTTTTCCACTCATTTTCCGGCCTCCGCACGGATGCGCTCATACTTTTCACGCACCTCCTGCGCCTTCCCGCAGCTCATCTTGCCTTCCGAGCAGGTGCCGCAGGTGCAGGACGGGCCCGCCTTGTGGAACAGGGTCGGTGCAACGGCATAAACCTGACGGTACATCTCTTCTGCCAGCTCACGGATTTCCCACTGTGCGCGGTTGCAGCAGCGCAAGCGGAAGAAATTATACAGTGAACGGGCATTTGCCGTCATGACCATCTTGGTCGCACACGCATTCGGCAGCACATAGCGTGCGTCCTCGATCGCCTTTTTTTCGGCTTTGCGGCGTGCTTCCTTTTCGGAGCAACCCTCTGCAAGGAACGTCTGCATGTGGCGCTCCTGCAAAATGGCCGTCAGATTTTCATAGGTCTTCTGATCGTCCTCCATTGCCTTCAGAAACGCTTCCTTTGCTTCGGGAATGGCCTCGATTTCATGTGGGATGACAAATTCAAACGCATGCTCGCGCACATAACGCTGCGACTGTACACTGAAAGAAGCCATGCGGTGCCGCGTAATCTGCGCCAGCAGCGAACGGGAAATGCCCTCAATGGCAAACGTAAACGATGCATGTTCAATCGGGCTTTCATGCCCAATCTCAGTCAGCATAGTCAGATACGATTGTGTCTTTTCTTCGTCCAGTCCGTCCAGCAGAGTGTCAACTGTCGCGGCGGAATAACAGGTTTTCGCCGCCGCAGAGATCAACTGCTCCGGCATGGGGGTATATGCAATCAGCTTTACGTTCATTTGTCTTCTCCCGTTACTTTAGATTTCATAACTGTCAACAGGAATTTCGGCAGCGCTGTCATGCGCTTTGCGCGCCACGGCTCCTTTTTGAGACGATAAAACCACTCCAGTCCATGCCTGACGTAAAAGTCCGGTGCGCGTTCAACAACGCCAGCATAGACATCCAGCGAACCGCCCAGGCCGCACAGCATGGTGCCGTTCAGCTCGTCCAAATGCTGCTCCATAAAAATTTCCTGCTTCGGTGCGCCGAGACACACCAGAATGACATCCGAATGCCCGGCAGCGTTGATGTCGCGCACAGCCTCAGCGTCATCCTTAAAATAGCCATCACGGCAGCCTGTGACAATCAGACCCGGATACTTCTGCTTGAGATTTTCCGCTGCTTTTTCCGCGATGCCCGGTTTTGCGCCGAACAGGAAGATGCTGCGCCCTTCCTTTGCCATCGCCTCCATCAATGAAGTGGCGAACTCAATTCCTGCGACCTTTTCGGTCAGCGGCTTTTTGAGAATTTTTGCCGCGTGAATCACGCCGATGCCGTCCGGAAGGACAAGTGCCGCCGCATTGAGCAGCTTCTTCAGATGTTCGTCCGAGCGGGCCATATATACAATTTCAGAATTCGGCGTGACAACGTAGCCCTTCTTTCCTTCGCGGATGCGCGCCATCGCGCGCGTAACCGCTTCGGACTGTGTGACCGCGTCAAACTGTACGCCGAGAATGGAAACTCTGTTCAACGATTGTTCCTCCTCTATGGCGTTTTTTCAATTACCATTTGTTTATTATACCATCATTGCCATATCGGTTCAACCATGGATTTGTTTCGTTCCTATGCACAACTGCACAAAAAACTTCCCTTTTTCACACGGAAAAAGGGAAGTTTGAATTGCTGTTACAGCGTAACCTTGTGGAATGTCTTCTTACCCTTGCGGATAATCATGCCGTCCTCGCCGAATGCATCCGCACCGTACATGGCGAACATGTCGGTTACCTTTGCATCGTTGATGGTCAGGCCGCCCTGCTTGACAACCTGGCGTGCCTCACTCTTGGACTTGACCAGACCGGTCTTGACCAGCAGATCGAGTGCACCGATCTGTCCATCGGTCAGGTCATCCGCAGACAGCTGCGTGGTTGGCATATCAGCCGCAGATGCGCCGCCGGCAAAAACTGCTCTCGCCGCCGCCAGTGCCTTCTCGGCTTCTTCCTTGCCGTGAACCATGGCAGTAATCTCGTAAGCCAGTTTTTCCTTGGCACGGTTGAGACCTGCGCCCTCCAGCTTTTCGTACTCGGCGATTTCGTCGAGCGGCATAAAGGTCAGCATCTTCATGACGCGGATGACATCTGCGTCGTTGATGTTTCTCCAGTACTGGAAGAAGTCGTACGGGGAAGTCTTTTCCGGGTCGAGCCAGACAGCACCCTTCTCGGTCTTGCCCATCTTCTTGCCTTCCGAAGTGGTCAGCAGGGTGAAGGTCAGACCATAGGCATCGTCCTTGCCTTCGACGCGGCGGATGAGGTCAGCGCCATTGATAATGTTCGACCACTGATCGTCACCGCCCAATTCAAGGTGGCAGTCCTCTGTGCGGTACAGGTGCAGGAAGTCATAGCTCTGAAGCAGCATATAGTTGAACTCGATGAAGCTCAGACCTTTTTCCAGACGGGTCTTGAAGCACTCAGCCGTCAGCATACGGTTGACAGAGAAGTGTACGCCGACCTCACGCAGGAAGTCCATATAGTTGAACTTGAGAATCCAGTCGGCATTGTTGAGCATCGTTGCCTTGCCGTCGTTGAAATCGACGAGGCGGCGCATCTGCTGCCGGAAGCACTCCGCATTGTGGTTGATCTCTTCCTTGGTCAGCATCTTGCGCATGTCGGTCTTGCCCGTCGGGTCACCGATCATTGTAGTACCGCCGCCGATCAGCGCAATCGGGCGATGACCGGCCTGCTGCAAACGCGCCATGACAACCAACTGGAGAAAATGACCGACGTGCAGCGAATCTGCCGTTGCGTCGAAGCCGATGTAGAACGTAGTCTGATGATTATCCAGCAGATCGCGTACTTTTTCTTCGTTGGTGCACTGGGCGATCAGGCCGCGTGCCTGTAATTCTTCATATACTTGTGACATCGTTGTTGAAACCCTTTCTATTTATCGTCATTTGGCACAGCCGAAAGACAGGCCAATTGCTCACATTGTCTTGCTTTTCGCCGCGCGCGTGAGAAGCTCCTCCGCATTGCGCAGAGAAAGCTCAGTAATCGCGTCACCGGAAATCATGCGCGCCAGTTCCTGCGCGCGCGCTTCCCCTTCCAGTGGGCGCACATCGGTATAGGTGCGCTCATCCGAAACCGATTTCTGGATGAGCAGGTGATGGTCGCCCATTGCTGCCAGCTGCGGCAGGTGCGTAACGCACAGTGTCTGCTTACTGCGGGAGATTTCTCCGAGCTTAACAGCGATTTTCTGTGCCGCCCGTCCGCTCACACCAGTGTCAATTTCGTCAAAGATAAGTGTACCCACATCTTCCGACTGCGTCAACACATTTTTTATCGCAAGCATGATGCGAGACAATTCGCCGCCGGATGCAATCCGGCTGAGCGGCTTAACCGGTTCGCCTGGATTGGTGGAAATCAGGAAGCGGACCTCGTCCGCACCGCGTGGGTTGAGCTTGGTCTGCGGAGACACGGAGATGGACAGGCGCACCTTGGCCATGTCCAAGTCTTCGAGCTGTTCAATGATTTTTGCTTCCAGCTCAATGGCTGCGTCGCGCCGCAGGCGCGACAGCTCTCCAGCAATTTCGCGCGCTGCTGACAGTGTTTCGCGGTATTCCGTGACAAGCTGCTCCTTGCGGTCGTCCGCATTCTCCAGCTCCTCCAACTCAGAAGCCGCGCTGTCACAGTAAGCCAGAACTTCCTCAACCGTCGCACCATATTTTCGGCGCAGACGGTAAATGACATCCAGCCGTTCCTCTACTGCGTCGCGTTCCTGCTCAGAAAAATCGACGCGCGAAGCCAGATCAGACACCGTTTCACGCAGATCCTCCGCGAGATAGCGCAGCTCTTCGGCTTTTTTCGCCGCGTTGTTCAGCTCCGTCGACAGGGTTGAGATATCCGTCAACTCTTCCGAAGTCTGTGCGAGCAGGTCGCATGCGCCATCGGTATCCTCATCGCCGGCGAGCATCATAGACGCATTTTGCAGCGCATATGCCAGCTTTCCGGCGTTGTCAAAAAACTGCCTGCGCTCGTTCAGCTCCTCTTCCTCGCCCGGCTTGAGATTCGCCGCGGCGATTTCATCAAACTGATAGCGCAGCATATCAATGCGTTGGGCGCGCTGCTGCTCGCTTTTTTCCAGCTCACGGATTTTGCTTCGCAGTGAAAACAGGCGCGTATACAGCGGGCGGTATTGCTCCAGCAGCGGCTCGGTATCGCAGAAGCTGTCGAGAAAATCGATATGATATTCCTCCTGCATCAGCTTCTGACCGTCGTGCTGGCCGTGGATATTGATCAAATACGGGCTGATTGTCTTGAGTACAGACGCAGGCACTGGCCGCATATTGACGCGGCACACGCTTCTGCCCTCCGCAGACAGCTCGCGCTGAATGCGGACAGTACCGTCCTCACCGGTGTCCAGACCCAGCTCCTGGAGCTGTTTTTCCAGCTCCGGGGAGACCTGTTCAAACACCGCGCTGACAAAGCCTTTCTTTTCGCCGTTTCGGATCAGCTCACGGCTCGTGCGCTGTCCCATAATTGCGCCAATGGAATCGATGATAATCGATTTGCCCGCGCCGGTCTCACCGGTCAGGACGGTAAAGCCCGGCTGAAGGACAATATCCGCCTGCTCAATGACAGCGATATTTTCAATATGAAGCAGGCTTAACATGTCTGTTCTCCTTTAAATTCTATTTATTTCAGCATATTTTTGGTATCTTCACAAAAATCAAGCGCGCTTTCGTTGTCGCGCATGACAATAAATACTGTGTCATCGCCACTGATCGTGCCGACAACCTTCGGCACGCGCATCGCGTCAATCGCCATGGCTGCCGCAGATGCGAGCGCCGGAAGCGTCTTAATGACGACGATATTCTGTGCGGCATCCACACCTGTGACGCACTCGCGGAAAATATTTTGCAGTCTGCTGACAAAGCTGTTCTCTGCCTCCTGTGTTGACGTCGCATAGCGGTATTTGCCGGACGGAGATAGAATTTTAATCAGGCGCAGATCCTTGATATCACGGGAAACTGTCGCCTGTGTTGTGTCATATCCGAGATCGCGCAGGCGCATGGACAGCTCTTCCTGCGTTTCAATTTCATTGTGCTCAATGAGCTCGAGAATTTTTGCCTGGCGCTGGAATTTCATAAAATGTCCTTTCTCCCGCTCAATTGCGGCCAATCGTCAGTTTTTCATTCAGCAGAGAATAAAAGCTGTTGCCCTTTACACGGAGCAGCCGGGTGCAAAACGGTGCTTTGCGCACAAAAACATGGTCGCCATCCGTCAGTTCAAAACCCCTTCGCCCGTCACTGGATACAAAAATGGTCGCATCATTAAAGAAACGCGGCTGTATACAGATTTCACGGTGCGGGGAAAACAGATACGACCGCGGCTGTACACCGTGCGGACAAATCGGGACGACGGAAATATTCTCCGCAGACGGTTCGATGACCGGGCCGCCTGCCGCAAGCGAATAGGCCGTGCTGCCAGTCGGTGTGGAAATAATGACGCCGTCTCCGTGCAGCGAACAGACCGGCTCACGGTCACACAGAATATCCAGCAGGCTGATGCGGAAAATCGAGCCGGTCTTGATAATCGCCTCGTTGAGCGCCATCGTGCGGTATACAATTTCTTCTCCGCGCAGAACCTCGACATCCAGCATCATGCGTTCGTCAATGGTGTATTCTCCGTTGAATACGCGTCCGATGAGGCGCAGTTCCGGAAATTCCAGCTCACTCATAAAGCCGACATGTCCGAGATTGACGCCAAGAATCGGCACATGGTACGGTGCCGCCTGCTGTGCCATGGCGAGAATCGTGCCGTCACCACCAAGTACAACGATAAAGTCCGCCTCAATCATTGCCTTTTGCACCGAATACACAAGAAACCCGTCTGGCTTAATGCCGATTGTCAGTGCAAGATCGGTCAGAATGACCTGTGCTCCGAATTCGCGGATGACCTCCGCGGCCTGTCGGACGGCGAACGCCATACCCTTTTTTCCTGTATTGGGCCAAAGCAGCACCTTTCGGATCGTGCCGCATTTTTTCTGCTTATTCGTCATGCTTTGCAAGTGCTCCATGTGCTTCGGCAACCAGCGAAGCCGGGTCAAGTTCCCCGTCTTCGCCGTCCTTGCCGAGATAGCCGAGAAATTCGATGTTGCCCTCCGGGCCTTTGATGGGCGAGAAGGTCAGCTGATAGACGTGAAAGCCTGCCTCGTGTGCATTTTCGATAAACGTCTCGAGCACCTCCTGATGAATTTCCGGCTCACGCACGACTCCCTTTTTGCCGACCTTGCCTTTACCCGCTTCAAACTGCGGCTTAATCAGGCAGGCGATACGACCATGCTCGTTCAGCAGATTTGCCACAACCGGCAAAACCAGCCGCAGCGAGATAAACGAAACATCTATAACCGCAAGCTCCGGCACCTCTCCGTCCAGCATTTCCGGCGTCACATGCCGGATGTTGGTGCGCTCCATGCACACGACGCGTGGATCCTGCCGCAGCTTCCAGGCGAGCTGACCATAGCCGACATCAATGGAAAAAACCTTCCGTGCGCCGCGGGTCAGCAGACAATCGGTAAATCCGCCGGTCGATGCGCCGATATCCATAACACACAGGCCGGACGGGTCAATTTCAAAATAATTGAGTGCTTTTTCAATTTTCAGGCCGCCCCGGCTGACAAACGAGTTTGTCTTTCCGCGGATTTCGATCTCGGCATCCTCTGGGATACTCATGCCTGCCTTGTCCGCTTTCTGGTTGTTGACATAGACAATCCCGCTCATAATAATGGCTTTTGCCCGCTCGCGGGATGGCACCATGCCCTTCTCAAACAGAAGGACGTCCAGTCTCTTTTTCATGTTGCATGGCCTCCAGACATGTCGCGGCAATCCCGTTGCCGTCCAGGTGGTAATATTCATAAATCCGGCTTACGGCGCCCTGTGGGGCAAAGGTATCACCGGTGTTGCATAATCGGATCCAGCGCGTCGCAATACCACTCCGCGCCAGTGTTTCTGCCAGCGCCTGTCCCATGCCGCCCGCATGGACAACATCCTCGACAACGGCAACACGGCCGCAGTCTGCAATGCGCTGAAGCAGTCCCGCAGAAAAATCAGCTGTTAAGTCGTTCAACTTTACAACAGCAGAAATCACGTTATTTTTGTTCAAAATCTCAGCTGCTTCGAGCGTTTGGTTAATCATCGTGCCGTATGACACCAGCACAATATCTGTTCCCTCACGCAGGCAGGCATCCGGGCCTTCGCTGTGATCCTCCGTATATGCCCCCTCGCCGCCGCGCGGATAACGCAGCGCGATCGGGCCGGACAGATGCGCCACAGCACTGCGCAGCATACTGCGCAGCTCAGCAAAGCTCGCCGGTGCAAGCAATGTCATGCCGGGAATCTGACGGAGAAAGCCAACATCAAATACGCCGTTGTGCGTCGCGCCGTCCTCTCCAACGATACCTGCACGGTCAATGGCCAGCACCAACGGAATATGGTCGATCGCAACGTCGTGAATGAGCTGGTCATAGGAACGCTGCAAAAATGTCGAATACAGCGCGCAGACCGGGCGCATCCCCTGCTTTGCCATGCCAGCGGACATTGCTACGGCATGTTCTTCTGCTATGCCGACATCAAAAAAGCGGTCGGGATATCGCTTGGAAAACGCCGACAGTCCCGTGCCGGATGGCATTGCCGCCGTCACTGCACAAATTTTTGGATTCTCCTGCGCGAGCTTCACCAGTTCCGCCCCAAAGACCGCCGAAAAGTTCGGCGCGGATTTTTTCAGCGGCAGACCGGTTTCAACGTCAAATTTGGAGACACCGTGGTATTTCTCCGGCTTCTGCTCGGCATAGGAATATCCCTTGCCCTTGCGTGTCATCACATGGATGAGCACCGGCTTGTTCATTTCCCTCGCGGACTGGAACAGCTGGCACATCGCCAACACATCATGGCCGTCAACCGGCCCGAGATAGGTAAACCCCATTTCCTCAAACATTGGGCTGGGCAGCACGACGGATTTTACAGCACGCTTGGATCTGGAAATCAGATTCACTGCGCCTTCGCCGCCCGGAATGTGGCCGAGCGCCGTCTTGACATCCTTCTTCATCTGAAGATAATGGGGACGGACACGCAACCGGCTCAGATGCCGGCTCATTGCGCCGACATTTTTGTCAATCGACATATTGTTGTCGTTGAGCACGACGATCAACGGCTCCCCACTGCCGCCGGCAGAGTTGAGCGCCTCATATGCCATGCCGCCGGTCAGTGCGCCATCACCGATGACAGCGACAACAGAATAGTCTCTGTGCTGTAGTGTGCGGGCGTGCGCCATGCCCAGCGCAACCGATACAGAACCGGATGCATGTCCGGTGATGCAGGGGTCGTGCGGCGATTCCTCTGGCTTCAGAAAGCCGGACATACCGCCGAACTGGCGCAGCGCATCAAACCCCGCACGCCGTCCGGTCAACAATTTATGGGTATAGCACTGGTGGCCGACATCGAAAATCAGCCGGTCTTCCGCTGTGTCAAAACAGCGGTGCAATGCAACAGTAAGCTCGACAACGCCCAGATTGGACGCAAGATGCCCTCCTGTTTGGGAGACATGCTCGAGCAGGAACTGCCGGATTTCCGCGCACAGCTCATCCAGATTCTCCTTCGACATCGTTTTGATCGCTGAGCAGAGATCTTCGCGGTCCAGCAGACCGTACCGTATATGATTTTGATTTTCCATTATCCCTGAATCCAATCCATATCAGGCAAATGCCTGCTTATTTTTTCCACGAAAAAAAGGCCAGCAGGCGGCCGACGAGAAAAACAATATCCTCACTGCGTGAAATACCCAATGTTTTTCCGACTGCCTTGCCGCCAATTGTCAGCGAAGCGACACAGCCTGTGATCGCAAGCGAAAGCAGAACCGACCGCAGGTCTGCCGCGTTATTCGTCAGATGTGTAATAATGACTGCGCTCGTTGCGCCCGAAATAATGCCGGAAATATCGCCAACAACGTCATTGCAGAAGCTGCCGACCTTTTCCGCATTGCGTACGATCCAAATCGCCTGCTTCGCGCCCGGCACCTTCCGCGCCGCCATCGAGTGAAAACGCTTTTCCGACGAGGCCGTGGACGCCACGCCGATGATGTCAAAGATGATGCCGAAGCCGATGAATGCGAGCAGAATGACAAATGCCACAATATTGCCCACATTCTCCAGCGCACGCTGCGAAAGATACGACATGGTGACCGACATAAAGAAGCTGACCACACTGATGGTCACAATCCATCGGACATTCACGCCGCCACTCTGTTTGTTTTTTGTTTTTTTCTTCGGTTTGCCGGAATCACTGTCCAAGTGACCTGACCTCCATTTATCGTTCAATTTTGTTGCCCTCCTGAGAAAGAAGAGGCAATCTTAACGGCTTTCGGGCACATTAAGATGTTTATATCATACCATAAACAAAAATTTTGTCAACCGACCATTCCCCGCTCCCCATGAAGCCCGGCATCCGTCCCGTCGCCCTGTTCCCGCGCACATGGCGAAGTGTGGAAAAGCAATCAATTTGCGATTCCATCCGCGCACCCCGGCAAGACACACATTGCATTCCGTGTCCCTCCATGTTATAATACACACTATAATCGTCTGGGGCAGTTCCGGACGTGAACCAAAACAATTGAATCAAAATAATCGGTGCCTCTGGTTTTGTGCCAGAGGGTAAAAGGGAAACAGGTGTAAATCCTGTGCGATCTCGTCACTGTAATGGGAAAGGATAAAGCAAATGTGCTTCGGCACAGCCACTGACAACATTGTTGGGAAGGCTGCTTTGTACGATGATCCCTGAGTCAGGAAACCTGCCGGTTATTTGGTACAGGAATGGTATATTCCAGATCACGAGGTATTGATCGTACCGTTTTGCCGCTGCATATGGCAGTGGTTTAATCGTATTGCTCTTTACCTGGCTTAAGGGAAAGAGCTTTTTCTTTTCTCCCGCCGGTAGAGGGGTATGTAGTTTCTGTACTTTTATTGTATCCAATTGTTTGGAAACTTTAAAAGGAGGGTCATAGAATGAAGAAATTGACCGCTTTACTGCTTACCCTTTCGGTAACAATCACAATGCTGCTGGCCGGATGCTCCTCGTCCAGCTCGGGCAGCACAGCCGACACCGGCTCGGCAAATGCTTCTGCTGATACCGGTTCTGCTGCTACCGCAGTCAGTGAAGAAGATGAGGAGAACTACAATACCGGTGATGCTTCGCTGGACAATGTCCGCAATCAGGATGACATCGGTGAAAACGAGCTTCTTGTCCTCAGCTTCGGCACCAGCTTCAACGACAGCCGTCGCCTGACCATCGGTGCAATCGAGAATGATCTGGAAGCAGCTTTCCCGGATTATTCTGTCAGAAGAGGCTTTACCGCAAACATTGTTATCAACCATGTTCAAAGGCGCGATGGCATCCTGATTGACGATGTTGATGCGGCACTGAACCGCGCCGTGGATAACGGTGTCAAAAACCTGGTCGTACAGCCTACCCATCTGATGGACGGTCTGGAATATCAGGAGCTGGTGGACAAGGTCGCTGAATATTCGGATGCATTTGACAAGGTTGCATTTGGCAAGCCGCTCCTGACGAGTGATGACGACTTTGCAAGAGTAGAAAAGGCAATCACAGAATGGACGAAGGAGTATGACGACGGCGAAACCGCAATCTGCTTTATGGGTCACGGCACAGAAGCGGAATCCAATCAGGTCTATCAGAAGATGCAGGACAAGCTGACGGCCGATGGCTATAAGAATTACTTTGTCGGCACTGTCGAAGCAACGCCTTCTCTGGACGATGTACTGGCAGCTGTAAAAGCAGGCAATTACAAGCGTGTTGTATTGCAGCCGCTGATGGTCGTAGCCGGCGATCATGCCAACAACGATATGGCAGGCGATGAAGAGGGTTCGTGGAAAACCATATTTGAAGACGCAGGCTATGAGGTTGAATGCGTGCTTCACGGTCTGGGCGAAAACGAGGAAATCCGTCAGATTTACATCGACCATGCACAGGAGGCCATTGATTCTCTGAATCAGTAAGTCGAAATCACAATCGTATGGGACGGTTCGGAGCATTTCGAGCCGTCCCTTTTGAAAGGTAAGAACAAAATGAAAAAGAAATTTCTTTCTGTTATGGCTGCACTGACACTGGTGCTGTCCCTTCTGTCCGGCTGTGGCGCAGATTCCAGTGCTGACACCTCCGGCTCTGCCGATACAGGCTCTGCCAGCAGCCAGGTTGCCTCCGCATCGGAAATGGTAAAACCGGAGCAGGTTGTGGAGGACGATATGGAGCCTGTTCCCGGCAGCGATGTAAAAGACGGCGTATATCAGGTCACAGTGGACTCCAGCTCCTCTATGTTCAATATCACCAGCTGTGAGTTAACTGTCCAGAACGGCAACATGACTGCTGTCATGACGATGGGAGGCACCGGTTACCTGTATGTCTTCATGGGCACCGGAGAAGAAGCCGCACAGGCGCAGCAAAGCAGCTATATCCCCTTTGAGGAAAACGAAAAAGGAGAACACACCTTCACCGTTCCGGTAGAAGCACTGGATGCGGGCATTGACTGTGCAGCATTCAGCAAAAACAAGGAAAAGTGGTATGACCGGACACTGGTCTTCCGTGCAGACTCCCTCCCTGCCGATGCCCTTTCCAACAACGCGATAACGACACCGGAAAGCCTGAATCTGGAAGACGGCACCTATTCGATTGATGTCTCGCTGGAAGGCGGCTCTGGCCGTGCAAGCGTGGAATCTCCGGCAACACTGACCGTCGCAGATGGAAATGTGACGGCTAAAATCATCTGGAGCAGTGCCAATTATGATTATATGAAAGTGGATGGAACTCAATTCAATTGTCTGAATACAGAAGGCAATTCTACGTTCGAGATTCCTGTGACCGGATTTGATTACAAGATGCCGGTTTCCGCAGATACGACCGCCATGAGCACGCCGCATGAAATCGAATACACGCTGTACTTCGATTCCTCAACCCTTCAGAAAAAATGATGCAGCATAGAAAACAGCGGCGGTTGGCAGCTGTTCTGCTTTTCTTTTTCTGTCTTCCTCTCCTGTCCGGCTGCGGCTCCGCAGCATCGGATTCTGCAAATAACCGGGCAGACCGGAAGCCCACTGGCAGCATGCACTTGGAATATGCCAGCCAGTTTCAGGTGGAGTATTATGCCGGCGGCTATTCCCTCATTACCATCGGAGATTCCGACCGGTATCTGCTCGTTCCGGAGAATGGAACAGTTCCCGACGGTGTGGACAGCGACATTACTATCCTGCAACAGCCGCTGGAAAACCTGTACGTAGCGGCATCCTCTGCCATGGATCTGTTCAGCGGATTGCAGTCGTTAGACAGCGTCCGTATGACGAGTACCAAGCTGGCAGACTGGTGCCTGCCCGAAGTTCAACAGGCAATCCAGCAGGAGAAAATTCTGTATGTTGGAAAATACAATACACCGGACTATGAAACCGTGTTATCGGAAAACTGTGGGCTGGCAATTGAATCCACCATGATTTATCACAACCCGGAAACCCAGGAACAGCTGGAAAGTCTGGGCATTCCGGTCATGGTGGAGCGTTCGAGCTATGAATCCCACCCATTGGGACGCATGGAATGGATCAAGTTGTATGGCCTGCTTCTCGGCAAAGTCGACGAAGCGGAGGCATTTTTCGATGAAAAAGTTTCCCAACTGGACAATATCCTGACCGGTGACAGTACTGGTAAAACCGTAGCATTCTTTTATATCAGCTCCAGTGGATATGTCAATGTACGCAAGCCCGGAGATTATATTTCCAAAATGATCGAACTGGCGGGCGGAACCTATATTCTCTCCGCGGAGGATTTGAATGTGGACGAAAATGCGCTGTCCACGATGAATATGCAGATGGAGGCATTTTACGACGCTGCGCGCGATGCCGACTACCTTATTTATAACAGTACCATTGATGGGGAACTGGATACCATTGAGCAACTGCTGCAAAAGAGTGAACTGCTGGCGGATTTCAAAGCTGTTCAACAGCACAATGTATGGTGCACAGAACAGAATATGTTCCAGCAGACCACCGGAGCTGCTGATATGGTATCCGATTTGCATGCCATTCTTACCGGTGAGGCAGACGCTGTCGACCAACTTACTTTTTTACACCGTTTGAAGTGACAGGAGGTGCACAATGAAACAAACCCGTTGTCTGCGGTATCTGGCCGGATATATTGTACTGGCCGCGCTCCTGCTGCTTCTGTTTCTGTTGAACCTCAATGCGGGCAGCGTCCACTTGTCCGCCGGACAAGTGCTACACATTCTGTCGGGAGAACAGACAGACCATAC
The DNA here is from genome assembly GCF_002157465.1 of Butyricicoccus porcorum. GTDB lineage: Bacteria > Bacillota > Clostridia > Oscillospirales > Butyricicoccaceae > Butyricicoccus_A > Butyricicoccus_A porcorum. The sequence continues at coordinate 111,255 of NZ_NHOC01000010.1, forward strand.
GGCAATTATCTGGGAGATCCGCCTGCCCCGTATGCTGGCGGCAGCTATTTTGGGCGGTGCACTGTCTGTTTCCGGCTTTCTGTTGCAGACCTTTTTTGCCAATCCAATTGCAGGCCCGTTTGTTCTGGGTATTTCCTCCGGGGCCAAGCTCGTTGTTGCACTGGTCATGATTTTTGCTCTGGGACAAGGGATTGTCCTGAACTCAGCTGCATTGATTGTTGCCGCCTTTGTCGGTTCGATGATCTCGATGGGATTCATACTCCTGATTTCCAATCAGGTAAAGAAAATGTCCCTGCTGGTTATCAGCGGCGTGATGATCGGCTATATTTGTTCCGCCGTCACGGATTTTGTCGTTACCTTTGCCGATGATTCCAATATTGTCAATCTGCACAACTGGTCGATGGGCAGCTTTTCCGGCATGAACTGGAGCAATCTGCGGACAATGACAGTGGTCGTATTTATCTCCCTGCTTCTCACCTTCCTGCTTTCCAAACCGATGGGCGCATATCAGCTCGGAGAAATGTACGCGCAGAATATCGGGGTAAATATCCGACGGTTCCGTATCGAACTGATTCTGTTGTCCAGCATCCTGTCCGCCTGCGTCACGGCATTTGCCGGACCGATCTCCTTTGTCGGAATTGCTGTGCCCCATCTGGTAAAGAGCCTGTTCCGCACAGCAAAACCAATTCTGATTATTCCGGCGAGCTTTTTGGGCGGTGCCGTGTTCTGCCTGTTCTGTGACCTGCTTGCCCGAACGACGTTTGCGCCCACAGAGCTCAGCATCAGTTCAGTAACTGCCGTCTTCGGTGCTCCGATTGTCATCTGGATGATGCTGCACCGTGGCGGCAAAACGCAGAAGGGGTGACGGAAATATGAAAGAAGCCATTCTTCACACAAAGCAGCTGACTGTCGGATATAACAAAAAGCCACTGATTCACGGCATCGATATCTCCGTATGCCCGGGACAGATTCTGACACTGATCGGGCCGAATGGCGCCGGAAAATCCACAATTTTGAAAAGCATTACCCGCCAACTGGAACCGGTTGCGGGAACGGTGTGGATCGGAGACAAACCACTCCACCAGATAAAGGAGCAGGAACTCGCGCGAACGGTGTCAATCATGATGACCGGTTGGGTTGAGCCGGAGCTGATGCGGTGCGAGGAAGTCGTGGAATCCGGACGTTTTCCCTATACCGGACGTCTGGGTATTTTGTCAGACTACGACCACAAACAGGTTGCAGAAGCAATGGAACTGGTGCATGTGACCGAACTTGCCGACCGGAATTTCAATTGTATCAGCGACGGACAGCGGCAGCGTGTCATGCTGGCACGTGCAATCTGTCAGGAGCCGGATATTCTGGTGTTGGACGAACCGACCTCATTTCTGGATATCCGGCACAAGCTGGAGTTGCTTTCCATTTTAAAAGACCTGGTGCGGCAGAAAAATCTTGCTGTCATCCTGTCACTGCATGAACTGGATCTGGCACAAAAGATTTCCGATTTCGTCGTTTGCATCAAAGACGACCACATTGACCGCTATGGACCACCGGAAGATATCTTTACCGGTACCTATATCCGCGATCTGTATCGTGTAAACCGCGGCAGTTATAATGAATTTTATGGGTCTCTGGAGCTGGATGCACCGCAGGGAGAGCCAAAGGTTTTTGTCATCGGCGGCGGCGGTACAGGCATCCCCATTTACCGCAGGCTCCAGCGGCGTGGCATCCCGTTTGTAGCCGGTATCCTGCACACCAATGATCTGGATTATCCAATTGCGCAGGCACTGGCAGCACAAATCATCGAAGAGCAAGCATTTGAGCCAATCAGTGAAGCCACATTCCATCGGGCGGAAGAAAGTATACGCCAGTGCAGTACCGTTATCTGCTGTCTGGAACAGACCGGAACCATGAACCGCAGAAATGGGCAGCTGATGGAACTGGCCAAACAGCGCGGCTGCCTGCTGTCAGCTGCGGAATTTTGTGAACAGAATTGCATATAAAACCACGATCCATTCTCCATGGCGGAGAGTGGATCGTGGTTTTTCTCATTGTCGTGTATTTTTACCTGATATGTCATGCGCCGATAGAAAAAGGTCTGAAAGCGCATACTTCACAGAAAAATTTCTCTTCCACGCACATATTTTTTCACAACGTGACAGTGTGCAGATAAATGAATGATTCGTTCCAGCCTCTGATGAAGGGTCAGCTCCTGTGGATGTATCAATTCATGGTCATCTATCACAACAGCATCAAATTCATAGCCAGCTTCCAAGCTGCCGACCTTGCCAAAGAAACTGCCGCCTCCAATCGTACCCATATAGAAAGCCTCTTCCATCGTTAACGGTGGTGTCTGTTCCTCTATATAGCGCCAGCGCAATTTGGAAACTGCAATCGCATCCGACATCACTTTCAAAATGGATGACGATTCTCCGGCGGACAAATCGGTTGCCAGACCGATTTTCAGTCCGGCATCCAGGCAGTCCTTTGCCGGCGCAATTCCCGAAGAAAGATTTCTATTGGAAGATGGGCTGTGCGCAATCGTAACGCCGTTCTTTTTCATCAGTTCCATTTCAGCATCGGGACACCAGACACAATGTGCCATAATGGTTGGCGTGCTTCCAAAAAGGCCCCATTTGTCATAGGCATGTCCGTAGGTTTTTGCCCAGGGGCAAAGCTCTTTTACCCATGCCACCTCTGCCGGATTTTCCGACAAATGTGACTGCACCGGAAGCTGATATTGCTGTGCCATATGCCCCAGCTCCCGTAACAGTTCATCGGTACAGCTTGGAATAAACCGTGGAGTCAGCATAGGGCTTGTTCTGCTGTAACGCCCGTCAATCTGTCTCAGCCATGCTGTCGTGTCTGCAATCGAATCTGCTGTACGTTCCACAAGTTCCTTCGGACTGTTGCGATCCATATTCACTTTGCCGACATATGTGCACAATCCACTGCGCTCCAATTCGTCCATCAGCCAAACAGTAGCCGGAACATGAACTGTTGCGAAGATGCAGGCACGTGTTGTTGCTCCCTGCTTCAGTTCATGGACAAACATTCCATACGCGCGCCGGGCATATTCCAGATCTGCGAATTTTGTTTCCTCCGGAAAGGTATATGTGTTCAGCCAGTCCAGCAGCTGCAAATCCATTGCCATTCCGCGGTTGGCAAACTGTGGTGCATGAGTATGCAAATCTGTCAGTCCGGGAATGATTACACAATCGCCGCAATCATATACGTGGAGCTTGGAAAACTGCTCTGGCAGTTCACGAAATACACCGGCAGATCGTCCTTCTGCGCAGACCACATAACAGTTTTCACCACAATACACTTCCCGGGGATTGATACTGTAACAGATATTACCTTTTAATGCAAAACTGTCTTGTTGTAATGACACTGTAATTCGGCCTCCTCTTCCTATCCATACCCTGCCGTTGCTGTGGAAACGCTTTTACCAGCCTTGCCGGATGATTTCACTTTTATGCAGCTGGCGTCAAAATTGTTACTGTTTTTCCTGCCCGATCAGCTTTTTTATTGCCCTGACAGCTGTTCTCACTGCCAGATCCGTATCATGCACCTGATGGTTGCTGAGCCCGCGCTTCGCACGCTCCTGATTGGCAAGCACCAGCAAAACTGTACCGATCCGCACACGCAGGCAGCTTGCCACAACAAACAAGGCAGCAGACTCCATCTCAGAGGCAAGGCATCCGCAGCGAATCCATGCATCCCATTTGTTCATCAACTCATAGCCCACCGGTTTGGCTTCCGGTTCATGCTGACCGTAAAAGGAGTCCTTGCACTGAACCACACCAATATGATGCGTTGCATCCAACTCATTGGCAGCTTCTGCAAGCGCCTGAACGACGGTTACATCAGCAACTGCCGGAAACTCAATCGGCGCGTACTCTTTGCTTGTGCCTTCCATTCGGACTGCACCACTCGCAATGACCAAATCTCCACCCATGATTTCCGGCTGCATACCGCCACTCGTTCCGACACGGATAAAGGTATGCGCACCGCAATGCACCAGTTCCTCCAGTGCAATGGCTGCCGAGGGACCTCCGATCCCGGTAGAGGTCACACTTATCCGTGTCCCATTCCATTCACCCGTATACGTGACAAATTCACGGCTGTCAGCCTCCAAAACAGCATGATCGAAATAGGCTGCAATATTTTTACAACGCTTTGGATCACCGGTCAGGATCACATACTTCCCGACCTGCTCCGGCTTTAATCCGATATGATACTGATAACCGGCACCTTCTGTATAATCAATCATGGTATGTCCTCCTGCTAAACGTGTCCCAAAAAAGCAATTCAAATAAATCTACCTGTTTTACATGCTGCTGATCCAGCTCCATAGATTGTACTGGCTGAAGATTGATACGGTGACCAGAGAAATATTTGCCATAATTTTAATAAAGATATCGAGACACGGCCCGACGGTGTCTTTTAACGGACCACCTACGGTATCACCGACAACGGCTGCTTTATGAGCCTCAGAGCCCTTGCTGTGTCCCTCAATGGCACCTGTTTCAATATACTTTTTGGCATTGTCCCATGCGCCACCTGCATTTCCGGTAAAAATAGCCAGCATGATAGCACAAATTGTAGATCCAATCAATATACCGCCGACAAATTCCGGGCCAAATACAAAGCCACAAAGGACTGGAACGATAACCGCCAGCAGAGCCGGAATCTTCATCTCACCGATGGCACCTCTGGAAGAAATTTCAATACATGTTTTATAATCCGGCTTGGCCGTGCCAGCCAGAATGCCGGGCGTTTCGCGGAACTGGCGTCGCACCTCATCGACCATCTTGCGGGCAGCCTTGGCAACTGCTTCGATCAGGATACCGGAAAAAATAAATGGGAGGGCGCCACCGAAAATAAGATACGATATTCATAGTGAATAAACGCATTCGCACCCACGCGGATTGCAGACGCAATCTCAGACATCTGCTCCGTGCCTTCGTCCATTTTCTTTACGTCAAAGAAGTTGAACACGGCATACGCCAGAGAAAGAACCGACGCAAACAGGACAAGAATCAAAACACCATTCATACATAGCCCTCCTTAAAACAGCAGCGTACTGTTACAAAAAAATATCCTAAGAGCATTATATCATAGGGAGAAGATTTCATCCACTCATTTATAAAAGGTAGATTTTGATCCCCCTCATTCCTGGCAGTCCATGAAAGACGACCGGAGCATCACTTATAAAATGGAAAGAACCGATGCGCTCTACCTGCCTTACACCGATAAAAAAACAAAAAGTACATCGACTCTGGTATTTGATCGAGAAAGTGACGAATAACAGAGGCTGCACCGACTATGAAAGCAGCTGTCCGTATTGATTTATGCCCTTTTGTTTTTTATTTCTACACAGCGGTTCCACATGTTGTCGTTGTTCCAGTAATGTTTTATTTTTTGTTGCGGGGCCGCTGTGTAATGAACTTGTTTGTACGGAAGCAATACAGGAGCTATATAGAATCAGCCTTGAATGCTGAACCGGTAAATTGTAGTTTCATGATACTGTTCATTCCTCCGCAGAATCGCAGAGGGAAAATCAGGATGATTCGGGGAATCCGGGAAATGCTGGGTTTCCAGACAAAACGCGCCGCGCTTTGTATATACTGCGCCGTTTTTCGCTTTGCACAGTGCCGTATCTTCCTGCACAAAATTGGCATTGTAAATTGGCTTCGCAGTGCGAAAATCAAACGGCGTATGCGCTACCGGCCGCAGCTCTCCTGTCGGAATGCTGTCCGGCTTCACAACAGTGAATCGGGATGCGCCTATACACAGCATTTGCTCTGCGACAGAACCGGCACCATGACCATCCAGATTGAAATAGCTGTGATTGGTCAGGTTGATGACCGTATCTGCATCCGACACTGCCTGATAATCCAAAACCAGTTCGTTGTTTTCCGTCAGTGTATACGTGATTGCCAGCTCTACGTTACCTGGATAGCCTTCTTCCCCGTCTGGGCTTATTCTGCGGAATACAATACTGTTTTCCGTGGTCTCAGCCTGAAACATACTCGTGGGATAGACGCCGTGAAGATGATTTTTTCCTTCATTTGGATGCAGCAGATAGGTTTTTCCGTTCAAAGGGAACTGGCTTGCCGCAATGCGGTTGGCATACCGTCCGACAAATGCGCCATGGAACACACTTCCCTGCTCATAGCCTTCCAGCGTGTCATATCCCAGTACAACATCCACTGCGCTTCCATCCCGGTCCGGTATCACAATCGACTGAATGACACAGCCGTAATCCAGCGCACATACAGTCATACCATTCCGGTTGGTCAGCGTATATCGCGTAACAGGATCTCCTCCGCAGGTTGTTCCAAAAAAGTCTTTTGTAATCATACTTCCTCCTGTTCATCCGTCCCTTCCTCATCCTGTGCGCCGGGAATGTCATATTGTCCGGTCAGGATTCGTTTGACAGAATCGACAATCAGTATCACTGCTGCTATCAGGAATACTGCCATTGCGATGGTAAACGGAAGCGTTCCGAATTCATTCCGAAGCAGATAAACCAGATACAACAGATATCCACCGATCACGGTGCGCAGCAACAGATTCATCTGCGTCAGGGGATGTTTTCTGTGCTCTTTTTTCATCATTTCAATCACAATCCTTATGCAGCAGCTTTGGTATCTTTGTTTCCCATACCGCACTGGGCAGGTATGGGAAACAAAAAGGAAGTAAGGAAAGGGAACATCAGGAGAATGGATTTTCCGTCGGATACGGCAAGTTCTTTGGCTGATTGTATGCAATATCCTGTACGCCGAGATATTTCATCACTTCAAACAGCGCCTTGCCGACATGCGCGAAGGCAACTGCACCATGATGCGGATAACGCTTCTGAATAAGCACATGGCGGTAGAAACGGCCCATTTCCGGAATGGCAAAGATGCCGATTCCGCCGAAGGAGCGGGTCGGTACGTCAAGTACCTCGCCCTCTGCAATATACGAACGCAGGACGCCGTCGGAATCACACTGCAAACGATAGAACGTAATCGGGCTGGCAGCGATATCGCCCTCCAGCGTACCGCGGGTGAAATCCGGCTCTGAGCCTTCCGGCTCGAGAAGACGGTGCTGGATCAACTGGTATTTCACAGCACGGCTTGCGCACATCTTGCAGCTCGGCGTGTTGCCGCAATGGAATCCCATAAAGGTATCCGTCAGATCGCATGCATACTTGCCCTTGATATCTTCGTCATAGATGTACTTCGGTACTGAATTGTTGATATCCAGCAGCGTAACGGTATCACCCGATACACACATACCGATATACTCGGACAGCGCGCCATAGATATCTACCTCGCAAGAGACCGGAATTCCGCGGGAAACCAGACGGGAATTAACATAACATGGTTCAAAACCGAACTGGCTCGGGAATGCCGGCCAGCACTTGTCGGCAAATGCAACGTATTTCTTGCTGCCCTTGTGGTTTTCTGCCCAGTCGAGCAGCGTCAGCTCAAACTGTGCCATGCGGGCACTCAGTTCAGGATAATAGACCCCCTCGCCCATTTCCTTCGCCATATCCTCACAGACTGCCGGAATACGCAAATCGTCCGCATGCTCCTTGTACGAAACGAGCAGATCAAGTTCGGAATTTTCTTCTACTTCAACACCCAGCTCATACAGTCCCTTGATTGGTGCATTGCAGGCGAAGAAGTCCTGGGGGCGCGGGCCGAAGGTGATAATCTTCAGACTGGAAATGCCGATAATGGCGCGGGCAACCGGGACAAATTCCCGGATCATCTGTGCGACTTCCTCAGCTGTTCCCACCGGATATTCCGGGATATAACCCTTCAGATGCCGCATGCCCAGATTATATGAGCAGTTCAACATACCGCAATACGCATCGCCGCGTCCGTCAATCATATCGCCGTCGCCTTCGGCAGCTGCGACAAACATGCATGGACCGTCAAAGTTCTGTGCAATCTGTGTTTCCGGGGTCTCCGGACCGAAATTCCCCAGGAAGACAACCAGCGCATTGCAGCCGACTTTCTTTACATCTGCAACTGCCTTGAGCATATCCAACTCATTCTCTACGGTTACGGTACAATTATAAATTTCTTCGCCATATGCCTTTACAATGTTCTCGCGGCGCTGCGTGGAAAGTGCAATCGGAAAGCAGTCACGGGAAACTGCAATGATGCCCAGCTTTAGACCTGGAATCTTGATATATGCTGTAAAAATGTTCAGGAAGGTCTTATTCTGTACGGAAACTGTCTTGCTGTCCAGAACAAGGCGGCCAATACCGCGGAATATGAACATGCCGGCCAGTGTAGTGATGAACGGCGGAATGCGTACATAACCAATCCAGAAGCCCTGCCATACACCGGCAATCAGGCCGATCAGCAGGCAGATAACGATGGTCAGGATTGGATTCATACCCTTATTGGTAATCATAACGACTGCGACACCGCCGACCAGACAGATAACAGAGCCAACAGAAAGGTCAATGTTGCCGCCTGTCAGGATGCAGAGCAGCATGCCGCAAGCCATAACCAGAACATAGCCGTTTTGCAGCATCAGGTTGGACATATTCTGCGGATACAGCAGTCTTCCGTTTGTCAGGAAATAAAACAGGACAAAAACGACTGCAAGGGCAATGACCATTGAATACTTGGTCATAAACGCCACAAGATTAAACTTGGTTTCCTTTTTCATTTTGCACGCTCCTTTGCATTATTTTACGGTGGAACGGATGATATAGCTCATGATGCTCTCCTGTGTTGCAGTTTTCGCATCCAGTTCAGCCAGCATCTTGCCTTCGTTCATGACATAGATTCGATCACACATGCCCAGAAGTTCCGGCATCTCCGAGGAGATCATAATAACGGACTTTCCACTCGCCACCATTTTATTGACAAGACAGTAAATATTATATTTTGCGCCGACATCGATGCCTCGGGTTGGCTCATCCAGAATGAGCACATCCGGTTCGGTAAACATCCATTTGCCGAGCAGAGCCTTCTGTTGATTGCCGCCGGACAGATGGCTGACCTTTTGCTCAATGGACGGGGTCTTGGTTCCCATTGCCCGAGTCATATCCTCTGTGACCTGAACTTCCTTGTCCTTGTCAATCACGCCGCCGCTGCAAATCTTCTGCATGGCTGCCAGGGTCGTGTTAAACCGGATACTCTCATCCAGAACCAGACCGTTGACCTTTCGGTCCTCAGTCACATATGCCATATGATGTTCAATTGCGTCCTTGGGATTCTTCAGATGTACCTTTTTGCCGTTCAGATACAGCTCGCCGCTGATATTCTGTCCGTAGCTTCGTCCAAAGATGGACATTGCCAGCTCAGTACGTCCTGCGCCCTGTAGGCCGGAAAAGCCGACCACTTCTCCCTTATGTACCTTGAAGGAAATATGGTCGTCGACAATGCGCTCCGGATACAGCGGATGGTGCACGGTCCAATCCTTTACCTCCAGAAGAACCTCCGGATGGATGCACGGTTCGCGCTTCGGGTAACGGTCTTCCATAGCGCGGCCGACCATTCCCTTGATGATGCGCTCTTCGCTCAGTTCATCTACGCCCTTGACCAGCGTTTCGATGGTGGCGCCATCGCGGATGATCGTAACCTTGTCCGCACAATAGATGATCTCGTTGAGCTTGTGTGTGATAATAATCGAGGTGAGTCCCTCTTTTTTAAAGGCGATCAGCAGATCCAACAGCATCTTTGCGTCCTCATCGTTCAGTGAAGAGGTCGGCTCATCCAGGATCAGCAGCTTGACATTTTTGGAAAATGCCTTTGCAATTTCAACCAGTTGCTGCTTGCCGGTGCCGATGTCCTTGATGAGCGTCTGTGCCGATTCATACAGACCTACCTGCGCCATGTGTTTTTCTGCTTCATGATACGTTTTATCCCAGTCAATGAAACCTGATTTCGTCTTAATTTCATTGCCGAGGAACATATTTTCTCCAATTGTCAGCAGCGGGATCAAAGCCAGCTCCTGATGAATAATAACAATGCCCTTCGCTTCGCTGTCCTTCAGCGTTTTGAACTGGCACAGCTCCCCATTATAATAAATCTCACCCGTATAGGAATCTGCCGGATAAATACCGGACAAGACGTTCATCAGGATGGATTTGCCTGCGCCGTTCTCTCCAATCAGCGCATGAATTTCGCCACGTTTGACAACCAGATTGACATTATCCAGTGCCTTGACACCCGGAAATTCCTTTGTAATGGATTTCATTTCCAGAATGATGTCTGCCCAAACAGGTCTCCTCCTTCCTGTATCTCCATCGCCGCTTTTCGAGCCGGCAGACAGGGCATTGCCCCGTCTGCCGCAAGCTCAGAGGTGAATGATAATAACAAACGGTTTCTTACTGTGCTACAGACAGATACCCGTCGTCTCCCATGGTGTACAGACCCGTGTCGACCAGATCTTGCAAGTTGTCCTTGGTGATAACTGCCGGAACCAGAAGCAGGGAGTTGCAGTTATTTCCATCGGAGGTCTGGTAGGAGGTGGTATCATATACGCAGTCAAACTCCCAGCCAGCCTTATCGATGAAGTCCTGATCGATTGTCTTGTCATCCAGAATGCCGTTTACCAGATCCAGCGTGGCAATGCATTCATTGGATACGTTCTTATATACCGTCATAGTCTGCTTGCCGTCGACGATGTTCTTCAGGTTTGCTTCGTCACCGTCCTGCCCGGTGATGATGATATCGTTGTTGCCCTTGTAGTCGGACTCAATAGCCTGTGCAACGCCCAGTGCGGTGGAGTCATTGGAACACAGCCATACATTCAGCTGTGTACCGTCTGCGTAGTAGGAACCAAGAATATTCTGTGCGCGCTCCAGTGCGACGTCGGTGTTCCACTGCTCGGTAGCAACCGTGTTGAAATCCTTCTGGCCGGAAACAACATTCAGCTTGCCGGAATCAATGTACGGCTTCAGCGTATCAAATGCGCCATTGAAGAAATAGCCCGCATTGTTATCTGCCGGATCGCCCGCAGTAAATTCCATATTGTAGGTCTTGTCGGTGTTGTCCAGATCGAGCTTGTCAATGACAAACTGGCCCTGAAGGGTACCTACGGTGTAGTTGTCGAAGGATACGTAATAGGAAACCGCATCATTCTTAATCAGGCGGTCATAGGCAATGACCGGAACGCCTGCCTCTGCCGCTTCGTCCAACGCGGTGTTCAGCGCCTCGCCGTCAATCGCTGCGATGACCAGCAGATCGGCGCCATCAGCAAGCATATTCTGAATGTCATTGACCTGCTTACCGGAATCGTTGTCCGAGTAGGTCAGAATGGTGTCGTAGCCGGCATTCTGGAACTGCTCTTCCAGATATGCGCCGTCACGGTTCCATCTCTCCAACGACTGCGTCGGCATGGACAGGCCGATTTTTGCCTTGCCGTCTCCGCCGCTGCTGTCGCTGCCCGCTGAGCTTCCGCCTCCGCCACAGGCAGTCAGGCTGACCGCCATAACCGCTGCCATCAGCATAGCCATCAATCTCTTTTTCATAATGGATACCTCCATTTCCGCTTGTAGAATCCTGTCTTTTTTTCAGGATTTCCTTGTTGTATTTATGATACGCCAACTATGCGCCAAACAAAATAGACAAATCAAGCCGTTTTTTGGATGATTCTATTCAGCAAAATGCATATGTTACAATGACTAGCACAAAAAGAAAGAGACCCGAAGGTCTCTTTAAAATCGTACAGCTATTTGTTGTCCGTATCTGGAGTATTGCGGTACACCTGTGCACGCGAATGGAAGCCGCTCTGGATGATAACTTCGTCCAGATTATCTGCTGTGACCGCGGTCGGCTCAAGCATGCAGCACGGAACGAAGATACTTCCATTGTATACGGTGTCCTCTGTTTGCGGTGTCTCTCCCCGGCTCAACTGCACCGCATATTCCGCCGCCAGACTTGCCAGTTCGATAAATGGCTTATAGACGGTCATCGTCTGGGTTCCCTCTGCAATCCGCTGGCATGCTGACAGCTCTGCATCCTGTCCTACCAGCACCACCTGTCCTGCTTTCTGGTATTCCGACAGCGCCTGGAACGCCTGACCGGCCAGATCGTCGTTGCCGCACATGACGCCGTCAATTTTATTGCCTTTCTGCAATTCCTCGCTGACGATGTCATAGGCATATTCCGCAGCAGACAGAGCAGCAGACTTGCCGCCAGTATTTTTTCATTCCATATTGCTCCCATTATCTCGATATTCCCTCGGTGTGACGTCCTCATATTTCTTAAAGGCCCGGCTAAAATACTTCAGATCCTGATACCCCACATCACAGCCAATCTTGCGAATACTCTCCTGTGTCTCCCGCAGCATCTGCTTTGCTTTCTCCATACGGAGCCGCGTCAGATATTCCAAAAATGTCATGCCCAGCTTTTCCTTAAACAGTTTGCTGATGTATGGCGGGCTGACATGGATGATCTCAGACACTCGGTTGAGTGTGAGCTCCTCCGTATAATGCTGCTGAATATACTGCTCCGCCCGTTTTACCATGTCAATCGTCTGGTGTTCCTTTGTCAGATGTATACTTTCCAGCGCATTGCGGATTCTATCCTGAAACCATTTCTTCAGCTCCTTCATCTCGCTGGTTTTATTGATCTGTTCCAGATAGCCATGCCGTTCCAGAAAGCGGTATTCTCGGCCGCCCGTGTGGAACGCACGATTCTCACACTGCAGCACCAGTTCCAGTGTTTTCAGCTTGATATCCGTCACATTTTCTCCATGGATCATCAGCATCCAGTCAAAAAATTGTTCTGCGGTCTGAACTGCATTTTCGTCCCCGCACCTGACTTCTTCATATAGCTGATATTCCAGATCAACCGGATACCCTTTCTCTCAGCTTTTTTGCAGCGGCAGATCATTGAAATGACACACCTCACCTTTGTTCTGCCGGAGTGCATTGATTGCCTGCTTATGTGACCGTGCCAGCTCTTTGACCGGAACAACTGAGCCGATTCCAATCTGGAACTGCTGTCCGACGGCTGTAGTCAGCCTTCGGTTCAACTCCTTTGCCTGCTCCATCATATGCAGGCGTGTTGTATATTCGTCCTCCTGCGTGTCGCACATCACCACGCACAACACTTTATCCCCCATCAAAGGGCCGCAGATAGCGGAGAAAATCTCATGCGTCAATTCGCGTATTCTCTCATACATGCGGTTCAGATTGAGGTTCCACTGGATACTGTCCGCATCCTTCTTCGGGGGCTGTGCCGCCAGCACCAGAAAACAGCCATATTTCTGATGAATCCCCAGCAGTTCCCGATACTGTTCCATCAGTCCCGCTGTATCCTGCCCCATGATGACGGAATAGATAAAGCCATGCTCCAGCATCGGCAGTGCGGTTTCCAACTTTTCGCGCAGTTGCAGATCATTGCTGCGGCTCTTCCGTGACATCTTCCAGCGTCTTGAGCAAAAGATCCTTTTTTACCGGTTTGGTCAGATATTCCTGCACGCCGAGCTTGATTGATTTTTGTGCATAGTCAAAGTTATCATACGCGGACAGGACGATAAACTGCATATCCGGGTGATTGGGTAAGATTTCCTGCATTGCATAAATCCCGTTAATACCCGGCATCTGAATATCCATGATCGCAATATCCGGCCGGAAGCTGTCCGCCAGTTCAATCGCAGCCCGTCCGCTCCGTGCCGTCTGTATTTCGCACTGGCTGCCGAATTTTCGTTCTATCATATATTTCAGTGCAGTCAGTTCCAACCCTTCATCATCTGCCAGCATGATCCGATACATCCTGTACCTCCCTCGGAATCCTGATTTGAATCCGTGTTCCCTTATTTTTTCCCTCACTGTAAATCATGACCGCATCTTCCGTCCCATAATACAGGCGCAAGCGATTGATTACATTGTGCAAACCAATTCCCCTTTCACCGACCGGATGGAACTGTTCTGTTTCCTGCATCAGGCGTTCGATCTTTTCTGCGGACATTCCGACGCCGTTGTCTTCCACCTCGACAATGATTCGATCCTCCTCTTCTCTGACAGAAAGTCGCAGCCGCTTATATCCTTCCAGCCCGCGTATGCCATGTTCGATTGCATTCTCCATCAGCGGCTGCAAACACCATGCCCGGAATGCGGACGCGCGGCAGGCGCTCCGGATAGCAGGACTGGTAATCAATCTCGCCGGCATATCGCGTATTCATAATATAGATATAGCTTTCCGCCTGTGTGATTTCCTCTTCCAGCCAGGTCTCTTTGCCGTTGTTTTTGGTGTTGTATCGGAAGAAATCTGTGACATTTTCCAAAAATGCATACGTCCGGTCTGCATCCTCCATCATGGCAAGCTGTGCGCCTGCGTTCATGGTATTGTAGAGGAAATGCGGATTGATGCGTGCCTGTAACGCACCCATCTGTGCATCCTTCAGATGCACTTCCATCAACAGATTTTCCTCCTTCAGCCGGCTTTCCGCCTCCATTTGCTGCCGAAGCAGGACAATGTATTTCTGCAAGCTCTGCACCATTCGATTGAATGCATCGCTCACAATGCCTACCTCATCATGACTCTGTACCGTGAGCGGCGGCAGGTCAAGTTCTCCCTTACCAACCTGTTCTGCATGCCCCGCCAGCGCATCCAGCGGCTGTGTAAAGTGATCGAGGCAACACAGCAGCGCCAACAGGTTGAAAAGCAGCACCATCAGACTTTCACAAATGCTCAGCACCAAAATGCGCTGATGAGACTGTGAAAGCATCTGATACTGTTCTGTTCTTCTGGAAAACAGCTCTGTACTCAGGCTTTCCAGTTCTATCTGTAAATACTGGTACACCTCTTCCGCCTGCTGATATGCCCGACCATAGCCCGCGATGTCCCGTCCACGTTTGGCATTGATCGCCTGTTCTGTAAAGCCGAGCCAGGTTTCTCCCTGTGAACGGATATTTTTCTCCCGCAGCTGAATGAAATCATTGGTCGGCTGGTCGTTAAACGCTTCCATATATTCCCGAAAATCCGCACTGGCTCGATAATAGCCTTCCAGATCATCCGTTCCTCTGGTATTCAGATATGCATAGACATTGGACTGGATTTCCTCCATGGTTGTCAGAATCTGCTGTAGATTCCGATTGTTGTCATAGACAGAATTGACCGTTTTTTCAAGCCGATTCAGATTCATATAAGTAACCAGATTGACCAGGCATACAAGCATCATTGTCATGCCGAACACGAATCCAATCTTTTTTCTCAGAGAACAATATTGCAGGTGCGATCTAATCCGCTTTTTCATTGCGTTCCCTCCAGGGTGCTGCGGTACTCCGCCACATTGTCAATGGTAATCACTTTCAGTGGAATCGAACGGTAGCTGCTCTTTTTCCCCTCGCACACAAGATCATCCAGGCATTGCACGCAGCTGCTGCCCAGCTTTTGCGTATCTAATGATACGGATGCAAAGATACCGCCCTTTTCAATTGCATCGAGTATTTCGCCAGTCGCGTAATTCACCAGCAGCTGAATGTCACCGACCCGATTGCAATCCACGACTATATGATAGGCGCAGATTGCAGAAACGGTGCTCATACAAATCAGTACATCCGGCGCATCTTCCGACAGGATAAAATCCTGTATGTTCTCCTCAATCGAAAATGTATCGCTGCCCTCGATTATTTTTCTGTCAAGAGCAATCTCATCCGGCAGCACTTCCAACAGGCTGGCTTCTACACTCCGAATGGTGTTTTCTGAATCCTCCGCCGTCTGCAAGATTGTGACTTTCTGCACTTCGTCTGTCTTTTGCAAGTCGAGTACAAGCTGTCCATACGCCTGTCCAACATCATAGCTGCTGACGCCGACATAATCCTGTGTCTGTCCGCTGTAATCATCTATCACAGAAACAACGGGAATATCCTGCTCCTTTGCCTCTGCAATCAGATCATTTACCTCCTGCGATGCGTCCGAGCGGATGATAATGCCATCCGCGGGAATGAATGACAAGGGACAGCTTGTCCGCCAGATCAAGTGATAACGGCAGGCTCTCTCCAACCAGCTCCACACAGACATTTTCCTCCTCTCCTGTCTGTTTCGCACTGTCGTAGACGGATGCCCAGAACGGATCTTCGTTATCTTCCAGCAGCATCGCATAATGCCTGTCATAATATATGGTCTGTTCTGTATCTGTCGAAATCTGACGTTCCAGACGGCTCTGTATCACCAGAATCATACCGACAATGAGCAGACACAGGCTGCCGGTCAGTATCATCCCCAGTTGGGTTCCCGACAGAGCAGGAAATTTCATCTTCTTTTTCATTATATTCCTTCTCCCAACCACACAGGATTCCCTCAGGCGACCGTGCCAACTTTCCTGAATCGTTCGTCTGTTTATCTCACACAGTATCTATAATATACCAAAGAAAATACATATTGTCTTTGATTCCTTTGATTTTTACTGTGATTTATTTGCTGTCCCTCTTCACACAGCGGGTATCCATATACAATTTGAACTTTGATTCAAATTCCGATTTATGCGCTGACAGAAGCTCCGCAGATTTACAAATAAAACAGCATAAAAATCCCGCCCTGCTGCACAGCAAGGCGGGATTATGTAACCAGATATTTTTGTTTTTTACTCAGTCTCCTTGACAGGGACACTTCAAAAACAGCGAAATGGTGCCGTATTACTTTTTCATCAAGGGTGGCAGCAGACAGAGTAAATCTTACGGCTTGAGGTTCGGTTGGATTTCCCCGCAGGCGACCAGCCGTTGCCAGCTGGCGGTTTCCCATTATGGTCTGTGCCGGGTCGTCACCGATTCCGGGACCGAATTGCCACTTAGTCCGTACTGCAATCCTCTGCCTGCCCAGTTACGACAGTCTAGGCGTTTTCCGCGACAGCTCCCCACGTTCTTAGCCTCTTTTGCAAACATGGTTTCACAGGTCAATACAGATTATGCCATGGCCGTGACAACAACCTGCGGACACCCGATTCACCATGCCCACTCAAGGCAGGCTACACTGCACACAGCGTCGTTGGACCGTAAAGGTACTTTGCACCGCATTGCAGGTTCTTCTCCTGCCCCGTAGAGCATCCATCAATCTGAAGATGTATAGGTGCTCCACAGCAACAGGTCTCCACGGTAACAGGGTCGTGATTTCATGCCATTGAAAGACGCCCTGAAACCTTAACCCCCAGCATCCACCCCAAACTGGGCGTAAGAAGCAAACACCAGGGACTTCATCGATATGCCCGTCTACGGATTTTTAGGCCCGTCTTAGGAACGTAAAGAACTGACTAGAATACTGCGCCACCGCTTCATAATTTACCATATTGTTTAGAAATTTGCAAGTTGTCGCTCCATTTGTTTACAATTTATTCTAGATTGATTTAATACTTGCGCTCGGCCAGTGTACGTGCGAGTGCCGGCAGCATGCCGGTATCTGCAAACGGCGTCAATGCCTGAATGGCCTGCTCCGACAGCTCACGCACGAGCTCATGACAGCGTTCTACGCCGAGCAGCGACGGATATGTACTCTTGCCGTTTTCAGCATCCGAGCCGATTGGCTTGCCCAGTGCTTCCTCATCGCCCTCGATATCCAGAATGTCATCCTGAACCTGAAACGCAAGTCCGATGCAGCGTGCGTATTCCAGCGCTGCTGCCGTCTGTTCTTCACTTGCACCGCCAATCAGACAGCCAAGCTGTGCTGCAACACAAATCAGTGCGCCTGTCTTGAGTTCCTGAAGGGTTTTGAGCTGGTCAAGCGAAATCTGTTCTTCTTCAGCCTTCATGTCCAAAACCTGACCGCCGATCATGCCTTCCATACCAGAGGCGCGTGACAACGCGCGGACAGCTTTCAGCTGTATTTCAGCGCTGACCAGCGCGGTGTTTGCCGGGTCAGACGCGGTCTCGAATGCCAGATTGAGCAGGCCGTCGCCGGCAAGCACTGCCATCGCTTCGCCATACACTTTATGATTGGTTGGCTTGCCGCGGCGCAGGTCATCATCATCCATGCACGGCAGATCGTCGTGAATAAGAGAATATGTGTGAATCATTTCCAGTGCACACGCAAACGGCAGCGCCGCTTCGATCTTTCCACCACTCAGTCGGCAGAACTCCAGCACCAGTGCAGGACGCAGGCGCTTGCCTCCTGCCATTGCAGAATACTGGCATGCCTCAAAAATTACACTCTGACCTTTATCTTCCTGCGGCTGCAAATATTCCATCAGCTTTTTTTCCACCATTGCACTGTAGGCTGCAAGCTGTTCATTCAGTGTCATCTGTCATTCTCCTTCCTGCGTATCAAATGGCAGCTCAACTTCTTCGCCATTTTGCGTTGTCACCATCGTTACCTTCTGTTCGGCGCGGTCAAGCAGGCCAGACAGATAAGCAGAGAGTTTCGTTCCCTCTTCAAATAGCGCCATGCTCTTATCCAGCGGCACCTCTCCGGCTTCCAGCTGGGCTACAATTTCCTCCAGACGTTTCATCGCCTGTTCAAATGTCATGTCTTCCATATCTATTTCCTCAGCATTTTCGCTTGACTTGTTTCACCGTGCACACCGCGCCGCCTTTGGCAAACCGGACAAAGATTTCGTCCTCACGGCGCAATTTGGCACTGCTTGCGACAACTGTGCCATCCTTCGTTACGACAGAATAACCACGTGCCAGAACCTTGAGCGGACTGTACGCGTCGAGATATGCCGCCTGCCGTACAAATTCCTGTCTTCTCGCCGCAAGAATTTGCTGCATGGCAGCAGTCATCTGTCCAGCTACATGCTCCAGTTCAAAGCGTTTGTCCTGAATATATCCGATCGGAGTTCGCAGCTTTCTGCGCTTGTCCAGTGCATCCAACTGTGCACGCTTGCCCTGCAAAACCGCTTCTATATCGCTGCGCAGGATGCTGTCCGCCGTGCGGAGAAAACGCCGGAGCTCTGCGACATCCGGCACACAGATTTCTGCCGCATTGGACGGCGTGGAAGCGCGAACATCGGCGGCAAAATCTGATATCGTAACATCCGGTTCATGCCCTACGGCAGAAATCACCGGAATTTCTGATGCCGCAATGGCACGCGCCACAATTTCTTCGTTAAATGCCCACAGGTCTTCCAACGAACCGCCGCCGCGTCCGGTAATAATCACATCCGCTTCCCCGCGCCGGTTTACTGCTGCAATGGCATCTGCAATTTGAGCCGCTGCCCCTTCGCCCTGCACAAGAACCGGATAAATCTGCACCTGCGCCAACGGATACCGACGTCTGAGAATGCGAAGCATATCGCGCACTGCCGCACCGGTCGGTGAAGTGACAACAGCAATTTTCTGTGACAGACGCGGAATCGGCTTTTTGCGCGCCTCATCAAACAGTCCTTCGGCATATAATTTCTGCTTGAGCTGTTCAAAGGCAATGGTAAGTGCGCCAATACCATCCGGCATCATATCCGCAATATACATCTGATACTGTCCATATTTTGGATAACAACTGATGCGTCCGCGCGCAATGACCTTCATACCATTTTCCGGTCGGAAACGCAGTCGTGCAGCATCTGAACGGAACATCACCGCAGAAAGCACACCATCTTTATCCTTGAGGGTCAGATATCTGTGTCCGGAGGAATGTGCCTTATAATTGGAAATCTCGCCCTGTACATACAAATTGCGAAACGGCTCATGCTCTTCCAGCATCTGTTTTATCGCATGATTGACCTGTGAAACCGTATAAACTGTCTGTTGCTTCATAACAGCTCCCCACTCAGCAATGCCGCCAGGACCGCAACACCTACTGCATTATCGCCCGACAGTGTCGGTTCGGCAAACTGTGCATCAAATGCATCGCGCATGCGCTGTTGAAGCCGACGGTTGGACATCACGCCGCCCGCACACAGCACGGGCAAATGAAATTCTTCCACAGCCTGCCGCGTTGCATCCATCACAGCACTGCCAACAATATCAATTGTATAGCGCGCAACGGTTTCACGCGGCGCGCCTGTCTGATACAGCTTTTCAATTTTATTCTGTGCGCCGGACAGTGAAAACCGACAGCCTGCTACCTTCGGACGGAACGGCTTTTCCGGCTCCGTACAATCATTTGCCAGCTGTTCCAGCTGTGCTCCTGCCGGAAATGGAAGCCCCAGCAGATTTCCGGCACGGTCAATCAACTGGCCTGCTGCCAGATCATCCGTGCCACCAATGATTTCCGCCGAAAATAGCGGTGCATCCGGTTTGACATATAACAACTCGGTCGTGCCGCCGGACAAATGCCATGCCAGAAACGGCTCACGCAGCAAATGCAGGGCGTTTGCAGAGAATGCTGCTGCCGCTAAATGCCCCTGTTGATGTGAAACCTCATAGAATGGGATTCCCTGTGCATGTGCCATACTGCGTGCAACACCTGCTCCGGCAAGAAAACACGGCATATAAGACCCCTCAACTGCACGTGGCCGGGTACTTGCCGCAATTGCCGCGATCTGTGTGCCGAAGCCCTTTTCCAGTTCGAGAATCCGTTCCGGCAGATGCTGTACATGCTGAAACAGCGCATCACTTTGCCGCAGTCCGATACGACCCTCCGGCACCTCCAACAGCCGTCCGGCATTGTGCCATGCGCGGCTTTCACTGTCAAACAGTGCCGCAGAAGTGCGGTAATTGGAAGTGTCAATACCAAGAAAACGTGCCATCAGTCTGCCGCCAGCTCGCGTGCAGCAGCGCCGAGTACGCCATTGATGTACCCCGGAACTTCCTCGGATTCATATTTTTTCGCCAGCTCCACTGCTTCGTCAATTGCAGTTCCAACCGGAACATCCTCGACGTACTGCATCTCATACAGAGCAAGCCGCAGCAGCGACATCGTCATATGGGACAGGCGGTTCGTATTCCAGTTAGTGGAATGCTCCTCGACAACTGCGTCCAGCTCTGTACAATGTGCGCAGACACCCATAACGGTATTGCGAATATATACCTTCTGATCTTCCGGCAGTTCTCCTGCATACAATGCAATATCGCCCGCCAACGAATCCATAACCGACTTTTCCAGACGGTCAGACAGCAGTTCCTCGTCACTGAACTGCTTGAAGCTCAGTTCAAAAATCAGATGAAGTGCAATTTCTCTTGCTTCTTTTCTTCCCACAGAAGTACCTCCGTATTGCGCCTGCCGTCTCACGGCATATCGGCACATTCATTTCGTTTTATCATTGATTGCATTCTTGCAAATCGCTGTATGAGCTTTTTCTGTTATTATTTTAGGCGCTATCTGAATTTGCAGAAATAATCAACATTTTCAACTTGTCAGATACACCCTAATCAAAAGCCCGCAATTTTACAGAATAATTCTATCACATGACAGCGCATTTGGCAAATGGATTTGCATAACGCACCGTAGTATGCGATACAATCGTGTAACAAAGTGAGAAAAAGACCATTTTCTGCCGCGAAATATGCCGATAAACCGGTTAGCTGTCACTTCCCTATCCATACACTTGATTTTCCCCTATCGCATGATATAAAATGTCATGAGAGAATGGAGCGTGAACACATTTATGAAAACTGACAAGCAGTCGCCTCAGATTTTAAATGATTTTCTGGCGTACCTTTATACTGTAAAAGGAAAATCACAAAAGACTGCACACGAGTACTATCTGGATCTGCGCATGTTTTTCCGATTTATCAAGCAACAGCGCGGTCTGGCTGATGATATCCCGTTCGACGAAATTCCGATCACAGATATTGATATTGAATTCATACGAACAATCACTCTTTCAGATGCGTATGCGTTTCTGATGTATACTGCACAGGATCGTCTGAAACACAACAATTCCGACCACAGCGATGTCGGACTGTTGTCCACCTCCCGTGCACGCAAAGTCTCTGCTCTTCGTTCTTTTTTCAAATACCTCACCGACAAGGCACATTTGTTGTCACACAATCCCATTCAGAACCTCGAGTATCCGTCTGTGCGGCGGTCCCTTCCGAAATACCTGACCGTTGACGAGAGCATTGCTCTGCTTGAATCGGTCGATGGCCCCTATAAAGAGCGCGATTACTGTATCCTGATGTTGTTCCTCAACTGCGGTCTGCGTGTATCCGAGCTGTGCGGGTTGAATGTGTCTGATATCAAAGAAAATCAGATCCGTGTGCTCGGCAAGGGAAACAAAGAACGCATGCTGTACCTGAACGAAGCCTGCGTAGACGCCATCAACGCCTATCTCCCCCACCGGGTTGAGCCAAACAAGGATTCCGATTCCGCAGGTGCGCTGTTTGTCAGCCGACAAAAAAACCGGATACGCAAGACAACCGTGGAGCACCTGGTCAAGAAATACATCGCACAAGCCGGACTTGATCCGTCCAAATTCTCCGCGCATAAGCTGCGCCATACCGCTGCAACACTGATGTACAAAAACGGTGTAGATATCCGAACTTTACAGGATGTTTTGGGACACGAAAATGTCAATACTACGATGATTTATACCCATATTAACGATGCAAACATGAAGGACGCTGCTAGTAAAAACCCTCTCTCCAGTTATAAACATAAAAAAAAATCGTCAGAAGACGATGAATAACCGCTCAGATATAACAAAAGGTGCCACATATGCGGCACCTGAGCCTGTCGAAGAACCCGGCTGCGCATTAAGCGAGAGCCAGGTTCTTCGACAGGCTGAGCGGAGCAAGTGCTTGCTCCGCTGTAATCACATCCGTTATTTCAAATACTTCGCAAGATACTGTCCGGTATATGACGTCTCACAACGCACAATTTCTTCCGGCGTACCGGTGCAGACGATTGTGCCGCCGCCATCACCGCCCTCCGGGCCAAGATCAATGATATGGTCAGCAACCTTGATGACATCGAGATTGTGTTCAATGACAATTACCGTGTTGCCTGCATCGACCAGCTTTTGCAGCACATCGACCAGGCGGTGTACATCCGCGACATGCAGGCCCGTCGTCGGCTCATCGAGAATATACATCGTGCGTCCAGTGGCGCGCTTGGAAAGCTCAGTCGCTAGCTTGACACGCTGGCTTTCACCGCCGGATAACGTGGTTGACGACTGTCCGAGCTTGACATATCCCAGACCAACGTCCTGAAGTGTCAGCAATCGGCGGTAAATCTTCGGCACATTTTCAAAGAAAACCACCGCTTCGTCTACTGTCATATCAAGCACATCTGCGATGCTCTTTCCCTTGTAGCGCACCTCCAGGGTCTCCTTATTATAGCGTTTTCCCTTGCACACCTCACACGGAACATACAGATCGGGCAGGAAATGCATTTCAATTTTCAGCAGGCCGTCGCCGGTGCATGCCTCACAGCGTCCGCCTTTTACGTTGAACGAAAATCGTCCCGGCCCATAGCCGCGCATTTTCGCATCCTGTGTCTGTGCAAACAGCGCGCGGATGTCATTGAACAGTCCGGTATACGTGGCCGGATTGGAGCGCGGCGTACGTCCAATGGGGGACTGGTCAATATCAATCACCTTATCCAGATGTTCCATGCCGATAACTTCACCAAACGAGCCCGGCCGGGTTTTCGCGCCATTGAGATCAGCTGCCAGCTTTTTATACAGGATCTCGTTGACGAATGAAGATTTGCCGCTTCCCGACACACCGGTAACGCAGGTCAGCTCGCCGAGCGGGATCGTAAACGTCTGATTTTTCAGATTGTTGACGCAGCAATCTGTAAAGGTGATAAACTTTCCATTCCCTGTTCTTCGCGTATCTGGCACGTCAATTTTGCGTTTTCCGCTCAAATACTGTCCGGTTATGGATTCTTCGCATTTCAATAATCCGTCAATATCACCCGAGTAGACAATATTGCCGCCGCCGGTTCCCGCTGCGGGCCCTACGTCAATGATATGATCTGCCGCATACATGGTATCTTCATCGTGTTCAACGACAATCAGCGTATTGCCGAGATCGCGCAAACGTTTGAGCGTGGCAAGCAGTTTATCGTTGTCGCGCTGGTGCAGGCCGATGGACGGCTCGTCGAGAATATACAGCACTCCCATCAGGTATGAGCCGATCTGGGTTGCAAGGCGGATGCGCTGGCTCTCGCCGCCGGACAGCGTGGCAGAGGCGCGCGCAAGTGTCAGATAATTCAGGCCGACGTTGTTGAGAAAGCCGAGGCGCTCGCGCGCTTCCTTCAGAATGCGTTCCGCAATGCGCATCTGCTGTTCGGTCAGCGTCAGGTGGTCGAGAAAGTCCAGCTCCTGCGAGACAGACTTTTCACAGAATTCCATGATATTCAATCCGCCGACCGTAACGGCAAGAATTTCCTTTTTCAGACGGCGTCCGGCACAATCCGGGCACGGAATCTCACTCATGCTGTCTTCAATTTCCGCGCGCGCCCATTCAGAATTGGTCTCACGGTGGCGACGCTCCAGATTGCGGATGACACCTTCAAATGGCTGCTCCATTTTTTTGCCGGAATAATGCGCCGTGCGCAGCAGCAGTTTTTCCTCGCCGGTTCCGTACAAAATGGCATGTACCGCCTCTGCACTCATCTTTTCAATCGGCGTATCCAGTGTAAAGTGGTATCGCTTGCCAAGGGCATCATAATACATCTTTGCAATCGTTCCGTCGTCACAATTCGTCCATCCGCTCGCTTGAATCGCGCCTTTGCGAATAGAGAGCTTTTTGTTCGGAATGATGCGGTCAGGGTCGATTTTCAGCTGTACACCGAGACCGGTGCAGGTCGGGCAGGCACCATACGGATTGTTAAACGAAAACATGCGCGGTGTCAACTCTTCAATGGAAATCCCGCAGTCATCACATGCATAGTTCTGCGAGAATGAGAGGGTTTCGCCGCCGACGATATCCGCCAGCACCAACCCACCCGCCAGCGCAGATGCCGTTTCGACTGAGTCATTCATGCGGCTGCGTATCTCCGGCTTGATGACAAGGCGGTCAACCACAATTTCAATGCTATGCTTCTTGTTTTTCTCCAGTTTGATCTCTTCAGACAAATCGTATAGATTGCCGTCGACATGCGCACGTACATAACCGCTCTTGCGGGCATCGGCAAGCACCTTGACATGCTCGCCTTTCCGCTGACGTACAACAGGCGCGAGAATCTGCACCTTGGTGCGCTCGGGGAGCGCCATAAGCTGGTCAACAATCTGGTCGATGGTCTGCTGCTTGATTTCCTTTCCGCACTTCGGACAGTGTGGTGTGCCGACACGTGCCCACAGCAGGCGCAAATAGTCATAGATTTCTGTAACCGTGCCAACCGTGGAACGCGGATTACGGCTCGTGGTCTTCTGATCGATGGAAATCGCCGGCGACAGGCCTTCAATAAAATCCACATCCGGCTTGTCCATCTGGCCGAGAAACTGACGCGCATAGGATGACAGCGATTCGACATAACGTCGCTGTCCCTCCGCATAGATGGTATCAAAAGCCAGCGAGGACTTTCCGCTGCCGGACAGTCCGGTCAGAACAACCAGCTTATCGCGCGGAATCCACACCTCCACATTTTTGAGGTTGTGCTCGCGGGCTCCTTTTACATGTATATATTCCTGCATTTCTTTGCCTACTCCCAATTCTTTCCGATTAGGCGCTATCTGAAAACCAAGAAAATGACGAATATTTCGCAAAGGCGAGACTGGTTCAAGGCAACAGCACGCTGGAACCCTTTCGGATTTCAGGTGTTTTTAACAAAGAAGCAGTCCGTATTTTCAACTTTTCAGATACGCCCTAGTCCTGCTCCAGTGCGCGAATCTGATCGCGCAGTTCAGCTGCCAGCTCAAATTCCAGCATCTTGGCGGCCTCCTTCATTTCCCTGCGCAGCACAGCAATTTTTTGCAGCCGCTGGGTCTTGTTCAGCTTGTTCTGGCTGAGCACGGCGCCGACCTCCGTCGCTGGAGCGGAAATCTCAATGACATCATGCACCTGTTTGACAATCGTCTTGGGCACAATGCCGTGTTCCTGATTGAACTGCTGCTGAATGGTGCGGCGGCGTTCTGTCTCACGAATGGCATTCGCCATGGACGGCGTAATGGTATCTGCATACAAAATAACTTCGCCGTTGGCGTTTCGCGCCGCGCGGCCAATGGTCTGCACCAGAGAGGTCTCTGAACGCAGAAAGCCCTCTTTATCCGCATCCAAAATCGCAACAAGCGATACCTCTGGCAGGTCAAGGCCTTCGCGCAGCAGGTTAATGCCGACCAGTACATCGAACAGACCCAGGCGCAGGTCGCGGATCAGCTCCATGCGCTCAATGGTTTTGACATCGTGGTGCAGATAGCGCACACGAATGCCCGCATTTTCCAGATATGCGGTCAAATCCTCCGCCATTTTCTTTGTCAGTGTGGTGACCAGCACGCGCTCCTTCTGCGCGGCGCGGGTGTTGATCTCCCCGATCAGATCATCAATTTGTCCTTCAATCGGGCGGACATCGATCTTCGGATCGAGCAGTCCGGTCGGGCGGATCAGCTGCTCGACAATCTGGCTGGAACGGCTCTTCTCAAAATCCGACGGTGTCGCGCTGACGTAAATGACCTGATGGATACGCGACTGAAATTCTTCAAAATTGAGCGGACGGTTGTCCAGCGCAGACGGCAAGCGGAATCCGTTGTCAATCAGGCTCTTTTTGCGGGCATAGTCGCCGTGGTACATCGCACGCACCTGCGGCAGCGTGACATGCGATTCGTCGATAATCATCAAAAAATCCTTCGGGAAATAGTCCAACAGCGTAAACGGCGCTGAACCCGGCGCGCGCCCGGAAATCACACGCGAATAGTTCTCAATACCGCTGCAAAACCCGATTTCCTGCATCATTTCCATATCATAGCGTGTGCGCTGTCTGATGCGCTGTGCTTCGACCAGCTTGCCGTTGTCCTCGAACCATTTGACGCGCTCATTCATTTCACGCTCAATTTCCTTCAGCGCAGCCTCCATTTTCTCCTTGGAGGCGACATAATGTGACGCCGGATAAATCGCGGCGTGCTGTACATCGCGCATGCGTGCGCCCGTCAGTGGATTGACCTCACTGATGCGGTCGATCTCGTCGCCGAAAAACTCTACGCGATAA
This sequence comes from Butyricicoccus porcorum, assembly GCF_002157465.1. Taxonomy (GTDB): domain Bacteria; phylum Bacillota; class Clostridia; order Oscillospirales; family Butyricicoccaceae; genus Butyricicoccus_A; species Butyricicoccus_A porcorum. The sequence continues at coordinate 138,191 of NZ_NHOC01000010.1, forward strand.
GCAAACGAATCGGTATATACCGGCCAGATTTCCACTGTATCGCCGCGTACCCGGAACCGATTGCGTTCAAACGCGATGTCATTGCGCTCATACTGGATTTCAGTCAGGCGTCGGGTCAGCGTATCGCGCGGAATCTCCATACCGGGGCGCAGCGAGATGACCATATTTTTATAGTCAATCGGATCGCCGAGGGAGTAGATGCACGAGACCGACGCGACGATAATGACATCTTCCCGTTCAAACAGCGATGAGGTAGCAGAATGACGCAGGCGTTCGATCTCCTCGTTAATGGCGGAATCCTTCTCAATATAGGTATCCGTCGAGGCAATATACGCCTCCGGCTGGTAGTAATCATAGTAGGATACAAAGAATTCTACCGCGTTGTTGGGAAAAAATTCGCGCAGCTCCGAGCACAGCTGTGCCGCCAGTGTTTTATTATGTGCCAGCACCAGCGTTGGCTTCTGCACTGCCTGAATGATATTGGCCATGGTGAAGGTCTTGCCTGAACCGGTGACACCGAGCAGTGTCTGCTCCTCAAAGCCCAGTTTTACCCCCTGTGCCAGCTTTTCAATGGCCTGCGGCTGATCGCCGGCAGGCTGATATTCCGATACAATTTCAAATTTCGGCATGTACACGCGCCTCCTGTGTGCTCTATTATAATGCAGGCTCTGTCCGAATGCAAGAACAAATGTTCGATTTTCGATTCAGTACATGATATCCTGGCTGCTGGAAAGAGAAATCCAGTGGTTTTCTGTGACGATAATATGATCGGCCAGATGAACCTCGACCTGCTGAAGCAGCGCCCGCAGGCGGGCGGTCTCGTTGATATCGGCGCGGGATGGCAGACATTCCCCGCGGGGATGATTGTGCGCAAGCACGACATTGGCGGCGTTGTACTTCAAAACTGCCTTTAACAGCTCGCGATCGCTGATTTTTACGGCGCAGGCACTTCCCTGCCCGATTTCACAAATGCGGATCAGGCGACAGTTGTTGTCGAGCAGGACGGCAATGGCCGCTTCTCTGGGCTTGTCGGCATAATAGCTCATGAGCAGCTCGGACAGCTTTTCCGTATTGTTGTACTGTTTGCCCTTCAGCTTGGCCATCTGATAACGCTTGAACAGCGGCGGCATCAGATGAAGCAGTGCAGCGACAGACGCCCCTGCCCCCTCTACCTTTTGAATATCGACAGGTGACGCCTCCAGCACGCCTGCCAGTGAGCCGAACTCCTCAATCAAACGGTGTGCCAGCGGATTGACATCCCCACGCGGAATGGCATAGAACAGCAGAAGCTCCAGTATTTCATGATCGGCAAAATTGTCCAATCCATGTTCCAGAAACCGTTTGCGCATGCGTGCGCGATGATTCTGATGTATTTCTCCTGCCATGATAACAGCTCCTCTCTGCGTATGGAATCTCTGTCCGCTCTGTAAACACCATCAAATCCAAACTGTGCGCAGCTGCGCAATCGCCGGTTCGATATCCTCCTCGGAAATACCTGCGCTGGACAGGTAAAATACTGCGGCATGCATGCGCTGCCGCCCGAGCTGATACGAAGACATCGGCACAATGCGGACGCCGACCTGTCTGGCCTGTTCGCACATTTCCTCCGCATTCCCATGCCCCGCCAGCGAAACAATGACATGTAAGCCGGTGTCATTCGGTCGCACTGCGGCGCGCGCACCGAAATGCTCGGCAAAGGCTTCGGCAATGCGCGCATTTTTGTGTGCATAAATGCGGCGCAGGCGGCGCACCTGCTTTTCCAGCCGTCCCTGTTCGATAAACCGCGCCATGGTCAGCTGTTCCATGGTGCTCGATGTCTGATTGTAATGCTGAGCCACGGCACGGTACAGCGGCAGCAGCCGGGGCGGAAGCACTGCATAGCTGATGCGGATGGACGGCGGCAGCAGCTTGGAAAATGCGCCCAGATAAATAACATTGCCGCCCGAATCCAGCGCAGAAAGCGTTGCGAGCGGCTTTCCTGTATAGCGCAACTCGCCGTCATAATCATCCTCGAAGATGACGGCGCTGTTCTGCTGTGCCCATCGCAGCAGCTGCACCCGTTTCTGATGGGTCAGACTCGCACCGGAAGGAAACGAATGTGATGGAGAAATATACAGCATATTTGCCTCTGACTGCCGCAGCTCGCCCAAGTCAATGCCGGATGCGCCGCCGCGGATAAACACAGTATCATAGCCATGGTCGGCAAACACACGAAAACCTTTTCGGAAACCGGGATCTTCAAACGCAATGCGCTGGCAGCTCTTGTCAAACATTTCGCACAGAATACCGAGCAAACTCTGGATGCCCGCGCTGATGACGACATGCTCCGCTGTCGTATACACACCGCGCCCGGCGGACAGATACCGCGCAATCTGCTCACGCAGCGCGCGTTCTCCCTGATTTTCACCGTAGCCGAGAAACGGGTCGCTGTCCATCATGACCGAACGCGACAGCTTGCGCCAGATATCGAAGTCAAACAGCTCCGGGTCCATGCGGTGACCAGAAAAGTCATACCGGCACTGCTCCGGCTGCGGCTCCGGCTCAATGTCCTGGCAGACAGGCGGGCGATGTGGAATATCGTTGACATAATATCCGCTCTGCGGAATGCAGTTGACAATGCCATCCGCACACAGGTGTTCATAGGCAGTTTCCACCGTCGTGCGGCTGACCGCAGAATCGTGCGTCATCTGCCGGATAGATGGCAGCCGTGTCCCGGGTGCGAGCCGCCCGGCCTCAATTTCGTCCCGAATCTGGTGATACAGCCGGAGGTAAAGCGGTTCACTCATGAGGCTGCTCCCCTCGCGGTTCATGCACCAGCTCCGCCGCATGCGCAAGTACCTCGCGGCAGAATGCGCTGTCCCGAATTTCCGGATATGGGATTGTGGGCTGCGGTGCACCATCATGGTGCCGCAGCGATTTCCCCATCCAGATGACGTCCCGCCATTGTCCGAATTTATACATGCTGTTGTGATAAGCTCCCATGCGCTCAAACCCCATTGACATATGAAACGCCATGCTGCGCGGGTTGGGGCAGGTGATACCGACATAGATGCTGTAATAGCCCTGATATGCCAGGATTTCAAACAGCGCAGTGTACAGTGCGGACGCAATGCCGCGGCGATGGCATCCCATGCGCGTATAAATCGAGGTCTCGCATGACCACTGATACGCAGCACGCTTGCGGTGCGGAGATGCATAGCCATAGCCGACGATCTGTCCGTCCATTTCACAGCACAGCCACGGCGTCTTCGCTGTATACGTGCGAATGCGGCCGAGAAACTCTTCCAGACTCGGCGGCTCGTATTCACTTGTCACCGTTGTATGAATGACATACGGTGCGTACAATCCCAGCATTTCCCCGGCATCTGCCTCTGTCGCGGGACGGATAATGATTTGATTCAATACCGAAACTTCCTTACTTCCAGAAATAGTATCGCATCAAATGGCATTTTTGATGCGCATTTGTTCCCGCCATGCGGGAGAATACACAAATGTAATACACATTTAGTATATCATAGCAGAATCCGGTTGTGAATATCAACGGATGAGAATTTGTCACGGGCGATACAGGTGTTGCAATGATGCGTGACACCTGCAAAGACTGCAACTGTTAAAAGTTTGTTTCATCTTGACCGATCCTGTCGAACCGTGCTATAGTATATAGATACAGAGGTGTACCGATCTGTCTCCATAATACATGGAGCAATGCCTGATCGTATTGGAAAGCATGGGTGCTTTTTGTGCTCATGCTTTGTTCTTTTTCAGGCAGCTTTGAATTTTGAGAGAGGAGAAGGTTGAAACATTGTGATTTGAGTACCATTCCGAAAAAGAGCGCACAAAACCAAGCCCCCTGAAAGCGGGCAAAAATCGAAATTATGCTTAATGTCTAAGCGGTAGGTGGAGCAGTCACCAGATAACCTTGTCGTTGGAGGATGAAGACGGCTTCTTTCACAGAAACCTCTCGGTGAGCGGGAGACAGATTAGCCTTACGATAGAGTTCAGGATTATACGGCTCATTTTTCTTGAGCATGTTGTAAATGGCAGTAAGCAGCATTCTGGCAATGGCAATAATCGCTTTCTTGTGGCCTCTGCGTTTTTTGAGAGCGAGATAGCGGTTGCGGACTTCTGGAAATTGTTTTGCGCGAATTGCATTGAGGGCGCACTGAACAAGCAGGGGCTTGATGTAGGCACCGGCGCGGCTGATTCTGGTAGTTTTCTTCTTCCCGGCGCTCTCGTTATTCTGCGGCGTAAGCCCTGCCCAGGAGCAAAGATGCTTCGAGGTGGGGAACACTGACATATCTACTCCAATTTCAGAGAGGATGCCAATCGCGGCAAAGGATTGGATACCCGGCGCCGTGATAATAAGGTTGAGTTGAGAAAGATACTTCTCAGAAGTGGCCAGAATCAAGGACTCCAGATTCAGTTTACAAAGTTCAAGGCTGTTCATGTGGGAACGGATGATGCGGAGCTTTTCAGCCTGTTCTGCACACATCTCCCCGTCCACAGCGGCAAGCACCTGTTCGTTGGTTGCTTTCATGCCTTTGGTACGGAAACCGGAAACATCCGTGATTTTCTCCGTTGGGTTTTCCAGAATCCGGGTCGTGATTGCGGAGGCAGCTTTGCCAAACACATCCGAAAACACATCGTCCAGTTTGATGTTAGAGACAGTAAGGCAGTTTTGCGCCCGGTTTTTCTCGCCAGTTGTGAAGTTGGTGAGTTTCCAGCGGTAACGAACCAAGTCCCGAAGCTGACGAATATCCGCCGGAGGGATAAAACTCCCGGCGACAAGGTCGTGCTTAAAGATGTCGGCAATCCACTTGGCGTCCCGCTTATCTGTTTTCTTGCCACGTATCGCTTTCACATACTTGGGGTGAGCGAGAACAATGCGGCAGGTGGGTTCCAGAATGTTGTAAATGGGAATCCAATACTTCCCGGTGGATTCCATGCACACATCTTTGCAGTTGTTTTCAATCAACCAAGCCGCGCACCGGCGCAAATCTCCGGTAAAGGTGGAAAACCGCTTGCTCTTGTAGGTTGTCACTCCGTGGCCATTGGTAGCGGCGATACAAGCAACTACAAAAGATTTGTGGACATCCATCCCGCAGCAGATTGGATAAACGATTTTGAGCATAACACATCCCCTCGAAATGATAATTGAGGGAACAGGCAGGGACTGGACGCTCGCTGAAAGATTGAAGTAGTCCGTCTCTCCAAAGATAAGGTTACAGGGTGCAAAACCCTACTCATTGGTGCTTGAAAGAACGTCCGGCACACATACATATTCAGTCCAGCAGAAGCTGAGCCTACTCACCTCCACGTGCTCTGTAGTGTGCATGTTCCCTCAAGTCTATTCTAACAAATTATTTCATTGCTGCGTTAGAGCCACCGCGTTTCATACCCTTTGGTGCCTTGGAGCGCAGCGGAAAGGAATGGTCATACATATGAAAAAGAAAAACATCCTGTTTCTGGTTGTTGCCGTCGGAATTGCAGCACTGCTGATTGGCTTTACCATCAATACCCCCGGCACCATCGACCCAGAGAACTATGTTCCGGCAGTCTATTCCACGCCGGGTGCGCTGTTGCCGCCGATCATCGCAATTGCACTGGCACTGATTACCAAGGAGGTCTATTCCTCCCTGTTTGTCGGCATTGTCGCAGGTGCCCTGCTGTATGCCAACGGCAATCTGGAGCTGATGCTCAACACCATGCTCTTCAATGAAGACGGCGGCATGATCTACAAACTGGCTGACAGTTGGAATGTCGGTATTCTGGTGTTCCTGGTTATCCTGGGCATTATGGTCGCGCTGATGAATCTGGTAGGCGGCTCTGCGGCCTTTGGCCAATGGGCTTCCACCCATATCAAAACCCGTGTCGGCGCACAGCTTGCCACAATGGTTCTTGGCGTACTGATCTTTGTCGATGATTATTTTAACTGCCTGACTGTTGGTTCTGTCATGCGCCCGGTCACTGACCGCTATCAGGTCTCCCGTGCGAAGCTGGCGTATCTCATTGATGCCACGGCCGCACCTGTGTGCATCATCGCGCCGGTTTCCAGCTGGGCTGCCGCTGTCACCTCTTCTGTACCGGAAGGCTCCGACATCAACGGCTTTTCCATGTTCCTGCACACAATTCCGTACAATTTCTATGCACTGGCAACTCTGCTCATGGTCGTAATCGTCATCGTTTCCAAGCTGGATTACGGCCCGATGTACCTGCACGAGAAAAATGCATTAAACGGAGACCTCTTTACCACAGAATCCCGGCCTTATGGCAACGCCGACGAGGAACCCACCAATCCAAAGGGCAAGGTCTTCGATCTGGTTTTCCCGATTGCTGTCCTGATCGCCAGCTGTATTGTCGGCATGATCTACACCGGCGGATTCTTCTCGGGCGAGAGCTTTGTAAACGCATTTGCAAATGCGGATGCCTCTATGGGTCTGGTTCTCGGCAGCATGGTCACATTGATTATTACATTCTGCTTCTACATGGTTCGCGGCGTGATGACCTTCCAGGAATTTACCAGCTGTATCCCCGAAGGCTTTAAAGCGATGGTAGCGCCCATCCTGATTCTGACCATGGCATGGACGCTGTCCGGCATGACCGGTCTGTTGGGTGCAAAGTACTATGTACACGACCTGGTGTCCGCTTCTGCCGGTGCTCTGAACATGTTCCTGCCGGCAATTATCTTCGTCGTTGCGCTGTTTCTGGCGTTCTCCACCGGTACAAGCTGGGGAACCTTTGCAATTCTGATCCCGATTGTGTGCAACGTCTTTGGCAACGGAGACACCTATGAGATGCTGGTTATCTCCATTGCAGCCTGCCTCTCCGGCGCTGTATGCGGTGACCACTGCTCCCCGATTTCCGACACCACCATCATGGCCTCAGCCGGTGCGCACTGCGATCATGTCAACCATGTGTCAACCCAGTTGCCGTATGTCATGACGGCTGCCGCGGTCTCCTTCGTTGGCTACATCATCGCGGGCATTCTGGGCTACTATTCAGAGGACTCTCTGGCTCTGGCTGCGACTCCCATCACATTGGTGCTCATGATTGCTGTTCTGTTCCTGATGCGTAAAATTCATACCAAAGACGCGGCTGAGTAACACAAAGTTACCTCTCAAGCATATAAAAAGGACGATCACTGGCGCTGTCAGTGTCGTCCTTTTTCTGTTCACAGCTTATTCTTACCGCTTGTGATACTTTCTGTCTTCCTGCTCGTATTTCGGCTCGCAGGTCAGCAGAATGCCCAGCTTTTTAAACACCTGCTCATCCACCGAGGAAAGCAGAACGGTCGAATGTGCCTGACAACCCCGCAGCTTCGGCAGCTGCTCCATCGCCAGTCTGGCAACAGGGTTGTGCGCCGCTGAGGAAGAGAGTGCAATCAAGATTTCATCCGTATGCAGTCTTGGGTTGCGGCTGCCGAGATAGTCGGTTTTCAAGCGCTGAATCGGCTCAATTGCATCAGGAGAAACCAGCTTTTTGCCGTGGTCAATGCCTGCCAGCTTCTTGAGTGCATTGAGCAGTGCCGCAGCAGATGCGCCGAGCAGGTCACTTGTGCGTCCTGTGACAATGGTACCATCCTCCAACTCAATGGCTGCCGCAGGCTGTCCATTTGTCTCCGCTTCCTTTTTCAGTGCCGCATCGACGACAAAACGATCCTTGATGCTGACACCAGCCTGTTTCATCAGCAGCTCCAGCTTAAAGCGGTCGTCGCGGGAGGCGCCGTTTTTCTTGTGCTCACACAGGCAGTTGTAATACCTGCGTATAATTTCCTGTCTGGACGCCCAGCGACAGGCATCGTCATCAATGATACATTTTCCCGCCATGTTGACGCCCATATCGGTGGGCGAGCGATACGGGCTTTTGCCTGAAATCAGCTCAAACATGGCATTGACCACCGGGAAAATTTCAATATCACGATTGTAATTAACCGTTGTGACACCGTATGCTTCCAGATGGAACGGGTCAATCATATTGACATCGTTCAGGTCAGCTGTCGCCGCTTCATAGGCCAGATTGACCGGGTGCTTGAGCGGGATATTCCAGATCGGGAATGTCTCAAATTTTGCATAACCGGCCTGAATGCCGCGCTTGTGTTCATGGTACAGCTGGGAAAGGCAGGTTGCCATCTTGCCGCTGCCCGGGCCAGGTGCCGTAATGACGACCAGCGGGCGTTCGGTCTCGATGTACTCATTCTTCCCATAGCCCTCATCGCTGACAATTCGATTTACATCGCCGGGATAGCCCGGAATTTTATAGTGGCGGTAAGAGCGAATCCCCATGCTCTCGAGCCGCTTCTGGAACAGCTCGGCGGAAGCCTGTCCCGCAAACTTGGTCAGGCAGACGCTTCCCACAAAAAGTCCGGCTTCCTGAAACACATCAATCAGCCGCAGTACGTCGAGATCATAGGTAATCCCATAATCGCCTCGCACCTTGTTTTCCTCAATATCTTCCGCACTGATGACAATGACAATTTCCGCCTGATCCTTCAATTGCAGCAGCATTTGCAGCTTGGAATCCGGCTGGAAGCCGGGCAGAACGCGCGATGCATGGTAGTCGTCGAACAGCTTGCCGCCGAATTCCAGATACAGCTTGTTTCCAAACTGTGCAATTCTGTCCCGGATATGCTGGGACTGTAGCTTCAGATATTTTTCGTTATCAAATCCGATCGTAACGAGAATCTCCTCCCCTTATTATCCGTGTTTTCTGTTTGTGTGCGTTTTCATCCGCCGGGCAGCTCTGCCGGGCGCTTCCAAAAATAGAATCAAGGTCAGTATACCACAAAAGTCGGGGAGATTCACGCCTTCCTGCTTATTTTTCACCCGAAGCAGCAAAATTTTCCCATTTCACATCCTTTGTACCAAACAGTCCATTCTGTCGCTTGCCGCACGCCGCTTTACGTGCTAAACTGAAACAAAAAGGAGCGTGATATGCATGCACTGTGAGCGAATTCCATTTCCGGGAAAGCCAAAGGTTTTTCTCGACTGTTATCTGTTGGACTCCGGCCTGCGCCTCGGGCAGGATACGGCTCGTCCCGCTGTCATGATCTGTCCGGGCGGCGGTTATGTATACCTGTCCCCGCGCGAAGCGGAACCAGTTGCCATGGCCTATGCTGCCAGAGGAATTCACGCCTTTGTTTTGAACTATTCCCTCGGCTGGGATACCGCAGGCTTTGCCCCGCTCACAGAACTGGACTGGGCAATTGCGCTCCTGCGCAGTCATGCCGCCGAATGGCACATTGATCCGCAAAAAATCCTCACCTGTGGTTTTTCCGCGGGCGGGCATCTTGCGCTTGCCGGCGGCCTGCTTGGGCAGGAACGCCCAAACGGCGTGATCCTGGGCTATCCTGCAATCGATTTCAGCAGTTCTGAAAGCGCCTTGATCCGCACCCTGTTCGATGAACAGGATGACAATGCCCCCTGGATCAGCCTCCAGACACAGGTTACACCGGATTCTCCGCCGGTCTTCCTGTTTACAACATGGGACGATGCCATGACGCGCCGCATGTCGCTGGAACTCGCCATGGCCTATGAACGCTACAACGTGCCGATGGAATGCCATATCTTCGGCAGAGGGCCTCACGGCTACAGTCTGGCCAATGCAGCCAGTGCGGACGGTTCCAGTCAGGTTGTCAGCCCGCATGTCGAGAAATGGCTGGAACTGAGCGTCGAATGGCTGTTCTCCGTCTTCGGGGAGCCTGAAATGCGCGATTATTCCACCAGCCATATCATGGATGCAATACGGGAACTGGGCATTGCGCTGCCGGATGACTCAGACGCGCGGCAGACGCTAGACAACGCATAAATATTGATACGCATAGCAAAGCGGAAACCAGACCATTGTCGAAACCGTGATAGCTGTCTACGAGCAGAAAAATGCCGCCCGGCGAAAAACTCAGCTGGGCGGCAGTCTCATTTATTCTTTTTCGATCCTCTACCAAGGAACCATTCGGCTTACATATAATCCGCTACGTTGTCCTTGTTTACCGGCTCAAACGGGATCCAAACGATGGAATCACTGTAGGATTCGCCGCTTTCATCCTTGACAAACTGCGTGTTCTCATTCGCGGGGTTTCCGTTAATCAGATTGATCGCCGCTTCAACAGCGCCAACACCCTGACCCTCCGGATTCTGGAAGACAGTCATCAGCATCTTGCCCTCCTGAACCATCTGCGCACCATCCTTGGTGCAATCGACACCGACGATCGGGATAGTAGACGGATCAACATTCGCCGCTTCACAGGCCTCAACAGCACCGCATGCCATCGAGTCGTTGTTGGAAATGATGCAGTCAAACTCCTGACCCGAAGTCAGAACCGGGCTGATCTTGTCGATTGCCTTTGCGCGGTCATATTCCGCCGCCAGCTCAACAACCGGCGTTGCGGTAATACCATTCTCCTTCAGGCCGTCCAGAACACCGGCACAACGCTTGATCTGCGAGACCTGTCCGAGTGTACCCTGAAGCAGAACATACTTAATCTCAGTCTTGCCCTGTGCCTTAAAGTACTCGGCCAGTGCATCCGCCTGATACTTACCGGCATCGGTTTCATTGGAACCGACAAATGCAACATTTTCTGCATCCAGCACGTGATAATCCGAAGGACCACGGTTGACGAATACCAGCGGCATGCCGTCTGCTGCATCTACAACCGACTGTGCAGCGTCGGAATCGACCGGATTGACAATGCAGGCCGAATCTCCACCGTTCTTTGCGGTTTCAACGAACTGAATCTGCTTCTGCGCATCGTTCTGCGCGTCCTGCGCTACGATCTTGTAGCCTCTTTCCTCACCAGCTTTGGTAGCGGCCGATTCAAGGGTAGACAGGAAGTCATCGCGCTGTGCCATAATCAGGGTCATATTTCCCGTGCTGCCGGAGCCGCCGTTCGATGCCGCGGAACCGTTGTCTGCTGTTTCTGCGCTGCCGCCGCAGCCTGCCAGACACCCTACCGTCATCACACCTGCTGCAAGCAGTGCCAGAAGCCGTTTATTTTTCATTTGTGTTACCTCCATATTTCTCTCGGTGTCATTGTTCTAAAATAACATATTTTCAAAACAAATACAGATAACCTCCTGAACGCAATGCAGCCTCCCATCGCTGCATTGCGTTCGATTATCGTCCGGGCAAAAAAGAACTGTCGAGCGCAGTTTCATTTCCGCAATTGCAAATAAAAAAGGAAGAGAGTAAAAAGGAACTGAAAATGATCTATGCTACATGCCACATGCAAGGCAAATAGCCAATATTGATTTTATTTCCTCTCCTGCCTCATGCAGGAAGCATGAGACGGGAGGAAGAAAACGAATATAACGAATATTTTGAACGGGTACTGTGTGATTAGCGTGCGAAGAACCCATAGGATTCCGGTTCCGGCTCAGTGATGCTCGGTACATTGACCAGATTATCTTCAATCATCTTGCGCGTATACGCACCATCTTCAATGGCTCTCTCCGGGAAGCCCAACGGGTTGAAGGTCGCAATGGTATCATCCTGCTCATTAAAGCCCATCTCGCGCAGCGTCTTGAAGATACGGTCAAAATCGACGTCGCCTTCGCCCAGATGGCCGATGTGCGCATGGCAGCGGACGGAGTCGTTTGCATACAGCGGAGACGGGTTGACGTTGTAGCGGAACAGCTTGGTATAATCGTAGGTATCTGCAAACAGGACATGCTTCAGATGCTTCCGGGTGTACTTCAGGTTCTTCTCAATGTCGCCCTTACCGCCGTCATAGTGGAAGGTATGCGGGATGGAATACAGATAAGCCAGTGCCGGGCTGTCATAGTAACGGATAATGTCATAGGCATCGTTGTTGTGCTCATAGAAATCGTCCGGATGTGCCTGAACGTCCAGACGCATGCCCTTGCTCTCGAGCAGCGGTACCAGTACATCCAGCGAACGCATCAGCTTTGCTTCGCGCAGCTCCGGGTTGTCGCGTCCAGGGCCAAGCTCGGTGTTGAATACCTTGACGTCCAGAATTTCTGCGATTTCAATCATTCGTTTCCAGCAGTCAATGGCATATTCGCGGACAAATTCATCCGGATCAGCCCAGCGGAAGCCAGTGGTCAGAGATGCAATCTTCAGTCCTGCATCGGCAATCGCCTTCTTATGCCACTTAACCTCATCGTTCGTTGCCTTCGGGCGCTTCCAGAAGCCCGGGAAATCCGCGTTGTACGGATTGATGTACTCATATCCGGCTCTCGCTACAGTGTCGTACTGCTCCTCGTAGGTCATTCCGGTTTCCCAGAACGCGCTTCCGTCAAATGCGATTTTCATGGTTTTTCCTCCTCAAATCAGAATTCACATTATATTCTCATATCGGTTGTCGTTGCTGTGTATCAGGAAAGCATAGTTTCCTTCAGGAACTTCGCAGACTTCTGGATTGCAACCAGATTGTTCGGCATCGACGGGTCTTCTACCTCGATGCAAACCGGACCATGGTAATCGCCCATTGCCAGCGTTGCGAAGAATTCCTTCCACCACAGGTGGTCGTGGCCATAGCCGACAGCGACATAATTCCAGACGCGGTCAACCGCCGGGCCGTTGTATGCGCCAAGCTCGAAGCACTCCAGACCCTTGATGTGGTCATTCAGGCGGGTGTCCTTTCCATGTACGTGATAGATTGCCTTCTCTTCACACAGCTTGCGTGCAATCATCATCGGGTCGCCGCCCATAAAGAACAGATGGCTCGGGTCGAGGTTCAGTCCGATAATATCGCCGACTGCGTTTCTCAGATGCATCAGTGTGCTGACATTGAATACCATGTTCATCGGGTGGTTTTCCAGCGCAATGGTCTTGACGCCGCATTTCTTAGCCAGATCGGCAGCCTTGCTCCAGAAATCGATCGTGACATCCCACTGGTATTTCAGTACATCCATCATTTCCGGCGGGTATGTGTGCAGTACCCAGTTCAGGGTTTCATCATTCGGGCTGCCTGCCGGAAGGCCGGACTGTGAAACGACATGCTCAACACCCAGCAGTTCTGCCAGTCGGAATGTGTTCATGACATCCGGCGCATGGCTTGCCCACCGCTCACCCGGGCCGATTGCGTTTGCAGAGCAGTTCAATGCTGCAATTTTCAGGCCGCGGCTCTCGATGGCATTTAAATACTCTTTGCGTGCCTCTGCACTGTGCAGCAGCTTCTCCATGTCCAGATGCGGTGCGCAGGAATAGCCGCCGGTACCGAGCTCCAGCACCTCGATGCCCATCTCACAGGCTGTGTCGAGTACCTGTTCAAACGGCATGTCTGGCAGGCCGTCGGTAAACAGGCCAAGTTTCATCGGGTTCGGGTTAAACGATGCAACCGGCATATCAAAATCTTTCGGATTGATGCTCATAAGAATTCTCCTTGACTCCTCTATTTGGCTCTCTCCGTCAACGCAGTCCGCGTTGACGGAGGAATTTTCTTGCTTGTTGATATACTTGGAATGTTAAAAATCAATCCATGCGCCGCCCTGATCGCCGGACTGTGCGCATTTCTCGACCCACTTGACACCCAGAACGCCTGCATGGATGTCCGGATACCAGAAGTCGATTTCTTCGCCCTTCTCGTTTTTATCGATTGCTTTTGCGAAACGGGTATACAGATTGCTCCAGGACTCGAACAGACCTTCCGGATGTCCGCCGCCGATGCGGTCATCTGCGACAGCTTCCGGATACAGATAGCCTGCGCCGCGCTGCATGACACTCTGCGGCTTGCCCTGTACTTCATATGCCAGCTGATTCGGATGCTCAACATCCCATGCAATCGAAGCCTTTTCACCGACGATACGGAAGCGTGCACCGAACTCAGAACCCGCGTTGACACAGCTCGACCAGATGTAACCGACAGCGCCGTTGTCATATTCCATAATGGTCATCGCATTGTCCTCCAACTGGCGGCCCTCTACGAACGACTGCTTGGAGCACATCAGGCGCTTGATGTTCATATCCGGCATCATTGCCTCAGACAGGTAAACCATATGGGTGCCGACATCGCCGAGGACGTAAGCCGGACCTGCCTTCTTCGGATCAACGCGCCATGCGGTCGAACCGGACTTCTTTTCAACTGCTACGTTGTGTGCGCCGTGTGCAAACTGCATGTTTACGATGCGGATTTTGCCGAGGTCGCCGCGTGCAATCATCTGACGCGCCTGCTCAATCATCTGATGGCCGCAGTAGCCATAAGAGATGAACATAACCTTGCCGGTCTTTTTTACCAGAGCTTCCAGTTCCTCTGCCTCTTCCGTCGTGAAGCACAGCGGCTTCTCACAGTAAACATGCAGACCGGCCTCCAGCGCAGCCTTTGCGATTTCAAAATGTGTGAAATTCGGGGTGGCAATCGAAACAGCCTGGACGCCGTCCGGACGCTTTGCTTCTTCCTCAATCAGGGTCTTGTAATCCGGATAGCAGCGATCCGGATCGACATGGCAGTTGATACCGAAGTCCTTGCCGCGCTCCGGGTCGACGTCGAACGCACCCGCAACCAGTTCAAAGTTTGCATCGCGCAGTGCTGCGGAGCGATGGATATAACCGATCTGGCTTCCTCTGCCGCCGCCAATCATTGCCCAGCGAATCGGCTGATCTACAATTTTTTCACCGTTAATCATGATAAATTCTCCTATCTTAAATATTTTATTGTGTCGCTGTAGGTGTTTTTCCTTTGTTGAGTCTATTATATTCAGAATGCCGTGCAACATCGAGAACAGAAAAATTCAATTTTAGCACGAAATAACGATATTCCTTTCTTTCGGCAATCTGCTGTTATTTCCACGAATTATTTATGCACTCTGCTATTGATACCATATTTACCCGTGTTTTTATGTGTATTTTATACAATTCCTATTTTTGAACTGTCTGATATAGCACGAATTTCGTTTGAGTTCTCCAGATATCACTCAAAATAGCACAAAAAGCTGCCACCAGATTGGAGCGTCTGATGGCAGCTTTTCTTTTGGGCGGAGAGGGAGAGTATATCATCTCCGCCGCTATGGAGAAGTTGTAATGATATAAGCGCAGTTATGCTGCAATGCCAATCGGCGAGAAGAAGATATACAACGCGATGGCAAGCACGATACCGGCAAGGCAGACAATGTGGCGGTATTTCCACGGCGTCATGTCAACGGTTCCGGTTGCAGGCGGATTCCACTCTTCTTTCTTGCTCGTATGATTCAAAATTGCATAGAATGCAACCTCAAGGACAAACAGGACAGCCATTGCATACAGGTAATGGATCGGCTCTCCATTGGTCGGATAGGTCGGGGCGACAATCAGGAAGATCGCATAAACTACAAGATGGAATACAGTGACAACCTTCGGTGTCCAGTTGGGTACACGCTTGAAGAAGACGGCACCCATGATGGTGGTCAGAATCGGCAGGCCGAGGAACTGCATCATGGAGTTCAGGAAGGTAGTAATACCATTTGCATAAGCAACAAACGGGGAAATTGCAATCGAGACGACTGCGACCAGCGTGCCAAAGCGCTTGGCGATTTTGACATAATACACCTCCGGCTGATCCGGCTTGACAACCGCCTTGACGATATCCAGAGCGAACATGGTGGACGCAGAGTTCAGTACCGAGTTAAACGAGGACAGGATCGCACCGAACAGGACAGCAGCGAAAAATCCCAGAATCGGCTTCGGGATCACCGCAGCGATCAATGCCGGATATGCGACGTCGATGGCATTGCTGCCTGCCGCTGCAATCGTGTCCTGAATGGACGGCAGGAAGTATGCGATAACGCCCGGCAGAACCAAATAGAAGAAACCGATGGACTTCAGGAATCCACAGTAAATCGCTCCCTTCTGGCCTTCTGCCAGAGACTTAGCTGCCAGTGTACGCTGTACGAACGACTGATGGGTGCACCATGCAAACAGGTTATAGAAGAACATGCCGGTGAAGATCAGCGGCCACGGGAGAGCCGGCTGCGACGCATCCCAGGATGCCCAGGCATTCAGCTTGGCCGGTTCGGTATGAACCATATACATAAATCCATCGATAATACCGCTTCCGCCGGTCTCTTTGGCCAGCATGGCCAGTCCGAGGAACGGAACCAACAGACCGCCAATCAGCAGGCCAATGCCGTTGATGGTGTCGGATACGGCAACTGCCTTCAGACCTCCGAAAATTGCATAGCAGGCACCGATGACACCAATGATAACGCAGAGGATAGCAACCGATGCAAACCGGCTGATGTTGAGCGCACCGGAAAAGTCGAAGATTCTCTCAAAGGCTACTGCACCGGAATACAGGATAACCGGCAGATTCAGAATGGAGTACATAATAACGGTAAGTACCGAGAAAATCAACCGGGTGGTTCGATCAAATCGGGCCTCCATCAGCTCCGGCATGGTCGTAACGCCGTATTTCAGATACGTCGGCAGGAAAAAGTATGCCAGTGCGAGCAGCGTGAACAGAGAACCGACCTCGAATGCCATCGGGCTCATATTGGTCGCCCATCCCTGGCCATTGGTGCCGACTAGCTGTTCTGCTGACAGGTTGGTTAACAACAGTGATCCGGCAATGACCAAACCCGGAAGGCCGCGTCCTGCAAGGAAGTAGCCGTCATTGGTATCCAGCTGATCTCCGCGTGTTTTGACTGCTGAAATAACGGCAACCAAAGCGGTGAAAAACAGGAAGGTAATGACAACCCAGATCATGGAATTGAAAAAGCTCATGGTATCTCTCCTTTTTCATCAGTATATCGCATGCCCTGTATGGCACAGGCACGCGAATGATATTGCAAAGCGCATGCATTCGGCCGGTTCGTTTGCTTTGTGAGTTTATTATATTCATTTTGTTTTGTAACATCGAGAACAGAATATCTTAAATTTAGCACAAATTTCAGATCCTCGCCTTTTTTGTCAAAACGACGTTTTTACAGCAATTATTTTGTATATATTGCTAAAATCAACCGCATCTCCGCCCATCTATTCGGATTTCGCACAAAACCATGCTGATATTATGAATCCTAGCACAAAAAACCTGCCGAGAGGTTTTTTCCTCCCGGCAGGTTACATTCGATGGGGTTACATTTTGCTCGGCGCGCAGCCCATGATCTTTTTGAACAGCCGCGAAAAATAGTTGAGGTCATAGATGCCGACGCGTTCCGCCGCTTCGCGGATCGGCATGTTATCCCTCTGTATGTACTCACAGGCACGGACAATGCGCAGGCGGTTGACATAGGTGATCGGAGAAAATCCCGTGATGTCCTTGAAGATCTTTCGGAAATAGTTGGGGCTGAAGGAATACTCCCGTGCGATTTCATTGAAATCCAACGTTTCGTCCAGATGCTCTTCAATCAGCATCAGAACATCTGCCACAGCTTTCTGGTTGGACTTCGAGCACACCGCATACATCTGGTTCTGGCGTCCCATCGCCTTCGTCACCTCCAGCAGGAAAACCTCCAGATATTTCTGTTTCATCAGCAGACTGATGTGCTCCGTGGATTCCTGTGCGTCGACGCCATGCTGCAAAACCGACTTGACAAATGGGATCTCCATCGGGTTCAGATGCACAACTCCCTGTTTGCTGCTGTTCAGCTCATAGCCAATGCGCAGTTGTCCATGATGGTAGTATGTCTCCCGTTCGGTCAGAAGTGTCTTTTCCTCGCAGGAATTTGCGTCTTCTTCCAATCCGGTGTCCTCTGCAAATGCCTCATACCCCCGCAATGCGTGTACCACACGTTCATCCAGCGATTCCAGCAGAAACTGACAGTTGTAAATTAACGTCTGCCCACTCAGGGAAAAGCCATGTACGCGGTGCGCCGCGACAATCACGACATCACCCTGTATCAATAACGTCTCTGTGCTGTTGTACATATGTCGGCATGAACCCTGTCCGACGAATAAAAGCTCATAATATTCATGCCGGTGCATATCGACAGAACGGGAGTCTGTCCAGCGCTCGAATGAAATATTGGAGCCGTCTCTGGAATACATGTCGAAATACGGATATACGCTTTTATCCATTTTCTTTCCATCCATTTCGGTTCTATGATCCGATGGTCTATACATCTTTTTTCTATTATAGCGTGGTTTTCATTGTATCATCGAGAACAAAACATTCCGCTTTTAGCACAGAATTATGATATTTGCGTATTTTTTTACACTTTCAGGCACAAAAAATGCCGGAGGCGGTTTCGTCCTCCGGCTACGGTCGTATTATATCCTGCTCGGTGAGCATCCCATGATCTTTTTAAACAGTCGGGAAAAGTAATTAAAATCGTAAATCCCGACCTGCTCCGCCGCCTCGCGGATGGTCATTTTATCCTTCTGCATGTATTCGCAGGCGCGCAGGATGCGCAGGCGGTTGAGATAGGAAACCGGTGACAACCCTGTGATTTCCTTGAATATTTTCCGGAAATGATTCGGGCTGAAACAATAGTTCTGCGCGACCTCATTGAAATCCAGTGCTTCATCCAGATGCTCCTCCATGTACATCAGAACCTCTGCGATTGCCTTTTGATTGGACTTCGAGCACACATGATATTTCTCATTCTGACGCGCCATTGCTTTTTTCAGCTCGAGCAAAATAACCTCCAGATATTTCTGCTTCATCAGCACACCCAGTCCGTCAGGATTTTCCTGCTCCTCAATGCCATGCTGTAAAACCAGATTGACAAAGGAAAATTCCATCGGACTCAGGTGAATCACGCCCTGCTTGCTGTTGTTCAGCTCATAGCCGACATGAAGCTGGCTGTCCTGATAAAATCTTTCCCGTTCGTTCAGTCGATCCTGCCAGGTGCGGACATCTTCATGGAGAGAAAGATCCGGCACATGTAAAAATGGTTCGCCCGCCCGCAGCTCTTCTGCAACCTTCGCTTCCAGTGCATCCAGCTGGAATTGACAGTTATAAATCACAGTCTCCCCATGCAGTGAGAATCCATGTGGCTGGTGCTCCGTCACAATGACTGCGTCGCCCTGAATCAGCAACGTCTCTGTCCCGTTGTACATGTGGCGGCACGAGCCGCGTCCGACAAAGAGCAGCTCATAATATCCATGCTGATGCATGCCCACAGACCGGCAGTCTGTCCAGCATTCAAACGCAATATTTGAGCCATCCCTGGAATACATGTCAAAATAAGGATATTCCGCCGATTCTTTTTTCATAGTTCCACTCCAATTTAAACAACAGGCCGCTTCAAATTATGCCATCTATTATAACACCGCACCGCATCTTTTGTCCATCGCCGGAGCCTACTGCCTGAATCTGAATAAGAAAGGAATAAATGTTAAATCTAACGCCAGTGTAGCACATTTTATAGTATAATAAAAAAGAAAGAAGGTGCTGCTATGAAGAATCGAATGCTTATCACCATCAGCCGACAATTTGGAAGCGGTGGACGTGAAATCGGTGGACTGCTGGCCAAAGAGCTGGAGCTGCCACTGTTCGACAAAGACGCAATTGCACAGGCCATGAGGGATTATGGCATTTATGCACGCATTATGAGCGAAGAACGCCCCTCCCCTACCAACAGCCTGCTGTTTTCTATCGCAGCAAATATGTATCCACTCGGACAGCATGGGTTGTCATTTGAACAGCAGGTCGGCCTTGCGGAAGAGGAAACCATGCGCAATCTGGCAAAGGAAGGACCGTGCGTGTTTATTGGGCGCGCCGCTGATGCAGTTTTTGTCGATGACCCTGGACGCATCAGCTTTTTCATTCATGCACCGCTACAGTGGCGGGCAGTGCGTGTGGCGCAGCAATATCATCTGAGTGAATCCAAGGCAAAGAGCCTGACACAGCAGATGGACAAAAAGCGTGCATCCTATTATACAGAACGCACAGACAACAAATGGGCAGAGGCACAAACCTATCACCTCTCGATTGACAGCAGCCTGTTGGGCACCGAAGGAACCGTGCAGCAGATGCTTTCTTTTGTCCGTGCCGTACAGGACAGATAGCTTCATATGTATCTAAAAAGCGGAATGATGGCGAAATAAAACCGTTGAGGTGACCCCTCAAAGTTAGACTTTTTTCGAGACGGCTTTGGCCGTCTCGTTTTTTATGCAGCTAAAAGATGGAGCCTATATTGGACAGGACTCCTCCATCCTAACTTTTCTTTGATTCTTCGCTCATTGTAATATTTTATAAATCGTTCTATTTCAAATTTTAATTCATCAAAGCTATAGTAAACAACACCATAGTATATCTCTTGTTTAAGCAATCCAAAGAAGTTTTCCATTACAGAGTTATCAAGACAATTTCCTTTTCTAGACATACTCTGAAATATTCGTTCTGATTTTAATCTGTGTGAATATGCCTTCATCTGGTAAGCCCAACCTTGATCAGAATGAAAGGTTCTTCTGTACGGACAATCAGAAGTGATTTCTATGCATTTTTCTAAAGCATCCATTACATTCTTTGCAGAAGGTGTTGTGATATAATATAGTTGTAACACCTCGACCTAATAGGATATAATCTTAGGAGGAAACGAGGTATGTCACAAATGAGTAAACACTATGAACCAGAATTCAAGAAGAAGATAGTTCGTCTTCATCTTGAGGAGGGAAGAACCCTCAAAGGGCTTGCTGCCGAATATGGTGTATCCAAGGCAAGTATATCTATCTGGATCAAGCAGTTCCGCAAAGAATGCCAAACAAATGGAGAAGCCAAAGCTGATTATGATTACATGAAGGAGAATCTGCAATTGAAAAAGCAGTTGGCAGAACTTCAGAAGGAAAATGACTTCCTAAAAAAAACGGCGGCATTCTTTGCGAAGGAAATCGATTAGCGGCTTATCGATTTATTCAGCAGTATGGGCACAAATATGGTGTCCGTTGGTTGTTGAAAAGACTGAATATCTTACCAAATGCTTATTATAATTTTCTGAAAAACAGAAAATGTGATTATCATAAGCATAAGGACAAAATCAAGCGTGAAATTGTGAATATATACCACTCTCACAACGGCACAGATGGTTACAGAACCATGCATGCTTATCTCCTTCGCAGAGGATATAACATCAGTCGCATAACTGTCCATAAATACATGAATACAGAGCTTCAGTTATTCTCAATTGTAAGGAAACGCAAGCCGGACTATGAATACGGTGCACCTCATAAAGTGTTTGAGAATAAGCTCCATCAGGATTTTAAGGCAGAATCCATTAACCAGAAATGGTGCACTGATTTTACCTGTTTATTTTTAACGAATGGCAGCAAACGTTATAATTGCACGATTATTGATCTATATGACAGAAGCGTTATTGCCAGCATTACCGACAAACACATAACCGCAGAGCTTGCAAAAAGGACCCTGCAGAAAGCAATTGATTCCCAGCCGGGCTTAGATCCCAGCTGCCTGATTCTTCACTCGGATCAGGGAAGCCAGTATACCTCAAAGGAATTCACAGAATACTGCGAATCAGTTGGTATAACGCAAAGTATGAGCAAGGCTGGATATCCATACGATAATGCCCCTATGGAGCGATATTACAACACTCTCAAGAATGAATTGATAAATCATCATTACTATCATTCTGAGAAAGAATTATATACATCCATCGAAGAATTTGCGTATGTCCATTATAACCATGAACGACCGCATTCTTATAATAATTACAAAACGCCTTTCGAGGCACGCTACGGGGCGTAAAACCTATGCAGTAAAAATCAGGTCAAAGTGTTACAAAAAAGCTTGACCACAACACACGTCATTCTGCTTTTTCTTTTTGATTTAGGCGCGCCCGGCGCTCCGGCCAGTCCGGTAGGAATTTCGTCATGAGCTTCCAAAACCGTTCACTGTGGCTCGCCTCCAGCAGATGGCACAGCTCATGCACCACGACATATTCCACGCATTCCAGCGGCCGCTCTGCCAACGCGAGATTCAGCCAGATGCGGTGCGCGCTGTAATTACAGGTGCCCCATCTGGTTTTCATACGTTTGATGTGCCATTCTCTCACCTGTACGTGCATCACCGGCGCCCAGTGTGCGAGCAAATCGCCCGCCACCTCGCGCAATTGTTCCCGCTGCCAGCGCCAAACCAGCTGTTCGCGCTGTTCACAGGTGCTTTTGACGGATGCCGTCAGCACAAGGCAATTCCCTGTTCGCCGCACACCGCAATCCCGTCGTGTTTCCGTCTCGTGCACCTCCAGTGAGCAGGGCTCCCCGAATACAAATATCTGTTCGCCGGTCTCATACCGGCGCGGGACATGCCGCGCACGCACAAGGCGTTGTTGTCTGACAATCCAATCCATGTGTGCGTGTACAAATACGCGCACCGCCCGGTCACTGGTATGTGCCGGAACAGACAGATGCACGCGCCCGTCCGGCGCCTTGACATACAGGTTCAATGATTTGATGTTCTTGCGGACAACCGTGACGGAAATCCCGTCAATTTCCATTTGCTTTGTCATCCAACCTGCCTTCCTTCCGTTTGAGTTCCACCGTCATGGCAAACGCTGCAAGCGGAATTGCCGCAATGCAGCCCAGTCCTGCCACACCGGAAAACAGGAAAACCTGATACAACGCCTTGGAGTTGAGAAAATACCCGAAAGAATAGCCCCAGTAGCACACGATGTGAAACAACAGCAGCGATTCTCCCACACAGGAGAAAAACAACGTATTGATTGTAGTGGATAGGATTTCCCTGCCGATGTTGAGCCCGGAGGCAAACAGCTGTGACGACAGCAACGTCGGATTGTTTCGATGCACCTCATAGACGGCCGACGTCACCGCGACAGCGGCATCCTTTACCGCGCCCAGCAGTCCGAGCAGGATCACGCCAATTTCAACCTGATACATGGACAGGCTGACATTTCCGTCAAGGAACAGGCCGTCATCGAGGTTAATCTTCACTTCGCTGTAGCCGCCCGCATGTCCTGCGCGGCACAGCAGCAAGCCAGTGACAAATGTCACCAGCAAAACTACGAGAATGACCAGAAACGAGACACGCGTTTTCAGATTGTTCCCATTTTGATAGAACAAAATCAGAACAGTCAGCAGAATACCCGCCGCCGCACTGACCGCCAATGGATTCGCACCATATACAATAGCGAGGACAACTCCCGCTAAGACAGCCATATTCATCAGAATGGTCAAAAATGCCTGCAAACCGCGGTCATGCCCAATGAGAAACATAAGCGCCAACAGGATAATGCCCAATATCTTAACCATGCTGCGCCCCCTTCCGTCGATTTGTCCAGAGCTTCAGCACCAGCTGGGAAATCGGCACAGCAAGCACCAGACCGATGGAACCGACCAGAAAACGCACCAGCTCAAATGACAGCACATATTCCCAGACGAAAGATACGGTCAGATTGTTGCGCAGCATAAGCAGCATTTCCGGCAGTCCACCACAAATATAGGTGAAAAACAGGACATTGACCATCGTGCCCATGATATCGTCGGATACCGCACGCACCGAATCGCGCAGCTGTTCATAGGAAAGATCCGGATTGTGCATCAACAGCTCATCTGCTGTGGAAATCAGCGAAATGGCGACATCCATGACCGCGCCCAAACCACCGACCATGATTTCGCAGAAGAACAGCGCGCTCAGGTCATCCGGTACAACAGCATATTCCAGCATCTGATATTGCAGTGCAGGTGTGTAGGCGCGAACAACCAGAAAAATCCCTGCTGTGGCAGCAATCGACAGCAGCGTGACCGCAATGGCGAGCACTGAGCGCCGGTTCCAGCCGTTTGCGATAAGCAGGGAAAGTATGGTGAACAACAAAATGAGGACGCCTGTCAGTGCAAAAATATTCCAGCCATCCAGATAGCAGCGCAACGCGATGGTCAGCAGCGCGATATTAAACAGCAAAGACAGGGTTGCGAGCAGACCGGAGGCACCCGCGACCGCAAGCATGCCGAGCAGCAATGCCGCCGCAAGCAGATAAATCAGCGTGTCACGCTTCTGACCAATGATTTTTCCGATTTCCCCATTGCCGCCCGGTTCGACAAACAGTTTATCGCCAACCCGATAGCATTCATCACGCACGCCGGAATCGGTGTACTGGTTAGACAGCCGGATGGTTTCCCCTGCCCGTGTGCCATTTGTGAGCCGCGCGGCAATCGTCTGTACATAATAGTTTTCATTTCCGATGCTCACGCCGCTCTGTGTCTCGGTGTGTTCGGTCTGGATTTCTGTAATGACCGCAATGGTACTGGTATACCATGCATCGTCGTGATCGACAACAACATAGCCGGCCACAGCGCACAGAAAAAGGATTGTCAGCAGGATCGCCTGTCTGCGCTGCGAAGCCGACGCATTTGGCCGCGCCAACGCCCGGCTGCCCGGAATTTTCGTAACAATTCCTCCTCAAATCAGTGTTAATCTGTTTTTATTCTATGGTCTTCCCTATCAAATGTCAAGGCATGTCCTGCCGGTATAAAACAATATCCTGCCGTTCATACTTTCCGTGAGGTGATTTCAGATGTCAAAAAACAGTGCCTATTTCTCCGTTTCCTCCCTGAACGGAATGCATGACCTGAAGCGCATCCGGCAGGAGATCGACCGGACATGCGATGGTGTTCTTTCTGTTGCCGTCGGTCTCGACCGCAATGTGGTTACGATTGATTTCGATGACACCGGCGTAACCCCACAGAAGCTGCGCGACTGTCTGACCAATATGGGAATGCATGTCACCGGTGCACGCATCGAATACCATTCGATGCAATAAGGGCAGGACAGACGGCAAAAAGAAAGCCGAGTCATTGCCCGGCTGAACCAGCTGTCCCCTGTTGCCGCATGCGCCCGGCACAGGGGACAGTTTCTTTCTCTTTCGCGTTAAAATGCAATTGTTCCGCCGCCGATGACAACATCGCCGTCATACCATACAGTCGCCTGTCCCGGCGAAATGGCACGCTGTGGCTGGTCAAATTCTACTATAACCCGTCCAGTCTCACTCGGGAACAGCATGGCAGGCTGTCCCTCCTGACCATAGCGAATTTTTGCCTGTACACGCATTGGTCTGGTCAACTGCTCCACAGCAATCCAGTTGCAATCCTCCGCTGTCAGGCGGCGGGAAAACAGTGCCTCCTTTGTGCCGATGGTCACAGTATTGTGTGCCGCATCCTTGGCGCAGACATAATGTGGCTCAGGAAAGGCAAAGCCCAGTCCCTTGCGCTGTCCGACCGTATAATGCACCAGCCCGCGGTGCGTACCGATGCAGTTCCCCTCCGCATCGAGAAACGCACCCGGCTCAGGGGGATTTCCTGTCGTACGCTGAATAAATGCAGCATAATCGCCATCCGGCACAAAGCAGATATCCTGACTGTCCGGCTTGTCGGCATTGCGCAGCGAGGCGCGTTCTGCCAGCGCGCGTGTCTGCTGCTTCGTCAGTTCACCCAGCGGAAATTTGACGCGCGCCAGCTGCTGCTGTGTCATACTGTACAGCACATAGCTCTGATCCTTATGCTGGTCGCATGCCGTTTTGAGCAGGATGCGTTCGCATGCGTGATCGTATTCGATGCGCGCATAATGCCCGGTTGCAATGCGCCAACAGCCAACATCCCCCGCACGGCGCAGAAGCGCATCGAATTTGACATATCGATTGCAGTCGATGCACGGATTTGGCGTCTGGCCACAGGCATATCCCGCAATGAACCGATCAATGACCTGCCGGTGGAACGTATCTCCCATATTGAATACATAGTGCTCAATGCCCAGTCGGCTGCACACGCTGCGCGCGTCCGAAATATCGTCCGCAGAACAGCATGAGCGCGTGGATTTTCCCAAATCGCCCTGATCGTACAGCGCCATTGTCACACCCGCGACATCATAGCCCTGTTCCAGCAGCAACAGCGCGCTTGCCGAGCTATCCACACCGCCGCTCATGGCAGCGAGTATTTTTTCCTTCAATTTGCACACTCCCTCAGAGAAACAGCCCTGCCTTTGTCAAAAAAGCAGAGCTGTCGCATATCTTTCAAATTTAGCCGAGACGAATCATTTCATCGATGCAGCGCTTTGCCGCAAGACGGGTTTCCTCGTCCATCCGGATTTCCTCACCTGCGCGACCCTGAAGCACATGCAGTACATCGACCAGCGTGGTGGACTTCATATTGGGACAGATGAGTTTTTTGCTCAACGGATAGAATTCCTTTTTCGGACAGTCATACTGCAAATGCTCAGCGATGCTAATCTCCGTGCCAATAATGAATTCCTTCGCATCGGATGCCTTTGCATATTCCATAATAGCAGAGGTCGAACCGACGAAATCCGCCTGATTCACAACAGCCGGGACACATTCCGGGTGGACAAGCAGCAGCGCATCCGGGTGCTGCGCACGCGCCTTCTCAACATCCTTCGCCGTGACTGCGGCATGAATCGGGCAGCCACCCTGCAACAGCTTGATTTCCTTTTCCGGCACCTGATCCGCGACATACTGACCGAGATTGCAGTCCGGGATAAAGACAATTTTATCACTCTCGAGCTTTTTGACAATCTTGACCGCAGAAGACGAAGTCACACAGACATCACAGATGGTCTTCAGTTCTGCGGTGGTATTGATGTACGCGACCACCGTGTAATCCGGATTGGCGCGTTTCCACATGGAGATCAAATCGCGATCCATCTGCTCCGCCATCGGACATCCGGCGATGGGATTGGCAAGATAAACGGTCTTCTCCGGTGAAAGGATTTTTACCGTCTCCGCCATAAAGCGCACGCCGCACATAATAACGGTTTTCTGCGGTGCAGTGGTTGCCTTGACGCTCAGCTGATAAGAATCGCCGACGAAGTCGGCGACCTCCGCAATTTCTCTCGCCTGATAGCTGTGTGCCAGAATACAAACGTCCTGCTCCTTCTTTAAGCGCAGAATCTCGTCCTGAATTTCTCTAATCATAATTGTGTCATACTCCTGCTGTACAGATAAATTCAAAGAATTTATTATTCCTATCGGTTTAATATGTTTATCAGCCAAAAGAATACCATGTTTGCGGTCTCCTGTCAAGCGCTCCGACATAATTTTATCAAAAACCGACCTCCCACTCGCGGTGGGAGGTCATTTTTCACACCAGCTCGACAGTCCGTGCAGCGACCGCATCGCAAAAGGCGCGGTCATGCTCGACAAGCAGCATCGTCGGGCGATATTGTTTCAACAGCTCTTCGATCTGAATGCGGGAATCGATATCAATATAATTGAGCGGTTCATCCCATAAATACAGATGTGCCTGCTCACACAAGCTGGCAGCAAGCAGAACCTTCTTCTTCTGACCCGCACTGTAAGTGCGCATATCTTGTTCAAACAGGGTACGGGAAAAATCCAGCTTGCGCAGAATGGTATAAAACAGGCTGCGGTCAATGCCGCGCTGACAGGCAAACGACTCCAGCCCGCCGGTCAGGAACGAGGTATCCTGCGGAACATAAGAAATGCGCAGCCCGCTGCCGATGTACAGCCTGCCGGAATAATCAACCGGCGCACCACACAGCAGCTTCAGCAGACTGCTCTTCCCGGCACCATTTTTTCCGACCAGCGCGACGCAGTCGCCGCGCGAAATGGTGAGGTCGACCGGACAACAGATATCCCGACCGTCGTATCGAATGCTCACCTGTTTCAGCTCCGCAAGCGTTTCCACACAATACCGCAACGGCGACAGCCGGAGCGGGGGCGCCTGTTCCATATTGTGCAGCAGCTGGGATTTTTCATCAATCGCTGCCTGCTGCCGCGCCTCAATTGCTTTGGAGCGTTTCATCATTTTGGCCGATCTGTGCCCGATATATCCGGTATCCGGCCGCAAACCGGAATTGCGCGTGCCACGCTTGGTTTTTTCCATTTTGTCCGACCAGTTCGAGGTGCGCGCGGCGGCAGCTTCCAGCCGACTGATATCCTTCCGCAGTTTTCTGTCCTGCGAGCGCTCAAACTGTTCCTGCCTTTGCCGATTTTCATTCCATGACGAATAATTTCCGCGCTGAATTTTCACTCCGGTGCGCTCAAATGACAGAATATGGTCGACACATCCATCCAGAAACGCGCGGTCATGTGAAACCAGCAGGAAACCGTGCTTGCGCCGCAAATATCGGCTGACAACCTCACGGGCATGGCGGTCCAGATGGTTGGTCGGCTCATCAATCAGCAGAAAATGATCCTCGCGCAGGAACAGTGCCGCAAGCAAAACCTTTGTCTGTTCGCCGCCAGACAGTGCGGCAAACGGGCGTTCCAGTACATCCGGAGATACCTCAAGCAAATTGAGTTCACGCTCCAACTGCCATTCCTCTCCCGCCGGAACGAATGTCTGTATCAGCTGCGCAGTCGGTCTCCCTGGATTGTCTACCGGAAATGGAAAATAATCGCACGCGACATTCATATAGATACCACCGCTGTATGCAAAATCCCCGTGCAGCAGACGCAGAAAGGTCGTCTTTCCGCGCCCGTTTCTTCCGATCACACCTGTTTTCCAATCAGTATCTAGCTGCATGCTCAATCCATCAAAAACAGGCTCTGCATTTCCTTCATGTGTAAAGGTAAGATGATCTGTTTGAATCAATGACATGTATTTCTTCCTCCATACATCAAAAATGGGCTACAGGAATGGTATCCTGTAGCCCAAACGCACGTATGCCATCAAGCAGAGCAAATACAAGCTGTCACATTCCCGCAGCGGCACGACAAACACACCCGGCAGAGACAAACCCTGTCGGTTCACAGTGCCGTATTTTCATTAGCAGGAAAAATGACGCAATGGTATTCACTCCCATCCAGATTTTATCGGTTCTGATTGTAACAGATCGGTTTTCTCCTGTCAAGCCGTCATGCCAGCAGATACACGAAATATGCGGCATAGCCCAGCAGCATGAGGACACCGACCGGCCTGCGCAGCTCTTTGGTGCGGAAGGTTCCCAGCCACAGCAGAACGCCGGCTGCAATTGCCACAAGCGCATCAATGACAAACGCAGACGCAAATACAACCGGTGTAATCAGTGCAGTAGTGCCAATGACAAACAGCATATTGAAGAGGTTGCTGCCGACAATGTTGCCGATTGCGATGCCCGCATTGCCTCGGCGTGCCGCCGTCACCGAGGTGACCAGCTCCGGCAGCGAAGTTCCAAGGGCGACAATGGTCAAACCGATAAAGCGTTCGCTCAAACCGATCATACGTGCAATGCCGGTGGCGCCATCGACAGCAAAATCACTGCCCAGCACAACAATCACACCGCCAACAACAATAAAAAGCAGACATTTTGCGATGCGCATCGGCGCATGTGCAGGCTCATCCTCTGCCACGCCCTTCTTAGACAGATAGAACAGATATGCCAGATAAATGAGAAACAGCACCCACAGCATTACGCCCTCAATCAATGTGATCTCATTGCCGGTTAAGCCCATGGCAATCATCACAACCGTGACAAACAACATATACGGGATTTCAACCTTGAGCGTCGATTTCTGAATTGCGACATTGGTAATCACCGCCGTAACGCCGAGAATGACCAGTACATTCATGATATTACTGCCGACGACATTGCCGACTGTAATACCCGCATTGCCCTTCAGAGCAGCCGTAATACTGACCGCAGCTTCCGGCATGCTGGTTCCCATCGCCACAATAGTAAGACCGATAACGAGCTGTGGAATACCGAATTTTGCCGCAAGCGATGCAGCACCCTCTACAAACCAGTCAGCGCCCTTTACCAGCATAACAAATCCGACAACGAGCAGCACAAAATTTAACATATTTCTTTTCTCCTTCCAGATAGCAGATGGCAGCAGAGGATAAAAAAATCGAGACCTCTGCTGTGAATACAACAAAAGTCTCGCCGTTTAGTCACTCTCCGGGCCTCAAAAGACCGTATTGACGAAAAGTAAACGTCCGCACCGGACGCCAGCTACTCCCTTTTTACGTTATTATAATCAGATTTTGTCGGCTTGTCAACGGCAGAGAACAAAAAGAACCGGAAAAGATATCAATCTGACACAGTCAGGCAAACAATCCGTTTCTTCGGATTATCTCGTCTGTCCGCGCTGTGTGAAGGGGTTTGATCCCCCCTTGAGACGTGGAAAATCGTGCTATTCGTTCAAATATGATTGAAATTTTTCTCTGGCCACGATACAATAGAACTACTATGGATACCGAAAAACAGAAAGGATGAAATCAATGACCACGACACCCGTTCCAATCCATCCTGAAGAGGAAAGACCAACTTATTTCTGTACAAAAAGCACAACCAATACCTATACACTCATTTCTACCATAGCTTTTTTAATTGGCGTCCCGCAGCATACCTTTGAAAATGAGCATGAGCCGCCGCAATTGGAAATATATGACAAACTGAAATATAATAAAAACGCCTGTATTATTCGTAATTTATGCATGCTGCGCACAGCAATTATCCGCAATTTTAAAAAGATCAATCACGAAATGTACCATAATTTCCGCCTGTTGACTTCGCTGGATGAATACATTCCCATGTCCTGTCTGACCGAGCTGAGCGCCTGCGGCATCCATATTTTAAAGAAAAACGCACGGCTCGCGCAATATATTGTAGACATCAATAAAAATATTTCTGATCGAATCAATAACTGTAAAAATCTATTTCCGCTCTGGCTCGACTGGAATTATGTGCGCGATATTTTTATCATGCCCAATGGACTGAAAGAAGACGGGACGAAGGCAGCTTCCGACCTGTATTACGCTGAAAAAGGCAATTATCCGTATCAGGTCTATCTCAACTGGGTGTTCTTTCCGGGTGATGGTAATATCCTGTTTAACGACAAAAAATTCACATCGCTGCTGTACAAATGGCACGAAGACGAATTCACCGATTTCAACCGTGTTTCCAACGTCGATCATTCAGTTAAAACCAATATTTTCCGTTTTCTTGAGGAAAGTCAGAACACAGTCATTGCTGTCGACTGCGAAAATTCAGATCCATATGATCTGTGTGCAACACTGAACAATCTGGAAGATGAGCTGCGCGATAAGATCAGCAAAATCATGCTGTTTGACGATGTGCATACCTCCACTGCCTGGCAGGTGCTCGCAGAACACACAGAAATCCCGATTGAACGCATTGAGGTTAAGCGCCTCAAGGATGACAAATCGCTGGTCGATACGCATCTGACCGTCGGCGTCTGCCGTGAGTTTTATGCCAACCATGTCGACTCATTTGTGTTGGTCGCAAGCGATTCAGATTACTGGAGTCTGATTTCCACCTTACCGGAAGCGCGCTATCTCGTCATGGTGGAACATGAAAAGTGCAGTGAAAAGCTCAAAGAAGCGCTGGATGAAAACGGCATTTTCTACTGTTATATCGACGATTTCTATTCCGGCATGGGCAAGGATATCAAGCTGACCGCTCTGCTGACCGAAATGAAATGCTACCTTGCCGCACATATCGACCTGAATGTCAACCAGATGATGGACGAAATGTACCGCTCCACCCGTGCTGTCATGTCGGAAACGGAAAAGCACCAGTTCTATGAAAAATATATCAAATCTCTTTCCCTCGCCATCGACAACGACGGAATGGTTTCCATTCAGATCAAAGGGAAATAAGCCATGATTTACACAGAACAAACCAGACGGGCGATGAAGCTCGCCTATACCGCACATCATGAACAAACAGATCGGAGTGGCCTGCCCTATATCCACCATGTTCTCCATGTCGCGGAACAGATGACCGATGAGGTGTCCACAGTGGCCGCTCTGCTGCATGACACCGTGGAGGATACCCCGCTCACGCTGGATGACCTGAGGGAAAACGGCTTCCTGCCGGAAGCCATTGAAGCCGTGCGCCAGCTGACGCACGACCCTTCTGTTGCCTATCTGGACTACATTCGCACGCTGCGTGACAATCCCATTGCAGTCGCTGTAAAGCTTGCTGATCTCGCACACAACAGTGATCTGTCTCGGCTCGAACACATCACCGGGCAGGATCGACAACGAGTCGAAACATACCGGCAGGCCATTCAGATTCTGAAAACGACTGAAGTGGTCGCGGCGCTCCTCTGGGATGCAGATCGGTTCCTGATCTGCCAGCGCCCGCCGCACAAGGCGCGCGGTCTGCTGTGGGAATTTGTCGGCGGAAAGATCGAGCCTGGTGAAACCGGGCAGCAGGCACTGGTGCGCGAATGCCGCGAAGAACTCGGCATCACCGTTTCCGTCGGCGATGTCTTTATGGACGTCACACATCAGTATCCCGACCTCACGGTACACCTGACGCTGTTCCATGCGCGCATTGCCGCAGGCACACCGCAGCTGCTGGAACACAACGCGCTTCAGTGGATCACGCCGCAGGAAATCGACCGGTATCCATTCTGCCCGGCAGATGTCGCCATATTGGAACGGATCCGACAGGAATATCTGTAAAGCAACTTCCTGTCTTTACAAAACAGCAGCGCATGGTGTATGATTTTTGCAGACAGCGAATGTCCGGCTATCACTCGCTGAACGAAGGAAGGGAATTTACGTGATCTTTTATTTTTCGGCAACCGGAAACTCAAAATATGTCGCAAATCGACTCGCACGTGCACTGGACAGTGAAATCGTTTCCATTGTCGACTGTCTGAAAAATGGCAGGCTTTCATTTGAAATCCAGACAGACGAACGGGTTGGATTTGTATTTCCCACATATGCATGGGGACTTCCGTCTGTAGCCCAGGAATTTATGCAGCGCATGGAGCTGCATACAAACGGAAGTGCATATTTTTACTTTGTTGCGACGTTTGGTACGACACCGGGTACCATCGGCTATACAGCAAACCAGCAGCTGTACGCGCGCACGGGTCGAAAATTTGACGCCCGTTTCGGCGTGAAGATGCCGGATACCTGGACACCGATGTTTGACCTGTCAGACAAAGAAAAGGTGCAGCAGATCAATGACCGCGCAGAGCCACAGATTGACCGCATCATCCAGAGAGCCCGGCATTATACCGGTGGAAATTATTTAAAATCCAGAGTACCGCGGTTTCTCATTCCAATTTTTGAAAAATACTACGATTATATGCGAAAAACCAGCCATTTTACCGTAGAATCGTCCTGTATTGGTTGTGGCCTGTGCGAACAGAACTGTCCGGCAGACGCAATCCGACTCGAAAACGGAACGCCGGTCTGGACAACAGACAGGTGTGCCATGTGCCTCGGCTGCCTGCACCGCTGTCCACACTTTGCGATCCAGTACGGAAAAAACACGCAAAAACACGGGCAGTATCTCAACCCGCATACATAACAAAATCCGGGCCGTCGGCTTCGCCGCTGACAGCCCGGATCTTTTTATCGTTTTTTCCGAAATTAACCTCTGATATTTGCGCAGATAATCGCGCCCATCTCGGAGGTAGACAGCACCTTCTCACCTTCCTTGGCGATATCCGCAGTGCGGTGTCCATCGTTCAGTGCCTTTTCAACGGCTGCTTCGATGCAGTCAGCTTCCTCGCCCAGACCGAACGAATAGCGCAGCATCATTGCACAGGACAGGATAGTTGCAATCGGGTTTGCAATGCCCTTGCCTGCAATGTCCGGTGCAGAGCCATGAATTGGCTCGTACATGCCCAGCTTGCTCTCGCCGATAGAAGCAGACGGCAGCATGCCAATCGAGCCGGTAATCATGCTCGCTTCATCTGACAGAATGTCGCCGAACAGATTTCCGGTCACAATGACGTCAAACTGCCCCGGATTGCGAACCAGCTGCATCGCCGCATTGTCGACATACATATCCTGATATTCGACCTCTGGATACTCCTCGCGCAGCTTGTGCATTGTTTCACGCCATACGCGGGAGGTTTCCAGTACATTTGCCTTATCTACGGAAACCAGCTTCTTGCCGCGCTTCATTGCCATATCGAAACCACGGCGACCGATGCGCTCGACCTCGGTGACAGAATAGTTCATGTCATCCCAGCCGGTTTCACCCAGTTCGCTCTCTCTGCGGCCGCGCTTGCCGAAATAAACGTCGCCGGTCAGCTCGCGGCAGACCAGGATGTCAAAGCCATCACCGATGATCTCCGGTTTGATCGGGCAAGCCTCTGCCAGTGCTGCGTGCATCTGTGCCGGGCGCAGGTTAACAAACAGGCCCAGACCCGAACGCAGACCGAGCAGTGCGCGCTCCGGACGCTTATCCGACGGAACGCTGTCCCACTTCGGGCCACCGACAGCACCCAGCAGGACGGAATCAGACGCCTTGCAGATATCCAGTGTCTCCTGCGGCAGCGGAATGCCGTACTTGTCAATGGCGTTGCCGCCCGCATAGCACTCGGTAAACTGGAAGGTATGACCGAACTTTTCACCGACAACCTCAAGTGCCTTCATGGCCTCTGTTACGATTTCCGGGCCGATGCCGTCGCCCTTGATGACTGCAATATTGTACTGCATCGATTAACCCTCTCTTTCCTTCAGGCTCTTGAGTAAACCGCCTGCACGGATAATATTCTGTAAGAACGGCGGGAATGCCGCTGCCTGGAACTGCTCGCCCGTAGTGATATCCGTGATGATGCCGGTATCGAAATCGACCTCTACCTCATCGCCTGCACTGATGGCATTCGCAGCTTCTTCACTCTCCATGATCGGCAGGCCGATGTTGATGGAGCTGCGGTAGAAAATACGCGCAAAGGACGATGCGATAACGCAGGAAATACCATTGTCACGGATAACCTGCGGTGCATGCTCACGGGAAGAGCCGCAGCCGAAATTCTTGGTTGCAACCATAATGTCGCCCTTCTTGACGTTCTTAACGAATTCGGTGTCGATATCCTCCATGCAGTGAGTTGCCAGTTCAACCGGATCGGCAATGTTCAGATAACGAGCCGGAATGATAACGTCGGTATCGACGTTATCGCCATATTTAAAAACAGAACCTCTTGCTTTCATGACTGTTCCTCCTTTATTCTGCGACGTCTGCCGGGTCGGTAATATAGCCGGTGATTGCGGATGCAGCAGCTACCGCCGGGCTTGCCAGATAGATTTCCGAAGAAACATGACCCATACGGCCGACAAAGTTGCGGTTGGTCGTAGAAATTGCACGCTCACCGTGTGCCAGAATGCCCATATGTCCGCCGAGGCACGGGCCGCAGGTCGGTGTGGAAAGAATCGCACCTGCCTCAACGAAGATTTCTGCGAGACCTTCGCGGATGCACTGGAGATAAATCTCCTGTGTTGCCGGAATGACAATCGTGCGGACGTTCTTCTTGACCTTCTTGCCCTTCAGAATCGCAGCGGCTTCGCGCATATCCTGAATGCGGCCGTTGGTGCAGGAACCGATGACAGCCTGCTGAATTTCAATCTTGCCGAGCTCATCAATCGTCTTTGTGTTCTCCGGCAGGTGCGGGCAGGCAACCGTCGGGCGCAGTGCAGACAGATCAATATCATAGGTCTCATCATAAACCGCATCCGGATCTGCTTCATATCTGATAACCGGACGGTTGACGCGGCCTTCGATGTATTCCATAGTCTTCTCGTCAACCGGGAAAATGCCGTTCTTTGCGCCCGCCTCGATCGCCATATTGCAGATCGTGAAGCGGTCATCCATCGACAGCGAAGCAACGCCTTCACCGGTGAATTCCATCGAACGGTACAGTGCGCCGTCGACGCCAATCTTGCCAATAATGTGCAGGATAACATCCTTGCCGGAAACATACTTCGGCAGAGAGCCGATCAGATTGAATTTGATGGCAGACGGAACCTTGAACCATGCCTTGCCGGTTGCCATGCCTGCCGCGAGGTCTGTGGAACCGACGCCGGTGGAAAATGCACCCAGTGCACCATATGTACAGGTATGGGAGTCCGCGCCGATAATCAGTTCGCCCGGGCCGACCAGGCCTTTTTCCGGCAGCAGGGCATGTTCAATGCCCATCTGTCCGACATCGAAGAAATTGACGACCTCGTGCTTGCCTGCGAAATTGCGGCAGGTCAGGCACTGCTCTGCGGACTTGATGTCTTTGTTCGGTGCGAAATGATCCATAACGAGCGCAACCTTGTTGCGATCAAACACCTTGTCAAATCCAGCCTTTTCCATCTCACGGATGGCAACCGGGCCGGTAATATCATTCGCCAGTGTCAGGTCGAGATTTGCCTCGATCAGCTGACCTGCGGTTACGCTTTCCAGCCCCGCATGACTGGCGAGAATTTTCTGTGTCATAGTCATTGCCATGAGAAATTACCTCCTCTTTTCATAAAAATCTGCCTGCCCTGCGCGGGCAGGCAGATATGCAGTGCAATTAGCTGTTGAGATACTTGTTGATGCCGTTGATGTATGCCTTGATAGAAGCCTCTACGATATCGACAGATACGCCGCGGCCGGTAACGACCTCATCCTCGCTGCCGTCGAATGTCATCTTGACGACAGCTTCACTCTGTGCATCCTGTCCATCGGTCAGTGCACGCAGCGAGTAGTCCTGAAGCTCAATCTTCAGGCCGGTAATCTTATTGATCGCAGCATAAGAAGCATTGATCGGGCCATCGCTCAGTGCAGCGCGCTCGAACTCCTCGTCACCCTTGGTCATCTTGACAACAGCAGTGGTGCTGATGGTGTTGCCGCTGTTGATGACATACTGCTTGAGGGTATAACGAACCGGGCCGGAAACCGGAACCACACCGATGAGTGCTTCGAGGTCACGATCCTTGATGACCTTTTTCTTATCAGCCAGTACCTTGAACTTGGCAAATGCCTTGTCGATTTTCTCCTTGGACAGCGTATAACCGAGATCCTTCAGGCGTGCCTCAAAAGCATGTCTGCCGGAATGCTTGCCAAGGACAATGGCATTCTGCGGGATACCGACGGATTCCGGTGTCATGATCTCGTAGGTGCTCTTGTTGTTCAGTACGCCATGCTGATGGATGCCGGACTCATGTGCGAACGCATTCGCGCCGACAATCGGCTTGGTCGGTGCAACCGGAACGCCGGTGATGGTCTGGATCATGCGGCTGGAACGATAGATCTGCGTGGTATCGATGCGGGTATCCGCGTCGAAGAAGTCCTTGCGGGTCTTGAGCGCCATGACAATTTCCTCGAGGGATGCATTGCCCGCACGCTCGCCGATGCCGTTGATGGTACATTCAACCTGACCGATGCCCGCCTGAATGCCTGCCAGAGAGTTTGCAACGCCCATGCCGAGGTCATTGTGGTTATGGCAGGACAGAATAATATTTTCCGTGCCGTCAACGTGCTCACGGATGTAACGGATCAGGTTCGCATACTCGTCCGGAGTCAGATAGCCGGTGGTATCCGGAATATTGATGGTGGTAGCGCCGTTCTTGATTGCGACATCAACAACGCGGCACAGGAAATCCCAGTCGGAACGGGTTGCATCCTCTGCGGAGAACTCGACATTGGACAGCAGCTTTGTGGTGTATGCAACGTGATGTGCAACGCTCTCGAGTACCTCTTCCGGCTTCATCTTCAGCTTATACTCCATATGAACCGGAGAGGTTGCAAGGAATACATGGATACGCGGATCAACCGCATCCTTGACCGAGCTGTACGCAACATCGATGTCCTTTTCCACACAGCGCGCAAGCGAGCAAACGGTGGAATTCTTAACGGTATTGGCAATGGTAGCAATGGCTGCCGCATCGCCCGGCGACGCAATTGCGAAGCCTGCTTCGATGATATCGACGCCCAGCGTTTCCAGCTGGCGGGCAACCTCAATCTTTTCGCTGAGGTTCATGCTGCATCCGGGAGACTGTTCGCCGTCTCTGAGGGTGGTGTCAAAAATTCTGATCTGCTTTGACATGACTTTATCCTCCAAAAATAATTAAAAATTACTGGTTCAAAGAAGTGGACGGGACAGGCATAAAAAAAGCCTTCATCTCGCCAAATAAATTTGGAAACAGAGACGAAAGCAAACTTCCGCGGTACCACTCTACTTGCCGCCATTGTTACATAAATAAGCGACCGCTCAACGCATCCAGCAATGCGCTTCCCCTGTAACGGTGGGAAATCCGTTCCAACCTAATCAGGGCAGAGCCTGGTTCAGCGGACTGTTCCCGGGTGAGTTTCGCTGCTGAACGCCACTGCCTTGCACCACACGGCAGCTCTCTGAAGACGGCTGACAGTTACTTTACCCGTTCATCACATTTTTCAAATATTACGATTCCTATTATATGACGCTTCTCCCCTGCTGTCAAGAGCTTGCGGCAAATTTTGCAAAAGAAATCAGCAAAAAGTGGTAGCTGCGCAGGAGCAAAATCCGGTATTTGTTGTTGGTTTTTGCAGATATGGTATAATGAACTGCGCCCCGTTCCCCCACGGTTCACTTTATCTCCCTAAATTTTTCTTGACATTCTATTCCCGTTGCGTTATACTGTATACAAATTTTGATAACAGCACTGCGATGACGGAGAAAAGTAAATCCGCATCGGCTCACCAGGGATAGCACGCCACAGACTGAAAGCGGGCTTTGAGCCGGACGAATTGAAGTTCCCTCCCGAGCTTTTGCGCTGAACTACAGTAGGTGCAGACGGCTGCCCCCGTTACCGGGCTAGAATATCGGGCTTCCCGGCCCCGTATTTGAATAAAGTGCGGCATAAGTGCCGAATTTGGGTGGTACCACGGAATGTTTGTCTTTCGTCCCTTGCGATGCGGGAGGAAGGACTTTTTTTATGCTTACTTTTCTTGCTGTGTTCAGCCGGGAAATATCTGTTTCAAGGAGAAATGTATCATGATCGTTGTATTGAAAAAAGGTTGCCCGAAGGACGAAGTTGAACGGCTTACTGGTTGGATTGAGCATTTTCATGTCAGTGTAAATCCGATTGTCGGTGAAGAAACCACAATCCTTGGTCTTGTCGGCGATACCTCTGCGGTTGATAAGGATACCCTGATGCTCAACCAGTGGGTTGACCGCGTCATGAAGGTACAGGAGCCGTTCAAGCTCGCAAACCGTCAGATGCATCCGGAAAATACCGTTGTCGATATCAACGGCGTCAAGGTCGGCGGCAATAAGCTGGTCGTCATGGCCGGCCCGTGCTCCGTCGAGAGCGAGCCGCAGATCTGCGAGATCGCCGCAGAAGTCCAGCGTCAGGGTGCAGCGATTCTGCGCGGCGGTGCGTGGAAGCCGCGTTCCTCCCCGTACTCTTTCCAGGGCATGAAGGCACAGGGTCTCGAACTGCTGTGCAAGGCGAAGGAAAAGACCGGTCTGCCGATTGTCACGGAAATTACCAATCCGGCTCATATCGAGCTGTTCGAGGGCAAGGTCGACTGCTATCAGGTCGGCGCGCGCAATATGCAGAACTTTGAGCTGCTCAAGGAACTGGGTAAGACCCGTACACCGGTTCTGCTGAAGCGCGGCTTCGCCAACACGCTGGAGGAGTTCCTGATGTCCGCCGAGTACATCATGGCGGGCGGCAATGAGCAGGTTATCCTGTGCGAACGCGGCATCCGTACCTATGAAACCTACACGAGAAACACGCTGGATATCAGCGCAGTTCCGGCACTCAAGCGCCTGAGCCATCTGCCGGTTGTGGTCGATCCGTCGCATGCCGCAGGTATCTACTGGATGGTAGAGCCGCTGGCAATGTCTGCCATCGCCGCAGGCGCAGACGGCCTCATTATCGAAGTGCACAACGATCCGGCGCACGCGCTGTCCGACGGCGCACAGTCGCTGACCTATGAGCACTTCGCTCGCACAATGGGCAAGATTCGTGCGGTTGCCGGTGCAATCGGCCGCGAAATCTAAGCAGGAGGCAAAACAATGTATCATCTTTCCCTTCAGGGCTCTACCAGCACATCTGATATCTATATCGGCGCAGGTGTGTTCCAACAGACTGCCAAGCGCGTTGCAGAAAAATTCAAGCCCGCACGCATTCATGTCGTCACGGACTCCAATGTTGCACCGCTCTATCTCAAGGAGCTGTGTGCGGAGTTCCCGCTGAATATCACGACGACTGTCATTCCCGCAGGTGAAGAATACAAAAACCTCGATACTGTTGCAGGCATTTATGCCGACATGAGTAAAGCCGAGCTGACCCGTTCCGACCTTGTCATTGCACTGGGCGGCGGTGTCGTCGGCGATATCACCGGCTTTGCTGCGGCAACCTATCTGCGCGGCATTCATGTCTGCCAGATTCCGACCACGCTGCTGTCGCAGGTTGATTCCTCTGTCGGCGGCAAGACCGGTGTCGACCTGCCGCAGGGCAAAAACCTTGTCGGCGCGTTTTATCAGCCGGAGCTGGTCATGATTGACACAGACATTCTGACTTCCCTGCCAGAGCGCATTTTTAACGACGGCATGGCAGAGGTCATCAAATATGGCTGTATTTCCAATCCGACGATTCTCGAACTGATTGCAGAGCCGGACTTCAAGTCGAATATGGAACAGATTGTATACGAATCGGTGCGCATCAAACGCGACGTCGTTCAGCAGGACGAACACGACACCGGTCTGCGTATGATTCTGAATTTCGGTCATACCATTGGCCATGCGGCAGAGAAGGTCGGTCATTTCACCGAGCTGTCACACGGTCAGGCAGTTGCCATCGGCATGGTACAGGCCGCAAAGCTGGGCGCTGCGCTGGGCGAAGCCGACCTGACCGAACAGATTGTTGCCGCTTGCAAGGCACACGACCTGCCGACTGAGCTCCCATATCCGACAGAGGACATCTACACCGCTCTGCTGCACGATAAAAAGCGCACGGCGGACACCATGAACTTCATTCTGGTACATCCGCTCGGCAAGGCTGTTATTCATAAAATCCCGCTGGAGCAGCTGCACCAGCTCATCACAGCGCTGTAAGGAGGAACTATGGGTTCTGTTTGGGGAAATAATTTCAAACTGACCATTTTCGGCGAATCACATGGCGGCGGCATTGGCTGCGTACTCGACGGCTTTCCAGCCGGCGTAGCCTATGACGAGGAATTTATTCTGTCGGAAATGGATCGCCGTGCACCGGGCAAAAACCGTCAGTCCACGGCGCG
Source organism: Butyricicoccus porcorum (assembly GCF_002157465.1). Taxonomy (GTDB): domain Bacteria; phylum Bacillota; class Clostridia; order Oscillospirales; family Butyricicoccaceae; genus Butyricicoccus_A; species Butyricicoccus_A porcorum. The sequence goes on from NZ_NHOC01000010.1 coordinate 178,950, forward strand.
CCGTGAAAAGGACCTGCCGAAGGTCCTTTCCGGCGTATTTGAGGGAAAAACCACTGGTACACCAATTTCGTGTGTCATTGAAAATACCGATACCCGTTCGGGTGATTATCGCAATTTGATCGACCATCCGCGCCCCGGTCATGCGGACTACACCGGACGCATTCGCTTCCATGGCTGCAACGACCCGCGCGGCGGCGGACATTTTTCCGGACGCCTGACTGCCCCGCTCGTATTCGCGGGTGCCATGTGCAAGCTGTTCCTGCGCTCGAAGGGGATGGCAGTTGGCTCACATATCGCCTCCATCGGTCAGATTATGGACACGCCGTTTGATGACGTATGCATTCCGGCAGAACAGCTGGAAACCCTGCGCACACAGCAGTATCCAATCATCAATCCGCGTGCACAGCAGGCGATGCTCGATCAAATCGATCAGGCGCGCGAAGCGCTGGATTCGCTCGGCGGTATCATTGAATGCGCCGTCATCGGCGTTCCCGCCGGTCTGGGCTCTCCGATGCTGTGTCCGGCTGAGGGCCGCATCTCTTCCCTTTTGTTCGCTGTTCCGGCGGTCAAGGGCGTAGAATTTGGCGCAGGCTTCTCCATTTCCGCCATGCACGGTTCAGAGGCAAATGACCGCATGATTCTCGAAGACGGTGTGGTCAAAACTGAAACCAACAACAATGGCGGTATTCTGGGCGGCATCACAAGCGGCATGCCAATAGTTGTACGCGCAGCGATTAAGCCGACGCCGTCCATCTCCCGTGAGCAGATGACGCTCAATCTGGCGGACGGCAAGGTGGAACCTCTGGTCATCAAGGGACGGCACGACCCGTGTATCGTCACGCGTGCCGCACCTGTTGTCGAAGCAGCCGTCGCGGTTGCCATGACCGATTTGTATTTGGAGGCCTACGGATATGCGCAAGATTGAAGACATTCGCCGTGATATCAACGCGATTGACCACGAAATTCTAAAGCTGTTCCTCAAGCGCATGAAATGTGCGGAGGAAGTTTCCGATTATAAAATGGCGAACGGCGGACAAGTGCTCGTTCCATCGAGAGAAACTGAGCTGCTGGACACGATGCTGAAGGACATTCCGGATGAGCTCAAGCTGGAGTATTCCTCCCTGCTTCGCACCACAACGCGCGTCAGCCGCAAGCACCAGTACTTCCGCATGCTGGAGGCCGAGCCGGAACGGCTCAAGCTGGACATCCAGCCGCGCATTACCGACCCGAAGATGGTTTATTACGGCGGACTTCCCGCATCCTATCAGGATATGGCCTGCTCGGAATTGTTCCCGAACGCAGAAAGACGCCCCATGGAATCATGGGAGGACGTTTTTCGCGCTGTGGTAAACGGCGAAGCTGATGCTGGCGTCGTTCCGGTCGAAAACTCGACGGCAGGAACTGTCAACGAAATATATGATTTACTCCAGCAGTATGGTTTGTATATTTCTCATTCGCATGTCAAGGTAATCCGGCACTGTATCGCCGGATGTAAAGGTACTACCCTTGATAGTGTAAAAGAGGTGTATTCCCATCCACAGGCGCTCCGCCAGTGCCAGCAGTACATCAAGAAGCACGGCTACATGCTGCTGGAGGAAAGCAACACAGCGGTTGCCGCAAATAAAATTGCACAGCTCGCTGATCCGACCAAAGCTGCCATCTGCTCCGAGGCTGCGGCGAAGCTATACGGCCTGGAAATTCTGGAAACAAGCGTCAACGACGGTGACTACAACCAGACGCGGTTCATTGCAGTGCAGCGCACACTGTCCGCACAACCGGGTGATACCCGTGTCAGCCTTGTGCTGACGCTTCCGCATGTCGTCGGCAGCCTGTACGGTTCGCTCGCCGTGTTTGCTGACTACGGCCTGAACATGACGGAAATTCATTCTCGTCCGCTTCCGGATATGCCGTGGAATTATTGCTTCTATATTGATTTTGATGGAAATCTGCTCGACCAGGATACACGTGCGCTGATCTATCAGCTGACACAGGAATGCGCCTATGTCCGTGTGCTCGGTTCGTATCCGGTCAGCCAGGAGGAGGGCACAAAATGAGTCTGACACTTTCCCCTGTCCCCGCACTGCGCGGTACCGTGACTGTGCCGGGAGACAAATCCATTTCCCACCGCGCGGTTATGCTCGGCGCACTCGCGGAGGGTACGACCCACATCACCGGTTTTTTGATGGGTGAGGACTGTCTGTCCACCATCTCCTGCTTTCGCAAGATGGGTATTGACATTGAAGTTTCAGATGAAGAGGTTGTTGTGCATGGCGCAGGCCTGCACGGTCTGAAAGCGCCGACCGAACTTCTGTACACCGGCAATTCCGGCACAACCACCCGCCTGCTGTGCGGCATCCTCGCCGGACAGCCCTTCTCCTCTGTTCTCAACGGCGATGCCTCCATTCAGAAACGTCCGATGGGGCGCATCATCAAGCCACTGCGCCTGATGGGCGCGGATATCGACGGCAAGGACGGCAATCTCTGCCCGCTGACCATTCATCCTGCGCCGCTCTCCGGCATCCGCTATGAGCTGCCGGTTGCGAGTGCACAGCTAAAATCTGCAGTCCTGCTCGCCGGACTGTTTGCCGACGGACAGACAACAGTAGTAGAACCCGCTGCCTCGCGCGACCACACGGAACGCATGCTGCGCGGACTCGGCGCAAAGGTGGAGACTGTGGGCAATGTCATCACACTGACACCGCCGGATACGCTGCGCGCTGTCGATGTTGAAGTTCCCGGCGATATCTCCTCCGCAGCTTATTTTCTCGTGGCCGGCCTGATTCTGCCGGACAGCGAAATTATTATCCGCAATGTCGGCGTCAATCCGACGCGCACCGGCATTCTGGATGCACTGGACGCGATGGGGGCAGATATTGAGCGTCTGAATGAACGCGGCGATGTCGAGCCGGTCTGCGACCTGCGCGTGCGTTCCTCCCGTCTGCACGGCACAGTCATCGGCGGCGATATCATCCCGCGGCTGATTGACGAGCTGCCGGTTTTGGCAGTTGCAGCCGCATTTGCCGAGGGTGAAACCGTCATCCGCGACGCACAGGAACTCAAGGTCAAGGAATCCAACCGTATCGCGGCGATGACAACGGAACTGTCCCGCACAGGTGCGGATGTCCGTGAAACAGAAGACGGCATGGTTATCTGTGGCGGCAAGCCGCTCCACGGCGCGGATTTTCTCAGCTATGCTGACCACCGCGTTGCAATGAGCATGGCGGTGTGTGCGCTGGCCTGCGAAGGCTCGTCCTCCATCGATGACCCAGCCTGTGTCGCCATTTCCTATCCGACGTTCTTCGATACGCTGGATAGCCTGAAAAACAACGAAGCATCCGGCAGGAGGTCGAAGCTATGATTCTGACAATGGAAGAATTTCGGGCATACCAGCCTGAAAAACCGACCTTCGCGCTGTTCGGTCACCCGATTGCACACACCATGTCGCCGGAACTGCACGCACTGCTGTTTGCAGCATCGGGCAAGGATTGTACCTATTTCGCAGTCGATGTGCCGCCAGAGGATCTCGCGGAGGCCATGCAGATCGCCAGCGAAAAATGCGGCGGTCTGAACCTGACCATTCCGCACAAAAAGGCGGTTTTCGACTATCTTGATGCCGTTGATGAAGCCGCGCGTGACCTCGGCAGTGTCAACACCGTGCATTTCCGGGACGGCAAAGCCATCGGCTATAATACCGACATCCTCGGCTTCTCCGGTTCTCTGGAATTTGACGGTATCGATCCAAAGGGTAAAATCGCCGTCGTGTGCGGCTATGGCGGTGTTTCGCGTGTCATGGCCTATCATCTCGCCAATGTAGGCGCCAAAGTGTTGATTACCGGGCGCAATCTGGCTAAGGCAAAAGCGCTGCGCAATGAGCTGCGCGGTTATCTGCCGGAGGCGGATATCGACATTATGCCCGCCACCCAGCTGCCGCGTGCTACTGAAATCGTCGTCAACGGCACACCGCTCGGCATGTATCCGCATGAAGACGGCACTCCGTTGGACAAGCTGCCAGTCGGCACAACTTATGTTTTTGATGCAGTCTACAATCCCCCGCTCACTACAATCATGCGGCTCGCGCCGGGCAATGCCAAGACGCGCAATGGCCTGCTGATGCTGGTACTTCAAGCGGCCTATGCCCAGACCATCTGGTTCGGTACGCAGTTTGAACAGGCAAGCCTGACGCGCATTCTACGCCTGCTCGCGGGCGACATGGCAAAAAAACGCCTCAAGACAATCTATGGCAAAAGCAATATCGTCCTGTGTGGCTTCATGGGCAGCGGAAAAACCACCATTGGCCGCAAACTGGCGCGGGCGCTGCAATGCGAGTTTATCGATATGGACGATTATCTGGAAGAGCGCGAAGGCAAGAAAATCTCCGATATCTTTGCAGAGGTTGGAGAAGAAGGCTTCCGCGATATCGAGACCCGGTGCGCGCATGAAATTGCGGACAAAACCGACTGTGTCATTGCGCTGGGCGGCGGTGCAGTTCTCCGCGCGGAAAATGTCGAGCAGTACAAAAAGAACGGTCTGCTCATCCATTTGAATACGCCGTTTTATCGTATTGTCCAGAATCTCAGCCGTGACACCTCCCGCCCCCTGCTACAGGGCGACAAAGAGAAGCAGACACGTCTGCTGTACAACCGGCGCAAACGCATTTATGTATCCTGCGCTGACCGCTCGGTTTCGGGTACACGCATTTCCGAAATCATAGATTCGATATTTAATGCGATTTGACAGCATTGTCACCGCACATTTCCGGCAATTGAAATATACTTGATTTCCTTGCGAAATTCATCCGTTTTTTTGGTTGTATTTGCAATTGTAAAGACCTTTTGAACGTGGTAAGATAATCTGGTGCCTGCGAGGGCATCAGATTATTTTTTTGCAAAGGATGCAAACAGCCATGAAGGATATGACAAAGGGAAACCCGACCAAACTGATTCTGCAATTTGCCATTCCATTGCTCATCAGCAATCTGTTTCAGCAGGTATACAGCCTGGCAGATACGCGTATCGTCGGCAGCTTCCTTGGCGAGGAAGTACTGGCGGCGGTCGGCGCGACCTCTTCTCTCAATTCACTTGTAATCGGACTGTTGATGGGAATGACGAACGGTTTTGCAATCGTCACAGCGCGTTTTTTCGGTGCAGATGACCGAAAGAGCATGAAAAAGGCAATCGCAGGTACCATTGTGCTCGCCGCCGGTACCGTCGCGGTTCTCACCGTTCTGTCAGTCGTATTCCTGACCCCGCTTCTCCGCATCCTCAATACGCCCGACTATCTGCTCGTACAGGCCGCTTCCTATTTCCGTATCATTCTGCTCGGCATGATGGTCACAGTGTTCTATAACGGCTGTGCAGCGACGCTGCGCGCAGTGGGCGACAGTGTAACTCCATTGATTTTCCTTGTCATTGCCACAGTTTCCAATGTCGGCCTCGACCTGCTGTTTATCTGTGTGTTCCACAGCGGTGTACCGGGTGCGGCCATTGCCACGGTGCTCGCTCAGGGCATTTCGGTTATCCTATGCCTGCTGTTCATCAAAAAGCGCTACCCGGAGCTTGTGCCATGCTGCGATGACTTCATGCGTCTGTTCCACGACCGTCATCTGGTCAGCTGGATGTACAGCACCGGTCTTTCGATGGGCTTCATGCTGTCACTCGTCAACATCGGTTCTGTTGTACTGCAAAGTGCCATCAATACCTTCGGTGCCAACACCATCGTCGCGCACACAGCGGCGCGCAAGCTGACTGAGCTGTTCATGATGCCATTTTCCGTGCTTGCCACAACAATGGCTACCTATTGCAGTCAGAACCTTGGCGCAGGCAAAATCGAGCGCATCAAAGCGGGCATATGGCGCGCACTCATACTCTCATGGATCTGGTGCGGCATTGTCATCGTCATATGCTACTCCATTGTGCCAACGCTGATCTACATGGTAACCGGTAGCACAACTGCAGAAATTCTCAATACCGCGACAAAATATCTGCATATCAACTGCATTTTCTATTTTGTCACCGTTGTGATTTCTGTCCTGCGCAATTCGCTCCAGGGCATGGGCGACATGGTCACGCCGCTGGTGTCCAGCAGCATCGAATTGGTCGGCAAAGTGCTGATTGTCGTGCTGCTCGTCCCGCGTCTGGATTATATGGGTGTCATCGTATCTGAACCGATTATCTGGTTTATTATGGTCATCCCGCTGATTATCCAGGTAATCTTTGGCAAGACCTTCCGTATTATGCGGGAGGAAACGCAACCTGCATAAAGACTGACAGCTGCCGCACATATACGGCAGCTGTTTTTGTATCTCCCTGCCTGATGCCAAAATAAAAATACCGCAGCGGTGCTACGGTATTTCAGGCGCGTTCTCTGAAAATCAGGAAAATTCAGTACGCTTAAATAAAATGAAAGGAATTAAAATGAAAAAGAGAGAGAAATAAGAGTAATATGTCAATTCACATCCGGCACAAAGCTGGATGGAGCGGATTGGTTGTCTGCCGCTTTTGTTTCTCTGAGGAAACCGGCCGGGCAGCTGGCCGAGAGATGTGTTTCATTTGTTTGTTTCTTAACTCTGGTAATAGAATACACTATTTTTTCCTTTCTTTGGTGACAGAATTGCGAAAAATTTTTTACAATTTTACGACGTATTTGTTTCTGAATCATGAACGACAAAAAAGAACCATTCTCGCCCGGCACATCCCCGTGCTTGACTATCTTTTTCCCATATTCTAAAATAATCTTCGGCTTTACTTTTTTACATATAAAGGAGTTTCTATGAGAAAAGCATTATTTTCCGGCATTGCCGGGGCATTTTTCTTTGCCTTTACTTTTATTTTAAATCGGAGCATGGATTTGAGCGGCGGTTACTGGATGTGGAGCGCAAGCCTGCGCTATCTTTATACACTGCCGATGCTTTTCCTTATTCTATGGCAAAAGCATCAGTGGAAGGCTATTTTGCATGAAATCCGCCAAAGACCTGCCTTCTGGATTCTCTGGAGTACCGTCGGGTTCGGGCTTTTTTACGCCCCCTGTCTCTGGCTTCTTCCTATGGAGAATCCTGGCTGATTGCATCCACCTGGCAGATTACCATTGTGGCAGGCGTTTTGCTGACACCACTGTTCGGACAAAAAATTCCGCTGAAAATCTCGCCATGTCCTTTCTGATCCTCGCAGGAATCTTCATCATGCAGGGCTCTCACTGGGGAACATCGCACCCTGGCACAATTGTCAAGGTTCTGACTCCCATTCTGATTGCAGCCTTCTCCTATCCGCTGGGCAACCGCATGACAATGGCAGGCTGTCCCTCACACATCACTGCGATTCAGAGAATTTTCGGCATGACCCTGTGCAGTATGCCCTTCTGGCTGATCTGCTCGGCAGTTGCCTACAGTCAGGCCGGATGGCCGAACGCCGGACAAAACATACAGTCTTTTCTTGTCGCGCTGTTTTCCGGCGTAATTGCGACGTATCTGTTTTTCCATGCAACCGATATGGTAAAAAACAATCCCAGACAGCTCGCCATGATCGAAGCGACACAGTCCGGAGAGGTTATCTTTACTCTTCTGGGCGGTGTCCTGCTTCTCGGGGATTCCGCTCCATCTGCACTGAGTTTTCTCGGTGTCGCTCTGATTGTCCTAGGAATGACAATCAATAGTCTGATAACAGATTGAAGAAAAAATACCACTTTTTCGTGACATATGCAATCCTGTCTGATAGCACTCGTGTAAATACGTAGTATTTTTATGCAGAGCAATGCCGCAGCCAGAAACGGCTGCGGCATTAGAAAGGAAAAATATGAAAAATATAAGAGTAAATCGAATTGGAAGAAAAGAGGAACTCCCAACCCGATGGGGCAGGTTGTCTGCCGCTTTTGATCCGATGATCGGGCCGGGCAGCTGGCCTGTAAGAGCGATACAGAATGTGGTTTGTACAACGTTTTGTACTGGTATTATCATACTGCATTGTACTCGTGTTTGGGTGAACAAAACGGGAAAACTTTATGTCGATCATGAAAACAAAATATGTCATTTTTGTTAACAGACGCAAAACCAGGGGGGTGATGGCAGATCTCATCCTGCCCGGTCGTTTTTCGCTACAACAGCAGTGCCTTTTGATACAGCCGCTATGCCTCCGTCATCATCTCCCGCATGTGCTCAATCGCGCGCCGTTCCAGCCGCGACACCTGTACCTGTGAAATTCCCAGCGCAGCCGCACACTGCTGCTGTGTCTGGCTGCGGAAATAACGCAACAAGATGACTTTTTGCTCCTTTTCATTCAGACGGTGGATGCTGTCGCGCAGCAGGACAGATTCAAGCACTTTTTCCTCAATGCCGTCGTCACCCACAAGGTGCTCCAGCGTCGCGCCGTCGTCACCGATTTCCCGCTGGAGCGAGTCAGTCGGAACCAGCGCACTTTCACACGCTGCAATCTCTTCCGGTGAGGCATCCAGCAGCTCAGATAACTCGGAAATCGTCGGCTCACGCCCCGTCTTCATCGAAAGCTGTTCGCGTGCGGCATTGACGCGAATAGCAAGTGATTTGATGGTGCGGCTGACCTTGACTGTGCCGTCATCGCGCAGAAAACGCCGGATTTCCCCGCTGATTTTCGGCACAGCATAAGTGGAAAAACGCGTGCCATACTCACAGTCAAAGCCCTGCACTGCTTTGACAAAACCAAGACTTCCAAGCTGATACAAATCCTCCATGTCGACGCCGCGCCCGGCATAGCGACGGACAATGCTCCAAATCAGACCGCTGTTTTCCCGAATCAGCGTTTCACAGGCATCTTCCTCCCCTGCTTGTGCACGCCGGATCAGGCGGAGCTGCTCTGCGGCATTATTTCTGTCCAAGGCGCGCCGCAATCCGTTTGGTCATTGTGACCTGTGTTCCAACCCCTTCACGCGAGCGCACGCGCAGGCGATCCATAAAGCTCTCCATAATGGTAAAACCCATGCCGGAGCGCCCTGCGTCGCCAGTGGTAAACATCGGCTGGCGCGCCTGCTGAATATCCGCAATGCCACAGCCCTTATCTCGTACAACAATCTGGATTTCCCCGTCATCATACAGCTTCGCCGCGACAGTTATGTATCCGAGTGTATCCCGATACGCATGAACAATACAGTTTGTCACTGCCTCGCTCACCGCCGTCTTGATATCGTTAATCTCCTCAATCGTCGGATCGAGCTGCGCGGCAAAGGCTGCAACTGCCTGCCGCGCAAATGCCTCATTATTGGAACGACTTTGGAATTTGATACTCATCTGGTTGATTTCGCTGTGCATGGCTCTTCCTCCTCATCCTCCGGCTCCGGCAGATGCGGCAGCTCCGGAATAAACTGTATGCGCCTGACGATACCGCTCGCCTGAAAAATACGCATGGCTGTAGGCGGCGTGCCGACAACAGTAAATGTCTGACCTGCCCCAAGCACATTGCGCTGTGCCCCGAGCACGACCGCAATACCAGAGCTGTCCATAAAGGTCAATCCGGACAGATCGAGAAAAATTGGTTCCGTCGCATACAAGGTCATTGTTTTCTCGAGATATTCCACGCACTGTGCCGCTTCGTGATGACCCAACTCACCGTTAAAGCGGATGACAATCCCGCAGTTCTCCCGCTTGTGTGAACATTTCATTTGTTTTTCAACTCCCGAAAAAAAATAGAACTGCCTGTTTTCAGGCAGTTCTATTATAGTCAAAGCGATCTATTTTTTCTGTCAGATAATGCCGTCTTTGAGGGCATTTTTTGCTTCTCCTGCGACATAAAGCGAGCCGCAGACAATCACAACATCATCGTCCTGCGCAGATCCGAGTGCGCGCCGGAGGGCAGAACCGATATCACCGCAGTCAAATACATTGGTATACGGCGAAAATTCACGGATTGTGGAAGCAAGCTGGCGGCTGGACAGCGCGCGCGGATTGTCCGGCTGAACGGTATAAATGGCATCCGCGCGGCGCGTCAGCATGCGCACACACGCCTCATACTGCTTATCTGCGACCATGCCGAGTACAAGCGAAATGCCGCCCTGGGGCAGCATGCTGTCCAGCGTTTCGCACAATGCGGTCACGCCATCGACATTGTGTGCGCCATCGATCATCAGCAGCGGTTCGCGCCGGACAATCTCCTGACGGGCAGTCATGCATGCTTTGGCAAAGCCCGCAGAAATCGCCTCGTCCGGGATGCTCCAGCCTTTGCCGCGCAGAGCAGTCAGAGTTGTATATGCAGTAGCGGCGTTATACGCCTGATGCCTGCCAATCATCCGCAGGCAAAACGATTGACCGTCAATCACACATTCCGTGCCCTCCAGCGTGCACGCAATATTTTCCGGCTGTGCGGCTGGAAGATAGGGCACGCACATGTCATAGCAACGCTTTTTCAGCACCTGATCGACCGACGGCTTCTGCTTCGGATAGTTGATGAGCAGCGAGCCGGATTTTACAATATAGCTTTTATCCGCGGCAATTTCTTCCACCGTATTGCCGAGCACCGCCATGTGATCGAGCGCTACATGCGCCATAACAGCGGCCTCCGGGCAGTCAATGACATTGGTCGCATCAAAACGCCCGCCGAGTCCAACCTCCAGCACGACAATATCACAGCCCTGTTCGAGGAAATACAGCATCGCGCACGCGGTGGTAAATTCAAACTCACCGATACACTCCCCTTCCGGCAGCTGTAAATACTGCTCAATCTCGAGGACGCGCGATGCAATGCGGCACAGGTCTTCCCGTGGGATATATGTGCCGTTTATACGAATGCGTTCACAGAAATCGACAACAAACGGAGAAACGAACAGACCGGTTCGATAACCGGCCTGTTCCAGAGCAGCCGCCGTCAGCACGGCAATGCTGCCTTTTCCGTTGGTTCCCGCGATGTGAACAAATTTCAGTTTTTTCTGCGGATTGCCCAGTGCGGCGAGCAATGCGCGAATGCGGTCGAGGCACGGTGTTCCGCTGAACCGGCCGTGCGCATGAATAGCAGATAAAATCTGTTCGTAATCGCTCATATGCTTCAGTCCAGTGCAGCCAGGCTCTCATCCAGCTTGGCGATCTGCTCCTTCAGCTTGGCTGCCTTGGTGCGCTCGCCCTCGACAACCTGCTCCGGCGCTTTCTTGAGGAATCCCGGATTGCCCAGCTTCTTCTCGATAAAGGACAGATCCTTCTGTGCCTTTGCCTTTTCCTTGTTGAGACGTGCTTTTTCCTTCTCAAAGTCGATCAGCTCGTTCATCGGCATATACATCTGTACATCGCCGGTGACAACCGATACCATCTTTGCCGCGTCAGCCGGTGCAGTATCAGAAATGCTAAGCGCACTGGAGTACGCCAGCTTGAGGAAACAAGCTTCGCCTTCCTTAAATACAGACTGATGCTCTGCATTTTCGGTGACAACGTAAATCTGGGCCTTCTTGGACGGCGGAACATTCATTTCAGCGCGGCGGTTGCGGATTGCACGGATGCTCTCCATGAGGATTTCCATCTGTGCTTCCTCTGCCTCGAAGTGCAGCTCTTCCGAATAGGTCGGCCACTTGGACAGCATGACAGTCTCGCCCTCATGCGGCAATGCAAGCCAGATGGTCTCCGTGATAAACGGCATGAACGGATGCAGCAGCTGCATCGAGCCGGACAGGACATAGCACAGGACATTCTGGACATTCTCGCAGGTCTCCTTGTCCTCCTTGTTCTGGAGGCGAGTCTTTGCGATCTCAATATACCAGTCACAGAAAACATCCCAGATAAAATCATTCAGCTTCTGTGCGGCAATGCCAAGCTCATACTTGTCAATGTTGGTCGTGACATCCTGAACCAGCGTATTGTACTTGGACAGAATCCATTTGTCCTCCATCGTCAGCGTCTTCGGCAGCGCTACCTTATCGATGGTCAGATTCATCTGGATAAAGCGGGATGCATTCCAGATCTTATTGCAGAAGTTGCGGCTCGCCTCGACACGATCCTTGGAATAGCGCATGTCATTTCCGGGCGAGTTACCGGTTGCCAGCGTGAAGCGCAGTGCGTCTGCACCGTACTGGTCGATGACCTTCAGCGGGTCAATGCCGTTGCCGAGCGACTTGGACATCTTTCTGCCCTGCTCGTCTCGGACAAGGCCATGGATATATACCGTTTTAAACGGTACCTGCTTCATGTGCTCCATGCCGGAGAAAATCATGCGGGCAACCCAGAAGAAGATGATATCATAGCCGGTGACCAGCGTATCCGTCGGATAGAAGTACTCCAGTTCCTTGGTCTTTTCCGGCCATCCAAGCGTGGAGAACGGCCACAGTGCAGAGGAGAACCAGGTATCCAGTACATCTTCCTCCTGACGGATGTGCGTGCTGCCGCACTTCGGGCATACGGTGACATCTTCCTTGGCGACAACCATTTCGCCGCAGTCCTCACAGTAATATGCCGGGATGCGGTGACCCCACCACAGCTGACGGGAAATGCACCAGTCATGGACATTTTCCATCCAGCGGATATACGTCTTGCTGAAGCGCTCCGGAACAAACTTAATCTCCCCGTCTTCAACGACACGGATCGCTTCCTTTGCAAGCGGTGCCATCTTGACGAACCACTGCGCGGAGGTCATCGGCTCAACCGTCGTGCCGCAGCGGTAGCAGGTGCCGACGTTGTGCGTGTGATCCTCAATCTTGACCAGACGTCCCTCGGCTTCCAGATCCGCCAGAACTGCCTTGCGGCATTCGTAACGATCCATTCCCTGATACTTACCGCCGTTTTCGTTGACAGTCGCATCCTCATTGAACACCAGAATCTGTTCCAGATTGTGGCGCTGTCCCATTTCAAAGTCATTCGGGTCATGGCACGGCGTCGTTTTGACGCAGCCGGTACCAAATTCCTTATCGACATAATCATCGGCAAAAATCGGAATTTCACGGCCGATAATTGGCAGGATTGCCTTCTTGCCAATCAGGTGCTGATAGCGCTCGTCGTCCGGATTGACCGCAACACCGGTATCGCCCATAAAGGTCTCCGGACGGGTAGTTGCGACAATGATGCTCTCCTCGGAATCCTTGATATCATACTTGATATACCACAGCTTGCCCGGCTGGGTTTCATACTCTACCTCTGCGTCAGACAGGGCAGTTGCGCAGTGCGGACACCAGTTGATGATACGGCTGCCCTTGTAAATCAGGCCCTTGTCATACAGGTTGACAAAAACTTCCTTGACTGCCTTCGAGCAACCCTCATCCATGGTAAAGCGTTCACGGCGCCAGTCGCAGGACGAGCCGAGCTTTTTCAGCTGCTGAATGATGCGGTTGCCGTACTGATTTTTCCAGTCCCAGACGCGCTCAAGGAACTTTTCGCGGCCGAGATCATAACGAGTCAGCCCTTCCTCGTTGCGCAGGTTTTCCTCTACCTTAATCTGGGTTGCAATGCCCGCATGGTCGGTGCCCGGCATCCACAGGGCGGAATAGCCCTGCATACGCTTGGTGCGGATGAGGATATCCTGTAATGTCTCATCGAATGCATGGCCCATGTGCAGCTGACCGGTGACATTCGGAGGCGGAATAACAATGGTAAACGGTTTTTTGGTTTCGTCTACTTCGGCATTGAAATATCCCTTTTCTTCCCACGTTTTGTACAGCTTATCTTCCGTGGCGCTGGGATCATACGTCTTTGGCAATTCGTTGGTCACGAGTATTGCCTCCTTCCTATAAGAATATCATTCAAATCTGAGGGCAGGTGTACCGGAATAAAAAAGAAAACCCTCCGTCCGGAATCATCAGGACGAAGGGAAAGCTCCGTGGTACCACCTAAATTCGCACAGAAAACCTGTGCGCACTTTGTGCCGCGTAACGGGGGCAAATCGGAAGCACCTACCGCCGGAACGAAAACCGGTTTGGGTACTTCGGCTCAGAAGCGACCTTCCATCCCCTGCCGCAGGAACTTACACCGACCGTTCCCTCTCTTTGCCGGCTGTACAGGAATGTACTCCTCTTCTTCAACGCCTTTCTTTTATTTAAGACCAGTATATTATAGTATCTTCCGGTATTGTTGTCAAGAATACACTTGATTTTTGCACGCTCATATGATATAAAATAGTAGTATATTCAATTGCAACGTGAAAAAAGCCAGGAACGGGAAGAGTAACCGACGCCCACTGCGGCACCAGAGAAGGACAGCCATCGGCTGAAAGCTGTCCGCCGAAACGGTACGGTGAAGTTCGCCCGGGAGCTCCGGTGTCCAAAAGCACCGGCGGGAGATTCCCGTTACCAATCCCCAAGTGCCGGCTGTGCGCCGGAATCCGGGTGGTACCGCGGAAGCATTCCCTTGCCTTTCGTCCCTGTTTTCTCAAGTGGGGCGGGAGGTTTTTTTGTGCAATAAAATTCGCAAGGAGTTGTTTTAACAGATGAAGGAGAAATTACAGTCTATCCGGGAGCTTGCTGAACAGGCGATGGCTGCCAGCAAGGACGCCCGTGAGCTCGACGCCATTCGCGTCAAGTACCTCGGCAAAAAGGGCGAGGTCACGGCGCTGATGAAGAACATGCGCAATCTGGCTCCGGAAGAGCGCCCGGCATTCGGCCAGCTGGTCAACGACCTTCGCGCATCCATTGAAGCTGGTCTGGCAGAAAACAAGGCGCGTCTGGAGGCCATCGCACTGGAGGCCAAGCTCAAGAGCGAGACCATTGACGTTACAATGCCGGGCGAGGAAGTCACCGTCGGCACCAAGCACCCGATCAGCACCGTGCTCGACGAGGTCAAGGATATCTTCATCGGCATGGGCTTCTCCATCGGCGAAGGCCCGGAGGTCGAGAAGGACTGGTATAACTTTGAAGCGCTGAATATCCCGAAGGATCATCCGGCACGCGACACACAGGACACCTTCTATATTTCCGACAACGTGGTTCTGCGCACGCAGACCTCTCCAATTCAGATTCGTACGATGGAGCATAAGAAGCCGCCGATCCGCATCATTGCCCCCGGCCGCGTCTTCCGCTCCGATGCTGTCGATGCAACGCATTCCCCCCTGTTCCATCAGATCGAGGGTCTGGTTGTCGACAAGGGCATCCGCATGTCCGACCTGAAGGGCATTCTGGAAATGTTCGCAAAGAAGCTGTACGGCGAGGACACCGTTGTCCGTTTCCGCCCGCATCACTTCCCGTTCACCGAGCCGTCCGCAGAGATGGATATGCAGTGCTTCCAGTGCCACGGCGAGGGCTGTCCGCTCTGCAAGGGCGAGGGCTGGATTGAAATCCTCGGCTGCGGCATGGTTCATCCGAAGGTTCTCGAGGTCTGCGGCATTGATCCGGACGAGTATTCCGGCTATGCCTTCGGCATCGGTCTGGAGCGCATCGTTATGAGCCGCTACAAGATCAACGACATCCGTATGTTCTATGAAAACGATGTGCGCTTCCTGCACCAGTTTTAAGCTGAGAACACGCAAACGGATACTATACTGAACTCTGGAGGAATGAAATCATGAAGCTGCCAATGAGCTGGCTTTCCGAATTTGTAGATATGTCGGGCATCACCAACAAGGAATATGCGGATAAGATGACGATGTCCGGCTCGAAGGTCGAGGAAATTGATTACCTCGGCGAAGAATTCAAAAATGTTGTCACGGGTAAGATTCTGTCCAACGAACCACACCCGGATTCCGACCATCTGGTCATCTGCATGGTCGATGTCGGCAAGGAAGAGCCGATTCAGATCGTTACCGGTGCGCCGAACGCACATGTCGGCAGCATTGTACCGGTTGCCCTGCACAAATCCCAGCTGCCGGGCGGTGTGAAGATCACCAAGGGCAAACTGCGCGGTGTACCGTCCAACGGCATGATGTGCTCCCATGAGGAACTGGGGCTGACGCTCAACGAAATCCCGTACGGCGATCCGAACGGCCTGCTGCTCATGCCGGAGGGAACTCCGGTCGGCGTTGACATCCGCACCGTCATCGGTCTCGACGAATATGTCACCGATTTTGAAATTACATCCAACCGTCCGGACTGCCTGAGCATCATCGGCCTCGCACGCGAAACTGCGGCTACCTTTAACCGCCCGCTCAAGCTGCATGCACCGGTTGTCAAGGGCTGCGGCGGTGACATCAACAACAGTCTGTCTGTCGAGGTTGATGCACCGGATCTGTGCCCGCGTTACACCGCGCGCCTGGTTAAGAACATTAAAATCGAGCCGTCCCCGGCCTGGATGCGCGAGCGCCTGCATGCTGCCGGTGTCCGCCCGATCAACAATATCGTCGACATCACCAACTATGTCATGCTGGAATATGGTCAGCCGATGCATGCATTCGACTACGCCTGCCTGAAAGACAGCAAGATCATTGTCCGTCGCCCGAAGGACGGCGAATTTATCCAGACGCTGGACGGACAGAATCATTATCTCGATAATGACATGGTCTGCATCGCTGACGGAACCACTGCCACTGCGGTTGCAGGTGTCATGGGCGGCTATGAGAGCGAAATCACCGAAAACACCAACACGGTCGTCTTTGAGTCGGCGAACTTCCACGGTGCAACGGTCCGTATCACTGCAAAGAAGCTGGGTATGCGCACAGAGGCCTCCGGCCGCTTTGAAAAGGGTCTTGACCCGCGCATGACCGTCGATGCAGTCAATCGTGCCTGCGAGCTGGTCGAAATGCTCGGTGCAGGTGAAGTTGTCGACGGCATCATCGATGTCGACGCAACCAGCGATGCGCACAAGCGCCTGCCGCTGGAATGCGACAAGATGAATGCCCTGCTCGGTATTGACCTGTCCCGTGAGGAAATTGTCGGTTATCTGGAGCGCCTTGGCTTTGCAGTTGAGGGCGATGAGGTTGTCGTTCCATTCTACCGCACTGATATCTCGCGCATGTGCGACCTCGCCGAAGAGGTTGCCCGTATGTACGGCTATGACAACATCCCGACTACGCTGTTCGGCGGTGAATCCGTACTCGGTGCACTGACTCCGAAGCAGAACTTTGAAAAGAATATCGGCATTCTGGCACGCGCCTGCGGTTTTGACGAGGCATTGAACTTCTCATTCGGCAGCCCGAAGATGTATGACAGCATCGGCCTGCCGGAGGACAGTGAAAAGCGCAAGTCGGTCAAGATTCTCAATCCGCTGGGCGAAGAATTCAGCGTCATGCGCACCACTTCCCTGCCGTCCATGCTGGATTGCCTGATGCACAACTTCAACTATCGCAATGCAACTGCAAGCCTGTATGAAATCGCGACGATTTATCTTCCGGCACTCAAGGACGGTGAGGTTGACGCAGAGACCCTCCCGCAGGAGCCGCATATCCTGACGCTCGGCTCGTATGGCCGCCTGTCCTTCTTCCAGTTCAAGGGCGTCATCGAGCGAATCCTGAACGACACGGGTGTACAGGATGTATCGTTTGAACCGGTCACCGATCATCCATCCTATCATCCGGGCCGCTGCGCAAGAGTCCTTTCCGGCGATACGGAGATTGGTGTATTCGGCACGGTTCATCCGGTTGTTGCAAAGAACTACGGCGCTGGCAACAGCGAGGTGCTGGCTGCCGAGTTGAATCTCGATGTTATGTTCGGCTGTCTCTCCACAGAAAAGATTTACCAGCCGCTGCCGAAGTATCCGGCTTCTACCCGCGACATCGCAGTTCTGTGCGACGAGAGCATTCCGGTCGCACATATGGAAAAGGCAATTTCCAAGGCCGTCGGCGGCATTCTGGAAGCGGTTTCTCTGTTCGATGTTTACAAGGGCGACCAGGTTCCGGAAGGCAAAAAGAGTGTTGCTTATTCCCTCAGACTGCGCCGCAGTGACCGCACGCTGACCGATGAAGAGTGCGACGGCGCAATGAAAAAGGCCATCGCCGCTCTGGAGAAGCAGTTCGACGCAAAGCTCCGTAAGTAACAAACTCGTAACAAAGCTCTTTACAAATTGAGATTTCTGTATTATTATGAAAGTACGTTGAAAGGAGGGCCCGCAATGCTTGACGGAACCAGACAGTTCAGTATGAAAGAAGAAAGTGACAAGGAAATGAAGCGTGTGCTTCAGACGGTATATGACGCTCTCAAAGAGAAGGGCTATAATCCGATCAACCAGATCGTTGGTTATCTGCTCTCGGAGGATCCGACGTATATTACCAACTACAACAATGCACGCAGCCTGATTCGCAAAATTGATCGTGACGAGCTGATGCAGGAATTGATTTCCAACTATCTTGAACTGTAATACAGGGATTTTCACAGGGCGTCTTCGGACGTCCTGTGTTTTTCTGGTCAGATGTTGGAGGATACTTACCCAAAAGTGTTACTGAAGTGTTTCCATATCGTTTCTGTATTGTGTTTGCTATATGCTCTGGATCGTGGTATGATTGATACAACGAAATAGCTATTGAATACGGAAATTGCGCACAAACCAATCAATCCCGGGAGAGATTACCTGCCTGAACAGAAGGAGGTTCTCTGACATGCTGCGTACCAAAATGATGAAAATAGCGGCTGCTGCCGCAGTTGCGACTGTGATTGTCTGCACCGGCGCATTCGCCGCCAATGTTGTTTCTGTCACTGATGTCAATGTTCGCTCCGGCCCCGATAATTCCTGCGCTGTTGTCGCAGTCATGAAAAGGGGCACCTCAGCAGAGAAGCTGGGAAAGAGCGGCAACTGGATCAAGGTAAAGGTCGACGGTAAGACCGGTTATGTATACGGCAAATATTTGAAGGATGCTCCCGATTCCCCTGATGACGCAAATGTGGAGAAAAAGACTGTTTCTGTCACTGCCTCTTCGCTGCGCGTCCGTTCCGGCCCGGGAACGAAATACAGCACCATCGGATATCTGAAAAAGGGCGGCGAGGCTGTCGTTGTCGAAACATCCGGCAAATGGTATAAGATTGAATACAAAGGCAAGTACGGCTATATCAGCAGCAAATACACGAAGGATATCACCAAAACAGTTGAGGTGACTGCATCCTCGCTGAATGTCCGTTCCGGCCCCGGCAAGGAATATAAGTCCATCGGAACCCTCAAGAAGGGCAAAACTGCGACTGTTGTTGCAGAGACAAAAGACTGGTACAAGATTGAGTATAAGGACGGATATGCTTACATCAGCAAGAAGTATGCCAAAGAGGTTGCACCCGAAAAGCCCGCCGCGGGTAAAACGGTAACCATCACCACCGACCTCTATGTTCGCTCCGGCCCCGGCAAGGAATACAAGGCCATTGGCACTCTGAAAAAAGGGAAAACCGTGGAGGTCTTCGAGAAAAAGAACGGCTGGTATCGTATGAAATTCAACGGAAAAACCGGCTATATCAGCGCAAAATACACCCAATAACTCTATGTAACCTTCCAAAATAGCAAAACACTGCGGCGTGAAACCCCAATATCCCGGGGTTTCACGCTTTTTCTTTGCAAAATGGTAACAAAATATTTGACAGTACAGGTGTCATGTGCTATACTAAAGAAAATGTAACCGTATTGTAATGTTTGATGAGGCGTTTTGTAACCTCGATGTGCGGCGTGTGTGCTTGTCCCCTGTTTGACATGAAATCTCTCACGTGGTATACTAATCCTATTGCGTGTGAAACGAAATTTATTTTGCAAAGGAGATTACCTTATGTCAGCTACTTCCAAAAAAGATGCGGATGACGGCATCCTCACATACAAGGGCCACCCTCTGATGAGACATGACAATATCATTTATTACGGCAGCATGAGCGACCGCTATATCATCATGATGCAGATTCTCGAGACTAAGATGGTCAAGGATCTCGAGGTCGCAACGCGTGTTTCCGTTCAGTTGCAGCAGACATCCCCCAGCGTCCGTCCAAAGGACAGAATTGTAAAGAAAACGGAAAAAGATGGCCTTTATACAGCACTGGATATCGCTGTAGTCTGGCTCAACAGGGCGCTGTCAGCCAAATAATTTTAGTGAAATCAGGAGGGTTCCTACCATGATAAGTTCGAAGAAGATGAAGTTCGCCGTAACAACGGCAGCAGCTACTGCTGTTGTCTGCACAGGCGCTCTGGCAGCAAACGTAACTTCTACCACGGATGTAAATGTTCGCTCCGGCCCAGGTAGCTCATATTCTGTGCTTACCGTGATGAAAAAGGGAACCACTACCTCTCAGCTGGGCACTTCCGGCAGTTGGGCAAAGGTCACGGTAAACGGCAAGACTGGTTATGTCTACAGCAAGTACCTGACCAGCGGCAGCTCGTCTTCTTCGACGACTCCTTCCACGACCTCATCCAAGACCGTTTATATCACAGCCTCTGCACTGAATGTCCGCTCCGGCCCGGGTACTTCCTATGGTGTTGTTGGCGGCCTGAGCAAGGGCAAGTCAGCAACGGTTGTTGGCACCTCCGGCAGCTGGTATAAGATCAAGTACGGCAGCGGCTATGGCTACATCAGCAGCAAGTATACATCCTCTTCGGCAGTAGATTCTGATTCCGGTTCGTCCAGCACCACTTCCTCTTCCAAGACGATGTACTGCACGGTTTCCGGTCTGAATGTCCGCTCCGGCAAGGGTACTTCTTACGCTTCCAAGGGCACCCTGTCCTATGGCCAGCAGGTCAGCGTAGTCAATACCTCCAGTTACTGGTATAAGATCAAGTACGGCAGCGGTTACGGCTATGTCGGTTCCAAGTACCTGTCCTCTTCCAAGCCGTCCGGCAGCTCCACCACTCCGGTTTCTGCTCCGTCCAACAAGGAAAAGACGATGTACTGCACGGTTTCCGGTTTGAATGTCCGCTCCGGCGCAGGCACTTCCTACGCTTCCAAGGGCACCCTTTCCTATGGCCAGCAGGTCAGCGTAGTCAATACCTCCAGTTACTGGTATAAGATCAAGTACGGCAGCGGTTACGGCTATGTCGGCTCCAGCTACCTGTCTTCTACCAAGCCATCCAGCGGCGGCAGTGTTTCGGATACGACCCCGAGCACCGGCGGCAGTGTTTCCGGCTCCAGCATTGTTTCGTACGCTAAGAGCTTCCTCGGTTGCTCGTATGTTTACGGTGCATCCGGCCCGAGCTCCTTCGACTGCTCTGGTTTTACCCAGTACGTGTACAAGCACTTCGGTAAATCCATCCCGCGCTCTTCCGCTTCGCAGTATTCCAGCTGCAAGAAGATTTCCAAGTCCAGCCTTCAGCCGGGCGATCTGGTATTCTTCACCAACGACGGCAGCGGTGTCGGTCATGTAGCGATTTACATGGGCAATGGTCAGATCATCCACGCGGCAAACTCCCGCAGAGGTGTCTGCACCGACAGCCTGAACAGCAGCTACTATTCTTCGCATTACGTTGGCGCAGGCCGTTATTGATTTACATAGCAAATAACCCGACTGGTTTCCCAGTCGGGTTTTCTTTATGCCTTCGCCCCTGTTACAGTCAATTTTCCGTCGGCAGAGGAAATCGATTCCACCCGGCTGAGTTTTCCGGCCAGACTTCGATTTATGCTCGTTTCCAGCTGATTGAACGCATCTGCCCCACCACTGTATCCGGAATTTCCATCGTCGCCACCTTCAGGCTTTTCGGCACAACTGCAACCGCGCCGCCATCGGCACACAATGTAAGCTCCAGCTGAAGCGGCAGGCTATCCGGCAGCAAATCCAGAACGGAGAGATATGCCGAGGAAATGCTGTCATCCTGCTCCTTTAACAGTGCCGCAGCATCAGACTTATTCACAGAACCGGATAATAGGACTACCCCATTTTCACCGATCTCTGCGGATAAATCGGACACTTCCAGCTGTCCGCCCAGTGCTTCCTCTACAGCCGAAAGAAAAACCTCTTCTCCGAGCACAAGTTCTGTCTGTTCACCGGAATCTCCTTCTGTTTCCTCAGCTGCATGCTCCTGCAACTCTGCCGTGCCGGGATCGTGTTCCGGCAGTGTCCTTCCTACATACAGCCTGCTGAAGGCTGCCACGCCAATTGCCGCACAGATTGCGACAATCAGAGTAATACGGAATTTTTTTACTCCACTCAAATCTGCACCACTCCATTCCCTGTGCACAGCGTATGCGTATGTCCAAAAAAATATACGTACAAAAAAGCTCCACCAGATCATCTGTCCGGTGGAGCTGCTGCATTATCTGATTATTTATCCGGAGTTTCCGTCTTCCAGACCTCCTGGAGCGAGGTTGCAAGCCCTGCAAGTCCCTGGATTTCCGACGGAATGATAATCTTGGTCGCCTTGCCGTCTGCGGCTTTTGCAAATGCCTCCAACGCCTTCAGGCGAATGACCTGGTCATTCGGTGCCGCCTTGTTCAAAAGCTCGAGGGAATCCGCCAGTGCCTTCTGCACAGTCATCAGCGCCTCTGCCTGACCCTGTGCTTCTTTGATCTGTGCTTCGCGCTTTGCATCTGCGCGCAGTACCATAGACTCCTTCTCACCCTGTGCGACAAGAATGGCGGACTGCTTTTGGCCTTCTGCAACAAGGATTGCCTCACGGCGTTCACGCTCCGCCTTCATCTGTTTTTCCATCGATTCCTGAATTGCCTTCGGCGGAATGATGTTTTTCAACTCGACACGGTTGACCTTGATGCCCCATGCATCGGTTGCTTCATCCAGAATGGTGCGCATCTTGGTGTTGATAACATCGCGGGAGGTCAGCGTTTCATCGAGTTCGAGATCTCCAATGATATTTCGCAGTGTCGTCGCGGTCAGGTTTTCAATCGCTGCCATCGGGTTTTCCACGCCATAGGTGAACAGCTTCGGATCGGTAATCTGGAAATAAACAACCGTATCGATCTGCATCGTGACGTTATCCTTCGTGATAACCGGCTGCGGCTCGAAATCAACGACCTGTTCTTTGAGTGTGACCTTGCGCGCAATCTTTTCAATCAGCGGAATTTTAAAATGCAGGCCGGTCTGCCATGTGCCCTGATACGAACCAAGGCGCTCAATGGTGTAGGCTTTTGCCTGCGGGACAATCTTGATGTTGGAAACCAGTACGATGAGCACAATCAGTGCCAAAACAATGATCACAAATACCACGATCCATTACCTCCATTTTCATCACAGTGTTCCACCATTGCCTTTACGCCGGATATTTCCCGCACAACAACGGTTTCTCCTTCTGCAATCTGTTCATTGTGGATACTTCTGGCGGTCCAGATCTGACCCATCAGGCGGATCTGACCCGTGCCATTCCTGTTGTCAATCGCCTGTACCACAACCGCCTCCTGTCCGAGAATGCGGTCTGCATTGGTTCTATCCCGCTGCGGGCGCAGAACCCCGCGCAGCAACGGACGAAGCAGCAACAAAAGCACGAACGACAGGACAAGGAAGATTCCAAACTGTCCCGCCCAGCTCAAACCGGCATTTGCCGCAAGCAGCGCACCGATGGAACCGGCCGCAAACCAGAGTGTGACAAGCTGTGTCGTCACTGCTTCTATTATCAGACAGGCGATGATCACAACCAGCCAGAAACACACCGGTGACACAGTTGAAATCAGCATCACATCGCTCACCCTCCTTCTTTGTTTACTATATCATATCCACACGGCAATGTACACAACAACACCGTAACAAAAAGATGGCAATAAGGTAAAATCTATGAAAAAGCCCGATCTTCATACCGTGGAAGATCGGGTGTCATTTATCATAAGATGAAATATCACGAGATGAAAGGAATACCTGCCCTTGAAAGCATTCAGTGTCACAGCGCCATGCAGGCCTGTCGCTCTTTGTAATATACCGGAGTCAGCCCGCACGCTGCGGCCAGCTGGTATGCCTCTTTCAGATACGCCCCTATGCTGCCGCAGTCGTGTGCGTCCGAACCGATGGTCACAGTACGCCCACCCGACTCAGCAAACCGACAGCACAGCTTACGAAGTGCAGCTACTGCCCGCCCATCTCCAAACTGCCGGGTATTGATTTCAAGTGATTTTCCTTTTGCCGCGAGACATTCCAGTATTCTGTCAAACAGATTTGGAAACTCCTCGTACAGCAGGATAGAATTTTCATATGGCGCGTGTCGGCTGACATAATCGATGTGTGCCAGGGTATCGAAATCATCATAGCTTCTGACATTTTCATACATGGCTTCCAGATATGCCGTATAAGCGCTTTTCCTGTCCGGAAAAAGCTGAAAATACGACGGATCATATAAATCCCTGCCACATACAGCATGAATGGAACCAATCACCATATCAAAGGGATAGGAACAAACCAACGTTTGATTCTTCCCCTCAACAAAGCGCTGCAATCCGATCTCCACACCGAGGAGAAGCGTGTCGCTCCGATGTGGCGCATATGCGGAAAAGTACGCTTCCGGATCAAATTCATATACCTTTGGCTCTGGAAATTCATAATCCATATGTTCCGTCAGCACGACACCGATTCCAGTTTGCCGCACATACTGCTGAACCTCGGCAATTTTCATTCGGCTGTCAGAAGAAAACGGCGTCGTATGCATATGTGTATCGTACATTTCAACTGTCCTTTTCCAGTTCCGCTGCTGTGCGCATATAGTCGTCCCGGATCGTCTGAGGCACAAGGCCTCCGCCGGTTGCCCATACAATCTGCGTGGTATTTGCCATCCGCGAAACAAGCTGATTGTCTTCCAGATAGCGTCTTGTCTCCGATTCTGTATTCATGCACACTGCACCGTGCACGGCCGCACATGCACTCGGTTCCAGAAAGATCCCTTCGGTATCCATCATGTCCTTCATATATCGATACAGCTTTTC
>NZ_NHOC01000011.1 GCF_002157465.1 Butyricicoccus porcorum
TCGTTAAAAATAAACAGGTAAAATCAGTGCACCATTTCTGGTTAATGGATTCTGCCTTAAAATCCTGATGGAGCTTATTCTCAAACACTTTATGAGGTGCACCGTATTCATAGTCCGGCTTGCGTTTCCTTACAATTGAGAATAACTGAAGCTCTGTATTCATGTATTTATGGACAGTTATGCGACTGATGTTATATCCTCTGCGAAGGAGATAAGCATGCATGGTTCTGTAACCATCTGTGCCGTTGTGAGAGTGGTATATATTCACAATTTCACGCTTGATTTTGTCCTTATGCTTATGATAATCACATTTTCTGTTTTTCAGAAAATTATAATAAGCATTTGGTAAGATATTCAGTCTTTTCAACAACCAACGGACACCATATTTGTGCCCATACTGCTGAATAAATCGATAAGCCGCTAATCGATTTCCTTCGCAAAGAATGCCGCCGCTTTTTTTAGGAAGTCATTTTCCTTCTGAAGTTCTGCCAACTGCTTTTTCAATTGCAGATTCTCCTTCATGTAATCATAATCAGCTTTGGCTTCTTCATTTGTTTGGCATTCTTTGCGGAACTGCTTGATCCAGATAGATATACTTGCCTTGGATACACCATATTCGGCAGCAAGCCCTTTGAGGGTTCTTCCCTCCTCAAGATGAAGACGAACTATCTTCTTCTTGAATTCTGGTTCATAGTGTTTACTCATTTGTGACATACCTCGTTTCCTCCTAAGATTATATCCTATTAGGTCGAGGTGTTACAACTATATTATATCACAACATATATTATATTATTGGGTCAAAATTTTTGACTACCCTGAGTAAAAAATTTTGACTACCCCCAGTCAAAAAATTTGACTACCCCACCCAAAAATTTTGACTACTCAGTAAAAATTTTTTACCACCCCCCTGCCGGTGCTTGATGCACCAGCAGGGGATTTTTTGTTCTTATCAGACATATTCGTCTGGAACCTTTCCAAGCACCTCGCCAACAACGCGGATATATTCGCTACCGGGAATATCGTCGTAGTCGGGATTATGTGATAATAATCCAAATTCGCCACATTCTTTGATATACCATTCATTACCTAAAGTAAAAATGCCGATATCACCATGACGAACGTGATCCGTTTTTCTTACATACACCAATTCTCCATCAAAAAAAGTTGGCTCCATACTATCACCAAGCACACCTATCACAAAATCTGCGCCCGGCATATATGGCACTAATTTTTGTTCTGTAGGGATATCTTCAAAAGCAAATGATGTTCCTGCACAGGCAATTCGATGCAAATAAGGGTATGGGTGCATGTCTATATCTGAGGTATTGTTTGCTTTCGTTTCAAGCTCTGCAATTCGCTCAGTCTGCTGTTGGACGATTTTTGTCCGTTGCAACTCTCTATCCAATACAATTTGTACCGTTTCCTGGCCATGTTGGTCAAGGGAACGGTATTTTTTTATTAGTAGTTTTTCCGACGGTGAAAAATCATCAGACGAAGATGCCAGCAAATAGTTGGGGGAAATTTCTAATACACCACACAGTAGCTCGATGGTATCTGGATCAGGCTTATTCTTGTCGTTTTCCCAATCACTAACAGAATTGTGTGCAGCACCGATTTCTTTTGCAAGTTGCTTTTGTGTGAGTTTTTTTAATTTTCTAGCGGATTTTATTTTTTCTCCGAACGAGAGTGCCATACAAACACCTCCTTTTCAAATAAAAGTATATCATGGGATTTCGATTTTGTAAATGGAAAAATTTCGAAAAAGTCGAAAAAATATATTGACATTTCGAAATTACCGTATTATTATAAAATAAACTTCGAAGAAATCGAAATGAGGTGATAGAATTGGAAGTAGGGCAGAAAATCAAGGCATATGTCGCTTGTCCTGTATGGCAAACTCGATGCTTTGAAAGCCGGTGTTGTATACGATATCAAGTTTTCCTCCGGATATGAAAAGGGAAAATATTTCAGCAGTACCCAGCATCCAACATATCTTGAACTGATTCCTGAAGCATCGGAGTTTACATATCTTGTAAGCAACGGAAATTCGGTATGGTATGAAACATACCGCAGAGATGAAACGCCCAGCATTATTCCAATTATCTGTGACTTCTTTGACTGGCTGAGAGCATAATTCTTTGATCGTCATAATAATAGCTTCCTCCTTGATTTTCTGCCTTACGTTTGATAGAATCAAGGTGTCCGGGGAGTAAGGCTTCCCCGGAGACCTTTTTGGTTTGGTGAGTAGCGAAGTTTCCTAGGCTGGGCTACTCACCATTTTTATGCCTTAACCTTGCTGTCACGGACAATCTTTGCCGCTTCCGCTGGGTCTTTGGCAGTCGCTTCAATCAGTTTGGCGATATTCTCAAGATACTGATTGAGTTCTGCACTTGTCATTTCATCCATTTCCTCACTTCCCTTCATAAGAGGTTTCCCTCTGCCTTACAAGTATATTATAAATGATTCCGTTTATTTTGTCAATGATTATTTTAAGAAAATCCTTAAATTATCAATATATAATTGACATAAAAAAGAAAATCATTTAAGATAATGTTGGAGGTGAGATAGTGGATATCATAAAAAAAATTAAAATGGCGATTGCGTATTCGGAAATTACGCAAGGAGAACTTGCTAGTCGCATGAATATGAGCCCTCAGGCTTTTAGTCAAAGAATGAAAACCGGAAAATTTTCATCGGATGATTTAGACAAGATTGCTGAAGCGTTAGGTGCTGAGTTTTCGTTCAAGATTAAGTTTCCTGACGGAACAGAAATATAAAATCCCCAGACGAGCAAACGCCTGAGGATAAAATATGAGCCGGTTTGACTTAAATGCCTGAAACAGCGGCTGAGAGCCGTTGCAACGGGTAGTTTGAACGATGTACAGGAAAATTTACCCTTGTGACGTAGAAAATGAAATAGGGAGCGTCTGAGGAGGACTTTCCTGATAAAAGAAAAATCCCGGATGCGGTAACATCCGGGAAGGGGAGAGAGCAGCTTGTTATTCTGGTCGCTCATGGCCTGTACGTGTCTTGGTCGTTTTGATAGTATTTGGTTTGTACTCAACGATTTCGGATAGGTTACAGTCTAAGGCTTCACAGATCAAATCAAGGTGCTCAAGGCTTACTCTTGCTGCCATGTCATGGTATAGATCGTTGATCGTATTGTAACGAATACCAGTGGCACGTGCAAGGTCTTTCTGCGTCCAGCGAAGTTCGCCCAACTTCTTGGACAGTAAAATCTTAATCATTCGCCAGTTCTCCTTTGCGTTTAATAATACCGTATTTCGGATTAAATATCCTGAAAACGGATAGAATAAACAAATATCGTTTATTACCTTTGGCGTATTTTGGACATGATATGGTATTTGGACATGAACTGGACATAAGTTTTTTATTAAGATGTGTTTTGTTTTGATATTCTTATATATTTGACAAATATGCAAGAATACTGGCATGAAATGTTGAATGTTTTGCAGACTGTAAATCTGTTGTCAACGACTTCGGTGGTTCGAATCCACCACCTCCCACCAAGCTTTGAAAGCCCGAATCTTTACGATTCGGGCTTTTTTCTGCACATTTCATGCAAATAAAAATCCGAGCGGAATCGAAGAAAAATTTCCGTCCGGATTTTTGTCGTAGTATTGTCGTAAATTTTTTCCGTTACAGCGTGAGGATATCCCCGTCATCCGGCACATGCACCACAGGCGGCTCAGGAACGCCGCTGAGCCATTGATTTGCTTCCGCCAGGTATTTGCCCTTGCGGATTTTTTTGTCCGTCCTGTCCTCCAGATGCCACAGGACGGCGTTTTTTACCTGCATGTCAGCGGATTCCATACACGCTTCCTTCATTGTCGCGTGTTTTTTCTCGTAGGCGTGGAATTGTCCCTCGTCGGCATGGCAACAGAGCACTTCGCGCAACAGCCAGTCCGTATTGCGCCCGATTTCGGCGGTATGGGGCTTTAACGGTTCGTCGCCCGCAAAGACCAGTGTCCGATCACTGTGCAGCCGCAGGGTGTAGCCATATTGCAGCGTTTTTTTCGAGCCGATATCAAAGAAGGTTACCGACCAGGAGGCAATCTGCCGCGTTTCGCCGGGCTGGACGGCCTCAAAGAAAATATATTTCCCGATCATGCGGTAAAATTTCGGGCGCAGCATCATATTACACATAGCGTCAACCGTGTCCAGAACCTCTCTGTGCCCGTAAAAGGAGAGGGTGCCGTTATAATGACCCGCCTGCATTTTGACAGACAGCACGCGGATGAGCCAGAGGGCGCCGAGACAGTGGTCCATGTGGGCGTGGCTGAGAAAGACATGATGAATGTCTTCCGGTGCAATGTCCATGTCCCGCAGGCGTTTTAACAGGCCGTTGCCGCCGCCCGTGTCGGTCAGAAAAAGCTCGTCTCCGTCGCGGATCAGAAAACAGGTGTTAAACGCTTCAACTGACGTTGCATTTCCGGTTCCGAGTACATACAGCTGTTCCATTTTTATCTCCCTTCGCTTTGCGTCTGTGCCGGTCTCTGCTATTATTATAGGGGAAACGTGATCTGTCTGCAACCGATCGGCCTGCGCCTGTGCTCTGACGGAATTGTGCAGGCAATTGACGGAATGCGGCAAGAATTTTGGCATGGGATTGTATTATGATAACGATATCATGATGTGGAGGAGAAAAACAACATGCAGATGGAACTGATTCAGAATGTTACCAACGATGGGGAATGGCTGATTGCCACCGATGACACAATGCGTGAAATCAGGTCACATGGTACGGGAGATTTTCCGTTCCAGTGTTACAGCGAGCTTTTTGACTGGAGATACAATATAGGGGATATTGGATGGCACTGGCACCGGGAGCTGGAATTTGTGCTGGTACAGGAGGGGGCCATTGAATATCAGGCAGGGGACAGGGTCGTCAGCCTGAAAAAAGGCGACTGTGCCATGATTAACAGCGGTGTAATTCATCATGGGGGAATGCATAATGCGGGAGAAAAATGGTGCAGATTCATCAATTTCCTGTTCCTGCCGGAGCTGGTTGCGCCGGGAAATTCAGCTATTTACAGGAAATATGTGGAACCGGCGCTGGATTCGGGGGCGGATGTCATTGTATTTAACCGGGACATACCGTGGCGAAAACGTATTTGCGAATGGCTGGAAAACCTCTGGAATATCTGCCGGACGGCGGAGAGCATGCCTGAGCTGCAAATCCATATCAACGTGTGCAATCTGTGGCTGGAGCTGGCGGCACATGTAAATGAATACCGGGAACAGCCGAAAACAGACCGGAATATTGTCATGCAGGCACGCCTGCGCAAAATGATGCAGTTTGTCTGGGAGAATTATACCGAGCGCATTTCTGCGGACGATATTGCCGGTGCAGCCAATATCAGCCAGAGTGCCGCGCTGCGGTGCTT
The DNA here is from genome assembly GCF_002157465.1 of Butyricicoccus porcorum. Taxonomy (GTDB): domain Bacteria; phylum Bacillota; class Clostridia; order Oscillospirales; family Butyricicoccaceae; genus Butyricicoccus_A; species Butyricicoccus_A porcorum. Next base: position 5,409 of record NZ_NHOC01000011.1, read on the forward strand.
CCGGGCAGGAACCAATATGTCTCCGGTGGAGTATCTGAATGATTACCGGCTGCGGTGTGCGAAGGAAAAGCTGCTGACCACACACAGCATGATATCCGAAATCGCGCTGTCTGTCGGTTTTGAGTCGGTCGGATATTTCAACCGGCTGTTCAAAAGAGAGTTTGGCATGACGCCGCGACAGTTCATTCAGCAGGAGACAAGCTGCAAAAAATGATACATGACGGAATTGTGCAACCATCTGACTGAATTGCGCAAAAAATTGAAAAACAAAAACGGTCTGCCGGAAATGTGCAGGAAAATGCCGGGATAGTGGAATTACATACGGATAAAATGCACTATACTGAAAAGCGAAGAAAGACTTCTGAATGGATATGGCATCAGGAGGTGTTCATAGAAATTTACGTAGTTTCGCTGTTTCTTTTCTTTCTGTCATGATATGACAGAATCTCTTTTGTATCAAACGACAGATAAAGATGGGGCAGCAATGGGAAGCCGCAATACAGCCCATCTTTATCTGGCGGTTTGATCCAAATCCCGACACAAAATGAGAAAGCAGAGGTAGACCACATGAAAATGAAAAAGTTTTTTGCACTGTTGATGGCAGGCATCATGACAGCTGGCATGCTGGCCGGCTGCGGCGGTTCGGAGGATCAGGCTGCACAGGCGAGCGACCCGGCGCCCGATACCAAATTATCGTTTATTGTTTCTTATAAGGATGAATATCTTGGCATGCTGGACATGGCAGTGAAGGCCGCTGCAGAATCCAAAGGGTGTGAACTGACATCGACGGGTTGTGCCGATGATATGGATAAACAGCTTCAGTATGTACGTGCGGCTGCCAGCAATGGGACAGATGCCATTCTGGTCGTCCTTGCGGACGACATGCGTGCCGATGAAGTGGTTGAAGCGGCAGGTGATACAAAAATTGTATTTATCAACCGTATCCCGCAGGATGAATCGGTACTCGACGAAAACCACATCTATGTCGGCTCGGATGAGAGCTGCTCCGGCACCTATCAGGGCGAGATGCTGGCAGGAGAACTCAAAAAGGAAGGCAAGGACAACATCAATTATGTGATGATTGAAGGCACCGCAGGCCTGATCCACACCATCCAGCGTTCGGAAGATGTGCTGAAGGTGCTCGATGAAGAGGGAATCACCGCGACTGCTGCTGTGGAGCCGGTTGACTGCGGCTATGACCGCATCACGGCAATGGATCAGATGACTGTCATGCTGGCAGAGGGGCTGGACATGTCCAAGGTCGACTGCGTGATTGCAAACAATGACGCGATGGCGCTGGGCGCTCTGGAATCGCTCCGGCAGAACGGCATTGATACTTCTGACATTTTGGTTGTCGGCATCGACGGCACCAATGCAGGCCTTACAGCGGTTTCTGACGGTACTATGCTGGCAACGGTATACCAGAACGCGACCGGACAGGCAATTGCAGGCGTGCAGGCAGCGATCAACCTTGCCACAGGCGCCGAACTGACCGAGGGAATGAGCTATGAGACCGATGAGGAAAACAGCAATATTATCTGGGTTCCGTTTGAAAAAGTCACTGCGGACAATGTCGCAGAGTACCTGTAATTCCATATTGTGTAAGACAGAAGGCGCCGGATCCGTCCGGCGCCTTTTTCTGCCTTTTATGGAACATTGTTTTTTTAAATAAAACAGATAAAACCTGCCTGAGCCCCCTGTTCTTTTTTGGTTTTATTTGTTACAATAAAAGAGAATAGAAGAGCCTTGGGATTTCACAGAATTTATGTGAGGAAACGGAGGCTATTATGGAACACTATAATCCATTACTGAAGAACAACGACAGTCCAAAGAAATTTTTTGCGATCGGTGAGATCATGCTCCGCCTGACCCCGCCGAACTATGAAAAAATCCGCATGGCGAGCAATTTTGAAGCGAGCTATGGCGGCAGTGAGGCGAATATTGCGCTTTCCCTCGCCAATCTCGGCGTAGACAGCACCTTTTTCAGCGTCGTGCCGAACAACAGCCTCGGAAAGAGTGCCGTGCGCATGCTGCGCAGCAATGATGTCCACTGTACGCCGATGATTCTGAGCACACCGGAGGAAACGCCATCGCACCGTCTGGGCACGTATTATCTCGAGACCGGCTATGGCATCCGCCCGAGCCAGGTCATTTATGACCGCAAGCACAGCGCAATTACCGAGTACGACTTCAGCGGCGTCGACATTGATGCGCTGCTGGACGGCTTCGATTGGCTGCATTTGAGCGGCATCACGCCCGCACTCAGCGAAAACTGCCGCAAGCTGATTATGGACTGCCTGCGGGTGGCAAAGGAAAAGGGCATGGTTGTCAGCTTTGACGGCAACTTCCGCAGCAAGCTGTGGACCTGGGAGGAAGCGCGTGATTTCTGCACGGGCTGCCTTCCGTATGTCGATGTGCTGCTGGGCATCGAGCCGTATCACCTCTGGCGCGATGAAGACGACCACAGCAAGGGAGATTACAAAGACGGCGTGCCACTCCAACCGAGCTATGAGCAGCAGGATGAGATTTTCCAGGCATTCATCGACCGCTACCCAAATCTCAAATGCATCGCGCGCCATGTGCGCTATGTCCACAGCGGCAGTGAGAACAGCCTCAAGGCATTCATGTGGTATGACGGGCATACGTTTGAGAGCAAACTGTTTACGTTTAACATCCTCGACCGCGTCGGCGGCGGCGATGCATTTGCCAGCGGCCTGATTTACGCGATGATCCATGATTATCGCCCGATGGATATGATTAACTTTGCGGTGGCAAGCAGTGTGCTCAAGCATACCATTCATGGCGATGCGAACATTACCGATGATGCGCAGGGCATCCGCAGCCTGATGAACATGAACTATGATATTCAGCGATGAGCCTGAAAATAGAATGGGAGCGCAGCCAGCGTTGCTGTGCTCCCTTTTGTGTACCGCAAAACCATCGGAATACCGGGGCGTATCTGAAAACCGGTTTTCGGATACCGCCTGCCTTGAGATATGGAAAAGGAGGATAATCTATGGCAAAAAAAGCAAGAGAGAATACGCTGTCCGATGATTTTACACAGGGCAGCATTGCAGGGAAACTCATCAAATTTATGATACCGGTGCTCGGCGCGCTGATTTTACAGGCGATGTACGGCGCGGTCGACCTCATCGTTGTCGGACAGTTTGGTACCAACGCAGGCATTTCCGGCGTTGCCACCGGCAGCAATGTCATCAACCTTGTGACTTTTGTTATCACGAGCCTGACGATGGGCGTCACGGTGCTCATCAGCCGGTATCTGGGCGAACGCAGCGTGGAGCGCGTCGGAAAGGTGATCGGCGGCGCAATCTGCTTTTTTATCGCGCTGGCAGCGGTGTTAATGGCGGTGCTGTTGCTGTTTGCGCCGCAGTTTGCCTCGTGGCTCAATGCGCCGGAGGAGGCATATGACCTTACCGTCACATACATCCGTATCTGTGGTGCAGGCATTGTGTTTGTCGTCGCGTACAACGTCATCAGCGGCATTTTCCGCGGGCTGGGCAATTCTCGTCTGCCGCTGATCTTTGTGCTGATTGCGTGCATCGTCAACGTCATAGGCGATCTGGTCTTTGTCGCAGGGCTTCAGCTGGATGTCGCGGGTGCGGCACTGGCGACGATCCTCGCACAGGCGGTCAGTGTTGTTCTGTCGTTCGTCATTATCCGCCGGCAGAAGCTGCCGTTTACCGTTTCCCGGCGCGATATCCGGTTTAACAGGGAAATCGCAACGTTTTTACAGCTCGGCATCCCGCTGGCATTACAGGAGTGCCTGACGAATATTTCGTTCCTGATCCTGTGCGCGATTATCAATAATATGGGGTTGGAGGCGTCCTCCGGCTATGGCATTGCGCAGAAGGTTGTATCATTTATCATGCTGATCCCGTCCTCGCTGATGCAATCGATGTCCGCCTTTGTCGCACAAAATGTCGGCGCGGGGCTGGAAAAGCGTGCGCGCCGCGCTATGGTCACCGGAATGGCAATCGGCGTGACCATTGGTGTGTTCATCTGTGCACTGTCGTTCTTCAAGGGCGATATCCCGTCGTCCCTGTTCACTTCCAACGAGGTATTTATTGAGAAATCGGCGGAGTATCTGCGCGGCTTCAGCCCGGAGGCAGTTTTGACCTGCATTGTATTCAGCTACATCGGCTATTTTAATGGCCACAGCAAGCCGCTTCCGGTCATGGTGCAGGGCATTACAGCATCGTTCCTTGTCCGCGTGCCGCTGTCCTATCTGTTCAGCCTGAAGCCGGGCGCTTCGCTGGTCGATATCGGTATTGCTGTCCCGCTGGCATCGGTTTACGGCATTCTTTTCTTTGCGGTCTGCTATCTTTTCACGACCCGGAAGATGAAGCGAGACGGTACGCTGTAAGTGCAAAATCGCATAAAAAGAACGGAGCGGATGTGCCGAGGCACATACCGCTCCGTTTTCCTATGTACAATGAAAGAGACAGCTGATTACTGGCTGATGGTTGCCTTGAGGGCGTCGATGGAGGTCTGGAGGCCAGCCTCTACGCTCATGGTCAGGTCTTCCATCTCGAGGGATACATAACCATCGTAGCCCATCATCTTGCAGACGGAGAAGAATTCCTTCCACCACTGCAGGTCACGACCGCAGCCAACTGCTACGTAGTTCCAGGTGCGCTCAGCGGAAGCGTCAACCGGCAGGTTCTCCAGCAGGCCGTCAACGTCAGAGTTGTAGCGCTCGATGCGTGCGTCCTTGCCGTGGATGTAGAAAATCTTGTCGCCCAGTGCGCGTGCAGCAGCGATCGGCTCTGCACCCTGGAGCATCAGGTGGGACGGGTCGAGGTTCAGGCCGAGAACATCGGAATCCTCGCCGACAACTTCACACAGCTTGTTGAAGGTGCGGACGTTGTGTACCAGTGCGCCCGGGAATTCCTCGATTGCAATTCTTTCAACGCCGTTTTCCTTGGCGATCTTGCAGGTTTCTTTCCACCACGCAGCAGCGACTTCCCACTGATACTTTACGCCTTCAACCATGTAGTTGAAGCCGTCGTACTCCGGCCAGGAAACAGTGGAGACAAACCAGTTCGGGGTCTTGTCGCCCGGTGCACCTGCCGGCAGGCCCGACATGGTGACAACCGTCTTGACGCCCAGCTTGCCAGCTAGAACGAAGGTGTCACGCATGGTCTTGCTGTGTGCATGCCCCATCGGGGTGTCGATCAGCGGGTTGCCGGAGCAGTTCAGTGCAGAAATTTCCATACCGCGCTTGTCCAGCTCAGCCTGGAAAGCTGCGCGCTTTGCATCGTCGTTGATGAGCTCTTCCGCAGACGGGATGAAGCAGCAGCCGCCCCAGCCGCCAGCAGTCATTTCGACTGCGTCGATGCCATAAGCCTTAACCTTGTCGAGCATTTCAGTGAACGGGATCTTGCCGAATACGTCAGTGCAAATAGAAAGCTTCATAACAAATTCCTCCATACTTTCATACTTTGTTTGTTGCCGGGGCGCTCAGATCGGCGCCCCGGCAGGGCATGTTGTTGTGTAGAAAAGTGGTATGTGAAGTAAGTTAAATTACTTTACGTCAACCCAGACAGCACCCTTGTCAGCGGACTCTGCGCATGCATTGATCCACTTGATGCCGTCGATGCCGTGCTCCAGATCCGGGTAAACCAGGTTCTTGAGCGTCTCTTCGTCGCCGCGGTTCTTTGCGTCCATTGCAACAGCGAAGCGGCCGTACAGGTTGGACCAGGACTCGATGAGGCCGGTGTAGTGCAGCGCACCCAGACGCTCGTCTTCCTGTGCCTCCGGAGAGAGGTAACCCATGCCACGGTACAGAATCTGCTCCGGCTGGCCCTGCGGCTGATAATGCAGTTCGTCCGGATGCATGTCGTTCCACTCCAGGGAAGCCTTGGAGCCAACGATGCGGATGTGCTGGGAGCTCATGTCGCCGGCGTTGACGCAGGAGCACCACATACGGCCAACCGCACCGTCTTCATAACGCATCAGGACATATGCATTGTCCTCCAGCGGATAACGGGAGCCGACAAAAGCCTGACGGTCACACAGAACCTGCTTCAGCTTCTGATCCGGGCAGATCATCTGGGACATGTAGTAGGTATGGGTGGACAGATCGCCCAGAACGAATGCGCGTCCTACCTTGGACGGGTCAACACGCCACTTCTGGCCTTCGGACTTGACGTCGCCTTCCGGATCACAGCCGAAGCCATGTGCATAGCGCAGGTCGATCATGTTGATCTTGCCCAGCATGCCGGAGGTAACCATCGAACGCATCTGCTGGAGCAGCTCGAAGCCGGAGAAGCCATAGGTAACACAAACGATCTTGCCCTTCTCTTCTGCCAGTCTCTTGATCTCCTCGCCCTGCTCAACCTCGAAGAACAGCGGCTTCTCGCAGATGACGTGCAGGCCAGCTTCCAGAGCTGCCTTGGTTGCTTCGTAATGCAGGAAGTTCGGGGTAGCAATGTCAACAGCCTCAATGCCGTCCTCGCGCTTTGCCTCTTCTGCGAACATGGTCTGATAATCCGGATACAGACGATCCTCATCCATGCACAGGTTCTTGCCGAACTCCTTGCAGCGATCGAAGTCAACGTCGAATGCCGCAGCAGTCAGAACGAACGAAGTGTTGTCGCGCATTGCGCCCAGACGATGCTTATAGCCGACCTGAGAGGTCTTGCCGCCGCCTACGATGCCCCAACGGAAGGGGCGCTCAATTTTCTTTTCACCGATCTGCATACTAGTAATTCCTTTCCTTTTCTGTCTCTTTGTTTCTGTTTTTTTTGGGTATTTCACCCAGACTATAAAATCGCCGGTTCAAAGGCGGTTTTCACTTGGAGAATGTTTGGATTTGCTTTATGTGCAATTCAACAAAAATATGATGGGTTTTGGTAAAAACTTACGAAAAAACACTGTTTTCTTTGTTATATTTGTTACTTGTGTTCTTTCTGACTGTAGTATAATCTATTATTATATAATCGTAAATACGCGTGGTTGCTATAAAATCCATCGCATTTGCTTTTTGAAATGGAGGCCAGTTTAAGCATGAAAAGTGTTGATCCCGGAATCCTTCCGCAGTCCCATTGTTCCACCTTTCAGCCATCCGAAAGTGCGAGAAAGTCACTGATTTATATGACCTGGTGCGGGCATTATTTTTGCACCAGGCAGTACTATATGAGCCGTGATACATATCCATACAACCTGCTTCTGTTTGTCCGCAGGGGAGAGATGGATCTGCGCTATCAGGGAAGCGAATACCTGGTGCAGAAGGGAGATGTCGTCCTGCTCGACTGTGTGCATCCGCATTATTATCGCGCGCATGACGGACTGGAGTTTGTGTACATTCATTTCGATGGGCTGAATTCCCACGATCTGGTCAACTGGCTGGTTGATCTGAACGGCGGGCCGATTTTCCGGCAGGAAAAAAATCTGGAGGTCGGCAAGGAACTGTATGATACCGCGCTGATGCATGAGCGCGGCACGGTACAGAATGCACTGCATGTGCATTTCTGGATCAATCAGCTGCTGCAAAAGCTGTCGCTGGTTGCGGTTCCGCCGGTGACGGAGGGTTCACCGATTGATGAAGCCATCCAGTATATCATTCACAATGTCGGAGAACAGATCACACTGGATGATCTGGCGCGGCTAACCAATTTCAGTCCGTGCTACCTGTCGCATTCATTTAAAAAGCAGACAGGCTATTCGCCGTCAGAGTACGTCATCAATACACGGCTTGAGAAGGCTCAGCGTTTGCTGACTCATTCGCGTAAGTCGGTCAATGAAATTGCGTTTGAGGTAGGTTACAGCTCGGCCAGCAGCTTTATCAATGTGTTCACACGCAAGGTTGGTTACACGCCGAAGGCATTCCGCACCATGCAGCAGGGCGGCGGTGCGGCGGCAAAAGCGCAAGATTAAATTTCAGAACAGACGCAAAAACAGCCGTTGTCGATGGGGGTCGACAACGGCTGCCTTGCTTGTCATATTAAGGGTGGCGGTCATCATAAAATTCCAAGCAGATGACCGCGCGGATTCCAAATAAATAGAAGAGAAATTCTATGTTCTGAAGAGAAAATACAGCTGATTATGAATGATAGTTGGGGGAAACATCGTCAGATTACATGTAATCCGCAACGTTGTCCTTGGTAACCGGCTCAAACGGTACCCAAGCGATGGAATCGCTGTAGGATTTACCGGAGTCGTCAAGTGCGTACTCTTCCATGCCCTTGTTCACAGCATCGCCGTTAATCATGTTCATTGCTGCGATAACAGCGCCGCGACCCTGACCAACCGGATTCTGGAATACTGTCATAGCGAGCGAGCCCTCTTCAACTGCCTGTGCGCCGTCCTTGGTGCAGTCGATGCCGACGATCGGGAAATCGATGTCAATGCCGACATCCTTGCAGGCCTCAACACAGCCAAGTGCCATTGCATCGTTGTTCGCAATAATGCAGTCGAACTTGGTACCGCTGGACAGAAGCGGCTGAATCATTTCCTGCGCGGTCGGACGGTCATAGTCGGCAACCAGCGGAGCAGAAGCTTCGGTAGCCGTAATGCCATTGTCTTCAAACGCCTTCAGAACGCCCGCGGAACGCTTGGTGGTGGAAACCTGACCCAGCGTGCCCTGAACCATCAGATACTTGATTTCGTTCTGGCCCTTGTCCTTAAAATACTGTGCAAGGTATTCACCCTGGTAGTAGCCCGAGGTATCCTCATCGGAACCGACGTAGCATACGTTTTCTGCATCCAGTACGTGGAGATCCGTAGGCGGACGGTTTACGAAGACCAGCTTCATATCGCCGGCTGCGTCAACCAGAGACTGTGCAGCTTCTGCGTCTACCATCAGGCAGATAGCAGCTTCCTGTCCTGAGTTTGCACAGGTTTCAAGATACTGAATCTGCTTCGCAGCATCGTTGATTGCGTCCTGGGTAACAATCTTGTAGCCCAGTTTTTCAGCTTCTGAGGACATTGCCTGCTCGAGGCTGGACATGAATTCATCGCGCGATGCGATGACGAACGTCAGCTCTTTCAGATTTTTGTTGGAGGCTGTCGAGCCGCTATCCGAAGAACTGCTGCTGCCGCCGCAGCCTGCCAGCATGCCTACACTCAGCGCACCGGCCAGTGCCAATGCCATCACTTTTTTCAGTTTCATCCTTGTTTCCTCTCTTTCTGTTATAAATATGACAAGTATGTAAAACGGATCAGCAGGTTACGGATTGTAAAATACTGTTCCGATTTTACCGGAATACAGAATGTTTCTTTTAGACACTCTGATATTGTTGAGTTAATTATAATTGATTTGCGAAAATAGTAAATGCGCCTTCTTGTTACATAATTCATTGAATTTACGGATTTATACCGATATAAATTGCGAATAATTGCAGAAAAATTGATTGAATTTGCGACAGAGTTCATCGATTTTGCTGTTATATGTAGTACATGAAAATACTGGAATTGAATCGAAAAATGCACAAGAGTGTGGCAGAAGCCGGGCATCTGCCGACACGGACTGGTTTCTATTCGGAACATACGACCCGCAGCTGGAACCGAATGCGTAAACTGCCGTACAGTCAGGAGGAAAAACACGAACTTTTGTACGAAAACCGTTGGATATGTCTGGAAAAAACGAAAAAATCGTGTAAAATCAGGTTACAGGTAGTTTACAAAGTCGTAAAAATTTGTTACTCTGATATCAAACAAATATCAGGTGAACAGTTTATCATACATTCAGTGAGAGGAGTTAGAGGGTTGTACATGAAGAAAATGCAGCGAATCGGTGCGATGCTTCTGGCGGCATCCATGGGAATCAGCATGATGCAGACCGGCGTGCTTGCGGCTGATACCGTACAGGCGGATACAGCCTGGCAGCAGACAGCGGCACAGACCTTTACCGGGTTTGCAAATGCCGGCACAAAGATTGCAGAGGTTTCCTTTACCTTTGGACAGGCGGAATCCGAGCTGACGGCACAGATGCCGCAGACGTTGACCGCATATCTGACAGATGGCACAACGGTGGAAATCCCGGTGAGCTGGGTATGCCTTGGCGACTATGCGAACACCGACGATTATTATTATGAATATGTGCCGCAGTGGGATAAGAGTGCTTATGCGCCGGAGGGCGTGCTCGACAGCACGAGCGGTGTACCGTATGTGCTGGCATACCGTGTGGATGCGGTGGATTCTAATACGCAGCCCGGCGTATCGACTAAGGCAGCGCTGAGCAGCAATGTCTACACGATTTTTAATTTCCTCGTTTCAGAATGCGGATTTCATGCGGCGGCTGCCTGCGGCGTCATCGCAAACATCGAGTGTGAATCCAATTTCAACCCCAATCTGTGGGGCGATAACAATACGAGCTACGGCATCTGCCAGTGGCACAATGAACGTCTGACTGCCATGAAGAACTGGTGCGACAGCAACGGCTACAGCTGGAAGACACTCGAAGGCCAGCTCAACTACCTGAAAAAGGAGCTGTCTGCCAACAACAGCGCCTATCTGTATAACGGACTGACCATTGCCAATAAGCTCAAGGCAAAGGCGAATACGGCGGACGGCGCATATGATGCGGGCTATGACTGGTGCTACTACTATGAGGTACCGGCGAACAAGGAGTTCCGCTCCAAAGAGCGCGGCAACCGCGCGAGAGATACATACTGGCCGCAGCTGAAGGATTCCAGCGTCACGGTTGCCCCGGATGAGACACAGTCCGGTCAGGTCTATTCTATTTTCTCCGATGTAAAGAAGGGCGCATGGTACTGCACGCCGATCCAGTATGTATATGACAATGGAATTATGACTGGCACGAGCAAGACCAAATTTGAGCCGAATACCTCGCTGAATCGTGCGATGGCGGCGACTGTACTGTACAAGCTGTCGCAGACCAACAGCAAATTGAAGCTCAGCTCGACCAATAAGGCCAGCTTTTCCGATGTCCCGTCCGATGCATGGTATGCAACGGCGGTCAAATGGGCAGCCGGTGCAGGCATTGTCAAGGGCTATGACAACGGTACCTTTGGGCCCACGGACAAGATCACACGCGAGCAGTTCGCCACGATCCTGTATGCTTATGCGAAGAAGCTCGGCTGCAATGTGTCGGCAACCACCTCGCTGAGCAGCTATTCCGACAGCGGAAGTATTTCCAGCTATGCGACAACCGCGATGAAATGGGCGGTTGCGAAAAAGATTATGAGCGGCAGCGATGGAAAGCTCCGCCCGAAGAGCTCACTGACCCGTGCAGAGGCGGCAGCAATGATTCGGAGCTTTGCGGCAACGGTTGCCTGATAATTCCTGATAACGGAAACCGGAACAGCTGGAATCGACAAGATTCCAGCTGTTTTTGCGCATGTAGCGGGAAGAATATTGTCGATGTGCGGAAAATACAGTATAGTAAAATCAATCTTATTGAGGAGACATATGGAGCTTTTGAAATGTGCCTGCATCGAACCGATGTATGCCGAGCTGCCGTTTCTTGACCGATTTCAGGCGGCAAAAGAGGATGGCTTTGATTATGTGGAATTCTGGAGCTGGACAGATAAGGATCTGGACGCGGTGAAAGCTGCGGCAGAGAAGGCGGGGATCCGGATCAGCGGCTTTAACGGCGACGCGGATTATTCGCTGATTGATCCGACACATAAACAGAAATATCTGGACTTCCTGCGCCAGTCGGCTGCGGCGGCGCAAAAGATCGGCGCAGAAAGCGTCACGATTCATTCCAATGCGCTGGGTGACGGCGGTATTGTCGTCAACCATTATGATGAGCTGTCCGACACGGTCAAGCTGTGTTCGATGTATGACATGCTGCTGGAATGCGCGAAGATTGCGGAGGAGAGCGGCATTTCGATGAATCTTGAGGCGCTCAACATCACGACGGATCATGTCGGCAATTTCCTCAAAAACACGCAGATGGCAGCGGAAATGATCCGGCTGATCGGCTCGCCGAAGCTGAAAATTTTGTACGATGCGTATCACATGCAGCTCAATGAGGGCAAAATCTGTGACACCATTACGGAGTATTTCGACACTATCGGACATATTCATATTGCGGACGCGCCGGGGCGGCATGAGCCGGGTACGGGTGAGATCAATTATAAGCATGTCATGGATGTGCTCAAGAAACTGGGTTATACTGGACGGGTCGGCTGTGAGCTGTTCCCGGCGACCGATACCCCGACTGCGGTCAGGGCAATCATGGAAATTTTCTGATCTGCCGATTTACAGGCAAAAAAAGACAGGCGGCTGTGATTTTTACAGCCGCCTGTTTGCGTCGATTGGGCGTTTGATGTATGGTGTATCTTATGCGTTTTCCGCAGCGGGTTCCTTTTCAAACAGCTTGCGAATACCCATGACGGCAACGATGACGCCGAGTGCGAACAGCAGGACAGCGAAGACCAGCTGGAGGCCGTCGCCGAAGGCGTTGGCAGAGGTGCCGGCCAGCAGACCGCCGCCCAGAGCGATAATCTTGAGCGTCAGGGCAGTGAACGTGATGCCCAGCATGCAGACCATCGGGAACCACAGCATGAAGCCCTTGCGGTGTGTGTGCTTGAGGAAGACGGCACAGGCGATGAGCGACAGTGCACCGAGCAGCTGGTTGGCAGAACCGAACAGCGGCCAGATGTTGGCATAGCCCATCTTTGCCAGTGCAAACGCCAGAATCAGCGTGGCAGCGGTGGCAACATACTTGTTGGAGAAGAACTTGATGGTCGGGGACAGGTTGTCCATGTCAGTGTCAGCATCGACAAAGAATTCCTGGAAGGACAGACGGCCGACACGAGCGACCGAGTCGAGCGAGGTCAGGCCGAAGGCGGAAACCGCCAGCAGGATGAGCGTGGAGGAAACCGTTTCCGAAATGCCCAGCTTGCTCAGGAAGGTTGCAATTGCGGATGCAAAGATCTGCGGAGGCGTGCCTTCCGGCAGCGTAGCGCCGCTTGCGAGGAAACCGACACAGACGAGCGAAATGACGGCCAGCATACTTTCCATCAGCATGGCGCCGAACGAAACCGGAAGCATGTCGCTCTCGTTTTTGATCTGCTTGCTCGCCGTACCGGAGGATACCAGAGAATGGAAACCGGAGATCGCACCGCAGGCGATGGTGACGAACAGCGTCGGGAACAGATAAGAGCCGTTGACATTGAAGGCAGTGAACGTCGGCAGGTTCATCGACGGGTTGTAGACGACGATGCCGACGACAGCAGCGACAATCATGACAACCAGCAGATAGCTGTTGAGGTAGTCACGCGGCTGGAGCAGTGCCCAGACCGGGACAATGGATGCAATAAAGATGTAGATGAAGACGAACAGGTGCCAGAAGCTGGTGGTCTGGTAAACCGGCAGCGCAAGGCCGATTAAGATGCAGGCAACCAGCAGGGCAATTGCAATGACGGTGTTTGCTGCGGTCGGCAGGTGGGTATACTTCAGGAAGAAGCCCAGGCAGACAGCTGCAACGATAAACAGGATGCTGGTGGTGGCAACCGAGGCGTTGGCAGCGATCTGAGAGCCATCCGCTGCGAAGCCGTTGAACGTGCCTGCAACGATGTCTGCAAATGCTGCGACGACGAGAATGGAGAACAGCCAGCAGAACAGCAGGAACAGCTTCTTGCCCAGCTTGCCGACATACAGCTCAATGATGACACCGATGGAGTGACCCTTGTTCTTTACCGAAGCATACATGGCGGAAAAGTCCTGTACTGCGCCAAAGAATACGCCGCCCAGCAGGCACCACAGCAGAACCGGTACCCAGCCGAAAATTGCCGCCTGAATCGGACCGTTGATCGGGCCGGCGCCGGCGATAGAAGCGAACTGGTGGCCGAAGACAACGCCGCGGTCAGCCGGGACATAGTCCACGCCGTCCTCCAGTTCATAAGCGGGCGTCTTTGCGTTCGGATCGACACCCCAGGTTTTGGCAAGCCACTTGCCGTACAGCAGGTATGCGCCGCCGAGTACAACAATGGCAATTACCATCATGGTAAGACCATTCATAGTAAAAACACTTCCCTTATAAAATTCCCTCCTGATTCCCAAAATCAGAAACAGCCCCCGCCTCCGGCGGGAAAACCGCTGGAGACGGAGGCTGGAATTTTTCCTCCGCGATACCACTCCAATTGTCGTGTGATACGACCGCTCTGCCGCAGCTGCCGGCAGAATCTGCCGCAAGTGCGTTTCCCGATAACGGCGGGATACCGAACCGTATTACTGGACTGGAGGGAACCAGTCGTTGTGCGGCCTGCTCGCAGGGGATAAATCTGCCTGTGTCCTGCCGCCTCGCACCGACCGGCGGCTCTCTGGAAGGTTGAATCAGTCAGACCCGGATTCCTGTTCACTGCATTCTGGAAATCTGAGATTGGTTTTAAGTATACTCCGGAAATGGGAAAAATCAATGGAACAATTCACAAAATATTTACACTTTTAGGGAGCTGTACGGGACATCTTGGCAAAAACGGAAATAAGTTACCCATAAGATTATCGTGTTTCCACCAGAAAGTGCAGAAAACACAGCTTTTCATTTTCAGATGATTGTGGTATAATACCCCAAGATTGTAATCCGAAGCGAGGAGATGCGAAAATGAATATCTGGCATGATTTACAGCCGGATCTGGTCCGAAGGGAAGAATATACCGTATTTACGGCCAACAGCATGGGAAGTACGGCGCGCCTGTCGTTTGACGGGGATGCAGGTCTGCTGTGCCTGGATCATTTGAGTGATTCCAATATTGGCGCACCCAATAACACCGGCTTTCTGCCGCGCACATGCACAGAGGACGGGCTGCCGATTGAAACCATCCTGCTGTGCAGCCAGCCGCTGCCTGCGATGACGCTGGTGCGCTGCCGCCCGGTCGGCCTGATTGCACTGCATCTGGAGGACGGCGGCACGCGCAATTACATAATTTCCGCCGCCTGTGCGGATGAGTTCTGGAGTGCCTGCCTGACGGTGGATGAAATCCCGACCGCAACGCGCAAGGCGATTGTGCGTTATCTGCGCTATGACCAGCAGCTGGTACGCCGCCCGGTGAGCGCCACTGAGTTCTGCGGTCTGGAGCAGGCGGAGAAGTATTTTGACGCCTGTCAGCAGAATTATCTGCTCCGCTATTGTGGGAAAATCCCGCCGCAGTCCTGAAAAAGTGAACAGGTGGGGGAGATTGCACGATCTCCCCGTTTTTTTGCGCAGGCGTCAGCTGCCGAAATCCTCCAGAAAGGAAGCAAGCTCCTGCTCGGAATACAGCGGGAAGCCCTGCTGCATCAGCTTCTGGTCGTATGCGCGCAGGGAGGAAAGCCGGATATCGGTCACCTCGGCCGCCGTGTCCGAGCCGTAGGGATAGATGGCGAGTACGCCGTCGGTGACGCGCACCATATACAGGGGCTTGTCTTCCTGCTCCTGCGCGGTGAGCGCCTCGGAAGCCGTGACAGCCGGTGCGGAGAACTGCTGCCAGAGCAGCATGGAGAACAGTGCCGCGCAGCACAGCGACAGCGCGATAACAGTTTTTTTCATGACAGGTTCCTCCTCGGGAACAGCACCGCCGTACCATTTCACGGCAGAGCTGCAAAAAATAATATGGAAATTATCCAAAATCATTTGCTCGTTTTGTTACAGTTTCCCCGAAATTTTGGAGATTATACCGGGGATTGCAACTTTGTGTGGATTTTGGAGCAATTTATGGTATAATAAAATAATGGTTACATTTGAAACAATCTGGCCGTGAGACGGCGACGCGGGAGGGAACAAATTTGGCGAACAACCGAAAGAAAAAAAGCAAAGCCAAACGAGTTGGATTTGTCATACTGACGCTGTTTCTCATTGGCCTGACAACAGCAGCCATGTGCATCGGCGCATTTGTGCTGTATCTCAATATTGTGATCCTGCCGGAGGCGGATCTGGACATCAGCAGCCTGTCCATGAAGTTCAACAGTGTCATCTATTATGAGGACGACAACGGACAGCAGCAGGTGCTGCAAAAGCTGGCGAGCCAGGAAAACCGCGAGTGGGTGGACATGGAACAAATTCCTGAAAATCTGGCCAATGCGTTTGTGGCAATCGAGGATCAGCGCTTTTATGAGCACAAGGGCGTGGACTGGAAGCGCACCTTCGGCGCGGCGCTCAACTGGGTGCTGCCCATCGGCTCCGGCTACGGCGGCTCGACCATTACGCAGCAGCTGGTCAAAAACATGACGGATGATGACGACTACTCGGTTAAGCGAAAGATTACCGAGATTATGCGTGCACTGACGCTGGAGAAGAAAATCAACGACAAGGATACCATCCTTGAGCTGTATATGAACATCATTTATTTCGGCAAGAATGCCTATGGCGTGCAGACGGCGGCGAAGACTTACTTTGACAAGCCGGTCAGCGAGCTGGATCTTGCAGAGTGTGCGCTGATCGCCGGACTGACCCAGAATCCGGCGCAGTACAATCCGTTCAAATATCCGGAAAACGCGAAGGAGCGCCAGCAGGCCGTGCTGTTCAAAATGTACGAGCAGGGCTATATCACCGAGAGCGAGTACAATGATGCCGTGGCGGAAGAGATGGTATACCGCGAAGCTTCCTCCAGCAGTCAGAGCAGCGGCCCGTATTCGTATTTTACCGACATGGTCATTACCGATGTTGTCAATGATTTGCAGGAGCAGCTCGGCTATTCCGAGTCGTATGCGCGCACGCTGGTCACCAGCGGCGGTCTGTCTATTTATGCGACGGTCGATATGGATGTACAGGAAACACTGGAAGATGTCTATGAAGACAGCAGCAATTTCCCGAGTATTTCGGAGGATGGCGTCCGGCCGGAATCCGCGATGATTGTGCTCGACCCGACGAATGGACAGATTCGCGGCGTGGTCGGCGGGCGCGGTGAAAAGACCGACAGCCTCGTGCTCAACCGCGCGGCGCAGAGCAAGCGGTCACCCGGCTCGTCCATCAAGCCGATCAGCACCTATGCACCGGCAATTGATCAGGGTCTTATTACGCCCTATTCGGTCGTCACCGACATGCCGGTGTTCAACAACAGCGGCACGGCGTGGCCGAGAAACGAAAACCGCCGCTATGACGGCCAGACGACCATTATGCAGGGCGTTGCGGATTCTACCAACACCGTTGCGGTTCAGGTGCTCAAGATGCTGACTCCGCAGTCTGCCTATAATTTCCTGACCGAAAAGCTCGGCTTTACGACGCTGGAGAATGCGGATATCGATTACGCGCCGATGGCGCTCGGCGGCCTGACCGACGGTGCGACCGTGCGCGAGATGGCGCAGGCGTATACTGCGTTGGCGAACTATGGCAATTATTCGGAAGCGATCAGCTATACCAAGGTGGTCGATGCGAACGGCGAGACCATCCTGTCCAACGAGGACAACACGCCGACACAGGTGTTTGAACATCCGGAATCTACGCCGTATTATATCAATGACCTGCTGACCAACGCCGTTGAAAACGGCACCGGCAAGCTGGCAAAGATCAATGGCATCGACGTCGCAGGCAAGACCGGTACGACGACGGACAACAAGGACCGCTGGTTTGCGGGCTATACACCGTATTATGTCGGCGTCACATGGTTTGGCTATGACGAACGCTATGGTCTGCCGAGCCTGTCACCCAACCCGGCGGTGGCGGTCTGGTCGGAGGTCATGGATCGACTGCATGAGGACAAGGAAGACAAGAGTTTTCAGGAGCCGGCAGAGGGCGATTTCGTGGAAGCGGAATACTGCCTGGACAGCGGCCTGGAGCCGGTGCGTGCCTGCCGCGGCGATGTGCGCGGAAGCCGTATTGAAACCGGCTGGTTCTACAAGGACGATGTGCCGGAGGACACCTGTAACCTGCATAAGTGGCGGTACAGCAGTGTTTCCATGCTCGACCTGACGCGTCTGTTCCCGCTGGATGTCGAGGTAACCGACGAATACTACTGTTATGAAGGAACCAACGATCCGATTGGCGAGGGTCAGCGTGTTTCCAGCCCGAATGGACACTATGTGAGAAAGATCGTGCGTCCTAAGACGACAACACCTACCACGACACCGGATGACACGGACGATACGACGGAGGAACCGACAACGGATAAGCCGACGACGGAGGAACCGACGACGGAGGAACCGACGACGGATGAGCCGACGACGGAGGAACCGACGACACCGACGGAACAGCCCTCAGAGCCACAGGTGCAGAATGCACTCGAGCAGCTGCACGCCTGGTGGAAGCAACTGATCGCGTCATGAGGTGCACACCCGTATCTATATGATTTCAGCAGGGATGCTGCCGGAATGGTTCCGGCAGCATTCTTGCCATTGTAAAGGAGTACTTACCTGTATGCAAAAATGGAAGGAGCGAATGCGCGGCGGCCCGCTGCGCACCGCTGTGTGTGCCGTATGGATGGCGGCGGCATTTATGGGACTCGAGGTCTTTATGCGCCATTACATCTGCCATGATCTGATCTATCCGCTGGCCTTTTCTGTGGTGTGGGCAGTGCTGCTGACGGCGGTCGTGCTGCTGTTCCCGCGGCGCGGCGGAAAGATCGTATTTGGCGTGCTGTATTTTGTCCTGATGGCATACGCCATCGCACAGGCAGGCTATTATCAGATTTTTGGAAAAATGATGTGGCTGACAGATATCCGGTATGCCAGCGAGGGCGCGGAGTTCGCAAACTCAGTATTTGACTTCCTGTCGAAGGGGTTTTATATTTCCATTGTGTTGATGATTGCCATCGGTGTCGTCGGTGTCAAACTGGTTCCACCGACCCGGCGCCGCTGGTATCACCGTGTGACCTGTGCCGCCATCATCGTCGCAGCCTGTGCGGGTCTGTATGTCCTGCCGGGACAGGTGTTCCGGGCAGATGAGGATCTATGGGGTGCGAAGGACGAATACCGCCGTGCACTGTCGCTCGAGGGAACCTACGATATCATGTATGACGCGCGCAAGGTTTACCGCATCTGCGGCCTGTATCAGTACACCATGCGCGATGTTTACAAGCATTTCATCGTGCCGCACACGCCTGCCTATGCCGCAGAGCTGGAGCAGAACCGCGAGACCATTGATGCCTATTTCGATGCGCGCGGGGATGTGCAAACCAACGAAATGACCGGTTTGTTTGAAGGAAAAAATGTGATCGTCGTGCTGATGGAGAGCATGGATGACTGGCTGATTGACGAGGATCTGACGCCCAATATCTGCCGCATGATGGGAGAGGGCATCAATTTTACCGACATGTATACGCCGGGCTATGGCGGCGTGCGCACGTTCAACACCGAGTTCTGTGTCAACACAGGCATTTACCTGCCGACCGATGGCAATCTGGCGTTTTCCTACTGCACGAATGATTTCTCGCAGAGCCTGCCGAGTCTGTTCCGGGCGCGGGGGTATTCCGCCGAATCGTTCCATTACAATCAGCCGATTTTCTACAACCGCGGCGTCATGCATCCGGCGATGGGGTTTGAAGAATATGTCAGCTATGCCGACTATGTGTCGGACAGCACAGACGCTGCGCTGTTCAGCGATACCTTCCCGTTGGATAACGAGGCGGTATGTGAAAAGTTTTTCGGCGGAGACAGCGAGAGCGGGCAGTTTTGCAGCTTCCTGATTACGCGTTCGGCGCATATGCCGTATACCTATGACGATGAACTGAGCCAGTACGCGCTGGAGCAGTATCCGGAATTCAAGGGCAAGACCGGACATGAGGAGGTAGACTGCCTACAGGCAAAGGCGAAGCTGGTGGACGACATGTTCGGTGCGCTCCGCGACAAGCTGGAGGAAACCGGGCATCTGGACGATACAGTTATTGTCGCGTTTACCGACCACTATGTATATGGCATGACGGATAAGGAGAAGCTGTATGAGGAATCCGGCGTGGACGATACGCTGCTGGTGGAAAAAACGCCGTGCTTTATCTGGGCGGACGGCATGCAGCCGGTGACAGTGGACAAGACGCTGAACACGGCGGATATCCTGCCGACCGTGTGTAACCTGTTCGGCATGCAGGGCGAGTATGATTACCTCGGACGCGATGCGTTTGACGACAGCTATGACGGCTATGCGATATTCCCGGACGGCGACTGGATCAGTGGCGGCGTGTTGTACCGCGATGGCGCAGTGGTAAAGGAATTTTATGACGGCGCGGCGGAGCAGGTCGATCTCGACGCGATGAATCAGACCGCACAAGACTTTATTGACATCAGCAATCTGCTGCTGAAATGTGATTATTATGCGAAAAATAATTCCAAATAAAAGAAATTGATTGCATTGAGGTGCTTTCTATAGTATAATATCCTTGCATGTGGGAAAACGATGCTCCGCGTGGCTGCGCTAGCCGGGACGGCAGCGGTGTCCTGTACCTGCAATCCGCTATAGCAGGGGTGAATCCCGGCCCGCGGGCGGCGCGTGTATTGTTTGACCCGGATCGGAAGGCGATGAAGATTCGGTCCTGCGCAACATCGGACTGTGAACCATGTCAGGCGGGGAACCGAGCAGCATTAAGCAGAACCCGGTGTGTGCCGCGGGAACACCGAGTCTGAGCCGGACGGTACGGGTACCAGGTATTACGTTTCGTTCAACGGCCGGTGCGCGGTCGCGCGGAGCACCGTTCTCTCCATGCGAAACAGCAAACAAACGGGCAATTTCGATTGCCCGTTTTTCCGATTTTCGGGAGAGGAGAGACGCATGTACCAGGCATTGTACCGCAAATGGCGCCCGACCCGGTTCGCCGACGTTGTGGGACAGCAGCATATCACCGATACGCTGCGCGCACAGCTGGAGAGCGGGCGCCTGTCGCATGCCTATCTGTTTACCGGGACGCGCGGCACCGGCAAGACCACCTGCGCCAAAATTTTGGCGCGCGCGGTCAACTGCACCAACCTGCAAAACGGCGATCCGTGCGGCGAATGCCCATCCTGCCGCGGTATTCTCGACGGCAGCGTGCTCGATGTTGTGGAAATTGACGCGGCATCCAATAACGGCGTCGACAACATCCGCGACATCCGTGACGAGACGCGCTATACGCCGGCATCGGTCAAAATGCGCGTGTACATCATCGACGAGGTGCACATGCTGTCACAGGGCGCGTTTAACGCGCTGCTCAAGACGCTCGAAGAGCCGCCGGCGCATGTGCTGTTCATTCTGGCGACGACGGAGATCAATAAAGTCCCTGCGACGATTTTATCGCGCTGCCAGCGGTTTGATTTCCGCCGCATTTCGCCGCACGATATCGCGCACCGACTGACTGAAATCGCGGAGCAGGAGCACATCGCGCTGACCGAAGGCGGCGCGCGCATGATTGCGCGGCTGGCGGATGGTGCGCTGCGCGACGCACTGTCCATTCTCGACCGCGCCGCTGCGGGCAGCAGTGAGCCGATTGATGAGGAACATGTGGCGTCCGGCGTCGGAATTCTGGCGGGTGACACAGCAGTTGATCTGATGCAGCACATCCTGACGGGTGATCTGACGGCGGCCATCGGCCAGCTGGCGGAGAGCTATACTGCCGGGCGTGAGCTGGGTGCGGTGCTCGACCAGTTGCTCGGGCTGATCCGCGACATGCTGCTTGTCAAGACCAGCAAAAGCGATGTTTCCACGCTTCTGTCCCCGGCGTATTCGCTCAAAACGGTACAGCGCCTGTGTGAAGGCGTACCTGCGTCGCGTCTGCTCGCGTATACCGGTATTTTGCAGGAGGCGCTCACGCGCATGCCGCATGCGGCCAACCGCCGCATAGAAGCGGAGCTGTGTGTCGTGCGGCTGTGCCAGCTGACGGCGGAGGATTACGATACGCTGAGCGGGCGTGTGGATGCGCTGGAGGAAAAGCTCGCGCACGGTGTGCCTGTTATGGCTGCTGCGCCTGCGGCACAGCAGCCATCGGACGACAGGTTTCCGTCGGATCTGGACGCACCACCCCCGGGCGATGAAGACATGCCGCTTTGGGACGACATGGATGCACCCGCGCAGGTGCCTGCAAAACCAAAGCAGCCGGAAAAGCTGGAATGCAGCCCGCAATGGAATGACATCACGCTGGCGGCAAAAAAGCTGCTGCCGATGAGCAAATTCGCACAGCTGACCTTTGCCAAAGGTGTGCTGCATGGCAAAGACCTGCTGGTTGTGTGCGAGGATTCGTTTACGTATGAGCTGTGCAACGAGACCAGCGTCAAGCAGGCGCTGGCGCAGGCCGCACAGACGGTTATGGGCAGGGACTATCGCGTAAAGGTACTGGAAGAAAGCAATGTCAGTGCGCTGTCCACAAAGGCAAACCCGGTTGACGATATCATCCGGCGCGCCGGAGAGTTGGATATTGCATGTGAAATAGACGATTGACAGGAGGATATATCAATGGCAAAGGGTTTTAAGAGCCGCGGCATGGCCGGCAGAGGCGGCGCTATGGGCGGCATGGGCGGAATGAACATGAACGCCATGATTAAGAAGGCACAGAAGATGCAGGAGGAAATGGTCAAGGCACAGGAAGAGCTGGGGCAGAAGGAATATACCGCGACCTCCGGCGGCGGCGCTGTCACCGCGGTGGTCAAGGGCTCCAATGAGATTGTCAGCCTGAAGCTCAACCCGGAGGTTGTTGACCCGGATGACATCGAAATGCTGGAGGATCTGATTGTCACGGCAGTCAATCAGGCGCTCAAGACCGCAGATGAGGAGAGCGCGGCAATCATGCGTCAGGCGACCGGCGGCGGTATGCCGGGCATGTTTTAAGCATCCATGAAATTTTTTGCACCATCGGTGGAAACGCTGATCGATGAGTTTGCCAAGCTGCCCGGCATCGGGCGCAAGACGGCACAGCGGCTGGCGTTTCATGTGCTCAACCTGCCGAAGGAACAGGCGGATGCGCTGGCACAGGCAATTACCAATGCCAAGCAGACCGTACACCTGTGCCCGAAATGCCAGAATTTGACGGATGAGGCGCTGTGCCCGATCTGTTCCGATCCGGCGCGCGACACGCATACCATCTGCGTGGTTGCCGACCCGAAGGATGTACTGGCGTTCGAGAAGACGCGCGAATATCATGGGCTGTACCACGTGCTGCACGGCACAATTTCGCCGCTCAACCACATCGGCCCGGATGATTTGCGCATTCGTGAGTTGCTGCACCGCGTCGCGGAGGAGGACATCCAGGAGGTTATCCTGGCAACCAATCCGGACACGGAGGGTGAAGCGACAGCGATGTATCTGGCGCGGCTGTTAAAGCCGTTCCACATCCGCATCAGCCGTCTGGCATATGGCATTCCGGTCGGCGGTCAGCTGGAATATATCGACGAGGTCACGCTGATGCGTGCGCTCGACGGCAGACAGAGCATTGAATAAACGACAGCGGACGGATTCCTTTGGAGTCCGTCCGTTTTTTATCCGGTTTTGTACCAGTGATATGTCGATATTGTGATAGACTTCCCGTATTCCGCCGTGATATAATCGCAACAGAAGGGGAGGAAAGAAACATGAAGGGAAAAAGACTGAAAGATATGTCGAAACGGCAGCGTTACCTGATTTACGACTTTTTCATTGCATATTTTGCAATGGGACTGTATTTGATTCTGATCGGTTCGGCACTGCCGTCCATCAAGGCGGACTATGGCATCAGTTACCGCATTGGCGGACTGATGATGTCCGCGCAGCAGATTGGCTATCTGGTTACCGGTGTGTGTGTCAGCATGATTGCACAGCGGCTTTCCGTCAAGGCAGTTTATCTTGGCTTCGGCATTCTGGCGTTTGTCGGACTCGCACTGATGATGGTGACAGGCAATCCGTTTGTACTGTTGTTTGCCATGCTGCTCACCGGCATCTGCAAGGGCAGCACGTGCAATTTTGGAAACCAGCTTGTCAGCACGATGTCAGGCAGCAATGCGAGCCTGCTCAATCTGGCGCAGGCATTTTTTGCTGTCGGTGCCTGTGCGGCGCCGCTGGTCGCCATGGTGTGCGGCACATCATGGCGTCTGGCATTTGCCATCACAATTGCAGTCGGTATTGTGATGTTTCTGCATGGCATGCGCGTTGAGATCAGACCGGAGGATTCTGTAAGCAACGAGGACAGCGGAACAGTAGACTTCGGCTTTTTCCGCACAAAAATATTCTGGCTGTGCGCAGCGCTTATCATGAGCTATCTTGCCATTGAGGGCTCGGTCATGGGCTGGCTGGTCACTTATTTTGTCGATTCCGGCGTCGCGAAGGAATCGACGGCACAGCTGCTGGCAACTGCGCTCTGGGGAGCCCTGTTGGTCGGGCGGTTTGCAAGCGCCTGGCTGTCCACGCGGTTCCGCCCGCACCATATGATTGCGGTGATGTCGCTCGGTGTCGCAGTGTGCTTTACCGGGCTGATGATGAGCCATACGCTGGTTCCGATGACGGTCAGTGCGATCGGCCTCGGCCTGTTCATGGCAGGCATGTACGGCACGGCACTGGGCGGAAGCGAAAACCTGATGGAGAAATACCCGATGTGCATGGGTATGTTCATTGCCATTCCGGGCATCGGCGCGGCATTGACACAGAGCGCCATCGGCACGATTGCCGACCACATCGGAATTCGCGGCGGCATGTGCTTCCTGTATGTGCTGGTTGCCGTTCTGCTTGTCGCGGCAGCACTGTTTTTTGTGTATCATCAGAAAAAGACGGTAAAATAAGGCAAATAAGAAGAGCAGGTAACCGGAAAAACGGAAACCTGCTCCTCTTTCATATCAATGCATGGAGGTGGTAATGAGATCCAAAAGATTGTAGGAAGAAAAACTTACTCAATGGCAATCCGGTGACTCTGCGGCAGAACCTGCTGTGCCTTCGGGAGGGTCAGCTGAAGGATGCCGTTCTGATAGGATGCGGAAATTGCATTCTCATCAATGCCGGAGATGTCGAAGGAACGGCGGAACGAACCGTAACGGCGTTCGCGGCGGATGTAGTTGCCATTGTCGTCCTTCTGGTCATTGCTTTCGTTGTGCTCGGCAGAAATGGTCAGGATGCCATCCTTGATGTCGAGGCTGATGTCTTCCTTGTTGAAGCCCGGCAATTCGGCATCGAGCAGATACTTGTCACCCGCGTCGCGGATATCGGTGCGAAATGCAGGCAGGTCAACATTGCTGTTGCCGAAGAAGCTGCGCTCGAAGTTGTCAAATGCGTTAAACAGATTGTGGTCACGGTATTCAAACGGAATCATTCCAAACATAAGTCATTGTCCTTTCGTAATAAAGTAATCAAAGTGATGTGAAGTAAAATGGGGGGATGGCACGGTGTGCTAGCAATTAGACAAGCTAAGTGCTAACAACAGGTAAAGATGAACTGTGTCACGGGACACGCCTTCCTTCTTCTGCGCCCGGTGGTTTGTACTTTCGGTGCGCTCTTTTTTTGTATGACTATAGTATAGAAGTGGATTGTGAATAAAATTCGCAAAAAATGTGACAAAATTGTTAAAATTAGCACTCTCGATAAGAGAGTGCTAATTCAGATCTGATCGCGCTCGCCGTGCAGCGATTCGAGGTATTTTTTGCGGTATCGGATCGGCGTGGTGCCGACAATGCGGGTGAACAGTGAATTGAAATAGTTCGTGTTGTCATAGCCGACCATGGTCGCGATGCGCGTTGCGGAGTAGTCGCTGGAGATCAGCAGCGTCTGCGCAAGCCCGATGCGGCGGCGGATGGCGTATTGGATGGGAGAGTAGCCGGTTGCGTCCTTGAACGTGTGCGCGAGATAGGGGACAGAACACGACAGAGCTTGTGCAATATTCTCCAGCTTGAGCGGTTCGGTGTAATGCGCATCGATGTATTCCTTGATGCGGGTGGTCAGTTGGGAAGCGGTGTCGGAGATATGTTCTTCTTGCGGCGTGGTCGGCATCTGCGCCGCCAGCATGAGCAGGGATGCTCCCAAAAGCTGTACCGTAACCTGGTCAAACGGATTGCTGTTATAGCGGTCAAGAATCTGCTCCGCGAGATCGCGCAGGAAGCAGAACATGCTCTGTGACGGACGCACATGCGGGCTGTCCTGCGGGATGAAGTGATTTTTCGGCATCCCGCGGAAGTGTACATCAGAAAAGCCAAAGCAGTATGTGCCGATTTCCGTGTCATAATTGGACACGACTTCGTGTAGCTCACCCGCATTGTAATAGATGAGATCGCCCTCCTGGATCATATAGGAAAAGGAATCGATATTATAGGTGCCGAAGCCGCGATAACACAGCAGCAGCTCGCAAAGCGAGTCGTGCCCGTGCATGGGGCGGTCGTGTTTTTCGCGCCCGTAGTCCTGCCGGTTTGCATAAACCAGTGTGGGAAGACGGTTGCCTTCAAAGATGTTTGCGAGGGCAGCGTTCGCTTCGTTCATGGGCTTTTGCTCCTTTCACACGCAAATGACAACAAGATAGTGTAGTGTTCAAAAATTGAAGCTGAAATTTGTGCAGAATAACGGCAAAACAAGCGGTCATCCAGACAACTTACTAGAGGTCAGCCGCTAAAATAGGAGTATAATAAAAGCATAACACAGGAAAACAACACAGTCAATCAATGAAGACAGGATACAAACACAGCGGGAGAAACGTAAAATCGTGTAAAAACCCGGGAATATATGGGGTGACAACAAGATACCGTGTTTTCTGCCGCAACAAAGACTTAGAGGATGATAAGGAGTGTGTAAGCTATGAGTATGAATATTTGTGGAGCACCGAGCTGCTGGGGTGTTGATGATCCAAAGAATCCGTATCTGCCGCCTTGGCAGAGAGTCCTTTCCGAGGCGAGCCAGGCAGGCTACCGTGCCATTGAGCTTGGCCCGTGGGGATATATCCCGAACGACGTCGATACCGTTGCGGCAGAACTGGAGAAGAACGGTCTTGCCATTGTCGTTGGCACGATTTTCCATGATCTTGTCGATCCTGCCAACCAGCCGAGCGTCCTTCAGGCAGTCGATGATATCTGCAAGCTGATTACCGATCCGAAGATGCCGAAGCTGCCGGTACATGAGGGACAGAAGTGGCCGACCCCGTACCTGACTGTCATGGACTGGGGCCATGATGAGCGCGACTTCGCGGCAGGTCATTTCGACCGTGCACCGCGCATGAACGACGAAGAATGGGCAGCATTCGTCGGGAATGTCCGCGCTGTCTGCGACCGCGCAAACAGCTGGGGCGTCCGCCCGGTTATCCATCCGCATGCCGGTACGTATATTGAATTCGCTGACGACATCGAGCGGATTACCCGCGATATCCCGTATGAGGTTGCAGGCCTCTGCCTCGACACCGGTCATCTGTATTACTCCGGCATGGATCCCGTCGAGTACCTGAAAAAGTATCAGGACAAGCTGGATTATGTCCATTTCAAGGATGTCAATGAGAAGGTTTACCGTGAGGTTCTCGGTGAGCACATCCGTTTCTTTGATGGCTGCGGCAAGGGCGCAATGTGCCCGATCGGCACCGGCGCGCTCGATTATCCGGCAATCAAGAGGACACTGGAGGAAATCGGTTACAGCGGTTACATTACCATCGAACAGGAGCGTGACCCGCGCAACTCCGATACGTCCCTGCGTGATGTCAAGCGCAGCGTGGATTATCTCAAGTCGGTCGGCTACGCAATCTGAATAACGTACACAATCTGAGCAAACACAATGTGAAGCATGTAATCTGACATAAGCGAGTCCGTTTGGGATTCTGAGTTTGAGGAGGAAATGACTATGATTAACGGTTCCAAGGTACTGGATCATCCGATTCGCTGGGCAATGGTCGGCGGCGGCAAGGGCAGCCAGATCGGCTACATTCATCGTTCCGCAGCGCTGCGCGACAACAATTTCCAGCTGGTTGCAGGTGCATTTGACATCAATCCGGAACGCGGCATGGCGTTTGCCGCAGAGCTGGGTGTCGCACCGGACCGCTGCTATCCGGACTATAAGACCATGTTTGAGGAAGAGGCAAAGCGTGAGGACGGCATTGAGGCTGTTTCCATCGCTACCCCGAACGGCATGCATTACACCGTCTGCAAGGCTGCCCTGGAAGCAGGTTTGCACGTTGTCTGCGAGAAGCCGCTGTGCTTCACCTCTGAGGAGGCAGAAGAGCTGGTTGCCCTCGCAAAGGAAAAGAACCGCGTTGTCGGTGTCACCTATGGCTACTCCGGCCACCAGATGATTCAGCAGGCACGCCAGATGATTCAGCACGGCGACCTCGGCGATATTCGTGTCATCAACATGAGCTTTGCATTCGGCGGCTACAACTACAAAATTGAGGAGACCAACCCGGCAGCCAAGTGGCGTTTTGATCCGACCAAGGCAGGTCCGTCCTTTGCACTGGGCGATGTCGGCACCCATCCGCTGTTCATCATCGAGGCGATGATCCCGGATATGAAGATCGACAACCTGATGTGCACCAAGGATTCGTTCGTCGAAGGCCGTGAGCTGGAGGACAATGCATTCGTCATCATGAGACTGAAGGGCAGCAAGTCTGTCCAGGAGGGCGCAAAGGTATACTGCTGGGCAAGCTCCATCAACTGCGGCGCACGCCATGGCCATAAGATCCGTGTCGTCGGCTCCAAGGCATCCATTGAGTGGGATGATGAGCGTCCGAATCAGATGACCTATGAAATCGAAGGCGAGCCGGTACGCACGCTGGAGCGCGGTGCAGGCTATCTGTATCCGGAAGCACGTGTCGAGGATCGCATCGGCGGCGGTCATGCGGAAGGCTTGTTCGAGGCATGGGCAAATCTGTACCGCAGATTTGCTGTCGCAATGGACGCGGCGAATAACGGCGAAGAATACGGCGACTTCTGGTATCCGAACGTCGAGTCGGGTGCACAGGGCGTGAAGTGGATTGAAAAGTGCGTTGAATCGGCAAACAATGGCGCATGCTGGGTAGATTACGAGTAATCCAGCTTTCTCCCGGGTGAATCACTCCCTTGGCGGCAAGAACCTCGCAGAGGGTCAGAAGGGCGCCATCTGGGCGGACTTCTTCTCCATGCCGCTGCTGACCGCTGTCCTGTTCGGTCTGCTGAGCAAGAAGGCACCGGCCATCGCGCCGAAGATCATTGTTCCGGTACATATGGTACTGTATGGACTGACCAAGGTCATCCCGTTTTTCAGCCAGTTCCATTATCTGTATGTCGTTTTTGCATTGTTTGTCCTCGAATGCATCATTTATTTCGTCTGCATCAAGGCTGCACCGCGCAAGACCGACTGGGAGATGCCGGACGCAAAGGTTCTGGATATGACACCCTGGAAGACGGGCAAATATTGGGCCATTGCAGGCATTGCAGTTGTTGTCCTGATGTACATTATCTTCTCGCCGCTGGTACTGGCATAATCCCCCTGAAAGCGAGCCACTCTCTCTTTATACTCCAAGACGAAGCAAGACCCGCCAGAACTCCAACCGGCGGGTCTTATTGTATGCTGCTGTTGGTTCAGATGCCTTCGATCTGGTTGCGGATGGCCTCCATCTGGCTGTCAAGCGTGGCACTCATTTCGGCACAGGCTTTGAGCTTTTGGGAGATCTGGTCGTAATGCTCCACATTGCGGATATCTTTTTTATACCGCAGCTTGTGCTCCAGGCTCGCCCAGAAATCCATGGCAATGGTGCGCAGCTGCACCTCCACCTTCATCATGCGCTTTTCATTTTGCAGGAAAATAGGGATTTCAATGATGAGATGCAGGCTGCGGTAGCCGTTTGGTTTGGGATTCTGGATGTAATCCTTGCGCTCGATCAGCGTGACATCATCCTGCCGCAGCAGGCTGTCTGCGAGACGGTAGATGTCCTCGGGGAACGAGCAGATGACACGAACCCCTGCAATATCAAACAGGTTGTTTTCGATGGCTTCCAGTGTAAATGGAAGGCCGCGCCGCTGGATTTTTGCGGCAATGCTTTCCGGACGTTTGAGGCGGGTTTTGATGGTTTCAATCGGGTTGTTTTCACTGTTCAGGGACAGCTGGACATCGAGCACGCGGAATTTTGTCTCCACCTCCATGATCGCACAGCGGTAATAGGTCATCAGACGCTGAAAGGATTCCGCCATGGATGCGAAACCCACGAGGTCGGTTTTCTGCGGGATCAGCTTTGTAAACTGTTCTACGTTGTTTTCTATCATATCTCTCAATTCTTTCTCTGTAATTGGGAAAAACTGCAAAAACTGAGGATTTTACGGTGTTTCCCCGTTGTTTTTATTATACCGTGACACGAAAGGACTGTCAACGAACCTGCTGTGACGAAAGTGTGACCGGAATGTAAAAGAAATGCGCCGCCGGTTTACCGGCGGCGCAGTGCATTTTTTTCAGTGAGGGATTACGGCAGAAATCCAAGATGCTCGAGCAGGATCTTACATCCCATCAGGATGAGCACAATACCGCCGCACAGCTCGGCGCGTGATTTATAGCGGACGCCGAAGGCATTGCCAATTTTGAGGCCGATTGCGGACAGGACAAAGGTTGTGCAGCCGATGAACAGCACGGCGGGCAGGATGTTGACCTGGAGGAAGGCGAACGTGACGCCGACGGCCAGTGCATCGATGCTCGTTGCAATTGCAAGCGGCAGCATGGTTGGGAAGGTGAACGAGTCGTTCAGCTCTTCCGCATCGCCGCGCGATTCACGGATCATGTTTACACCGATCAGCAACAGCAGGATAAAGGCAATCCAGTGATCGATGCTGACGATATAGCGCTGGAACTGCACGCCGAGCACAAAGCCGATGAGCGGCATCAGCGCCTGAAAGCCGCCAAAGTATGCGCCGACAATACAAGCATGCCTGGGTTTGATCTGCCGCACGGACAGCCCCTTACAGACAGAAACGGCAAAAGCGTCCATGGAAAGGCCGACCGCCAGAATAAACAGTTCAAATAAATTCATGTCATTTGCTCCTTGTTTTCCGAAAATTGTGGAATTTTGCCGGAGATCGGGACATACAAAAAGACGAACCCTATCTGCGGCAAGTACTACAGATAAGTCTCGTCATTTCAAACAAAGCCAGGAACCGGTGTTCCAGTATGTTGACTCAGTTACGCCGTGCGCTGACTACTCCCTTATATCTTGTTTACCATATCATGAAGCACTCCGGCTGTCAAGAAAAAATTGGTCGGCTGCTGTCGTGCGGGACGGGAAACAGGCTGAAAATCGGATATGGAGAGAGATTGGCGGCACTGTCCAACCCCAAAAAGGGGCGCAGAGCAGAAAATGAATATGCGAACGGAAAAAAGCATTGGAAAAAGTTAATTCTGTCAGCTCGTAGGCACATTTTTAACATAAAATGGCACCCTGAGCGCAAAAAAATAGCGCATTTTTTGTAAAAGTATAGACGGATTTATTGATATTTTATTAAAAAAATGCTATACTTATGATAGTATATAAGGTAATAGGACACCTAGGGAAAACAGGGAACGGCTTGCGGCGGAAACCGCGGCCTGCACGCAATGGGAAGGATCAGCTCGAATTCTTCTCTGAATGCTTTACAGCTTGCATCGGACGGGGGTGGAGGTCTGTCCGGGGTGTATAGTCTGGCTGTAGGCATGTTCGTGAATGGTGGAGATGCAAAATGAACTACAGGAAAAACAAAATAGAGCGGCTTTCCAGGGTCGCTCATATGTATTATGAGGAGGATCGGACACAAGGCGAAATCGCCGATCTGTTGCATGTGTCCCGTCCGCTCGTCAGCCGCATGCTCCGGGAGGCCAGAGATCTGGGCATTGTGGAGATACGTGTGCATCAGCCTGTATGTGATGTGGATGCGCTGCTGGGACGTCTGTGCCAGCGCTATGGCCTTCAGGGAGGCGTATTGATCCCGGAAGCGGAAAACAACAGCATGAGTGATTTCAACTTGGCACAGAAGCTGCTGGAGTATATTGAAGCGGAGCAGCCGAAGGCACTGGGCATTGGCTGGGGCACCATCATCGGCGCGCTGACTTCGTTGCTGGAGCGCGTTCCGCCCCGGCAGAGCTCGGTTCAGACGGTGTGTCCACTGGTCGGAAACAGCAGCGTCTCATCGCGCCGGTTTCACACAGATGAAAACGTCCGCATCATTGCAGAGGGACTGTGTGCACAGCCGAAATTCCTGTACACTCCGGCCTTCCCGGCTGACATGAATGAGCGGAATCTGCTGTCTGAAACCAGCCATTACCGCGCAATCTCTGAACAGTGGGATCAGTTGGATATGGCAGTTGTCGGCATCCATGAGACAACTGCAGCGGTCGATGTGGATTGTCCGCTGGTGCAGGACAACCGCACGGTTGGTCATATGGTAGCGTATTCGTATGACATCAATGGCCGGTTTATCCGTCCGGAATCGGATTATCTGGTACATATCCCGCTGGAGAAGCTGGCGAAGTGCCGGCAGGTCATCGGCCTGTGTGCGGCAGACGTCAGCCCGCGAGCACTCGCAGGCGCACTGCGAACCGGATTGCTGACCCATGTTTTTGCACGGGAAACGCTGGTCGATGCCGTCATGACGGATAAGTGGAATTATGCATAACAGCTTACAAAAATTTTGAATAACGGGAAAAGAAGCGGGCAATCCGCTTCTTTTTTTGTATCCAAAGGGATCAAATGGTTAAATTGTGGTTTTAATACGTTGCTGTTTTGGTTAATTTAGTGACGGAAAACCGTCAAAAATCGTAAAAAAGTCGGCTCAACCTGTTCCAAAAGTACATGATGACAGATGCGCGCAGGTTGACAAAATTTTTGCGGCATGGTAAGATATTGCCAAAGCGAAACGTGACTTTTTGTTGCATCTGCAAATACGGTTTCTCCGTTTTGTGCTGATGACTTTGGCAGGGCATATGCGGGTTATCAGCTTTTTTTGCGACGAAAGCTCCATTTTCAGCATGAAGCCTTTCCTTCCAGTGTGTGGAAGGGGAGAATCTGTTTCAGGAAAGGAAAAAAACTATGCTTTATTCCGTAGAAGTGGAAAACATGTGTCCGGTAGCTAAGGGCGCATACCATGGCCCGGCTCCGATCCCGCAGGAGGGAAAATGGACTCAGGCAATGGAAATCAAGGATATCAGCGGCCTGACCCATGGCGTCGGCTGGTGTGCACCGGAACAGGGCGCATGTAAGCTGACCCTGAATGTCAAGAACGGCATCATCGAGGAGGCACTCGTTGAGACCATCGGCTGCTCTGGTATGACCCATTCCGCAGCAATGGCTTCGGAGATCCTGCCGGGTAAGACGCTGCTGGAAGCACTGAACACTGACCTCGTATGTGACGCAATCAACGTTGCAATGCGTGAGCTGTTCCTCCAGATCGTTTACGGCCGCACCCAGACCGCATTCTCCGAGAACGGCCTGCCGATCGGCGCTGGCCTGGAAGATCTCGGCAAGGGCCTGAGAAGCCAGGTTGGTACCATGTACGGCACCAAGGCAAAGGGCACCCGTTATCTGGAAATGGCAGAGGGCTATGTCACCCGCCTTGCACTGGATAAGGACAATCTCGTAATCGGCTATGAGTTCGTCCATCTTGGAAAGATGATGGAAGCAATCCGCAAGGGTACTGAGCCGGCAGAAGCAATGAAGAAGAACACCAGCACCTATGGCCGCTTCGCTGAGGGTGTCAAGTTCATCGATCCGCGTGCAGAGTAAGGGAGGACAGTAGATCATGGCTTTATTTGAAAGTTACGAAAGAAGAATTGATAAAATCAATGGCGTCCTCGCTGAGTACGGCATCTCCAGCGTAGAAGAGTGTGCCGAAATCTGCAAGGAAAAGGGCATTGATCCGGCAGCTACCGTTCGCTCTGTACAGCCGATCGCATTTGAGAACGCTTGCTGGGCATACACCGTAGGCGCTGCAATCGCAATCAAGAAGGGCGTTAAGACTGCTGCGGAAGCTGCGGAAGCGCTGGGCATCGGCCTTCAGGCATTCTGCATCCCGGGTTCCGTTGCAGACGACCGCAAGGTTGGTCTTGGCCACGGCAATCTGGCTGCTATGCTGCTGCGTGAGGAGACCAAGTGCTTTGCATTCCTCGCAGGCCATGAGTCCTTCGCTGCTGCAGAAGGCGCAATCGGTCTGGCACGTTCCGCAAACAAGGCTCGCAAGGAGCCGCTGCGTGTTATCCTGAACGGCCTGGGCAAGGATGCGGCTCAGATCATCTCCCGCATCAACGGCTTTACTTACGTACAGACCAAGTTCGATTACTACACCGGCGAGCTGGCAATTGTTCGCGAGATCGCATACTCTGACGGCGAGCGCTCCAAGGTTCGCTGTTTCGGCGCTGACGATGTCCGT
This sequence comes from Butyricicoccus porcorum, assembly GCF_002157465.1. GTDB lineage: Bacteria > Bacillota > Clostridia > Oscillospirales > Butyricicoccaceae > Butyricicoccus_A > Butyricicoccus_A porcorum. Next base: position 39,492 of record NZ_NHOC01000011.1, read on the forward strand.
GAAGGCGTTGCTATCATGCATCATGAGGGTGTTGACGTTTCCATCACTGGTAACTCCACCAACCCGACCCGCTTCCAGCATCCGGTTGCAGGCACATACAAGAAGGAATGCATTGAGCAGGGCAAGAAGTACTTCTCTGTTGCTTCCGGCGGCGGCACGGGCCGTACCCTGCATCCGGACAACATGGCAGCTGGCCCGGCTTCTTACGGCATGACCGATACCATGGGCCGCATGCACTCCGATGCACAGTTCGCAGGTTCGTCCTCCGTTCCGGCACACGTCGAAATGATGGGCTTCCTGGGCATGGGCAACAACCCGATGGTTGGCGCTTCCGTTGCTGTTGCAGTTGACGTAGCTGCTGCTATGAACAAGTAATCCGCTTTCTTTTGAAACTTTTTCGGTAGCTTCATTTCTGGCATAAATAATTTGACCGCACCGTGACCGCAAAATTTTTATCTGCGGTCAATGGGTGCGGTCTTTTTATTTGTTGTAAATTTGATCTATCAAGCTTCCGGCAATGTCACGCATGGTGTCCGTTACCTCAGCATAAATTCCCAGCGTGGTTTGTATATTTTTGTGTCCCAGCCGTTCCTGCACGACCAGCGGCGAAACGCCGGCTTCAATTAACATCGTTGTATGCGTATGCCGCAACGTGTGGAAATCAAATTCCGGCATTCCCAGTTCGCGGTGCGCGACTTTGCACAAGTGCTGTGTTACGCGTGGCTGAATGTATTCGCCGTTTTCGCGCACATTTACCAGATATACGGGCGTGCCGTTCTGCGCCCCGGAGATCGCACCTGACGAATCTAAATACAGGTAGGTATAATAATCGTCATAGTCTAATTGCGCCTGTTGCTGACGATTCTGCGCGTCCCGCAGGGCATTCAACATTTGGCTGTCCAATGTAATCGTGCGGACAGATTCGTATTTCGGCAGTACCAGCGTCCAGTGTCCATTGATCTCCTGCACCTGCCGGTTGACTGTCAGCGTGCGGGTATCAAAATCAATATCATCCCACGTCAAACCGAACACTTCCCCCAGTCGCAACCCGCAATGATATCCCAGCATCAGCGGCAGATAGCACGATGATCCGGCGGGGAAGCGACCGATCAGCCTGTCCCACTCCGTTTCGGTAATCGCGCGCCGGACTTTCTTGCGCTGCGGAACCGGTGGGGTTGCGCGGGTGGAAGGCAGCCGAACCCCGGACATTGGGGATATTTGTATATAGTGCATGGGCTCCACGGCATATCCAAACGCGCTGGTAAGGATGCCCTTTATGTTAGTCAGCGTGTTCCGACTGAATCCCTGCGTAAACATATCATTCAGCAGTTTTTGCAAGGTGGATGCCGTCACCGCTTTCAATTTGTATTTGCCGATCACGGGCAGGATATAGTTCCTGATCCGCTTTTTATACCCTTCTATGGTGGTTTTCTTCAATTCGACGGATCGCAGCGCAATCCATTCGTCAAAATAGTCGGCTACCGAAATTTCAGACGGTACAAAGTGCCGCCCAGCTTGATTGTATTCCACAAACGCCTTGTTTCCGGCAATTTCCGCCTCTTTTTTGGTGCGGAACCCGCCTTTACTGATTTCCTGACGTTTCCCATTTATATTAGCCCCGTAAAACCGGTACTGCCACGTCTTGCCGCGTTTTCGGGTAAAAATATCTGCCATAATATTTATCTCCTTTTATTTACTTTTCGCAAAAAGTGTAGTAAAATAAAAGGGTGAAATTTCCATCGACAAGAAATTTTCACCTCCGCCCCGTCCTGGTGCCGCAACGCCAGGGCGGGGTTTTCATTTATCAGTTAACCGTAAATGTTTTTTCCAGCTTGTCGTTGCCAAGTGAAATCAGTTCCGTGACTTCAACTTCAACTTCGGATTCACTTGTCAATACATAATACAGTTCGCAGGTAAGTGTTGCCCCGGTCTTGATTTCCTTGGACGCGTTTTCGTATTCGTCAGAAAATTCATCCATAAACGCAAGCTCCAGCTGTACGCCGTCCTGAAACGCCTGTGCATTAACGGCAGCGTCAAACATCATGTTTTCCTTCCCGTTATTGGTGTATTCATATTTTACACCGATTACCGGGTTTCCTTCGTAGTCCGTCAACCCGGTTTCTGCATCCAGAATTTTTACATGGTAGTCACCCAGATTGCCTTCGGATGCCGAAGCAGCGGCGTCTTCCTTCGGCGTTTCCTGCTGTGCAGCCTGCGCACTTCCGGCGTCCTGTGCAGCGCTGGTGTTTGTGTCCGTGCTTCCAGACCCGCCGCAAGCGGTCAGCATAGCCACCAGCATTGCAGATGCCATAATCATTGCCAATTTTCGTTTCATTTTTAGTTCCCTCCGTTTTGCTTTTTTTGCACTATGGCTGTCTAAATTATACATATTTACACCAAATTTTTCAATTGAAATTAACATAAATTTTATAATTTTCCATAATTTTGGCAATGACATGCTGCTGGTCGCAGCGCATAATATTTGCATGATAGTCATAAAAATTTGGGAAATGCGGAATTGCAGGGGATATTCGCTGCGCAAACTATCGAAAAAGTGCGGAATATCCAAAACCACACTAAACGATATAGAAAACGCAAAACTATCACCTACACTGGCACAGCTGGAACGCATAGCCGCTGCGCTGGACTGTCAGATGTGGCAACTGTTCGATAGCCCGTACAATAATGTCCGTGATCCCGGACATTTTGATAAAAACGTGGAAATTAAAGTAAAAACTGCTAAAATATAGATGAAGGATGAAATAATAAATGTTCCGTAAATCATTGATTGGAAGTGATACATAATGGAAGAAGAAAGAAAAATGCCGGAGCAAGAAGCTCCGGCGCATAGGAAAAATCTTGAACGGCTGTTACAACAATTAAATGCAACACCAAATCCAAAACAGACGCTTGCGCTAATGTGTTACTTGTTAAACCAATCGCGCACTGCGGACATCATAGCGGATAAAAACCGATAATCGCCATCTGATATGTCCGAATTTTCGGGTATTTTTATTCCGCACAATTTCAAAATGTTTACAAACGTTTCCATTTCCACAGACCCGCCCAAGTCAGGCACATCTTGACTGGGCGGGTCATTTTCGTCCAAATCGTCAACCGTAAAACCAAGACAATTTACGATAGCTTTTAGTGTGGTGTATTGCGGGTCTTTTGTCTGCCCGGCAAAAATTTTGTTTACCGTCCCTTTCGATATTCCTGATTCTGCCGAAATCTGATCTATCGTTTTGCCGCTCTGCCTTTTAAGGGACTTTAGCTTGTCCAGCCACATCTTACGCCCACCTCCTTTCTTAATACTATTATATATCATACGTCTTATGTATTCAAGAAAAAAATTACCGGATTCGGTAAAAAAATTACAAAAAATCTATTGACTTTTACCTTTGGCGGTAGTAATATATAAGCACAACAAACCGTATACGGTAAAAGCGAGGTGACGACAGCGTGAGAAACATCGAGAATGAGATGCCGAGAATGAACGTTACGTACAGAGATATTCAGGGCGTACTGCATTAATCATGCAGAGAGTACCACAGGATTTATTACGGGAATACGTGAAAAGCCAACACTTTACCAGCACAGCCGACATCATGCAAGCTATGAAAGAGATGTTCCGAGACGTCATTCAGCAGGTGATGGAAGTGGAGATGGAGGAGGAACTCGGTCATGAAAGATGCCAGCGTTCTGCCCCTACAGCAGGAGATCAACCCAGGAATTACCGCAACGGCTATTCCCGGAAGAAAGTAAAAACCCAGTTAGGCGAGATTGACATCAGGGTCCCGCGTGACCGCAACGGCAGCTTTGAGCCAAAGATTATTGGCAAGTATAGTCGGAATGCGGAGGGGATGGAGGACAAGATTCTGGCCCTATACGCCTGCGGGATGAGCCAGCGGGATATTGCAGAGCAGATCAAGAGCCTGTATGACGTGGACATTTCTCCTGAGTTGGTCACAAAGATCAGTGAGAAAATTATGCCAGAAGTTACAGCCTGGCAAAATCGCCCGCTGGAACCGGTCTACCCATTTATCTTTATGGATGCTATCCACTACAAGGTCAAGGAGGATCACCGATATGTGACCAAGGCTGCCTATGTAGTGCTGGGTATCACGATGGACGGTCAGAAGGATATCTTAGGTGTCTGGATTGGAGAGCACGAGAGCAGCAAATTTTGGCTAAATGTGTTGAATGACCTGAAAAGCAGAGGAGTTTTGGATGTTTATCTGTTCTGCACCGATGGTCTCTGTGGAATGCCCCAGGCGATTGAGGCGGTCTATCCCAAGGCAAGGCTGCAGCGCTGCATCGTGCACCAGATTCGCAGTTCTACCAAATATGTTAGCTACAAAGACATCCGTCAAGTCGTTGCCGATCTGAAGAAAATCTACACGGCAGTGACAGAAGACGAGGCCATACAACAACTGAAAAACTTTGCAGAAAAATGGTGCAGCCAATATCCTTCCTGCGTCAAGAGTTGGGAAGAGAATTGGGACGTGCTCAGCACCTTCTTCGAATATCCCATGGAGATTCGGAAGATCATATACACGACGAACATTATTGAGGGGCTGAACCGCCAGTTCCGGCAAATGACGAAGAACAAGCCGTCGTTCACCAACGACGATTCCTTGCGCCGGATGCTTTATCTGGCCTCACAGCGGATTGTGAAGCACTGGCATGCCCGGTGCCAGAACTGGGATCTGATTCTGAGCCAGTTGGAGATCATGTTCGCCGACCGCAGCGTTACCTGATTCCCAGGCTGTAGGCTTCCCGGCAGGCTCTGGCAGCATTCACGCCCTGCGGGCGCGCATATTGCAGAGCCTGCACGGGAGAACGGTAGCCAAGGGAATTCAGGCCAGCACATGCGCAGAAAACTGCACCATTCTTGACATTTGTCGAATATCGCTTACACAAAATTCTACGGAGTACCCGTGTTAAACCATGCGGACGTCTGGGTCTGCCGTGAATCAGACCTTTTTCGTGCATAATTCGCCTGATTCTACGTTTTCCTGTGTGGAATCCGTTCTGCTCCAAGGCAAGCTGCATTCGTTCCACGCCGTAATTGTCATTATAATCGGATTCATTCATAATCCTGTCTATTGCCGCCGAAAGAAGCGCGTCCTTAGACGGCTTACTGAGATTCTTCAGATATCGATAATATCCAGATTCGCTTACATGAAGAATTCTGCATAATAGTTCCACACTCCACTCCTTATCTGAATCTGTCTGTATAGAGTGGATAAAGCGGTATCGCTCATGTGCTTTTACTTCTTTCGGCGCGCTGCGAAAAAACCAAGAGCCTCCTGAAGTATATCGTTAGCTCGTTGGAGCTCTTTGACTTCCTTCTCCAGCTCAAGCATTCTTCGTTCCTGCTCGCTTGCCGGCAGTTGTTTATGACCACTTCCTACAAATGCCTGATCTCCGTATTTCTTTCGCTTACCTCGCCAGGTTGTGACTGTATTGTAGGGGATTCCAAGCTGGTCAGCCGCCTTCTTTGCTCCGATTTCATCTGAGAGCTTCAATGCTTCTTCTTTAAAATCTTTATCGTAGCTTCTTGCCATGATTTCTCACCGTTCCTTTGTTCTTATTCTATCATAGTTTGGTGAGTTTTCCGACTCTACTTAAATGATACCACTCCATTATTGAGCAGAACAGATTTAATAGATGATTCTGGAAATCTGACAAATAACGGGCTGGCAACACTGGCATTATACAATGACCAAGTAAAAATTTATACCGAGCAAGCCCAGCGATATGCTGAAGCAATCCGGGAAATTGACAGGCAGCTTGCAGATGACCCGGGAAACCAGAATCTGATTGACCGCAAAGCTGAGTTGGTAGCCGCACAACAGGACGTTATCAAGTCCGCAGCAGATGAAAAAGATGCAATTAAAGACCTGATAGAAGAGGCATATGACGCACAGATTGAATCATTACAGGACATTGTTGACGCTTATAAGGATTCTTTGGATGCTGCAAAAGATTTATATGATTATCAGAAGAAAATCCAGAAGGGTACAGAAACTATTGCATCAATCCAAAAACAGATTGCAGCCTATAGCGGGGATGTATCGGAAGAATCAAAAGCTAAGATTCAAAAATTACAGGTCGAGCTTCAAGATGCGCAGGAAGATTTACAGGAAACACAGGCGGACTATTTGCTTTCCCAGCAGAAAAAGTTATTGGATGACCTTATAAATGAATATGAAACGGCTTTGTATGCTGGATTAGATGATGTTGACGCAACTTTGAACAATATTCTTTCGGCGGTTGAAGATCCGCAAGCAATCAGTGCAGCCATTAAGGATGCAGCAGCAGATTATGGTTATGCAATATCTGATAGTCTGTCAGAAGTTATCCGCTTTGGAAATATAGAGGATGTACTTGACGGAATTGCAGACCACCTTGCATTTATTGTAGATGCAATCTCTATGAGTAGTAACAATGACCCTGTAATAGATTCAAACGGAAATGTATCTACCGTGCAAGAAGTTAGCGGAGTCCGTTCAAAGGTGTTTGGTTTTGCTGACGGTGGATATGTCGCAGACATCAAAAAGGCAGCAATTAGAAATGGGGACAATATCATTACAGTCAATACCTTGAAGAAAGGCGAATCTGTTTTGACTCCGCAACAAACACAGTGGTTTCAGGAATATGCCGATAATATGCCAGCTTTATCAAAATTAATTGATATTCAGAGTGCTGTTCCGTTAAGAAATATACAGCCCGCATTTAACTTTGATGTTAACATGACGTATGCGCCGCAGTTTCATGTCGATAAAGTTAATGACTATAAGGATATTCGCCTGTGTATGCAGGAAGATAGGGAGTTCCCCGAGTTTATTCAGTCTATGTCTGTCAACCTGCTAAACAGAGGATCTTCTTTGGCATATAAAAAATATTACAGGAGTTGATTTTATGCCGACAGCAACCAATATGCAGCAATTGAAGGAAATGCTTCAAAGTGAATTAAAAAATGCTATGCAGGAAGTCAACAAGGAATCTCTGAAAATCATGAAAAGGGAAACAGGAAACTTTTATAAGAGTAGCGTGCCGCCTGCCAAGTATCGTCGAACATATGCTTTAAGCAGAACACCAAGAACCACTACAGTTTCCAGTTTGGGGAATTTGGCAGGTTTTGAAGCTTATCTTGACCAAAACCATACCTATTCAACCGGACGGGATTTGCGTGCAATGTCCGCACTGTTGCCAGCAGCAGAAGCTCATACCTATGGCATCAAGGGCAATGGTGGATTTTGGAGACGCTCTGAAAGTGCTATTGGACAAAAATTAAAAGAAACTATGAAAAGTCACTTTGGATGATAAAAACCCCGATGCAGTTTTTTATTTCTGCATCGGGGGTACATGGTTTTAGGTGGCATGAGAACGCCTGTATTTGATTTTGATGTGGAGGAATATAGTTTGACCAACAACTGCGAAAAACTCGATATGGACGCTCTCAAGGCGGAATATGAACGCCTTGATAGGATTTTACTGGAAGTCATTGCAGACATGGCAGTTTTAAAATACCACATAGATTATATTGGAAAGGAAAATGATTGATGATAAATGAAGTAGCTTTAGCGGAAAACCTTTTAAATGGTGTAGGAATCAATAAAAAATGTATGTATTCCCACATTTATACGCTTGCAAAGTATTACTTATCGCAAGGGAATGACGAAGCGGAGACACGGAAATTGATTTTCACATGGGCAGGGCAGCAGAAAATCTGGATTGCGGACGAATACAATGTTAACCAGATTATCTATAAAGCACGGCATGATGGGCGTTCAATCCGGGATAAAGATATTATCAGAGTATCAAAAGATGATATAGAAGCAATCAAAGCCCGATTTGATGGTAAAAAAGTTCGCAAAGCAGCCTTGGGATTGCTTTGCACTGCTAAGGCAATAGCAGATCAGGACGGCATATTCCCGCTTTCACTGGTATCTTTTAGTAATTGGGTAGGCATTGGCAGCACGCAGATGTGTGAAAAGTACATGCCGGAGCTGATAATGTTTGAATATGTTCAAAAAATCCAATCCGAAGAGCAGAAAACAACGTCATGGAAATTTCAATGGGCTGGTAATTCTAACATAAAGAGCAAATCTAATTCCTATAAGATACTTGTCCCATTCAAAAATGAAGGGGAATATTTACTCAAACATAATGATTTAGATGCTTTGTATGATGAATGCTTTCAATAAAATATTAGTTTTAAAAATAAAATCCGCGCTTATCATGGCGCGGATCGGTTCAATCTATATTCTTTTCTCTCAGAGAATCAACTAAGGCTCTAACCAAACCACAGTCATTTGGAGCAAGGCCGGAGATATCGACAGTTTCTTTCTTTTCCAGACCAAGCAGGTAATCGGAGCTTACATGAAGAACAGACGCAAGTTTAACAATCACTTCCGGGGAAGGAACCCTATCGCCCAATTCGTAAAAAGAAATGATTGTATGCTGTACGCCTATCAGATCTGCAAGTTGTCGTTGCGTTAAGTGCTTTTGTTTGCGTAATCGCTTAAGCTTTTTGCCAAATTCTACCATAATATATACCTCATTCTACATTGATGGTAATATATAAAATTTACAATATGGTAGAAAATATTCATGAAATAGTAGATTTTTTCTGGTGAATATGCTATTCTATCAATGGAGGTGATGTTAAATGTCTTTAATTAAGTGCTGTGAATGTGGGAATCAGGTATCTGATAGAGCTGCTGTATGCCCACATTGCGGTTTTCCAATCGCAAATATTTCATCTAATTCTGAAGGTACTAATGGAACTGTTCGCATTAAATTAGAGCCAACTCCGAAAGTTATAAGCCAAAAAGTTACTATAAGCGGTTGCGGTGCATCTTGGCGTGGAACGACTGGTCAAGTTGCAGAGTTTTGTATTCACAAAGCTGGACAGATCAGAATACTTTATCACTCGACTTTATCGGTTGGCGATGGTGAGTGTACAGCAACTGTCAGTCCAACTTCAAGTAATATATTTGTAGTTCGTCCTAGACCTGTATTTGCGAGGTTGCGAACAAAACTTGATATACAAAGAGTTGACATTATTACCTGATGTTGGATATATGATTGCTTAAAATTCTCTACGTTCTCAAAATTGATATATAGTTGGAGGTATTATTATGGCTAAGAAAATCTGTGCATGTATATTGCTATCATCTTTTCTGGTAGTCGGTCTATCTGGATGTGGAAGTAATGATAAGTATGCCGATACGGTTAAAAGTGGTGTTTCAAAATACTACAGTGGCGAAAGTATGACAAAAGAAGAATATCAAGCAGCAAAGGGATTCCTTGATTGGAAAGAAAAAAATAGTTCGCAGACATATAGCCAATGGGATAATTAATAGAGGTATAGTTTATAGAAAATCCTTGATATTATCCTGCATTTATGTATTCTATATACATAGAAAAGACACACCGATATACGGTGCGTTCTCCCTCAGGCTACATAAAGAAATGACCGCCTAAGTTTGTCACGCTGGGCGGTTATTTCCTTTTGACTTTTTTCTGTTTTTGTGATAAGATAACAATAGAAAAGGAAAGACATACCGATAGACGGTATGTCCAAAATATTTTATCTTTCTTTACAAAAAGAAGTAACTACTTTGGCGGGCGGTTACTTCTTTTTGTTTATCAACTCTATCAACAACATAACAACAATGGAAATGATTGTAAGTACAACCATAAGCATTTCGTAATCGCTCATAGGGCAAGCCCTCCTTTCCTAAAAATCGGAGGGCAAAGAAGTTGCCCTCCGTTTGGAGGACATGCCGCCTACCGTTATGGTATGCCTTTCCCGGAACAAAGTTCCTACAATTATTATACCAAAATCGGCATATAAGGTCAAGATTTATCAAAATTTGTGCAAAAAATAAACCGCTGGGCAATCCGGCGGTTTATTTATCTATGAAAACATAATGAAGTTAATATTTTAAAAATGCTCAATTAAATCCTCTATGTGGCAATGCAGCAAAGTGCAAATCTTATCAAGGGTGTCCAGCGTAACCATTTTATTTTCCCTCATTTTTTGCATACTTCTTTGGGATATCAAGTTTTGGGTTTGGATAATATAGCTGCTGTATCCCGCAGCTTTTAACGCAGAAATGATATCAATTTTATAACGAAACGGCATGGATCTGACCTCCCCTTTACAGGTTAGTATACCATGCCGTTTTTTTAATGTCTATGCTGTTTTCTGTTCGCGCCGTTTCTTTGCCCGTTCTTTGGCAGCGTGCACGGAAGATTTTGAAAGCCCAAATTTATCACCGACTTGTGATAGGCTCATTCCCGCCTCAACCAGAGCAAGAATCTCGTTATCTCTGTCAATCTGGGTTTTGGGAGCAGAAGATTTGACTGTTTCCAGCTGCTGACGCATGGCTTTTAATAATTCCCTTGATTCTGCTAATTGCCGTTCCTTGTCGCGGGCTTCTCTGTAGTATTTTTGGGATTGTTCCGTTAATTCATTATTAGCCTGAATCAGATCAGCAACATCGGACTGTAAGTCCTCCAGTCGTTCCGACATGTCTTCAAGTTTATCTTGTGCATCTTCCAGCTCTTCAAGTTTGTTCTGAAGTCCTTCAGCTTTCAGACAACCATGCAGATAAGCCAGACAGTAAACAGGCATATAAGCCGATGATATCAGATTTTCAGGGCATTCTATACCGATAATCTGATGTAGTAAGGCTCTCGTTTCTGCTGCACCATAGTTTGACCATGCGCCCCGTGCTTCAAATTCACCGGAATATTGAAGATGTTCAAGCACCTTATCAACTTCTGGGGACTGTTTGACCGCTTCTTCCATTTTCCATATACCGGATTTAACACGGCATATCAGTATGATAAAGATGGCAGCAGCCAACAGCCAAATTCTTGCGTATGTAGTGATTGTTGGAAGCTGCACAGCAGCTACTGCAAGTAATATCACAAGTGACAGGCACAGCCGCAGCTTTCCGGCTAATACGTCCAATAACCCAAATGGATTGCATAATAAGAACAAAATCACAAGAGCCGCTATACAGTCCACATACATCTGAATTGTTCCGGCTTGAACAGCCCCATAGTATATGATGACTGGCAACGGTATGAACGGTATGAAATTTTTACATGTTTTCATAGGATCAACTTCCCCTCCCTGCTTTCGTTGACCTGCAAACCATGAGAAATCCTGCAAAATCTTAGTGTATACAGGCTCTAAAGTATTTTTTTACTGCTACTTTTCAGCGTTAAAAACGGTTCGTTCGATGAATTGAACGGTGTTTTCACTACTTTTGAACGGTTTTTCAGTGCATCTGAACGACTTGTTCCGGCTGTAGAACTACCTTGCAAATAAATCATACAGGAATATGAAAAGGAAATCTATTGGCAATATGAACCAAAACGGTTCATATTTTTTTAAATGAAAATTAAGATTTAAAAATCCTTTAAATATTAAGAAAGCCCTCTGGAAAAATTGTTTCTTATGGGCAACATCCAATGGTTGGCGCTTCCGTTGCTGTTGCAGTTGACGTAGCTGCTGCTATGAACAAGTAATTCTTGCTGAATTTACTGGAATAGAAAACTTTTCAGGCACCTGAGATTTTCTCGGGTGCCTGTTTTTCTGCCCGCGTCCACGCAATTGAAAAATGTGGACGTGTGGACGTGGACGGGGAGAGGATTTGATAAAACAAAGGGGCAAATGCAAAAAGCATTTGCCCTTAACTGGTTTGTAGTATCAACATAATCCAAGTTTCCTACACTATGGTTTATTTTTTCAGATGCTGATATATTATATAATATATCATTCGCTTTGATGCTTACCGGAGAAAAGACCGGATTATTTTTTGGGTGTAATACCTTCCAACTTTGTGATATTTTATGTATAATAAAATATGGAGACAAGCAGGGGGAAAGAAACAATTCATCCGACGCACTGTTTCCGCAGTGTGTCGGATTTTTTTATATATAGTTTCACAAAATAAGGAGGAAAAGTATGAAAAAAAGACTGCTGGCGTTTGCTATGACAGTCGTATTTGCTGTGACAGGAATAGTACCAGCATTTGCGGTAGAGCAAACGGACGAAAATGCGGAACAAAAACATCAGCTATCATCTGATGTATCAGTTCCGGCGGATGCGCTTGTCTATAATGGACATGCGTATTATGTATACAGCAATAGTTCTTCATGGGAAGACGCGGTTGCTTTCTGTGAATCTAAGGGCGGTTATATGGCTGCAATCACCTCACAGGATGAAAATGACACGGTATATAAGTATATCAGAGACCAGGGATATGAAAATGCTTATTTCGGTTTGACAGATGAGGGGCATGAAGGAACCTGGACATGGATCAACGGCGAGAAAAGTGCCTATAGAAATTGGGCGAGCGGGGAACCGAACAATTCGGGAGACGAAAACTATGCCATGTTCTATTATAAATTTACAGATGGAACATGGAATGATGGCAATTTTGGAGAAGGTACACAAAACGATTCCAAAACATTTCTGTGCGAATGGGACTTTGCAGAAGGGATCAATGTGGGAGACCAGAGCATTGTTGTTGGAGAAACAAATGATTTAACCATTGGCGTATGTATGAAAGACGGCAGTGCGAATAAACTGGCTCAAAAAGCAGAGGTTTCGGTTGAAAACACCACAATCGCATCTGCCAGCAGGGTAAACGGTATTACCAAGCTGCCGGACAGCAAGATTGCATTTTTCACAGTCCGGGTTACTGGCAAGGAAATTGGCTCCACCAAACTGACCGTTAAATGCAGTGACGATGTGACAAAAACCATTACATTGAATGTCGTGGACAAGCCATCAGTTGATATTCATGCACAGGCAAATACAGCGATGGAGCAGGCTGGCATTAGTGAAGACTGTATTATACCGGATGACATTAAACTTTCTCTGGGAGACATCAAAGGCCCTGTCATCCAACTTGGAAAAAAAGAATTTAATCTGTTTGAATTGTCCGGTTCGGTTGAACTGGGCTTTGGTGAAGCAAATTTTCAGACTCTGGTGGATGGAACAGACAAGACCATCAAGATTATGGCAGGCATGAAGCAGGCGGAAAATGCCAGCATTGAACCGGATGGAAAGAAAACCGGTAATACAGACCAGTGGAAGAAATCATATGACCAGGTAAAATCTATGTATCAGGATGTTACCGGAAAGAAGGTAGATACAACCCGGCTGTGGAACAAATATCAAACCCTGCGTAAAAATCTCAAAAAGACAAAGTCCACAATGGTTATCGGTGTAGATGGACAGCTTGCCCTGTATGCGGAATTCAGTTATGCAAGCGGCGAGCCGGAGTTGCTGGAATGCGGTGCAACGCTAGCAGTTTCTGCAAACGGAAGCGTAGACTGCCACGTACACCCACCGGTTTATATTACATTTGGTGCAAAGGTTGGAGCCGACGGCAGCATTGCCCTGACGCCGAATCTGGATGCAAAAACCGTTGCAGCTTTGATGAAAATTACACCGGCATTCACTGCAAACATTGGCATTGGTGTCGGAGAGAAGAAGGCCAAGACATATGTCGAAGGCGGCTTCCAGGGAACAATGGAAGCACCGATTCAGGTATCGACAAATTCCTCTAAAAACAGCGTAGAGGTAAACCTGAAGGGGTCGCTTTACTGGAAGACAGAGGTACTGGGTATCTTTAAAAAGACCGGCACAATGGATTTGGGCGACCCGGTTCAGATATATTCGTCAAATGAAAAATCCAAAGCGCGGAACACGCTGCAGGATATTACAGTGCGAGAGGACGAGTTGGTACCGGAGCCGCGCACGCGGGCAGCTCAGAGCGCAATCAGGCAAGAACGGGAGTCCGGCATCGATGAACTTTGGATCGAAAATACCTTTGGGCACAGCAGTCCGCAAATGGTTATGCTGGAGAACGGCAACCGTGTGCTGATGTGGCTGGGAGAAAACAGCGAAAAGGCGGACGATGACCGGACGACTTTGTATTATTGTGTATATGATGTGGAAGCAGGCGCATGGGGAGATATTGAACCGGCACTGGAAAACAATGCATATAACGGCGTTCCGCAATTGTGTGTCAATGGGAATACTGTATTCCTCGTATGGCAGCGGGCAAGCCAGACGCTGGGAACATCCGGCGATTTGGATGCCGTGAGTGCCTGCCTTGATCTGTGGTATTCTGAGCTGAGGGACGGCAGCTTCACCACACCGGTCTGCATTTCCGAACAGGACAACGGACTGGCAAAGGCCGAATACACCGTTGCAACGGATGGCTCGACGACAGCAGTTGCATGGCTGGAAAATTCGGCAAATGATCTGCTGTATACGGAAGGGACCAATGTATTGTACGTTCGCTCCTGCTCGGAGGGCACCTGGCAGACAATCGAACAGATTGTTTCCACAACGGATATTATTTCGGATGTCGATCTTTCGGTAACCGATGGAACTGTTTCTGTCACCTATCAGTTGAGCGATGATACCGGAGCGGTGTCTCTGTATGTCGACAACGGACAGACAAAGACGATTGAGGAGAATGCACCTGTTACCAAATCCATGTGGTTTGGCGGCAAGCTGTATTACTTAAAGGATTCTGTATTGTATGTTTACGATGGTATCAGTTCCACACAGACCAATCTGACCGATCTGAGCAATTTCGATCTGACAACCAACGGCACGCAGACCTGCCTGACGACGATTGTCAGTGATGGGGAGTGCGGTGAAATTTATCGCAGCGATTACAATGCAACACAGGACATCTGGTCGCCGCTGGTACAGATTTCGGATTATCATACTTATATCCGCAGCTATAGCGCTGTGATGGAATCTACAGGCAGTCTGGAGCTGGCAAACAATCTGGTGGAGCTGACAGACAGTGACGAAGACCGGTATGGGGATGCATCGCTTCGCGTTACCGGACAGACAGAGTATTTTGATCTGTCAGTGGAGGAGGATCTCTACTATGATACGGAAAATGTTGTTCCCGGACAGGAACTTCCGCTGACTCTGACGGTTCACAACAACAGCAATGAAGCAGTCAGCAGTCTGACTGCGGAAATTCTGGATGCAGATGGAAATGTTTTGCAGACCAATCAGGTTGATGTGTCTATTCCATCCGGTGAAAGCGCAGAGGTTAGCACATCGTATACGCTGCCGGAAGACCTGAACCGCCAGATAATTGCTGTCAGAATCAGCGATGAGCATGCGGAGGCTGTAGAGGATAATAACTCTGCGAGCGCCGAGCTGGGCTATGGAGATCTTGCAGTAGAGAATCTGGAAGCAACGATGCAGGAAGGCGTTCCGGTACTGAAGGGCAATCTGGTCAATCGCGGGTATGAAACGGTTGAAAATATTGCATTGAACATCTTTGACCCGAATGCAGAAGAGACAGAGCTGGATACCCTCACACTTTCGACTGCTCTGGAGGCGGGAGAAAGCTGTGAATTTGCGTATTATCTGCCAGAACAATACTGGTCGCTGTTGAATGACAGCATGATGTATGAAATTTGCGTACAGGCAACAACGGATACGCAGGAGAGCCGCTCAGACAACAATGATGCACGTACTGTATTTGGCGATTTACAGCAGACGGTGGATGTGCCGGAGCTCAGTATCATCACTCAGCCGGAAGATTACAGCGGCATAGTTGGCGAAACGGCCAGCTTTACGGTTGATGCGACAGGCAAGAACTTTACCTGTCAGTGGCAGGTAAACACGACAGGAGAATGGAAAAATTCCACTATGACAGGAAATGATACCTGTACACTGAGCGTACCGATCGCAGCAAAGCGCGATGGACAGAAGTATCGCGTTATACTGACGGATGGTGACGGAAATACAGTTACTTCGGAGGAAGCAACGCTGCATGTTCAGCCGGATCCTATTACGATTACATCCCAGCCGGCTGATTATACCGGTGCGGTCGGCGACACTGCAACATTCACAGTAGAAGCCGAAGGCGAAAATCTGAGCTATCAGTGGCAGTACCAGAATGCGGGCTCCAATTCCTGGCAGAAGTCGTCGCAGACCGGCAACCAGACCGACACGGTATGTGTGCCGATTACGGCAAAGCGTGACGGTCAGAAGTACCGCGTCGTGATTACAGATGGAGACGGTAATACACTTACATCGAACGCAGCAACACTGCATGTGGAGGAAGCTGCGATCACGATTAAAACGCAGCCRGCTGATTATACCGGTGCGGTCGGCGACACTGCAACATTCACAGTAGAAGCCGAAGGCGAAAATCTGAGCTATCAGTGGCAGTACCAGAATGCGGGCTCCAATTCCTGGCAGAAGTCGTCGCAGACCGGCAACCAGACCGACACGGTATGTGTGCCGATTACGGCAAAGCGTGACGGTCAGAAGTACCGCGTCGTGATTACAGATGGAGACGGTAATACACTTACATCGAACGCAGCAACACTGCATGTGGAGGAAGCTGCGATCACGATTAAAACGCAGCCGGCTGATTATACCGGTGCGGTCGGCGACACTGCAACATTCACAGTAGAAGCCGAAGGCGAAAATCTGAGCTATCAGTGGCAGTACCAGAATGCGGGCTCCAATTCCTGGCAGAAGTCGTCGCAGACCGGCAACCAGACCGACACGGTATGTGTGCCGATTACGGCAAAGCGTGACGGTCAGAAGTACCGCGTCGTGATTACAGATGGAGACGGTAATACACTTACATCGAACGCAGCAACACTGCATGTGGAGGAAGCTGCGATCACGATTAAAACGCAGCCGGCTGATTATACCGGTGCGGTCGGCGACACTGCAACATTCACAGTAGAAGCCGAAGGCGAAAATCTGAGCTATCAGTGGCAGTACCAGAATGCGGGCTCCAATTCCTGGCAGAAGTCGTCGCAGACCGGCAACCAGACCGACACGGTATGTGTGCCGATTACGGCAAAGCGTGACGGTCAGAAGTACCGCGTCGTGATTACAGATGGAGACGGTAATACACTTACATCGAACGCAGCAACACTGCATGTGGAGGAAGCTGCGATCACGATTAAAACGCAGCCAGCTGATTATACCGGTGCGGTCGGCGACACTGCAACATTCACAGTAGAAGCCGAAGGCGAAAATCTGAGCTATCAGTGGCAGTACCAGAATGCGGGCTCCAATTCCTGGCAGAAGTCGTCGCAGACCGGCAACCAGACCGACACGGTATGTGTGCCGATTACGGCAAAGCGCGATGGTCAGAAGTACCGCGTCGTGATTACAGATGGAGACGGTAATACACTTACATCGAACGCGGCAACACTGATAGTTTCGTAAAAGGATAGATTATCATCTTTTCATTTGCCTGAATCCGAAAGAATAGGTAAAAAAGAGATCTGGCGGACTGTTTTTCAGTCCGCCGGATTTTTTATGCATCACAGCCTTTTGAATACTGTAATGCTGTTGAAAAAGGGAATGATGTTGTATAATTTTAGTTGACAACTGATTCTCAAGGATTAAAAATATAATCAAGAGAAAAAGGAGACAACAACGATGCCACAAAACAGAACCTATGATATGGAATATAAAGTACAAGCAGTTAAACTGGCGTTGGAAATTGGTACAACGAAGGCAGCCAAAGAACTTGGTATTCCAGCGAACACCCTGCATACATGGATGCGTCAGTACCGTCTGGGCAACTTGAGCCTGGGAGCCGGCACACAGACACCGCAAAGAGCCATGACTCTGAGTGAAGAAATTCAGCTGCTTCGCAAACAGGTTAAAGAGCAGAACAAGGAAATCAAACGGCTCAGAGAAGAAAATGAATTTCTGGAGGAAGCCAGCGCTTTTTTCGCCGCGAGCCGTCGGAGGTCTGCAAGAACGAAAGAATGAAATTCATTGCCTTGAAAACCAACGATGGCCAGAACACGGGGAAAATCGCATTCTACTGTAAGTTGCTCCATGTCAGCAGGCAGGGGTTCTAAAAATATCTGAAGGCCCAGACTCGCCCATGGAAGTATCAGGATTTGGCTGATGCCATGCTGGAGATCCTTGCAGAAGACGAATGCAACGATACTTACGGTCGAATCCGCATGTATCAGGCTTTACGTCTGAAACAGCCACAGGGCGTGCAAATTCCAAGTGAACGGACGGTATACCGGATCATGGAGGAACTGGGTATCAGCCACACACCAAGGCGCAAGCCCAATGGCATTACCAGAGCAGATAAGGAAACTCGTAAATCCGATGATCTGCTAAGACGCAATTTTGACGCAGACAAACCACTAACGAAGTGCGTTACGGATATTACTGAAGTCAAAGGAAAAGATGGAAAGCTATAGAACGATACAATGTGACAGATCAGGTACATATATTCGTTTATTTGACTGGAATAATGATTCTGACAAAGGAATGTTCATTTAAAGTTCTGTTATTGGGATTAAAAGACAATTTTTTTTGAATTTAGATGACAGAAAAATAATCTCTGCACAAAATCGCCGCAAATATTGGAATTGTCAAGAAAAGTGCAGTCTAAAAACTCACAAATTTTAAGCAGCAGATGAATGATACATATTGTGGTAATGTGTCTTATAAACAGCGGGTGGAAGCCCTAAGGGATTCGACGTATATACTCGCTTCCGATTATAGTAGATAAACACATATCGAAAGATAATAGATTTAACCTCCGCCATTGGCATTCGGTAAGTAGGAATTCTATAGAGCAGTTCCTTCTTCAAAGTTGCGAAGAAGCTCTCCATTCGGGCGTTATCGTAGCAGTGTGCCACACCGCTTAAGCTCTGCAGCATACCATATTCAGAAAGTTTTTTCTTGAACGCCTCGCTGGTATACTGGCTTCCGCGATCGCTATGAAGTGTCGCGCCTCGAACCGGATACCGGCAGGCAACTGCCTTGAGTGTATTGATACAAAGTTCTTTTCGCATATTGTCATCCATCTGAAGAGAAAGAATCTCACCGTTAAAGCAATCCATAATCGGGGAAATATAGAGTTTTCCGTCCAGGCAGCCGATCTGCGTGATATCTGTCAGCAGTTTTTGATACGGGGTATCAGCCCGAAAATCCTGCTTGATCAGATTTTCCTCCTCTTGAATTTCGGTGGCAGCGCGTGTTAAACCATGCGGACGTCTGGGTCTGCCGTGAATCAGACCTTTTTCGTGCATAATTCGCCTGATTCTACGTTTTCCTGTGTGGAATCGAGACCCCTGAAAATTTCGTGTAAACGACAAGCTTCGGCAGTATGATTGAACTCCAATCCGTCAAGAATGGAAGCAACCACCTAAACGGAAAAGGAGACAATAATCATGCAGAGAGTACCACAGGATTTATTACGGGAATACGTGAAAAGCCAACACTTTACCAGCACAGCCGACATCATGCAAGCTATGAAAGAGATGTTCCGAGACGTCATTCAGCAGGTGATGGAAGTGGAGATGGAGGAGGAACTCGGTCATGAAAGATGCCAGCGTTCTGCCCCTACAGCAGGAGATCAACCCAGGAATTACCGCAACGGCTATTCCCGGAAGAAAGTAAAAACCCAGTTAGGCGAGATTGACATCAGGGTCCCGCGTGACCGCAACGGCAGCTTTGAGCCAAAGATTATTGGCAAGTATAGTCGGAATGCGGAGGGGATGGAGGACAAGATTCTGGCCCTATACGCCTGCGGGATGAGCCAGCGGGATATTGCAGAGCAGATCAAGAGCCTGTATGACGTGGACATTTCTCCTGAGTTGGTCACAAAGATCAGTGAGAAAATTATGCCAGAAGTTACAGCCTGGCAAAATCGCCCGCTGGAACCGGTCTACCCATTTATCTTTATGGATGCTATCCACTACAAGGTCAAGGAGGATCACCGATATGTGACCAAGGCTGCCTATGTAGTGCTGGGTATCACGATGGACGGTCAGAAGGATATCTTAGGTGTCTGGATTGGAGAGCACGAGAGCAGCAAATTTTGGCTAAATGTGTTGAATGACCTGAAAAGCAGAGGAGTTTTGGATGTTTATCTGTTCTGCACCGATGGTCTCTGTGGAATGCCCCAGGCGATTGAGGCGGTCTATCCCAAGGCAAGGCTGCAGCGCTGCATCGTGCACCAGATTCGCAGTTCTACCAAATATGTTAGCTACAAAGACATCCGTCAAGTCGTTGCCGATCTGAAGAAAATCTACACGGCAGTGACAGAAGACGAGGCCATACAACAACTGAAAAACTTTGCAGAAAAATGGTGCAGCCAATATCCTTCCTGCGTCAAGAGTTGGGAAGAGAATTGGGACGTGCTCAGCACCTTCTTCGAATATCCCATGGAGATTCGGAAGATCATATACACGACGAACATTATTGAGGGGCTGAACCGCCAGTTCCGGCAAATGACGAAGAACAAGCCGTCGTTCACCAACGACGATTCCTTGCGCCGGATGCTTTATCTGGCCTCACAGCGGATTGTGAAGCACTGGCATGCCCGGTGCCAGAACTGGGATCTGATTCTGAGCCAGTTGGAGATCATGTTCGCCGACCGCAGCGTTACCTGATTCCCAGGCTGTAGGCTTCCCGGCAGGCTCTGGCAGCATTCACGCCCTGCGGGCGCGCATATTGCAGAGCCTGCACGGGAGAACGGTAGCCAAGGGAATTCAGGCCAGCACATGCGCAGAAAACTGCACCATTCTTGACATTTGTCGAATATCGCTTACACAAAATTCTACGGAGTACCCGTGTTAAACCATGCGGACGTCTGGGTCTGCCGTGAATCAGACCTTTTTCGTGCATAATTCGCCTGATTCTACGTTTTCCTGTGTGGAATCCGTTCTGCTCCAAGGCAAGCTGCATTCGTTCCACGCCGTAATTGTCATTATAATCGGATTCATTCATAATCCTGTCTATTGCCGCCGAAAGAAGCGCGTCCTTAGACGGCTTACTGAGATTCTTCAGATATCGATAATATCCAGATTCGCTTACATGAAGAATTCTGCATAATAGTTCCACACTCCACTCCTTATCTGAATCTGTCTGTATAGAGTGGATAAAGCGGTATCGCTCATGTGCTTTTACTTCTTTCGGCGCGCTGCGAAAAAACCAAGAGCCTCCTGAAGTATATCGTTAGCTCGTTGGAGCTCTTTGACTTCCTTCTCCAGCTCAAGCATTCTTCGTTCCTGCTCGCTTGCCGGCAGTTGTTTATGACCACTTCCTACAAATGCCTGATCTCCGTATTTCTTTCGCTTACCTCGCCAGGTTGTGACTGTATTGTAGGGGATTCCAAGCTGGTCAGCCGCCTTCTTTGCTCCGATTTCATCTGAGAGCTTCAAT
>NZ_NHOC01000012.1 GCF_002157465.1 Butyricicoccus porcorum
TTGAGCAGGAAGATGTGTATAAGAGACAGGGGATGATCTCGTCCATGATTTCCAGAAATTCTTCCCGCTTGGTTTTCTTCTTGCGGAAGCTGTATTCCATGTCTGTAAATGTTTCCTGCTTCATTGTCATGCACCACCTTTGTTTTGATAGTCTTATTTTATCATATCCCCAACCTATATGGTGGTGAGAATTAAATCAGAGGTTCCCTAGCATGTTTATTACCTCACACTATATACTGTTTTTTCCAAATGGAGTGCAAATACTTATGTCTGTTACCATCAAAGATGTCGCCGCTTATGCCGGCGTTTCACCCTCTACGGTATCGCGCACCTGCAATGACCATCCCTCGATCAGTGCCGAAACAAAAAAACGCGTCCGCCAAGCCATGCTTGAGCTTGGATATGAAGCAGCTCCTCCGACAGGAAATCATTCTCGTCAGGAGCTAAAAAACATCGGCATCATTCTGCCGCCTTCCGCACGCGAGGTCTATGAGAATTCCTTCTACCTCGAGACCATCCGCGGCATCACGCAGTTCTGCAACGCGAGACAATACTCTGCCTCTGTCATCACCGGTCAAAACGATGATGAGACACTGGCTGCCATCCATTTCGCCGCGCAAAATGACAAGGTCGATGGTTTTATCCTCCTCTATTCCAGACAGGACGACAAAATCGTCGATGCGCTCTATGATGAGGGCTTGCTTTATGTCCTCATCGGCAAGCCGCAAAAATATGCCAATCAGACTATTTGCGTCGACAATGACAACGTTCTCGCCGGTCAGGAGGCAACAGAATATCTCTATCAATTAGGTCATCGCCGCATTGCATATCTCGGCAGTGACACCTCACTCGCTTTTTCTGCTGACCGCAAAGCCGGCTATCAGACCGCTTTGCTCCGCCATGATATTATGCCGGATCCTACTCTCTGCATCGAAATGAGCTGCTTATCACAGGAAACAGAACAAAATATCGCTGCAATGCTCTCTCATCCCGACAGACCGACTGCCATCGTCGCAAGTGATGATATTCTCGCTACCACCTTTCTCTGCTTATGCAGCAAGCTCGGGTATTCCATTCCGCAGGATATATCGGTTGTAGCATTTAACAATTCGCTGTTCTCGCGGCTGACGCTCCCGCCGCTCACTACCATGGACATCAACTCCCTGCAGCTCGGCATCGAAGCCGCGTCTCAGCTCATCAATCATATCGAAAATCCCAATCTAGCCGCAACCAAAATTATCGTTCCCCATTATTTGCTCAAACGGAACAGTTGTATGCAATGGCATACCACACAGCGCGCATCCGACAACGAAAACTGATAGGACACAAAAATCACAGGAGGTCTGAACAACATGAAAACATATGCATTTGGTGTCGATTTGGGTGGCACTACCGTAAAGCTCGGTCTGTTTCGCACCGACAGCACTCTCATCGAAAAGTGGGAGATCGTCACCCGTACCGAAAATCATGGCGAGCATTTACTGCCTGATATTGCACAGTCGATTCATGAGAAAATGCTCGAAAAGTCCATTTCTTTGGATGAGGTCGCCGGTGTCGGCATGGGCGTTCCCGGTGCGGTGCTCCATGACAGCTATGTCAAGCCTTGCGTCAATCTCGACCAGTGGGGAGGAGAGATTGCGGCACAGTTATCCGCTCTTTGTCATGATCTGCCCGTCAAGATTGTTAACGATGCCAATGCCGCGGCTCTCGGTGAAATGGCAAACGGCAGCGGTAAGGGATACAAGAACCTCGTTATGATCACGCTTGGCACCGGTGTCGGCGGTGCCGTCATCGTCGATGGCAAGCTGATCGCCGGTGTACATGGTGCGGGCGGTGAGATCGGGCACATCAAGGTCGCTGAGCCGGGTGACGATGTTTGCGGCTGCGGCAAGTCCGGCTGCTTAGAACGTTTTTCCTCGGCTACCGGTGTCGTTCTGCGCGCGAAAAAGCTGCTTGAAGATGACAGCATTTCCTCCAAAATGAACAGCTTTGATCCGCTTACCTGCAAGGATGTCATCGACTGTGCAAAGGAAGGCGATGAGGCGGCGATGCAGGTCGTTGATTTGATGACCCGTATGCTCGGTAAGGCTTTGGCTATGGTTTCCTGTGTTGCCGATCCCGAAGTCGTTGTCATCGGCGGCGGTGTCTCCCGCGCCGGCAGCATCATTACAGACGGGATTCGCAAGTATTTCCTGCAATATGCGTTCCCTGCTACAGAGGATACGAGATTCGTTCTTGCTGAGCTGGGAAATGATGCCGGTATCTATGGCGCGGTACAGATGGTACTCGCATGAGAAGATTTATTTGGAAACTCCCTCGATGAGAGGGAGTTTCAGCCTGTAGAAAAACCCTAATATCTCACGCAGGGATTAGGGTTTCATGATATTTAGGGCAATACCGCATAATGATAATGATACGTATGGACGGTTCCGTATGTATCAGCTATTACAGCTTAAACAGCCTGAAGGGATATCTATTCCGAGCGAACGGACAGTCTACCGCATAATGGATAAAATTGGCTTTACTCACTGCTCGAAGAGAAAGCCTAATGGTATTACCAAAGCAGATCGGGAAGCGAGAAAATCTGATGATCTCCTCAAGAGAGATTTCCGTTCTGACGAACCTCTCAAAAAATGTGTTACCGACATAACTGAGATCAAGACTAAGGATGGAAAACTCTATGTTTCGGCCATCTTCGACTGCTTTGATTCCGGTGTCCTTGCCTTGCCATGGAAAAGAATATGAAAGCAACTCTCTGCGAACACACCCTGGATAATGCTATGCTGGCATATCCGAATCTCAGAGGAGCGATTATCCACAGTGATCGCGGAACACAGTACACCAGTAAACAATACAGAAAAACTATCGCTAAATATGGCATACAACAGAGTATGAACAGCGCCGGAGGACGGTGCCACGATAATGCCCGCTGTGAAAGCATGTGGGCACGCATGAAGAGTGAATTGCTCTACGACCGCGATGATACAGAAAGCATGACCATCGCTGAACTAAAGGTTTTGATATGGAGGCATTTCATCAGTTACTGGAACAATAGGAGAATATTCACCACCAATGATGGTCTTCCTCCAATGGTTAAGCGGCAGAGATACTATGAATCACTGATGCAGGCAGCGTATGTATTGACATCTTTGAGATAAATGTGTCAACCAATATTGACAATATCAGTATGACGCAGCAATACGCTGCAACTAAACGCTTCGGCTTTGCATCCTCCAGTCCAGCTGTATTATCTGTTGACAGCACCGCTTGCAAATAATTGCAATATATTTTTACATTCTAACATCTCTTTTTAAATTTGGCTTATAATATTTATTGTATTATATATTATTTCCATTGCATTATTATTTATTCTCTAACAATTGAGGAATAAAGTGCGGAAATCCGCTTATTTCCGGCATTTTCGGCAATATTGGCTGACATCCAAATCACCAACTCACCTGTTCGGAAATGTGCGAGAGAACATATCTGCCGAAGTGGAAAATTGGCAGAAAAATTGAGTTAGTGGATTAGATGTCACAGATTGACAGCAGTTCAGCACACCCGACTGTTTGGGAAACTGAGTGTTCGGATCTAGTGACAGACATAGGAAAGGAAGAAAAATGGATAACAAAATTACTATTAGGAACACAAACATTGATTTTTCTGATTATTATACAAGCAAGGGCATTCCATGTGATGTTCAGTCAAAATTGGGAAGCGTCGATATCTTGGCGGTTCCTACCGCTTATGAAAATCATGAATTTTACTTCGCGCAGGAAACTATCGACTTCTTAAAGTACTGCAGAAAAACTTCTTCTGAGCACACTTTCGATATATTGGCAAAAGACGATATTCAAATTCGTTCTCTTCATTCGTTTGACATATGGATGCCAGTTGTATGGGTCGCTTCCAGCGTATTGCTACCATTTGCTATCAATATGGTAAGTAACTATATTGGGGAAAAATTAAAAGGCCGTGAAAATGAACCTGCTCAAGTGGATGTGACTTTCCTGACAAAGAAAGGTGACGAAGAAAAATACATCCATTATTCTGGAGATGCAAAAACCTTCAAGGAGAGTTTTGAAAAGATAGACCTAAATAAACTGTGAGGAAACGATGCTTAATTATTTTCATGAACGTCAGACGATCCCTGAAGTGTCTGCCATTTGCTCTCAATTGGATACGTTAAAACATCGCATCATGTCTGGAAACTATGAGAATCCACGCAAAGAATACGATGAATGCAAGGACCTATTTGATGCTGTAAAACAACAAGCTATCGGGAACGATGATGAACAGCTGGCTAACGCGCAACTTATTTACAAACACTATTTTCAGCTGTTTTGTGATCTTTCTGCTTATTTTAGACTATTAGAAGAACATAAATATAAATCGTCTTGGAATATATTGCAAGATTGTTTTGATGAAATAAAGTTTGTTGGAAAGTTTTTAGCAATCGATGCCCGTAAAGAACTCCCTGACTTATATGAATTGTTAGAAAACTACGAAACACTTTATCCATATAAAGTGTTTGTTAGTAGTGAGTACATAATTAGCAAATCACACTGCAGCATTTGTGGGAATTCTATGCAGAGCTTAGCATGTCCACATATCAAAGGAAACCTATATTATGGGGATATTGCGATAGAGATTATTGATGAAATTCAGGAATTTCAGGCTGCCTGTTTAGTCAGTCATCCAGAAGACAAGCGCTGCATAATTGAATTAGCAGACGATAATAGGAGTGAAGCTGAGAAATTTGAAAAGCTCGACCAGTTTCTTACGCTGAGTCTTCCGCATCTTCAAAAATTTTCTATAGAAACGGTAATGGAAACGCGTGAGAGAAACGATATTATTAAGGTCGGCAGAAATCACCTGTGTTCATGTGGTAGCGGGATCAAATTTAAAAAGTGCTGTGGGAAGAATCTTTTCTACCAGCATGAGAGAAATATTATTACGCCAAAGGGAATAGTCATTTTTGAATAAAATAGTAGCCCTCCCGGCCATCAATCATGGTGGTCAGGAGGGCTTTGTTGTTCCCACATCACTATTCCGCATCTATGTCCACTTTAAGGTCAGATTTCAATTCGACCGTGTACTTGTCGGGCCAGACGGTAATTTTCTGCACCCAGCGCCGTACCAGTGCCTCATCGAATTCCGTCAGTTCGGCAGGCTGGCTACGGATAAAATCCTGAAGCGCTGTGATGCGGGCAATCTGCTCGTCTCTTGTGACAGTGTCCACCGCCGTCTGCTGTTTCAGCTCCCGGAGTTGGAAGATTTCATCTGCAATCTCATCGTAGGCTTCCTTGTTGTTTGCCTTCTTCAAAAGCTCCTGCTGAAGCTCCAGCAGCTTCTCATCGATGGCATCCGCTGATGCGGTAGCCGAGGCTCGGATGACTGCGGCGATGTTCTGCTGGAGCTGGCGCTGGTATCCTTCTCTGTCACCGAGCAGCTCATTCAGGGCAGCAACTACCACCCGTTCCAGTTCCTGCTCATTGACCGTCCGCGCATGGCATTCCATTCCAGTCGGTTCCAGCCTGCTGATGCATCGCCATACGATGGATTTGCAGCCTCGATTGTTCCAGTGGATTCTGCGGAACATTTCACCGCATTCTCCACAGATGACAATCTGTGAAAAGCAGTGGTTACTGCTGTAGGTGCGTTTTTTCCCATTGGCGCTCACTTTGACTACTCGCCTGCGCACCAGCTCTTCCTGCACCCGCATGAAAATATCCTTTGGAATAATCGCCTCGTGGTCAGCTTCCACATAGTACTGCGGAACAATGCCTGTGTTCTTCACTCTGGTCTTGTTCAGAAAATCTGTAGTGTAGGTTTTCTGAAGCAGCGCATCACCGATATACTTCTCATTGCGGAGAATCTTGTTGATGGTGCTTGTCCACCATTTTGTTTTCCCTGCGCCAGTCAAAATACCATCACGCTCCAGACCGGCGGCAATCTTGTCCATGCTGTACCCTTCCAGATATTCTCGGTAAATGCGTTTGACCACTTCAGCCTGCGCAGGGTCAATGATCAGATGGCCTTCTGCATCCTTCGTGTAGCCGAGAAATCGATTGTGATTGACCTGCACCTGCCCATTCTGGTAGCGGAACTGCAGTCCCAGCTTCACATTCTGGCTCAATGACTGACTTTCCTGCTGGGCAAGCGATGCCATGATGGTAATCAGGACCTCGCCCTTGGCGTCCATCGTGTTGATGGACTCCTTTTCAAAATAGACCGGAATGTTCTTTTCCTTGAGCTGACGAATGTATTTCAGGCAGTCCAGTGTATTGCGTGCGAAGCGGCTGATGGATTTGGTGATAATCATATTAATTTGCCCCGACATGCACTCCCCTATCATGCGGTTGAATTCCTCTCGCTTTTTGGTGTTGGTACCGGAGATTCCATCATCTGCAAATATCCCGGCAAATTCCCACTCCGGATTTTTCTGAATGTAATCTGTGTAGTGCTCTACCTGTGCCTCATAGCTTGTCGCCTGCTCATCGCTGTCGGTACTGACACGGCAGTATGCTGCGACTCGGAGTTTTGGCTTTATATCCTGCTGTCGGGCGGTGTTTCCGACTTGTCGTTTTGCAGGAATCACCATTACATTTCCCATTATGTTGCCTCGCTTTCTATCAAGCTGTACAGGTACTCAGCCTGTTTTGCTGGATCATCGTAAAATTCCTTGATTGTCCCAAGTGTGAAGGTTGTCGGTGAGGTTTTCTTGACCGGTGGCTTGATGCGATCCGTGCGTCCCAGCTTCTTTGCTCTGCGCTGGCGCTCCAGCATGGCCTCCGTGAAGGTGTTCACATCGATGATTGCTGGGTAAAAATCATCTCCCATATAATGACGATTCTCCATCATGCGCTTGACGGTTCCGTGATAAGTATCGATGCCGGCTTCTTTGGCGGCTGCCACCATGGACATTCCGCTCAGGTAGTTCTTATAGAGCTGTCGGATTTTTTCTGCGGCAGGCTCGTCAATTATCGCTTTTCCCTTCCGAATCCGGTAGCCAAACGGTGTATGTGCCATTTAATCACCAAGCCTTTCTTGAAAAGTAAGACCGCATTTCATGACAAAACCGATTTTCTGTCGGGAGTACACATCAATGTGGTCAACAAATCTTGCAAACAAAATATCGTCAAAGGCTGTCAGCATATGTTCCTTTTCTGTAAAGTGCAGCAGGCGCTCTGCTTCCCTAACCCGTGACATGTCTCCGGTCATGTTCGTTCTCAATGCTTCGATATCTGCCCGGAAACCGTCAGCTTGTGACAGCAGTGCATTGTTTTCTCTGTTGTAGAGAATCTGGTCAATATAGTCTTGCGCTATGAGCTTTGTCAACGTTTCACGCTGCTCGGTGTTCTGCTCCAACAGGTGCTCCAGATGCTGAATACGGTGCAGGTTTTCGTCACTGGAATTCTCCTGAATGGCCTTCAGGTACGGTCTCAAGACCAGCTTGTGGCTGTAGATAAGTTTGTTGAGCATGGTAACAAAGGCCAGCTTCAGGTCATCATCCCGGATGAAAAGCATGGAGCATTAGCTTCGTGTAATATGGATTTTGTTTCCGTAGTATTCATGATTTCCTCCGTTCTAAGGTCTTTCCTCACTACATTCTGGACATTAGAAGTGTCTATGGACGAAAAAGAGCAAGGAAAAGGGCCTGCAAGGAAAAAAATCCCCTCACAGGCCATCAATTCTATAATCAGAAGAACAATCATATTCTTCTGGTTATTTTTGTAAAGTTTTGTTTATGGCTATACTCTGGTGCAGTAATCCAGTGAAATCCAGCCTGCGCCGGATTTCAGCTTGCCCCATCCGGCTTTTGATCCTGTGCCGGACTTTGTTTCGGTGATCGTAAACACGCCCTTGCCCGTCTTTTTTCCTGTCCTGGCATAGTTCGTACCCGGCCCCTTGCGGATGTTCAGATTCGAAATAGAGACCTGAACCTTGAACGACGACGCTGAGACGGGAGCGCTGGTGGATGCATTCGGCTTACCGTTCAGAATCGATTTCACTTCCGCCTTGAATGCCGTCCACTCTGCATTGCCGTTTCCTGCCATCTGTGCCGGACAGTTTTTGTCTGTGACATCCCAGTGGCGGAGCACATAGGTATCTACCTGCCCTGCCGTAATGCCCAGCAGCCTGCAAAGATATGCACAGAGATGCGCTGCGTTCTGTTTGGTCTTCGCGCTGACCTTATAGCCGCCGCTGGTGCACATCTCAATACCGATGGAATTTGTGTTGCGGCAGGCCTTGTGCTTATAGGAATTTGCGCCGACATGCCATGCACGATCCTTCAGCTTGACAGACTGCATAATATGCGTATCATCCGCAAAGAAATGTGCTGATGCGCCGCGTCTGCCTGTTTTGAAATAATTACAGTTCGCGGCTGCGGTATCACTGGAATTTCCCGTGTAATGAATCACGATATAGGAAACCACGCGGCTCGCGCAAGCCGCATAATTCTGAGACGAGCAGGCAGACTGTGTCACCGCAATTCCATTGATTTTATCCGAAATCCATCCAGTTGTAATTGTTTTACTCATTGTCAATATCCTCCTGTTCCGCGTCCTCATGAAGCTGTTCCAGCACATCCAGCAGTTTCGCCGGAATCGGCAGGCCTAAGTGACCGGCATTCTCGAGCACAGACACGCCTTCATTCGAGATATAGAAAAACAGCACCGCCGTGCGAAGAACACAGCCGGTGCCAATCACATGCATATCCAGAATATTTGCCATGCCCACCAGAACAAAGATCAGTACCTTCCGACAGATCCCTTTGAATCCCACCTCGCTGGACAGCCGCTTGTCCGAAACCGCGCACATCACGCCGGTGACGTAGTCCGCGATGACAAATGCAATCAGCGCATACATCAACCCATCACATTCGCCCAGAAACCAGCCCAGCCAGCCGCCAATGACGGCGAATACCAGCTGGATTCCATTCCAAAATTCCTTCATAAACAATTCCTCCATTATTTGATTTCTTCTATGTGAAAAGCAGCTGTCCGAAGACAGCCGCCTGTATTGTTATGCCGTGCGCTTCCAGACGTAGACCGCAATATACGGCGGCATATTGTTGTGCGCGGATGAATCTCCGGTTTTATCCAGCGCAATCGTCGCGCACCACGTTTGGATCGGAGATGAATTATTCACGCAGCCTACCGTGACCGCATAGGTTCCATATGTGGGTGTCCAGCTCGTCGTACCGGAACTGTTGTATACATAAGACCGATGGGAATGTGACGGCATCTCAGAGGTAGTCAGCTTGTGTGTCGCTTCGCCGCCCGTAGTGCCTGCTGCATACGTGTCGCCGGCAGAAAGCAGAAATTTATCCTTGATACGTTCCCATTTACCGCCCCAAGTGTCTGCCGGATCGAAATTTTCATCTACCGTTTCATAGATCGTGCCGACCGGATGGCAGTAATCCAGCATGGAGGTTGCCGCATCGGAATAAAACGCCATCTTCCCGCGAAAGATGGTAGGCAGATTGACGTCAAAGCCCTCTGTATCCGCAACCTTGCCGAACGCAATTCCCATACCGCCCTTCAAGAAGGAAAACAGCGTCATCGCCGCCGGGCCTTTGCCGGTACAGGCGAAAGACCGAAAAGCATCCGTTGCAGTCAAAATAATGTCATATGCCGCAGCTTTATCTGCTGAAAACTTGTATGTGCCATTTGAAACGGAAAATTTTCCGGCATAACTGGTCAAAGTAACGGCCGTATAGCTTGCTGCCGTTGTTTTCTTGTATTGCAGCTTGTACGCCGCGGTATTTGCTGTACTTGCAGCAGTACCAAAATCTGTGATGGATGCCGAAAATGTGACCTTAAGATATTTGCCTGTTGCAGACAAATTTCCAGACGAATCACACCGCTTTGCGGTAAATGCCGTAATAGACGGCGGCGAATATGCAACAACCGTAATCGATTGTGTTGTACTCGCCGTGCGCCCACGGGAATCCGTCACAGATGCCGTAATC
>NZ_NHOC01000013.1 GCF_002157465.1 Butyricicoccus porcorum
CCCATACTGCTGAATAAATCGATAAGCCGCTAATCGATTTCCTTCGCAAAGAATGCCGCCGCTTTTTTTAGGAAGTCATTTTCCTTCTGAAGTTCTGCCAACTGCTTTTTCAATTGCAGATTCTCCTTCATGTAATCATAATCAGCTTTGGCTTCTTCATTTGTTTGGCATTCTTTGCGGAACTGCTTGATCCAGATAGATATACTTGCCTTGATACACCATATTCGCAGCAAGCCCTTTGAGGGTTCTTCCCTCCTCAAGATGAAGACGAACTATCTTCTTCTTGAATTCTGGTTCATAGTGTTTACTCATTTGTGACATACCTCGTTTCCTCCTAAGATTATATCCTATTAGGTCGAGGTGTTACAACTATATTATATCACAACACTCCGCCTTCACCATTTAAATATGCCATAACAACTTTTTTCTTAAATTCGAAGCTATATTTAGCCATAAAAATACCGACCTCCCAATCGTTAGATTTTTAGGTCTAACTTTTGGGGGTCGGTACAATCGGGTGGTATCGCTGTTTTGCGCCCAGTCAGGTTCCCGCCAAAACAGGCGGATCATTCAAATTTGATGCCAGTTTCTCAGCGGTATGCCTTTTCAAAGATTGCCGCACACTCCTCATCAGACAGCGGCACACGATCCGCATGGAACAGTCCGCCCATGGTCGCGCGCGCATTCTGTGCCAGCGTCATGAACTCATCCGGCTGAATGCCGTAGTCTGACATTTTCAGATTGTCTACGCCGCATGCCTTCTGGAGATCGGCCAGAACGGTGAGGAAATCTTCCGGCTTGTCGGCATCCGGCTTGCCGAGCGCCTGTGCCATGCGGATAAACCGGTCATCACAGGCATGCTTGAAGATAAAATGCTCGTAATACGGCAGGGAAATCATAATCAGGCCTGCGCCGTGGGGCAGATCATGGTGATAGGCGCTCATTGCGTGCTCCATGGAATGCTCACTCGTGCAGGCACTCAACGTCATAACGGCACCGGACAAGGTGTTCGCAAACGCAACATGCTCACGTGCTTCCATGTCCGAGCCATCCTGTACCGCGCGCGCCAGATAAGTACCGATATTTTCAATCGCAGTTAGTGCATACATATCACTCATAAGGTTCGCTGTACCGGCAATATAGCACTCCGTGCTGTGGAACAGCGCGTCAAAGCCCTGATAAGCCGTGAACTTCGGCGGAACAGACTTCATCAGCTCCGGATCCACGATCGCGGTGCACGGGAACAGGCGGTCATCACCGCCAAAGCCAATCTTTTCGTTGGTTTCCTCGTTGGAAATGACACCGTACTGGTCAACTTCACTGCCAGTGCCTGCCGTGGTCGTGATTGCAACAATCGGCAGCGGATCATTCGGAATACGCTGCCCTTTGCCGGTGCCGCCATATACATAATCCCACAGATCGCCGTCATTGGTCGCCATTGTTGCAATTGCCTTGGAAGCATCCATGACACTGCCGCCGCCAAGTGCAACAATAAAATCGCAGCCATTTTCCTTCGCAAACGCGCCGCCTTCCATAACAGTAGACTTGAGCGGGTTCGCCATAATCTTATCAAATACCACCGATTCAACACCTGCTTTGTCCAGCTCTGCAATGGTGCGGTCAAGTGAACCGTTTGCCCGGGTCGATTTGCCATTTGAAATTACGATCATCGCTTTTTTCCCCGGCATCTTCTGACGGGACAGCTTGTTCAGCATACCGGCGCCGAACACAATTCTGGTTGGTACATACATACGAAAGCTCATCCGGTTTTCCTCCTCGTTGACAGTAAAAATAGAACGTGGTACACTTTTTCTGTAAGCTCAAGTAAATTATACGACTTAAAGTTAACTTTAAGTCAAGCCCTCTTTTTGAACTTCTTCCAAAAAGGAGAGAACAGCATGTTTTATACAGTCGGAGAGATGGCAAAACGCATGCATGTCGCCCCCTCCACTCTGCGGTACTATGACAAAGAAGGTCTCCTGCCCTTTGTCGAGCGCTCGGACAGTGGTATTCGTATGTTCAAGGATTCGGATTTTGAATGGCTGAACATCATTGAATGTCTCAAAAACACCGGCATGTCGATCAAAGATATCAAAATTTTTATCGACTGGTGCATGGAGGGCGACCAAACCATTCCGCAGCGGCTGGAGCTGATTCAGGCACAACAGGCAGTGGTCGAGCAGAATATACAGAAAATGCAGGATCATCTGCAAATGCTCCGATACAAACGCTGGTATTATGAAACGGCCAAGGCCGCCGGCACCTGTGAAGCTCTGCGCACCATCAAGCCGGAGGATGTCCCGGAGGAATTCCGCAGATTCCATCATCCCAAAGCAGAATAACTGAAAACAGATGGCTTCCCAGCGCAGGAAGACCATCTGTTTTTATTTTCAACTATTATTTACCGCATTTCCTGCTTGCGGAATGCCGCATACAGGATAGAAAGAATGCAGCGCCCACTTAGATTTATATATCGTCGTAAAAAGCGCAGAATCAGAGTTTTTTCAGTTAAATCGGCAGTTTTTGCAATGCAGTAAAGATATATACCTTTACATCTATTTTGTCTGTAATATCATCGCTGAATGCAATGAATTCCCCAGAGATACGGCATATGCTCTGCCGTACCGACTTTTGCAGGGATTTCCCGAAATGATATACAGATAATTCTTCGCCTTTCCGTAATGCCGGTATTGCGCAGATGGCAGAAGAAGCGTGAAAAGATTTCCTGTGCCGCGTCCTACGCCTCCTCGCTGTCATACATAGGTCATATAAAGCCATGCATGACTTTACTTCTTCGTACTGAATGCTGCGCCGATTGCCTGCGCAATATTCTGCGTCTGGATGATGTGGAATCCATCGGGCACTTGTATGCGGCCAATGTCCTGCTTCGGCATGATGCAGGTCGAAAAGCCGAGCCGGATGGCCTCGTGAATGCGCTGTGTTGCGGCAGTCACAGCGCGCAGTTCGCCGGTCAGGCCGACCTCTCCAAACGCCATCACGCCCTCCGGCAGCGGTTGATCGCGATAGCTGGATGCAACAGCCAGGGCAATCGGCAGGTCAATTGCAGGTTCGTCCAGCCGCATGCCACCGATGACGTTGATATACGTATCACTTGCAGACAAGTACAGTCCGACGCGCTTTTCCAGAATGGCCAGCAGCAGCACCATGCGGTTGTAATCGACACCTGCCGACATGCGGCGCGGTGTGCCATAGGCAGTTTTGGTAACGAGTGCCTGAATTTCTGCAAGAATCGGACGGCTGCCTTCTATGGTGCATGCGATGCAGTTGCCCGATGCATCGGTCGGATGCCCGGACAGCATTGCTGCGGACGGATTCGGAACTTCGATCAGGCCGCAGTCGCTCATTTCAAACACACCGATTTCATTCGTCGAACCAAAGCGGTTCTTCGCCGCACGCAGACAGCGGAAAGAAATCTGCTTTTCTCCCTCAAAATACAACACACAGTCGACCATATGCTCCAGAATTTTTGGACCCGCAAGTGTGCCCTCCTTGTTGACATGTCCGACAATAAAAATAGTGACACCGCGCCGCTTGGCATATTGCATCAATGTCATCGCGCATTCCTTGATCTGCGTCGTGTTACCCGGCGCGCTGCTCAGATCAGATTTATACACCGTCTGAATAGAGTCGACAATGAGGACATCCGGCTGCAAAATATCAGTTTCTTCAATGATTTCCTCCAGATCGGTCTCTGCCAGCACAAACAGGTCAGAAGAGGAGATATGAAGACGATCGGCACGCAGGCGGATCTGCCGCAGCGATTCCTCACCTGAAACATAGAGTACCTTTGCCTGTCGGCACATTTCCTGACACATTTGCAGCAACAATGTGGATTTGCCGATGCCCGGCTCACCGCCGACCAGCACAAAGCTCCCCTTTACTGCGCCGCCGCCCAGCACACGGTCGAGCTCGGAAATACCGGTGTGGAAGCGTAATTCCTCCTGGGTTTCAATCGCACTGATTTCCAGCGGCTTATTGCGGCGCCGGTCGGTTTTTGCCAACGTACCGCGCGGCGCCGCCTGTTTTGCCTCACGGAATTCCTCCATGGTATTCCATGCGCCGCAGGACGGGCATTTTCCGTACCATTTCGCGCTTTCATAACCGCATTCTGAGCATAAAAATGATGATTTCTGTTTCATAAGCTTCCTTTCAGCAGGTGTCTGTGTGATTTCCGGAAGGGAAAATCCCCGAAAGCCGTCCGGCGTGCGCACGGCGGAAATCCGCGGTACCAACCGCTCCGCATAAGCCTGCAAATATTCTTTCGCCGGAACAGACTGCATGTCCAGCTGCTCTGACAGCACATGCGCCGCCCGGCATAGCATCTGTTTGATTTCATCCGTCGGCTTGCCGGAAAAACACGCCTGCAATGCCGCATCACCCTCCGGTGGAATTTTGAGTCCCAGCACTTCCCGGCCCAGCAGCACACACCCCAGTGCATTCGCCGCAACCGGCTCATACAGGTTAACCAGCAGTTCGTTATAATCCGGGCAAAAGCTGTTCAGAACCGGAAGCAATGCCTGTTTGGAAAACAAACACAAAAATCCGTTTTCTATTGCAAGATGCTCCAGATAACAGTTGACATAATCGATGCCGCACAGCTGCTCCGATACCGGTATGCTGAGCTGATAATCAATGTCACCCGGAATCTGATGGGAGAACAGACGCGGATTATATCGCTTCCAGAACGTACCGATACCGCCGAGCGTATCCATCATGGAACGATTTTTGATCGGCGGCAGATGGTCGCATATCTCCTGCCACAGAGCTTTGCCATATGCCTGCTTGCGCCTGATACGCCGGATACCTTCCATCAGCGCTTCCGTGCCGTCACAATGCAGCAGCACACGTATGCCATCTTCCAGCTGTTCCAGACAGAAGCACACCGAATTGAGCAGCTCACCTGCCAGTTCTGCAGGGACAGAACTGCTCTCTCCAGCGGTATATCGTTCTGCCTGCATTGCAACAAGTGCATACAATTGCCGCTGAACAATCACTACCTGTTCTGCGGTCAGCTCCCCAGCGGCAAAAATCATGGCGTCATTCATCGTTCCACCCCGTACTTTCCTGCTCCCACAGCGTGCTACACAGGCTGCCGGTTCGGACAATCCGATAGATGGTGTCCCGATCTGCATCCATCAAGCCAGTCAGATCTCCATGTACAGCTTCATTATATATCAGCTGCATCGCTTCGACAAGTTCATCATCGGAAACCCGTTCCATACAATCTGTTTTCAGATGATAAAACAGCTCCTGCAATTTCGTCAGTGTGTCAGCATAGTTTTCCTGCACCAGATAGGGGGAATCGCAAAAGGCGTGCACCAGCTTTTCCAGCACACCTGTTCCGAACTCCACACGCCCGGAGGCTCGCAAGGCTTCGATATGCCGCACTGCCAACTGCTCCATCTGTGCTTCCGAAAGGGAAAGACCGTATTGCTCTGAAAATCGGTTGCAGCACACCAGTTCTGTCCTGTACTGTTCAAGCTGTACCGACTGAAAAAATATCTGTAATTCCTGCATCATCATGTACCTCCCTATCCTTCATACCGCATTGGGAGATGGATTACAAGACTTGAAAAATTTACAATTTTGTGGTAATATAAATGCAGTAAGAGGGAAGAAAAAATTTTTTCTTCCCTCTTTTTTACGAATTTTCAGGATTGTTCTGCATATTGCAGGCAGCCGTCAATAATACACAGAGCAAGGCGCTTCTGATAGTCGTCCTGCGCCAACAGACGTGCCTCCTCTGCATTGGACAGAAATCCGCATTCTACGATTACAGCCGGACAGGTTAATGTCTTCATCAGATAAATGCTGTCCGCTGCCTGCTTCGCTTGCCGCTCCCGGACAGGCGATAAGCCGCGTGTCAGAGTACTCTGAATCTGCTGTGCCAGCAACTGTCCCTCCGGATTATTCTTCGACCAGAAGACCTGTGCGCCGGAATAAGAGGAATCCGTAAACTTGTTGAGATGGACGGACAAAAAAATCGGATTGCGCACGCTGTTTGTAATACGTACGCGTGCATGGATATCAGCCACTTTGTTGGCACGGATACTCTGTTCCGGGTCGTAATCGATGGAGTTTCCGTCTTCACGTGTCAGCATGGTGTGCAGGCCGAACAGTCCGGCAAAGGCTTCACATTTTCGTACAATCGCAAGATTGATGTCCTGCTCCATCGTGCCGTCCTCCGCCACCGCACCGCCGTCCATTCCGCCATGCCCGGCATCTAAAACCAGAATATTTTGATACGTGTGCGGTGCAAACGCACTGATTGCCTGAAAAACATCCCGATATGTCAGTGTCGCTGCGAGCACTGCAATTATTGCAATTGCTGCCAGAATGATGCGCTTCTGCTTCCATATACTCATATCCACAGCAACTCCCTCCCGCAAAAGATATGATGCGTTTTTCTACAATATGTGTTATACTGTAAATGCTATTTTGCCATTTCCGGAAAGGAGTGATACTGACTGATGCGGCAAAGACAACAGCTATTTCTCAGTATCAATCGCATTTTTTTGCTTTTGTATGCTCCGCTGAGCGTTGCACTCGGCGTCTATTATCTGTTTACAGGAAATCTTATCCATGCCATGCTCTCTGTATGCACGGTGCTCTGGCTTGTGCTTCCCCATGTAATCCATCATACCCTTCATCTAAAGCCCGGACAACTGCTGCTCTTCTTTTATTATGTGTTTATTCTGTTCGGTTATTCCGGTGGAATCGTTCTGTCATTTTCACAAAAAATTCCACTATATGATGAACTGATCTATCTGACAGGCGGCTTTCTGCTCTGCATCTTTGCTGCGGTTTTCTTCTGCTGTTTTATGAAGCAACGGCCTAAAAAACAAAATATGAAGTTTTCCAATCTCTTTTGTTTTTGTTTTGCCATGGCCGTCAGTACGGTCTGGAAACTGTTGCAAATCACGGCTATGCTTCTGGTTCTCAAGATTTCGCCTGGTGCATATGATGTCGTCTGTGATCTCACCTCCTGTCTGATTGGCGCAGCAGTTTACTGTTGCCTCACAGCACTTTATCTCTACCGTGATATTCATACTTATCCGCTATATGCGATTGAAGATTTTTCTGCATTAAATATTGAATCTACTGTTAAAATACTAAAAAAGTAAAAAACAACCGCCGATACATTTGATTTGTATCAGCGGTTGTTTTGCTTTGGGATGAATCTGCTGCGTCACCAGCAGATTCAGGGACACCCTGCTGCCGCACATCAGCGGCTTCCTCTATACACAGAATCTGTTTTTTTATTTTATCAGAGCACAGTAAAACTGTCAACATCCTGACGGAATCACAGTCACTTCGTAAAAAGTCGTAGATAGATGATTTATTCTATTGTGTTTCCATGATATAATAATAGCAATCAACAGTTTCTTTCATCGGAGGAAAGTATGGAAAAGAATAAAATTTATCGGGCAGAAATCATTGGTTATTCCGGTGATGGTTCTTCTATTGCCCGAATTCATGATATGGTTGTTTTTGTTCCCGGTGGTGCAGTCGGAGACCAATGTGATATCCGTATTGTCAAAGTTGCCAAAAACTATGCATTTGGACGAATTGAAAACATCATTGTATCATCTAAAAATCGCATTGAACCAGAATGTCCACATGCATCCAAATGTGGTGGCTGTTGTTATTGGCATTTGACCTATCTGGAGGAACTGCGTGCAAAAAAAAGAAAGGTACAAGATGCCATGCAGCGCATTGGTGGTGTAAAATTAGAACCAGAGGATGTCTGTGGTTCTGATCGAAT
This sequence comes from Butyricicoccus porcorum, assembly GCF_002157465.1. GTDB lineage: Bacteria > Bacillota > Clostridia > Oscillospirales > Butyricicoccaceae > Butyricicoccus_A > Butyricicoccus_A porcorum. The sequence continues at coordinate 7,787 of NZ_NHOC01000013.1, forward strand.
CTATCATTACCGCAACAAAGCGCAGTATCCTGTTGGGCGCAATGATGCCGGTGTTATTACCGGATTTTACCGTGCGCGCAGCCATGACATTATTCCGATGGAAGCGTGTCTCATTCAAACCGAAGCAGCGGATATGCTTGCCCGCTGTGTACGCCAATGGATGACAGATAATCATATTGCACCATACAATGAAACGACACATAATGGGCTGATCCGACATATCTATGTGCGCACTGGCTTTGCAACCGGTCAGGTTCTGCTTTGTATCGTTACAAAAAGTCCAAAACTTCCTGCGATCGATGCGCTCGTTTCCGCAGCGAGAACTGCTGTCCCAGGGTTAGTCGGCATTGTACTGAACATCAACAAAAAAACCGGCAATGCAATTCTTGGAGATTCTTATGTCACTATCTGGGGCAGCGATACACTGGAAGATGTTTTGTGTGGAAATCATTTCCGTCTCTCCCCTGCCTCCTTCTATCAGGTAAACCGTGCACAGGCAGAGCGATTGTATGAAACAGCACTTGCGTATGCCGAACTGGACAATACGCAGACCGCGCTTGATCTCTACTGTGGTGCTGGCACCATTACCCTTGCACTTGCACGGGAAGCCAAGTCGGTAATCGGCGCGGAAATTGTCCCGCAAGCTGTAAAAAATGCAAAAGAAAATGCAAAGCTGAACAATATTACAAATGTAAAGTTTATCTGCGCCGATTCCGGCCAGGCCGCTTCTATGCTTGCCCACGAGGGTACACATCCTGATGTGATTGTAGTCGATCCTCCACGAAAAGGTTTGGATGCGGCAACCATAGATGCTGTTGGACAGATGCAGCCGAAACGATTGGTATATGTTTCCTGCGATCCGGCAACGCTTGCAAGAGATGTCAAGCTGTTGGGTGAAAAGGGATATAAGATAAAGAAATATAAGGTTTTTGACCTTTTCCCAAGGACAGCGCACGTCGAGACGGTCTGCTTGATGTCTCGCACCGAGGAATAAAGTGCGGAAAACTGCCTATTTCCGGTATTTTCACATACTTTTGAGGACTGATAGCAATACCACTCACCAATCGGTCGCAGTATATGGAAACATATCTATGCGCCCTCTAACATAACGAAAGAATTGAGTGTTCGGAATAGATGTCGGGTTTGACAACAATTCCGCAGTCACAACTGTTTTGTAGATTGAGTATGTGGAATGGATAACACAAAACATTGATATTCTATACGGTGTTTACACAAACTGGGGGGATTCTCCCCTTGCACTTGAAACGCTGGCGCGGAATTGCCACTCGATACGCCAAAAATACGGCTTCATTCCTTGCTGCTGTTCAAATTCGGTGCATCGCTATTTGGTGCACCATTTTGGCATGATCTCGTGTAGACACTATTTAATGTATATTGGTAATACGTTGCATACATCGCAAACAGCGTCACGATGACATATATGATCGTACTCTTTAACAGCGTACTCTTCATGGTGATTCCCTCCAGCTTTCCGTTCTCTTCTATGTACATTAGACAACAGCGGCAACCGTTTGTCATCCCGTTTTTCGGCCTATCTTTGTTAAATGGACAAATTTATGCGATATTAGGGAATGATTCGCAGGTGCGTAGCACGCAGTCCCACACCTACAAAAAAAGACGTGAGAGGACAAGTCTCACGTCTCTTATAGGGTAGTACGATTATTGCCTCCGCGGGGGAGGTTCTGAGGTGTTTTTCCGGTACACGCCGAACAACGTGCACCGGAAATGGAATAGGGGAAGTTTAAGAATTTGTCCAATTCATTCTGCCGTAACGCTTGGTGACTGTCAGTATGTGCTCCTTTAACTCGTCCGAAAGGGCATCCGCTGTGACGCGCCAACGCCAATTCTTGCCCAGTGTAGACGGCTGATTCATGCGGCTTCGATTGTTTAAGCCGAGATAATCCTGCAGCGGGATCATGCATGTCTTTGCATTGCTGCGCATGACCAGTGCGATCAGCGAATGATGCAGCTGCTTTTTCGGGGTGCGGTAATCACACAGATAGTCGCGCACCATGTCGCGCTCCTCCGGCAGGATGCTGTCCAGCCAGCCGTTGATCGTTTCATTGTCATGTGTGCCGGTATACGCAATGCTATTCTCCGGATAGTTATGCGGCAGATAATCGTTCGCCGATCCGGTATCGCGGGAGTCAAATGCAAATTCCAGTACCTTCATGCCCGGGAAACCGCTCTCGCGCACGAGCTGACGCACCGAATCTGTGACATAGCCCAGATCCTCTGCAATGACCTCGTGCCATCCCAGCTTCCGCTCCACGGTGCGGAACAGATCTATGCCCGGACCTTTGCTCCACCAACCGTTAATGGCATTGTCTGAGCCGTATGGGATCGAATAATATTCGTCAAAGCCGCGGAAATGGTCGATGCGCACCACATCGTACAGACGGAAACAATGCCACAGGCGAGTGACCCACCATTCATAGCCCGTCTGCGCATGGTACTCCCAACGATACAACGGATTGCCCCAAAGCTGTCCCGTCGCCGAAAAACCGTCCGGCGGACAGCCTGCAACTGCGGTCGGAACATTGTTCTCGTCCAACTGGAACAGCTCCGGATGTGCCCAGGTATCCGCACTGTCCATCGCCACATAGATCGGAATGTCGCCGATCAACTGAATTCCGTTTTGATTCGCATAGGCACGCAATGCCTCATACTGACGGAAAAATTTATACTGCAAATACTGATGAAATTCAATGTCAAAATACAGCTCTCTGCGGTAATAATCCATCGCAGGCGGGTAACGCAGACGAATATCCTGCGCCCATTCCGTCCATGGCTTGCCCTCAAAGCGATCCTTTACTGCCATGAACAGTGCATAGTCCGAAAGCCACCATTCGTTCTCACGCACAAAGTTCTGATAATCCTCGTTCCTGCTGATGTCACTGCGCTCATATGCCTTGCGCAGCAACGGATAACGGTTTTCATACAGCTTTTTATAATCAATGTCATGCGGCTTTTTGCCAAAATCTGCTGCATCACATTCCTCGCGCGTCAGGACACCCTCGTCAATCAATGCGTCCAGACTGATGAAATACGGGTTGCCTGCAAAGGTCGAGAACGACTGGTACGGGGAATCTCCATAGCTCGTCGGTCCAACCGGAAGGATCTGCCAATAGGTCTGTCCCGCCTCCTTCAGCCAGTCGACAAAATGATAGGCTGCCTCATCAAAACAGCCGATGCCATATTTCGACGGCAGACTGCTCACTGCTAACAATATTCCTGCTGCTCTGTTCATGCTGCGTTACACTCCTTTTCTTATCTCTGCGGTTTTCCAGTCCTTAGCTGCGTTTTCCCAGCACTTACTTTTTTAACGTGATCATTACACCAAAATGATCCGAGATCTTATCCTCTCCGCTGAATACAACCTCCGATTTTGCAATCGGTACCTTGCGGCTGCTCCATATCTGGTCGATCCGCATTCCGTTGCCGCACAATGCCGGATTCTCTAACTGATTGCGCCAGCCGTCGATTGCCTCCTGTACCGTGATCCCGCTGTCCTTTTCCTCCGCTAACAAATACGTATCATACCAGCCCGATTGCTGCACCAGCTCATAGCCCTGGCGCGGCAGCTCTGCCGGATTATTGAAGTCGCCCATCAGCCACACCGTCTCCGCGTGACGCAGCGTCTGCTGCGCTGCCTCCCACTGCTGCTGAAATGGATCGTCCTCATCGTTCCACCAGCCCATGTGCACCGTATAATACCATTCGTTCGCAATCTTTGCACCTAATATCGTTCGAGATTTCCAATTCTCATAGTCCGTGATCCGGCTGATATATCGGTAATGCGGATGCTCTAACTCATGACTCAGACTGACAATTGCCACGCCTTCATCATATTTCCCATATCCGATTTTTGCGGATACCCACGTCCAACTGCACGAGATTCCTACGTTCTGCAGTCGCAGCGCAACCTGTAATGCATGATTATCCGCACGAACCGGCACTGCAGCATTCGGACACGGACAATATCCCGCAAGCTCTTCTGCAATCGGTGCGTCTATCGACTGGTTTACCTCCTGCATCGCGATGATGTCCGGCTGCTCCTTGAGGATGAATGCAACAAATTGAATCAGTTTGTGCTCATAATCCTGCTCGACAAGGCTATGTGTGTTGATCGTCAGTATTTTCATACGCACCTCTCCTTAAATGCTCTGCAAGCCGGAAGGTGTTCACTCCCTCCGGCATTGCAGGTTACATTACAGTTTCTTTTTTTTCAGTCTGCACAATGGTCTTACAGAATATCGTTGATGTCTGATTTGAGAACGTCTGCCTTCGGGCCGTAGATCGCCTGAATACCGGTATCCTTCTTGACCAGTCCCAGTGCACCCTCTGCCTTCCATGCCGCTGTGTCGGCTACTAGGCTCGCATCCTTTACCGTCACGCGCAGTCTGGTCATACAAGCATCGACCAGTATGATGTTTTCGCGTCCGCCAAGCAGAGCGATGATGCGCTCCGGCTGACCGCTGCCGCCCTTGCCTGCAGAGGCGCCTGCGGATGTGCTTTCCTCATTCTCGTCGCTGTCATCCGTATAGTTGCCCAGTCTGCCCGGTGTTGCATACTTGAACTTGCCGATCATAAAATATGCGACAAAATAGCCGATGACAAAGAATGCGATACAACAGAGGATGAAATTGATGATGTCTCCGCCAAGTCCTGCCTTGAGCGACATCGGAACACGCGTGATGAATTCCAGATTGCCGAACGAATGCAGTCGCAGAGGGATGACACCTGCCATCGCAAAAGCACAGCCCTGCAGAACTGCATAGACCACATACAGCGGCAATGCACAGAACATGAACATGAATTCCAACGGCTCGGTAACACCCGTCAGAAATACTGCCAGTGCTGTCGAGAAGAACATGGAACGGTAATTCTTACGCTTATCGGCATCGACACGGCGATACATCGCCAGTGCAAAGCCCAGAAGCATTCCGGTTGCGCCGATCATCTGACCGACCTTGAAGCGCGCCGGTGTGACTGTGGTCAGCAGATTCTGATATGCTGCCATGTCGCCTGCATCCTTGAAGTTGATCAGGTCAGTGACCCATGCGAGCCACAGCGGATCCTGTCCGAATACCTGTGAACCGGCATTGACGCCTGTCATGATGGTATACGTTCCGCCAAAGGATGTATAGTTCATCGGAATGGTCAGCATATGATGCAGACCAAACGGCAGGAGCAATCGCTCCAAGGTACCATAGATGAACGGTGCCAGAATCGGTGAGGTATCCGACGAGTTTGCAATCCATACGCCAAAGGCATTGATGCCCGACTGGACGACCGGCCATACAACTGCCATAATCATCGAAATGACTACCGAGTATGCAATGACTGCCAACGGTACAAAACGCTTGCCGTTGAAGAACGATAGCGCATCCGGCAGCTTGCGGAAGTTATAAAACTTATTATATACAACACCGCCTACAAAGCCTGCGATGATGCCGATGAATACGCCCATATTCAGTGCCGGTGCACCCAGGATTGAGGTGAAGTAGTTCGATACCAGCATTTCCTGTCCGAACAGGGAATGTACCACCGCGTCGCTCGATGCGAGCATATCATTCGTTACGCCGAATACAGCACCGGTGATTCGGTTAATCAGAATAAATGCGATGACTGCCGCAAATGCGCCGCCTGCACGTTCCTTTGCCCACGAGCCGCCAATCGCTGCCGCAAACAGTATGTGCAGATTCGTGATGATCGCCCAGCCGATCTGCTCCATGGTACTGCCTATCGTCATAATCAGAGGCAGATCTGCTCCCACGATCTCCAACAGCTTGCCGAGTGACAGCATCAGTCCTGCCGCCGGCATAACTGCGATAACCGTCATCAACACTTTGCCCAGCTTTTGCAGAAAATCAAAGTTGATTCCCTTTTTCTTCGGCTCCTCCGTCTGCTGCGGTGCGGCAGGAGTGGAGGATGCTGCCTTTACCGGTGCTGCTGCCGATGCACACTCCTCCAGTGTCAGAACCGTGCTCTTGCCTGCCTTGACCGTGCCCGTTCCGCACGTGAGCTTGGTATTCTCCAGGTCGCTGCAGATCAAAACCGGCGTCGTCGTGCAGATGCCCTTTTCCTTGAGCAGCTTCATGTCAGCCTCTGCAATCAGCTGACCTTTCTTTACCTTCGTGCCTTCCGTGACATGGACCTTGAAGCCTTCACCCTTTAAGCTGACTGTCTCCAGTCCGAAATGAACCAGTACCTCTACGTCATCGTCCGTGCAAAAGCCGAATGCGTGCTGGGTTGCCGCCACTGACGTAAGCTCGCCATCCACCGGACTGTAGATCTTTCCGTCTGTCGGCTCGATCGCAATTCCGTCGCCCAGAACCTTTCCGGCAAATACCGGATCCGGAACCTTCTCGAGCGGAATGATTCGTCCGTTCAGCGGCGATAGAATCTCCTTCTTGTTGCCTTTCATTCCTTCTCAACTCCTTTTGCTTGATTGGCGCAATTGTTTGCACTTTGTTTGCGCTGTGATTGCGCTTAGTTGTGCTCCTGTTGCGTTTACTATAGCTCTTTTTTTCTCTATTTTCAAGCAAAATTCACAGATATTTCATATTTCTACGTTATTTACAAATTTAATTCGACTTTTTGTGCATTACTTATAGTAACATTTTCGATCATGTGCACAACGTCCAAAATTTATTGCGTAAATTTTGCGCAACTTATTTGCGCTTCTGTTTGACATTCCGACTATGACTTCGTATAATTATATCAAACTATTGTGATTTGTCATAACTAGGGAACCTCTGAATAAATAGCCTTTATTCTGTTCCCACTCGATACATTGCCGTTTTTGCGCTTGGTTAAGGCGATTTCATAGCGAAATAGCCGTTATTCTTCTGCTTTTCTGCTCCTTTTTCCGAAAAAGGGCAGACTACCCCTATATCAGGTTGTGGAAAGTTTTCGCCCGGCGATGGCGAGTGCGTACAAATTGGCACAGGCGAACATGGCGTACAGCCGATTCTCGTTTTTCATCATTCCATGATACATCGTTTTCTTGTAGCCGAACTGACACTTGATGATCCGAAACACATGCTCTACTTTGCACCGCACCGAGGATTTGCGGTTTTCGATAACCCGGTTGATTGCGTCAAAAAACAGCTTATTCAGCCCATTTTCTTCCAGAAGATGGCGGAATTTACACAGCATCGTTTCATCCGGCACCGCTTCCGTCATGAAGTCAATGCCTGTAAATTTCCGCATGGCATAGCTGTCGTAAATGGCATCCTCGGTTGCCGGGTCAGACAGGTTGAACCAGATCTGAAGCAGATACATCCGCAGCATTTTCTCAATTCCCATAGGAGGACGGCCTCGTTTTCCCTTGGGGTAGTAGGGTGCAATGACACCTACCCACTCATTCCAGGGGATGATCTCGTCCATGATTTCCAGAAATTCCTCCCGCTTGGTTTTCTTCTTGCGGAAGCTGTATTCCATGTCTGTAAATGTTTCCTGTTTTATTGTCATGCACCACCTTTGTTTTGATAGTCTTATTTTATCATATCCCCAACCTATATGGTGGTGAGAATTAAATCAGAGGTTCCCTAGCATGTTTATTACCTCACACTATATACTGTTTTTTCCAAATGGAGTGCAAATACTTATGTCTGTTACCATCAAAGATGTCGCCGCTTATGCCGGCGTTTCACCCTCTACGGTATCGCGCACCTGCAATGACCATCCCTCGATCAGTGCCGAAACAAAAAAACGCGTCCGCCAAGCCATGCTTGAGCTTGGATATGAAGCAGCTCCTCCGACAGGAAATCATTCTCGTCAGGAGCTAAAAAACATCGGCATCATTCTGCCGCCTTCCGCACGCGAGGTCTATGAGAATTCCTTCTACCTCGAGACCATCCGCGGCATCACGCAGTTCTGCAACGCGAGACAATACTCTGCCTCTGTCATCACCGGTCAAAACGATGATGAGACACTGGCTGCCATCCATTTCGCCGCGCAAAATGACAAGGTCGATGGTTTTATCCTCCTCTATTCCAGACAGGACGACAAAATCGTCGATGCGCTCTATGATGAGGGCTTGCTTTATGTCCTCATCGGCAAGCCGCAAAAATATGCCAATCAGACTATTTGCGTCGACAATGACAACGTTCTCGCCGGTCAGGAGGCAACAGAATATCTCTATCAATTAGGTCATCGCCGCATTGCATATCTCGGCAGTGACACCTCACTCGCTTTTTCTGCTGACCGCAAAGCCGGCTATCAGACCGCTTTGCTCCGCCATGATATTATGCCGGATCCTACTCTCTGCATCGAAATGAGCTGCTTATCACAGGAAACAGAACAAAATATCGCTGCAATGCTCTCTCATCCGACAGACCGACTGCCATCGTCGCAAGTGATGATATTCTCGCTACCACCTTTCTCTGCTTATGCAGCAAGCTCGGGTATTCCATTCCGCAGGATATATCGGTTGTAGCATTTAACAATTCGCTGTTCTCGCGGCTGACGCTCCCGCCGCTCACTACCATGGACATCAACTCCCTGCAGCTCGGCATCGAAGCCGCGTCTCAGCTCATCAATCATATCGAAAATCCCAATCTAGCCGCAACCAAAATTATCGTTCCCCATTATTTGCTCAAACGGAACAGTTGTATGCAATGGCATACCACACAGCGCGCATCCGACAACGAAAACTGATAGGACACAAAAATCACAGGAGGTCTGAACAACATGAAAACATATGCATTTGGTGTCGATTTGGGTGGCACTACCGTAAAGCTCGGTCTGTTTCGCACCGACAGCACTCTCATCGAAAAGTGGGAGATCGTCACCCGTACCGAAAATCATGGCGAGCATTTACTGCCTGATATTGCACAGTCGATTCATGAGAAAATGCTCGAAAAGTCCATTTCTTTGGATGAGGTCGCCGGTGTCGGCATGGGCGTTCCCGGTGCGGTGCTCCATGACAGCTATGTCAAGCCTTGCGTCAATCTCGACCAGTGGGGAGGAGAGATTGCGGCACAGTTATCCGCTCTTTGTCATGATCTGCCCGTCAAGATTGTTAACGATGCCAATGCCGCGGCTCTCGGTGAAATGGCAAACGGCAGCGGTAAGGGATACAAGAACCTCGTTATGATCACGCTTGGCACCGGTGTCGGCGGTGCCGTCATCGTCGATGGCAAGCTGATCGCCGGTGTACATGGTGCGGGCGGTGAGATCGGGCACATCAAGGTCGCTGAGCCGGGTGACGATGTTTGCGGCTGCGGCAAGTCCGGCTGCTTAGAACGTTTTTCCTCGGCTACCGGTGTCGTTCTGCGCGCGAAAAAGCTGCTTGAAGATGACAGCATTTCCTCCAAAATGAACAGCTTTGATCCGCTTACCTGCAAGGATGTCATCGACTGTGCAAAGGAAGGCGATGAGGCGGCGATGCAGGTCGTTGATTTGATGACCCGTATGCTCGGTAAGGCTTTGGCTATGGTTTCCTGTGTTGCCGATCCCGAAGTCGTTGTCATCGGCGGCGGTGTCTCCCGCGCCGGCAGCATCATTACAGACGGGATTCGCAAGTATTTCCTGCAATATGCGTTCCCTGCTACAGAGGATACGAGATTCGTTCTTGCTGAGCTGGGAAATGATGCCGGTATCTATGGCGCGGTACAGATGGTACTCGCATGAGAAGATTTATTTGGAAACTCCCTCGATGAGAGGGAGTTTCAGCCTGTAGAAAAACCCTAATATCTCACGCAGGGATTAGGGTTTCATGATATTTAGGGCAATACCGCATAATGATAATGATACGTATGGACGGTTCCGTATGTATCAGCTATTACAGCTTAAACAGCCTGAAGGGATATCTATTCCGAGCGAACGGACAGTCTACCGCATAATGGATAAAATTGGCTTTACTCACTGCTCGAAGAGAAAGCCTAATGGTATTACCAAAGCAGATCGGGAAGCGAGAAAATCTGATGATCTCCTCAAGAGAGATTTCCGTTCTGACGAACCTCTCAAAAAATGTGTTACCGACATAACTGAGATCAAGACTAAGGATGGAAAACTCTATGTTTCGGCCATCTTCGACTGCTTTGATTCCGGTGTCCTTGCCTTGCCATGGAAAAGAATATGAAAGCAACTCTCTGCGAACACACCCTGGATAATGCTATGCTGGCATATCCGAATCTCAGAGGAGCGATTATCCACAGTGATCGCGGAACACAGTACACCAGTAAACAATACAGAAAAACTATCGCTAAATATGGCATWYWACAGAGTATGAACAGCGCCGGAGGACGGTGCCACGATAATGCCCGCTGTGAAAGCATGTGGGCACGCATGAAGAGTGAATTGCTCTACGACCGCGATGATACAGAAAGCATGACCATCGCTGAACTAAAGGTTTTGATATGGAGGCATTTCATCAGTTACTGGAACAATAGGAGAATATTCACCACCAATGATGGTCTTCCTCCAATGGTTAAGCGGCAGAGATACTATGAATCACTGATGCAGGCAGCGTATGTATTGACATCTTTGAGATAAATGTGTCAACCAATATTGACAATATCAGTATGACGCAGCAATACGCTGCAACTAAACGCTTCGGCTTTGCATCCTCCAGTCCAGCTGTATTATCTGTTGACAGCACCGCTTGCAAATAATTGCA
>NZ_NHOC01000014.1 GCF_002157465.1 Butyricicoccus porcorum
CATGTACACCGCTGGACCGAACGCCACGGCTTCACGTACAAAATCATGGACTATCTTGAAGGCGATGACGCAGGCCTGAAGTCCGCTTCTATCCTCATTGAGGGGGAAAATGCTTATGGCTTCAAGAGTGAGTCCGGCGTACACCGCCTTGTTCGCATTTCGCCGTTTGACTCGTCCGGCCGCCGCCATACCTCCTTCTCCGCAGTCGAGGTCATGCCGGAAATCGATGACGACATGGAAGTCGACATCCGCCCGGAGGACATCGATATGCAGGTATTCCGTTCGTCCGGCGCAGGCGGCCAGCACATCAACAAGACGTCCTCTGCCGTCCGCCTGATCCACAAGCCGACCGGCATTGTCGTCAGCTGCCAGACCGAGCGAAGCCAGTTCCAGAACCGTGAGAACTGTATGAAAATGCTGCGCGCAAAGCTGGTCGAGATCAAGGAACGCGAGCACCTCGACAAAATTTCCGACATCAAGGGCGACCAGAAGAAGATCGAATGGGGCAGCCAGATCCGCTCCTATGTCTTCATGCCGTACACGCTGGCAAAGGACACACGCACCGGCTTTGAAAACAGCAACATCGACGCTGTCATGGACGGCGATATCGACGGATTCATCAACGCTTACCTGACCGCACAGGCCACAGGTGAGCTGGAGACCAAGTGATGAGCCGGAAAACCGCAGTCACGATTCTGCTCTGCTTTGTGTGCGCCGCCGTCATCGGCGTATGCGCCATGGCAGGCGTGAGCAAATGGAACCAGCATCAGGCAGAACTGGAGCGCCAGCAGCAGCTCGAAGCGTACAGCGCTCAATTGACGGATTCTTTTGACGCACTGTATGAAATGGAGGCCGGCCTGCTCGACCGCATGGCGAAGCAGCAGCAGGCGGGAAGCTCTGACCGCGAGGTGCTGATCGACGCCATCGAAGCCATCCGTTCGCCGATGGAGGCACTCGCCGCCGCAGACGCACCGGAGGGTCTTTCCGAAGTACAGCAACACTTTTCCAATGCTGCCGAATCGTTTGGTTCCATGGCAGACACGGTGACCGAGCTGCTCGCGGACAAAAACCAGAACAGTGAAGCCCTGCGTTCTGCCGCCGTCGGGCTGCTGCCGGATGCCGTCGATGCATTCGACCAGCTGCGTTACGGTGTGGAAGCACTGGAGGAGAGTGGCGCGCCCGTCCCGGACAGTGCGCAAAAACTCACAGAAGAGCTGAACGCCCTGTTGGACAGCGGCGTCAGCAGCATGCTCACCAGGCAGGACTGACACAGCTTTTACACAGCCGGAAGGCGGGAAAATTCCCCCTTCCGGCTTTTGCTTTGCCCGCATGGACTTATGCGGTGTTTTTCTTTAAAACTGTGCACACTGTATAAAACAAGCCGAATTATTTTGTATCTATTCAACAGATTTTCGTCCTGTTTGATAACAAACGTGTGCTTTCGTCAACCCGCACAGCACAATTTTAAAATTCATTTTTTCGTTGTGAAACTTGCCTATTGAAAAGATGGGTCATTTATGCGAAACTCTTTCTTGCGAAAAGCAAAGACGCAGCATACGTCCATAAATATACTAAAATTTCTTCACGAGGAGAAGATTGTTATGACTACCTATGAGTTTGTTTCCCCGGCTACCGGCAAGTGCGTTCCGATTGAAGCGATCTATGACAAGACCCTGAGCAGCAAGGCTTTGGGCGATGGCGTTGCCATTTTCCCGGCCTCCGGTGAGGGCACGGTTTCCGCTCCGTGCGATTGTGTTGTCAGCCGCGTTTCTGAAGCCAAGAATGCTGTCACCATTCTGGATACCGTCCGCGACATTGAAATGCTGCTGTGCGCTGAGGTTGACAGTGAGATGCACAATCCGAAGATTTCTTTCTGCGTTGAGCCGGGTCAGACCGTCAAGACCGGTGAGACCCTGTTCACCTGTGATGTCGATGATATCCGCGCACACGGCTATCAGGTCGAATTCCCGTGCATCATCACCAATGCACCGCTCTCCAGCATTCACGTAACCAGCGGCGACGTCATTCGCGGTGAATCCAATATCCTGTCCTGCGAATCTGTCGGCTGATTGACTTCCATCTGCCATTCATCCGGTAAATTTCACCCATTTACTGAATAATCTCTCTCTTTTCTGTTTACGATAAAAGCACGCCGTTTCTCCCGGCGTGCTTTTTCTAATCTATGCAAAACAAGGGGGATGTAAAATGACTGACCGCACCAAATACCTCGTCACCGGAGCCTGCGCCGGGGCCGCAAACGGTTTCTTTGGTTCCGGCGGCGGGCTGTTTCTTGTGCCGCTGTTCACCGGCTGGCTCGGCATGCAGCAAAAAACCGCCTTTGCTACCTCGGTGGCTGTGATTTTCCCGCTTTCTGCGGTGAGTGCCGCCATTTATTTCTGGAAGGGCGGTATTTCCCTGTCTTATGCCGCACCGTATCTGCTCGGCGGTGTGGTCGGCGGGATACTCTCCGGCCTGCTGTTTTCCAAAGCATCCGTCCCCCTGCTGCGCAAGGCATTTGCGCTGCTGCTTCTGTGGGGCGGTGTGCGCGCGGTGCTGCTGCTGTGAGCGGGTTTCTCGTCGGCGCGGCGACCGGAATTTTATCCGGCTTTGGCATCGGCGGTGGCTCACTGCTCATCCTGTGGCTGACCATCTTTGAGGGCACGGCGCAGTACGCCGCCGCAGGCATCAACCTGCTGTATTTCCTGTGCTGTGCACCTGCCGCACTGGTGTCACACTTCCGCAACCATCTGATTGACATGCGTGCGGCGCTTTGGTGCGCACTCGCGGGCTGTATCACCTCCCCGCTGGCCTCGCTCGCTGCCGGCGCTATTCCAACCGGATGGCTGCGGCGGTTATTCGGCGTGCTGCTGCTGGTGCTGGGATGCAAAGAGCTGTTTGCAAAGACCGAATCACCGGGTCGGACGTCACGATAAACTGTCTTCCCGGCCACATGCATCCCGCTTGTCAGGCGTATCTGAACAGTCGAAAATCTTGACTATTTCTACAAATGCGGGCCGCTTTATCGTGAAAAACACTTGAAATCCAAACGGATTCCAGCGTGCCTTTGCCTTGAACCAGTCACTGCGATGCCGGCATTTCTTTCACCATTACATTCACCTGAATATGTGCAAAAAAGCGCCTGTTTCAGGAGAAACATGTGCTTTTCCATACAATAATGCGTTTTGAAATGCGTTTTCAGATTGCCGTCAGATTCTTGAGCGAAATGTCCATCGCCGGGGACGCATAGGTCAGCGCGCCGGAGGATACAAAATCCACGCCGATATCAGCAATTTCCAGCAGGCGTTCTGCCGTGACATTGCCGGAGCACTCGGTCTTTGCGCGGCCGTCAATGATCCTGACTGCCTGGCGCATGGTCTCGTTGTCCATGTTGTCCAGCATGATGACATCTGCACCGCAGGAAGCCGCTTCGGTTACCTGCTCAAGTGTCTCGCATTCCACCTCAATCTGGGTGACAAAGGAGACATAGTCGCGCGCCATCTGTACCGCCTTGGTGATCGAACCGGCTGCACAGATATGGTTGTCCTTCATCATGACGCAGTCGGACAGGTTGTAACGATGGTTTGTGCCGCCGCCGCAGCGAACCGCATACTTTTCAAAAATACGCAGGCCCGGTGTGGTCTTGCGGGTATCCAGCAGTTTGGTGTGCTTGCCTTCCAGAATCCTGACCATCTTGTTGGTGTTGGTTGCGATGCCGCTCATGCGCTGCAGGAAGTTGAGCGCGGTGCGCTCACCGGTCAGCAGCGTGCGGATATCGGCATAAATCACGCCGATCAGCTGGCCCTTTTTCACCTCGTCGCCATCCTTACAGGAGGTCTCGAAATGCGAACCGCTTTCCAGCAGCTCAAACACGCGGGCAAAAACATCCAGACCGCAGATAATGCCGTCCTGCTTGCAGATCAGCTCTGCCTTGCCCTGCTGCGGCTCACGCATAATGGCATTGGTGCTGACATCCTCGCTTGTGACGTCCTCGCGCAGCGCGTTGAGGATCGCCGGGTCCATATTAAGAATCATAGTGGAGCCACTGCTCATAAAATGCTTCGTCCTTTCGCTTGATTTCATCTAATACCGCCTTGCGGTTTCTCTGGTCGATATCGGCATACTCATCCGCATTAAATGCAATATTTTCCGTCGACACAGGCTGTTCAGTAGAAACATGAGCCGCCGCATGGTTCGCTGCACGCTCCGCAAATACAAGGCTTTCGAGCAGCGAATTGCTCGCCAGTCGATTGCGTCCATGCACGCCGTTGCAGCTGGTCTCGCCGACCGCATACAGGCCGTCCATCGATGTCTTGCTGTCCAGATCGACCTTGATGCCGCCCATGAAATAGTGCTGCCCCGGTGTAACCGGAATCGGCTCCTTTGTCATGTCGTAGCCTTCCTCGAGACACTGCTTGTAAATGTTTGGGAAACGCTTTTTGACAAAATTTGGGTCGAGATGCGTAACCGAAAGCTCGACATACGGGCGATTGTCAATTTTCATCTGCTTGCCGATTTCCTTTGCGAGCAGATCGCGCGGCAGCAGTTCATTGACAAAGCGCTCGCCCTTTGCATTGAGCAGATAAGCGCCCTCGCCGCGCACTGACTCGGAAATCAGGAATCGGCGTCCCGGCTTGGTTGTGTACAGTGTGGTCGGATGAATCTGGATGTAATTGATGTGCTCGATTTCAATGCCGTGGCGCATGGCAATTGCCAGCGCGTCGCCGGAAATGTGCGGGAAATTGGTGGAAAAGCGGAACAGGCCGCCCAGTCCGCCGGTTGCCAGTACAACCGCACGCGACCGAATTTCACGGATGGTGCCGTCTGCATCGCGCACAACGGCGCCGCAGCAGCGGTTTTCCTTTTCATCGCACAGCAGATCAACCAGTGTGGTATGTTCTTCGATGCGGATGTTTTCGCGTTCCTTCGCGCGCTCCAGCAGCTTGCCGGTGATTTCACGGCCGGTCAGGTCTTCATGGAACAGGATGCGGTTTTCCGAATGCGCACCCTCACGGGTGAAGACAAAGCAGCCGTCCTCATCGCGCTGGAAATCCACGCCGTAATCCACCAGCTCCTGCGCAATGTGCTGCGAGGAACGGATCATAATATCGACCGATGCCTTGTTGTTTTCATAATGGCCGGCCTTCATGGTATCTTCAAAATAGCTGTCGTAATCGTCTTCGTCGAGCAGCACACACATGCCGCCCTGTGCAAGGAAGGAATCGCTGTGGTCGGCTTCTTCCTTGGTGATAACAAGAACGTCCATGCTCTGCGGAAGCTGCAAAGCATTGAACAATCCGGCAGCACCGGTGCCGACAACCAAAATGTCAGCAGTCTCCATAGTGGCTCCCCCTTACTGTGCCAGCTCGCGCATGCGAACCAGTGCGCTCTTTGCATCCTCGCGCAGTTGCTCCGGCATTTCGACCTGATTGTCAAATGTCTCCAGCACGTGCAGAACCTTCTCCAGCGTGATCTTCTTCATGTCCTCGCAGACACCCATCTGCTCGAACGGATAGAAGGTCTTGTCCGGATTCTGTGTGCGCAGGCGATGCATGACACCCGGTTCGGTGACAATGATGAATTCCTTTGCGTCCGATTCAGTCGCATACTTGATGATGCCCGAGGTGCTTCCTGCATAATCGCACATGGCGACGGCTTCCGGCACACACTCCGGATGAATCAGTACCTTTGCCTCCGGATGCTCCGCCTTTGCTGCGGCAATGCCCTCCGGCGTCACGCGGCTGTGAATCGGACAGCAGCCGTTATGGAAATGGAAGCGCTTGCCCGGCATGTCCTTTTGCAGGAAACGGCCGAGGTTGCAGTCCGGGATGAAACAGATGTCCTCGTTCGGCAGCGATTCCACGATTTTCTTTGCATTTGCCGAGGTAACAATGACATCGGACACTGCCTTGGTCTCGCTGGTCGAATTGATATAACAGACAACCGCACAGCCCGGATACTGCTCACGCATCTTTGCGACATCTTCCGGCGTAATCATATGTGCCATCGGACAGTCCGCCGTGAGATCCGGCATCAGGACGGTTTTTTCCGGGCTGAGGATTTTCGCGCTTTCGCCCATAAAACGCACACCGCAGAACAGGATGGTACTCTGCGGAGCGTCTGCCGCAATCTTGCTCAGATAATAGGAATCCCCGATGTAATCGGCGATGTCCTGCACGTCATCTTCCACATAAAAGTGCGCAAGCACTACGACATCCTTTTCTTTCTTGAGCTGCTCAATGCGCTCTGTCAACTGTTTCATTTCCTAATAGTCTCCCTATAATCAGTGTACAGCCTGTTGCTGCACGGTCTATCTACAATAGTATATCACACCGTCCTGCATCCCGCAAGACAGTTCCCGGGTACAGCACCCTGTTTTTGCAGTCTTCCAGCTGCCATTATGCATTTTTCCTGCCTTACGCGTCGGTGGTGTGCTTCGGATGCTGCATAAACGCATCCACCTTATCCGCAGTCGGCGCGGAGATATATGCCGCACCCGGATGCGAGATGGCAAGGCCTGCCGCATAGGTCGCATATTTCAGTGCCTCCGCCGGGCTCTTTCCCTGAAGGTGTGCCTTGAGGAAATAGCCCTCAAACACATCGCCCGCCGCCGTTGTATCGACAACCGGAACAGAAAGTGCCGGATGGTAGCACTGGCTTGCCCCCTTCTTATAAAAAGCACCCTGGGAGCCGAGCGTGAGCACGAACTCACTGTCCGGGTACAGTTCCTCCAGATGAATCAGGATATCGCCCGGCTGAACATAGCTGGTCATCGCGCGTCCTTCCACCTCATTGAGGAAGAACATGGAAACCTTTGTCAGATCCTGCCGCAGCAGCTCCTGCGTACATGGCGACGGATTGAGCACGATATACATGCCCTTTTCATACGCACGGTCGATAATATACTCCAGGCAGGAAATCTCATTCTGAGAGACCAGGATATCGCCCTCGCCGTAATTTTCCAGCACCTCGTCGACGTATGCTTCATCGATCTTCCGGTTGGCACCGCCGTAGAGCAGGATTGCATTCTGTCCGACCTCATCCACCTGAATGATGGCATGTCCGGTTTGTTCGCCTTCCAGCGTGCGCACCAGTGAGGTATCCACGCCGGCCTCTTCAATCATGTGCAGCATCTGCACGCCGTCCTCGCCGATCATACCGGCAAGCTGTACATCCATACCTGCACGCGCAAGCGTCAGCGCATGGTTCAGTCCCTTGCCGCCCGGAAACATCTTCAGACCGGTGGAATCCTGGGTCTCCTTCGGCGTTGTAATATGTGCAACAGAATAGTTAAAGTCGATATTGATTGATCCCAGTGTCAGTATTTTCATAAAGATCAGCCTCCATTTTCAGTCCATTGGCCAATGTTTTGGGCAGCCTCTGTCCCGGCTGCATGGGAGGTGGAGTATACTGACATTATAGGATGTTTGCGGCATAAGTACAAGAGTTTCCAAACAAATCTATGTAAATTATCCATATCTCCCGCCCAATCCCCTCTGTTTTTCCGCAGCTGTGTAAAATGTTTCCATACCTGCCGGATTTCGCCGCAAAAGTGCATCTTTTTCGCTTGACTTTCTGTTATAATCCCGTTATGATATAAGATACTGAAATGAAAGGATGGTCGCTGTCATGGCTGTTGACAAGAAGGGCACAAAGCAGATTACCGCCAATAAAAAAGCCAGACACGACTATTTTGTCGAGCAGGCATATGAGTGCGGCATCGAGTTGTCCGGCACGGAGGTCAAGTCCATCCGGCAGGGCACAGTCAGCCTGAAGGATTCCTACTGCATCTTCCGCGATGGGGAAATTTTCGTCAAGGGCATGCATATCAGCCCCTATGAAAAGGGAAACATCTTTAACAAAGACCCGCTGCGCGAGCGCAAGCTGCTGATGCACAAAAAGGAAATCATGCTGCTCTACGGCAAGTCCAAGCAGGACGGCTATTCCCTCATCCCGCTGTCGCTGTATTTTAAAAATGCACGCGTCAAGGTGGAGCTCGGCCTGTGCAAAGGCAAAAAGCTGTACGACAAGCGTGCCGACGCCGCAAAGCGCGACGCAAAACGCGAGATGGATCGCGCACTCAAATCGCGCCGGTAATTTCGTTCAGTACCATGATATTGATATGTCTATCCGGGGACGTACCGGTTTCGACGGAGGTGCGGAATCCGGGATAGCGGGCCGCAGTGAGGACGCTGCGTTAAAAGCCTCAACTGTTTATAAATTAAACAACAACGATTATTCTTTACAGGCTGCCTAATTAGGCGAGCCCGTTCTGCCTGAGAGTATCGCGGCTCGGGACAGAGCGTCATTTAGCGGTGAACGTGCGGCGGGTAAGCTTTGCCCCGCCCATGAATGATGAAGCTACCAACCCCGTAAGCCTGTCATTTGGCGTGCGGCAGAGGGAATTTGAATCAAATGACTGCGCCCGGAGAAGTCCTTGAGGAAGTGCTTTCGGACAGGGGTTCGACTCCCCTCGTCTCCACCATTTAAACCATCTGAAATGTTTTGCATTTTGGATGGTTTTTTATTTTTATAGCATTTTACAGTCATTTTCGTTCCGTCCGTGTTTGTTTGACCACAACTATGACCACATTTGACTTATTCGTCTTTTAATGGCATGCTAGTTGTATCTTCCACTGCTTCCTCATCTGCAACACCCAAATTCTCGATATAATGCTGCATTCTCTGCGCTGAACGTCTGCCGCTGTCTGCATTGAAATGCGCATATCGTTCCAGCGTAAAGGTTGCAGTCTTATGTCCAAGATTTCCTTGTACAGTCCGGGGATCATCGCCCGCCGCAAACGACATATCAGTGAATGTATGTCGCAAATCATGAAATCTTGCATTCGGGCACCCGATTGCTTCCACCAGTTTCTTAAACTGCTTGTATACTGTCGATTGGCTCACGTTTTCACCGTTCGGCTTTGTAAAGACAAGATTCATGGGATTATTCCACGCTTCTTTTGCTCGCTTTTTGTATAAAGCCTGTTTCTCCTTCTGCTGTCTGAGAAGGTTCATTACTATTGGTGCGGGATACATTTTTCTGACGCTGCCATACTTCGGAAGGATACGATCATACACATGATCGTTCCTCTGTAACTGCCTGCGAACGGTGACAGAGCCGTTCCTAAAATCAATGTCTCCCCAGCTTAACCCTAGAATTTCCCCCTGACGCATACCTGTAAACAATGCGATCTTATACAAAAGCTCATACTCGTGACCTGCAACAGCATCTAAAAAAGCCAAAACCTGCTCTTCGGTCAACGATTCAATTTCCGGAGCAAGTTTTTTAGGCAGAGTACACTCATCGGCAACATTTTTTGAAATCAATCCGATTCCAACTGCCTTCTTTAAACTGACATGAATAATTCCATGTACGTTATGAATATATTTTGCCGAATACGAATGGTCAGGCGTTTTGCCCTCCAACCAGTTCATTTGATTTCGTTGCATATCATTGAGAAGCCCTTGAACGTCTTGCGTCGTAAGCTTCTGCAGTTTGATATGTCCCAATGCAGGAATGATAAATCGTTCCGTCTTTTTGACATAGGAGTCATATGTACTGGCTGCTAAGTTTCCAGTATACTCGTGAAGCCATTGCCGAAACCACTCTTCAACCGTTATTGGGGTTGTAGATGTATATACACCGTGATTGATTTCATACAACCAGTCAGTTCGTTTCCGCTTGGCCTCCTCACAGCTGGTGGCATACCGAGAAACTGTCTTTTTCTTCCCAGTTTTTGGGTCCGGGACTTGTACTCGATATTCCCATCGACCATCATCTCGTAGACGTATCCCCGGATGATTGTTATTTTTAGAAGCCATCTGTATCCATGCAACCCATGCTCTTCTTCTCCTGTTCGTCCATCCAGCGCTCCAACGATTCAGCACGAACAATCTTTCGACGTGATGAAACTGCGATCACCGGAAAATCCGGTCTGTTTGACAGTTTGTACATCGTCGGCAAAGAGATGCCCAGAATGTCGGCACATTGCCGCATGGATAAAGTACTGCCTCTGCTTAACGCCATAAAAATACTCCTTTCGCTATTTTTGAAAATATTTTATCACGCCTCCTCGAGATTGTCAATTGTTAATCTTATTTTTGCATTTTATTTTTTTATTAGATTTATAATCTTCAAAAATAAAAATATATTTTGGTTGACTTTTCTGCTAATCCTGCTAAACTTATTTCAAACTCTTATCTAATCATTTAAAAGGTGTTGTCAAATTATGGAGTTAAAAGACAGGCTTCAAGAGTTGCGTGGTTCTATTAGTCAACGTAAATGTGCTGAAAACCTAGGTGTAAAATTTGCAAACTACAATAAATGGGAAAACGGCATCAACATTCCAAATTACAAAACTCTCATTCAAATTGCGGATTATTATGGAGTTTCTCTTGATTATTTGACCGGAAGAGTCGATTATAAAGATGAAGAATATCGCTCTGTTTGTATTGATACAGGCTTATCCGAGCAAGCAATCAAAGGGATTCAGAAAGTCAGAGATAATAGTTCAGAAACTTACGATTGCATCGGCATGTTAAATTGCATACTCGAAAGTGAATATAACAATCAATATACTCCACTGGGAGATTTCCTACAGTACGTTTTATATCCGGATGGTTTTGTTCCCAAAGATGTTTTAGATTCATTAAAAAATACTTCGCTCTCTCCTGAAGAAATTTCAAAAATATGTGATTCATTTAGAAAAGGTGTCAAACACACCTCAAAAGAAGCTGCTAATGCAAGTGTAATATTCTGGCACCAAGAATATTTTTGCGAGTCTGATGAGTCGATATACGATACCGTTGATATATGTGTGGAATTACCAGAACCTAAGAAATTAAAAAAAAAGTAATCTTGGCAGCAACTAATTTTTCCATCATATACGTTCATTTATAGAGACATAGTTTATTAGCTGTGTCTCTTTTTATATCATGCTTTTTAGATAAATATTCACGCAAGAGGTTTATTATACCGGACGCTCAAGTATGTTTATTGTTATTTCTTAAAACTGTCCGAATATTTTTAACGGTCGCAACAGTATATTTATAGAAAACTCTGTTTTCAGAAAAATGTAAAATATACCCCTATACAAAACCGATGATGTTGTCATATTCCTTACTTCGTTCGCGGTGTCTGCGACTGAACGCTCCATCCTTACTCTCTCCAGAATAACAAAAGGACAGCTTCGTACGCTGTCCTTTTTATCTGTACTTTTTGAATGTTAATTTTTATTCTGCTCTTCCTCGGTCAGCTTGACCAATTTGTAAAAGCTGGTTCGCTTTGTTTCTGTTTTCTCCATCGCTTCTTTGGCAGTAATTTCTCCAGCTTTCCATGCTGCATACACTTCATTCCAGTTTTTGGGAGCAGTCAACGCTGGTCTCCCTCTATAACGTCCTGTCTTCGCGCTGTATTTCTTGCCGTTCTCATCTACCGGCATGCACGCTACCCCTTCAGCTTGCCTCTGCTTAGTTGTCTTGCGCTCCTGTTCGGCCACACTTGCCAGCACTTCTATCAGCAGGTTGTTTATCATGTCGAACACCCATTCTTGCCCTTCAACCCTGTCAATCATTGTCGTTGGGATATCGAGCACCTTTACCTGAACACCGATATTTTTGAAATAGCGCAGTTCTTCTATCGTCTCGCTTTTGTTTCTCCCAAGTCTATCGAGTGATTTAATGTAGAGCGTGTCACCTTCCACCAGTTTGCCGATACCTACCTTCAACGACTGGTAGCCCGGACGATTGAAATCTTTGCCGCTGACCTTGTCAGTTACGATCATCTCGTCCGGCACGTATTTCCGCAACGCTTCAATCTGTCGCTCTAAATTCTGTCCCGCGCTCGACACTCTAACATATCCAACTTCTTTGCTCATGGTTTGCACCCTCTTCCTGTTTTTATTATAGCAAATGTGTTCGTAAATATCAATTATTTTCCGAACATGTTTGCAAATTATTTTGCCGTATTTTACGAACACAAAAGCATTCTCTTTTGTTCTGTTCGTTAAAGTATACTTTTACAAACACAACTTACAAAAAGTCGGGCGGCTTGCGCCGCCCATTCCTTATGCCTCTATGAATTGTTCATTGCAGTCTCCGCACACAATGTTTAACATCTTTGTGCTTCTTGCAATCGCGCTGCAGCACGGATATGGTATATTCCATCAATCTCCGGCCGAACCGCAGCTTTCCGGGTATCGTGAATCCGCCTTCCGATGTTTCCGGCAGTTGTAATAAGCATTCTGTTACAGCTTCAGTTCATCAGAACACTCGGCTCTGAACTCTGTAATTCCCAGTCCGAAGTATTTTTCAAAGAACGCTTTCAACTTCTCGATGATCCCTTGCTTTTTCTTGGCTCTGCCACCGCCACCAAAGCGTGATACAGGGGGCATGAGTTTATCAATCTCTGTTCCCGTTGTTTTCAATGCCCCGTCACGGAACGCATTGTCAACAAACTTTCTGGTTTCTTCCGGCTTGAGCTTTTCCGTTGTGATGATTTCTTTCAAGTCGTTTTCTTCCTGTTCCAGAACAAAGCGACGCCAATCGGCAGTAACCTGTGTATCGACATTCACCTGACTGATAAAGGCTTCAATCAATTCTTTTTTGCTGCGGAGCTGTATGCTTGCATCAACCGCTTTGCGGATGGAAGCAAGGATTTCTTTATCCTCACAGTTGCCGTCATGATACTTCTCAACCAGCATCAGTATGTAGTCGATATTGATTTCCACCTGCTTGATCAGCTCAATTTCAAATTCAATATCATCTGTAATATCTTCTTTTTCTCCAGCGCCTTTTCTGCGGTACTTGTCGTAGAGGTCAAGGTATATACTCTGATAGTCCTGCAAATCCCTTGCGGCAATACTGTCCATTTCGGCAAACTGGTCAAAGGATGCAAGAATATTTCTCATACTCAGGATTGTGCCGAACAGCCTGATAAACTCTTTCTCTGCCTGTTCTCCGACAATCTGCTCTCCCAAGGGATATTCCGTTTCCAGCTTTTCAAGCAAATCAATATAGCCGGGATGGTATTTGCCATCGTTGTCCTCGTAGCCGTTCCAGTAGTCATTGAAACTCTTGAGAAGCACAATGCCGCTTGCATTTTTATCACCAAAGAGGGCGATTGCATCGTCCGTAGCTTTTTGCAAGTCACGGAAACAGACAAT
Organism: Butyricicoccus porcorum; assembly: GCF_002157465.1. GTDB lineage: Bacteria > Bacillota > Clostridia > Oscillospirales > Butyricicoccaceae > Butyricicoccus_A > Butyricicoccus_A porcorum. Next base: position 13,164 of record NZ_NHOC01000014.1, read on the forward strand.
ATTACCGTAGGTCTTAACAGAGTTCAAAATGCGGTTGGTTCTGGAATACGCTTGAATCAGTCCGTGCATCTTGAGGTTCTTATCTACCCACAAGGTATTGAGCGTTGTAGCATCAAAGCCTGTGAGGAACATATTCACAACAATCAGCAGATCAACTTCCCGGTTCTTCACACGCATGGACAGGTCTTTGTAGTAATTCTGGAACTTATCAGAAGAAGTGTCGAAGTTGGTGTTGAATACCCGATTATAATCCCGGATGACACTTTCAAGGAAGTCACGGGAAGTCTGGTCAAGAGCATCGGTGTCAAAGCCTTCCTCCTGCAGAACATCTTCCGGGTCATCCTCATTCGCGGCATAGCTGAAAATCGTAGCAATCGTAAACTGACGGTGGCTTTCCGCAAGCTGTCTCTGGAACTCCTTGTAATACTTCATTGCCATGGGAATGGAGCTGACAGCGAACATGGCGTTAAACCCTGCCATGCGTTTGCCCTGCAGGGAGTAGAAGCTATTGCGTTTGGTTTTCTGGTCGAAATGTTCCAGCGTGTATTTGACGATTTCCCGAATACGCTCCCGCGCACCCATTGCTTTTTCAATGTCGATGGCAGAAACATTTTTATCCTTGATGTTGTCTTTCTCCCTGACCGTGTTCACATAGTCGATACGGAACGGAAGAACATTGCCATCATTGATCGCGTCCACAATGGTATAGGTATGAAGCTGGTCGCCAAAGGTCTGCGGCGTGGTCAGCATCGCCATATGCTTTCCTTTCGCTGCATTGGCTGCGAAAATCGGTGTGCCTGTAAAGCCAAACAGATGATAATTCTTGAACGCCTTCACGATTTTAGCGTGCATATCTCCGAACTGGCTTCTGTGGCACTCATCAAAGATGATAACGCAATGCTTGCTGAATACTTCATGTCCTTTATTCTTGGTTACAAAGTTATCCAGCTTCTGAATGGTAGTAATAATGATTTTGTATTTGTGGAAGCCGCCTTTTTCGTCTCTGTCCTCAAGCTGTCTCTGCAACACCTTCGTGGAAGCGTTGCTGTTGGCAGAGCCTTTTTCAAAACGGTCATATTCTTTCATGGTCTGATAGTCAAGGTCTTTTCGATCGACCACAAACAGAACCTTGTCCACATAAGGGAGGGCAGACGCAAGCTGTGCCGTCTTAAATGAAGTCAGCGTTTTTCCGCTTCCTGTGGTGTGCCAGATATATCCTCCGGCATCTATCGTTCCCATCTTCTTGTAGTTTGTTGAAACCTCAATGCGGTTCAGAATACGTTCTGTTGCCGCAATCTGATAAGGCCGCATAACCATCAGAATATCTTCCGTGGTAAACACACAATACCTGGTCAGCACATTCAAAATTGTGTGTTTGGCAAGGAATGTCCTCGTAAAGTCAATAAGGTCTGCAATGACCTTGTTGTTGCCGTCTGCCCAGAAAGAAGTAAACTCAAAGCTGTTGCTTGTTTTCTTTGATTTCTGCTTTTCAGATTGGCCCATCTCCTTGATGTGGCTACTTCTGGTGGTATTGGAATAATATTTGGTATGCGTACCATTGGAGATAATGAAAATCTGAACATACTCATACAGTCCGCTTGCTGCCCAGAAGCTGTCGCGCTGATAGCGTTTGATCTGGTTAAAGGCTTCACGAATTGCCACACCGCGGCGTTTCAGCTCCACATGGACAAGGGGCAGGCCATTGACAAGGATGGTCACATCATATCGTGTGTCGTGATTGCCCTCGGTTTCTTCATACTGGTTGATTACCTGCAGACGATTATTGTGAATGTTCTTTTTGTCGATGAGCTGAATATTCTTGGAAGTTCCATCATCCCTGCGAAGTACCTTTACATGGTCGGTCTGAATGGTTCGGGTCTTTTCAACAATGCCCTCGTTGGCGTTGGCAAGCGTTTCCGTGAAGAAGCGCTGCCACTCGCTGTCCGTAAAGGTATAGCTGTTCAACAGTTCCAGCTGCCGTCTGAGGTTGGCAATCAGACCGTTCTCGTCATGGATGGTAAGGTACTCATATCCCTGTTCGGTCAGCAGGCGGACGAATTCCTTTTCAAGAGCCGCCTCGCTCTGAAAACTGTCAGAGCGTGAGCTTTCCGGCGTATATTCAGCGACCACGGTACTTTCATTGCTTGCGGCAATGATGTTGTAAGTGCTCATACAGTATCCCCCTTTGTTTATTTCTCCTTGAACGTGAGCAGCTTATCCCGATAATATTCGTATTGCTTTGTTCTTGCTTCGATTTCCGCAGGGAGACCAATATTGAGGTCAGAACAGATGGCATCGAAGTTGTCCAGAATATCCACAAGCCTGTTCTGAACATCAAGTTCGGGCAGCGGAATTGAGAAATTAGCAATATCTTTCAAGCTGATGTGTGGAATTGCTCCTCCGGTTTTTTTCTTCTCAACATAGCATGTAAAGGAACCACTGGCTATATAATGGTACACATATCTGATATTGGCTTTTTCTGTCCTAATTCGTGTTACTCGTTGAACAAGAAGCAACGGTAAATTATCCTGACGAACCATTCCGTAGCTCTTTCCAACAAGAGAACCATCCATAGAAATTACAATATCACCATCTTCAAGCAAGAAGCGTTCCAGTCCATTGCTATTTTCCCAGTAACGGTCTATATCATCATTAAACTCTAAAATGCCACGCTTTATATTCATTCCACGCATCAAACAAATTCCTTGATTCACAAACTGCGAACTATCAAATGGGAATCCGGTAAGCAGATCACAGAAATCACCTAATTTGACAAAGGGAATTTCTGAATTGAATGAAAGCAAGTGATTACGATAATAGCTATATTGTTTTTGTCTGGCTGCAAGCTCCGTTGTAAGCTCCGCTGTAAGCTCCGTGAAATTGTCCAGAATCCGGACAATTTCACTCTGTACTTCCAACGGTGGCACTGGAACGGAATACTTCATAACCGCTTCCTTGCTCCCTCTCGGCATTTTTGCCCCTTTCGAGTTCTGCATATCGTAAAGGAAAAACTGGTCAGAAGACAAGACGTAGTAGAGAAATTTTGGCATGAGTTTTTCCAGTTCGTTTATTTGAACCGTCAAAACATCACCATTGGTTCCACCGTCACAATCTGCCAACCATATCTTTTTGAGATATGGGCGAATGTTGCCAATCAAAATATCTCCACAATTAAATGCAATAACTGCACCGGATGTAGGGACAGAGCTTGCAACCGTTTTTCCCTGCTTATTCTGAAGGAGATTTCCTACTCCAACATAAGTATCTTCATTGACTTCAGAAGCGTCAATCCTCGATTTTGCATAATGAGCCACTTCACTTAGAGAAAGAATTTCTACTCCATCAGGACAAAGCTCCTGTATCAATTCTGCCAGTCTGCTCATCATCCTACCTCAATTTCTGCGATGATCTTCGCAATCTCATCACGCAGAACCTGTTCACGGGCAACGATTTCCTCAATCTCGGCATTGAGCTTCACAATGTCGATTTTCTCTCTGGTGTCCTCTGCTTCCACATAGGTGGAAACAGAAAGATTGTAGTCGTTTTCCTCGATTTCCTCACAGGTTGCCAGATGGGAGAAGTGTGCCACTTCCTCGCGATTGGCAAAAGTGTCCACGATGCGCTGAATATTTTCCGGGGTCAGCTTATTGTTGTTCGTAACCTTGATGCACTCGTTGGATGCGTCAATAAACAGGGTCTTGTTGTCGGGTTTCCCCTTCTTCAAAACCATGATGCAGGTCGCAATGGAAGTTCCGAAGAACAGGTTGCTCGGTAACTGGATGATACAGTCAATATAGTTATTGTCAATCAGATACTTTCTGATTTTCTTCTCTGCACCACCACGGTACATAATGCCGGGGAAACAGACGATCGCCGCCGTTCCGTTGGACGCAAGCCAGGAAAGGGAGTGCATGATAAAAGCAAGGTCAGCCTTGGACTTCGGTGCGAGAACGCCGGCCGGAGAAAAACGAGGGTCGTTAATCAGCAGTGGATTGTCACTTCCCGCCCATTTGATCGAATACGGAGGATTGGAGACAATCAACTCAAACGGCTCATCGTCCCAATGCTGCGGTGCGGTCAAAGTGTCCTCACAGGCGATATTAAATTTATCAAATCCAATATCATGGAGGAACATATTGATACGGCACAGGTTGTAGGTTGTGATATTGATTTCCTGTCCGTAGAAGCCGTTTCGGACTGCATCTTTGCCAAGTATTTTTTCAGTTTTCAGAAGCAGAGAACCCGATCCGCACGCAGGGTCATACACTTTATTGATTTCCGTCTTGCCAACTGTACCGAGTCTGGTCAGCAGTTCAGAAACATCGGCAGGGGTAAAGAATTCCCCGCCGGACTTGCCTGCACCCGATGCGTACATGGTCATCAGATATTCGTAAGCATCGCCAAACGCATCAATATCATGGTCTTTCACATCACCAAGGTTCATATTGGCTACACCATGCAGAAGTTTGGCGAGGCGCTCATTCCTTTTTGCCACGGTAGAACCGAGCTTGTTGCTGTTCACATCAAAGTCATCAAACAAACCGGCAAAACTGCTTTCAGAGGAAGAACCCTTTGCGGATGCTTCGATGTTGTTGAACACACGCTCCAAGGTCTCGTTCAGATTTTCGTCATTGTCCGCTCTGCGAGTGACATTGCAGAACAGCTCAGACGGCAGAATGAAAAAGCCTTTTTCTTCCACCAAGCCCTCACGGGCTTCTTCGGCTTCGTCATCTTTCATCTGGATATAATCAAACGCTGCGTTTCCGGCTTCCTGTTCGCCGTCGTTAATGTAATTGGTCAGGTTTTCAGAAATGTATCGATAGAACATCGTGCCAAGGACATAGTTTTTGAAATCCCATCCGTCCACGGCACCACGGAGCTCATCAGCGATTGCCCAGATCGCACGATGCAGCTCGTCACGCTCCTGTTCTTTCTTTGTATCGATCATGTTGTTTTTCTCCTTTTTTAATCGCTTCGTTGAGGAAAGTGCAGAATTTCAAATAGCACATGCACGAAACTTCCTCCGCTTAATATTCAATCCTGAAATAATTCAGATACGCTTTATATCGATCCTGTGCAGATAGGCAAGTATCCGTCAAATAGCCTTTTTCATCGTCCCACTCTTTCAGACCACGATAGTAGAACATCTTCAGATTATCTTCAATGATGAACGGAACAATATTGTATTTCAGGCACTCCTTAAACATAATCAGTCTGCCCACACGTCCATTGCCGTCCTGAAACGGATGGATTCGCTCAAATCTTACATGGAAGTCCAAAATATCTTCAAAAGTCTTTTCTTCCTTTGCGTTGTACTCCGTCAGCAGAGCTTTCATTCGATCGGCAACTTCTTCCGGCAAGGCCGTATCCATGCCGCCCACTTCATTCGGCACCTTTTTATAATCGCCTACAGCAAACCATTCTTTTCTGGAATCACTGGTTCCATTCTTCAAAATCAGGTGAAGCTCCTTGATAAACTTCTCGCTCAGTGCCGCTTTTGCATTGTCAATTATCATATCAATGCACCGGAAGTGATTTGCCGTTTCAAGCACATCATCTACATTGAGGACTTCATTCTCCACACCGATGGTATTGGTTTCAAAAATGTACCGGGTCTGATCGTGCGTCAGGCGACTGCCCTCGATATGATTGGAATTATAAGTCAACTCGATCTGTGTCTTATGGTAAATACCGCCGGAATATTTGTTTGTTTTTTCTTCCCGCAGAATATCCAGCAAAGTGACGGGGGGTTCCTTTCTCTTATTGGAGCGCTCCGGCTTTTCTGCATTCTCCGGGATATTCCAGGTCTTGCCGGTAAGGAAAGCACCCGGAACACGCCCCTGAGCGCAGTAGTTTCTCACACTGCGTTCCGAGATATTCCATTTCTTTGCTATTTCAGTAACTGAAAGGTATCGCATCTGCTCTCCTCCACTTATCTCAAAATGATTTTCACACTTTTCTACTGTATAGTATAGCACATTATCGGCAATAAATTCAACCGATTTAGTTTCAATGCCATGTGTTTTTGCCGCATCCGGAAGTTTTACACAAAGAAAGCAAACCTTCCAATACGCCAAAGTACATAAAAATGAGATTATAATCACAATAATTATGTGATGACAGATGTGTTCAAACTACCACCTGCGGTTGTTTCCAGAGGGCAGTTTCTTTTATGTTCTACGATGAAGCAACGTTCCAATACACGCTTGTGATAACTGTATATAAAAAGAAGTAACCGCCCCAGCGTAGGAAACCAGGCGGTTAATTCTTAACCATCTTGATGAGGACGCACCGTTTGTCATGTGTGCCTCTTTTTTATTATACCATCATTTTCAGTTTGCGTTGTCAATGATTTCAACGAACATGAAATTTCTTTTCAAAAATCACTGCCGCAGTGTTTACAATGCCACTGCTTTCCAATCTTGCTGCCCGCCAGTCCGAGAGTTAGTAGCGACAGCGTCCTACCACCCGATCCAATCTTCTTCGTGTCGTGAGAATGACAATATGGGCATTCTGGAGTATTGGGTTTTGGTGGCGTATGCAAAGTTGTATATCCACACACATTGCACTTTAATGCACCATTTGGATATGGTTTTTTGCATAAAGGACATTTATAGAAAATATTATTGTTGGTGCTGGTCTTCTGATTCTCTAAAGACAAAGATATAGGACATCCGCAATGCGGACAGATTTCTGCATGATCGGATACACTTTGCCCACAGTCGATGCACGTAATTAAAGCCATGAATTTATCCCCCTCCTTGTTTTTTGATATTGTACCACATTTTGAAGCTGAAAGAAATAGGTCTGTTTCTCATACAGGATTTCTAAAAATTGAGTTTTAATTTTTAGCTTCTTCGACCGCCCGCCGCCAGTCATTTACATCATAAAAAATTCGTCCAGTAGCCATCCACGCGCGATAATATACCGTAAAGGAACAAGCAGTGCCGTATTATAATTACCATCCACTAAATGTCGGATTTTTTTGCAGCGTGAATCATCCAAATCCAATTCTGTTTTCATTTTCTCCCAGTCGATAATGTAAATACTCTTTTTGTTTGCAGGATTCTTTACTTTTGCCGATGAATCAACTACGGCAATCCGTGAGTAATCATAGTGATACCATCCGTCGGACTTTTTTCCGTTGCGGTCAACCCGTAATTCGATATACATGTTATGTGTGTTTGCAATGCTCGAATCCGCTTTGACCTCTAAATAGAATCGTTCCCCTGTCAATCTATCTGTTACATGCAGGTCTCCTTTATGCTCTTCTGACAAAGGAACGCTTTTCGCTTCATAACCGTAATCCGCCAGGCATTGCTTTACGAGAATGACAAACGGTTTACTTTGATTTAGTTTTACTTCAAATGTCTTGTCCAGCGCCATGAAGAGTAAAGCAAGACTTTCCTTGCTCCCTCCCCGGCTGATATTGTTTATACATACAAACATCCTCCTTAACAGCAAAAAAATACCCGTATTCTTTGCAGAACACGGGTTTCTATAGTATCTGTACTAAAATCACTTGCTTTTATCATGGCAGATAATATCTGATACTTCGCAATTCAGAATAAAACAAAGTGTATCTAAGGTCTTCGTCGTGATCGGAAGCCCTTTTTTCATCCGATGCAACGTATTGGCAGATATACCTTCCTTAAAAATCAAATGATATTCCGTAATATTTTTCTTAAACAACGTATCATAGAACGGTCGATACGAGATCATAACCAATCACCGCATCAAGATTACCATACTTAATTTGTTGACTATGCTTAATATATTGAGTATAATGGAGAAAGATTATTCAGGGAGGGATAAAAATGAATCAGCAAAAAGTTAAAACCATAATTTCACGAATCATTGAAATCATGCTTCTGGCTGCTGGAATCTGCACATTGGCGATTTCTGGACTTGCGACATACGAATCACTGCTGTATGAGGATATTGCATCTGATGGTTTCCTCGAAACATGCGTTGCGGGCGATATCCTTGGCATTGTTTTAATCGCACTGGGCATCTATCTCCATCGGCGCATTTCTCGCGCAAAAAAACGCCAGCTGGAAGCCTCTGCTCCTTTAGAACTTCCATCTGATCCCACAACTTCTTCAATAGAAAATCCGGTCACAATCGACATTGCTCCTGCTGACACCAATGATCAGGACACCAGCACACAACCAACACGCAAGCCACTAAATAAAAAGAAAATCGGCATTGTTGCCGGGATCGTTGTTTTGATTTGTATCATATCTTGTACAGCAATTACTTACAGAAATTCTAAAATCCAAGCAGAGCAAGAAGCTGAAATTGCAGCTGTCCAACAGTATAATGACTATATCGATAACTTTTACCGTCTATACCTGCAAGCTCATCAAGGAGCTTCTACAGCTGAAAGTGTCTGTGTGCTGACCTATAATGTATGGCATGACAAAATCTATAATGATTCTTCTGATGAAACCGAAAAATATCTGAAGAACACCTCCGATTTCAATGACGCTGTTCAAAACATATATGCCGATACAGAAATCAAGAAAAATTTATCTGATATTGAAGATACTCAAAGCAGCATTAGACAAATCATGCAGGAATTACAATCTTGCCCGGACGAAATGAATAAATGCTATGACGCCGCTGTCGAGTTAAGCACAGCTTTCAATTCGTTGGCTGAGTTAGCGCTCACACCTACCGGAACTCTGACCTCGTATAACAGTTCAGAGCAAAGCAAGGTGGATGCTTATCTGACAGCAGAGCAAACTCTCTCTATGCTTATTCCATCCAAAAAAGATCGTCCCTATTTCGATGATGAAACCAAAGAAATCGTTGAAGCCTATTCCTTTGCAAATTGCTTAAATCAAACCTCAGAACATATACCATCTAATATAACAGTAAAAGATTACTCACTGTTTGGAAAAACACTTTTATCCGGAACGACTGATATCAACGGAATCACTGGAACCGTATCTTTTAGCGCAATGCATAATTCAGTTGGCGTATTCGACTACATTTCGTGGCAAGCTGATAAACCCGACGATGCTTCCATAGAGAAATTTGTGGAACAAATGACACTATTGTATGGTGAAGAATATCAACCGAAAGTATAGTGGCTCAGTTGTCAAGACAAAAATCTAAGATTTTTATAATGAACTGATATAGTGGACAAGTTACAAGGAACATGTGGAGAACAGTGGAGCACTCCCCAGATTCAATATATGCTAAGCTACATATGGCATCAACATTGCCGGATAGTAGCATTCAGCCGGTGTTTGGTAATCAAGTGCAGAATGGCGCCGCTCAAAGTTGTAGATGTGGATATACTGTCCGATAGCAGCTCTTGCTTCCCTGATGTTGTTGTACTGTGTCAGATAGGCTTCCTCATACTTGAAGCTGCGGAACCAGCGTTCAATCATGATGTTGTCTGCCCAGCGACTTTTTCCATCCATACTCTGACGGATGCCGTTTTCCTTTACAAAGTCAATGTATTGCTGACTTGTAAACTGACAACCCTGATCTGAATTCAGGATTTGAGGTTTTGCCACTTTGAAAGCTTTTTTCAGGGCACTGATAACCATTCTGGTATCAAGTGTGTCATCCACTTCCCAGCCGACAATACAACGGCTATACCAGTCGATCACGGCTGTCAGATACAGAAATCCGCGCTTGATCGGGATATATGTAATGTCAATAGACCATGCTTGATTTGGCTTGTCTATGACCGCATTACGAAGAAGATATGGACATACTTTCGCCTGCTGCATTCGCTTGGAAAGATTCACCTTTGGATAGATCGGGTAAATATCCATCTCATTCATGTAGCGTCTTGCCTTGCGGCGCCCAACCTGGTAACCACGGGCTTTTAACTGTGCAGACATTTGTCTTGCGCCCCAAGTGGGATTATCTGTATGGAGATGATCAATGATCTCTTTGCAGGCCAGTTCCTCATCTGAAATAGGGGTGCCCGTGTAATAAATGCTTGTACGGTTGATGTCAAGCAACCTGGCACCAACGGAAGCCGGAATTTCCTTAGTCGTCAAAAGGTTTTGGACTAAACTTACTCTCGTAGTCAGGTCCACAAATTTCTTCAGATTTTTTTTTGAGCCAGTCAACCTGCATGGTTAACTGACCAACCTTTTTGGCATACTCCGCTTTCTCTTTTCGCTCTTCGGCAAGCTTTTCTTTGAGGTTTTCCTCGCGCTTGTCGTCGAACACAACCGAAGCATTGTTCAGGAACTCCTTTTTCCAGTTACGGAGCAGATTTGGTTGGATGCTATTTTCAGCTGCCAGGGTATTGAGATCTTTCTCACCCTTAAGCAGCTCAATTACAAGGTTTGATTTGAATTTGGCACTAAAACTTCTTCTCTGTCTGGACATGATAATGGCTCCTTTCTTACATACTGGTTTAAGTATATCAGATTCATTAAAATCTGTCCGAAAAAGTGTCTTAATTTATGAGACCATTATAAAGAACCGCAGGAAGGGCAACATACTTGGAGCCTGAATAATACGCATTATTACATCAATTTATCTTGTGATGATGAGAAATTAAGCATTACTTGGATGTACACATAATAAAGCAGTCACTATAAAGCCTGTTCCCATACTCGATTCTTTGTCAGTATGGGGACAGGCTTTTCAACTTCAATATAAAAAATAGGGCGGTGAGTTACACCGCTTCAATATGATGAAAGTATTTGCAACCTCTCAATCACAATCTTGCCATTCTTCTTCATCTTCCCAATCGTAATGCGGAGCTACTTTTGGACGCGGAGGAGCAGTCAATAAGAACCCACACTTATCTTCGTACTTGCGCCACTCTGTGTTGCCTGTTACGATGTCCATTAAATCCTTTGGATACTTACGCAGCAGCGCATCTGGATCGAGCTGAATAAATTTATCTTCCAGTTTGTATCCATACGATTTTTCATCCCACTCTCGTGAACGATCAATGTCAAGAGAGTCCCTACACTCCCAGTATGCTGTATTGGCTAGAGGAATATAAATACTTCCTCCATTCATTTTTCTTCCTGCCACAACTTTGTCATAGTGAATCGAAATATAAGCGGTATTATCACATTTCTTTCTGTATATATGTTTTACATTCTCGTCATTCGCCCACAGGTTTACGATCCACACATAAAACTCTTCTTCTGTCATGCCGATCTGCTTTAAAATTTTATCTGAGCGATATGTTGGTTGCGTTCCCATCCCGGATACATATTTACTATTATAATGATTACCTCGGATTACACTATAGATAAGAGAAATAGGGTTGTCATTTAATTCTGCAATTTTCTCTACACTGCGCCGGATCTTTCTAAAGTATTGCAGCTCTTCCCACTCATCTTTTTCTTTTTCCTGCCTTTTCATCATATCCAAATGTTCTCCGGCCTGCTTCCGTTTCGGATCGGTAAAAGCGGCCTTTGAAAACACACCAATCGCCAGTGCAACTGCTAAATCTAACATCACTGTGCCTCCTCGATAACCCATGCATCACAAACGCCTTCATCAGAACAATCCCATGTGTCGTATAAAACTCCATCAACACATGCTACCCAGTGACGCGGCATCTTCAATATGTACTTGCCATGTGGATGCTCTTTACAAAACGTTTTTCCATCCATCATACTGTAGTCACCCCACTTGTCAAAGATAATGCGTCCCCAACCACTTCGTCTTCCAAGCTCTTCTCCTACGCTTTTACAGCTAAAATGCTCTGCACCAATCTCATTTTTGATGCGGTTCAACATGCGCTGCACTGACATGTAATCCATACCGGTTACTTTACACACAGCTCGTTTGACACAATCTTTGGCGGTTTTGCTTCCCTTGGGATGCGGATTATAATACTGATACATAATATCACCTCGTTTTATTATAACACAACCTGCGAACCTGTGATTATAATTCAAAAACAAATTTTAAAAAATGGATAAAACTGTAGTACCTCCGCTTCTGTATCTGAAATCTCATCCAGAGGGATAATTCAACAGTTCCTTCATCCGTGCAACCTCTAATTTCGCGTCTGTGTAAAATTTCCAATATGCGTTAGCCTCCTTATCGGACTCTGCATTTCTGAATTGCTCGTAATAGTAACGCGCGTCCATCTGCTGTTTCTTCAAATACACGCCATTTTCACATTCAGACTGTTTGTCAAAACGTCCTTGCAGAAAATATGCTTCCAGTGCGTAAAACAGTCCTTCTGGTATCTTGATGTCTGCGATGATAAGCACCCCCTTTTTAATGAGTAATATCTTTTCAGCCGCGCACGAGTCGTGCGCGGTTACTTCTATTTCAATCTGTTCATTAAACCCTTCTTTTCCTTTTAACGAAAATCCGTAAAAACGCCACAAAACGTGAAGAAAATTTGCAAGTTTAACACCTCGGTGGTGTTACAGTCAATCATTCAGCCATTCTAAAAGCAAATCTCTCATCCGTCTGGACGGGATATAGATGTAGATATCTTCCCCATTTCTGATAGCGCTTCTCCAAATCCACTGTATCATCTCGCTCAAAGCGTACTTGTTTTCATCTATTTCATGCCCGTGCTGAAAAAAGTAATTCTCGATACCGGGATGGGAATAAATGTTTGCAGCATAAACAAGATACTTTCTATTATCGTAAGCATTCGTTGCGCGAGTGTTACAAGCCAAAAAAGATGAGGTATATCCCTTCCCTTTGAGTTTTGACTTATAATCCTTAAAAGTTGTCCACAGAATCTCATCAGCTTTTGCATGGCATTTGTTGTGCAAAAAATTGTAAATGCTATCCTGCAAGTCTTTAAGCGTCTGCTTTGAGGCATTTTTATACCATGTGACAGAAAGAGCCGAGTTCTTCTGTAGTCTATTCGCTGCTCCGAATATTTCTCCTGATACGTGTATCTTCTCCCGAAACGCCGATTTATCTGGCTTGTAATAATCAATCAGAGTATAGCCTTGCCCTGTACTGGCAACACTCACAGTGCTGTATTCAATTCCGTGCATATCAAAATACGTCTTGAGAATGCTTCCTTCAAACAGATAGGTCAGCACGTACACGCGCTTAAATAGCTGGAAAATATCTGGCGGGAACTGCCAAACATAAAAGGTCGAATTAACCTCAAACAAGCAGTGATTTTTGGCAACTGTGCGGATTTCATTATATGATGTATCCAGTTCGTCGCCTGTCCATTTCAACATTCCATCCGGTTCAACGACGATATCTTGATGTTCTTTTAGGCTGCGAATATCGTCTTTACGACTCAGTTTGTACTCTTCCACCGCCGAGAGCGTCTCATCGAGAAACAGCACATACTCATTTTGTCGTATGGCTGTCCTGCATCTATCATCGTAGCGGCGGAAAAGCGCATGGGTGGATGCGATATCTTTACCTGCCGCTAGCAACTCCGCTACATCATCCAGCTTCATGTGATCCTGTGATTTAACCGTTGGGATATACACCGTATGGTTTACCTCTGCTTTTATGCGTTCGCATTCGTCCAGAAATGGCGTGACGAACAGAACATTCTCTTCCGGATGCTCATTCATATATTGGATAGCCCAGCGAGTTTTCCCCGTTCCCATGATTGAGTCAACAACGCAAACTTCTGACAATTTTCTATATCTCTCCTTTTATTTTGAATGTCGCTCTTTGTAATTTGTAATAGCCTCTTTTATGTCGTTATCCTGTAAATTATCTAACTGGTAGTCTCTGTAACTGCCAACATAGTACTCGTGATAACGAACCTTGCGAATCCGTTTCCAGATTTCCGTCCGGTATTCACGTTCATAAATGACGTAGCTGGTAAATTTCTTATATTTTCGCTCGCGCACAATGTAATATCTCTTCACTCTGGCACCTCCTCTCGTGGGTATTAAAAAAATGAAAACAACAAAGACAAATGGGTCACGGAAATTATGACCCCGTTGGAAAGCGTAACCTCACTATCATCAGCAAATCTGGCCTGTACAGTCTCATCTGCTTTTTCCGAAGCCATTTTTTCAAGCCATTTATTTACGCCATTTTTTGAAGCCATTTTTTCACACCATACATATTATGTATTCATATACACGAGAAGAGCCTCCCTTGAAAAATTACACAAAGCGTGTGATTTTCTGTTTTCGTTTTGCAAAAAAATTAAAAGATATTTTTTAAAAAAGCACTTTCTTTTCCATGATTCAACTTTTTGCGAATAAAATCCGCCGATTTACCCCATATTTTGCTGATTATTAGAACATATTTGCATTCTTTCAGAAACAAAGGCAAAATTTTATGTTCCACTTTCTGTTAATTCTCCATTGTGTGTTGCAAAAAATCTTTGTCCACAACTCATCTGCGCCCTTACGGCCATCAGTAAGTTGTGAAGCGCCCCTTTGTTTGTGAATATTGTACAATACTTTCCGTATATTTTTGCACATTATTGTTTGATATTGCCATGTATTTATAGCATCACTATTCTCATGTTCTATGGTTAATTTGTATAAATAATCGCAAATTAGTTTGTGTAATTTGCACAAATGATATTTTTTTCGCTCACCGCAAATCGTTTCATCCTTCGAATTTGCCAAAAAGATACATTCCTAAAATTTAGTTTTTATCCGCTCCGACAACTGAGAATCTCGTTGAATCATAGCCAATGAAGCGAACAGGTAAAAATCAGGAGAAAAATAGATTTTCTCTCTGAATGGAAGACAATCTGCGATTATGAGAATCGGGTCTGAGAGAATTGTAGAAGCCATTGATGTAAGCAAAAAGACTTTGTTTCAAAAAGGATTTCTGGCAGCAACAGCATCACGGAGGGTAGCAATTGCCAGAAAGCGATCCATTTTTTGCGAAACGCGATAATCAATGACTTTGAATGATAAAAATTTTTAAGATCGTTTGTTTCAATTCTAGGGTATATTTGTTTTGCTTCTTGGCAGACATGCTATCACTCCTTTTGATTTGTCCACTATTATACTTCACTTGTCCACTTTTAACATACATCCAATTCGCAATTAACTGCAGGAAGAGATAATGAATGATCAATTGAGTATGAAGGGGTTTGTAGACCGCGAGGCAAAAGAGCAAGCAAAAAGCTGCAAAAAAACAGCCCCCCGAGTGGGAGGCCGCAGAAATAATAATCTGATTGACTTTGGAGGAGGATCACAAGAACGGGGCCTTGTAGGTCCTGTTTAAATCACCGGTTCAACCGGTGGTTTTGACTGAAAAAGATTTCTTATCTGTATTAGATCGTGACATAATCAATCTGTGTTCCACCCATGCCTAATGCTGTTTTGATACCGATGCCAGAATATTGAGCAAACGCACATAGGAGTTTCCATAGTTCCATCATTGGCGCTGCAAGTCTTGCTCCAAGTATCAGTTCTCCATTGAATCCAGGAATTGCTGTCTGTTTTAAACGATATCGGCTACTTCGAAGCTTATATTCACGGATGTGAATTCCCTGTAAGAGCAGTCGAAACGCATCCATATCTTGCATAGCACATTCCGGAAAAACAGCATTCCATTTGTCCATCAGGCTGTGAAGGATCAGTTCCTCGCTGGGGAAGATAGCATACCGTCCATTTGATTTAAATGATGTAGTATTCGGAAAGATCAGTTTGATCAGGTTTGCATCTGGACTATTCGCCGAGAATTCAAGCAACTCTTTCGCAGAAAAAGACGGATAGATTTCCTTTTTTACGATGGATATAGTCCCACCGTGCAGGTCAAGTGAATCCAAATCCATTAATACCGGCGCTGCCGATTCAATAGCTGTGTCCTGCAGCAGGGAAATCGTCCAGATACTCTGACCTGTTTCACGCTCAAAAGAGATGTACTGGCTGATACCAGTATATCCTTGCTCATGCAGAAGATCGACAAATACAGGTGGAAACTGCTCCAGTATGGCGGAATACATCCGGTATGACCAGAAGGAGGGAACCGGATTTCCGTTTTGTTGTTTGACTGTGAGTTTGAATTTCTGTATCATGACAATTCCACCCTGCATAAACCCAATGCATATTCTTCTCCCATATATTCCGTGAGCTTCTGTGTGTGCGGGGAGATACCGATGTTGTGATCGTTCTCGTGCCCATGCTTTTTAAAGCTTCGAGACAGAATATGGGAGACTTCTTTGACAGCTTTTTGGGGAGTGTCCTTGTAAAAGGGATATATCAGATTTTTGCTAAAAAATCCGCTGCCGCCACCGAGAATCAGAAACGAGTCGGCTGTATCATAGGCGCTTGGTTGCGGGAACTTTGCGTTGTAGGTTTTTCGATAAAAAGAATCGAAGCAATCAATCGCAGTTTGGATGGATTCCAACGTAATCTCATTTTTTAGGACTGACTGATCCAGAGTGATTTGGAAAGAAATCTTTGTTCCCGGAGCAACACACTGTCTGACCACATTGATCACATTCTCCTCGTTGTTGATCAGCAGATCAATCTTTCCACAGAGAATCATATCTTCTTCATCAATTGGCGCGCTATCAGAGATAGCAAGTCCTCGCATGATGCTATTGACGGCGTTGCTCTGCTTTGAGGTACAATGCAGTGTATGCAGATACTGTTCTTCAAGGTGCTCTGCCCATTTGCTGTCGGAAGAGTCCGTGCGGTCGAGCATTGTATCTCGCAGGAGCATGTCCGTCAGCAGAACTGTGCGTAGACATCCTTTGACAGAACTCCCAGGTATATATGCCCTTCCGTCGGGTAATTTGGCAAATGCTTGGATTTCTTTCAAAGAATGCGATTCATCGATTGCATCCGCGGCAGATACGGATTTTCCGGTAAAGCTGCCAATCTGCTCTTCAGATAATCTACATGTATGCTTCAGAAATGCACTGAGATTTTTATTTCCCGGACCTAAAATAAAAGCTTCATACCGATCGGTCAGATCGTTTTCTAACAAAAAACGGAAAAACCGGTTTTTATCGACAAAGGACACCAGCTTCCGGGAGGGATCAAACAGATATTCGGTCTTTTGGTAGCTGTCACCGGAGCCGACAAAAACTGGTGAAAGTGCAGTGAGTGTCAGCGTATATTCCTGCAAATGTGCGAGCGTTTTCATAGCGTCACCCCCAGAAAAATCGGTCTTCCATAACGGTAGATTTTATGTAATTCCGTTTGTCCGACTTCAAAGATGTCGCCGGAAAAGCGATACGTAAAGACGGAACCAGGGGAGAAAAGATATTGCGTTTTCTTTTTACGTAGCGAGCTATTGGAAGAAATCGGATGTGAAAAACCACCTCTGCGCAAAAGCTGAAAATTGCTGTTTTCCAGGGCATGATCCAATTCTCCGGCAGCAGGCAGTGCTGTGGATACAAGAAGACAGTGATTTGCGGCTTCGTTGTGGAGTGCCGTGTACAGCCAAACGGTGTCGTCATCGTATGGATCTTCCGGATCGTTTAACAAAATAGGATCATCCAACGTAAACTTGCCGTAACCTGAACTGCTTTTTCCTCCGATCCCACTGTAACCGAGAGCTTCTGCCAGAGTTTCGATTGTATCTTTTTCCTCGCTTGACTGATACTGCAGGATGAAATAGAGACCGGTGTTTTCCGCAAAGCAATACGCTCCAACAGCATAGGGGTTGGCATCTTCACTTTCAATCACAGCCGCGCGTTCTGTAGTAATATCTTTACCAAAGCTGCTCTTGTTTTTCGCATTCAGCCAGTCATATGCCCGTTCTCCGCGCAGGGCAGCCAGACAGCATTCCATTTCAGAAGCAGGAATCCATTCCGCTTTTTTCAATGCTTTTCTGTCACCGGACTGTAGCTCAAGCTTCTTTTTCGGAAGCCAATACGGACGGGGCAGATAAAAATGCTTCCGGTCAAAGGGCATGCAATCGGAAAGGCGAAGCCGATCCTGTTTGGCTGCATTGATCAGCCATTCTACTTTCTGTGTCCCACCGATAGAATAGGCCGCATGACACAGTGCGGAAAATAAAGTGTCTGCATGACAGGTCATTCCGCTGGTATCCAGACTGTGCGCCAGTTCGCTATCGCCGAAATGCACCGGAGAGGTAAAGGATAAATTAAACAGGCAGTAATTCATACGTTTCAACTTCCTTAAAGATATCCTCCAATGCAGAGGTGTCCAGGACTGCTTCAAAATTTTTCAGATGGAAATTTTGAAAGCTGACACGGCCGCTGCCGCGTGTGCCATGTCCGCCGAGATAATCCATTTGCAACAACTTCATGCCCTTTGCCAGCAGACGCATATCCTTTTCAGCATCCTCCTGTGAGCCCTGTACATCATAAACGATGCGGACAGCAAATTTTACGCCCGGAACAACACGCTCAATCTGCCGGGGATTTGCGACGCAATTTTTGCGGTTGATTGCATTTTCAAATTTAATTTCCGTCAGTCCAATGGAAGACAACTCCTCTTCGTTACAGACAAAGGCATCTGCAAACTGAAGCCGTGCAGTGCGGACAGGCTTGCTGGAACCGAATAATTTGCAGATTTCTTCTGCATCCTCATCAAAATCCGGCATATGTTCAATATCCTGATGAATGCTGCGCGACAGAAGCGTACGAAGCTTGCCTTTTAACGAGCTGCCTGGAACGATTGGCTTGCCGGAATAGGGATCACTGATAACCGGGCTATCCACTGTACCGATTGCAGAGAATACAGAACTTCCGCCGATGTGCATACCCGTGCGAACCAGCAGCTCGCATTCCAGAATCAATTTACCATACATGCAAAAGTTCCTCCTTTAATCTCGACCGCCGTAATACCGGTGATAGGCAACCAGCGCTTCCATATAATGAGCAAATTGGATGAATTTTTCACGATTCATCTGAATGCCCTTGATATATTCGAGCAGTTTGCTTTTTTCAACAAACGGTTTCACATCGCGCTCATCACGTCCTGCCTCATATAAAATGCGAATACGAAGCATTTGCAGCTTTGCATTGCTCTCTGGAAGCATAGTTTCTGCAGTCCGGCGACTCTCAACGTTATAAATATCACTCACAAGCGTCAAAATATTTCTAATTTTGCTTGTCGTGATGGAAAAACGCAGCCGGGATGGATTTTGGCGATCCGGCTGCCCGAGATGCTTCATAACTTGTTCCGCAGCATCTACATAGTCTTCCGGGACATCCAGCGGTTTGATTTCCGGAACAGCGGACGACTGTTCCTTCCTGTCATACCGCGGCCCGCTGCGATCATTTCTCTGCGGGCGGGAGGAACGGTTTCCGTAACTGTTGTATGTCATTCGTTTTTCTCCCCCGTTCTTGTCAGGTAAACATAAATATAAATTGCAGTAATCAGTTGCTTTCGATCCTCTGGCTGCATATACCAACGGTACATGTTTTCTGAAAAATTTTTATAGAGCCGTTGTGCATTTTTATCTTTTGTCGGTTCCATACGAGCGAGCAGATAGGCGAAACGGGCCAGATTGATCTGCTCGTTGCTGTTTCGCAGCAGGTCAAGCAGGCGGTATAGGAATGCCTTTCCTCTACCATTTTCCTGTTTTTTCTGTGCATCAAAGAAGGCTCGGAGCAGCTCAAACTTTTCTCCCATTACCTTTTCGGAAAAATCCGTCCAGGTATAGCAGAAATCCGGAGAAGCATCAAAAACAGTCACTGCATTTTTGCCCGGCTGCTGTTTGGAAAAAGCCTCCAACTCCTGCGACTTCGCCGCTGCGCGGCGAATGGGATCTTTGACATCGTGGATCAAAATACCAGCTGACAGTGTCAACGTGCCGCAGGTAAATTCCGCAAATTTGCTTTGTATTATCTGTGCTGCTTCCAGAATATCATTCCAAGCACCGACCAAAAAGACATCGTCACCGCCGGAATAAACAATCGTAACCGCAAGTCCATGCAGAATCGAATTGATATGATATTTAAAGAACAATGACATCTGTCTGGAAAAAGCTGCCGTACGCGACAGCGTCACGTATTGATATCGTTTCTCCGGTGACGGATGCTCCTGTTCAAAGCCTGCGACCAGTGCCATACCCAGATTATCCACATCCATACGGCAGACAGCATTCCGGGAAATACCAGTTGCTTTTTCTGCAAGTTCGTCCATGAGATTGCTGTCATGATAATCACCGATGTACAGCTTTGTGCTGTAGGTTAAGCCGGTATACAGCTTGTTTTTTGTATAAACCCGGACAATATTTGCAGATTCCGCAAGCAGCTTTCTTGCGCAGCCTTCGTCCGTTAATGTAACGGATACCACCCCGTCAATCGAAGGAAGAATAAGGTCAGCCTGTTCAGAGAAACCGCGGAATATTACATAAATATCCCGGTTTGCATCTTGAATCCGGGTAGACAGAGCCTCGAACCGGGTGCACCATCTGCACTTGCAGGCATCGCCACTGCCGGTTAAATGTGAGGTTATGCCACAGATTTTGCATTCCCTTCCATCTGTGGGAATTTTCCCGTCGTTAAGTTCACGCAGATCATCTGCTGAATAGCGGTGCATTTTATTCATGGAAATCGCATGGGAAACCCGTGCGAAAATCTCTTTATAAGGCGCCTGTTCGGCAGGCTGGTTGGTCAGCTCATTTGCAGTACATGCTGTAAAACCATCTGCCAGATACAATCGGGTTCCAAAATTTTGCCGGAGCCAAGTATTCAGCACCTGTTTTGTGTTGTGCAATGCGTCAATGGTTTTTGACGTGTTGGGCAGGAGCAGATAACAGTGTCCGCCGCCGCTGTACAGCAAATTGGCACGGGACAGACCACAGCCCTCCAGAACCTCATCAATATAATGCTCCATCAGCAGTTCCAGGAAAAAGGAACGGCTTCGCAGAGCCTTTAATGCTTTGGATGAAGCAATGGTATAGATAAAGCTCTGAATGCCGGAGAAATCAGCGGAATAGAGCAAAAATGCTTGTTCCTGCCAAAATACATCCTGATGTGTAAATAATCGCTTTTTGTAATCAGTTTCGTTCTGCTCCAGCAGATATTCGCTGATGCAGGCGCCAACTGCGGCGGTTATTTTTACATGGTCAAACAGAGAAATATCCGCACTTTCCTCTGTATTGGTACTGGAGGGCATGGAGCTTGTATATGCTTCCAAAAGGGAGAGCGCGGAATTCATCCACGGAGCCTCGATCACAATACCTTCCAGACCATGAAGCAGTTCACGCAGGAAAGCCTGATATTCCACGCTTGTGAGGTGGAAGGTGCCGAACGGCTTCGGCATGGTGCAGGTTTCATCCAGCCGCGTCAAAGGAAGTTCATAGTTCCGTGAATTTCCATTCATATGGCTGAACACAGCGGTCAGAGGTAAATCCCTGCGGAATTGCTGAGAATCGTTGTTCTCTTCTTTTTTTCTGCGGTCTGTCGCTGCTGCAATATTGTCTGCAAGATAGACAATATATGCCAGTGAATCCAGCGGTACAGAAGCCTGCTTCAAATCTCTGGCATGATGATATCGGACACCGTCCAAAATATCCGAATCGGTTACGATATCTTTCAGCAGGCGATAGCCGCTTTCACTGTGTGACCCGGTTTCTCCGGCGCGATATGCCACTTTACCGATATCATGCAACAGACTGCTGAAGGTAATCTTTACTGTTTGATGATTGAAATGCACAGGCAAGCACCTCTCTTTTGCACAAAAATCAACGGGTATATTATAGCAGGATTTATGCAGTTTTTCAACAAAATGTGCGAATATAGTAAAAATCTCCTGAAATTTTTCTGCCATCAGCGCGGTTCGCACTGATTTTTAACGCGTTTTCAGGAGGATTGACAGAAAAACTTGTGTTTGACTTTCAAACTGATTATAATAAAAGACAAGAAACTGCCGGAGAGTTTCATTCTTTTGGGCGATTTCTGCTGAACCAACTCATACCCCTGCGGGGGACGAAAAGTTGTGCAGATATAACAGTATGTGTATTTTTTCTGAACCAACTCATACCCCTGCGGGGGACGAAAACATGCAAAACCCTGACCGGCTTCCACGGTTCCAAGCGAACCAACTCATACCCCTGCGGGGGACGAAAACTCCCTTGCGTTCCCAATTTTCTACAGTTCTGCGTGGAGAACCAACTCATACCCCTGCGGGGGACGAAAACCTAAACGCCATCAAATAGTAATACAAGCGGAGAGGAACCAACTCATACCCCTGCGGGGGACGAAAACGTACCCTCCTTCAGGGAATTTCTCAGGGATTCGGGAACCAACTCATACCCCTGCGGGGGACGAAAACGAATCCAATACCATTCCTCCATGTTCCTTTCGGAACCAACTCATACCCCTGCGGGGGACGAAAATGCATTCTTCGGTTTCATAATCATTCTCCTTTCGAACCAACTCATACCCCTGCGGGGGACGAAAACGTTTTTGTGGCGAGGATGAAGTAACCGCAAAGGCGAACCAACTCATACCCCTGCGGGGGACGAAAACCAGGTTCTTCTGCCCCGGAAACAACTGCATCCGACGAACCAACTCATACCCTGCGGGGACGAAAACTTCACCGTTGTATGGTTGCTGTACTGATGCGCCGAACCAACTCATACCCCTGCGGGGGACGAAAACAATTGCCTGCCGCACACGTTCCACAGTTTTTTCCGGAACCAACTCATACCCCTGCGGGGACGAAAACCTGCATTGTGCAGATAACCATTGTGTATTTTTCTGAACCAACTCATACCCCTGCGGGGGACGAAAACCGGAACACCGCCCTGCTCCAGCGCCGCAATCCGGAACCAACTCATACCCCTGCGGGGGACGAAAACCAATCAAAACTTGAGCCGTTCTGTACGGCATAAGAACCAACTCATACCCCTGCGGGGGACGAAAACGGAAGCGAATAATCTGGAAATTGTATTATGAGGAACCAACTCATACCCCTGCGGGGGACGAAAACGGCACGCGGTCTTCAACTTTTTGAACGGATTGCCGAACCAACTCATACCCCTGCGGGGGACGAAAAGGCTTACTGATGTTGAAGTTACAGTAAAGCCCGCAGAACCAACTCATACCCCTGCGGGGGACGAAAACAGAGTATTTATCAATTTTATCTTTATTGATTCCGAACCAACTCATACCCCTGCGGGGGACGAAAAGAGCTTTGTTATCTGCTCGCTGGTTGTTTCTTCCGGAACCAACTCATACCCCTGCGGGGGACGAAAACTTGCACGTATCTTCGTGGCAGGCAATTCTGCCAAGAACCAACTCATACCCCTGCGGGGACGAAAAATTTCGTACTTCATATAAAACATCCTTTCTCACATGAACCAACTCATACCCCTGCGGGGGACGAAAAGCCAGAAAATACAGCGTGAATACCTGATACTGCTGAACCGACTCATACCCCTGCGGGGGACAACAAAAAAGCAGTGGTCTGCCTTGTTTGACAGATCACTGCTTTGCTCTTTTTATGGACTTGTATTACAGTCTTTGATAAATATACTCGTTGCAGGTGTCATAAATGCGGAACAACTTTGGATCGCACAGGTCTGCATAAATTTCCTGTATCAGAGCCTCCAGCTTTTCCACCAGCTTTTTGCTGCCGAAGCCAATGAGGTCATAAATATCTTGCTCTGTAGTATTGTTGAGGGTATGCGCTGCGGCATTTCGCTGGCTCTGGTTGAGCTTTTCCAATGCAGTAAACAGCCTTCCTTCTTCTGTGTCAGCCTTTCCGAGATAAGCCAGCAGTGCGTTACAGAACACAATGCTGATATCAGTATTATCACGGAAAATATTAAAGTGCTGATCCAGATATGTTTCCAGCGCAGGATGCAATGCGCGTATTTTGTCCCGACTGATCAGGACATGGCTCCCTTTGCGTATGGTAATTTGTCCACAGTCAAAGGAACAGATTTGCTTTAAATATGCCTGCTGCAGACGTAAAACCAGTGGATTTAATCGCAAAACAAAATTTGTCAGTGCACCAGTTTTCTGCATTAGTTCGAGACAGAGAAGATACTCTGATTCTTCCCGGTATGCCCGCTTTGTTGCCCAGCTTTTGCACGGACGCATTGGAAACAGGCAAAAGGGAACCGGAAGGTTTTCTGCAAGTTGTTCTGCTTGAGCGAAATCATAATCTGACCGGTGTGCCAGATGTCTGACCAGTTTCCGGCAGTCCGCCGGAATCGCATCCCGCATGGCTTCCAATGCTTTGTAATCGTATTGGTCAAGCATGGCTTTGACTCGCTGCCGTTCTTCATTTCTGCGGATCAAAAATAAATCAGGTTCACTGCAGCGGTTGGGCGAAGCATCGTCATCATCTTCATTTAATTCAATTTCAGCATGAATATCATAGTTATCCTCAGAACTTCGTTCAGAGGTTCCCGAACGTTGTTCAAAATTTTTCACCTGTATACCTTTTGTTCGATAACGCAGATCCATAGCCAGCAATGCCATTGTCATTTTCATCTGTGTCGAGCCGGAACTGAGATTTAACAGAATTTCTGCGTCAGGATACTGTGCACTCCAGTCTTTTACGATTTTCTGAAACGGCTCATAAAAGCTGTCAAATTCCGATACATCAACGGCATCTCCATCAATGCGATGAATTTCGGGATGATAGTCCGGATAACGCTGCTGGATACTCTCAAAAGCCAGCGCATATCGGTTATCTTTTGCATCATGAGCCTTCATTTCCGGGGATACATACATGACAACAGCATCCGGACGGTAATGCCGCATAATATGCAGCATCGCTCCGTCATGCATGCCGCGGATGGGGTCGGTGGTACCGACACAGGAAAACAATACTTTCATCCATTCTTCTCCTCTCTTACCCGTTTTCAATAATCTTACACCGCAGAAGGTCGTTCTTCAAGTGGTTCATATAGCTGCATAGTGAATAGTACGTGTAGCAGAAATGTGCTTTGCTACTGATGTATTGCAGCTTCCAAGCATGATTGTTTCAATATATGCTAAATCTATCTTTCTTGAAATACATGAAACAGATGTAAGTTTGAGTCGCATATGGTTGACTGGATTTGGAAAAAATCATTACGCCTCTAAAAATATGTTTAACCACAACGAGAATTTTGCGTTGGCATCTCTATCTCTGTATTGGATTAGCAGAGTTTTATGATAAGTTTGAAAACTCTCCGAATCCTCGACTAAAGCGAACAAGTGATATACGCAATACATTCGAGCACAAATATGTGAAAGTAACCAATGGAGAGATAGATGATCTTGCTCTGTATGTGACCTTTCTGCATTAACACTGGAATTGATGCATATTGTGCGAGAAACTATTATTTGTCTATCTCTGTGTGTTCATGTGGAGGACCAAAAGAAACGAAAAAAATGAAGGTAAATTCATTCCATCAATACCGATGATGGAATACGACTATAAGATGTATTTTTCCATAGTGCTAACCCCATGTGTTATTTCATTTCAGTAGTACCGAATGGCTTTGAGGTGAATTGGCCAGCGGAGGTCTGGCGCTCGACGGGGAACAATTCGTTCCCCGCCTCACCCTTTCAAAAACTCGCTAACAAATCGTTATCTAGTTTCCTGTCGATGGAAGTCCCAGGTCATGATTCCGCTCCATATGGGGTGCGGAGTCTCACCCCTATCTTGATCATCTGCTCTATATGCCCGTCCCACGCGATGAGACGGTCTGTAATGGCATATTTTCGATTGCGAATGGAATTACACGTTGAGAGAAAACTTCCCCTGAAGGCGTGTATGCGCCGTAATTCGTCATGGGTTTAGTCCTCCTGTTACTGTTCACTGTCTTGTTGCATTAAATTCCTCCAGCCAGTCTCGCTCCCAGTCTGCTAACGGGTCATCTAGGTGTGACTGTTGGTTTGCTGGAGATAGTGTAGGTGCGCCGCCACGCTGTATGTAGTCCTTCACCAGTGTTGCAGTGTATGCCGATGGGTGGTCTGGCTGTCGTGCAGCAGCATCGTCGATTGCCTGCTGTACCGCGCCATATGTCAGTCCCGCTTTGAGAGCGTCCTTCATAGCCGCCGCTAGCTGCTTAGATGGTGATGCATGAAACACCTGTGAAAAATAATTCACGAGGTCTTTTAATCTTGTATCCGTCTGTCCGTCTGCTTCTTGATTGAGAAAGTACTTGATTGTTTTAGTACTTTTTCTCTTAGTTTTTGATTCTTTCTTTACTTTATTACCGTCCTCATTCACCGTATTCGGATTTTCGGTACACGGTGATTCAGTACCCGGATCAGCAGTATACGAATCAGCAGAACACGATGTATCTGCTTCACCACAGTTGAGGTACGTGTTAAAGTCGGGATGCTCAAATACGACATATTCAATCTTGGCGAAACGTCCTTGCGCACGCGCCTGTTCCCGGCACACATATCCAAATTCTTCCAATTCACGCAATGTGCGTGCGATACTATCTTTTCCCTCCTTACAGATGCTTGCAAGGCCACGAACGGAGTAATCCCATTTATCCGGCAAAGACAAAATCATAGAGAGCAGTCCCTTTGCTTTCAAAGAGAGGCGCTTGTCTTTTAGGTGATAATTGCTCATTGCAGTATAGTTCTTATTCTTCTCAACGCGGATGACTGGCATTGTTCATTTCCTTTCGTCCTTTGCTATCTGACCACAAATTTGACCACATAGCCATGTGTATTACTTTGATTTGCTTTCAACGAGACGCTGTAAAACCGTCATTTGTTTGTTTTCAGATGGAGTAATAAAAAATATTTTTTTAACTTTTTAACAGGAGTAAATTTCGACTCCCCTCGTCTCCACCAAACAGCAGACGCTGACGGAACATGTTTGTTCGGTCAGCGTTTTTTCTTTCCCCGCGCATCCCCGCCTTTTCTAAATCCTGTCCGCTGCATTGCAATCCCTCAAGATTTGTTTTACAATAAAAAAAACAGTTTGGGAGGTATCGCTATGCTTCTAGTCGGCAACGGAACACTCATCACACGCAACGCGGACGCACCGTTTTATGCAGACGGCGCGGTCGCCATCGATGGCCGCACCATCGCCGCAGTCGGCGCGCTGGACGACCTGCGTGCCGCCTACCCGCAGGCAGAGTTCATCGACGCGAAGGGCGGTGTCATCATGCCCGCCTTCATCAACATGCACGAGCACATCTACAGCGCAATGGCGCGCGGCATGAGCGTCAAAGGCTATAACCCGCACGGCTTTCTGGACATTCTGGACGGCATGTGGTGGACCCTCGACCGCAATCTCGACCATGAGAGCACCTGGCTGAGCGCAATGGTCACCTATATCGACTGCATCAAAAATGGCGTGACAACAATTTTCGACCACCATGCGAGCTTCGGTAAGATCCGCGGCAGTCTGTTCCGCATCGAAGACGCTGCGAAGCAGGCGGGCATCCGTTCGTGCCTGTGCTATGAAATCTCGGATCGCGACGGACAGGACAAATGTGATGCCGCCATTCAGGAAAACGTCGATTTCATCAACCACGCCCGCGCAGACGACAGCGACATGATCGCCGGTATGATGGGCATGCATGCCAGCTTTACGCTGAGCGACCGCACGCTGGAGACCTGTGCCTCCGTTCTCCCGCCGGACACCGGCTATCACATCCATGTTGCGGAGGGCATCGAAGACCTGTACGACTGTCTCGAACAGCACGGCAAACGCATCATCGACCGCCTGATGGATTTTGACATGCTCGGCAGACAGACAATGTGCGCGCACTGTATCTACATCAATGACCACGAGATGGAGGTGCTGAAGCACACCGATACGATGGTTGTCCACAATCCGGAATCCAATATGGGCAACGCCTGCGGCTGTCCGCCCACGATGGAGCTGTACCACAAGGGTATTCTGACCGGACTCGGCACCGACGGCTATACGCACGACATGACCGAATCCTATAAAGTTGCGAACATCCTGCACAAGCACCATCTGCACAACGCACAGGCAGCATGGAGCGAAGTGCCGGATATGCTGTTCCACAACAACGCAGTCATGGCGAACCGATATTTTAAGCAGGAACTGGGTGTGCTGCGCGCGGGCGCGGCAGCAGATGTCATCGTCCTCGACTACAATCCGATCACGCCGATGGACGAAACCAACTGCAACGGACATATTCTGTTCGGCATGACCGGCCGGAGCGTCACGACCACCATCGCCGCCGGAAAAGTCCTTATGCGTGACCGCGTGCTCACCGGACTGGATGAGGAAAAAATCCTGTCCGATTCCCGCCAGTGTGCGCAAAAGCTGTGGAATCGCATCAACAGCGGGCGGTAATGCCGAAAAGCAAAAATTTTTGTGAATCCTAAAAATTTTTTTGAACAGTTGTACTGCATCGAGCGGCTATTTGTTCTCTTTTTTCGCCCCAATCCTCTTCTTTTTCGTCACTTTTTCCGATATTCCACCGATCCGTTTTTGTATATTTTATCCAATCATACCCGCAGCGGGCTTGAAAAAACTTGTTGACTTCCGTCAGGTGCTATGTTACTCTGTTAACAGAAAGTAAACAAAGAGGACTGTTCGATGGAGAGTAGCACGCAGTGCCGTTACTGCGGTTGTCTACTCTCTTGCAGTTTCTCAGCAGCTTCTCCTTTTCCCGGCGGTCAGGGATCTCTTTCCGGTCTGTTTTCTCCGCCTCCGCCGGAGGGGAAATTCATCATAAGGAGCGATTCAAATGAGTAAAAACACCAGGCCTGCGGAAGCCGGAACGCCGTATACCTTTTATGGCAAAATCCCGCTGAAGCAGGCAATCCCGCTGGGTCTTCAGCATGTCATGGCGATGTTTGTCGGCAACCTCACCCCGCTGATTATTGTCATGGGTGCCTGCGGTCTGACCACAGATTCCGGCTTCGGTGACCTGCGCACGGCGCTGCTGCAAAATGCCATGACCCTCGCCGGCATTGTCACGCTGGTTCAGCTGTTTTCCATCGGCCCGTGCGGCGGCAAGGTTCCGATTGTCATGGGCACCTCATCCGGTTTCCTCGGTGTATTCCAGAGCCTTGCGGCCACTCTGGGAACGGGCATACTGACCTATGGCGCAATCATGGGTGCATGCGTGGTCGGCGGCATTTTTGAAGGCATACTCGGTCTGTTCCTCAAACCGCTGCGCCGGTTCTTCCCGGCTGTTGTCACCGGCTGTGTGGTCATGTCCATCGGTCTTTCGCTCGTTCCGGTCGGCATCAATTACCTGTGCGGCGGCAACGGCGTCAACGACTACGGCTCCCTGTATAATATCGGCCTCGGCCTGCTGGTGCTCGTTGTCATTCTGGTGCTCAAGCATTTCACCAACCCGAAGAGCATGCTCAGCACCTCATCCATCCTGATCGGCATTCTGGTCGGTTATGTCGTCGCCATCATCATGACGCTGACCCTGCCGCACACCGGTGTCAATGCCGACGGCGTGGAATATACCTATGCATGGGTCGTCAATTTCGATCAGGTGAAAAATGCGTCCTGGTTTGCGCTTCCGAGCTTCATCGGCTTCGGCAAGCTGGCAGATATCCATCTGTCGTTCAGCATGCAGGCCATTCTCCCGATTGCCATCATGTTCATTGTAACGGCTGTCGAAACAGTCGGCGATATCTCCGGCTGCATCGAAGGCGGCATGGGGCGGGAGGCGACCGATTCCGAGCTGTCCGGCGGCGTTGTGTGTGACGGCCTCGGCTCCTCGCTGGCAGCTCTGTTCGGCGTGCTGCCGAACACCTCGTTCTCCCAGAACGTCGGTCTGGTCACCATGACCAAGGTTGTCAACCGTGTCGCACTGACCTGCGGCGCCATCTTCCTGATTCTCTGCGGCCTGTGCCCGAAGATCGGTGCATGTGTTTCCATCATGCCGCAGCCGGTGCTCGGCGGTGCCGCTGTCATCATGTTCGCATCCATTCTCGTTTCCGGCATTCAGCTGGTCACCCGCGATCCGATCGGTACCCGCGAAATTACCATCATTTCGGTTGCCCTCGGCCTCGGCTATGGCCTCGGCTCCACTGCGGGCGCAACCGGTCAGCTGCCCTATTACGTCCAGCTGATCTTCGGCGGCTCCGGTATTGTCCCGGCTGCCTTTGCAGCAATTCTGCTGAACATCATCCTTCCAAAGGACAAGAAAAAAGACGAAGCTGCGTAACCTGCACTTCAGAATCCATATGTGTTTCGACAGGGGCGCACAGCATGTGCGCCCCTGTTTGCATATCTGAGAGCTGTGTACAGAGGAGAGATTGGTTATGAAAACACTGTTACAGGGCGGAAGCATTGTCACCGCGTCCGGCGTCACCCGCGCCGACCTGCTGATCGACGGAGAAAAAATTGCAGCTATCGGCACCGGGCTGTGTGCAGACGGTGCGCCGACCGTCGATGTCTCCGGTCGGCTGCTGTTCCCCGGCTTCATCGACGGGCACACCCATATGAATCTCGCTGTTGCAGGCACGGTGACAGCGGATGATTTCGCCACCGGCACACAGGCCGCCATTGCGGGCGGCACGACAACCATTGTCGATTTCGGCACACAGTACAAAGGCGAAACGCTCCAGCAGGGACTGGACAACTGGCATGCGATGGCAGATGGCAAGTGCAGCTGCGATTACGGCTTTCACATGTCCATCGCGGACTGGAATGCCGGTGTGCGCAGTGAGCTGCCCGCAATGTTCGCGCAGGGCGTGAGCACCTTTAAGCTGTACCTGACCTATGACAACATGATGGTGGGCGACCGCGCGGTATATGAAATCCTCCGGGAGCTCGCCCCGATGGGCGGTATCTGCGGTGTTCATTGCGAGCACAACGAGGTCATCAAGGAATTGCAGGAGGAGGAGTTGCGCAAACCGGCTCCCGGTCCGCACTCCCATGCCGCCAGCCGCCCCGCTGCACTGGAGGCGGAGGCGATTTCCCGCCTGCTGCGCCTTGCACAGGTCGCACATGCCCCGGTATGGATTGTACATCTCTCGACAAAGGAAGGGCTGGAGGAAATCCGCCGTGCGCGCAGGCGCGGACAGACCGTCATTGCGGAAACCTGCCCGCAGTATCTGCTGATGGACGAGGGCATGCTCTCCCGCCCAGACGGAGACAAATTCATCTGCGCGCCTCCTCTGCGCACGAAGAAAGACCAGGACGCGCTGTGGGACGCACTCAAAACCGGCGAAATCCAGATTATCTCCACAGATCACTGTTCCTTCACGACCGAACAGAAAAAACTCGGCGCAGATGATTTCCGCAAAATTCCGGGCGGCCTGCCCGGCGTCGAGACGCGCGGCGTGCTGCTGTACACATTCGGCGTTTCCGAAGGACGGCTGACCCCTGCCGATCTGTGCCGTCTGCTGAGCGAAAATCCGGCAAAGCTGTTCGGCCTGTATCCAAAGAAGGGTGTGCTCGCACCCGGTTCGGACGCGGATATTGTCGTCCTCGACCCGAACCGCCCGTCGGTCATCTCCGCCGCCGCTCACCACAGTGCATCGGACTACGAGCCGCTGGAAGGTACGCCGCTCACCTGCTCGATTGACCGCGTTTATCTGCGCGGTACGCCCGCCGCACAGGACGGTGCGCTGACAGCCGGATGCATCGGCCGGTATCTCCCGCGCCGTCTTCCGGCATTCGGGGAAATTCGATAAAAATTTTTTAGATAACCTTAAATTTAATTTGATTTTTCATTGCATAATCCCCCACACCGTGCTACAATAGGAACAACTTACCACAAAGTCGCACAAGAAACCCACTGTTTTCTGGAATATTTTTGGAGGAATTACCCGCATGATAGATTTGACCCGCGAGGAAGACGCCCTTGCCTGCAACATCCAGACGGCAAGGGAAAACCACATCATCATTCCGACCATTGCACAGATGAAGAACCCGGAGACCGTGCCGGAAGCGATTCAGCAAAAGCTCAAGACGGTCGGCCTGTGGGACGTCAACCCGCTCAATCTGTTCCGCATCACGTGGAAAAATGAACCGAAAGAATCCGGCGGTCTGTTCCGCAGTGTGCCGAATTATATTGAGCTTCCGAGTGAACTGACCGGCGTGCCGTGCCGCATCATTGCGATGGTCGGCAAGTGGTTCCCAACCGGCTGCCACAAAGTCGGCGCATCGTTTGGTTGTCTGGCGCCGCGCCTGGTCACTGGACAGTTTAACGTCAAAAAGCACAAGGCGGTCTGGCCGTCCACCGGCAACTACTGCCGCGGCGGTGCATTCAACTCCAAGCTGCTCGGTGCGCAGGGCGTTGCCATCCTGCCGGCGGAGATGAGTCAGGAGCGCTTTGACTGGCTGCACTCCATCGGTGTCGAAGTGATCGCAACGCCGGGCTGTGAGTCCAATGTCAAGGAGATTTTTGACAAGACCAATGAGCTGAAGCAGGATCCGAGCTATATGATCTTCAACCAGTTCGAGGAAATGGGCAACCCGCTGTGGCATTACAACGTCACGGGCAACGCGCTGGCAGATGTCTTTGAAGCCGTCAAACGGCCGGGCGACCGCTTTGCGGGCGCATGCTTCACCTCCGGCTCTGCCGGAACGATGTCCACCGGTGACCGCCTCAAGGAGCTGTATCCACGGCTGAAGCTGGGCGTCGGCGAGGCACTCCAGTGCCCGACCATTCTGAATAACGGCTTCGGCGGCCATCGCATCGAGGGCATCGGCGACAAGCACATTCCATGGATTCACAACGTCAAAAATACCGACATGGCAATTGCCATCGACGATGAGGATTCCCAGCGCCTGCTGCGCCTGTTCAACACGCCGGAGGGACAGCAATACCTGCGCGAGGAACTGAAGCTGGACGACACGCTGATCGAACAGCTGACCTGGCTCGGCATCTCCGGCATCGCCAACGTCCTGTGCTGCATCAAGATGGCAAAATACTATGAGTTCACCGAGCGCGACATCGTCGGCACCGTCCTGACCGACTCCGCCGTCATGTACGGCAGCCGCATTGCCGAGCTGAACAGAGAATACGGCGCATACAGCTGCAACGACGCGCTGCTCGACCACAACCTGCACATGCTCGGTCTCAAGACCGACAACATGCAGGAGCTGACCTACCGCGATCGCAAGCGCGTGCACAACCTCAAGTACTACACCTGGGTCGAACAGCAGGGCAAGACCGCCGAAGAGCTGGATGCACTGTGGTACGACACTGAGGGCACCTGGGACACCGTACACGCACAGGCCGCCGACCTCGATGACCTCATCAATGAATTCAACGAGCGCACCGGTCTGCTCAAAGAACTGTAAGCGGAGGAGCTTTGGATGAAACAGGTGATTTCCGCCGTCTGCATCCACTGCGGGCATGAGGTCGAGGCAACACCTACGATCACAACCTGTCCGAAGTGCGGCGGCATTCTGGATATCAAATACGACTACAAATGGATTTCCGCGCATGTAACGCGGGAAACGCTGGAACGCCGTTCTGACCGCACCATGTGGCGCTTCCGCGAGTTCCTTCCGGTGGAAGGGACGGCTCGCCGCCCGCGGCTGCGCGTCGGCGGTTCCCCGCTGTATGACTGTCAGAACCTCGCCGACCGGCTCGGTATCCGCAAGTTATACGTCAAGGATGACGGCGTCAATCCGACCGCATCACTCAAGGACCGTGCCTCTGCTATGGCGGTCGTCAAGGCGGAAGAAGCAAGAGCGGACACCATCGCGTGCTCGTCCACCGGCAATGCGGCCTCCTCGCTCGCGGGCAATGCCGCCGCCGCAGGCTTCCGCACCTATATCTTCGTGCCGTCGCGCGCGCCGAAGGGCAAAGTCAGCCAACTGATGATTTTCGGCGCAAATGTCATTTCGGTCAAAGGCTCCTATGAGGACACCTTCCGCCTGTCAGCGGAGGCCATCGACCGCTGGGGCTGGTATAACCGCAATGCGGCGATCAATCCCTATCTGATGGAGGGGAAAAAAACCGTCGCGCTGGAAATCGCAGAACAGCTGAACTGGAACATGACGGATTATGTCGCCATTTCCGTCGGCGACGGCTGTACCATTTCCGGTGTCTGGAAGGGCTTTACCGATCTGTATGCGGCGGGCTTGATCGACAAACTGCCGCGGCTGATCTCTGTACAGGCGGAGGGCTGCTGCCCGCTCAACCGCGCCATCCAGACAGACACCGCATGGGAGCCGATGGAGGAGAACACAATTGCGGATTCCATCGCCGTCGGCGTGCCGCGCAACCCCGACAAGGCGCTGCGTGCCATTCGTGAATCCAACGGCATCTGCGTCAATGTCTCCGACGAGGAAATTCTCGCCGCGATGCGCCTGCTCGGCAGGACATGCGGCGTGTTCGGTGAACCTGCCGGTGTCACCGGCACAGCGGGTGTAAAAAAAGCCGTGGAGCTCGGCCTGATCCCGTCTGACGCGACAGTGACCAGCGTTGTTACCGGCAATGGGCTGAAGGACACCGCAAATGCCATTGCAGCTGCGGGAGAACCCATCGCCATCGCACCGGATATGGATCTGCTGCTTGAGGCATTCCGCAAAACCGGCGGCCCGCAGTAAATCCCCACAAAAACTTTACAGCAATTCCGACAAGGGTGTTGGCCTGCATGCGGTGCGATGGATTCCATTGGCGCTGCCGTGCGCGGTCCGCACCCTTGTTTTCGCTCCCCGTCTGGAATATCCGACGGGAGCATGGTATACTGTTATTACAATCTGTAACTTCATGGCTTTATTCAGAAAAGGAGGCTGCTGCATGTTTACCGTAACCATAAACGAGCAGACATACCAGTCCACAGCGGACAAATCCCTGCTCCGTTTTCTGCGCGACGACCTGCACCTGACCGCTGCAAAGGACGGGTGCAGTGAGGGCGCCTGCGGCGCCTGCACCGTAATCATAGACGGCGAAACCGCACGTGCCTGCGTCTGGAAGCTGTCACAGCTCACAGGCAAAGCTATCACAACCATTGAGGGACTGACCCCGCGCGAACAGGAGGTCTATGCCTATGCATTCGCAGAGGCGGGCGCTGTCCAGTGCGGATTCTGTATTCCGGGCATGACACTGTGCGGCAAAGCACTCATCGACCGCATCCCCGACCCGACCGATGAACAGATTGCCTACGCCATCCGCGACAATTATTGCCGCTGTACCGGCTATGTGAAAATCAAAGCCGCCATCCGGCTCGCGGCAAAGCTCATTCGCGAAAACCTGCCGGTTCCGGAGCGGACAGCGTGCACCGGTATCGGCACACGCACCCAGCGCATTGACGCGCGTGAAAAAGTGCTCGGTACGGGCAAATATCCCGATGATCTGTATCTCGACGGCATGCTGATGGGCGGCGCTGTGCGCGTCCCCTATGCCCGCTGCCGTATCCTCGATATCGACGTATCCAAGGCACAGGCGTTGCCGGGTGTGCGCGGCATTTACTTTGCCGAGGACATCCCCGGCTCCAATGTCACCGGCCACATCATGCAGGACTGGACGGTACTCGTCCCGCGCGGCGGCATCAGCCACACCATCGGTGACGCGGTCTGCCTGATTGCAGCGGACGACGACGAAACGCTGCAAAAAGCGAAAAAGCTGGTTCGTGTCACGGCCGAAGAGCTTCCCGGTGTATTCAGCCCGGTGGAGGCAATGGCAGACGGCGCGCCCATTGTCCACGAAGGGCATGCGGACAACATCCTGTCGCACCAGCATCTCGTGCGCGGTGATGTCGAACTGGAAATTGCCCGCGCGCCGCACGTCGTCACCCGCCACTACTCCACGCCGTGGACAGAGCATGCCTTCCTCGAGCCGGAATGTGCGGTCGCCATTGCAGATAAAACTACCGGCGAATGCACCATTTACTCGACCGACCAGGGCGTTTACGCGACCCAGCACGAATGCTGCAATATCATGGGCGTGAAACCCGACCAGATGCACGTGGTCAACATGCTGGTCGGCGGCGGCTTCGGCGGCAAGGAGGATCTGACGGTACAGCATTACGCCTGCATTATGGCATGGCACACCGGTAAGCCGGTCAAAATGCGTCTGTCCCGCCAGGAATCGCTGATGATCCATCCGAAGCGCCATTCGATGGAAATCGACATGACGACCGCCTGTGACGACAACGGCTATATCAAGGCAGTCAAGGCAACCGTCATTTCAGACACCGGCGCCTATGCGTCGCTGGGCGCACCGGTTTTGCAGCGCGCCTGCACCCATGCCGCCGGGCCGTACAACTTCCAGAATATCGACATCGACGGCATCGCCGTCTATACCAACAACCCGCCCGCCGGTGCGTTCCGCGGCTTCGGTGTCACGCAGACCTGTTTTGCATCCGAAAGCAACCTCAATCTGCTGGCGGAGATGGTCGGCATTACCCCGTGGGAAATCCGGTTCCGCAACGCCATTCGCCCCGGACAGGTGCTGCCGAACAACCAGGTGGCCTTTCCCGGCACTGCGCTCGCAGAAACGCTGCTCGCGGTCAAGGACGTTTTCGACGCAAACCGCGGGCACGTCGGCATCGCCTGCTGCATGAAAAACGCGGGCACGGGCGTCGGTCTGGCCGACTGGGGCCGCTGCCGCCTGACAGTCGAGGACGGCAAAGTCTACATCCGTTCGGGTGCCAGCTGCATCGGGCAGGGACTCGGCACGATTCTGACCATGGTCGCCATCGAGTGCACACAGCTGGACGAAAGTCAGATTGTTTATGTCCCGGCGGAGACCATCAACGCTCCCGACTCCGGTGTGACCTCCGGCTCGCGCCAGACACTCGTCACCGGCGAAGCGCTGCGCCGCGCCTGTGAACTGCTCAATCGTGATCTCAAAAATTACCGCTCGCTGAAAGCACTGAACGGCAAGGAATACCTCGGCACGTATCTCGCCAAGACCGACAAGATGGGGTCAATCAAGAAAAACCCGGTTTCGCATGTCGGTTACGGCTACGCGACCCAGCTCGCTGTCGTCGACCCGGAAACGCGCCGTATTTCCCAGATTTATGCCGCACACGATGTCGGGCGCGCCATCAACCCGCTCAACGTCGAGGGGCAGATTGAAGGCGGTGTTTTGATGGGCATGGGCTACGCCATACAAGAGCGCTTTCCGCTGGAAAACGGCATTCCGAAGGTCAAATACGGTTCGCTGCGCGTACCGCGTGCGCTTGAAGCGCCGGAAATCATTCCGATCATCGTCGAACAGAACAAAGAAAAACTCGCGCTCGGCGCCGTCGGCTGCGGCGAAATCACATCCATTCCGACTGCCCCGGCCATTGCAGGCGCCTATTATGCGCTCGACAAACAGCTGCGCACCGCACTGCCGCTGGAAAACACGCCGTATGCGCCGAAGGAAAAGCTGCCATATACCGCACTTGTCCTGCAGAATGGTGATATCCTATTCGACCCGGAAACCTGTATCTTCTGCGGCATGTGCATGCGCGGCTGCCCGGCAGAAGCAATTTGCGTCAGCCGGTCGGACAAATCGTGGGCAATGGATCCGGATGCCTGCCTGCACTGCGGCATGTGCATCTCTCACTGCCCGAAGCACTCCCTTTCTTTTTTCCACAAATAGCCACGTCCAAAGGAGGCGTATCCATATGAGCATTGAAATGAAGCCAATCCCGTTTCGAGCGCTGCTCGACCAGGCATGGAAGGAATACCGGTTCAAGGGAACAATGTTCGGCGTGCCTGCCACTTCTATCATCGTATTCCGCAATTATGCACCGCTGTTTGGCAAGACGCTGAACAGCCCGGTCGGCCCGGCGGCAGGCCCGCACACCCAGCTCGCACAAAACCTGATTGCGGCCTATGCCGCAGGCGGACGATTTTTCGAGCTCAAGACGGTACAAAAGCTGTGGGGCGACCAGCTCGGCATCCAGCGCCCGTGCATCTATGTACGCGACGAAGCCTACAACACGGAATGGTCGACGGAGCTCAGTCCGGAGCAGGCCGCAGCGGAATACATCAAGGCATGGATTGCCATCAAGATTCTGCTGAAGGAATTCCGGCTCGGTGAACCGGATGCCTTTGTGTTCAACATGTCGGTCGGCTATGACCTCGAGGGCATCAAAAGCCCATCGGTCGATGCATTCATCGAAACCATGAAGGACGCCTCCTCCTCCCCGGTCTGGAAGGCATGCATTGCGGAGGCGAAGGATATGATCTTCGATGTGGTAGATGACGACTATATCGATTCCATCTCGCCGCACATCAGCAACAATGTCACGATTTCCACAATGCACGGCTGTCCGCCGGAGCAGATTCAGGCAATTGCCGAATACATGCTGCGGGAAAAGGGGCTGCACACCTATGTCAAATGCAATCCGACACTGATCGGCTACGACAAGGCGCGCGAACTGCTGGACAATCTGGGTTATACCGACGTGGAATTTGGCCGCGAGCACTTTGAGCACGACATGCAGCTGCCGGACGCAATCACCATGATTGGCCGCCTGCTGGAGGTCGCGGAATCGCTCGACCTGCGCTTCGGTGTCAAGCTGACCAACACCTTCCCTGTCAAAATTACGCACGGTGAACTGCCGGGCACGGACATGTACATGTCCGGCAAGGCGCTGTTCCCGCTGTCCATGCACACGGCGGCGCTGCTGTCTGAGGCGTTTGAAGGCTGTCTGCCGATTTCATATTCCGGCGGCGCAGACATCGACAACATCGACAAAATCTATTCGACCGGTATTTATCCGATTACCGTCGCCACTGTCCTGCTCAAGCCGCACGGCTATCAGAACCTGCGCAAGCTGGTGGAAAAGTGCGCAAACATCAAACCGGATTTTTACGGCATTGACACGGCGCGTGTCCGCGAGCTGGCAGAGCGCAGCACGGCCGACGACCATCTCCGCCGCAAGCCGCGCAAAATTGCCGCCGGACAGACACCGCCGTTCGCCTGCGGGTGCTGTACGACCTGCGTTGATGTCTGCCCGAACCGCGCAAATTATTTCATCGACGGTTTGCAGAAAAAGGTCATCCATCTGGACGGCCCGTGCAACGACTGCGGCAATTGTGCAAGCCTGTGCCCCTTCGGCTTCACGCCGTATGCCGATAAATTCGTGCTGTATCCCGACGTAGAAACACTGAAACAGAGCGAGCGCGATGGCTTTGCCATCACCGACAGCGGCTATTTTGTCCGCTATTCGGGCACGCTGGGCACCGATACCAGCAGCCTGCCTGCCGAGGTGATCGAACTGATGGACGCCGTCCGCACGATGCACCTCGCCACGTAATCCGCGCAAAAAAGCAGACGCCCAAAAGGGCGTTCAACACAGGGATTTTACAGAACAAGTAAAATATGAGTGCTGACAGCCCTCAAGCGGAGCAAAAAGAATGACCACAGCATTGGCAATCGCCTCTGTTGTGGTCATTTTCGTTATTATTGACTTACGAGTATCGTTACTATTGGGCCTGTAATCGCAGCAATCATAGCGACAGCTGCGATAATCATCATGATAGTATTGTATCTTCTACTGCTTTTCAAATCCTCTTGAGCAGCTTTGTATGACTCCGCCTGAGCATCATACATTTCCTTTAATTTATTATAATTATCAGCCAGCAGTTTATTCTGTTCAACAAGTATATTTATCTGCTGAGTTGTAAGATTATTTTGCTCCTCGATTTTCCTTTTAATATCACCCATTATAGTATCTTCCGGATCTATAATTGGAAGTTCAGGCATTTCAATTTTAGGATATATCGGTTCAGGCATAGCAATACGTGATATGTCAATAGGTTTGAAAGATGCTGATAAGTTTTTTAACGCATCAAAATCCATTCTTTAATCCTCCTTTTTTGCACCATACGGAGTTTTTCCATCCGCAACCATAAGCGGTGCCTGTGGAGCAAAATCGTATGTAATAACCTTTTCTCTTACGGTTCATCGGAGAACTTAACAGAACCACCAATACCGAAGTATTTCTCAAAGAAAGCTTTCAGCTTGCTGATTACACCTTCTTTTTCTTTGCTCTGTTACCGCCACCGAAACGGCTGACAGGAGGAAGGATTTTTTCGATGTCCGTACCGACAATCTTGATTTCACCTTCTCGGAAAGAGTTATCGAGGAACTTACGGGTTTCAGCCTCTTTCAGCTTTTCTTCCTTGATGATGGCAACCAGATCCTGTTCACGCTGTTCTGCAACGAAATCATGCCATTCGGTCATGACATCTTCAACATCATTGATACCTGCGATGAAGGTTTCAATAAGCGCCTTCTTGCTACGCAGCTCAGGGCTGGCATCGATAGCCTTTTTGATGGTGATAAGGACTTCCTTATCCTCACAATGGGTATCGTGATACTTCTTCACGAGCATGAGGATATAGTCGATGTTGATTTCAATCTGCTTGATGAGTTCAACTTCAAATACAATATCGTCTGTGATGTCGGTGCTATCACCGCCTTCTTCCTCACGTTTGCGTTTCCATTCATCACSMMSATCCTGGTATCTGCCGAGGTAGTCCTGAAGA
>NZ_NHOC01000015.1 GCF_002157465.1 Butyricicoccus porcorum
TATGAGCATATACGTCTGGCGCAGGAAATATCTGAAGTATGGGATGGTGGGTCTGATGGCGAAGAGAAAAAGCATACCAAGGGAGCCGTTGTCTCAGGATCATGCATTGCCTGAATTTGAGGAACTGGAGAATCTTCGAACGCAACTCCAGGAACTGCAGTTTGAAGTAGATGTGCTGAAGGAGACCATTTCAGTCTTAAAAAAGACCCGGCATCGATCTAACGGTACTCAGAAACCGTGAAAGGCAGTGATCATCGATGCCTTGAAGGGGAAATATGCACTGCCAGCGCTGCTGTCCCGTCTTAAGATGGCCAAAAGCAGTTACTATTACCAGCAAGCTGTTATGAACAAACCCGACAAATATCTATCCCAGCGGGTACAAATCACCTCAATTTTTCACGAAAACAGGGGCATATATGGTTATTGTCGCATTTATCTGGCACTGAAGCGCAAAGAAATTATGCTCTCCGAAAAGATCATCTGCCGGATCATGAAAGAAGAAAAACTGTTGGTTTTGTGCTCGAATAAACGAAAACAGTTCGTATTTGGGGGAAATAATGCGCGAAGTAGAGAACATGATCTTACACGATTTCCATTCAAATCAGCCGTATGAGAAGTTGTGGGCGGATATCACAGTTTTTTCCCTTTCGAACGGCAAGCTGTATCTCTCCGCCATTATCGATTGTTTTGATGAAATGGTTGTGGGCTAGACGATCGGAACCTGCCCTAATGCCGATCTGGTCAACACCATGTTGGATCAAGTGATTGCTGATCTGCCAGAGGGATGTCATCTAATTGTCCATTCTGACAGGGGCTGCCATTACCGATGGCCGGATGGATTGAACGGACTAATGGGGCCGATCTCATTCGCTCTATGTCTAAGAAGGGCTGCTCCCCGATAACGCAGTCTACGAAGGTATCTTTGAAAGGGTCAAAACGACATGTTCTTTGGCTGCTTTTGGACAGAAGTCTAGCTTGACGATTTTAGCCGGGAGATTGACCGCTATATCAATTGTTATAACCATAAACGCATCAATTTATCTTTAGGCGGCTGAGCCCGATTGAGTATAGACATCATCTTGGTTTTGTTGCATCATCAGTCCAAGTGTTTGTCCGCACCCCCCTCCCTAGGTGCTATGCTCTTGAAAAGCTTCCAAATACCGAAATCGAGTGAACTCATCAATAAATGTGTATTGATACCATTTACAACCAGCTTCTTGCCCTACAATACAAGAAGCTGGAACAAATTTTACGTCAATCTGAACACGTTGTCCTGGATAGCGCATCTGCTCATAAGGCTTCGGAATGTATTTGGGATTTGGCAGTTTCGCTGCCATCATTCCCTGTTTCTTAAGAAACCGATACAGACCGGAAATAGAGCGAGTGTATCCACGCATGCGTAGCTTTACCCAGAATACTACCAGACCAGCATGAGGGTTTCTGCGCCGCATGTCATTGATGAGCTTGATTTCCTCTGGGGTATGCTGATTGGGATGGCTATGCGGTCTGTGTGATCGATCTGCCAGCGATTGCAGTGTGCCGTCGTAGCGATTCTTCCATCGATAGACATATTGACGGTTGACATTGTATCGGATAGCAGCCTTGGTTGCTCCATGTTTCAATGCGTATTCAACTATTGCTTGCCGAAACCGCATCTTCTGTGTTATTGTATTCATGGCGAATATAGTGCACCTGCCCTTCGGTTTTGTCTCGACAACTTAACCTTATCACAGGTTCGCTCTATATTCGCTTTTTATTTTTACTTTTTGTCACGCATCATTGTAACACCTACATACTGATTTATAGTTTGCGAGCATTTACTGTTGACAGTCACTTAATATTATGATATGCTATATACGAGGTGGGGATTATGCTACATGGTAATATTATGGAATTGAATTTCTTTGCTCATAATGTTAGCAAAGAATGCACTTCTTTACTTTG
This sequence comes from Butyricicoccus porcorum, assembly GCF_002157465.1. Lineage (GTDB taxonomy): Bacteria > Bacillota > Clostridia > Oscillospirales > Butyricicoccaceae > Butyricicoccus_A > Butyricicoccus_A porcorum. The sequence goes on from NZ_NHOC01000015.1 coordinate 1,945, forward strand.
TTTTGTTTTAATAGATCAGTTGTTCAAATATGATTGAATGAACAGAGCAGAGTAAATGATATGTTACGATTAATATATTTATGAATAGCTCTGACTTTCTTTTTGAATGTCAGAGTTTTTTTGTGGAAATATATGAAATTAATGATCTTTGAATAAGTTACTTTTAAAAATATGTGCAACAAGAAGAGCAAAAAAAAGAATGGAACAATTTTCTACAAAGCAAATAAAATACTCATAATTTCAATAGGCATATTTGCTTTTTTTGAGCTTATTTCAATGTTTTATTTTATAACTAAGCATAATTGTTCTTTGATAATATTCGATTTGATTTTCGAAGCTTTGTATGATGATTATTCAACGTGGTTTGGCTTTTTAGAAACGACAACAACAATGGTTGTTGCAATTGTTGTTCTCTTTTATACCATTCGTGATGGTCAGAAGATGGGAGTTCCAACAAGAACGATTATGATGTATACATTTGGCTCGTATTCAATACCGATTTTACTTTTACTGTCTATGATATTAGTGCCTGCTATAAATTTGCTCAAGGTAACAGGAAATATGAATAGTGCTTGTTTAGCGATTTTCTTTTGCTATTATTTTCAATTGCTAACAATATTTGAGATTATGGCAATTACTAGTAGCCGGTATTCATCATTTATACTTGCTGAAGTTGGAAAGAAATATTTAAGAGCAAAGAAGTTAAAAGACCAAAAAAAAGAGACTTCACGAATTGTTCCACATTTGGCGGGCGTTCTTTTTAGTGATGAATCGTTATCAATAAAATTGTCGTATATAAATATGTTTATTTATGCTCCATTTTGTGAATCGGAAATATTTTTGAACATATGAACACACAAAAATCTATSATATAGCATCGAGTACTTTGAAACAAAATTTGATTCTTGAATATGATGATGAAGGTTTATATCAATATTACTATAATAATTTATATGAAGTATTTTTGAACAAACAGGACTTTAGGAGTTCGGAATATTATGGGCAATTACATGAAAAGTTGATAAGCTTTGTTAGAATAGTTACAGATATATACAATAATCAGAGTGGAAAAGATGTGAAAATAGAAGCAAAAATGCGAAAAAAATGTCTTTTAATTCTTTCTGCTATTCTGAATTCAATGATTATCACTGCTGAAGCAGGCGCCGAGAAATTTCTTGAAAAATTTTTTATTTTGACCATGAATTCTAGAATGGATTCACAGTCTGATTTAGGCTCTCGCATGTTTATACTTTATTTATTGTTTTTAGAGTTGCAAGAAGAATGTTGCGGAAAACAGCTATGTTTTGTAGGAGAAAAACTAATCCCTCGATTAAATTTAATTTTAGATGGGAAAAACAAAAAAACCATTATTCATGATGAATTGAAAAATATTTTATTTGTTGACAATAAGGGAAAGGATTTTCGTGACGATATTATTTCGATATGGAGGATTTGGTGTAATCAGTTTTTATATCTTTCGGATACCGATGCATCTCACGCACTATATCGGGCATTATTCACTATTAAAAAGGATTATGATATTACGGATGAGATTTCTATGCCAATTTGGTATGTGTTAAGATATATATAAAAGTGTTAATATATGTGGTGTGAGCGAAGGATAAAGATGAGATTACGGATTATTCAATTGATTAATAATTATTATACTGATGAGACAAAACCTGTGGATCCGAATACGCCTTTAGGAGAATTCTGTGCCTTTGGGTATTTTGATGCTTTGAGTATTAGTGAACCACATTCTCCGTTCGGGGAAAATGATAAAGATTCTATTTGGAAACATTCGGCTCGAGAAACTGTAAAAAATATTGATGGAAAATGCAGTCGTCGTAATATGCTTGCACTGATTCTAGATGATGAAAAAGATACGGATTTTTGGCGATATGTTAGCGAGCATGAATGTGAAAGCCCATTCCTTTTTTTATCAATGGTCCGGATTATACATTCAGAACATACGAGAACGTGTAACTTAAGCGAGGAAATTGACAAGGTCAACTCTCGGAAAGACATGATTGCCTATTTTTCATATGATTATTCTGATATGGTAATTTTGCATTTGCATAAGGCTTATCAATCTGGTGTTAAGACTGTATTAGAAATGCAAACTAATCTTGGAGCTAGTTTTTATACAATCTTGGCTATAAATGAAAAGCTACTCCAATTAAAACTGGATGCTTTCAAAGAAAAGGTGGATTGGAAATTTTATGTTAATGTAAAGAATGCAGCAGAGATACATTCATTTATTAATAGTATAAAAAACGAATTAGGCGGTGACGTTTCCACTTCTGATTTGCTGGGAGAGTGGGATTTAGTAATTGAGAAAAAATCAGTTGAATTTTCTACTATTTTTAAATTATATAAAATGGGAGAACTACTTACACACTCGAATCCTAAATTTATGGAGGCTTTTTATAATGCCAGAACAGAATTTCAATCAACAAGCTGAATGGATCACTGCTCAGATCGAAAACTTAAAAAAGCTTTTCTCTCTTTGTAAACAGCGAAATGAAACTATACTTTGCATGTATATTGAAGCAGTATTACGATTATTGAATACACTAGCAGCAATTCCATTTACTTCTTTGCACAGTTATGAAAAACAAATGTTTTGGAAGCCAATGAGAGTCTTTGCAGAGTTATTCTATCTTGCTGTGGATGAGGCATATAAATGTACTACAGCTAAAAGAAAACAAAGACTTATTTGCGAAATAGAGTTTGGTGTAAAAAATGTAGTGAATATTTATCAATCTCTCATTGATGCCACATCGAATACTGACCGTGAGATGGTTGTTAACCCTACGTTAGAAGCACATATATTTGAAGTATCACCGAAAATTAGTCTTTATTATGCTAAATTGCTGGACGAAATCTCGAAAACATTAACAGAAACTGAGAATTATGCGTTTATTTTGGCTCCAAGTTTGCAGACTAAAGTGGAAACTTATGAGCTTTTTGACAGCCAAATTATGAAAACGAGATTGCAGGATAACGAACGCCAGCTAATTGTAATTTTTATTCCGGAATCTATTATTGATCAAGTAGATATTATCCCTGTCGCTTTATTTCATGAAGTTTATCATTTTTTAACATCAGTTGAAAGAAATAGAAATTTAAGAGCCGAATGCCTTTTGAAACAGATGATATATGGAGTAGTACAATTAGTCTTTAGATTTAAAAAAATTCAGCTTGACCCTCAAACAATTAGTTTAATACACTTTTCCTGGTTTGCATCAATGAATAAGCACATATTAAATGTAATAAATAATGGCCAAGAGGAACTGTATTTTGATACAGTTGCAAGGATGTATTACAAAGAGTTTAATGAAGCTCTTTTGAAAGCATATAGCTTAGAGGGTATAGAAGATAAGATCTTAGATAAAAACATAACAGATTATGCAGAATTGATCAAGTATCGTAAGAAAGTAAAGGATGTTTCGTCTGAGATTCGTGAAAATATAGTAACAATTTTTTCGAAGAACCTAATTGCGGAATTATTGAAAACTTGGATTTATATATACAAAGAAGCTTATGCGGATTTAATGATGGTATTGACAATGAATTTGAGCCCTAAAGAATATGATTCTGCATTTGATCTTTTGACAACTGTATATTGTTATGATAAATTTCCAGTTTGGAATGATTTGATGCGGCAGTATTGTGTTAGTGGGGCAGTATACTCTTATTTGCAAAAGTATTCTAATGATTCTAACAAAGCGAAGGAATGGGGAGAATATAGAAAGAAACTTCATGATATTTTTAATAACGATTTAAACGAAGAAGATAAGAAAAAGCTTTTCACTGATACTTCGTCGATATTAATTATACAGAGTCAAGACGGTACTATCACAGATAATTTTGATAAGTATTTCGAGGAATGTGCGGAGTCTTTTTATAACAAAATAAGACGTAATAATTCTTGGGAGAGATTGCAAAAAATCATATCCAAGACAAAAAGAGGTAGAAATATAACTATTTCAGATATATTGTTAGACAGATTTTTCGATAAAGGAGATGAAAGCAGTGAACTTTGATGAACGTTTTACTACAGACGATGATTTTGATTTACTGAATATAGGGGTACAAGATGATGGAGAGAAAAGGCCTAGTTTATTTGTTGACATAGCTAAGCAGAGCAAATTCAAAGTAGTTATTAATGATGATGCAAGAACAGAAAAATATATTGAGTCATGGTGCTGGAAAGAGTGGGGATTTTAGCTTAGTGGATAAAATGATTAGCGGGAAGGAGTCCATCAGGATTAGAGGTATATATTGCTCATTATAACAGATAAATATATATCTGAATACAAGGGATTTTACTTTATCCATAATCATCCGGTAGGTTGGTGTTGTATACGGCAGTTCCTTCTTGAGCGTTGCTGTAGAAAGCGGTACAAGAGCTCCATCTGCACGGACATTTAGCCCCAGCGTATGGGAGAATAGCTCTACCTTGCCGGACAACAACTCCGCACTTAACAGTTTCCTCTATAATAGATTTGGCACGGGATGTTGTGATATAACATAGTTGTAACACCTCGACCTAATAGGATATAATCTTAGGAGGAAACGAGGTATGTCACAAATGAGTAAACACTATGAACCAGAATTTAAGAAGAAGATTGTTCGTCTCCATCTTGAGGAGGGAAGAACCCTCAAAGGACTTGCTGCCGAATATGGTGTATCCAAGGCAAGCATATCTATCTGGGTAAACCAGTTCCGCAAAGAATGCCAAACAAATGAAGAAGCCAAAGCTGATTATGATTACATGAAGGAGAATCTGCAATTGAAAAAGCAGCTGGCAGAACTTCAGAAGGAAAATGACTTTCTAAAAAAAGCGGCGGCATTCTTTGCGAAGGAAATCGATTAGCGGCTTATCGACTTATTCAGCAGTATGGGCATAAATATGGTGTCCGCTGGTTGTTGAAAAGACTGAATATCTTACCAAGTGCTTATTATAATTTTCTGAAAAACAGAAAATGTGATTATCATAAGCATAAGGACAAAATCAAGCGTGAAATTGTGAATATATACCACTCTCACAACGGCACAGATGGTTACAGAACTGTGCACGCTTATCTCCTTCGCAGAGGATATAACATCAGTCGCATAACTGTCCATAAATACATGAATACATGAATACAGAGCTTCAGTTATTCTCAATTGTAAGGAAACGTAAGCCGGACTATGAATACGGTGCACCTCACAAAGCATTTGAGAATAAGCTCCATCAGGATTTTAAGGCAGAATCCATTAACCAGAAATGGTGCACTGATTTTACCTGTTTATTTTTAACGAATGGCAGCAAACGTTATAACTGCACGATTATTGATCTATATGACAGAAGCGTTATTGCCAGCATTACCGACAAACACATAACCGCAGAGCTTGCAAAAAGGACCCTGCAGAAAGCAATCGATTCCCAGCCGGGCTTAGATCCCAGTTGCCTGATTCTTCACTCGGATCAGGGAAACCAGTATGAATAATCCGGCACCCGTGTCGCTGCTGTCCGGCGACAGGAAACCGCAAATCCGTTTTTAAGGAAACCGCCATTCCGGTGGTGGATATAGTGGCTCAGTTGTCAAGACAAAAATCTAAGATTTTTATAATGAACTGATATAGTGGACAAGTTACAAGAAACATGGGGAGAACAGTGGAGCACTCCCCAGATTCAATATATGCTAAGCTACATATGGCATCAACATTGCCGGATAGTAGCATTCAGCCGGTGTTTGGTAATCAAGTGCAGAATGGCGCCGCTCAAAGTTGTAGATGTGGATATACTGTCCGATAGCAACTCTTGCTTCCCTGATGTTGTTGTACTGTGTCAGATAGGCTTCTGCGGCACTCCGTAAAATCTTGTGTAAGCGATATTCGACAGAATCAGAGAATGACGCTAAATTGGACACATAGTGTAGCTTGATTTTCCTTGGCTGCTCTCTCTACGAGGGCAGCCGGTATCGCCCCCAAAGAGTGTGAATACTGGCTGAACTGTTCGGAAATAATACGGCCAGGGAAATCAGTTGGCACTTCGGTCAGCGAATATAATTTCAAGCTGATTGAGAATCAAGTCCCAATTCTGGCAGCGGGCATGCCAGTGCTTTGTGATGCGCTGAGCTGCCAGATACAGCATCCGTCGGAGTGAGTCATCGTTGGTGAACGATGGCTTATTCTTTGTGATTTGCCGGAACTGCCGGTTCAGTCCCTCGATAATATTCGTCGTATATATGATTTTCCGAATCTCCATGGGATATTCAAAAAACGTGCTCAAAATATCCCAGTTTTCTTCCCAGCTCTTTACACAGGAAGGATACTGACTGCGCCATTTTTCTGCGAAGTTGTGCAACTGCTGCGTAGCTTCTTCTTCAGTTACTGCGGTGTAGATCTTCTTCAGATCGGCTGCCAGCTGCTTGATATCTTTATAGCTGACATACTTGGTAGAACTACGAATCTGATGCACAATACAGCGCTGCAAACGGGATTTCGGATAAACTGCCTGAATCGCCTGCGGCATACCGCAGAGACCGTCCGTACAGAAGAGATAAACGTCTAAAACCCCGCGACTTTTGAGGTCATTCAACACATTTACCCAGAATTTGCTGGTTTCATGCTCTCCAATCCAGACACCAAGGATGTCTTTTCGACCATCCATGGTAATGCCCAGAACCACATAAGCAGCCTTGGTCACATATCGATGATCTTCCTTGACTTTGTAATGGATGGCATCCATGAAAATGAACGGATAAATGGGCTCGAGCGGGCGATTCTGCCAGGCTGTCACTTCCGGCATGATTTTCTCCGTGATTTTGGTCACCAGTTCGGGGGAAATCTCCACGTCGTACAGTTCTTTGACCTGCTCCGCAATATCTCTCTGGCTCATGCCGCAGGCGTACAGAGACAGAATTTTGTCTTCCATGCCATCAGCATTACGGCTGTACTTGCTGATGATTTTCGGCTCGTATTGACCATTGCGGTCACGGGGAACCTTAATATCGACTTCTCCCAACTGAGTCTTGACCTTCTTCTTGGAATATCCATTGCGGTAGTTTCGAGGTTGCTCGCTTTCCGGATCTCGCCGCTGGCAGCGCTCTCGTCCAAGTTCCTCATCCAGTTCAACTTCCATAACCTGCTGGATCACATCCCGGAACATTTCTTTCATCGCCTGCATGATATCGGCTGTGCTGGTGAAGTGCTGGCTCTGAACGTATTCCTTCAATAATTCCTGTGGTACTGGCTGCATAATCGTCGTCTCCTTACATTTCGTTTGGCTTGCTTCATTCTCGACCAGTCATTAGACGATTATACTGTCTTCTTTTGTCTTTTACACAGATTTTTCTGAGGTCTCGCTTCCTCATACTTGAAGCTGCGGAACCAGCGCTCAATCATGATGTTGTCTGCCCAGCGACTTTTTCCATCCATACTCTACGGATGTCGTTTTCCTTTACAAAGTCAATGTATTGCTGACTTGTAAACTGACAACCCTGATCTGAATTCAGGATTTGAGGTTTTGCCACTTTGAAAGCTTTTTTCAGGGCACTGATAACCATTCTGGTATCAAGTGTGTCATCCACTTCCCAGCCGACAATACAACGGCTATACCAGTCGATCACGGCTGTCAGATACAGAAATCCGCGCTTGATCGGGATATATGTAATGTCAATAGACCATGCTTGATTTGGCTTGTCTATGACCGCATTACGAAGAAGATATGGACATACTTTCGCCTGCTGCATTCGCTTGGAAAGATTCATCTTTGGATAGATCGGGTAAATATCCATCTCATTCATGTAGCGTCTTGCCTTGCGGCGCCCAACCTGGTCCACGGGCTTTTAACTGTGCAGACATTTTTATATGTTCATTGATAGTGCGAACATCAACATCGTACAGCGTAGCCATCATCTTCTGCGTCAGCCATATATTTTCATCTTCGTAGCGCATCTCGATACTGTCCTGTTGGTCTCCGATGGAGGCAACATAGGTCAGATATTCCGCTGCGCTGGAACGAATGGTTATTTCATCTTTTTTCTTGGCCATGAAATTCAGCCCCCTTATCTTTTTTTGCGATATCTGTATGGAATCGTCAGAGCTTTTACATTTAAATTGGAAAGCATTGCTGTACAGATGTCGTCATGCTATTTTCACAACCTTCTCACTCTACGCCCAGTGCTTTGAAAACAGCGTCCTCTGCGCTCTGGTACGGAATCAACTGGAATGCACTCATCAGTTCAGGTGGTACTGTCGCAAAATCGATAAATGAAGTGCTGGGAATCAGTGCCTTCTTGGCACCGCTGTCGAGGCAAACCTGTAGTGCATTTGCCAGCTCGTCTACCTTCATCATAGTGCCGCTAATGCTGATTTCACCAAGGACGACAAGCGACCCTTGTGTCGGCTTTCCGAGTGCGATGGAACACAGAGCAATTAGTGTAGGCAGCGCCAGCTTTCCGGTCATACCGATGCCCTGTAAATCCTGATAGTTGATAATATAATCTTTTGTAGTCGTGCTGATGGAGCCACTGATACGATTGCCATTTGCTTTCAAGAAGTTAAAGGCCGTATTGGTGGCTTCTTTTGCTTCACGGTCACTGCCGATACCGGTGCATTCAAACTTACCGCTTCCCGGAAGCATCTGGCTCTCCAGACGGAAGACACCGATCATGCCGGACTTACCGTGAGAAACTGTGTATACCTGTCCCGGATTGCACATACCTTCAGGAATCAGCTTGCCGCCGCTCTGTTCGGGAACAGAAACATAATGCTCAGACATATCCTCTAAGTCTATGTAGGAGAAATTGACATCGTAGAATTCCATGCCGCCGAGCTTCTTCAGCTGTTCTTTTACACGACGACGCATTTCCAGAGAAATTTTCAGGACTTCTTCCAGCTGCTCCTTTGTAAATTCTCCATCCGGATACAGGAGCTTCAGATAGCCGTCTACCATTTTTCGGACGGCAATGGTATCACGCTGATTGAGGTTCTTGCCAAGACGGAAGTATCTGTCCAAAGCATCGCCGTACTGCTCTTTACGAAGTTCTCTGATGAACTCTGCAAGATAGTCACTGATGAAACCATAGTCGTTGGTGAAATGCTCTGGTCTGAACTTCGGAATTTCCCATCCCGGCAGGTAACAGTGCATACGGTCAAGGAAAGCCGTATCGGTGCCCATCTCAGGGGGGAACGGGTCAAACAAGCTGCTTGTCTTCAGAAGAACATCTACGCTCTGATTGATATTACCTACGAATACCATAGAGGCAGAAGCAGCCTTTTCTTCTTTGCCACGCACAAATGAACCGGATGCCATATAGTCCTTCATGATCTGGATGCCATCTTTATCCTTGAAGCGGATACCGGCCACCTCATCGAAAGCAACGCAATCCCAGAGGCCTACCAGTCCTATGGTCTTTCGCCCCATGTTATAAAACAGGTTTGCTACCGTAGTCTGTCCTCCAGAGACAAGGATACTGTTCGGAGAGATTTCCTTGTACAGATGGGATTTACCGGTGCTCCGAGGACCAAGCTCGCACAGGTTGAAGTTATTCTCAACCAAAGGAATCATACGGGTCAGCAGCAGCCACTTTTCACGCTCGGTCAGTTCGTCCGGCTCCATACCAATAGAACGAAGCAGAATGTCCATCCATTCTTCTTTTGTGAAAGCCTTACGACCTTCCTTCAAATCTGCCATTTCAATGTGAGGCATCTGGATCGGAGTTAGCTTACGAATCTGAATCGGATTGCCGTTCTTCTTTTCTTCCTCGATGAACTCATATTCCAGTTGCACGATGCACCAAATACCACCGCAAAGCAGGCGGTCAAACTTTTCGGGATACTCATCCTCAATCGGCACATTCGTCAGTCCAAGGTTGGAGAACTCAGCTACATAAATATTTCTTTTGATATCCAGTCTAACCGTGATCATATCGATAACGGTGTGGCTACCACGGCTGCGGAGCTTAGATAGGATTTTCTGCGCCTCATCCGGTCTGACAAAGTTATCAGCCAGAATACGCTTAACATTGTTTACGCCTTCTTCGATGATGTCATCTTCATCAGAACTGCAATACTGACCGAGCAGGAACTCCAAAACATAGACGGGAACATTGGCACCTTCCTTGATATGCTTGGTTAAGTCCTTGCGAACGATTCTGCCATCGAAATACTGACGCAGTTTATTTTTAATAACCGAACGTTTATCATCTGTTTCCATGAAAGCATCCATTGTGATTACCTCCTTGTTTAGAATCCAAAGTCGAAGTCGTCTGCAAAGGCAATGTCCATGATGATTTCATGTCGCAGGGCTTCAAGTGCGTTATTAGCATCGTAAGCCACCAGATAGTATTTCTGATCCTTACTGTATTTCTTGTTCTTGAAGGAGAAGCGCAAGCGGAATACTCGCTTCACGGTAGTCGTATCCTTCTTGTCAGCAACGTACAGATGCTCGTTAGAAATCTTTTCGCCATTGCCATCGACGAAGTAGATACGGTAGGTTGTTTCCTTAACTACATCGCTGACAGCATCTGTCTGAACAAAGTCCAGAGAGGTGATCAGATTCGTAATCTTGGAAGTCAGACTTACCAGAGCAATCTGTGCTGTTGTTGTTTCTTTGTATCTCTTCTCAGTCTTTACCTCGATAAGAGGAACCAGCATTTCCTGAGGGGAACAACCGCCGTGAACATAGTTCATACCGGAGCCAGGAGCCTTAAAAATATCAGCTCCAACAGGATAAGAAACCATACGCTCATCTTTGTTCTGCATCATAGTTCCAATCGCTGTTGCAGTAACACCTTCGGTTGCTACTGCTTCGGCAGAAAGGAGATAACGGCGACCCAGAACATCAGCCGCACCGGATATAGAACCAATTTTATCGCTCTCAGCCAGTTTGTTTCTTCTATAGAGGAAACCGTGGTCAGCTGTTACGATGAAACGAGATCGGTTGGCGCTGGTAGTCAAGCGGCGAATCAGTGCAGAGATTTCATCCACAGCTTCGGCACAGGCATTGAACACTTCATTTTCCGTGTTCAGCTTGTCACCTCTGGCATCAATCTGGTTATGGTAGATATAAACCACATCCTGACGAGTGAAGATGCTGCGGAGATCTGCCACGCTCAGATTCTTGATGTCATCATACTGAACGCATCTGCTGGCAGGTTTATATTTCTGTAGAATTGCCTGACGCTGCTCCAAAGTGTCGGTTTTCTGTCCGTCAACCAATACGGAATAATCCTCGGTCAATTCCAGACTTCTATGAGGAAGCAATGCAGCCATACCACACTGTGTGATAGAAGGTAGAGTGCTTGCCATCGTTTTCATTGTTGCGGTGCATTTCTCGTCAGCCTGCAATTTTTCAAGCAGGGTCATGCCGACTTCATATCTGAGGGCATCGGAGATAATGACAACCAACTGATCTTTCGAGTAGTTTACGTTACGGCTGAAGAAATCAGGCTGTTTCATAATCTGCAAGGATTCCAGTTCTGTACTGAATAGGTCATTCCAGTTGGTGCAGACCTTCGCCAGATATTCGTTGGAATAGATATTCTCAACCAGTTCTTTCAGCTTGTCGAACCTTGTCGCATCTTCGAGCTTGTCCAGATAGTAATAGAAATAACGGTAATAGCGATCCATCTTGTAAAGCTCGCTGGTGTAGTTCTTTACCATCTCATTCAGGCTTGCAGAAGGAGCATACTGAGAGCCGGAAATGATATTCCAAGCGTTCTGCAGCACAAAGTATTCGTAAGCGTAGCGCTTGCCAAAATGTCCTTGACGACGCTGTTTGGTAAGCTGTGGAATAGTAGTGTCACCCAGCTTTGCAGCTACATCTTCCAATTCCAGTCGTTCTGTAACCCATTCAATCAGAAGCTCGTCAATACCTGCAAAGATACCGCAGGACACTAGAGCTTCCGCAGGGAGCTTTCTGAACTCTACTTCTGCTTTCAGACTGACATAGATCATCTTAGAGATTACATCAAAGCGTTCTCCATAGATATAGCTGTTCATCAGGTTGTCGATAAATGCGATTACATTGCCAGACTTGAAACTGATGAACGGCTTCCATGCAGCCGGCATATCCGCAGGAATTACCTTGGCTGCATAGGTCACGAACATTGTCATCGTGAACTTCTCAAGGGTAGGCTTCTCGTCTGCATATCCGAATACATCCTGTGCCTGACGCCAGAACGCATCCAGAAGGTCATATTTCTTGAACTCTGCCAGATACGGATTATCTTCAAATCCTGCATCCGTCAGAACGGTACGAAGAACTTCTTCATAGGAAGGAGTCTTGCACTTACAGAGAACGCTCATCAGAGCAATCTCAATGGTATTTCTGTTAAAGGTTTCAAGCTCCAGATCGTAGAAAGCCTGAGTACGCTTCTTCTCTCCGAAGAACTTGATGTAGTGCTGGATCACCGGCTTGTAGCGTTCATCAATGCCCAAGTCGATGGTCAGCAAAGAAGCTCTGTCTGCGAAGAACTCTTTGGAATACTTGATCGTATCTGCCAGATGGTTCTCACGAATGGTAGGCTTCGCAAATGGAGCGTACACCAGATAATTCGTTGTGGTGTCTACACACTCTAGGAAGTATTTTGTATAGAACTGGTTATCCGGTTCCAGATGCAGCACTTTGGCATTCACCAAATCCAGCGTGTCTACATCGTCCACAAACTCAGCACCCTCATCATACCAAAAGACCAGCTTGCGAACTTCACCGGAAAACTCGCTATTCAATTTATCTGTAATTTGTTTTAGGTTAAGTTCAGCCATTATTCCACCTCTTTCATCTAATCTTATGAAAGATTATATTTCATCAAGTTTGTATCGGTGTCTCTGGGAGCCGCAACACTGGATATATAAACCATACTGTCCTAACTTAGCTTCCAGTGAGCAGTTACAACGTGTGCAGTGCTGACCAGTATCACCATGGCGATAAAAGTACCGTTCAACCAAATCTACATTAATAAGGGCTGTTTCGTGGCAAGCAGGATAACCTGTGCAGGCTAAGAAGAACTTGCCCTTCTTACTTTTCTGCATTTTCATTGGTTTTCCGCAGGAAGGACACTTTTTGTTTGCCAGCACATAACTTGCGAACGTATCGGTAATCGCCTTGCCTTCTTCATCTGTGCTGACTATTTTACTCTGATCTACAGTCTTACTCATTTCCATAAAGCCATAGAGCGATGCCGCAGTATGCGCCCCCTCAAAACGAATCACCGGACGGTATCTCATCTGGAGAATGCTTCCCTCTGATTTGAACTTTGCATCAGAGCTTGGCATACCGAACCACACAACCTTTTTGTCGATCAAAACCACGGGATTTGCGACAAACGGATTCTCTATTGCAAGTGGTCTCAGAACAGAAGGAATACCTTGCTTGTTTTCGGCTCGGAGGTATACCTTGATACCTTTTCCCTTGGCAGTTTGCAACGCTATGGCCAACTGTCTGGAAAACACATCTTCTACAGGCTTATCTGGAATATCTATTCTTATTTCACGTCGGGCTTCTGCTATATCTTTAAGGAACCGACGATTTCCTTCATCGTTATCAAAGAAACTCATGGTGCTGCCGCTGATTGCAGTACGCTTTTGAGAAAGCTCCTGTCCTGTCAGACAGCTTGGTTTTCTTCGTTGTCCTTCAATCATGCGCTCAAACATAAGGCTGCTGGATAGGTTCTTATTGTCCATGTAGGCGATATTTGCCACACCGATAAACTTACCCTTGGCTCTGGTCAGAGCGACGTTGAAAAGTCTGTTGGCATAGCTGTTTCCAGTGGAAGTAAGCAACATCCCCGGATAAGGCATACGATAACAGTCAACCGCATCGTACACGATAACATCCTTTTCAGAACCCTGGAACTGATGAACCGTAGCACAGGCAATCAGCTTCAATTCCGGATTTGCATCAGCAACATCTCTTGCCATTGCGTGAAGCAAACGAGATTGTGCATGATACGGAGTAATAATACCAACTTCGTGATTCTTGGCAGCTTCTAATGCCAAGGAGAAGGACATCAAGGCACTCAGCACATTTACTCTCGAATTATCACCGGTCTTGGTACAGACCGACATCATACCGGACAAATCCGCAAATGCCATAGCATGACCTGTGATAGGCTTCTGATCTACAATGCCACGACGGTTCTTTTCCATTTCTTCTGTGGAATGGAGCAATCCTCCGTACATTGTTCGGCTTGCAAAATCAGCAATACGAGGGTGCATTCGATATTGAGTGTCCAACATACACAACCATTTATGGTTTCTTCCGCTATCTACCGCAGATGTAATCCCGCAATACTGGAAAATATCTGCGTTCAATGGAGAGATTCCGTTGCTCTGCACAATAGGTGGAAGCTGTCTGAAGTCTCCCATACAGACAAAATGCTTCTTCGCAAGGCTGGCAGCGAAAACGATCTGCGGAATATAAGCCATACTGGCTTCATCAAAAATAACTACATCAAACTCACAGTCTCGGACTGCGCTGTCAACGACAGTCTTAGAAACAGTGGTCGCAACGAACTTTGCATTCTTAACGGTTTCTTTTTCCTCGGATGACAATTCATTTCTGATCTGCGTGAGTCTGCGCCCAATCTGAACATATCTCGGAGAAGTTCTGGGCAGCTTCTTACGTTCTGCAATCAGATCCTGACGCTCTTTGAGCAGTTCAGGATGATTGTGAATTGACAAGTTGTAGGAAGTTAAATACCTGTGTTCAAGCAGGTCTTTGTGCCTTGCATAGCCGTATCTCACAAGAGTTCCCGGCTTCATGTTCGGCTTCATTTTATGTACTCGCATGATAGCACCGTCTACAGATACATTACTGTAGGACAGCATCAATACACGGTTGCCTTGCTCAATATGAGCCAAAGCGATCTTCGCCAATGTTTGGGTCTTGCCAGTTCCCGGAGGACCCAGACAAAAGTGATTGGCTGATTTTTCGACATCTGAACAGCAGCCTGCTGTCCGGTCGTAATTTTGTAATTGCCATAGTCAATTGACTTGTGTCCATTACAAATCAACGCTCTGACAATTTCAGACGGATTTTCTAAAATACCGTCCAAACGGTCATTCAAAGAGTTCAGCAGTCGCCAAGGCTCTGCGGAAAACTCAAGAGTAGAGACATCGGCACCCAAATCTGTGCTGCTTGCAATTATGACAGTAAAATCTTCGCAGCCAACAATATGACCCGCAATGCTTGTGTCACCTTGCCAAATGCTGATCTGAGTTCCTTCGGGATAAGTTAATTCATCGTCAGCTTCAAAGGTATAAACATAGCGTCCGTTCTTGACCTCAATGCGTTTACCATCAAAGATGTGCTGTCGTTTGCCACCGGTGGTCTTTAGATAAACGATCTCAGCGGTTATTGCTCGTTTATATTCATTGCAGAAAGCCGCAACCGAATTGAACGGGCGAAGTTCTACAGTTTTCCTCGACTTGGAACTGGTTTCCTGCATCTTCTTTGCAAAGCGACGGGCTTCAGCTTCTTCCATAGCCTGTTGCTTTTTCTTACGTTCCTGATCTTCATGCTGTTTTACGGTGGTATCTGTTTGAGCAGCCGCTTCCGCATCCAACAGCTTCAGGAAGGTTTTAAAGCAGGTGGGATACATGAATTTCTTGGGATCAGCCTCCGTCACGAACTTGACGGAAACATAGGAGGTATCCTGTTCAAGAATAACACCTTCCCCAAACTTATTATGTTTTACTTTCTTTCCAATCAAGTCCATGTCGGGGCAATCCTTTCTTTTAATTCAACGTATAATGTATATACACTTGAATAGCTTCTATTTCTTTTTTGCGCCTTATTGTAAGCACTTTTTTGAGTATAGCGTTTTGGGCTCTCAACGGAGCTAATTCTGGACAATAAGGATGGTTTTGCATATACCACTCTTGTGATTCCATAATAAACTGTTGCATGGCTTTGTTGGAATACAGAGCTTTCATTTCTCGCTTTGACGCAGTACCTACAACATTTCCGCTTTGTATAGAATATATTTTTCCATCCCACAAAGACAATTTGTATTTTCCATCTTCTGAGTGACCATGCGGAACAGAAGGGTTCGGATCATCATCACCCTTATGAAAAACCCATCTTTGTCCAAAAATTTTCTCGCTTGGATGAAGATTGGTGAAGTGCGGCTGTTTTTCCACCCTACGCTTAATGGTTATTTTACGAGGTCGCTTCATTATATCTTAGCCAGGATCTGCATCTTCTTGCCGTCTCTGCCGGTCTGAACCTTTTCGTAGTTGACCTTTACGCCATCGTCCAGATCAATGTCGATACGGGACAGGGCAATGTGAGCC
Organism: Butyricicoccus porcorum; assembly: GCF_002157465.1. Classification (GTDB taxonomy): domain Bacteria; phylum Bacillota; class Clostridia; order Oscillospirales; family Butyricicoccaceae; genus Butyricicoccus_A; species Butyricicoccus_A porcorum. The sequence goes on from NZ_NHOC01000015.1 coordinate 18,241, forward strand.
AATTTTGCATCATAGTCCTTAGTTTCCTTCAGCTGCTTCTGAAGTTTATCCTTACGCTTGGTTGCCTTGGAAACTTCACGAGAAACACTACTGTTGTCGATGGTTTCCTGCATACGAATAATTTCACGCTCATAGGTGTGCTGCATTTTATGGAGATACTCAACACGCAGATTACCGACGGTATCAGCGTTCCAACGGTGCATATAAACCAAGGCTTTGAAACCGTTCTGTTTGCCGCTGTCAAAGAGCCAGTAAATCGGGCGTTTCTGGTAAATCTTGATATGATCCTTCATAAAGTTATTCAAGAAGTAGTTGCGAATCACTTCACGAGAGGTTGCACCCTTGTTGCCGAGAGCCTTTGCGATGAAATCAAGGTTTGCTTCCAGATTTTCTTCACCAAATGCCTTCTTCATCCAGCCGACGAACTGACCGACAATATCGTCCTCAAAGTAGGCTTCGTCGGTAATGGGGATGCAGTTATCCATGTCGGGAATAAACGTGCTGTATTTGCTGCTGTCCCATTCGCCACCAGCATAGGCAAGCCCCGGCTCATCCAGAGAGTAGCGACCAAACATACAGCCAACCGCATAGGAAAGCAAGCTACGAATGTCTCTGCCCAAGTCAGCCTTGCGAACAGTGACATCCTTATCTTCAACTTCAGGGGTCAACTCATCCTGAAGCCCATAAATGTCGATAAAGATACGGTTCAGTTCTTCTTCGTTGGCTTTGAGCTGGTTGAAACGGTTTTCACAGAGTGCTTCCCATTTTGCATAGGAATCAGACAAGGTTGCCTTATGACCGCCATTCAGATCGGGAACTTCAGCGGCAAGGATGAGAGGGTGAGCAAGGAAGTCCCAGGAGGTTTCAAAGGAGTCCCAGTCATTTTTTGATTCTCTGACATTTTGCTCCGCCACTTTTGAAATTGATAGTTTCCTTTTCTCATCAATAATAATCGGAAGGTTGTCCATATCTCCATTTTGCAACGATAACGAAGGATTAAAAACTTTAATATAAAACTGTGCAACAGGGCTTATAAAGAAACTGAGTAGATAATTAAGTAGTTCTGTGTCATCATTAAATATCATAGGGCCCTTGTTGCTGTCGAAGGCACTTCCTGATGGGCTAAATCTAAATGTATTTTTTGCACTTGTTAATGCCGTCCATGTTATTCCTTGTCCGAAGTATACATCTGTGGCATTAAGGTCAATCGATGTACCGTATTTTTGAGAATATCGTCTTATATTTTCTCCGCCGTCCTGAAAATCAACCACCAAATCTCTGTTTCCGTACCAGTTACGACCATCGCCGCCTTTGTTATAAGGAAACCATTTGGCGCCAGAAGAACAGCATTCGTCATAGTTGCTGCAGTTTAGATATATTGATGGATATGCAACTTCCCACCAGCTCTTTATGAAAATGTCATTTTTCCCTGTCTTTGCACCTGATCGTGCCCTTGCGATTGAACGCAATTTAGGATTTCCATCAAAGGCATCAATGAATGCATCACTCACCCAATACGCCACCGGCGCTCCGGGGATTTTTGAGAAGTCGGATTGTTGGGCGGCATATCGGTTCTCGCCAGCAAGAAACATATCTTCTTTTCCTTGCTGGGTAGTCGGTTCAATTAACCGGCAATAAGTACCCTTGTAATCCATATGGCTTTTACGCAGCACAAAGCTGGTGGTTTGTACTACTTCACCGCCAATCTCTTCAAAGGCTCTTGCTCCGAGGTGTACCATATTGACGGTATCTGTCATCAACAGTTTCGTACGCAGCTTCTCAAAGCTGGACAGGAACATCCATGCGTGCTGTGTAATCATTGCCTGATAGCAATTCTTTGCTGTCATTTGACCACAGCGTTCAATAAACACCGCAAACAGGTCGCTTTTACTGTCAGAATAATTGTCTTTTACATACTTTGAAAGTCTTGCACTCATGCCACTTGCGCCCATGTATGGCGGATTGGTCACAACCACCTCATACTTCTGCGCCATAACATGAGCAATTTCAATCAAATCAAGCAACTGTTCCTGTGTCTGGTCGATACCAATGGTGTCCAGACTCATCTGGCCTGCATCGTCGATACTTTCCGCAAAACGCTGAAGCAGTTTCCAATCATAGTTCTCTACATTCAGAATAGAACCGTATTCCTTCGCATCAACCATCGTATCAAGCAAGCCGGTAATTTGGAGCATTGCCTCGTTTCTTTCGATAGAGCTGAGATCTGCACCGAAATATTTCATCTGACCACGATTGATGCTATTGCTTTCCTCAATGGCATACACATGGGGTTTGATTTCACGGGTAAAAATGCGACGGTCGTACTGACGAGCTTTCATCATAACTGCAAAGTATGCCAACTGTGCAGCACGCTTATCAATATCCAGACCGAACAGATTGTTTTCCAGAATGGACTGTGCTGCATCTCTCTGGGTATAACCCTGAGACTCGTAAATCTGCATCAGCACATCGAAGCAATACACCAGAATATGACCGGAACCCATGCAAGGGTCGATGACCTTGATATCTTCCGGATTCAGCTTGCGGTATTCCGCCCGAATCTGTTCAAGCTGCGCCTGAACACTTGCTTCCTGCTCGGCTTCTTCCAGATAGTATTTCCAGTTTTCTTTCAGGCTGTCGTTTGGATGACCTTCCACCCAAAGACGACCAAGGCTGTTTTCTACCATGTAGCGAACGATCCAGTCCGGTGTGAATAGCTGGGTTGCCGCCGGAATACGTTCCTTGGTGATCTTTACATTCTTTTTCAGCAGAGCAAAGGTCTCATCCTTCGGCTCAATGTTGTAATACTGGTACATCCAGCCGATGATCTCAACCTGACCTTCTTTTTCAACATTGAAGTCGTCCTCGGGGATATCATGCACCAAATGATATACCACACCATCGCGATCCGTGAAAGAAATGCTGAGAAGCAGTTCAGTATAGTGATTGGTTTCCTCAAACAGCTCAGGAAGAATCTCATGGAGCTTGTTACACTGCTTGACGAAAAGCATACGGAATAACTCATCCAGCTTGTTTTCATCCTTCATCTGCATGATTCTGTCCTGTTCCGCCATCGTAAACTCCATATCGGTGTCAAAAGGAGTGGTCACAAAATCAGGCTCATTCTTAGCAGGGTTTTCAGAAGAAAGTACACGGATTCTGGAAGGAAGATACTCGTTGACTTCCATGAATCGGATCGCAATCAGTCGGTTAAACCAAGTGTAGGCAACTTCTTCAATCACTGCCTTCAAAGCAGTTTTGTAATCGCTTGTACGCTCTTTTTCCTGAATGGCTCTGACCAGAGCATTTCTCTGTTCAATGTCAGCGCCTGCGACCTGCGCATAGTCCTTTGTGCCAATATCAAAGAACTGCAAGTCTTTAGAGGACTGAGGAAGTGGCTGGGAGATGCCTTTCTCGCTCACGCCAATCAGTCCTGCTTTATATGTAATGTCGGCAATGAGCTTATTTCTTGCCCAAACCGCAAAATTCTTTATAGCTGTTTTGTTCATCGCTATACCTCCGCTTATGCTTAGAACTCAACGTGGATAACAGTGTCATCCTCCAGCTGAGCCATCAGCTTCTTCTCCAGTTCTGCAATGTACTTCTTAACATCCGCAGAAGTCTCCAACTGCCAAGTTGCTTCGGTGTTGATAGACTTTATACTGATCGTGCGCTGTTTCTTTACCTTAGGAACAGGAGTCACAACCGGATCAGGCTGCTTATCACCACCATTGTTCACCGGAGCAGGATTCTGCTGTGCCTGCTTCTTCGCTTCTTCCGCAGCTTTTTCAGCCTGTAATTTTGCTTCAGTAACGGTGATCTCGTTCAAGCAACGAACCTTCAGAGCGTCGGCTTCAACCTTGATGTTCTGGAGCGTAGCCACATTGTTGCAATGGGTAGCTTTCTCATGAAGATCACTGAATCGCTCAATGTACCGGTCTCTCAGACTTGCCTTACAGAGTTTGCCTTCCAACTCCTGGAACACACGGGTTCTCGCTTCATCAATGGCAGCAAGGATCGGCTGCTCCATTTCAGTCAGCAGATTGCTATAGGCAGTCGTAAACTGGTCAAGCAGTCCCGGCAGGTTCTTGATCTCGGTGTATGGAGTCTGCTTCTTCATAATTGCCTTGACCTGGAGGGCGGTAGACTCGATTTCATCATTTACAATGAAGGTACGGCTATCGTCGTAAATTGCCATCAGGCGAATAGCACGGTCAAAGATGGTGATCTGCTCACCGCCGAAGAACTTCTTCACAGGCTCGTAATCTTCAGCAAAGTCCAGATAATCGTCACGATCTCTGTCAACCGCAGCGAAGAACTCGTTAGCATTCTTCAGCTGAGAAACATCGCTCATCAGCTTCTTACCCTTCGTTATCAGAGCCTTACCAGGATACAGCGGCTGATTCTTATAATAGATTTCCAGCTTTTCAAGGTCATTCTTCAAACGACCGGCATAGTTCAGGAAGCTGCCCATCACGGCATCGTCATCATCACTGGAAGGAGCGATGCCAAACAGTTCCTTCATTACTTCACGAACTGCCTTTTTCTGCTTTTCGCTGGCACGAATACGCTTCTCGGTCATCAGACGCTCATTGAACTCTTTACGAGTAATGAAACGAACAATTTCGTCTATACTCTTGGAAAGGAACGTAACAGGCTCGCTGTTTACATAGAATGCAATTTCACCATCCTTGAACAGCTTGGCAACGAGCCACTGTACGTCTGCTTCAACAAAGCCATACGGCGCTTTCATAAATCTGTCAAGCAGAGACTTCATGGAAGTCTTAGTATGGCGGGAAGTGTTCACGCCGATGTAGTCGTTCACATCATGCAGAGCCAGACTGTTCGGGGTAGAATTGGTTCCTGCCAAGGTCAGCTGCTGACCGTTATTATTGAACAGCTTTCTAATATCGCTTTCGCTCATAGCTGTGTCGATATAAGAGAGCTTATGAAATACGGACGCAACCAGCTTTCCAATGGCATCGTTGATACGGGTAGATACTTCCTTGGCGGTAGTCTGAACACGGTCGCCATTCACATAGATGGTAGCGGATTTCAGGGATTCTTCCAAGAACAGGCGAGCTGCTGCGCTTCTCTCACGCAGTTCAACTTTCTTTGCTTCTTTGATCTGTTCATACTTGGTCACAGTATTAGTAGCATCGAAACGGATGAACTTCTCAATCTGGAGAGAAGAACGGATTTCATCCAGGAAGGTTCTGTCATCAGGCAGAACAACCAGAACACATCTGCTCTGAGCAGACAGCATTCTCATAGTGGTTTCGTCTGCAATTTCATCGCTGTTTGGGGTCAGAATCTTTAGAGTAATGTCGTGGTTCTGACCCGCTTTATAAGGCTTGTCGTCCACAATCTGATTGAAACCAAAGGCATAACGACCATTGAAAGCGGGATAGCGATACTTCTTCTCGTCAAACAGACCATCGAAGATCAGTTCGGAAACCTTCGCCGTGATTTCACCGGCATCGACAGGCTGGTTCTTGATAGCGATATTGATTTCCTGCTCTTCATCGGTCAGGAATACATAAATGTCGCCATTCTTCTGAACGAGGGTCTGACGAACCAGACGCTTCAGGGCATCTTCAACCTTCTGAGACAATTCCATGCGGTCATTGTCCATGTGCGTAACCATCAGGCTGGTCAGGTTCTCAAGGTTGGCTTTGATTTCTTTTACATACTTAATCATAAAGAGTGTCTTGAGTACGTTGACATCAAAGCACTCGTCAGCGTGTGTCGGATTCAGAAAATCATTATCCAACGCACGAGAAATTACGCCCTTATGGGAGTGGTCGAGGAACTGCTCCAGAGCGTCATAGAACATATGGAAAGGTACAATCGTACCCGGATCTTCATTCATTACCCGCACCGCAGATTCTTTGAACAGTGCAAGCATAGAACGCTCCCCCTCTGCCAGATGCTTTCCGGATGCACCGTGCGTACGGATAGAGGTAAGAACGCTGCCCAGGAGGTTAAACTGATAAGGGATGAAAGGATAAACTTCTGCAAAATTCGCTCTGTTGGCATAGAGCTTTTTCTCGACGCCGTCATTGAACAGAATCAGGTTCTTTGCGATCGTTTCCTTTTCGTCGTAGTAGAGAGAAAGGATCTGAGTTGCAGACTCAGTTTTCTTCAAAACTCTTTCACGGATAACTTCATCTACGTTGGCAGAGGACAGAGACAGTCTGGTATCGAAACGCCCCTGAATCTTAGAGAAGTCGTTGCCCTTTGTCTTAGTGATGGAGTCAATGTCCTGCTGGCTGGTAACGATGATCCAAGCCTTGCCCTTGCAGGCAGTGCCCAAATCTTCAGTAACCGTCTGGAGGTTCAGCATCAGCTTGGAATCGTCGCCAATGTACTGACCGATTTCATCCACGAGGAATACAACGTGATGGTTGCCGCCCTTACGGTCAATATATCTCTTAACCAGATCAGCAAAACGCTCAATGCTGATAGAGTATTCCGTTGTTGCACGTTCGCACCAGTTGCGGGCTGCTTCTTCGCTCATAAAGTCCATATCGGACAGAACTTCAACAATATCATCTTGGATAAAATCGAAGTCATTACGAGCTTCTATCCATGCGGTGCCAAAGAAATCCTCAAAGCGCTCCTTGAACTCCTCATAACGACCTTTCTCAGAAAGTTTTCTTTCGAGGTCAGCGAGGAAGGGGATAGCGCCACAGAATCCCTGCATCTCATTGAACACTTTCAGGAACACAGAAACGATAGCGTCCTTATCCTGCTTGCCACTCTGTTCACCCTTGGAGTCGATGTTGAACAGAACAACATCAGTAGGCACGGATGCAGCCAGACGCATATCTGCCAACACCATGCGGTCTTTAATTTTGTTATCTTCCTCAAAATACTGCAACGCAGTCTTGCCATTAACGACTTTGTTCTCAAGTAAGTAAGAGAGGATTTTCAGGAAGTGAGATTTACCACTTCCAAAGAAACCAGAAATCCATACACCCATCTTATCCGTGTTTCCATGAATGCCACGCTTGTAGCTGTCGAAGAAATCACGGAAGTGCTTCTGAAGCTCACGGGTAACAACGTATTCTTCCAGTTCCTGCTGAATATTTAAGTTATCATCCTGACCGACCTTGATAACGCCTTTCATGTCACGGTCAATAGGTTTTGCAAACATCTGACCAATCTTCATGCCGCTGCTCCTTAATCCACGAGCTTGAACGCCCTGTAGTAATTATCGTCTTTTATCTCAGAGAAAAGCACCAGTTCCTGTCCGTCATACTTGCCGGGATAGAACATCACAACAGGCACATTGTCAATGACCTGATGCAGATTGTTCAGCACAGTATGAGAACGTAGAATCGGATAACATTTTCCAATGCCCACAAGAAATACAATCGCTTTCTCAGGAGTGCGCTCCTTGATATAATTTACAATCAAGCTGTCCTTGGCAGTAATGCGAAGCATATTACCAACAGACTTTGTGATACGCTCGAATCCTTTTTTCCTCTCGAAATCGTAGCACTTCTCCAGATAGCCCTTGTCTTTCAAAATTTCAATGATGATGTCGTAAAGGTCGAACACAACCACACGGTATTCATCACCGGACTGCTCATTCTTTTTTCGGATGTATTCGACTCTTTCTCGAACAAACAGTTCCTGTTCTGCTGGATAATCGAAGATATAGTATCCAACTTCATTACCCAAGCCTTTGTTCTGACGGAAGGACGGTTTCTGCATCAGAGCTTCTGCTTTATTTAATCTTTCTTCCAAGCTCATCATGTCAGTTCACCCCCGTCAGAGCTTTTATCATTACTTCCTCGTCTACAGATTTCAGATAACGCTCCAAAGCAACATCCAATATAGGAGGGCTAATGGTTTTCTTCTTTTCGATTACTGTCAACAGATTCGCATCTGTCATAAAGTTCAGATAGCAGGAACGCAAATGCTTCTTTGTTGACTCTTTCCATCTATAGATCAATTCGCTCTGCGTTTCTTTTCTTGTAAAGAACACATTTACATCTGTATCTTCCATGAACTCCATACCGAGAATAACTTTTTCACGATATACCTCATATACGAACTCAAAGAACAGGCGGTCTGTTCTGAGAATCGTAATCAGGTTAATGAGCTTCTGCGTCGCAAGATCCGATGAACAAAACAACTCAACCAGAGTGTCGTCCATAGTCTTAATGCGAGTAATAATGTATCCCGCCATTCGCAAAGCTCTGTACTCCTTGGCAGCACCAAAGAGATTTTCTTCTACACATTTCTTTTTGATTTCATCATAGTCCAAGCCTTCTTGCCGAAGCCTGACTGCTCTCTTAAATTCAAGAAACCAGAAAGACTGAGACATCAGACCGGCGCTATAAGCAGCTGCACCAATCACAATTATATTCCTCCATTGTCCATGCTACATCATGCGCAGTCCCATAAAACGGACAATTAGGAAGGAAGAACTTCCATAATATCCCCGATGTCACAATTCAATGCCCGACAAATGCGAACTAATACTTCAAGGGAAACCAATTCATTTTTCCCCATCTTGGCTATAGTATTTGCGCTAACGCCTGCGGCATCACCCAGGTCTTTCTTTTTCATTTGTTTATCAATTAAAAGTTTCCAAAGCTTATTATAACTGACCATGCGACACACCTCTCTTGCATAATCTGCGCTAATCTGTACTAATGATAGCACAAAGATGCAATTTATACAAGTGAACAGCTTGTAGTTTGGCAAGTTAATATTGCTTATATGATGAATTATTTCCCAAACTTAAAATTATTCTTTTTGAGAAGGGATTTCACAGTGCTTTAGGGGAGTCCAACATTTTGGCAATCAGTGTATACCTGCAAAAAATCACCCGGAACAAACCTTTAAAGTCAGCTCCGGGTATCATCTCATATCCATATTCAGCTTTACGCTTCCACTTCCATCTCAAGACCGGATTTCAGCTCCACCACAATCTTTTCATCGAAAATCGTAATCTTCTCCACCAGCCTCCTGGTAATGACATCGCTGTATTCCGTGATGGCCTGTGGCATTTCATCCAAGAAGTTGATCATGTCGTTCATGCGCTCCCGCAGGTCGCTGCGTTCTGCGGCTTCTGCTAGAATGCTCTGGCGTTCTTCACGCAGGGCATCGACAGCCGCCTCATCGCTGGACACCGCAATCATCTGCGTCTGCAGGTCGGAAAGCTTCTTATCTGCCATTGCCAATCGATCTTCCAGATCTCCCAACACCGTAGACTCAATATTCTGCTTCAGAAGTGCCGTTACAATGTTCCTTCTTGCGTATGCATCGTTGACCGCCGTGAGGACGGCACCCTGCAGAACTTCTTCCTTTACCGTCCTGGCGGGGCAGTCAAAGTCCACGTTTTTCTTAAGAACTCTGCTTACGCATCGCCACACCGTGGATTTACAGCCTCGGTTCTTCGGTAGATGTCTCCGCAGTGTCCACAGTAGACCATACCGGACAGGGCGTATCTGGAACTGTAGACTCTCCGTTTGCCGTCAGGATTGAGATTGGCGCGGCGGGCAATCTCCGACTGCACCCTCATAAATAGTGCACACCCTTGACAAAGGTATTATGATTAAATCAAGAGGTGATTATTATGTTGCACAACGAAGCCAGAAAATTGCTGATTGAGGCATGGAATAAAACGCACAATGCAAAAGAAGTAGCAGAATGTTTTGGTGTAAATACAAGCACAGTCTACCGTTTGGAAAAGCGAATGAGAGAGACCGGTTCTGTTGAAACGAGGACTTCCCTGCGTGGACGCAAACCTTCTCTGAGCCAGAAAGATATTCAGAATATTGACTGTTTGATCCAGCAACAGCCAGATATTACGATTAATGAGATTATTGATACACTCCAACTCCATGTAAGTGACGAAACGGTACGTAAAACAATTTTGAAGCTTGGATATGTCTATAAAAAGAAGTCCCTGCATGCTTCGGAACAGGAGCGTCCCCGATGTACAGCAAAAACGGAAAAATTGGGAGCAGCTTATACCGGAGAACGCCGCAAACAGTTTTCTTGATGAAAGCGGAGTCAACACAAATATGATAAGGCATTATGCCCGTGCCCGGAAAGAAAAACGAGCAATTGACAGCACTCCTGTCAATACGCCGACCAATACTACTATTTTGTCTTCTGTCTGCATTACCGGAGAGACTGCATATACAATCTATCAATGTGGAACGACAGCAGAACGTTTTGCGGAATATCTGAGCTCTACGCTTCTGCCAACGCTGTCTGAAACAGATATCATTGTAATGGATAATATGCGTTCTCATCATGCAAAGATTGTAAAAGATTGTAAAAGAGCTACTGGATAAGGCTGGCATCCGGTATCTGTATCTGCCGCCATACAGTCCCGATCTGAATCCAATTGAGAAGATGTGGTCAAACTCAAGGCCAATCTCAGAAAGCAGAAGGTTCGTATTACAGCACAACTTCCTGAGGCGATTAAGCGGGCGTTTTCTACCATTCGCCAGTCCGATTGCTTTGGTTGGTTTCGTTCATGCGGCTATGTGCAGTAATTTGTTGGATTGCTATAAAGCTGCCAAAAAGCTATTTTGAAATTTTGGACTCAATATGCAGTGAAGTTGTCAAGATCAGTTTGTGTTACATTTATAAACACTCTATTGCATACATTTCTGAATGGTGATATAATTCCAGAAAAAAGAATGGAGAATTCCAATGAAAAACAGTCGGATAATACTTTCTGAAATTGAAGCCATGCTACAAGAAAGGCATGTATCTTTTGCTAATCTGACACATTTAGAGTGGATTCAGCAACGAGCAGAGGGAAAAACATTTTCCTTCTCTGAGCATATTCGCGGCATGATTTATTCTCTTCTTAGCAATAATCGCCCTTGGGAACAAATTGAGGAAAATATAGATCAGATAGATAAAATCTTTTTCTATTATGACAAAGATAAAATTCTCAACACTTCTGCTGATTATTTTACACAACAAATTCAGCTTATCAAATGTGGAAATCGAAACATCAAAAAGCAAATGGATGCTCTTCATGGAAACATACATAAACTTGAGCGAATTGAAAAAGAATTTGGAACTCTCGACAATTTTGTCACCAGTGGGACTCCTATCGAAATTGCTGATTTACTTGCCAACAGTTTGAAATATAAACTTCATACCTTAGGGCTCGCCTTGGCTATGGAATATTTACGGAATGTCGGTATTGATGCAATCAAGCCAGATACTCATATCTGTCGAATTCTTGGGAAAAAGCACCTTGGATATTCTTCTTCTGAAGAAGCCGGAGATATCGAAGCAATCGAGATTATAAATACCATATCAAAAGAAACTGGATATTTGCCGAGCAAAATTGATGCCCTCTTCTGGCTCTTCTGTTCAGATAGTAACGGTATGATTTGTACCAAAATTCCTGACTGCGAACGATGCCGTCTAAAAGGAAAATACTGCAACTGGAACTAAGGCAACACCGCACAAATGACCTTTTGAGGACAAAAAAGACATCCCGACCGAGAATCATGATCTGAATGTCTCTCAAAATGTCCGCATGTGCGCACTGATTCAGGCTGCCAGGCAGAGCAGGTGGAAGTCCTAAGGGATTCGACTGGACTTATTGCTTTGGTTGGTTTCGTTCATGCGGCTATGTGCCGTAATTTATTGGATTACTATAAATAGGATATTTTGCGGTCACCGTATTGAAAAAACATGAGAACCAACCCCATTTACTGTCTGCATTATACCATGCTTTTGTATAAGATGCTTTGCAAAAATGGAAATTCAATTTCTGTTATTCCATGGATTTGGAACTATCCCAAAATACAAAACTGCGTATTCCTGCGAGACCCCGGAAAATTCTGTGTAAACGACAAAGTATAACAGTATAGATACTGAAGATAAAGTCAAGAATGATCATAAACATTCCCCAAATTACAATAACAAGTTGAGCATTTTCTGTGTTAGAAAGTTATCAATCTGACCTTGGCTGATCCTGAGCCGGAAATCATCGAGAACCAGCGAGTAGCCGCCTGCGAAACAGGCTGCCTGTCAAGGTCAGCGGATGGTTACGCGGCGTAGATTGCATCCATCTCGGCTTCAAAGGCTTCGTCAGGGGTTCGGTATCCCATGATCTGCTGAACTTAAACTGAGAAAAATACTACGGTTTAGTTCGGTATTTTCCAAATAATCCTCAGAGTATTCATCATGATCTGTCAGTATTAATAATCACAACCTCATGAAGTTCGGTAAAATAAAAAAATCATCCCGATTTTAATGTGAGAAAAAGGCAGTGGTTTGGTGCGGCATAAAAGTAAGTGGGAATTTAATATCCCGTGGACAGCGCCAGCCGATAGGGTTGTGGTCGGCGTGGGTAACTGTAATGCTGTCCCACAAGCTGGAGAACCAGCCGAAAGGTCTAAAGCACATCCGACAATCCTTATAGCAAGCAGAAACGTTAACTGGAGATTGCCTAAGTCAGAATGCTTATAAAGCTATGTACACAGGTACTGAATATCTGATATGGAAACGGAGTCCCCATAGTAGTCTGAGGTGGGAACACCCACTACACGGCGAAGGGGGACAGTTCTAACGATTCAAAATAAGAAGATGAAAGGGAGGAGAAGCCTCAATGAATCCAACATCGGATATTTTGGAACGAATAGCAGAAAGTTCTAAGTCGCATACTGACGGCGTGTTTACGAGGTTGTACAGATATCTTCTCAGAGAGGATATTTATTTCACTGCCTATAAAAACTTATACGCTAACGCAGGAGCGTCAACAAAAGGTACAGATGACGATACAGCGGACGGATTCGGTGCTAAATATGTTTCAGATATTATCGAGTCATTGAGAAATCTGGAATATAGCCCGAAACCAGTGTGGAGAATCTACATTCCGAAGCACAACGGAAAACTGCGTCCTCTGGGAATACCATCATTTCGAGACAAGCTTATACAAGATGCCATAAGGCAGATACTGGAAGCGATTTATGAGCCTATATTCAGTGACGATTCGCACGGATTCAGACCTGGCAGGAGCTGTCACACAGCATTTGACAGGATAAAGTACGGATTTAACGGAACAAAATGGTTCATAGAAGGCGATATCAAAGGGTGTTTTGACAATATCGACCATAAGGTGTTGCTGAATATTCTCTCGAAAAAAGTCAAGGACTCAAAGCTGATTAACCTGATAGGTGCTTTCCTGAAAGCTGGCTATATGGAGGAATGGAAGTATTTCCAGACCTACAGCGGCACGCCACAGGGCGGCATACTTTCCCCAATTCTTGCAAATATATACTTGCACGAATTGGATAAGAAAGTTGCGGAGATAAAGCAACGGTTCGACAGCAATGAACCCAAGAAGTATACCGAGGAATACGGCGGAATATGCCACAGAATCAGCACGCTGCATAGGAAGAGTAAGAATAACCCTGATTCCCCAGACCGTGAAAAGTGGATAGCCGAAGAGGTGGAACTGAAACGTCAGCGCGTCAAGATACCAGTATATCAGGACAATAACAAGCGTATCTGCTACGTCAGGTATGCGGATGATTTTCTGATAGGGGTGGTAGGCTCAAAAGAGGATTGTGTGGAAATCAAGGCTGAACTGAAGGATTTTTTGGCAGCTGAACTGAAACTGGAACTTTCGGATGAAAAAACCAAGATAACACACAGTTCAGAGTCAGCAAGATTTCTGGGATATGACGTAAGTGTCCGAAGGTCGCAGGAACTGAAGCGCAGGAGTGACGGGGTCAAGCAGAGGACGTTAAATGGGACGGTCATGCTGAATGCTCCGTTGAAGGATAAAATTGAAGAATTTCTGATTAGCAACGGGTACGGGGTCAGGACTGCCGATGGCAGGATTGTTCCGATAGCCACGAAAGGATTGCGAAACAGAAGCGACTTTGAAATTGTCTCAACCTACAATTCACAGATGCGGGGAATCTGCAACTACTATCGGATGGCAAGCAACTTCCCGAAGCTGGATTATTTCGTTTATATCATGGAATACAGTTGTCTGAAAACCTTGGCAAGCAAGCACCAAACAACTATGGCAAAAGCAAGAGGCGACAGGCGGACGGGCAAACGATGGGGTGTCCCGTATGAGACTAAGACAGGCACAAAAACGCTTATCTTTCTCAACATGACGGATATCCGAAAGAGCCGTAAAGCCAAGCTGGATAATGTCGATGCCGTTCCTAAGAGTGTATCGAAGCAAAACGAGATAAAGAACAGGCTGAATGCTGGAATTTGCGAGTTATGCGGATGCGACAGCGAACCAGTTGTAGTGCATCACGTTCAAAGCCTTAAGGCACTCAAGGGGAAATCTGCGTGGGAGCGGAAAATGCGTTCTATCCGCAGGAAAACTTTAATCGTGTGCGAAACTTGCCATAACAAGATACACAATAAGACTTTTTGTTAATCGTCAGTAATTAGAATGGAAAGCCGGATACTCGGAGACGGGTACGTCCGGTTTGGAAGGGGGACTGTGCAAACCTACTACAGAAATGTAGCAAGGCGGCACTTT
>NZ_NHOC01000016.1 GCF_002157465.1 Butyricicoccus porcorum
AACAACAAGGCATCGGTCGATATTATGATCCGTTCCTCGCAGCACATTGCGCAGGAGCTGGTGGATTACGGCGTGGATTTCCAGCGCGATGAGGACGGCTGCTTTGTCTTCACCCGTGAGGGTGCGCATTCGGAAAACCGCATCCTGTTCCATGAAGACCTGACCGGCCGTGAAATCACCGGCAAGCTGCTGGAGCGCGCGAAGGAACGCGAAAACATCCGCATCGAAGAACATACCACACTGGTTGATCTGCTGTGCGATGAAAAGGAAAACCGCTGCTGCGGCGCGTTGTGCGCGATGCAGACGGCACCATCCGTGAAATTCGTCGCGTGCGGTTGTACTGGCAACCGGCGGACTGGCGGCCTGTTCCGCTTTTCACCAATTTCCCGCACATTTCCGGCGACGCGCTGGCAATTGCCATGCGCCACGGCATTGAAATCGAGCACATCAATTACATCCAGATTCATCCGACCACACTGTACACAACCAAGCCGGGACGCCGATTCCTGATTCCGAGTCAGTGCGCGGCGAGGGCGCTTATCTGCTCAATGCAAAGGGCGAGCGCTTTGTCAATGAACTGCTGCCGCGCGATCTGCTCGCAAAGGAAATCGGCAAGCAGATGAAAATTGACAATCGCCCGTATGTCGAGCTTTCGGTTACGCATCTCGACCCAAATTTTGTCAAAAAGCGTTTCCCAAACATTTACAAGCAGTGTCTCGAGGAAGGCTACGACATGACAAAGGAGCCGATTCCGGTTACACCGGGGCAGCACTATTTCATGGGCGGCATCAAGGTCGATCTGGACAGCAAGACATCGATGGACGGCCTGTATGCGGTCGGCGAGACCAGCTGCAACGGCGTGCATGGACGCAATCGACTGGCGAGCAATTCGCTGCTCGAAAGCCTTGTATTTGCGGAGCGTGCAGCGAACCATGCGGCGGCTCATGTTTCTACTGAACAGCCTGTGTCGACGGAAAATATTGCATTTAATGCGGATGAGTATGCCGATATCGACCAGAGAAACCGCAAGGCGGTATTAGATGAAATCAAGCGAAAGGACGAAGCATTTTATGAGCAGTGGCTCCACTATGATTCTTAATATGGACCCGGCGATCCTCAACGCGCTGCGCGAGGACGTCACAAGCGAGGATGTCAGCACCAATGCCATTATGCGTGAGCCGCAGCAGGGCAAGGCAGAGCTGATCTGCAAGCAGGACGGCATTATCTGCGGTCTGGATGTTTTTGCCCGCGTGTTTGAGCTGCTGGAAAGCGGTTCGCATTTCGAGACCTCCTGTAAGGATGGCGACGAGGTGAAAAAGGGCCAGCTGATCGGCGTGATTTATGCCGATATCCGCACGCTGCTGACCGGTGAGCGCACCGCGCTCAACTTCCTGCAGCGCATGAGCGGCATCGCAACCAACACCAACAAGATGGTCAGGATTCTGGAAGGCAAGCACACCAAACTGCTGGATACCCGCAAGACCACACCGGGCCTGCGTATTTTTGAAAAGTATGCGGTTCGCTGCGGCGGCGGCACAAACCATCGTTACAACCTGTCCGACTGCGTCATGATGAAGGACAACCATATCTGTGCAGCCGGTTCGATCACCAAGGCGGTACAGATGGCGCGCGACTATGTCTCCTTTGTCACCCAGATTGAGGTGGAATGCGAGACACTTGAGCAGGTAACCGAAGCGGCTTCCTGCGGTGCAGATGTCATCATGCTGGACAACATGGACAACGAGACCATGCGCCAGGCAGTCAGGATCATTGACGGCCGCGCRAAGACCGAGTGCTCCGGCAATGTCACGGCAGAACGCCTGCTGGAAATTGCTGATATCGGCGTGGATTTTGTATCCTCCGGCGCGCTGACCTATGCGTCCCCCGGCGATGGACATTTCGCTCAAGAATCTGACGGCAATCTGAAAACGCATTTCAAAACGCATTATTGTATGGAAAAGCACATGTTTCTCCTGAAACAGGCGCTTTTTTGCACATATTCAGGTGAATGTAATGGTGAAAGAAATGCCGGCATCGCAGTGACTGGTTCAAGGCAAAGGCACGCTGGAATCCGTTTGGATTTCAAGTGTTTTTCACGATAAAGCGGCCCGCATTTGTAGAAATAGTCAAGATTTTCGACTGTTCAGATACGCCTGACAAGCGGGATGCATGTGGCSGGGAAGACAGTTTATCGTGACGTCCGACCCGGTGATTCGGTCTTTGCAAACAGCTCTTTGCATCCCAGCACCAGCAGCAGCACGCCGAATAACCGCCGCAGCCATCCGGTTGGAATAGCGCCGGCAGCGAGCGAGGCCAGCGGGGAGGTGATACAGSCCGCGAGTGCGCACCAAAGCGCCGCACGCATGTCAATCAGATGGTTGCGGAAGTGTGACACCAGTGCGGCAGGTGCACAGCACAGGAAATACAGCAGGTTGATGCCTGCGGCGGCGTACTGCGCCGTGCCCTCAAAGATGGTCAGCCACAGGATGAGCAGTGAGCCACCGCCGATGCCAAAGCCGGATAAAATTCCGGTCGCCGCGCCGRCGASRAACCCGCTCACAGCAGCAGCASCGCGCGCACACCGCCCCACAGAAGCAGCAGCGCAAATGCCTTGCGCAGSRGGGGACGGATGCTTTGGAAAACAGCAGGCCGGAGAGTATSCCGCCGACCACACCGCCGAGCAGATACGGTGCGGCATAAGACAGGGAAATACCGCCCTTCCAGAAATAAATGGCGGCACTCACCGCAGAAAGCGGGAAAATCACAGCCACCGAGGTAGCAAAGGCGGTTTTTTGCTGCATGCCGAGCCAGCCGGTGAACAGCGGCACAAGAAACAGCCCGCCGCCGGAACCAAAGAAACCGTTTGCGGCCCCGGCGCAGGCTCCGGTGACGAGGTATTTGGTGCGGTCAGTCATTTTACATCCCCCTTGTTTTGCATAGATTAGAAAAAGCACGCCGGGAGAAACGGCGTGCTTTTATCGTAAACAGAAAAGAGAGAGATTATTCAGTAAATGGGTGAAATTTACCGGATGAATGGCAGATGGAAGTCAATCAGCCGACAGATTCGCAGGACAGGATATTGGATTCACCGCGAATGACGTCGCCGCTGGTTACGTGAATGCTGGAGAGCGGTGCATTGGTGATGATGCACGGGAATTCGACCTGATAGCCGTGTGCGCGGATATCATCGACATCACAGGTGAACAGGGTCTCACCGGTCTTGACGGTCTGACCCGGCTCAACGCAGAAAGAAATCTTCGGATTGTGCATCTCACTGTCAACCTCAGCGCACAGCAGCATTTCAATGTCGCGGACGGTATCCAGAATGGTGACAGCATTCTTGGCTTCAGAAACGCGGCTGACAACACAATCGCACGGAGCGGAAACCGTGCCCTCACCGGAGGCCGGGAAAATGGCAACGCCATCGCCCAAAGCCTTGCTGCTCAGGGTCTTGTCATAGATCGCTTCAATCGGAACGCACTTGCCGGTAGCCGGGGAAACAAACTCATAGGTAGTCATAACAATCTTCTCCTCGTGAAGAAATTTTAGTATATTTATGGACGTATGCTGCGTCTTTGCTTTTCGCAAGAAAGAGTTTCGCATAAATGACCCATCTTTTCAATAGGCAAGTTTCACAACGAAAAAATGAATTTTAAAATTGTGCTGTGCGGGTTGACGAAAGCACACGTTTGTTATCAAACAGGACGAAAATCTGTTGAATAGATACAAAATAATTCGGCTTGTTTTATACAGTGTGCACAGTTTTAAAGAAAAACACCGCATAAGTCCATGCGGGCAAAGCAAAAGCCGGAAGGGGGAATTTTCCCGCCTTCCGGCTGTGTAAAAGCTGTGTCAGTCCTGCCTGGTGAGCATGCTGCTGACGCCGCTGTCCAACAGGGCGTTCAGCTCTTCTGTGAGTTTTTGCGCACTGTCCGGGACGGGCGCGCCACTCTCCTCCAGTGCTTCCACACCGTAACGCAGCTGGTCGAATGCATCGACGGCATCCGGCAGCAGCCCGACGGCGGCAGAACGCAGGGCTTCACTGTTCTGGTTTTTGTCCGCGAGCAGCTCGGTCACCGTGTCTGCCATGGAACCAAACGATTCGGCAGCATTGGAAAAGTGTTGCTGTACTTCGGAAAGACCCTCCGGTGCGTCTGCGGCGGCGAGTGCCTCCATCGGCGAACGGATGGCTTCGATGGCGTCGATCAGCACCTCGCGGTCAGAGCTTCCGCCTGCTGCTGCTTCGCCATGCGGTCGAGCAGGCCGGCCTCCATTTCATACAGTGCGTCAAAAGAATCCGTCAATTGAGCGCTGTACGCTTCGAGCTGCTGCTGGCGCTCCAGTTCTGCCTGATGCTGGTTCCATTTGCTCACGCCTGCCATGGCGCATACGCCGATGACGGCGGCGCACACAAAGCAGAGCAGAATCGTGACTGCGGTTTTCCGGCTCATCACTTGGTCTCCAGCTCACCTGTGGCCTGTGCGGTCAGGTAAGCGTTGATGAATCCGTCGATATCGCCGTCCATGACAGCGTCGATGTTGCTGTTTTCAAAGCCGGTGCGTGTGTCCTTTGCCAGCGTGTACGGCATGAAGACATAGGAGCGGATCTGGCTGCCCCATTCGATCTTCTTCTGGTCGCCCTTGATGTCGGAAATTTTGTCGAGGTGCTCGCGTTCCTTGATCTCGACCAGCTTTGCGCGCAGCATTTTCATACAGTTCTCACGGTTCTGGAACTGGCTTCGCTCGGTCTGGCAGCTGACGACAATGCCGGTCGGCTTGTGGATCAGGCGGACGGCAGAGGACGTCTTGTTGATGTGCTGGCCGCCTGCGCCGGACGAACGGAATACCTGCATATCGATGTCCTCCGGGCGGATGTCGACTTCCATGTCGTCATCGATTTCCGGCATGACCTCGACTGCGGAGAAGGAGGTATGGCGGCGGCCGGACGAGTCAAACGGCGAAATGCGAACAAGGCGGTGTACGCCGGACTCACTCTTGAGGAAGCCATAAGCATTTTCCCCCTCAATGAGGATAGAAGCGGACTTCAGGCCTGCGTCATCGCCTTCAAGATAGTCCATGATTTTGTACGTGAAGCCGTGGCGTTCGGTCCAGCGGGTGTACATGCGGTACAGCATCTCGCACCAGTCCTGTGCCTCGGTGCCGCCTGCGCCCGCATGGAACGACAGGATGGCATTGTTTGCGTCGTATTCGCCGAGCAGCAGCGTTGCCAGCTTGCGGCGATCGAGCTCGTCCGCCAGTGCGTCATAGCCCTCGCGCAGCTCGTCCAGCATGGATTCGTCCTCAGCTTCGATTGCCAGCTCACACAGTGTCAGCAGGTCTTCCTGCTGGGTGCACAGGTTCTGATAGCCCTCGAGCTTGTCCTTGAGCGCCTTGGTGCGCTGCAAAATCTTCTGCGACTTTTCCATGTCATCCCAGAAGCCCGGCTCACTCGCGCGGTTTTCCAGCTCCTCCACCTCTTCTGCGGTGTGCTCGAGGTCATACGCCTGTCCCAGCTCCTGGATGGCGGGCTCGAGTGCGGTCAGCTTCTGCTTATATTCTTCAAATTCAATGAGTGCCAAAACAAACTCCCCTATCAATACAATGCGGATTTTTCGTGTTCTTAACTAGATATTATAGTAAAACCGGCAAAAGAAGTAAAGTTTTTTTTGCGCATGGCCGGAAAAAGCCCCCATTTAACAAAAAATTGATTTTTCTCCAAATGATTTTGTGTTATAATGCAAGGTGAATGACCAGCGAAATACCGGAAACGGCGTTTTGCGGCGGATTTTTAGAGAGGAACTTTTACGAATGGCTCGTTTTTTAGAAAAACTCTTCGGCACGCACAGTGACCATGAGCTCAAACGAATCAAACCGATTGCAGACAAGGTGGATGCACTCGAGGAACAGTACCGCGGGCTGACCAATGCACAGCTGCGCGCAAAGACGGACGAATTCAGACAGCGCTACCAGAACGGTGAGACGCTGGATGACCTGTTGCCGGAAGCATTTGCAACCATGCGCGAAGCGGCCGGACGTGTGCTCGGTATGCGCCATTACCGCGTGCAGATCATCGGCGGCATTGTCCTGCATCAGGGCCGTATCGCTGAGATGAAGACCGGTGAAGGCAAGACGCTGGTGGCAACTCTGCCTGCATATCTGAATGCCATCGCAGGCAAGGGCGTGCATATTGTCACCGTCAACGATTACCTGGCAAAGCGAGACAGCGAGTGGATGGGAAAGGTCTACCGTTTCCTCGGCATGACCGTCGGACTCGTCATCCATGACGTCCCGCCGGATCAGCGCAAGGCGATGTATCAGGCGGATATTACCTACGGCACGAACAATGAATTCGGCTTCGATTACCTGCGCGACAACATGGCAATTTACAAGCAGAACATGGTGCAGCGCGGGCATCCGTTTGCCATCGTCGATGAGGTCGACTCCATCCTGATCGATGAGGCACGCACCCCGCTCATTATTTCCGGACGCGGCGATAAGTCCACCGACCTGTATCAGCAGGCGGAGAACTTTGTCTGCCGCCTGAAGAGCTATCGCATCAAGGAAACCGATGACAAGCTCGACCTTGAGGCGGAGGGCGAACGCCTGCGTCTCGAAGAGGAGGAGCGCAAGGCAAATCCGGATAAGGCGAAGCCGATGACCGACGAGGACCGTGAGATTCTCGCACAGCTGAATGCGGATTATGTCGTCGATGAAAAGGCGAAGACCGCTGTCCTGTCCGCCGTCGGACAGAAAAAGGCGGAGCAGTATTTTCATGTCGAAAATCTCGCGGATCCGGAGAACTCCACACTTGCACATCATATCAATCAGGCGATCCGTGCGCATGGCATCATGCACCGCGATGTCGATTATGTTGTCCGCGACAATGAGATTATCATTGTCGATGAATTTACCGGCCGCCTGATGTTCGGACGCCGCTACAATGAGGGCCTGCATCAGGCAATCGAAGCGAAGGAGCACGTGCAGGTACAGCGCGAGAGCAAGACGCTCGCAACCATCACGTTCCAGAATTATTTCCGCCTGTACGGCAAGCTGTCCGGCATGACCGGTACGGCGCTGACCGAGGAGGATGAGTTCCGCGAGATTTACAAGCTGGACGTCATTGAAATCCCGACCAACCGCCCGATTGCACGTATTGACAATCCGGACTGCGTCTACCGCACCGAACAGGGCAAATTCCATGCGGCAATCCGCAAGATCAAGGAATGCCACGAAAAGGGTCAGCCGATTCTGGTGGGTACGGTTTCCATCGACAAGAGTGAACTGCTGTCCAAGATGCTCAAGCGCGAGGGCATTCCGCATAACGTGCTGAACGCGAAGTTCCACGAGAAGGAAGCGGAGATTGTCGCGCAGGCAGGCCGTCTGGGTGCGGTCACCATTGCGACAAACATGGCAGGCCGCGGCACGGATATCGTGCTGGGCGGCAACCCGGAATTCATGGCAATCGATGCCCTGCGCAAGGCGGGCTTTGACGAGGCGGTGATCGCCGAGGCGAACGGCCATGCAGATACCGAAGACCCGGAGATTCTGCACGCGCGCGAGGAATTCCAGCGCCATTATGATACGTTTAAAAAGCAGACCGATGCGGACGCGGAACGCGTGCGCGCGGCGGGCGGCCTGTGTATTCTCGGCACCGAACGCCATGAATCGCGCCGCATTGACAACCAGCTGCGCGGCCGCGCCGGACGTCAGGGTGACCCGGGCGAGTCCAATTTCTACATTTCCATGGAGGATGACCTGATGCGCCTGTTCGGTTCGGAGCGCGTCATGGGCATGCTGGATAAAATGGGCATGGATGATGAGACACCGATTGACCAGAAGATACTGTCCGGTGCGATCGAGAGCGCACAGAAGAAGGTCGAGTCGCGCAACTTCGGCATCCGCAAAAATGTCCTGCAATATGACGATGTGCTCAACACACAGCGCGAGGTCATTTACAAGCAGCGTCAGGATGTGCTCGATGGCCGCGACCTGAGTGAATCCATCCTCGTATGGTCGACAGTGTCGTTGCGACAGTTGTCCATGGCGTATTGGGTGAAAAGTCCTATGTCGAGCCGCAGGATGTGGAGAACATCAAGCGCCATTTCCTCGGTCAGTTCCTGAAACCGGATGACCTGACTTATACCGACGCGGAGATCAACGATCTGACGCCGGATTCCCTGACCAATGAGATTTGTGACATCGCGCATCAGGTCTATGCGGCGAAGGAAGAGGAGCTGACGCCGAACATCATGCGCGAGCTGGAGCGCGTCGTCCTGCTGCGCAATGTCGACGAGAAGTGGATGGAGCACATCGATGCGATGACCGAGCTGAGAAACGGCATCCGCCTGCGCGCCTATGCGCAGCGTGATCCGGTTGTCGAGTACAAGCGCGAGGGCTCGGAGATGTACGACGAGATGATTGCGATGATCCGTGAGGACACCGTCCGCATGATGTACACCGCGCGCGTCCGCGTCCATGAGGAGCCGAAGCGCGAGAGGGTTGCGGAGGAAACCGCGACATCGGGCGACCAGACCGTGAAAAAGACACCGCAGAAAGCGGTTAAAAAGCCGGGACGCAATGACCCGTGCCCGTGCGGCAGCGGGAAGAAATACAAAAAGTGCTGTGGGCGCAATGCATAAAACACAGATGTCCTGATACAGGCAGGGCGGCAGTACAGAGGTGCTGCCGCCCGCTTTTGTGAAAAAATATTCCACAGGTGGGGAAATCTGTGCTATACTGGACAGAAGAAATTGGGAAAACGAACCTGTTTTCCGTTCTGGAGGAATTCCATCATGAAACGCAATTGGATGTATCTGATATTGATTGTGCTGGCGGGCGCGGCGGGAGCCATACTGCGCGGCAGGAGCCTGCTGTACGGCTGTGAGCCGGAAACCGGGCTGCCGGTTTCCGGATATCTGCCTGCGACGGCGCTGGCTGTACTGACGGTCTGCGTGATTGTCCTGTTTGCTGTACTCGGTCGCATGTGGTTCGGAAAGGCGGATGGCTGTGCATTTGAACAGCTGTTCAGCGGCATGGGAAAAATTGCAGGCGTGCTGTGTGCCATAGCAGCTATCGGGATGATCCTGTTCAGTGGCTTCAGTATCGCACAGATGCCTGCACACCTGATTGAACAGACGGTTGACCTGAATGGCAGCGTGGTATATCCGAGCACACTGATTGTCGTGGCGGTCGCGGTGCTGTGGGTGCTGGCACTGTGCTCGGGCATTTCGCTGCTGCTGGCTGCTGTCGCACAGCTGCGCGGCGCAGCGGTGAGCCGTCAGATGGGCCTGTATTTTACCATCCCGATGTTCTGGTGCTGCCTCGACCTGATTATGCTGTACCATGAAAACAGCGGCAATCCGATTACCTCGGAATACAGCTATGCGCTGCTTCTGGTCATCGCGGTGATGACGGCGTTTTACAGCATCGGCAGCTTCCTGTTTTCGGCCAAAGGCTCGGCGGCGCGGTTTTTCGCGTCGGCTGGCGTGGTGCTGTATCTGGCGTGCACACAGATCGGCGGTACAGCGGCATGGTGCGTGCTGTCGGAGGGGGGCTTTTACACCCAGGTCGGCGTGACCGGCACGATGCGGCTCGCGGTATATGCCTGTGCGGCGGGATATCTGCTGGTATATCTGGTGCATGCGCTGCGCCGTGTGCCGGAAATCAAAGCGGTACAGGAACCGGCAGAACAGGAACAGACGAAATAACAAAAACTGCCTTCCAGCGGTGCGATGCATCGGCGGAAGGCAGTTTGTTTTTGTTATCGTTCGGGCAGTCCGAGAAAGTTGAGCTGGAACAGCTCGTCCGGCAGCGGTGCGCCGGTCTGTACAGCGTCATAGCACACATCCATGAGCTGGGCGGCGAAGCGCTGTGCCTGATCGAAAATCTGGAAATAATCGGTGTAACGGCGCATATGCGGTGTCGCGGCATCGATCCATGCGCGGTGGTTGAGGTTCAGGCAGTCGGCATCCAGCGGATGGGTCGGACGGATGAGACTGGAGATCGCGCCGGGCGAGCCGAGCCGTGTTTCCAGCCAGCTGACAGCGGCCGTGCGCCGGCCGCTTTTGTCGTGCAGCATGCGCTGCATGCGCAGCATCGAGCGCATACACGATTTGACCGTCTTGGGCGTGACACGCGTGCCGTATACGTTCCAGACCGCATGCGACAGCAGCGGTGCGACGGCGTTGATACATTTGGCGTCGCAGGACAGCAGGACATAGGAGCGGAAATCCGCACTCCCGCCGGGATGGATGTGCTCGATGAGCGCACGGTCCAGCTCCGCCTCGCACAGGTTGTGCAGCGCGGTGTGCGACATACATGGAAACAGTGGATCAAGCCGGTAATTGGCCATATATGTGACGAACGGATGCGCAGAACGGTCAAGGATATAATGACAGCAGAAACCGAGCAGATAGGCCGTGGCCTCCGGTGTATTCTGGCGGGCGCATTCTGCGGTCAGCGCGGAGAAGACACGCGCTGTGCGCTCACTGTGTATGCGATGTCCGGTGCGACAGATGTGATTTTCATACAGAGGTTGGTAATAATACAGGATATCCGGTCCCTGTGCACCCCAGCGGAAAGCCATCGGTGCGGCAGCGGCGGCGTTTGCCAGATACGGCTGTGCCTGCGAAAGGGCGGCTGTGGAAAAACTGTGGTGGGAAACAAGTGCAGGCATGATGAACAATACCTCCAAATCGAGCTTGCGAATAAGATCAGCCCAAAACCCGGATGGTTGTTTGGGTTCTGACTCTATTATAGGATTGTTTACACAGAATGTACACAATCGCAGCTTCCAAAAATGCGGGTCGAAAACCGTTGCAATTCCGTTACACTGACCACATTTCGACACTTGCCAGCGAAGAATAACCGGTGTATACTATAAAAGTATGTAAAAAAATCCATCAGGCGGCGGGCTGTCTCCCGGCTGACATAGAAAGGAACGAATGCAATGAAACTTGGTATTGTCGGACTGCCGAACGTCGGCAAGAGCACACTGTTCAATGCCATCACGAACGCCGGTGCGGAATCGGCGAATTATCCGTTTTGTACGATTGACCCGAACGTCGGCATGGTCAGCGTCCCGGACGAGCGTCTGGATAAGCTGACCGAGATGTACCATCCGCCGAAGACCATTCCGGCCGTTGTCGAATTTGTCGACATCGCAGGTCTGGTGCGCGGCGCGTCCAAGGGTGAGGGTCTGGGCAACAAGTTCCTGTCCCACATCCGCGAGGTCGATGCGATTGTGCACGTTGTCCGCTGCTTTGAGAACGAGAACATCGTCCATGTCGAGGGCAGCATTGATCCGGAGCGCGATATCGAGACCATCAACCTTGAGCTGATTCTGTCGGACATGGAGCTGCTTGAGCGCCGCATTGAGCGCTCGAAGAAGCTGGCGAAGGGTGACAAGAAGTATAACGAGGAAATCGAGGTATTCGAGCGCCTGCACGCGCACCTGGAGCAGGGCAAGACTGCCCGCACGTTCCCGGAGTTTGAGGAATATCAGGAGCTGATCTCCACGGTTGACCTGCTGTCGTCCAAGCCGGTCATTTATGCGGCAAATGTCGATGAAAACGGCTTTACCGGCGATGAGGCGGAAAACAGACGTCTGGAAGCGGTTCGCCGTATTGCAGAAGCGGAGGGTTCAATGGTTCTCCCGATCTGCGCGCAGATGGAGCAGGACATTGCCACGCTGGAGGACGATGAGAAGGAGCTGTTCCTGTCCGAGCTGGGTCTGGAGGAATCCGGCCTTGACCGCCTGATCCGTGTCTGCTATGACTTGCTCGGCCTGATGAGCTTCCTGACCGCAGGTCCGAAGGAGGTACGCGCCTGGACGATCAAGAAGGGCACACGCGCACCGCAGGCGGCAGGCAAGATCCACACCGATTTCGAGCGCGGCTTCATCCGCGCGGAAGTGATTTCATATGATGACCTGATGGCGTGCGGCTCGATGGTCGCCGCCAAGGAGAAGGGTCTCGTCCGTTTGGAAGGCAAGGATTATGTCATGCGAGACGGCGATATTGTTGTTTTCCGCTTTAATGTTTAAAAGCCCCGCTGGAGTGTTTTGCCAAAATGTAGAAAAATACATCAAATAATTGCCAAATTGTTTCGGTTTTGTAATTGTATTTTTCCTTGCAATGCACTATGATATTCTTACACGGCTGCATGCAATGCCGTGGAACCGGTATACTGAAACGACATTTCATTTGCTAAGCAGGAGGGCTAAGACTGCATGAAAGAGAATAAACAGTCCGGCGCAGCACCGGAGCAGAATGGTGTGGAGGAATCCACCAAGGGCTTTCCGGTTGTGACCGAACAGGACGAGGCGAATGCCGCGTCATTTGAGATGAAAAAAAGAAACCCGGATGGCAGCTGGGTTGCGGCGACGCCGGTGCATGTGACCGACGGCGGTGCGGAGCCGGCGGCAGAGGAGCAGTCTTCGGCACAGGAGCCGGAAACTGCCGCGGAGGCTGAACCGGCCGAGGCCGTTCCGGAGGAACCGGTGAAGGAACCGGAAAGCGCGGCGCCGGAAGCTGCTGAGCCGGAGGAAGAACCGGAAGACGAACCGGAGGAAGAAGTATCGAAAGAAGGCACACAGCGCAAAAAATCGAAGGGCAAGCGCATCGCGGCGGTAGTTGCCGGTGCGGCCGCGGTTGTCGTGATCGGTTTCAGCGCATATGTGTACAGCTACGGCGGCATTTTCCCGGGTGTCCGCGTTGCGGATTCCTACAAGCTCAGCGGGATGACGCAGGAAGAGGCACAGTCGTACATAGCCGGAGAGGTACAGAACGGCATTTTCGATAAGGAAATCAAGCTGACCGGAAAGGACCTCGGCACGGATTCCGAAAAGGAATACACCATCAAGGTGTCTGACGTTGCGGAAGCAGTCGACGGCGCGACCTCTGCACAGCAGGCGTATCTGATCGGCCGTGAGGGCAATTACTTCCAGCGCGTCGGCACAGTGCTCAACAGCATGTTCAGCGGCTGGGATGTTTCGCTCAATGTAACCGTAAAAGACGGTACGATTGCCGCAAAGGTGGATGAAATTGCCGCAGACCTGACCTATGATCCGGTACAGCCGAGCTGGCAGGTCGATAAGGAAAAGGCCGAGCTTCAGGTTGACACAGGCAAGCAGGGCCTTGGCTTTGACAAGGAAAAGGCAGTCAGCGACCTGACCGCCAAGGTGCAGGCCGTCGATCTGGAGGACTACACCATTGAGACCTATGCAGTCGATCAGGAGAAGCCGGACGCCAAGGCGATTGCCGAGGACGTCAACTGTGATCCGCAGAATGCGACTGTTGACAAGTCGGACGGCAAGACCGTTCTCGAGGCGGTAGACGGCGTCAAGGTGGAAGAAAGTGCAATTTCCTCCGCCATCGGCGATGCGACGGAACAGACCTATACCATTCCGGTTGAGCTGACCGAAGCGAAGATCAAGAAGGCGGATCTTGAGCCGGTGCTGTTCCGCGACACGCTGGCATCTGCAACGACCTATTACAACGGCGGGCAGGCATCACGTACCACCAACCTCCGTCTGGCGGCGAATGCGTGCGACGGCACGATTCTGAACCCGGGCGAGGAATTTTCGTACAACGATATCGTCGGTGAACGCACTGCGGCACGCGGGTACAGATCTGCGATTATCTTCCAGGATGGCCAGGAGGTCGAAGGCCTTGGCGGCGGCGTCTGCCAGCCGTCCTCGACGATCTATATGGCGACTCTGCGCGCGGACCTCGAGGTAACTGAGCGCTACAACCATCAGTTCCAGGTCACCTATACGCCGGTATCTCAGGATGCGGCGGTTGCCTGGGGCAGCAAGGACTTTAAATTTGTCAACGACACGGATTATCCGATCAAGCTCGATATCAGTGTGGGCGGCGGCACGCTGACCGTCCGCATCATCGGCACCAAGACGGTCGACAAGGAGGTTTCGCTGTATGCGAAGACCTATGCGAGCGGCAAGTACAAGCACGCAACGCTGTACAAGACCGTCACGGTCAACGGCGAATCCACCACAAACAAGGAAAACAGCAGCTCGTATCTGCTGAAATAATCTGCGCGGTGTCGCGCCCGGGAGGAAGCATATGGGAAAACAACATGCGGACAATGTATTTGGCAGCAAGCTCGCCGCCAAACAGGACATTGCAGCATCGCTGTGGCCGATTCTGGGCGCGACACTGCTGTATTTGATTCCGGGCGTACTGCTTTCGCTGGTCTTACGAACGGCGTGCTTTGATGCGGATGGCGCGCTGCGCGAGCTGTCTGACATGCGGCTGCTGGCGTATGCGGGGGCGTACCTGCTTGCCACGCTGCTGATTGACAAGCCGCTGTATTTCGGCCTGACACAGTTTTATGCACTGCGGCGCGCAGGTGCCCATCCGGCGGCAGGCATGGTGACCATGTGCCTCGGCTCAGGCAGGCTGTATGCAAAATCCATCCGGCTGACGCTGGTGCTCGCGCTGTTCTCGGCGCTGTGGGCGGTGCCGCTGGCAGCTGTGGCATACGGTGCGGTTTATGCCGTATCTCTGGTGCTGCCCAATTCTCTCGGACTGTTTCTGAGCTGGGAAATTGTCATCGTTGCAGTGTTTCTGTATGCCTGCATGGTGGTGCGGTATCAGTGTGCGTATACACTGCTGGCAGAGCGGAAAGACCTGGGGTGCTGGCGCGCAGTGCGCATGGCGGCGGAAACCTTCCGCGGGCATAAGCGCGAGGTGCTCAGCCTGCTGCTCAGCTTCTGTTTCTGGTTCCTGCTGACACTGATGCTGGGTGGTATTCCGATGATTTATGTTTATCCATATTTCATGCTGTCCGTCTATCATCTGTTTGACCGCATCCGGGGCGTACAGATCCGGGTGGCACCGCCGGAGGCGGATAAAGAATAAAAAAACCGGAACGATTCGGGCACAGCAGGCAAATATTCTGCTGTGTCCGTTATTTTTTTCGGCAAAACGGGGAAATTTTTCAAAATAACTTGATGTTGCGCCCTGTTTTGGTATATCATGAAAAAGAAAGAATTTTGAATGCGAAGGAGAGATTCCATTGGAGAAGAAACCGTTTTATATAACAACCCCGATTTATTATCCATCGGATAATCTGCACATCGGTCACTGCTACTGCACCGTCGCAACCGATACCATGGCGCGCTATAAGCGCTTGCAGGGCTATGATGTCATGTTCCTGACCGGCACGGATGAGCACGGCCAGAAGATCGAGGACAAGGCAAAGGAAGCCGGTGTCACCCCGCAGCAGTTCGTTGACAACATTGTCAGCGGCATCAAGGATCTGTGGAAGCTGATGAACATCTCCAACGACCGCTTTATCCGCACCACGGATGACTACCATGTCGAGGCGGTACAGAAGATTTTTGAACGCCTGAAGAATCAGGGCGATATCTATAAGTCGGTCTACAAGGGCAAGTACTGCAAGCCGTGCGAGTCGTTCTGGACGGAGGCACAGCTGGTGGACGGCAAATGTCCGGACTGCGGCCGTGAGGTCGTCGATGCGGAGGAAGAAGCATATTTCTTCCGTCTGAGCAAGTACGCAGACCGCATCATCAAGCTGTATGAGGAGAATCCGGACTGGCTGGAGCCGGCATCCCGCGCAAACGAGATGCTCAACAACTTCATCAAGCCGGGTCTGGAGGATACCTGCGTATCGCGAACCTCGTTCAGCTGGGGCGTTCCGGTCACATCCGACCCGAAGCATGTCGTTTACGTCTGGATTGATGCGCTGACCAACTATATCACCGCACTGGGCTATGAAAATGACAAGTATCATGATTTCGAGAAGTTCTGGCCGGCAGATGTCCATTTCATCGGCAAGGAAATTGTCCGTTTCCACTCCATCCTGTGGCCGGCAATGCTGATGGCACTTGACCTGCCACTGCCGAAGAAGGTTTACGGTCACGGCTGGCTGCTGCTGGACGGCGGCAAGATGTCCAAGTCGAAGGGCAACGTCGTTGATCCGGTATTCCTGTGCGAGCGCTATGGCGTGGATACTCTGCGCTACTTCCTGATGCGTGAATTCCCGTTCGGTTCCGATGGCGTATTCTCCAACGAAGCGCTCATCAACCGCATCAATTCCGATCTGGCAAACGATCTCGGCAATCTGGTATCGCGCACCGTTTCCATGGTCGAGAAATATTTCGACGGCACGCTTCCGGCAGAGCAGGCAGCAGATGACCTCGACAATGAGATCGTCGCAATGGCATCCGGCCTGCGCGCGCGCTATGAGGAGAAGATGGAAGCCTATGCCTTCCAGGACGGCCTGATTGAGATTTTCAAGGTCATTTCCCGTGCGAACAAGTATATCGATGAGACTGCTCCGTGGGTACTCGCAAAGGATGAGGCAAACCGCCCGCGTCTGGCGCGCGTCATGTACAACCTGCTGGAGACCATCCGAATCTGCGGCGTGCTGCTGACCCCGTTTATGCCGGATTCCGCGGAGAAGATCCGTGCCCAGATCGGTGCTGCCGAGGATGTTTATACCTGGGAGGCTGCCGGTATCTTCGGCAAGCTGCCGGCTGACGTCACTGTCTGCAAGGGCCCGGCACTGTTCCCGCGCATCGACATGAACAAGGAGCTGGAATTCCTCGAGAAGCGTCAGGCAAAGCAGATTAAGGAAGCACAGAAGAACGCCAAGAAGGCGGAAAAGGCAGAAAAGAAGGCGGAGGACAAGCCGGAAGGCGTTGCCATCGGCATTGACGATTTTGCAAAGGTTTCGCTCAAGACGGCAAAGGTTGTCGCCTGCGAGCCGGTCAAGAAGTCGGATAAGCTGCTGTGCCTGCAACTGGAGGTCGGCGAAGAAAAGCGCCAGGTTGTCTCCGGTATCGCACAGTATTACAAGCCGGAAGATATGATCGGCAAGACGGTTGTGCTGGTTGCCAACCTCAAGCCTGCCAAGCTGCGCGGCGTGGAGAGCCAGGGCATGATTCTGGCAGCTGACGCACCGGAAGGCGTCAAGGTGATTTTTGTCGACGGCATCCCGTCCGGCTGCACCATTCGATAACACATGCAATTCAGACAGCGGCTCTGCTCCAGAGCCGCTGTTTTCCTACAGGGAGGGACGCTATGTTGTTTGATACACATGCACATTACGACGACGACTGGTTTGACACCGACCGCGAGGCGCTGCTTGCGTCTATGCCGGCGCATAACGTCGGGCTGATTGTCAACCCCGGCTGTACGGTGGAAACATCCGAGACAGCAATCCGTCTGGCGGAGACACATGACTTTATGTATGCCGCTGTCGGCATCCATCCGGAATACAGCATGGGCGTGACACAGGCGGACATCGACCGCATTCGTGAACTGTCCGCTCATCCGAAGGTCAAAGCCATCGGCGAAATCGGGTTGGATTACTATTGGGAAAAGCGTTCGCCGGAGACCACACCGCCGCGCGAGAAGCAGAAGCAGCTGCTGCGCGCACAGCTGGAGCTGGCGCGGGAGGTCGGGCTTCCGGTCATCATCCATGACCGCGACGCACATGAGGACTGCCTGAACATCGTGAAGGAATATGACGACCTGCGCGGCGTGTACCACTGCTATTCCGGCAGTCTGGAGACGGCGCAGGAGATTTTAAAGCTCGGCTGGTATCTTTCATTTACCGGTGTCATCACCTACGGCAAAGCAAAAAAAGCGCGGCATATCATTGAACATTTGCCGATGGATCGTATCATGATCGAGACGGACAGTCCGTATCTGACCCCGGAGCCGGAACGCTTACAGGCAAAGCGCGTGCGCAACAGTTCGCTGTTTGTCCATCGCGTCGCGGAGCGCATCGCGGAATTTCAGGGTCTGACCGTTGAAGAGGTGGAGCGCATCACGACAGAGAATGGCAAACGGTTCTTTGCGATTGACTGAACAGACGAACCGTTCGCCGGTATATTTGTGCAAAAAAGAACTGCCATCCGAATCGGATTTCGGATGGCAGTTTTATAGATTGGGAAAGCTTATTCAGCGATGGCTGCAAAGGCCTGCTTGATGTCGTCCAGAATGTCTTCGACATTTTCCAGACCGACCGACAGGCGGACGAGGCCCGGCGTGATGCCGCAGGCAACCAGCTGCTCGTCGGTCAGCTGGCGGTGCGTTGCTGTCGCCGGATGCAGAATGCAGCTGTGGATATCCGCAACATGTACCTCGAGCGATACCAGCTTGAGGCTGTCGATGAACTTCGCCGCGCGGTCGCGTCCGCCCTTGATGGAGAACGAGATGACGCCTGCCGTGCCCTCCGGCAGATACTTTTCTGCGAGTGCATGGTACTTGTCGGATGCGAGACCCGGATAGTTGATAAACTCAACATCCGGCTGCTGCTCCAGATATTCCGCGACGGTCAGGGCGTTCTTGCTGTGCTGACGAATGCGCAGCGGCAGCGTCTGCAAGCCGAGATCGAGCAGGAATGCGCCCATCGGGGTCTGGCAGGTGCCCATGTCGCGCATCAGCTGGACGCGCGCCTTGGTGATATAAGCGGCTTCGCCGAACGCTTCGGTGTAGCGCAGGCCATGATAAGAGGCATCCGGCTCGGTCAGTCCCGGGAACTTGCCGGAAGCGCCCCAGTCGAACTTGCCGCTGTCAACGATGACGCCGCCCATCTGTACGGCATGGCCGTCCATGTACTTGGTGGTGGAGTGTACGATGATATCCGCGCCGAAGTCAAACGGACGGCACAGGATCGGCGTTGCAAAGGTATTGTCCACAATCAGCGGAATGCCATTGCTGTGGGCAAGCTGTGCCATCTTTTCAATGTCGAGCACAGTCAGTGCCGGGTTTGCAATCGTCTCACCGAAAACAGCCTTTGTGTTCGGCTGGACGAGCGCCTGAAGCTCCTCAAGCGATGCGTCCTCGTCGATAAAGGTGACCTCAATGCCCAGCTTCTTGAGCGTGACGCCGAACAGGTTGAACGTGCCGCCGTAAATGGCAGAGGAGCAGAGAATGTGGTCGCCGGCCTGCGCGATGTTCAGAATGGAGAGCATCGAAGCGGCCTGACCGGACGAGGTGCACAGTGCACCGACGCCGCCCTCAAGTGCGGCAATTTTCTTTTCCACGGCGTCGACTGTCGGATTGCCCAGTCGGGTATAGAAGGCGTCACCTGCCGTCAGATCAAACAGCGCGCCGACATGCTCGGTGGAATCGAACGTAAAGGTCGTGGACTGGTAAACCGGCAGTGCGCGTGCGCCGCCGTTGCCCGGCTCATAGCCGGCATGGATACAAGCGGTTTCTGGTCTCATGGAGAAAAACCATCCTTTCCTGTTATTTGAAAACGTTTGCACATTGTTTTTATTTTATAACGGTAACATATGTCGGAAACTGTGTCAAGCGTTGGCACATCCGTACTTGCCATAGATGGTGGAAAACGATATAATAAAACCGAAACAGAAACAAAAATCGGAGGGAATCCACGTATGGATCAGCAGAAAATCAGCCGCATCAATGCGCTCGCCAGAAAATCCAAGGCAGAGGGCCTGACCCCGGAGGAAAAAGCGGAGCAGAAGCAGCTGCGGGACGAATATATTGCAGAATACCGTGCCAATCTCAAGGCGCAGCTGGACAACACCGTTATTGTAGACGAAAATGGCAACAAGCGGAAGCTGAAGCAGAAAAAGCCGTACAACGGGCTGCGGCATTGACGATGGAACAGGTGGAATTTGACCTGCCTGCATCGATCCGCATGGCGCTGGACAGGCTGGAAGCGGCGGGATATCCGTCGTATGTGGTCGGCGGCGCCGTGCGCGACCAGCTGGCGGGAAAGCAGCCGCACGATTATGATGTGTGCACGGCGGCGCGGCCGGAGCAGGTGGAGCAGCTGTTTGCAGACCAGACGGTGATTGAAACAGGGCTCAAGCATGGCACTGTGACCGTCCTTTTGGACGGCATGCCGGTCGAGATCACGACCTTCCGCACGGAGGGCGCGTATTCCGACGGCAGGCGTCCGGACAGTGTGTCGTTTGTGGATGACATTGAACGGGATCTTGCGCGGCGGGATTTTACCATCAATGCGATGGCGTGGAGTCCGGTGCGCGGCCTGTGTGACCCGTTCGGCGGACAGGCGGATTTGCAGCGTCGGTGTATCCGCTGTGTTGGCGATCCGGACACGCGCCTGAAAGAGGATGCGCTGCGCATCCTGCGCGCGCTGCGGTTTGCGGCTCAGCGGGGGTTTGTCGTCGAGCCGGTTACAGCTGCGGCGCTGCACCGCAACCGGGAACGGCTGGCACAGGTCTCCGCCGAGCGCATCACCGCCGAGCTGCTGCAATTGCTGTGCGGCGCGCATGTCGGCGCAGTGCTGATGGAATTTTCTGACATTATCGCGCAGATTTTGCCGGAAATTCAGCCGATGATCGGGTTTGACCAACACAATGCATATCATAAATATACGGTGTGGGAGCATTCCGTGCGCGCGGTGGAGGGCATCCGCCCTGACCCGCTGCTGCGTCTGGCAGCGCTGCTGCATGACGTCGGCAAGCCGGACACATTCAGCCGCGATGAGCGCGGCGTCGGGCATTTTTACGGACATCCCGCCCGCTCGC
Source organism: Butyricicoccus porcorum (assembly GCF_002157465.1). GTDB lineage: Bacteria > Bacillota > Clostridia > Oscillospirales > Butyricicoccaceae > Butyricicoccus_A > Butyricicoccus_A porcorum. The sequence continues at coordinate 20,518 of NZ_NHOC01000016.1, forward strand.
GCGAGTTGGCGGAACAGATGGTGCAGCGCCTGCGTCTGCCGGTACAGATGGAACGGCAGCTGTTGTATCTGGTGCGGCATCATGACACGCCGCTTGGAAGCAACACGCGCCATGTGCGGCGCAAGCTGGCAGTGCACGGAGAAGAGACCTTCCGCGCGCTGCTCGCCATCAAAAAGGCGGATGGCATCGGACAGGGAACGACGCCGCAGAATCTGACGGAACTGCTGGAAACAGAACGGTTGTTAGAGCAGGTGCTCACAGAGGACAGCTGCCTGACGCGCCGCGATCTTGCGGTGAACGGGAACGACCTGATTGCATGGGGTGCCCGCGGCGCGCGCGTGGGGTATTACCTGTCCGCTATGCTCAATCGCGTGCTGGATGACCCGTCATGCAACACACGTGAACGGCTGCATGCGGTTTATGATGGACTGCGGGCACAGGAGAGCTATGTCGAGCTGACCGTCAACGGCATGAGTGCGCGCTGCTGTGTCAGGCAGGTTCGGCAGCTGCTGGCAGGCATTCCCGATATTACACGGACGGATATCACGCTGGACAGCGGACGCATTGTCGTATACGGCCGGCATTTGCCGCTGGAGCAGATCCGCGAGGTTCTGGCAGCGGCCGGATATGAGGTGGCAATATGAGCTTGGATTACAGACAGATTTTTATTGACCAGTACAAGGCAAATATCACGCGGCGCGGCGCAGACCGCCTGCTTGAATGGCTGCTGAGCACGGACTTTTTCACCGCGCCCGCATCCACGCGTTTCCATGCCGCCTACGAGGGCGGATTGGTGGAGCACAGCCTGAATGTCTACCGCATCATGATGAAGAAGCACTTTGTCGAAGGGGAGGACGACCCGGAGAGCGCTGCGATCTGCACGCTGCTGCACGACATCTGCAAGGCAGGGTTTTATGAGGTCTCGTTCCGCAACCGAAAAAATGATGCGGGAGTATGGGAAAAGGTGCCGTATTATACGATCAACGACAAATTTCCGTATGGACACGGTGAAAAATCCGTGTTTCTGATTGAGCGTTTTATGCGCCTGAAAAATGAAGAGGCAGTTGCGATCCGCTGGCACATGGGAGGCTTTGACGACGCGGCGAAATCCGGTTCATTTGCCATCGCGCATGCGTATGAGAACTATCCGCTTGCGGTCAAGCTGCACCTGTCCGATCTCGAGGCAACCTATCTGTGCGAGAACCGCAATCCGGAGGAGGAAGAGTCATGAAAGCGAAGAAATTTACCCTGAAAACCCCGCGAGAGGGCTTTTTGAACATCACGCAGAGCGTGCGTGAGACCATCCGCGAGAGCGGCGCAAAAAGCGGTGTTGTCGTCGTCTGGTGCGCGCACACAACGGCAGGCATCACAATCAACGAAAATGCCGACCCGGATGTTGTGCGCGACATGCTGCTCGGACTGGACAGGGCATATCCGGATCGCCCGGAGTTCCGCCATGCGGAGGGCAATTCCGCGGCACACCTCAAATGCTCTGCGATGGGCGTGTCCAAGACCATCCCGTTCGAGGACGGCAATATGCTGCTCGGTATTTGGCAGGGCATCTATTTTTGTGAGTTCGACGGACCGCGCACCAGAAATTATTACGTAAAGGTCATCGAGGGATAAACAGATTAAGACGAAAACGGCAGCAGCGAACTCGCTGCTGCCTTATGTTGTCTCACCGGATAGGAGAGCGTTATTTCCCAAGCTGATGCTCCCGGACATAATAGAAAAAATACTGCTGGTACACGCCCGCGAACGGGCTGTCGATGAATTGCTTCATGTCGCCGCTGTAAGATGCGGCGGCTTTTTTCATCCAGGTATCCACCGGAAATGCGTCCAGCCTGTGCAGGCCGAACAGCAGGAAGCAGTCTGCAACCTTTCGTCCCACCCCGCGCAGCTGCATGATGTACCGGCGGGCATCTTCCGTCGGCAGACCGCGCAGCGTGTCGAAGGAAAGTGCACCGGATTCGATCGCCTGCGCGGCGGCAATCAGATATGGGGCACGGTAGCCTGCGCGCAGCGGCGCAAGGTCATCCGGTGACAGGTCTGCCAGCGCGTCCGGAGTCGGAAACGCATGCAGCGTCTGCCCCTCGAACGAAATCGGCTGGCCCCAGCCCGTGCACAGCCGCTGGACGATCGCCGCGATGCGCGGAATGTTATTGCACTGTGAGATCAGGAATGTGCACAGCGCCTCCCATGGCTCCTGGTTCAGGATGCGGATCCCTGCGCCGAATTCCGCCGCTGCTGCCGTAAATTCGTCTACCGCAAATGACTGGCAGATGGATGCATAATCCGTATCGCAGTCGAAATAGCCGCGCCACAGTGCGTCAAACTGCGCGCGCGTGCCGGTGATGCACAGCGCGCCGCCGTCATCCCAGACACGGGCTGCCCTGCCGCGTACCACGCCGCGCCAACTGCCGTCTGCCTGCTCCTGCCAGCGGAAGCACTGCCCGCAGGTAAACGTCTGCCGCGCGGAAAACCGGCTGTCACTGCGGATTTCGATGTAGGTTTCGTGTTCGGTGATCTGCATGATGGAACCTCCTGTTTTGTGCCAAGTATAGCATAGATTTGGGCGCGGACACAAGAAAAACACATGGGTTTGTGTAGTTTGCCGTAGGATATGGCGGAAAACTGTGCTATAATAAGACACCAACAGTATGCGAGGGGTGAACCAGTGAACGGGGAGCAAAACCGGAATGATTCCGGCTGGGTGTGTCTGGAAGAAAAGACGGCAGGCGCGCCCGCAACAAAAAAACGGCGGATCTCTGCGCCGAAAAAACAGAAAAAGCTGCGCCGAGGCAGGCGGAAAGCGCGGAACAAACGCCACATCCTGCGCGGGACGGCAATAACCCTTGCGGGACTCGCCGCGCTGTACTGCGTGCTTGTATTCTCACATATCCCGTTGATCGAGAAGTGGCGCACGATTTATATCGAGACTGCAATGGGCACGATGAACCACCAGTGGCTGGCGACGATGTTCCTGCCGCAGTCGGTCATTGACGATGTTATGAGCGGACGCATGACGATTGAACTCCGGCAGGAAGAGTATAACAGCAGCTGGGACACCGGAACGGACACCTCATTCGATGACACGGGCGAAGAAGCGGTCGATACCTGGGATGATATCCGCGAGCAGTTCTCTGAGGCATATGCGGAAATTGACCAGAAGTCGTTCTGGGCATATATGGCAGCACATAAGAAGAGCGATGTGCTGGATGAAGACGGCTATCTGATGATCGACCAGGCGGATTATGATGAAGAGGAGACCGGGATTCAGACAATATATGGCGACCCGGTGTGTGCCATTGATACGCGCAACGGCATTGTGATTGTCGGACTGAAGGGCGACGGCTATTCCGGCCGCATGGCGATTGTCAAAAATCCCGGGCAGGTACGGCTTGCTGTGTCGGATACGCTGGGCAGCTCGGGCAGCTATCTGAAGCAGATCTGTCGCAGCACCAATGCCGTGCTCGGCATCAATGCGAGCGGTTTTTCTGACCCGGAAGGTACAGGCAACGGCGGCGATGTGTTTGGCATGGTTGTTTCCGGCGGGCGCACGGTGATTGACACGCTGGATACAAAGATGAAGGTCATCGGCATGGACAGCGGCAATCGGTTGAATATTTCCAGTACGTTGCCACGCGGCACGCGTGATGCCATGCAGTTCAGTCCGGCACTGATCGTCAACGGGAAACAACTCATCAGCGGTTCTTCCGGCTGGGGCTTGCAGCCGCGCTCGGTCATCGGGCAGACGAAGGACGGTCAGATGCTGCTGACCGTGATCGACGGGCGGCAGCCGGGATATTCCATCGGCATTACACTGGGCGATCTGACCGATATTCTGTATCAGTACGGCGCGTATCAGGCGTGCAATCTGGACGGCGGTTCGTCCGCTGTCATGTATTACCGCGGGCGCAACATCACGCGTTCTTCGGCGGTTACGCCGGACAAGGGGCGACACATTCCGAATGCATGGATTGTTGACGCAAATTGAACATCGGGCGATCAGGCAGCCTCTCGCGTTTGCGGGGGCTGTTTTGTGTCATGTGCGCGAGGATGACGCGACGCAGCGGCAGGAAGATGCCTGCGGCGGCGAGGTTGCACGCGAGATGTACCCATGCAATTGCCGCGCTGTCGGCGGGGATGCTCAGCCATGCAGGGCATATCTGCCGGATGATGAGCAGCAGAGGGAATACGGCTGCTGCGCCGATGACATTGAACAGCAGGTGCAGCAGGGCGGTCTGTCGGGCGGCGCGTCCGGCGCGCAGGCTGGCGAGCAGAGCGGTGACGCAGGTGCCGATGTTCTGTCCCAGAATGACCGGCACAACGCTGCCGAGCGAGAGCATGCCGGAGGAGGAGATGGTTTGCAGCAGCGCGATACAGGCGGACGAGCTTTGCAGGATGGCTGTGATGATTGTGCCCGCGAGAAGCCCCGACAGCGGGGAAGCGCACTGCGCGAGCAGACGCGCAAACAGCGGGGAATCGGAGAGCGGTGCGAGCGCATCCTGCATGTGCGCCATGCCGGTCAGGAGTGCAGCCAGTCCTGCGCCGATGGACAGAATCGGAGGACAATGCCTGCGCAGCAGGACGGGGAGCAGCACAGCGAGCGCAAGCAGCGGCTCGATGCCGTGGAATACGCCCATCCATCCGGCATGCAGCCCGATGTGGATGAAAAATGCGGTGGTACAGGT
>NZ_NHOC01000017.1 GCF_002157465.1 Butyricicoccus porcorum
ACACACGCACGACATTGTGACCGGAAAAGGTCTCCTCAATCTGACCATTGATATCGCCCAGATATTTCTGCTGTGCGCGGAAATATTTCTGGCTGATGCGCACGACCAGCATGACAAACAGCAGCGAAACAGGCAGGATGACAAGCGCAATCAGTGTCATCAGCGGGCTGATGGTCAGCATCATAATCAGAACACCGACAATTGTTGTCACCGATGTAATCAACTGCGTCACGCTCTGGTTCAGGCTCTGTCCGAGCGTATCGACATCGTTTGTAATACGGGAGAGTACTTCACCGACCGTGCGGCTCTCAAAATAGCCCAGCGGCAGGCGATTGATTTTCTCACTGATTTCCCGGCGCATCCGGAAGCAGACCTTCTGCGTGATGCCGGTCATAATCCAGCCCTGAATAAAGGCAAAACCTGCGCTCAGCAGATAGATGCCAAGCAACAACAGCAGGATTTTGCCAATCCGCGCAAAGTCAATCGCGCCGGTGCCGGACAGCTTTGCCACCAATCCTTCATACAGGATGGTAATGGATTTACTCAAAATTTTCGGGCCAGAAATGTTGAAAATCGTGCTGCCAACGGCAAAAATCAGAACGGCAAGTACGCCAAAGCGGTAGCTGCCGATATAGGACAGCAGCTTGCGCAGGGTACCCCGGAAATTCTTTGCCTTTTCTACGGCTGCTCCCGGAGGGCCGCCCGGTCCCCGGTGCATCGGTCTTCTCGGTTCACTCACTTGGTAGCGCCTCCTTCCAGTTCCTTTGCACTCAGCTGGCTTTCCGCAATCTCCCGGTAGGTCTGGCACGAGCGCAGCAGCTCTGCATGTGTGCCGATGCCGTCAATTCTACCCTCATTGAGTACAATGATCTGATCGGCATGCAGAATGGTAGAAATTCTCTGTGCAACGATAATGACCGTTGCATCGCCGACATTTTCGCTGAGCGCATGGCGCAGCGCGGCGTCAGTCTTATAGTCCAATGCGGAGAACGAATCATCGAACAGGAACACCTTCGGATGTCTGGCGACGGCACGCGCAATTGACAGACGCTGCTTCTGTCCGCCGGATACGTTGCTGCCGCCCTGTGCAATGGGGCTGTGATAGCGGTCGAGCTTGCCTTCGATAAACTCGGTCGCCTGCGCAATCTCCGCAGCCTGTTTCATGTCGTCATCCGTGACGCCTTCGGCAAATTTCAGGTTGGACGCAATGTCGCCGGAAAACAGAATGCCCTTCTGCGGCACATAGCCCAGCTGGTCGCGCAGCGTCTTCTGCGTAATATCGCGCACATCCACGCCGTCCAGCGTGACCCGACCTTCTGTGACATCGTACAGACGTGGAATCAGATTGAGCAATGTCGTCTTGCCACAGCCGGTCGAGCCGATGATCGCAGTTGTTTTGCCCGGCTCTGCGGTAAAGCTGATGTGCTCCAATGCATCGTTATCTGCACCCGGATACCGGAACGAAACGTCATCAAAGCAAATGCGTCCCTGCCAATCGCGCTGTTCTTCTTCTCCGGTGAGCTTCGGCTGGTCGATAATAGTCGGCTCGGTGTGCAGTACCTCATTGATGCGCTCCGCTGCAACGCCGGCGCGCGGAAGCATAATAGAAATCATGGTCAGCATCATAAACGACATGACAATCATCATCGTATAATTGATAAATGCCATCATATCGCCGACCTGCAAATTGCCCAGATCGACGCCCTTGCTGCCGAACCAGACAATCATGACAGTAATGCCGTTCATAACCAGCATCATCGCCGGCATCATAAAGGTCATAACACGGTTGGTAAACAGCTGTGTGCGCATCAGATCGGTATTCGCGCCCGCAAAGCGCTCCTCCTCATGCTTTTCCCGGCTGAATGCACGGATCGGCATAACGCCGGTCAGAATCTCACGGCTAATCAGGTTCAGCCGGTCAACCAGTGACTGCATTTTCTTAAACTTCGGCAGAGAAAGTGACATCAGTGTGCCAATCACTGCAAATACTGCGGCCACAGCGACGACAATAATCCATCCCATACCGGTTTTGGTGTGTGCGACCTTGAGAACGCCGCCAACCGCACAGATCGGTGCATACAGCACCATGCGCAGCAGCATAACACAGACCATCTGTACCTGTTGAATATCATTGGTACAGCGCGTGATGAGCGATGCCGTAGAGAACTGATTCATCTCGGCATTGGAAAATTTCAGCACCCTGCCGAACACGTTGTTTCGCAGGTCGCGTCCGATGCCTGCACCGGTGCGGCTGGCAAGCAGTCCGACAATCATTGCCGCACAGACACTGAGTGCGGCGAGGCCGAGCATTTTTCCGCCTATGCTCCACAGATAGTGGTTGCGGTACTCGCCCATGTCAATGCCCATCGCTTCATATTCCTGCTGAATGTACATGACGGCGATCTGCTGTATCGTGCTGTCTGATATTCCGTCCATCTGGTCCAGTGCCTGCTCACGCATTTGCAGCAGCTGGTCTTTGGTCACCAGGCCCATATCCAGCGCTTGCCGCAGTTCGTCCATGCTGTGTACCGCCTGTGTGCTGTCCGCCTGCGTATCACTGTTTTCCATCTGATAAAGCATCGCCATCGGAACGGAAAACGCATCTGCCAGCGCATCCATCTGTTCGTCATCCAGATAGGTCTTGCGCGTCCAGATTCCGTCTTCGCCTTCCCAATAGCCGGTTTTGATCCGTTCAATCTCATCGTCGGTCATAAATAGCTCGAGATCGGACAGCGTCTGTGCCCGGATCTGTTCCGGCACGGCGCTTTCAATGCCGTTCTGCTGGATACCGACGTCGACAATATTGCTCATGTAGGTCGGCAGCGTCAGATCACAATATGCCTGCACGATCAGCAGCGCAAAAGCCACGCAGACGGTCCGCCATGATCCCTTTAAATAGCCAAATATTGCTCGCATCAGGTTTCCTCCTCTGTTTTTTTATTTTCGTTTGCCCATTCAAGCTCACGTGCCATGCACTGTGCCATTTCGCGCATTCCGGCGACAATGTCCAGATACCGTGTTTCCCGAGCGAGTCCACAACGCGCATCAGAAATGCATCATAGTTTTCCCGCTGGCGCTCACCCATGGCAAAGCCCTCTTCTGTCAGACAGACAAACGTATTGCGGCGGTTATCCGGATCAACGCGCCGCTCAATCAGCCCGCGCTCCTCCAAATGCCGCAGCATTTTGGAAACTGCGGATTTGGTAACCCCAGCTTCTCTGCAAGATCGTTGACATACACCCCGGGACCTCCGGATGTGTCCAGTGAAACCGCTCGATTGTCTTGAGAAACTGGACTTCCCTTCCGGAAACACCTTTCAGCAAGCTGTCCCAGTTCAGACGCCGGTAGGTATCCATTGTCTGGAAATATTCCACAATCAGCTGGTTTTCCCGTTCTTTATCCCGTTGGTTCATGTGTAACCTCCTTTCGCCCATATTGATGAACAGACATAAGTCTAACACAAATGGTTGACCAAATCAACAGTTGAATATGTGAACTTTTGTGTTCTTGATCCATCGATAAAAAAACAGGAATCCCGTTTCCCTCAGGGGGATGAGATTCCTGTTCTGCAAAACAATGAAATTATATGAATCAATAGCCGATCTGGCCGTCAAGCAGCTCGTCATGATCGACCCATTCCTGCACGTCCACGACGTCATAATGGTCGTGGTCGCGGCGGATGACAACGCGGCTGATACCGGCATTGATGATCTGCCGCTTGCACATAGGGCAGGAATTGGCATCCGGCATGATTTCTCCGGTCTGTGCATCGCGTCCGACGAGATACAGCGTCGAGCCGAGCATTTCCTCGCGCGAGGCGGCAATGATGGCATTGGCCTCCGCGTGTACCGAACGACAGAACTCATAATGCGTGCCGCGCGGGATGTTGCGCTGTTCACGGATGCAGACATTCAGGTCGATACAGTTGGCGCGCCGCGCGGGTGCACCGTTGTAGCCGGTAGAAATAATGACGTCATTTTTGACAATGACCGCGCCGAAATTGCGGCGCAGGCAGGTGCCGCGCTCCAGCGCGACCTCCGCCATATCCAGATAATAGTTGTCTTTATCGCGCCGAACCATGTTGAGTTCTCCTCTCTGGGAATAAATTACTGTGCCTCAGTTCAAAAAGTCCTTCAGCTTTTTGGAGCGGCTCGGATGGCGCAGCTTGCGCAGTGCCTTTGCCTCGATCTGGCGGATGCGCTCACGGGTTACGTTGAACTCCTTGCCGACCTCTTCGAGGGTGCGGGTGCGGCCGTCCTCAATGCCGAAGCGCAGGCGCAGAACCTTTTCTTCACGCGGCGTCAGCGTCTTGAGCACCTCAACCAGCTGCTCCTTGAGCAGGGTAAACGAAGCGGCCTCTGCCGGCTCCAGTGCGTCATCATCCGGGATGAAATCGCCCAGATGGCTGTCTTCCTCCTCGCCGATCGGGGTTTCGAGTGAAACCGGCTCCTGTGCAATCTTGAGGATCTCACGCACGCGCTCGACCGGCATATTCATTTCCTCTGCGATTTCCTCCGGCTGCGGGTCATGACCCAGCTCCTGCAACAGCTGGCGGGAAACGCGGATGACCTTGTTGATGGTCTCGACCATATGCACCGGGATACGGATGGTGCGTGCCTGGTCGGCAATCGCACGTGTAATCGCCTGGCGAATCCACCAGGTCGCATAGGTGGAGAACTTGAAGCCCTTGGTGCAGTCGAACTTTTCAACCGCCTTGAGCAGGCCGAGATTGCCCTCCTGAATCAGGTCGAGGAACAGCATGCCGCGGCCGACATATCGCTTTGCAATGGAGACAACCAGTCGCAGGTTGGCTTCCGACAGGCGTTTCTTGGCGTTTTCACCGCCGCGGATCGCCTTGCGGATGGCCTGCATCTCGGTCTCATCCACCTTTTCATGATTTTTCTCGATTTCTTCCAGACGGGCCTTTGCCTCATTGCCCGCCTGCATCTTTTCCGCCAGCTGAACCTCTTCCTCCGGCGTCAACAGGTCAACCTTACCGATCTCCTTGAGGTACATGCGCACCGGGTCATCAATCGCAAAGCCCTCTGCGAGCGACTCGGTGTCCTCGAGCTCCTCCTTCGGAACCTCTTCAACTGCGTCTTCGGAGAATTCCTCTTCATTATCCAACGGAACGACCAGCGCCTCGGCGCCCTTGATTTCTACGCCGGCCTTATCCAAATCCTCATACAGCTTATCCAGCTCATCCGACTCCATGCTGATCGAGTCCAGCGCATCGGACATTTCCTTCAGCGTGAGCTTGCCCTTTTTCTTACCCAGCGCCAACAGATCCTTAATAACGGCCTGCTTCTTTACATCCATGTCCATGTCCTGTGTCATTCTTTAAGCCTCCAAAAATGTAACTGAAAATGCAATACCAGCAATATGTTATGCCGATACGCCTTACCCCTCTGTCCCGTCGAACCGCTTGGTTTTCCGCTGGAGCTGTGCCTTGCGCAGCAGCGGATCCTCGCCATCCTGTCCGGGTATATCACGCGCAGCTTTCTGCTCCGCGATAATATCAATATAATCCTCCATTGCTTTCTGCCGCCGATCCGCAGAAATTTCCGTGCCCAATGCGGCGACCAGCAGTTCGGTTTCCTCCGGCTGGAGCACAGGCTCCAGCGCCGAAACGGTAATACCGCGCCCGCTGTCGAACAGCGCAATGGCGTGTCCATAAATTTTGCCCAGCACAGGAGAAGAAAAATCCTCCGGGCGAACTTTTTCCCGCATATCCGGCAAAAGAGATGCGTCGGAGAACAGCAGTGCGAGCAGCCCTTCTTCCGCGCGCGCAGAACGCATGTTGTCGTAATGAATGGTGCGCTCCTTTGGCTGTGCTGCCTGTGCGGGTGCGCGCACCTGCCGATGATACTGCTGCTTCTGTTGATATTGAAGCCGTGTCTGCGCGTTTTTGACCTCCTGCTGGAACGCAGCCTGCGTCACACCCGCGAGCTTCGCGGTCGAAGCGGTATAGACATCGCGTTCGACCGGGTTTTCCAGTGCCGCGATGATCCCCGCCGCCTCGCGCAGGAACAAAATGCGCTGGTCATCCTCCGTGAAGTCATATTTGTCGCGTGCGGACTCAATGCGGTAGCGGATGTCGTTGTCCGAGCGCTCAATGAGCTTGCGGAACGCCTCCGCCCCCTTTGCCTTGATGAACTCATCCGGATCTTTGGCGCCCGGGATGCGCAGGATTTTCACACGCAGCCCGGCTTTTTTCAAAATATCAATCGCGCGCTGAGAAGCGGTCTGTCCGCCGTGTCTGCGTCATAGCAGACAATGACGGTCTTGGTATACCGTGTGAGCAGGCGCGCCTGCTCGTCGGTCAGTGCCGTGCCGAGCGAGGCAACCGCACTGTCAAAGCCCGCCTGATGCAGTGCAATGACATCCATGTAGCCCTCGGCGAGCAGGAAATACTCGCTCCTGGTCTTTTTGGCAAGGTTCATTGCAAACAGGTTGCGCCGCTTGTTAAAGACCATAGTCTCGGGCGAATTGAGGTATTTCGGTTTGCTGTCATCCATGACGCGCCCGCCGAAGCCGATGACATCGCCGCGCACATCGATGATCGGGAACATGACACGGTTGCGGAACTTGTCGTAATATGTACCGTTCTGACTGCGCGCAATCAGACCGGCCGCCGCCAGTTCTTCCTTTGTATAGCCCTGTGCGGTCATCGCGTCGAGCAGCGCGTGGAACGAATCGGGCGCATAGCCCAGCCCGAAATTGCCCATCGTGCGTCGGCTCAGTCTGCGCTGCTGGAAATACCGCAGTGCCTGCGTGCCCGCCGGACCGTGCAGCTGTGCATAGAAAAACCGCGCCGCATCTTTGAGCGCCGCGAGCACACGCTTGCGCTCCTGCCGGTGCCGGGGATTTTCCCCGGTTTCGGGCACCTCCATATTGTACTGTCTGGCCAGAAACCGGACAGCATCCGGAAAATCCAGCCCTTCGATGTTCATGATAAACCGGATCGGCCCGCCGCCCGCGCCGCAGCCAAAGCAATGAAAAATCTGCTTGTCAGGCGCAACGGAAAACGATGCGGTTTTTTCGTTGTGGAACGGACACAGCCCAAAATAGTTGTTACCGCTCTTTTGAGCGCCACATAGCGGGAAACAATGTCGACAATGTCGCACCGTGCGGACAGCTCGTCGATAAAACGATCATCAATTGCCATGTGCGTTTCCCTTCTCCCGTGCGGGAATCACTTGATGTTCCAGCTCCTTGGAATAAATAATTCGGTGTATTTTGCAACGGCAAAGCGGTCGGTCATGCCCGCGATATAGTCGCAGGCAACGCGCTCTGCGCCGTCACGTTCGATGTGTTTTTTATAAAATTCGGGCAGCTCATCGGTGTGCCGCGTAAAATACGCATGCATCGTGCGCAGCAATCCGTCGACCTTGTGTGCTTCTTCCTGTGCCTGCCCGGCATAAACCTCGCGGAACAGGTAAGCGCGCAGCTCCATCATGGCGTCGTGCACCTCGGCAGACATGCCGATGTCATGCTCAGTCTCGCCATAGCGCACCATATCTGCCACCATCGTGTCAATGCGGTCGCCGTGCGTCGCGCCGAGCACGCGCACCGCCTCCCGCGGCAAGTCTGCCGGGACAATCAGTCCGGCGCGCACGGCGTCATCGATGTCGTGGTTGACATAGGCAATGCGGTCGGCGAAGTGGACAATGCGCCCCTCCGGTGTCTCCGCATGCGCCGTGCCGGTGTGACAGACGATGCCATTGCGCACTTCATATGTCAGATTCAGCCCATCGCCGTCGCGCTCCAGACAGTCCACCACGCGCAGACTCTGCCTGTTGTGGTGAAAGCCGCCGATTTCGCTGCACAGGCTGTCCAGCGTGCGCTCGCCGACATGTCCAAACGGCGTGTGCCCCAGGTCATGCCCCAGCGCCACTGCCTCGGTCAGATCCTCATTGAGCCGCAGGCTGCGCGCAATCGTCCGCGCAATCTGCGCGACCTCCAGCGTATGCGTCAGCCGATCGCGGTAATGGTCTCCTTCGGGGGAAATAAAGACCTGGGTTTTGTGTCCCAGCCGCCGAAACGCCTTGCAGTGCACAATGCGGTCGCGGTCGCGCTGAAAGCAGGTGCGGCGCGGGCACGGCGGGGTATCGCTTTCCCGTCCGCGGCTTTCGTCCGCAAACGTCGCCCAATCTGCCAGCGTCAGCCGTTCCAGCCGTTCCTGATCCTCGCGCATCGGCGTGCCCCCCTTTCGCTGCTTCGTCTGCGAAAAATCCCGTACATAAATAAATACCGTACTGCTCCCGCAAACTCCTCTTTTTTTCGCAAATTTTCTGAAAAATTTTTATGTAGACAGTTGGATCAGCGCAGACGCCGCCCCATGAAGCGGCTTTCCATCACTTCGACATCGACCGCAGCGCTGGTCGCGTCGCGCAGCGCCGCCGCGAGTGCTTCTTCCCCGCCCTCCGGCAGCGTGACGGTCAACGTGACATCGGCGGCATATTCGATGTCATCTGTCATGCAATCGTGCTCTGGCAGGATGTTCTGCACCACGCCGAGCAGTGAATACGGGCAGGTGATGAGCAGGACGGAATAGCTGCTCATTTGATTGATGCCTGCCGCCTCCAGCCCGAGCTGTGCGCTTTTGGTATACGCGCGGACCAACCCGCCTGTGCCGAGCAGCACGCCGCCGAAATAGCGCGTGACCACACAGCAGACGTTGGTGATGTTCTCGCGCCGCAGCACATCGAGCATCGGCATGCCCGCCGTGCCCTGCGGCTCGCCATCGTCCGAATAGCGCATGTAATTGCCCTCGCGGATGATATAGGCATAGCAGTGATGGCGTGCGTCGCGGTATTTTGCCTTCACTTCCGCGATTCTGGCAATGGCCTCCTCCGGCGTTTCCACCGGAAAAATCTCGCCGATGAATTTGGAACGCCGGTCTTCATACAGCCCCTCGCCGTACCCTGCGGGAACCAGATAGCTGTCATTCATCCGCCGCAACCTCATATCCGCGCAGCTGACCATACAGCTTGTCATCGCATTCGATCTCCAGCTTTGTGCCCTCGCCGGTATACTCGGTGGCAAACACCGCTGCTTCCTTATGGATGACGTCGAGCAGATAGCCGTCCGCATACGGGATACAGACGGTAATGCGGTGCTTGCCGCGTCCGAGCGCCTTTTCAATCGCCGCCAGCAGCTGTTCCATGCCGCGCCCCTGCCTGGCGGAAATCGCCACAATGTCCTCGCCGGACGGGATCAGGTCGGGATTTTCACACAGATCCGCCTTGTTGCACACGAGAATCTGCGGAATCTGCTGTGCACCGAGCTGTGTAATGACCTTGTCGACTGTTTCCGCCTGCTCGCGCCAGTCCTCGCGCGAAATGTCTACGACATGCAGCAGCAGGTCGGCATATGCGACCTCCTCCAGCGTCGCCTTGAAAGCGGACACCAGATGATGCGGCAGCTTGCGGATAAATCCAACGGTATCGGACAGCAGGATCTCCTGTGTGTCGGAAATGCGCAGCTTGCGCGTTGTGGGGTCGAGCGTGTCAAACAGGCGGTCATTCGCCTCAATGCCCGCATCGGTCAGCGTGTTGAGCAGCGTCGATTTGCCCGCATTGGTGTAGCCGACAATGGCAACCAACGGCAGCTCCGCCTTTTTTCGCTGGCGGCGCTGGACAGCGCGCACGCGGCGCACATCCTCCAGATCGCGGCGCAGGCGGTCGATGCGGCGGCGAATATGGCGCCGGTCGCTTTCGAGCTTGCTCTCGCCCGGGCCGCGCGTGCCAATGCCGCCGCCCAGACGGGACATGGTCTTGCCCAAACCGGACAGACGCGGCAGAATGTACTGATACTGTGCCAGTTCGACCTGTAGCTTGCCCTCGCCTGTGCGGGCGCGCTGGGCAAAAATATCCAGAATCAACGCACTGCGGTCGAGCACCGGCCGCCCGGTTGCTTCCTCCAGCACACGCATCTGCGACGGCGACAGCTCATTGTCGAATACAATCAGCGTCGCATCGTTGTCGCGCGCCAGTTCAGTCAACTCCTGCAACTTACCTTCGCCGATAAAAGTCCGTGCTTCCGGTGCATTCCTGCTCTGGAGCATCTTTGCGACGCATTCGCCGCCCGCGGTCTCCAGCAGCGCCTCCAGCTCGTCCAGAGTCTCCCAGGTCGCGTCCTCCTCTGCGGTAAACACCGACGCATGCAGGCCGACGAGCACCGCCCGGTCCGGCTCCATTTCTTCCATCCATTCTTCCACAGCCTGTCCCTCCTTCCGGTCAGGTAAAGATATCTTCCTCCAAAAACATGGCGATAAACGCCGCGCCCAGCAGCACACATGCCGTCAGAATGGCCTTTTCCGCTGTAAACCGCGTGACCAGTGCGCCGAGCATTGCCCCGGCGACAAACACGAGGTCTACAATAATATAATGCATTCCGCGCCGCTTCTGGTCGGGATCGCCCGACCTGCGGTAATTCCACAGCAGCTCGGTGCCGGAGCGCAGATTGCCCGTACACATCGTCGTGGCGCAGGTCACGCCGCGAATCTTGCGAAAGCACTCGACCTGCATCGCACAGGTAAACGACACCAGCACATTTGCCAGCATATTCATCTGCTGCGGCAAAAATGCCACTACAAACAGCAGGACAATTTCCAGCACAAGCACCAGCTGCCGCCAGTGCAGCGTGCGGTTTTCCTGCATACGTGCCCGAATCGCCAGCACGAGCAGCACGCCCACGGAAAAGGACACAATCGGGATAAAATAATGCAGAGCCTGCCGCCATTCCCCGTTCATCAGGTGAACACCGAACAGGACAATGTTGCCGGTCTGTGCGTTGGCAAATACCTGGTCGCGGATCAGATAGGTATAGGCATCCATGAATCCGCCGGCGAGCGCCAGCAGCGTTCCGACCAGCAGCGATTCGGACATCTGCCCGTGTTTCCCGGCCACAGGACACACCCTCTTTCGTCAAAAAATAGTATATCAGATCAATTTTATATCATACTATGATTTTCCCGCTTTTTCAATCAAAATGGGCAAAAAAAGAAGCCGCTGACAAAAAGCGACTCCTTTCCGTGCGAATTTCAGACTGTTCTCACTCCATGACGCTCTCAAGCGCCTCGCAGCCGAGCAGGACGGTCTCCAGGCAGCCGGAGCCTGAATAATATTTCGCCTTCAGATTCTTACATTCGGTGTCGCCGAGAATGCGGTTGAATGCCGCGACCAGCCTGGTGCAGTCCGCACGCAGCTCCGGTGTTTCATGCGCCTTGGTATCGATCAGCTTTGCGCTGATGGCGCTGATGCCGCCGCACAGCGCACCGCATGCCTTGCCGCAGCCCATGCCGCCGCCAAAGCCGCCGCACAGCTTCATGGCCTCCTCAGTCAGGCCGAGCCGGTATTCGTCATTTGCCGCACGGATGATGGTCTCCGCACAGTTGTAGCCGTTGTTGTAATATTCCGTTGCGCGTTCCTTTAACATCTGTCATTCCTCCATAATCCTCGTATTTTGTAACAAATCCGGCAAGCAAAAACCCGCCCCAGAGAGGGACGGGTTCATAAAATCACTTGTCAAGATTGAATCTTCTCTTGAAGCGGTCAACACGTCCGCCGGTATCAACGAGCTTCTGCTTACCGGTAAAGAACGGGTGGCACTTGGAGCAGATTTCTACCGAGATATTCTCCTTGGTGGAAGCGGTCTCATATACAGCGCCACAAGCACAACGAATGGTAGTCGGCTTGTAGTCCGGATGGATTCCTTCCTTCATTTTCGATTCACCTCTTTCCGCATAAGCCTTACAGTCGTAAAATTATGATATCACAACGGCCTTTGAAATGCAAGAACTTTTTTGTTTCGAGCATATTTTGTTGAACGGAGGCGGTTTTCCTCGGAAATCGGCGGGCTATACCGAAAACCCGGTCTTTTTCGCGGTCTTTTTCGCGGTTTTTTTCTGATTTTCCGCCGTATGGCTTATTCCGTCCCGCGCAGCCAGACCGTCTGCCCACTGTGCAGGAAAAACAGCGCACACGCCTGCACCGGCCTGCCGAACACCTCCTCCGCCGCGCGTCGGTAGGCGGACAGCTGGGCACGGTATTGCTCCGCACGTTCACGCACCCGGCTCTTCGGCACGCGGTCGGTCTTGAAATCGAGCACCAGAAGACCGTCTTTGGTTTCAATCAGGCAGTCGATAACGCCCTGCATGAGCACGCGCTCCTCCGGGAAATCCACAGCCTGTGGATAGTAGTCTCCCGCCGGGACGAGCACGGAAAATTTAAACTCGCGGTGCACCGCCTGCGCGCCCTTCAGCTCCCGGTAGAGGTCAGATTCAAAAAAAGCGGCGATGTTGTCCATCCGAATGGCATCTGCCTGCGCGTCGCTCAGAATATGCCGTTCCCGCAGGCGTTCGCGCTCGGCGGCACGCCCTTCCGCACTCTCGCAGCGGGCAAAATCACAGAACTGCAAAAACAGATGGTGCGCCGTCCCGATTTCCGACGGCGTCAACCCGCGCGCGTCGCGGTCAAAGAACGGACGCCGCAATTCGGTACTGTACTTTGGCGGCTGGGTATCCTCCTGCGCCTCCTGCGCGCGAAAGGAGTCGGTGATGGCGGTCGCCGTCAGCTTGGACGGCAGATCGCTGAGTACATCGGCGGCATATGGGCGCAGCACAGGCGCCTCCAACCGTTCGCTCTCCGCAAATGTCCCGTGTACCTCTGCCAGCTCGACGCCTTCCTGCCGTCGATACGGCACCAGGCGCACGGCAAAGCAGTCAGGTGCGTACACATCCAGCTCCGGCGGCTGGGAACACAGTGCGCGCAGCTGCGTGGCATTTGGATGGCGCATCAGCGGCACGCACAGCCACAGCGCATACTGATTTGCGCCCGCCAGCGCATACGGCGGAATCGGGTCGAGCGACGCAATCGCCGCCCATTTTTCCGCCTGCTTCGCCGTATCACGCACTGCGCACGTACAGATGAGCTTTTCCTTTGCGCGCGTCAGTGCGACATACAGCACGCGCAGCTCCTCGCTCACCATTTCGCGGCGCAGCGCACACGCCATCGCCCGCCGGTCGAGCCCGTCGTACTGGATGCCGCGCGCCATGTCGCGGCAGCGCATGCTGATCCCCATGCGCTCGTGCAGCAGCACAGGCTTGTGCAGGTCGAGCTCGTTGAACTGCTTCGCGCAGTTCGCCAGAATGACAATCGGGAATTCCAATCCCTTGGATTTGTGAATCGTCATGATGCGCACCATGCCTGCGGCTTCCTCGCTGTCCGGCACAGTCAGCGTGCCGCCGGTCTCGCGCAGCTCCCGCAAAAAACGCACAAAGGCAAACAGGCCGCGGCTGCCGCCGCGCTCAAACGAGCCCGCCAGCTCAGTCAGCGCCGTGATGTGGTGCTGTCGTGCGCGTCCGCCCGGCATCGCGCCAAAAATACCCATTGCACCTGTGCTGTCCACAATATGCCACAGCAGCTGGCGCACCGGCACATCCGCCGCAAACAGGCGCAGCTCTTCCAGCTGTTCCAGAAACGCGCGCGCCTTTTCGTTTGTCTCCGCCGACGCGCGCATCGCAGTATAAAAATCACTGTCGCGGTCAGCCAGCCGAATCTCTGCCAGTTCCTGCTCGGTAAAGCCCGCCAGCGGCGAAGTCAGCGCCGCCAGCAGCGGCACATCCTGCCGCGGGTTGTCCACAATTTCCAACCACGACACCAGCGTATGCACCTCCGGTGTGTCCAGCATGTCGTCCGGCGCATCCGCGCCCGCCGGAATGCCGCATTCACTCAGCGCCTTCTGGAAAACAGGCGCCTTGTTTTTTGCAGAGCGCAGCAGGATGACAAAGTCCTCCGGGCGGCAGGGCGCAGTTCTCCCGTCTGTTTGTCGGTCACGCGGAAGCCGCCCTCCAGCATCTCCCGGATGCGCCCGGCACAGTAGTCCGCCTCCTGTCGGATGGCCTCCGGCGCGTCCTCATCGTCCGTCTGTGTCTCGAGCAGGCAGACCTCCGTGCGGTAATCATCCGTGCCTTCCGGGAACGACGCGCCGACATGCAGCGCTTCGCGGTCAGTGTAATCCAGATCGCCCAGCTGTTCGCTCATCAGGGCAGAAAACAGGAAATTGACGCTGTCAAGCACCTGTGGGCGCGAACGGAAGTTTTTGGAGAGCACGACACGGCGCGGCGCGGCATCGGTGACGTCCTCCGCATCGCGGTACGCCAGATATTTTTGCAGAAAAATCGCTGGATTGGCGAGACGGAAGCGGTAAATGCTCTGTTTGACATCGCCGACCATAAAGATGTTTTTTTCCTCATCGCTGACTGCGCGAAAAATCGCGTCCTGCACCGCATTGGTATCCTGGTATTCGTCGACCATGATTTCGGAAAAATGCATGTCGTTGGCCAGTTGGGTCGGCGCACCGTCCGCATCGGTCAGCAGTTCGACCGCGAAGTGCTCGAGGTCGTTGAAATCCACGACACCGCGCCGCAGCTTCTCCTGCTGGTAGGCATCCATGAACGCCTGTACCGTATCGCACAGCGCGCACACGGCGGGTGCCATCATGTCCATATCCAGCCGGACTTCTTCCTCCGTCATGCACAGCACACTGTCCATCAGCTCAAATGAAATTTCCTTCCAGGTTTCGCGTGCCTGCTTGAGCCGATCGAGAAATGCCTTGTCCTCATAGCCGCGCACGGCGCCCAGCCGGGCACGGCTGCGCCGCACCTCACGGCACTGCTGCACCGCTGCATTCCATGCACCGTCCTCAACCAGCGTGAGCAGCGTGCGCGCGGCGTTTACATCGTCCTGAAAGGCCGGTTCATATTTGACACGCACATCTTCCGCACCCTGCATTTCATCCAGCGCATTTTCCAACGCGGCAATCGCATATTGAATGCGCCCTTTTGCGGTATCCAGCAGCTCGCGTCCCCAGTCGGTATCTGCCAACCGGTCAAACGGGCGCACAAACTGTTCCCGATAGCCCGCCAGTACGCGCGCCGGATGCGGCGATGCCTGCAAATTGCGGAAGGTTTCCAGCACAATATCTTGCAGGCGCTTGTCATCGCGCCCCGCGCTGAGAATGTCGACCAGTGCGGCAAAGCCGTCCTCTTCGCGCGCATACTGCGCTTCGAGTACATCCTCCAGCACATCTGCCTGCATCGCCGCCTGTTCACTCTCATCCGCCGTGCGGAAATCCGGCGGCAGGCCCAGTTCGTGGAAATGCTCGCGCAGCAGGCTCATGCAGAACGCATGCACTGTCGTGATTTTCGCGCGGTGTACCAGCATCAACTGGCGCCGCAGGCGGATGTCGCGCGGATGCTGTGCGGCAAGTGCAGTCAGTGCGTCGGCAATTTTGCCGCGCATCTCGCTCGCCGCGGCTTTGGTAAATGTGACAATGAGAAATGAATCGATGTCACACGGGTTGTCCGGGTCGGTCACACGCTGCAAAACGCGTTCAACCAGCACGGCGGTCTTGCCCGAACCGGCTGCCGCCGAAACCAGCAGTGTACCGCCGCGGTTGGAAATCGCCGCCTGCTGTTCCGCTGTCCAGTTAACGCCCATGTCCATCCTCTCCTTCCAATTCGCGGTCAATCTCCTGCCAGAAGTCCTCCGGCTTGATCTTGGCGATGTTGTGTGGCTTATCGCCCAGCTTTGCGTCAAAGCGGCACACAGCGCGGTACGGACACCAGGTACAGGCGTCCTCCGTCGGGCCGCGCCGCACCGGGCGTGCATCCATTTTGCCTTCCATCAGCTCATGCCCCATGCTGCGCAGGATGTGCCGAATATGCTTGCTCAGCTTGCCCAGCTGCTCCATGCTCGCAAGACTGTTCTGGCTCGCCGCCGACATGCTTCCCTTTTTCAGGTAGCCAATCGGCAGAAATTCGCCGTCCTTTGTGATGCCGTGTTCCATCGCCTCGATCACTTCGGGGTCATCCAACAACAGGCCGGAACGCCGCAGCTGTTTGCGCCGCAGCTGCTCGATGGTTTCCTCATCCGTGCCGCGCGGTGCATTGACCAGTGCACTGCGCGTCGGGATATACAATGCGCCCGCCGGAACGATTTCATCGATTTGCTGTGCCAGCTTTGCGCGGTAGCGCTCCGTCCCATGCTTCTGGATGGCAAACAGATACAGCAGCAGCTGAACATTCAGCCCATACCACAGATCGGACAGCTCAAATTTTTTCTGTCCGCTCTTATAGTCCATGACGCGCACATACAGCGTGCCGTCCTTGATATAGCCGTCAACGCGGTCAACCTTGCCGTTCAGCTCCAGCCTGCCATCCGGGCTGTCAATGGCAATCGGCGGCAGATCTCCGCCGCGTGAAAAGTCCAGCTCGAAGTCAATCGGCTCGAAATCCGAACGCTCCATTTCATACAGCAGATTGTCGAGAATTTCATCCAGCATGCGCACCAACCGCCGGAACAGGTGGCGGAACCGTGCGGAATGCTGTTCCAGACCACCCAGCGCGGTCTCGACATATACCTGTGTCCATTTCTTTGCCATGGCATGCACATCATCACGCGCAGGCGCACCTGTGCCGCCCTGCTCATGCAGGTCATGCAGTGTATGCTCCAGAACATAGTGCAAGAAGGTACCGGTTTCCGGCGCGTCGAATGCCGCGCGGCGGCGCTCCTTCGCCCGCAGACCATACCGCAGGAAATAGGCGTATTCACAGCGATAAAACGCATCGACACGCGATGCGGTAACGCGCAGCCGGTTTCCATACAGCGCATGGATGGTATCGGATTGTGTCAGCGGGCCGCGCACGGATTTTTCCTGTGGGATAATCGGAACCGGAGAGGCCGCAAGCGCAGCCTGTGCCGCCGGGGAGACATCGCGCGCCGCACCGCGGCACGCCAGATCAAAGCGCGGGCGCTCCGCTTCCAGCCGGTAACGCTGTTCCAGCCCGCTCTCATTGGTCTCCGGCACGCCGTGCAGCAAATGCCGCACGGTGCCGATCAGATACGACGGGCGCATATCGCCATCCCCGCCGACCGTACACCACGACAGCAGCAGCGTCCTGGATGCCGATGCAAACACACGGTAAACTGCCGCCTGTTCGCGCACCATGCGATCCTCTCCGGTTTCCAGCTCGACTGACAGGCCGAGCAGCGTTTCACGGTCACTGTCGGACAGAATGCCGCCGCTTTCGCCTGCATCCGGCAGCACACCGTCATTCACGCCGAGTACGATCAGATGCGGTATGCCGGTATGGCACACGCGGTCAATCGAGCCACAGGTCACACGGTCGAGTGCGACCGGAATTGTCCCGACGTCATACTCTGCGAGCACTAATGTGAACAGCGAAACAAACGTATCGGTTTCCATCTGTCCCTCTCCCTGCACCCAGGCAAACTGCTCCATTGCCTGGATCAGAATTTCCCACAGCTGGCGATATTCCTCAGCCGTCTGCAAGCGTCCGGCATCCTCATGCAGTTGTGCGCGCGCCGCAATGCTGTCCGCCGCGCCCAGCTGTTCCAGAAACGTATACAGTGCCTGTACATACTGCGTCGCAGTCTCCGCCTGATTCAGTCCATCTTTTAATGTGATTAACGGCTGAACTGCGCGTTCGCGCAGCTCATTGAGATGCACAAGCACCTGCTGTGCTTTGTCATCCATCACGCCGCCAAAGCCGTCCGGATTACCGGTAAACGGCTGCTGCCATGCCGTGCCGCGAATGCGCCAGAACAGCACATAATTTTCCAGCTCATCGCATTCATCTGCTGTCAGCCCGGCAAAACCGGTCTTCAAATAGGCAAACATATCCTCATATCGCCAGCCGCCTGTAACGGTACGCAGTGCCGCGCCGACCAGCGCGAGCACCGGTTTTTGCAAAATATCATGCTTTTCGCTCAAAAACACCGGAATATCATAGCGGTCAAATACCAGCTCCAGAATGGGCGCATATTGCTCAAAATTGCGCGCCGTCACAACAATATCACGCCGTCTGGCGTCTGTTTCGCGCAGCAGCTGCCGGATATACGCCGCGGCAAATTCACACTCGGAAAATAAATCTCCCGCTGCATGCAGTTGTACGCTTTCACCATCACTCTCAAACTGTCGGGCAGGCGCTTCCAACGCATACCGCTCCAGTACCGCCAGATCAGACGGGCGCGGCATGCCGCTGTCCTCCTGTATGGTCAGCTCAAATGAATCGCCACATCGTCCGGCAAATGCGCGCAGCCGTGCCATCGCTGCATGTGCCTCCGGAAACAGCTCCGGCTGCTTTGGATCACCGGTCAGCGCAACCGTCACAGGTATCTTTTGACGGAGCAAATACGCCAGAATTTCCAGCTCCTGCTTGTTAAAGCTGTCAAAGCGGTCGAGGTAGACCTCTGTATGTTCAAACAGCGTGCTGTCCGGCAGGCGTTCCGCCACACGCGTCAACTGATCGCGCGGATCAGGCAACTGCTCTTCTGTCATTGTATCATATACCATGGCAATCTCGCCCAGATCACGCAGCTTGTCGGACAAATGTCCCTCCGCTTCCTCTGCTGCCCGCAGCATATCCTCTGCTGAAACACAGCTGCATTTCATCTCATCCAGCACGCGCAGCAGATCGCGCAGAATATCTGGCTTGCGCGTGGCCCCGCCATACACTGTCAGTGCGTCAGAAGCGCGCCGTGCCGCTTCATATAGCACCAGCAGCCGACCCGCCGGTGTGAGTACCGTATCCGCCAGTCCGCCCGCTTCAGAAAACACGCGGTTGGCAATGCGCCGAAAGGTCAGCACCTCAGCAAACCGTGAACCGGTATTTCCCGTACTCTGCGCCAGCATGCGCTCATATTCATGTGATGCCAGTTCCGGCACAATCAAAATCTGCCGTTTTCCGCTGGATTCCCTCGACGCAATGCGCCGCAGGATTGCAGTCGTTTTTCCGCTTCCCGCGCGTCCCATCAACAGTTCCATCATCAATTCACCGCCATTTCTTTGCTGTACACAGTATACCAGAACCACACACAAAAAAGAAGGTGAAGAAAATTCCCAAACTATGCAAACACAAAAAAAGCAACCGAATCTCTCGGTTGCCAGCACCAAGTCACAACCCAGCAACGGCGGTTGGGATTTGGAAAGGAGCTGTGGCGGAAGGAATGAGGGAGAATTTTGCTCGCAAAATTCTTCCGAATGATATGCAGCCCGCAGCGACGCGACGAGGCTCGAACTCGCTATCACACCCTAAAAAAACTTCGTTTTTTCAGGGAACCCGTACCTCAATTCAAAGTCCGCCTTTGGCGGACGGGTGGAGGCAGCGTGTTCGTTTCACACCGTTGTTCCTGCATACGAAAAAAGCAACCGAATCTCTCGGTTGCTTTGCTGGAGCGGATGACGAGGCTCGAACTCGCTATCACACCCTAAAAAAACTTCGTTTTTTCAGGGAACCCGTACCTCAATTCAAAGTCCGCCTTTGGCGGACGGGTGGAGGCAGCGTGTTCGTTTCACACCGTTGTTCCTGCATACGAAAAAAGCAACCGAATCTCTCGATTGCTTTGCTGGAGCGGATGACGAGGCTCGAACTCGCTACCTCCACCTTGGCAAGGTGGCGCTCTACCAGATGAGCTACATCCGCAAATATTGGTGCCTCCGGGCGGAATCGAACCACCGACACGGGGATTTTCAGTCCCCTGCTCTACCAACTGAGCTACAGAGGCAAAGGGTCTTTCTGCTGCTCATCGCAACAAAAAGAGTATCGAAAACGCCATTTTTGATGTGTGGCGTGAAGAACACCGCACTTTTGCAGTGCTTGTATAGTATAAAACATGGTCGCGGAAAAGTCAAGAACTTTTTTCGACTTTTTTCAATTTTTTGTATTTCTGGAAATATGTCTGATATCCAGCCCCTTGTCATCCTACCCGAAACATGGTATCATAGCAGCATATCACAATAAATAACAAGCAGGAGGCATCCATGAAAGCATTCTCTGTTTCCGAGCATTTGTACAAAGCAGCATCCATCCTCGAATTGTTCATTGGCATTTGTGTCCTTATGCTGTGTATTGTTTGCGGACTGGGTATGATCATGCCGTTCGAGCCTTTGCACAGTCTGGGCAATGCTACAACCTTCCAGGCCGGGCTGGGCAATGCCAGTTACATCATCATCGGCGTCGAATTCATCAAGATGATCGCCAGCCACAAGGTTGAATCCGTTCTGGATATCATCGCCTTTGCCCTGTCGCGTGAAATGATTGTCCACGAAACCACACCGCTGGAAAATCTGCTGACCGTAGTTGGCGTGGCATTGCTGTTTTTCATCCGCAGGTTCCTGAACACAGCTCCTCAAGAGCAATCTGAAAAAGAAGAACTATCTCAGTGCAAATAAACCACCAAAGTCCGCTTTTCAGCGGACTTTTTGTTATATAAAGTCCGAAAAGTCGCATCAATGCTGCTGGTTTTAAAAACGTCTTAAATCAACATTTTCTTCCGATTTAAGCGCCCAAACGTATGAAAAGAGCCTGATTTCACACGAAATCAGGCTCTTAATGGAGCTGCTAAGCAGATTTGAACTGCTGACCTCATCCTTACCAAGGATGCGCTCTACCGACTGAGCTATAGCAGCATTGGCGACCCAGAACGGGCTCGAACCGTCGACCTCTAGCGTGACAGGCTAGCGTTCTAACCAACTGAACTACTGGGCCAAAATGGCAGGGGCAGAAGGGATCGAACCCTCGGCACGCGGTTTTGGAGACCGCTGCTCTACCAGCTGAGCTATACCCCTGTATAAGCAAGCCGAGTTTTGCAGCCAACCGCTTCCTTTTGCTCTCTTTCCCTTTTGCAATAAAAGAAAAATAAGTGGTGGGCCTTCGGGGACTCGAACCCGGGACCGACCGGTTATGAGCCGGTTGCTCTAACCAACTGAGCTAAAGGCCCATAATCAAAATGGTCTGTATATGATTTTCGCCGTCACATAACTCTATTATATGACGGCGAACAATCTTAATGGCTCCTCAAGTTGGACTCGAACCAACGACCCTGCGGTTAACAGCCGCATGCTCTACCAACTGAGCTATTGAGGAATATCGAAGCGATCTGATTTCTCAGATCGCTTTTGTGTAGGCATCGACCTATCTTCCCAGGCCGTCGCCAGCCAAGTATTGTCGGCGTAAATGAGCTTAACTACCGTGTTCGGAATGGGAACGGGTGTACCCTCATCACAAAAAACACCTACTACCTTTTCTTTTCAGAAAAGACCTTTGTTACTATAACACATTATCTGCGTTATGTCAAGAAAAATTGGTGACCCGTGGGAGAATCGAACTCCCGTTTACGGCGTGAGAGGCCGTCGTCTTAGCCGCTTGACCAACGGGCCATTTCCACACACCGTATTTATCGGTGTCCAGAAAGAAGTGGTACACCATCGGGGACTCGAACCCAGGACCCACTGATTAAGAGTCAGTTGCTCTACCATCTGAGCTAATGGTGCATTTCGTCAACTTTTTCTCGTGAGTTTTGCATTATCTGCGCCCTCAAAACTGAACAGCAATACTCGTGACAGAAGCTTTTTCCGAGTTTACCCAAATCATAATTCAGGTCAAGCCCTCGACCTATTAGTATCAGTCCGCTGCATACATTACTGTACTTCCACTCCTGACCTATCAACCACATCGTCTACGTGGGGTCTTACTTCCGAAGAATGGGAAATCTTATCTTACGGGGAGTTTCACGCTTAGATGCCTTCAGCGYTTATCTCGTCCATACTTAGCTACCCAGCTATGCCCTTGGCAGAACAACTGGTGCACCAGAGGTATGTCCATCCCGGTCCTCTCGTACTAAGGACAGCTCCGTTCAAATTTCCYMCSCCCGCAACAGATAGGGACCGAACTGTCTCACGACGTTCTGAACCCAGCTCGCGTACCGCTTTAATTGGCGAACAGCCMAACCCTTSGGACCGAATTCAGCCCCAGGATGCGATGAGCCGACATCGAGGTGCCAAACCTCCCCGTCGATGTGGACTCTTGGGGGAGATCAGCCTGTTATCCCCAGGGTAGCTTTTATCCGTTGAGCGACGGCATTTCCATTCACATACCSCCGGATCACTAACTCCAACTTTCGTTCCTGCTCGACCCGTCAGTCTCGCAGTCAGGCTCGTTTTTGCGTTTACACTCACTGCACGATTTCCATCCGTGCTGAACGAACCTTTGAGCGCCTCCGTTACTCTTTAGGAGGCGACCGCCCAGTCAAACTGCCCACCTGACAGTGTCCCCCGACCAGATTCATSGCCGCAGGTTAGAATTCCAATATTCCAAGHGBBVTCCCAAGGTTGGCTCCACAAATGCTGGCGCACTTGCTTCCAAGCCTCCMMCCTATCCTGTACATGAAATATCGAAATCCAATATCAAGCTACAGTGAAGCTCCATGGGGTCTTTCCGTCTAGTTGCGGGAAACCSGCATCTTCACCGGTACTACAATTTCGCCGGGCTGGCTGTTGAGACAGTGCCCAAATCGTTACGCCATTCGTGCSGGTCAGAACTTACCTGACAAGGAATTTCGCTACCTTAGGACCGTTATAGTTACGGCCGCCGTTTACTGGGGCTTAAATTCAATGCTTCGATTGCTCTAACATCTCCTCTTAACCTTCCAGCACCGGGCAGGCGTCACCCCCTATACGTCATCTTTCGATTTAGCAGAGAGCTGTGTTTTTGCTAAACAGTCGCTTGGGCCYTTTCACTGCGGCCTCTTCTCAGAGGCGCCCCTTATTCCGAAGTTACSGGGCCAATTTGCCGAGTTCCTTAACAACCATTCTCCCGTTGGCCTTAGAATACTCATCCCATCTACCTGTGTCGGTTTGCGGTACGGGCACCTGGACAATACACTGAGCTTTTCTCGCCTCTCACGCCATCTGCTTCCCTACTATATTTCGGTCCCTTACGCCCGGGCAACCATCGCCCGGGTCAGACTTAATGAAAGTGTCCCTCAGCTTAACATCTTCGGTGGTTACGGAATATCAACCGTATGTGCATCGACTACGCCGTTAGGCCTCGCCTTAGCTCCCGACTAACCTTGGCGGACGAACCTTCCCAAGAAACCTTAGATTTTCGGCCATTATGATTCTCACATAATTCTCGCTACTTATTCCGGCATTCTCACTCGTATGAAGTCCACGTGTCCTTCCGATCACGCTTCACCCCGCATACGACGCTCCCCTACCAATGTTTCAAACATTGCCCGAGCTTCGGTTGAATACTTAGCCCCGTTAAATTTTCTGCGCAAAATCACTCGACCAGTGAGCTATTACGCACTCTTTGAATGAGTGGCTGCTTCTAAGCCAACATCCTGGTTGTCTTAGCAATTTCACATCATTTTCCACTTAGTATTCATTTGGGACCTTAGCTGCGGATCTGGGCTGTTTCC
>NZ_NHOC01000002.1 GCF_002157465.1 Butyricicoccus porcorum
CGCAAGGGGAATGCCTTGGCACCAGGAGCCGATGAAGGACGTGACAAGCTGCGATAAGCTTGGGGGAGCTGCAAATAAGCATTGATCCAAGATTTCCGAATGGGGAAACCCGCATGAGAGAAGCTCATGCAGCTCATACTGAATCAAATAGGTATGAGTGGGGAACCGCCTGAACTGAAACATCTAAGTAGGGCGAGGAAGAGACATCAACAGAGATTCCGCTAGTAGTGGCGAGCGAACGCGGAAGAGGCCAAACCTGAGGTAGCAATATCTCAGGGGTTCGGACTGCAATATGTAGTGTGAAAGATAGCTGAACGCTTTGGGAAGAGCGGCGAAACAGGGTGACAGCCCCGTAAGCGACATCGGAAGCACGCTAGCAGTATCCAGAGTACCACAGGACACGAGGAACCCTGTGGGAAGACGGGTGGACCATCATCCAAGCCTAAATACTACCTGGTGACCGATAGCGAAGCAGTACCGTGAGGGAAAGGTGAAAAGGACCCCGGRAGGGGAGTGAAAGAGAACCTGAAACCTTGTGCCTACAAGCACCGAGAGCACGTTCATGTGTGATCGGGTACTTTTTGTAGAACGGTCCGGCGAGTTAATGTATGTAGCAAGGTTAAGTGACTGGAGTCACGGAGCCGCAGCGAGAGCGAGTCTGAACAGGGCGAATTAGTTACATGTATTAGACCCGAAACCGGGTGACCTATCCATGAGCAGGCTGAAGTTGCGGTAAGACGCAATGGAGGGCCGCACCCACGTCCGTTGAAAAGGCCGGGGATGACTTGTGGATAGCGGAGAAATTCTAATCGAACTCGGATATAGCTGGTTCTCCCCGAAATAGCTTTAGGGCTAGCGTTATGATAGATTACCGGAGGTAGAGCACTGAATGGGCTAGGGGCCGCGAGGTTACTGAACCCTATCAAACTTCGAATGCCGGATAATTGGTTCATGGCAGTCAGACCATGTGAGATAAGTCGCATGGTCAAAAGGGAAACAGCCCAGATCCGCAGCTAAGGTCCCAAATGAATACTAAGTGGAAAATGATGTGAAATTGCTAAGACAACCAGGATGTTGGCTTAGAAGCAGCCACTCATTCAAAGAGTGCGTAATAGCTCACTGGTCGAGTGATTTTGCGCAGAAAATTTAACGGGGCTAAGTATTCAACCGAAGCTCGGGCAATGTTTGAAACATTGGGTAGGGGAGCGTCGTATGCGGGGTGAAGCGTGATCGGAAGGACACGTGGACTTCATACGAGTGAGAATGCCGGAATAAGTAGCGAGAATTATGTGAGAATCATAATGGCCGAAAATCTAAGGTTTCTTGGGGAAGGTTCGTCCGCCCAAGGTTAGTCGGGAGCTAAGGCGAGGCCTAACGGCGTAGTCGATGCACATACGGTTGATATTCCGTAACCACCGAAGATGTTAAGCTGAGGGACACTTTCATTAAGTCTGACCCGGGCGATGGTTGCCCCGGGCGTAAGGGACCGAAATATAGTAGGGAAGCAGATGGCGTGAGAGGCGAGAAAAGCTCAGTGTATTGTCCAGGTGCCCGTACCGCAAACCGACACAGGTAGATGGGATGAGTATTCTAAGGCCAACGGGAGAATGGTTGTTAAGGAACTCGGCAAATTGGCCCCGTAACTTCGGAATAAGGGGCGCCTCTGAGAAGAGGCCGCAGTGAAAAGGCCCAAGCGACTGTTTAGCAAAAACACAGCTCTCTGCTAAATCGAAAGATGACGTATAGGGGGTGACGCCTGCCCGGTGCTGGAAGGTTAAGAGGAGATGTTAGAGCAATCGAAGCATTGAATTTAAGCCCCAGTAAACGGCGGCCGTAACTATAACGGTCCTAAGGTAGCGAAATTCCTTGTCAGGTAAGTTCTGACCCGCACGAATGGCGTAACGATTTGGGCACTGTCTCAACAGCCAGCCCGGCGAAATTGTAGTACCGGTGAAGATGCCGGTTTCCCGCAACTAGACGGAAAGACCCCATGGAGCTTCACTGTAGCTTGATATTGGATTTCGATATTTCATGTACAGGATAGGTGGGAGGCTTGGAAGCAAGTGCGCCAGCATTTGTGGAGCCAACCTTGGGATACCACTCTTGGAATATTGGAATTCTAACCTGCGGCCATGAATCTGGTCGGGGGACACTGTCAGGTGGGCAGTTTGACTGGGGCGGTCGCCTCCTAAAGAGTAACGGAGGCGCTCAAAGGTTCGTTCAGCACGGATGGAAATCGTGCAGTGAGTGTAAACGCAAAAACGAGCCTGACTGCGAGACTGACGGGTCGAGCAGGAACGAAAGTTGGAGTTAGTGATCCGGCGGTATGTGAATGGAAATGCCGTCGCTCAACGGATAAAAGCTACCCTGGGATAACAGGCTGATCTCCCCAAGAGTCCACATCGACGGGGAGGTTTGGCACCTCGATGTCGGCTCATCGCATCCTGGGGCTGAATTCGGTCCCAAGGGTTTGGCTGTTCGCCAATTAAAGCGGTACGCGAGCTGGGTTCAGAACGTCGTGAGACAGTTCGGTCCCTATCTGTTGCGGGCGTAGGAAATTTGAACGGAGCTGTCCTTAGTACGAGAGGACCGGGATGGACATACCTCTGGTGCACCAGTTGTTCTGCCAAGGGCATAGCTGGGTAGCTAAGTATGGACGAGATAAACGCTGAAGGCATCTAAGCGTGAAACTCCCCGTAAGATAAGATTTCCCATTCTTCGGAAGTAAGACCCCACGTAGACGATGTGGTTGATAGGTCAGGAGTGGAAGTACAGTAATGTATGCAGCGGACTGATACTAATAGGTCGAGGGCTTGACCTGAATTATGATTTGGGTAAACTCGGAAAAAGCTTCTGTCACGAGTATTGCTGTTCAGTTTTGAGGGCGCAGATAATGCAAAACTCAATAGTAGGTGTTTTTTGTGATGAGGGTACACCCGTTCCCATTCCGAACACGGTAGTTAAGCTCATTTACGCCGACAATACTTGGCTGGCGACGGCCCGGGAAGATAGGTCGATGCCTACATATTTGACCGGAACTGATTTCAGTTCCGGTTTTTTCTTGTTTGTTGACACGGATTGCCGTATCCTCTACAATAGAGAAAACAATGCATGTAAAGGAGGTATCCCGGTGTATTTCAGTGAACCGGAGTTATATGACGACGAGCAACGGATTGCTGTAGAAGACCATATTGAGACATATTTCGGTGAATTTGACTTTGTCTTTCACGAAACGGTGGAACAAGGCATTCGTGTCGATGTATATGTCATTGAGCCGAATGCGGAACGGGATTTCTATACGCTGGTGACAGTTGGTATGGGTGCACATGAGATGAATGTCCCTGTTGAGCCGGAATTCCGCAATAAATCCAGAGCAGAGCTGGTGCTCTGTGTTCCGTCAGATTGGGATATGGAAACAGGCGGCTGGGCTGTCCAGCTGCTGATGGAAACCGCACATTTTCCTGTAGAGGAAAATGCCTGGCTGGAGGCCGGACATTCCATTGAAATGGATGGGCCGGTTGATGAAACGGCAGCGTTTACCGGCGTTATCCTCACCAGCACCTATGTACAGGAACGTGAGGCGGACAGCTGCGTTCTGCCAGATGGCGATACCGTCTGTTTTTATCAGGTCATCCCGTTGTTTTATGAAGAAATTCGCACTTATTCATCGACGGATCTCGTGGATTTTGCGGAACAGTGCCTGAGCTATATTGGGTTTATCGCTGATCCGGAACGTGAAAATACCTGTATTACCGTGCAACAGGAATGTTCAGATATTCAAAAGCAGGTTTTTGCCAGCATAGAGCAGTGTATGGATGATGCGCAATGGCATTACAGCAAAATTGAGGAAAAAGCTCTTCCGCTCAATGAGGCCACCGGATACCAGCATCTGGCGATTTATCTGCGCTGGTGTATGGAGCATCAGCTGATGAGCGCGACATTTATGCAGGAATATGGAGACATTGCCGACTATGTGAGAGAACAGGGCAGTCGGCCTGACAACCGCTTGCTGTTGGAATGTGATTTGCGTCATTTCCTCCGGGAGGAATTTGACGGGATTCTGCATCCTGCGATGTTCAATCCGGAAGGACAGGCTTTTGCTGCGTGGTATTACGGCGAAGGGCAGACAGAACCATATTTCCCGGCGGATATCGACCTGTATGCCTGCGCCTATTTTGGAGAAGAACGATATCACAGCGAGGTATTCCAGGATGAAGCCTATCTGTTTCTTCCGTGGGAAGAGATGTATTATCAGAATATGGCAAGACTGATGGACAAACGGTTCCGTCAATGGAAGGCACAGAAATAAAAGAAAACAGTTATGAGGAGAGAAGACCGTATGAAACTATTATTTGAAACGAAATCTGAATACACCTATGACGAATACCTCAAGTTCAGTCGCACTGTACAGAACAAAGTTCAGCGCCTATGGCTGCTCCAGCTGGCGATGGTTGCGGCGTTTTTGGTGCTGGCATGGCTTGGCTGGAAGAAAGGCAGTACCGTAGAGGCTATCGCTGGAATCATTGTGGCAGTACTCATTCCGGTGATTTTTTATCTGGTCAACAGTTGGGTCATCAAGCGGCTGTATCAATCCAATCATGCGCTCCAGGGACAGGTTTCCACCTTCCGGTTTTACCGCGACCATTTTGAGCAGGACAATGCCCTTGGTCATACCAGCATTCCATATGACGAGCTCACGGAGATTGTGGAGACAAAGACCAATTTTTATCTGATGGTGGATAAAAATCAGGGTATGATTTTGATAAAAGAGAATTGTACGCCGGAGTTGACAGCTTTTGTACAAAATCTGAAAAAATAACGAATCCCGCACGGAATTGTGTTTACCGTGCGGGATTTTTGCATATTTCAGCGATTATTTGCTCATTTCCTTTGATTTTCTAACACAGGTGTCCACTGCGTCGATGACAGCAGCGCGCAGGCCGTTGCTTTCCAGCGCGGCGACCGCTTCAATCGTCGTGCCGCCGGGCGAGCAGACGTTATCCTTGAGCGCTCCCGGATGCATGCCGGTTTCCAGTACCATTTTCGCCGCGCCGAGCACCGACTGTGCTGCGAAAGTATAGGCCTGTGCACGCGGCATGCCGTGCAGGACGGCGGCATCTGCCATTGCTTCAATGAACAGGTACACATAGGCCGGAGATGAGCCGCTGACACCGGTGACAGCATCCATCAGCGTTTCCGGAACTTCTTCCGCACGGCCAAAGCTGTTCAGCATATCCATGACAATTTTTTTGTCGTCTGCGGTAATGTTTGTATTGAAGCAGACAGCAGACATTGCTTCGCCCACCAGTGCCGGTGTGTTCGGCATGACGCGGACGAGTTTGACCGGTCTTCCAAAGCGAGCTTCATTTGCGGCAATGGTCTGGCCTGCGGCAATCATAACCACAATGGCATCCGGTCTGACCATGTCCTTGATTTCGGCGATCACACGCTCATACAAATATGGCTTGACCGACAGGATGACTACATCAGACAGCTTTGCGGCGGTCTTGTTGTCTTTCAGGATGGTTTCAATGCCGAATTCTTCTTTCAGCAGGTCGAGCTTTTGGGCGGACGGATTGCTGGCGACCACACAGTCCGGCTTTGCCAGACCGGAGGTGACGATGCCGCCGATCATGGCCTTTGCCATGTTGCCGCTTCCGATAAATCCGTAGGTAATGCTCATTGCAGTTCCTCCTTTTTCTCTATGATGGTTTTTGCGATGATACGGCACAGATCGCGCGCCGCGTTTGGTTTTGCAATGCTGCGGATGCTCTCTTTGATGCGTTCCAGTCGGCCGGGATTGCGGAACAGCAGGAACAGTGCATCCTCAATTTGGAAGGTCTTGGTGATATAAATCGCTGCGCCGTTTGCCTGTAGAAATTCGACATTACGGTCTTCCACACCCGGCAGTGGGTCAATCATCAGCATAGGCAGCGTCTTTGCCAGCGATTCACAGGTTGTAATGCCGCCCGGCTTGCTCAGCAGGCAGTCGCAGGCGTCCATAATTTCATCCACATTGGTGACAAAGCCATAGACAGTCATCGGCTTCTGTGTCTCCATCTTGGAAATTTTCTGATGCAGCTTTTCATTTTTTCCGCAGATGACGACGATTTGCAAATCGAGCGGGGTTTCATCGATGGCTTTGACGTCTTCTTCAATGTTGCCGAACCCCATGCCGCCGCTCATGACGAGCACAGCCGGGCGGGTTTCGTCCAGACCGAGCTTGCGCCGCATGGCCTGCTGATCCTGCTTCTGAGCAAACTGTTCATGAATCGGGATACCAAACGGCAGGACACGGTCAAAATCAATGCCGCGGCGTGTGAACTGCGGCTCGAGATATTCACTCGGCGCAACAATATATTCAAAGTTCTCAACGTCACACCAGTAATTCTGTACGGTGAAATCCGTGATGATGCCAAAGCACGGGCAGGTGACCGCGCCGCGCTCTTTGAGCAGGTCGACAACCTGTGCGGCAAATACCATGGTGCAGACAATACAGTCGGGCGCATAGTCATGGATGGCATGGCGCAGTTCAGATGCCATAAATTCGTTGGTGAGCCGGGCGGGCGTGTATTCATTGAATTCACGTTCGCTCTGTATGTCGATGATGCCGGACGCCATGCCATGAAATTTGGATAGCGTTTTCATCGAGAGAAAATAACCGCTCGCTGTGGCTTTTTTCAGGTTCGGGCTGATATATTCGTACATATCCAGAATTTTGCATTCGGATTCCGGAAACATCCGGAGAAAGCAGTCAGACACAGCGCCGGCAACCGCATTGTGCCCGTTGCCGAGTGGAGCTGTCACAATCAGTAATTTCATGAAATCCATTCCTCCTGTGATCCTTTACCATTTTAGTATAAAGCAACTGGAGGAAAAAGCAAGCGAAGGCGGGGGAAGTTTGCAGAATAGAAACAAAATCCCCTCCTGTATCCGGTGCAGACCGGACAGAGAGGGGATTGCACTTATAAAAAGGGCCGCATGGTTTCTTCCATGTTCTGACAGGTCATCAGACCGGACATGACGCAGGCGCCTGCCGCGCCGGTTTTCCGCACGGCGGGATAGCGGGCCGCTGTAATGCCGCCGATGCCGAAGACCGGCAGACTGGTCGCTTGACAGACATTGCGCAGGAAGGACAGGCCGCGCGGTGGCACCCCTGCCTTGCAGTCGGTCGGGAATACATGACCTGCCTGCACATAGGTTGCGGGTGTGCCTGCCAGCTGTGCGGCTTCTTCCGGCGAATGCAGCGACACGCCGACGCGCGTGAAATCCTCCAGCTCGTCTTTGTACTGCATCAGCAGGTGGAACGGCAGATGGACGCCGCCGCAGCCGATGCGCCGCGCCACTTCGATGTGTGTGTTGACATTCAGCGGGACATGATAGCGTTTGCAGATGGCGAGACAGTCGCGCGCCAGCGCTTCATATTCGCTCTCAGACAGGTCTTTTTCGCGCAGGACAATGGCATATGGGTGCTGCGCTGCAATGCGCTCCAGCCGTGCCGAAAAATCATCGGGGCACAGCAGCCGATGCGTCACACAAATCAGCATCAGCCAACATACATGTAGTCGGAGAATACCGGCTGAAGACCCTGGTCGAGAATTGCCTGACGAACTTCATCGACATTGCGGCCGTCATCGATGATGAACTGCGGATCGCCCTTGGATTCGCCTTCGTCGATGTGCTCGCCGATGCCGGTGGAGACACCTGCGGAAATTTTGGTTGCGGCAATGTTGATGATGCCGTTGCGGAAGCCCGCGCGCTCACGCGTGGAAATCGTGATGCTGGCAAACGGCATAAACAGGCGATAGGCACAGACAATCTGTGTCAGCTGGGTCTCGTGTACATCCTTCGGGTTGATCTTGTCGTTGTTAATAATCGGACGCAGGCGCGGGCAGGAGAATGCGATTTCCGCATGCGGATATTTTTTCTGGATCAGATAGGCATGCATGCCGGTCGCAAAGGCATCCTTGCGGAAGTCATCCAGACCGAGCAGCGCGGCAAAACCGACACCGCGCATGCCGCCCATCAGTGCGCGCTCCTGTGCGTTCAGACGGTACGGGAAAATGCGCTTGTGACCGCCCAGATGCAGCGTTTCATATTTGTCCGGGTTGTAGGTTTCCTGAAAGACAGTGACATAGTCGACGCCGCATTCATGCAGATAGCGGTATTCATCCGAGTTGAGCGGATAGATTTCGACACCGATGACAGTGAAATACTTGCGGGCAATTTTACATGCTTCGCCGATGTAGTCCACCGGGGACATGGAGCGGCTCTCGCCGGTCAGAATGAGGATTTCCTTCAGACCGGACTTGGCGATGGCAGACATTTCCTTGTCCACCTCCTCCATGTTCAGCTTGCCGCGGCGGATCTTGTTGTGGCAGTTAAAGCCGCAGTAGATGCAGTAGTTTTCACAGTAGTTGGCAATGTAGCACGGGGTAAACATCATGACAGAATTGCCAAAATGCTTGCGGGTTTCCTGTTGGGCGCGTTTTGCCATCTGCTCGACATATGGCTGTGCCGCAGGAGAAAGCAGTGCAGCGAAGTCCTCCGGCGCCAGCACATCCTTTGACAGGGCACGGATGACGTCCGCGGCAGTGTATTTTGTTTCGTCATAGCTTTCGCGCGCATCCAGAACCTGATCGATGATATTGCCGGGGACAATTTCCATGCCCGGCTGGTATTCCATATGGTTGGTTTCGCGTGTGATATATTTTGCGTTGATGATTTCACTCATGATGCTGTCCTCCTTAGTCCGCGAGGAAGCCGGTCAGCGGGGAAGAAGCGGATGCCTTTTCCAGAATACGGCCCATACCGGACAGGTAAGCGGTACGGCCAGCCTCGATGGCCTGCTTGAAGGCGCCAGCCATCGCCGGAATATCGCCTGCGGTTGCAATCGCCGTGTTGGACATGACAGCGGCACAGCCCATTTCCATTGCCTCACATGCCTGGCTCGGCTTGCCGATGCCCGCGTCAACGATGACCGGCAGGTCAATTTCATCGACGAGAATCTGGATAAATTCCTTGGTAACAAGCCCCTTGTTCGTGCCAATCGGCGCACCGAGCGGCATGACAGCGGCGGCACCGGCATTGACGAGGTCGCGCGCTGCGTTCAGATCTGGATACATGTACGGCAGGACGACAAAGCCTTCCTTGGCGAGGATTTCTGTCGCCTTGATGGTCTCATAGTTGTCCGGGAGCAGGTACTTGGACTCATGGATGCATTCAATCTTGATGAAATCACCGCAGCCGACCTCACGGGCGAGGCGTGCGATGCGGACAGCTTCTTCGGCGTTGCGCGCACCGGAGGTGTTCGGCAGCAATGTGACGCCCTCCGGGATGTAGTCGAGGATGTTGTCGATGCTGCCGAGGGTGGCACGGCGCAGGGCAAGCGTGACGATCTGTGCGCCTGCATATTCGACAGCTGCCTTGATGAGGTCGAGCGAGTATTTGCCGGAACCGAGGATAAAGCGGGAGGTAAATTCATGTCCGCCGAGGGTAAATGTATCAGCCATTGGTGTCAGTCTCCTTTGAAAGATGTTTTTGATAAAGATAGGTAGGGGCGTCACGGCTGCCCGATCCCGAGCAGCAGGCGAAGAGCCATATTTGCCTGATGACCGGCGCAGACCGAGACGCGCGGCGCCATCAGGCCGACGCCGTTTGCCGCGGCAGTTTCGCCATCGCCGCAGACATACAGGCGTGACATTCGTTTTCTGGTCAGAATTTCGTTGGAAGAGCCATAGCCTGCCATACCGGAACCCGCGACAATGCGGATCGTGTCCGAGCTGCTGAGCAGCGCGGAGACCAGTTCCGCCTTACAGACGGGGTTGTCGAATGCCTCACAGACCACATCACAGCCGCCAAAGATGTCCGCCGCATTGTCCTCTGTGATGCGAACCGTGTGCGTTTCTACTTCGATAAACGGGTTGATCTGGCGGATGATGTCCGCTGTCGCGTCGGTTTTGTGCATCCCGAGGTGCGAGACATAATAGTTCTGGCGGTTGAGATTGCTCGGTTCGACAACGTCGAAATCCGCGAGGATCAGATGCCCGACGCCGGTGCGCGCGAGCATGGCAGCGATGTTGGAGCCGAGCCCGCCGAGGCCGGCGATGCCGACACAGGCGCGCTTGACCGTTTCATGCACGTGTGGGGAGTGCCGCGCTGCCATCATGTGCTCGAGCACCTCCTGCGGCGGCAGGACGCCCTTTTCAATCAGTGTGATGCTGTCGCCGTCCTCGAGGAGGACATCTTCGTTTGTCTGAAAGCCGTTGCGGATGACCACGGATGCGGACGGCATCAGCGCATGTGAGGTCTGTTGCAAGCGTGCGCCGTCTTCCAGCACCAGCGGCTTTCCGTTACAGGTGATGGTCATGTCAGCCACCGCCCACGAAGCAGACAATTTCTACTGTATCCGCATCGTGCAGTGCGAACGTATCATATTGCGCCTTGGGCACGATTTCGCCGTTGACTTCGACGGCAATGCGCGTGAGCGGATAGCCCTGCTGTTCGAGCAGCGCGCAGATGGTCATGCCCTCTTCTGCCGGGACAGATTTGCCGTTCACCTTCATGCAGCATTCCTCCTTGTGTGCTGAAAATAAAATACAAAAGAAAAAGACCACCGGCACCCGGAAGCCGTGGTCTCATATCGTTCAAAACTGTGAATACCTCGAAACTCCCTACGTCGGTACTAACCAGACAGGTTCAATGAGTAAGGAGGCAGTTACTCCACTCTCAGCCGCTTGCCGCGGATCCCCAGTTCAAGAACAAGTGTTCAGTTGTCTTTCGGGTGTATTATACGGCGAATCCGGCGAAATGTCAATGATTTTTTATGTGGCTCTGTGTGACATTGACGAACGGCGGGCTGCATGTTACACTGAAATTATGAAAAAACCGCTGAACCACCCGGCGGGCACAGAGGAGAGAGAACGATGCAATATACGATTCAGAATGAAGTTTTCACGGTTGTCATTGACAGCAAGGGCGCGGAGCTCAGCTCCATGAAATCCAGAGCCTCCGGCACGGAATATGTCTGGCAGGCAGACCCGTCGATCTGGGCACGCCATGCGCCGATCCTGTTTCCGATTGTCGGCCGCCTGAAGGACAAGACGTATACTGTCGGAGGGAAAGAATATACCATCACACAGCACGGCTTTGGCCGCGATCTGGAATTTGCCTGCACGGCGCAGACGGAAACCAGCATCGACTTCACCCTTCTGCCGATTGATTACACCCGTGCGATGTATCCGTTTGATTTTGCGCTGACCGTGCGCTATACGCTGGACGGCGCGACGCTCAAAAAGGAACATATCACGAAGAACAACGGCGATACCGACATGTATTACGAGGTCGGCGGACATGATGCGTACAATGTCGCACTGGAGGACGGCGAGACGATGGCGGATTATTATGTCGATTTTGGTGACGGGGACGCCGTGCACCCGCTCATCAACAACGAAGCGCTGATGATTACGAAGGAAAAACGTGACGTGCCGCTCACCGACGGAAAGTTGTACCTGACCGATGAGCTGTTTGCGCTGGATGCGCTCATTCTGGACGACGTGCAGACGCGGTCGGTCTGTGTAAAAAGCGACAAATCCGCACACTGCATCCGCATGGATTTCGAGGATTTCCCGTATCTCGGCATCTGGAGCAAGTACACGGGCAAGCCAACCAATTATGTCTGCATTGAGCCGTGGAGCACGCTGCCGGATACGGCCTATCTTGACCACGCGCTGGAAAACAAAATTGGCGTGCGCTGCCTGAAGCCGGGCGAGAGCGAGACGCTGACCTTCTCCACAACCATTACGGAATAACGCGATTGGGCGAAAAAAAGCCGGAGGGCGGGGGCCGTCCTCCGGCAGCGCTGCCATTAAGCCCGGTACATCGCGGAAACGCGTGCGTGTGCCAGCACATGCCCGCGCATGGCGCGCAGCATTTCGTTGAGGTAAAAGCCCTCTGTGAGATCCAGCGTGCAGTCGAGCGCGTATACCGTCAGGGTGTATTCGTGGTCGGCGTCCGGGGGTGCCATGCCGCCGTAGCAGGAGGCTTCGGCGCGCGTCTCGTCGCCCGCTGCGCTGTGGAAACTTGTCGAGCCCTGAATAAAGTCAGGACTGTTCCGGCTGGCATCCTCCGCGACCTCCGCCTGTGTCAGGTTGCACAGCGTCCAGTGAATCCAGTTGAATCCACAGACCGGGATGGCGTCCTTGTCGTCGAGAACGACGGCAAAACTAACTGTGCCTGCCGGCGCGTCCGAGATGGAAAACGGAACGGAGCGGACATTTTTTCCCTTCGCGGAGAGATCACTGCCGAATTTTCCGAACCGGTCGGCCCAGAAGCCGTTTTCGATGCCTGTACTTGTCACTTTCATGGTTTCAAACCTCCTGTCAGAGCTGATCTGTCCCCATTATACACCGAAATGCATGCGGCGCA
Source organism: Butyricicoccus porcorum (assembly GCF_002157465.1). Taxonomy (GTDB): domain Bacteria; phylum Bacillota; class Clostridia; order Oscillospirales; family Butyricicoccaceae; genus Butyricicoccus_A; species Butyricicoccus_A porcorum. The sequence continues at coordinate 12,427 of NZ_NHOC01000002.1, forward strand.
AAGACAAAGCGTCAAACATTTCATGGACAAACGGGAAAAATGCTTGTAATTTGCAGGTTGATTGTATATAATTGACTTATTGTGAATTCGACAGGAGGTGTAAAGTCGAAATGATTCCATTTGCACTGGATACACAGATGCCGGGTGCGGAGACCTATCTTTCGTTCGTCCCGCTGATTCTGATTTTTGTACTGTTCTACTTCATGCTGATCCGTCCGCAGAAGAAGCGCGACAAGCAGGACAAGGAAATGCGCGATTCGATCATTGTCGGTGACCGCATCTGCACAATCGGTGGCATCATCGGCAAGGTCGTATCGGTACGTGACGACGAAATTGTCATCGAGACCAGCGGCAACCGCATGAAGTTCTATAAGTGGGCGATTCGCTCCAAGATTGAAAAGGACTCTGATGCGTCCGAGGAAAAATAATCCGTATGATTTTCCGGCGTCCCGCGTAACGTATTCGTGAGAACGAATGCGGGAGGGATTTTTGGATGAATCGTGCGGAATCGACAGACGGCAGGGCGGCGGTATACTGGGCAGCTCCCATGCTGCTCGGCCTGCTGCTGGTGTTCGGCGGCACGCTGGGCGGCGCGGCTCTGCTTTCGACCGGTACGCTCGGCCAGCAGCTTGCACCGCTGGCGGCGTATGTGCCGCTGGCAGCCGGCAGCTTTGCAGCGTCCTTCTGGGGCGCGCGGCGGGCGCCGGCGCATAAGCTGCCGATGGGGCTGCTCATCGGCGTGCTGCTGCTGGGCTGTCTGTTCCTGCTGGGGCTGACGCTGCGCGATGCGGCGTTTGCCGCTCCGGCCGCCGGACTGACCTCCGGCATCACATTGGTCGCTTCGCTGCCGGGTGCATTTGCCGGCGCGGCGGCAAAAAAGAAAAAAAGGCGCAAATAGTAATATCTGCGTTTCATAGTTTAACTTAGGAAGGAGAAATTACCATGACTCACATCAAGACTCTGAATTCCTGCACGTTTAAGGAAACTGCTGCCAAGGGCGGCTGCGGCGAGTGCCAGACTTCCTGCCAGTCTGCCTGCAAGACTTCCTGCACGGTAGCAAACCAGAAGTGCGAGCACGACAAGTAAGACACAGCTTATCCAATACAGGATCGGGACTGGCGTTTTGTCAGTCCCGAAATTTTTGTTTGACAGGAGTACATTTTTTATGATACATCGTTTTTCCATGAAGGGTGTCAATATCCTGATGGACATCAACAGTGGATCGGTGCACGTTGTCGACGATGCGGCCTATGCACTGTCTGCCGTTGTCGCGCCCGGTATGACGGAAGAATGTCCGGAGGATATCCTCCGCAGCTTGTCTGACCAGTTCACTCCGGAACAGCTGCGCGAGGCATACCGCGAACTGTATGAGCTGGAACAGGCCGGCTATCTGTTCGCAGACGACGATTACATCAACATTGCGGCAGCCATTCCGACCGGCGCGCCGATCAAGGCGCTGTGCCTGCATGTCTCACATGACTGCAATCTGCGCTGTAAGTACTGCTTTGCCGATACCGGTGATTTCGGTATGGGCAAGCGCATGACGATGGATTTTGATGTGGCGAAAAAGGCGATTGACTTCGTTGTCGAGAAATCCGGCGCACGCCGTAACATTGAAATCGATTTCTTCGGCGGTGAGCCGCTGATGGCGTGGGATACTGTCACGAAGACGATTGACTACGCCCGTTCCATCGAAGAGGAAAAGAACAAAAAATTCCGCTTCACCATCACCACCAACGGTTTGCTGCTGGATGATGAAAAGATTGACTACATCAACGCAAATATGGACAACTGTGTCCTGTCGCTTGACGGCAGAAAGTGCGTCAACGATGAGATGCGCCCGACAGCGGGCGGCTGCGGCAGCTATGATGTCATCGTGCCGAAGTTCAAAAAGCTGGTGGCACAGCGCGGCAAGGATCGCGACTACTATGTGCGCGGCACATTCACCAGCAAAAACCTCGACTTTACCAACGACGTGCTTTCGATTGCGGATGAGGGCTTTGACCAGCTGTCGGTTGAGCCGGTCACCAGCGAGCCGGGAACCGGTTATGACCTGAGCGAAAAGGATCTTCCGCGCATCGGCGAGGAGTATGAAAAGCTGGTTGACATCATGCAGCAGCGCAAAAAGGAAGGACGCAGCTTCAATTTCTTCCACTTTATGGTCGATTTGCAGCAGGGTCCGTGCGTCATCAAGCGCCTGCGCGGCTGTGGTGCAGGCTATGAATATGTCGCCGTGACGCCGGACGGCGAAATCTATCCATGCCATCAGTTTGTCGGCCATCCGGAGTTCCTGATGGGCACGCTGGATGACGGAAAATTGGACATGGATATTTCCAACCATTTCTCCGGCCTGAACGTCTGCACCCGTCCGAAGTGCAAGGACTGTTGGGCAAAATTTTACTGCTCCGGCGGTTGTGCGGCGGCGAATTTCAACATGAACGGCGACATTGAAACACCGTATGAGATGGGCTGTGAGTTACAGAAAAAACGCCTGGAATGTGCAATTTATCTCAAAGCGGCCGAGATGATTGGGGAATAATCTGGCAACACGCCAAAATATCAAAACAAGACAATAATTTAGTTGAAATTTCGCAAAATCGCTCTATAATGAAAATAATAATACTCGATCTTTGCCTGCACAGGCAGACAGAATTCCGGTGAATCCTTTCCCCGCGCCGGGACAGAGTAATATGACAGAGGTGATTTTCATGCCACATAGCATAGGACTTGGTATGATCGGAATGACGGAGTTTTCCGAACGTATCCTGGACGGTATTTTAAAAAATAATGTAGTAACTCCGAAGCATATTCATATTGCGGAAAAGGATGCCATCCGCCGCGAGCATTATCTCGGCCTCGGCATTGACTGCGCACCGGATGTCTCCGCATCCATGCTGCGCTCTGAGATTATGATTGTCTCCAGCGCACGGCAGGAGTTTTCTACCCTGCTCTCGTCTATCTGCGGAACGACACGCGGCCGCGTGCTTGTTTCCACCATTCCGGGACGGAGCTGCGAATACATTCAGGATCGCGTTGCGAAGGCGACCAATGTCGTCTGCGTGGAGAGCGAACAGCGGGAGGACGGCACACAGTTGAGCCGCCTGACCTATTCCAAGCGCTTCCCGAACCACATGAAATCTGCGGTGGAGGACATTTTCCGATCGATCGGCGAAATTGAGACCGTCCAGCTGTAACAGGCGGACAAAAGCGAATAACAGAAACAGGCTGAGAATATCTTGTTAGCAGGGAACCGGAAAGGGGAACGGCGATGAAACGAGGTATGCTCAGCTTTTCTGATGTCCGGCGGCTGCGGCAGTCGCCGGTGTTCGCATTTCTGGTGGCGGCGCTGCTGTGCGGCGTGCTGGCAGGCAGCTTTACCGGCATGCACATCCCGCAGTCCGCGGGCAGCTATGCCGGCGATCTCGCGGCGCTGGTGGCGGAGAATGCCACCGGGGAACTGCCCTCGCTGCGCACGGTCGTGGCGTGTATCGGCGGTACATTCGGCTGGGCAGTCGGCGCAGTTTTGCTCGGCGCACTGCCCGGACGCATGATGTGGGTCGGACTGCTGACCGCGCTGCGCGGTTTTCTGCTGGCATTTTCGGCGGCAGCAGCGCTGGTCGAATCGGGCTGGCGGGGGATTTATATTTCCGTCGTGTCCATCGGCATTTCAGCGGTATTCTGGATTCCGGCGCTGCTGCTTGTGTGCGCGGCGGTGTTGGATGCGGCACAGGGGCGCGGCAACCGCGGCTATTTTACCGCGCTCGGACGGTTTGGCGGCGTGCTCGGTATCAGTACAGCGCTGCTATGCGGCTCAGCACTGTGGCGGCTGTTGGCCGTGCCGGTGCTGCTGGGGCTTGTGGGCGCATAGAAAAAGGATGTGTGCGGCGTATTCCGTACACATCCTTTTTTATCAGCCATCTTTGGCTGTAGCGACCAGAAATTTGTAAATTTGTTTTTTATTTTCCTCAAACATGCCCAGCTCGGTGCAGAATACCTTGTAGTATTCAAACAGCTGCCGCCGGATGGCGATGGAGGAATGTGGTGTCAGCGTGGTTGCCGTCAGGCTTTTGTCGTTTTTCACGTAGTAGTACAACGGCGTGCGCACGGCACAGATCCGGTTAGTACACAGGATATAGGTCAGATTAAACAGGAAATCCTCGCACCAGCTGAGCTGCTCATAGCAGTAGATGCGATGGCGGCGGATGATATCGCGGCGGTACAGCTTGTTCCACATGACGCCGTAATAAAAGCTGGCGGGATTGCGGATGAGCTCCTGTGCGAATTCCAGACGGTTCATGCAGGCTGAGGTCTCCAGAAAGCCGTGCACGGTGGTTTTTTCCCCATCCACACGGCAGTAATGTGAGATGATGAAATCTGCCTGCTCGCGTTCCGCGCGCTGCACCAGCAGGAAGGTCATGTTTTCATCAATCCAGTCATCGCTGTCGACGAACTGGATGTATTTCCCCGTGGCGGTCTCGATGGCGTTGTTGCGCGCGGCGGAAACGCCGCTGTTCGGCTGAGACAGCACATGAATGCGCGCGTCACGGTAGGCGAACTTGCGGCACACTGTCAGGCTGTCATCCGTTGAGCCGTCATCGACGAGAATAATTTCAAGGTTCTGATAGGTCTGTGCGCAGATGCTGTCCAAACAGCGCGGCAGCGACTGCTCCGCATTGTATACGGGCACGATTATGCTGACAAGCGGCTGGTCTGCGACAGAAACGAGATGATTGTCCGGCATAGCATATGACAGGGGAGAAATTCCCCAAACCTCCAAAATAGTACTAGGGCGTATCTGAAAAGTCGAAAATTTTGACTATTTATAGAAATATGGACTGCTTCTTCGTTAAAAACACTTGAAATCCGAAAGGCTTTCAGCGTGCTTTTGTCTTGAACCAGTCTCGCCTTTGCGAAATATTCGTCATTTCTTGGTTTTCAGACAGCGCCTAAATTTGATTGTATTCTATTTATTGCACAATTTCAAGGGATATGTGCAAAACAAGCGAAAGAAGTACGCGTTATAGCCGGAGAACGATGCCGAGAACTGCACCGCAGATAATAAACACGATAGGGTGTAGCTTGGGCAGGCGGAAGACGCCGACCAATGCCGCAAGATAGACGACAATCGGAATAAAACGGAACAGGTCGAGCAGTGAGCCGCTGGCAGCATAGGCCTGTGTGTCGAACAGCGACAGTACAAATACCTCAAACATGGCGCCTGCAATCAATCCGGCAGTTGCCGGACGAATGCCGTAAAAGATGTTGTTGACCAGCGGGGAGTTGCGGAATTTCTCCATGAAGCGGGATACAATCAGGATGATAAAATAAGACGGCAGTACCAGCGACAGCGTGGATACAATTGCACCCGGGATCCCGGCGGCATGGAAGCCCGCATAGGTCGACATATTGATGCCGATCGGGCCGGGCGTCGATTCGGAAATGGCGATCATGTCGGTCAGCTGGCTGACCGAAAACCAGGAATGCGTCTGTGCGATTTCCTTGAGGAAGGGGAGAGTGGCGAGACCGCCGCCGATGGCGAGCAGACCGGTTTTAAAGAACTCAACAAACAGCTGGAGATAAACCATTGCTTACACCCCCTTCTTTGTTCCGCCGTGCAGCAGTGCGCCCGCAAGGCCGCAGACAAGGACAGCGGCAACCGGCGAGACACCGAGCAGCGCAACCGAGCAGAATGTCAGGATAAAGATGACAAGCGTCGCTGCGTCGATTACATTTTTCTTTACGAGTGTGTAGATGGTCTTGGTGACCAGAGCACAGACCGCGATGCGGATACCGGCAAAGGCATGCTGGACGACCGCATATTCCGCGAAATGCGTCAGACACGAGGCGATGACCGTGATGATTACAATAGACGGGAAAATCACGCCCAGTGTGGTGAAAATGGCACCGACCGGTCCGCGTTTTTTATTGCCGATATACGTGGCGACATTGACGGCGATGACGCCCGGCGTGCACTGGCCGATGGCATACATATCGGTCAGCTCATCGTCGGTACACCAGCCTTTTTTTTCGACGACCTCGCGCTGTAAAATCGGCAGCATGGCATAACCGCCGCCAAAGGTAAACGCGCCGATGCGCGCAAAGGTCAGGAACATGGAAAGCAGTTCTTTCATGGGACATTTCCTCTCATAATGGTTTCGTTTTCAAAAAGGGACAGCTGTGGGTCTGCCAGATTGACAATCTCCAAACCGCGGCGGCGCGCGAGCCCGACAGTATATGCTGTTCCGCCCGGTGTGCCGTCAAAAAAGCAGATGCATGCGCTGCTTTGCTCGACGAGAAACCGGTCGCGCGTCGTGTAGCAGTCCGGCTGATACCGGTCATACAGGGCGAACACACGGGCAGCCTGGTCGAGCACGGCGTCATAGCGTCGGCTCCATTCCGGCTCCCAGTATTTTTGCATGCCGGGAAACGCGATGGCAGCCCAAAGGTCAATCGGGCAGCCCTCCCGCGCCAGCTCGAGTACGGCCTCTGCTGCCCAGAGGTCAAAGCCGCGGCTCATGCCGGACAGGAAATGCCGGCAGCCGCTGTCAGCCTTTCGCCGGACAGCGCGCCGCAGGCGCTGCTGCATGTCACAGAACGCAGGGGAACCTTCCGGCATATCGGCGGGCATTTTTTCCGGGCGGTAGCCGGAAAAACAGCATACGGATGAATTCAGAGAAATCCCTCCCTAAAGTAGGATTTGGCAACCATTATTGTAGCACCGCAGGAAAGAAAAGGCAACCGGAGTCGGATTGTGTCATTTGTTTCGGATTTGAAACCGACAGGACACCTGTGCTATAATATCAGCTATGTGAATAACGAAAGGAACGAGGAAATCATGTTGATCTGTCCGCACTGCGGCGCGCCGCTTGTCCGCGAGGAGCATGCCCTGCGCTGCCGGAATGGCCACAGTTATGATATTGCGCGCGCAGGCTACTGCAATTTATTGCAATCGTCGCGCCCAGGAGAGCACACCGGCGACAGCCGGGAGATGGTGATGGCGCGCCGCCACTTTCTCGACCGCGGCTATTATGCCGGGCTGGCGGAAGGTCTGTGCGCACAGGTGCGCCGTCTGGCGGCGGGAAACTCTGCCGTGCGGCTGGTGGATGCGGGCTGCGGCGAGGGCTATTATACGCGGCAGCTGGCACAGGTGCTGCACGAAGGCGGGCAACTTGCGGGCAGCGTCGGCATAGATATCTCCAAGTCTGCGACACAGTACGCGGCAAAGCGCGATGCCTTTACCCAGTATGTCACAGGAAGTGTGTATCATATGCCTGTCGCCGACAGCTGTGCGGATATCATCTGCTCGATTTTCGCGCCGACACCTGCGGAGGAATTTCATCGGGTGCTCAAGCCGGATGGCGCCGTGCTGTGTGTCGTGCCGGGGGCAGACCATTTGTGGGAGCTCAAATGCGCGGTATACGATACCCCATATAAAAACCGCGAAGAAAAGCACGGGCTGGACGGATTTCAGCTGGCAGAGCGGCACAAAATAACCTATCAGGTGCATATTGACGATGCGGCGGACATTCAGACGCTGTTTGCAATGACGCCATATGCACACCGCACACCGCGCCGCGGATTGGAACGCCTGCACGCCCTGCGCGAGCTGGACGTGACGCTGTCCTTTTTGTTGCTGACGTTTCGTCAGCAAATGGAACAAAGTGCTTTCCCTGAAAAGAGAAATATGGTATACTGAATAAAAGCAGAGGGGAGGCGGGGATCCTGTCAAACCGGTCGAATCATATCAATCATCCAAACGAGCCAGGTACAAAGGAAGTCATAATACAGCTCGTGCGCAGCTATTTTTCGGATAATATTCCGAAGGCGTCTGCGGAGCTGTCCTATTACCTGCTGTTTTCTATTTTTCCACTGCTGCTGATCGTCAGCTCCCTGTTGTCTGTAACAAAGGTTTCGCAGACAACGCTGCTGCATCTGCTCAGCGTGCTGCCGGGAGATATTCAGCGCATTGTTTCGCCGATTATCACGCGATATATCGGGAATATTTCTTCCGCTGAACTGATCTGGCGCATGATCGGCTTCATTCTTCTCGGCATCTATTTCCTGAGTCGGACGATGAGCTCAATCATGTACAATGTCAACCGCATTTATAATATCCCGAACCGCCGCGGCGGCATCGGTCAGCTGTTGTTCGAGATTTTGACAGCGGCGGGCTTTATTTTTGCCATTGTGTGCAGCTTTATCCTGCTGATTCTCGGGCGCAGCATCAATGCGCTGATTACCAAATATATCGATATTCCGCAGCAGCTGATGTGGCTGATGGATCTGTGGCATTATGGGCGGTATATCATCCCAATCGGGCTGATGTTTCTGTTTCTGCTGCTGCTGTGTTATCTCGCGCCGAACTGCATCATGAAAATACGAGATGCGCTGCCGGGCGCAGTGTTCACACTGCTCGTGTGGATTGTCTGCACGATGATTTTTACGTTCTATATCAACAACATCAGCCGGTATGATGCGCTGTATGGTTCGCTCAGCGCAATCATGGTGCTCATGTTGTGGATGTATATGACAGGAATTATTCTGTTTCTGGGCTTTGAACTGAATTTTATTTTGATGAAGCGCAGGCACAGGAATTTTATCTGCAAGGGAAAACCCTGGTATATCCGTCTGATGTCCCACGCTGTCCGCAGCCACCGGCAGAAGCGGAAAAAGCAAAGAAGCAACCGATGAAAGGAAGGTTATCATATGAAAGTAGTTGCATTTAACGGCAGCCCGCGCAAGGGCGGCAATACGGAGATCTGTCTCAACCTGATCGGCGAGGAGCTGAACAAACAGGGCATTGAGCTGGAAATTGTACAGGTCGGCAATAAGGCAAAGCCGTGCATGGCATGTAATTATTGCCTGAACACCGGCAGCGGATACTGTGCGCAGAAGGACGATGAGGTTAACGCATGGATTGACAAGATGGTGGAGGCAGATGGCATCATTCTCGCATCCCCGGTCTATTACGGCGGCATCGCCGGCGGCATGAAGTGCTTCCTCGACCGCGCATTTTTTGCCGCAGGCAGCAAGCTGCACCACAAGGTCGGCGCAGCTGTCGTCACCCTGCGCCGTTCGGGCGGTCTGGAAACCTACCAGCAGCTCAATGCGTACATGAATACCATGGAAATGGTCATGGCCACCTCGGATTACTGGCAGGCAGCACATGGCCTGAACAAGGGTGACGTCATGCAGGACACCGAAGGCGTCGAGGTCATGCAGAAGCTCGGCCGCAACATCGCCTGGCTGCTCAAGCTCATCGAGAACGGCAAGGGTGTTGTGGATCCCCCGGTGACCGGCCAGCGTACGATGACAAATTTTGTCCGCTAAAATGAGCTTGGATGGGGTAATTTTTGGTGCTTTTGTGGAAAATTCCACAGCATTCAAAAAAATAAGGCAATCCCTTTGACAAAATAAAACACTATGATATAATGAAGCCAATGAAGTACAATCCGGCTTTTCTTCACCCATACAGCCGGAGTCGCATGATACTTAAGGAGGTCTATTGAAATGACAAGATCCATTCGCGTAAAGAACACTGAGGACATTCAGAAGATCAACAAGATCGTTACCCAGTTCCCGTATGATATCTGGATTCACGGCAAGTCCGGTATGGTTGACGCAAAGTCCCTGCTCGGCATGTTCCTGCTCAGCCTGAACGAGCCGCTCAAGCTGGTTGTTGAGGACGACATCGATACCAAGAAGCTGTTCAAGGCTCTGGAAGATTACCTGGATATCGAGGACGACGACTAATTGTCTGCTGCAAACGGCGGAGCTGAAGCTCCGCCGTTTTTTGTGCGCAAAAATGGGCGGTATCCGTGGAAAACAGATACCGCCCGTACGATTTTTGTTACAGGAACAGCTCGTTTTGCTTTCGTTCACCGCATACTGCGCCCAGTTTCTGCGCGAGGCCGGCGAGCATGTCCGGGTTGAGGGCGCGTGCGCCGTTCGGACAGACTGCAATACACCGCATGCATGAGATACATGCGTCGGCATTGGTTTCCGCGGGCGTGTCCGCCGGAATTGCGCCGACCGGACATAGGGAAGCACATTTGCCGCAGCTGTTACAGGCAGTCGGATCGGCCTGCGGTTTGAGCGGCACGCCGCCGAACGCGCGGTAGGGCACATTGCCCGGTACGGTAAGCGGTTCGGGGATTTTGCCGCTCTCCAGCCGTTCCCGAATTTTGGCAGCAAAGCCTGAGAGCTGCGCTGCATCGGCGGCATCCGGCTGGCCGGCGGCAATCTGCCGTACAATCGAATGCTCGGCGAGAGCTGCGACCGCTGCAACCGGGCGGAAGCCTGTGGCTTGCAGTGTGTCGCGCAGCTCAAGCAGTGTGTCCTCAAATGCGCGGTTGCCATAGACAGCGACAAGAACGGCGCGTGCACCGCTGCCGTGCAGCTGCCGCAGGCGTAAAACCGCAATATCCGGCACGCGTCCGCCGTAGACGGGTACCGCGACAATGCAAACATCATCGGCAGAAAACGGGATGGATGCAAAATCCAACGTGCGGTCGGTCAGGTCGATCACGGTATGAGCCGGGGAGAGAGCGTTTGCCAGCAGGTCAGCGCATTTCTGCGTGCCGCCGGTCGGGCTGAAGGTGATGGTAAAAACAGTCATGATACAGGCACCTCTGTGTGTTTTTTTCTATTTTTTATTGTATCGCGCTGTGCGCAGTGCGTCAACCTGCGAAAAAAGACATGACCCGGAGGCCATGCCTTTGCTTGTATCTGTGTGTTGTCCGCTTACGGGATGAGGCGGGACATGTCGCGCGGGAAGTATGCGGCTTCGCGGATGTTCTTGAGACCAAGCAGCTGCATGGTCAGACGCTCCAGGCCGATGCCCAGACCGCCGTGCGGCGGCATGCCGTACTTGTGCAGCAGCAGGAACGATTCAAACAGGCTGACATCCATATCGCGCGCGTTCAGCTTGTCCACCTGCTCCTGATAGTCGTTGATGCGCTGGCCGCCGGTCGTGATTTCCAGGCCGCGGAACAGCAGGTCGAAGCTCAGTGCGAGCGACGGGTCAGACGGATCGTCCTTTGCATAGAACGGACGCTTTGCGGACGGGAAGTGGGTGACGAAGATAAATTCGCTGCCCAGTTCACTCTTGGCGTAATCGCACAGCATCTGCTCCTCATCCGGGTTGAGGTCAAAGCGGTTCTTCGACTTGTGACCGAACTTGTCCAGCATGATCTGCTTTGCGTCCTTGAACGTGATGGACGGGATGGTATCGATGGTCGGGATATCTGCCTTCAGCAACTCCAGCTCCGGCTTGCAGTGTGCACGGATATAGTCCATGACATACTTGAGCATGCCGGTTTCCATCTCCATGACGTCCTTCATCGAATCGATATAAGCCATCTCGAAGTCAAGGCCGATATATTCATTCAGGTGGCGGGAGGTGGAGTGGCGTTCTGCGCGGTAAACGCCGCCGATCTCAAAGACGCGGCCGAATACGCCCGCGAGGTACTGCTTGTAGAACTGCGGGGACTGTGCCAGATATGCCTTCTGACCGAAGTAATCCAGCTTGAAGATATTTGCGCCGCCCTCAGCGCCGGCAGCGACAATCTTCGGCGAGTTCATATGGACAAAGCCCTGCGACATCATATATTCTGCAAAGCCGTCGCACAGTGCACCCTGAATGCGGAAGATGGCCTTCATGCGCGGATGGCGCAGCGTAACCGGACGGTATTCCAGATTGGTGTCCAGATTGATGCCCATATATTTTTTGCCCAGCGGTACCGGCATTTTGTCGTACGGCTTTGCAAGCACGGAGACAGCGGAAAGCTCGACCTCGAAGCCGTTTTCTGCGCGCGGCTCCTCATGAACCGTGCCGGAGACCTCGACGACCATGCCGTCACGGATGTCAGACTTGGTGATGCCGTCCAGCTCATTCTTGAGCAGGCACTGAATCAGACCGCGGTCGACGCGGACGATGACGAAGGCGAAGTCGGACATGTCGCGTACACGGTGCACCGTGCCGCGGAACGTAACCGATTCACCGATATGTGCGGCGCAGAGCTCAACTGCATCCACATACGGTTTGGGAAGGGAAATAGATTCCATAGTTAGTCCTCTCTATTCTTGTTTCCGGGCTTCCCCTGGCGGGAAAGCGCGGAATCAGTAGTAAAAACGAATGTCATACTTTACTATTATAATAAATGACCGGCGATGAATCAAGCATGCCGCATAAAAAAGTTAGAAATTCTGTGAGAATTACACACAATCCGCGCCGTATTTCGCGCGCAGCCAAGCAATCAGGACAGGCGTCCGCGTGTCGATATCTTCGCGGGAGATGCCGCGCAGGCAGGTGATGCGGTCGGCGAGCGTATCTGAGCCGGTGACAAGGCAGTAGCCGGTGGAGGTTTCGGCGCAAATGCGCACCGGCATCGGTGACCATGAGAGGCCGCACCCGGCAGTGCGGCGCTCAAATGCTGCCTGTTGTTCGGTGTACAGCGCACATCCGGTGTCGGTATTTGAGACCTCCATGCAGCGAATGTCCAGCCGCAGGGTTTTCGCGAGCGGGAGTGCGGCATCCAGCCGGGCGTCGGGGTCATGCGGCAGCCAGTCCGCATCTTCCGGAAAAGCGGTTTCAATGACGGCGAGTGCCGTGCGTGCGCACTGGATGTCATCCGGCGGAAGCTGGATGAGCGGATATTCCGCCTGTATCTGTGTCAGAACATCGGACAGCGGCATTTCGCACGGTACGAGCGCGGCGGCATGCCGCTCCAGCAGGCGGTCGACGAGGTCGGCGGTTTCGCTGTCAATGCGTTTGTCTGTCAAAGCGTCAAAATAATCCATTGGTCGTCCCTCCGAGTGTCAGTATAGCAGAAAATGCGCCGAATAGGAAGGGGAGGCTGCGTTGACATTGCAGGAACGGTGTGCTATCATTTTCGTGAAAACGCATGGGAACGGTTTCTGTGCGCAGTTTTTCCGGACAGCTGTAAAACATGCAGAGAAATGCGGTTGTCTGAAGATATTTCCAGATTATTGGTAAGAGGATATTGAATGAAGATTATCCATATTATGGACGGCGGCACTGCCGGACAGGGTATGACGGGTACAGCGGCGCTGGCAGAGCAGCTCGGAGAGGGCTATGAGATTGTCCCTGTCCGGATGAAGGCGGGCGGCGTGCCGGAGGCCGTGCTGCACGGCGCGCAGCTGCTGTATTGCCACGGCGCTGTGGCAGCACGCTGCGGCAGCAGAATTGCAAAACAGCGCGGCATCCCGTTCGTGTTTGAATGCGCGGGCGAGGACGTCATGGCATATGGCAGACGGGAGTGCGCGCTGCTGCATGCGGCGGACTGCTGTGCGGCAGACGGTGCGCAGCTGGATGCGTGTATGCTGAACGGGTTGGGTGTTGACCCGGCGCGTGTGCGCGCGGTAAGTGAAACGCCGGAGCAGCTCGCGGAGCTGTACCGGCATACCGTACATATGGCACAGCGGAGTGCGGACAGACGGCGCGACGGTGCGGTGATCTGCGGCGCTTATGGGCGCGGCAATGCGGGGGATGACGCGATTTTAAATGCGATCATCCATGAGCTGCATCAGGCGGATGCAGAAATGCCGGTCTATGTCACCTCCCGCCGCCCGGAGGAGACACGGTGCAGAAACGGTGTGCAGGCGTGTCATACGTTTGACTTTCCGGCACTGTGGAAGGCACTGGGACAGGCTGTACTGTTTATCAGCGGAGGCGGCAGCCTGATTCAAAACGCGACATCCCGCCGATCACTGTATTATTATCTGCTGCTGCTGTGCATGGCAAAGCTGCGCGGCTGCCGCGTGATGATGTATGGCTGCGGCATCGGGCCGGTCTACGGCGGCCTGCACCGCTGGGCAGCGGCACGCGTCATTGACAAATGCGTCGATATTATCACGCTGCGCGATGACGATTCCGTGCAGGAGCTGGCGAACATGGGGGTTTCCCATCCGCATATTGTGCGCACGGCAGACCCGACCATCTGCATCCAGCAGCTGGAATCCGGGCAGACGGAGCAGCTGTTCGCGCGGCTGGGCATCCCGGCAGACGGGCGCTATATCGGCTTTGGTCTGCGCGAATGGAAGGGGTTTGACCGCGCGGCGCCGGAAATTGCGCGCGCAGCCCAATATGCGTGGGAGACCTATGGACTGGTTCCGGTTTTTGTCCCGATTGAATACCCGCACGACTGTGACGCGGCGGAAAAAGTCATCCGCCAGTTGCATTGCCCATATTTTCTTATTTCGGAACAGATTGCCATCAATGAGACCATTTCCGTGCTCTCGCGCATGTCGCTCGTTGTCGGCATGCGGCTGCACTCACTGATTTTTGCCGTGGAAAACGGCGTGCCGAGCATCGGCATTTCCTACGACATGAAGGTCGATGGCTTTTTGAAGTCCATCGGGCGGCAGGATGTGACACTGCATGTGCAGGATGTCACGGGTGAGCAGCTGATGGAGCAGATCGACCGCTTGCAGGGCGAACAGGAACGCAGCCGCTGGAAACAGGCAGCCGGACAGCTGACTGCGGAGGAGAGCGGAAATCTGGAACAGATGCGGGCGCTGCTCGCATCCATCGCACAGCAAAGCCCGGATGCTGCTCCGGACAAACAGGGCGGATATCTTAGCAAAAGAGGATCATCTAGTGTGAAAACGAACAAAATATATCTGACCAGCCTGCATCTGAAGCATGGCGGCGTGGAGATGGTAATTTCGACGCTTGCCAACGCACTGGTGGAGCAGGGGTTTGAAGTGGAAATATTGTGTACCTATCGATTGGGTGAGCCTGTGTATCCGTTGAACGACAACGTCGTTGTGACCTATCTCACGAAGGATGCGCCGAACCGTCGGCAGTTTTCCGATGCACTGCATCAGAAAAATCCGATTCGGATTTTGCAGGAGGGTGTGCGCGCGGTCAAAATACTGTACCGCAAGCACAGCACGATGAAGCGCGCGATTCAGGCGATTTCAGACGGCACGGTCATTGCCACGCGCAATGAACATGCCATTCTGCTGTCCAAATATGGTGCGTCGCAGGTGAAAAAAATTGTACAACTGCATGCCGACCATCAGTTCGACAAAAAGCTGATTCACGATTTCCAGACAAAATACCAGAATATCGATTATTTCGTGCTGCTGACCGACCAGACTACACGGGAAATCCGTGAATTTATGCAGGGGCACAACAGCAGAATTCAGTGCTTGACCATCCCGAATTTCATCGAGCCGCCGGATATCCCGCCGGTTTCGCACAGGGAAAAACAGGTCATCGCAGCCGGACGCCTGCATGCGGACAAGGATTTTCCGTCGCTGCTGCGCATCTGGGCAAAGGTCGTTCCGACCCATCCCGACTGGATGCTGAAAATTGCGGGCGAGGGCGAGCTGGAACAGATGCTCAAACAATACGCGGCCCAGCTGAAGATAGAAAACAATGTCTGTTTTACAGGCGCGCTGGAGCACCGCGTGCTGCTGACGGAAATGGCGAAATCCGCCTGCTTTGCGCTGACCTCGGTTTCAGAGAGCTTTGGACTGGTGCTGGTCGAGTCCATGTCGTGCGGCACGCCGCCGGTTGCCTTTGACATCCGTGTCGGCCCGGCGACCATTATCGAAGACAATGTCAGCGGATTCCTCGTGCCGAATCGCGACGAAGACCTGTTCGCACAGAAGCTGATTCAGCTGATTGATGACGCGGAACTGCGCGCCGCGATGAGCGGCCGCGCGACCGAACGTGCAGCGGTTTTCTATAAGGATCATGTTTTACAGCAGTGGTTGAAACTGCTGGGTGCATAATCGGCACAGGCGGGCGGCATCTGCCCGAAACGTCAGCACAAAAAGGTCAAAAACTGTCGGAAAAGCACCGCGTTCGTTGGTAAATTTTCCGAGATTTTTACAAAAGTAAAACTTTGTATTGCACAGATTACATAACTGTAATACAATAATGATATACGATCGATTCTTTCGCGGTTTGGCTGAAAGGAGCCCTGAAACACATGTTTGCTGGATATTCCGACAACATAGCTCCGTCCCTGGGCTGCGCTGTACAGCGTTTCTGCCAGGGGGATTTTTGCAGCCATTTTTCAGCGGAAAACGGTCAATGATGCAAAACAACAGCAGGACGTCGCCTTTTGTGCGCGATGTCCTGCGTTTTTGTTGCAGATGGTTTTGAATGGTTGTTCAAAAAACGGTCTGTGTACAAGAAAGAAGGAGCCTGTATGAAGAAAGTATGTATTGTCATGGGATCGGACAGCGATCTCAAGGTTATGGAGGGCTGCATCAACAAGCTGGAATCGTTCGGTGTTCCGTTTGATGTGCGCGTTATCTCTGCGCACCGCACCCCGGCGGCAGCGGAGAAGCTGGCAAAAAATGCGGCAGCGGATGGCTATGGCGTCATCATTGCGGCAGCAGGCAAGGCAGCACATCTGGGCGGCGTGCTTGCGGCATACACGACGCTGCCGGTCATCGGTGTGCCGATCAAGTCGTCGTTCATGGACGGACTGGACAGCCTGCTCTCCATGGTACAGATGCCGTCTGGCATCCCAGTCGCGACGGTAGCAGTCAACGGCGCGGACAACGCTGCCATTTTGGCGGTACAGATGCTGGCACTCGGCGATCCGTCGCTGACCGAAAAGCTTGCACAGTTCAAGGCGGACATGCAGGCGAAGGTGGAAGCAAAGGACGCGAAGGTTTCCGCCGAATACAGCAAGTAAGGCACGCGCCGGTACGGTAGGAAGTGTTGTTCATGGAGAAGAAACAGCTGCTGTATGAGGGCAGGGCCAAGCAGGTCTATGCGACCAACGACCCGGAGCTGCTCATCGCCGCGTATAAGGACAGCCGGGGAACGGCTGCCGTTCCGGGGCGGGGCGCGGTCAACAACCGCGTATCCGTCTGTCTGATGCAGATGCTGGAACGGGAGGGTGTTCCGACCCACTTCGTCGAACAGCTCTCCGACAGGGAAACCGTCATTCGGCGGGCGCACATGGTTCCGCTCAAGATCGTCGTCCGCAACGTGGCCGCAGGTTCGCTGTGTCCGCGCATCGGCCTGCCGGAGGGCACGCGGCTGCACGCTGCGATTCTGGAGTACTATTACCGCAGCGCGTCGCTGGGCGACCCGATGATAAACCGGTACCATGCGTTTGAGCTGGAGCTGTGCACCCCGGAGGAGCTGGCGGTGATCGACAGATATGCATTCCGTATCAATGATATCCTGAAGCCGTTTCTGCGCGGGCTCGGTGTTGATCTGATCGACTTCAAGCTGGAGTTCGGACGGCTGTCCGACGGAACGATTGTTCTGGCGGACGAAATCACACCGGACACCTGCCGACTGTGGGATGCGGAAACCGGCGAAAAGCTGGACAGGGATCGCTTCCGACGTGACCCCGGCGGTGCAAAGGATGTCAGTGAGGCAATCCTGCACAGGATGACCGGAGGAAATTTTATGTAATCTCGGGCGGGCAGACCCTCGCCTAAATCCACGGCAAATCTCAATTTTCGGACAAAGGGCTTATATGAAATATAAAATGAGAAAAGCAGACTGCACGCCGTTCGGCATGCAGGACAAGCTGCATGAAGAATGCGGCGTATTCGGTATCTATGTAAACGAGAAGGACGTCGACAAGATCAGTCCGGCGCATGACACGCATACCGCGCTGTTCGCACTCCAGCACAGAGGACAGGAGGCGTGTGGCATCGCGGTCAACAAAAACGGTGTCATCAAGTGCCATAAAGACCTCGGCCTGGTCAACGATGTGTTCAACCAGGAGATTCTGGACGGCATGCCGGGCACGATGGCAATCGGCCATGTCCGCTATTCCACGACCGGACTTCAGTCGCGTGAAAACGCGCAGCCGGTCTGCATCACGCACTGCAAGGGCAATCTTGCAATTGCACACAACGGCAACCTTGTCAACGCAGGCGAGCTGCGCAAGGCAATCGAGCTGGACGGCGGCATTTTCCGTTCCTCTTCGGATACAGAGGTTCTGGCGTACACCATCGTGCGCGAGCGCCTCAAATGCGGCAGCATTGAGGACGCGGTGCTCAACGCAATGTACCGCGTGCAGGGCGCATATTCGCTGCTCGTCATGTCGCCGCGCAAGCTGATCGCGGCGCGCGACCCGCATGGCTTCCGCCCGCTGGTACTCGGCAAGCTGTATGATTCGTATATCTTTGCCTCGGAGACCTGTGCGCTGGATGCACTGGGCGCGGAGTTCATCCGCGACGTCGAGCCGGGCGAGGTCATCATCATTGAGGATGGCCAGATGCGCACTATGAAGTGCGATATCCACTGCAACCACACCACTTGTGTGTTTGAGTATATTTACTTTGCCCGTCCGGATTCCGTCATCGACGGCGCTTCGGTCGCGTATGCGCGGCAGGAGGCGGGACGCTATCTGTATGAGGAAGACCCGATTGAGGCGGATGTCGTCATCGGCGTGCCGGACAGCGGTCTGACCGCTGCCATCGGTTATTCCAAGGCGTCGGGCATCCCGTATGACGTCGGTCTGATTAAGAACCGTTACATTGCCCGCACGTTCATTCAGCCGGGACAGGACAACCGCGAGCGTTCGGTACGCATCAAGCTGAATGCCCTGCGCAACAACCTCGAAGGCAAGCGCGTCGTCATGGTCGATGACTCGATTGTTCGCGGCACGACCTGTGCCCGTCTGGTCAAAATTCTGCGCGACGCAGGTGCAAAGGAAGTGCACATGCGCGTTTCCGCGCCGCCGTTCCTGCATCCGTGCTTCTTCGGCACCGATGTACCGGATCGCAAGTATCTGATTGCCTACGGCCGCACGGTCGAGGAGATCCGCGATCTGATCGGCGTTGATTCACTCGGTTATCTGTCGCTGGAAGCGACAAATAAAATAGCAGTTGGCGCAAGATGCGGCTTCTGCAACGGATGCTTCAGCGGAGAATATCCGATTGAGGTTCCGGACACCATCGAAAAGAATATATTTGAAAGTGGGATTGGAGAAAATGCTTAACAGCCGTTCTGAAAGTTACAAGGCAGCCGGTGTCGACGTTACCGCCGGCTATGAAGCTGTCAAAAAAATGAAGCCGTTTGTCGAGAGCACCTACATTCCGGGCGTCCTCGGTTCCATCGGCGGCTTCGGCGGCATGTTTGAGCCGCCGGTACAGGGCATGAAGCGCCCGATTCTGGTTTCCGGCACCGACGGCGTCGGAACCAAGCTCAAGCTGGCCTTCCTGATGGACAAGCATGACACCGTGGGCATCGACTGCGTTGCGATGTGTGTCAACGATATCGCATGCTGCGGCGCACAGCCGCTGTTCTTCCTCGACTACATCGCAGTCGGCAAGAACTATCCGGAGCGCATCGCAGAGCTGGTCAGCGGCATCGCAGAGGGCTGCCGTCAGGCAGGCTGCGCACTGGTCGGCGGAGAGACCGCGGAAATGCCGGGCTTCTATCCGGTGGACGAGTACGATATGGCGGGCTTCTCTGTCGGCATCATCGACCACGACAAGATGATTGACGGCTCGAAGCTGGCAGCCGGCGACGTCCTCATCGGTGTAGCGTCCTCCGGCGTACATTCCAACGGTTATTCGCTCGTACGCAAGACGCTGGGAATCAATGAAAAGTCCGTCCGCCGCTATATTGCCGAGTTCGGCAAGACGCTGGGCGAAGAGCTGCTGACCCCGACCAAGATCTATGTCAAAACCATCCAGTCGCTCATCAAGGCAGTCGATGTCAAGGCGATGAGCCATATCACGGGCGGCGGCTTCTATGAAAACATTCCGCGCATGCTGCCGGACAACATCTCCGTCTTTATTGAGAAGGGCGCGCTGCCGACCCCGCCGATCTTCGACCTGATCGCCAAGACCGGCAACATCCCGGAGCGCGACATGTACAATACGTTCAACATGGGTGCAGGCCTCGTCGTTGCCGTTCCGGCTGACCAGGCGGAAAAGGCACTTCAGGCAATCGCTGAGGCGGGCGAGACCGGCTACATCATCGGCGAGTGCAGAAACGGCGAGAAGGAAGTTCAGTTATGGTAAATATCGCAGTCCTGGTTTCCGGCGGCGGTACGAATTTACAGGCAATTCTGGATGCGCAGGCGCGCGGCGAGATCAAAAACGGCCGCGTGCGCGCAGTCATTTCGTCCAACGAAAGCGCGTATGCACTGGAGCGCGCCAGAAATGCGGGCGTTCCGGGTTATGTCATGAAAAAGCGGGATTATGCGTCCGGCGCAGAGTACTGTGCCGCGCTGGCGCGGTTCCTGCACGAAAAGGATGTGGAGCTGGTCGTGCTGGCGGGCTTCATGACCGTGCTGGACGAGGGCTTCTGCCGTGAGTTTGAAAACCGCATCATCAATGTGCATCCGTCGCTCATCCCGTCGTTCTGCGGCGATGGCTATTACGGTCTGCATGTGCATGAGGCGGCACTGCGCAAGGGCGTGAAGGTCACGGGTGCAACCGTGCACTTCGTCAACGCCATTACCGACGGCGGCCCGATTATCGCACAGAAGGCAGTTGAGGTACTGCCGGGCGACACGCCGGAGGTGCTCCAGAAGCGCGTTATGGCACAGGCGGAGCATGTGCTCCTGCCGCATGTGGTCTCCCTGTTCTGTGAGGGAAGACTGTCGGTATCGGACGACGGTATCGTCACGATTTCGGAATAAATCCGCAATTTCGAGTAAAGGAAGACATATTTCATGGAAATTTTTGATCTTGCAGCGCAGCTTCGCGCGAACAGCTATCCTGGCCGCGGCATCGTGCTCGGCCGCAGCGCGGACAACAAGTCTGCGGTGATTGCATATTTTATCATGGGCCGCAGCGAAAACAGCCGCAACCGCATCTTTACGGAGACCGAGGACGGCATCCGCACGGAGGCATTTGATCCGTCCAAGATGGTCGATCCGTCGCTGATTATCTATCATCCGGTTCGTGCGTTCAACGGTGCGACCATCGTCACCAACGGCGACCAGACCGACACCGTCCGCGACGGCCTTGCAGCTGGCAAGAGCTACATCGAGGCACTGCGTACCCGCCAGTTTGAGCCGGATGGCCCGAACTATACCCCGCGCATCTCCGGCATCGTGGAGCCGGACGGCGCCTATGAGCTGTCCATCCTCAAGAGCTTCGACGGCGATCCGGCCTGCAACAAGCGTTTCTTCTTTGAGTATGACGCACCGCGCGCCGGTCTGGGTCATTTCATCCACACCTATATGGGTGACGGCTCGCCGCTGCCGTCTTTCGAGGGCGAACCGGAGACCGTCCGCATCGAGGGCGATCTGGAGTCGTTTACCGATCTGGTATGGGAGAACCTCAACGAGGACAACAAGGTTTCGCTGTACGTCAGCTTCATCGACCTGGAGACCGGCAAGGCATCCAGCGTAATCCGCAACAAGCATTGCTGAAAACGGGAGGAAATGGAATTATGACAGAACTCGAATTGAAATACGGCTGTAACCCGAATCAGAAGCCGTCCCGCATTTATATGAAGGAAGGCGAGCTGCCGATCACTGTGCTCAACGGCAAGCCGGGCTACATCAACTTTATGGATGCCTTCAACAGCTGGCAGCTGGTGCGTGAGCTGAAGGCCGCAACCGGCATGCCGTCCGCCGCTTCGTTCAAGCACGTCAGTCCGGCAGGTGCTGCCATCGGCACGCCGCTGTCCGACGTCGAGAAGCAGATTTATTTTGTCGATACTGACGAGGAGCTTTCCCCGATTGCCTGTGCGTACATCCGCGCCCGCGGCGCAGACCGCCTGTGCTCCTACGGTGACTGGGTTGCTCTGTCCGACGAGTGTGACGCGCAGACCGCAGCATATCTGAAGGGCGAGGTTTCTGACGGCATCATTGCACCGTCTTATTCGGATGAGGCGCTGGAGATTCTTAAAAGCAAGCGCGGCGGCCGTTACACGGTCATCCAGATTGACCCGGCATATGAGCCGGCAGCAATCGAGCGCCGTGAAATCTTCGGCATTACGTTCGAGCAGGGACATAACAATCTCAAGATCGATGCGGACATGCTGACCAACATCGTAACCGAGAACAAGGAGCTGCCGGAACAGGCAAAGCTCGATATGATTGTATCGCTGATTACGCTGAAGTACACCCAGTCCAACTCCGTCTGCTACGTCAAGAACGGCCAGACCATCGGTGTTGGTGCGGGCCAGCAGAGCCGCATCCATTGTACCCGTCTGGCAGGAAACAAGGCGGACAACTGGTTCCTGCGTCATCATCCGAAGGTACTCGGCTTGCAGTTTGTCGACGGCATCCGCCGTCCGGACCGCGACAACGCGATTGACATCTATATTTCCGACGAGTATGAGGACGTTCTGGCAGAGGGCGTATGGCAGACCAAGTTCAAGGTCAAGCCGGAGCCGCTGACCGCAGAGGAGAAGAAGGCATGGGTTGCAACCCAGTCCGGCGTCACCGTCGGTTCGGATGCATTCTTCCCGTTTGGCGACAATGTCGAGCGCGCAAAGAAGTCCGGTGTCGCATACATCGCACAGCCGGGCGGCTCGATCCGCGATGACAATGTCATTGAGACCTGCAATAAGTATGGCATCGTGATGTCGTTCACCGGCATCCGCCTGTTCCATCACTGATTGAAACAAAACCGTGACAACAAAGTCAGGTGCGCCGGGGTCGGCGTGCCTGACTTTTGGCGGTATATAGAGGAGGATTTCCATATGAAGGTTCTGGTTATCGGCGGCGGCGGACGCGAGCATGCAGTCTGCATGACGCTGGCAAAAAGCCCGAAGGTAGATAAAATCTGGTGCGCACCGGGCAACGGCGGCATTGCCGACATTGCGGAGTGTGTCAACATCAAGGCGACCGACATCGACGGTGTCGTTGCATTCTCGAAGGAGAACAAGCCGGATCTGGTTGTCGTTACGCCGGATGATCCGCTCGCACTGGGCATGGTCGACGCGCTGGAGGCGGAGGGCATCCGTGCCTTTGGCCCGCGCAAAAATGCGGCGATCATCGAGGGCTCCAAGTCGTTTGCAAAGGATTTGATGCACAAATATAACATCCCGACGGCGGGCTATGCAGTATTTGAAAACAGCGACGAGGCGATTGCATATATTAAGGAGAACGGCGCGCCGATCGTCATCAAGGCGGACGGCCTTGCGCTCGGCAAGGGCGTCACGGTTGCCATGACTGAGGACGAGGCAATTGCAGCCGTACATGACGCGATTGACGGCGGCCGCTTCGGCGGCGCGGGTGCGCGTGTTGTCATCGAGGAATTCCTCACCGGCCCGGAGGTCTCCGTGCTGGCATTTGTCGACGGCGAGCACCTGTCCACCATGCCGTCGGCACAGGATCACAAGCGCGCTTACGACAACGACGAAGGCCCGAACACCGGTGGTATGGGCGCATTTTCTCCGTCCCGCTTCTATACGGATGACATTGCGCAGACCTGCATGGATACCATCTTCAAGCCGACGGTTGCTGCAATGAAGGCGGAAGGCCGTCCGTTCAGCGGCGTGCTGTATTTCGGTCTGATGCTGACTCCGAAAGGGCCGAAGGTCATCGAGTACAATGCGCGCTTCGGCGACCCGGAGACGCAGGCAGTTCTGTGCCGTCTGGAAAGTGACCTGTTTGACATTATGAATGCGGTCATCGACGGCAAGCTGGATGAAATGGATATCAAGTGGGCAGACAATGCGGCGTGCTGTGTTGTCATGGCGTCCGGCGGCTATCCGCTTGCCTATGAAAAGGGCAAGGAAATTACCGGCATGGACAACGTCACCGAGTCGATTGTGTTCCATGCGGGCACGGCGCGTACCGATGACGGCAAAATCGTCACCAGCGGCGGCCGCGTGCTCGGCGTGACGGCGACAGCGGCGACGCTCGATGAGGCCATCAGAAAGGCATATGCCGATGTGGAAAAGATCCACTTTGAAAAGGCACATATCCGCCACGATATCGGCATTAAAAAGGGCTGAGAGACCCAAAATTAACTTAGAGTGAAGGTGAAAGCAATGGAAGAAACCAAGCAGCGCGTGCTTGCCTGCATGGCAGACGTCATCAAGCAGAACGGATTCCGCACGGAATTTTTTGACGGCAAGGACGGCAATCCGGCGATGACGCGGGTAGAACTGGTCAAGCAGGGCAAGGTACAGCAGGATGTCATCATCGACATGTGGTTCCCGCCCGCAAAGATGGCGCGCGAGGAAACCGCACTGTTCCAGATGCATGCGACCCTCCTTCAGATTGATCCGAAGGGCATGGAGCGCAACCTGCCGGAGCTGAAGCGTGCGATTTTCTACAGTAATAATTTCTGCACCATCGGCCAGTTCGGCCTGTACGAAGAGGACGGCGTGATTTATATGCGCCATAACATCGTGCTCAACATGCAGGATGACCTCGAGCGCATGGTGACCGATATCTGTGATTATTTCTCACTGATGCTGTCCGGCATCCAGCGCTTTGTCGATGCGCTGGCACAGATCGCGATGGGTGCGGCAAATATAGAAGTCGCAAAGGAAATGGATCTTCTGCCAAACATCTGATTGCGTTGCATACAAAAGCAAAACCGCTCCGGAGCTTCCGGGGCGGTTTTTTCGTGTCAGTTCAGTTCTACATAGCCGACAATCATCCCGCTGATGCCGTCGGCTTCGTCCTCCAGCTCGAGGACTTCGGCAAATTCGCGCCCGTCGCGCGTGTGGTAGTTGGGCTGGCCATCGTCGAAAATCACGCAGCCGTTTTCCAGCCGCAGCCCGCAGGTATCTCCGTCGAAAATACCGCTCAGAACCGGCTCGCCGTTCAGCGGGCGCAGGCCGGTGTGTTCGTCTGCAATCATCATGCGCGGCATAGGGAGGCCTCCTTTTCACAGGGATAAAGAAAAACCGCTCAGAGGATTCTGAGCGGTCAGATTCTGGTTGCCGAAGAAGGATTCGAACCCTCACAAACAGAGTCAGAGTCTGTCGTGCTACCCTTACACAATTCGGCAATATGGTTGCCGAAGAAGGATTCGAACCCTCACAAACAGAGTCAGAGTCTGTCGTGCTACCCTTACACAATTCGGCAATATTGGTTGCTGTGCTCTCGTGAACCAGCGAATATTATTATACGCACAATCCGACTGCTTGTCAAGAAAAAGTTTAAAAATATTTCTGAAAAAAATGCACAAAAACAGGCGAAATTTTGACGATATCGGAGATAGAAAAAGCATAGTATACGGGGTATAATAAGATACGTATAAAAATCAACGAAATTATTTTAATATTCGCATTTGTTTTGCGTTTGGAGGATCTTCATGGTCAGAAATGATTTGAGAAACATTGCAATTATCGCACACGTCGACCACGGCAAGACGACGCTGGTTGACCAGATGCTCAAGCAGGGCGGCGCATTCCGCAAGAACCAGGTTGTGGAAGAGCGCGTCATGGACAGCAACGATCTCGAAAGAGAGCGCGGCATTACCATTCTTGCAAAGAATACATCGGTACACTACAAGGATACCAAGATCAATATTGTTGACACCCCGGGACATGCGGACTTCTCCGGCGAGGTCGAGCGTATCCTGAAGATGGTAGACGGCGTTATTCTGCTGGTCGATGCCTTTGAGGGACCGATGCCGCAGACCCGCTTCGTGTTGGAAAAGGCACTGGAATTCGGCCACAAAATTATCATCGTTATCAATAAGATTGACCGTCCGGATGCGCGTCTGTCCGATGTCGGCGACGAAGTCCTCGAGCTGCTGCTGACACTGGATGCCAATGATGAGCAGCTGGACAGCCCGATTCTGTACTGCTCCGGCCGTGACGGCACGGCAAGCCTGTCTCCGAATATCCCGGGTGAAGACCTGACCCCGCTGTTTGAGACCATTCTGAACCACATCCCGGCGCCGCATGTCGACACCGAGGGCGACCTTCAGATGCTGGTTTCTTCCATCGATTACAACGATTATGTCGGTAGAATTGCCATCGGCCGTGTCGAGCGCGGCACGATGCATGTCGGTCAGGACGTGACGGTCTGCAATTACAACAAGCATACCGATCCGTACAAGGCGAAGATTGCGTCGATGTACACCATCGACAGCCTCGGACATACACCGGTTGAGGACATTTCCGCAGGTGATATCGTCTGTGTTTCCGGCATCGAAAATGTTACCATCGGCGATACGCTGTGCGCACCGGAAAATCCGAAGCCGCTGCCGTTCGTCAAGATTTCCGAGCCGACGGTTGAGATGTATTTTTCCGTCAACGACTCCCCGTTTGCGGGCCGTGAGGGCAAATATGTCACCTCCCGCCAGCTGCGCGAGCGCCTGCACCGTGAACTGCTCAAGGATGTCTCGCTCCGCGTACATGAGACCGAAAACACGGATACCTTCCGCGTTGCGGGCCGCGGCGAGATGCATTTGTCCATCCTGATCGAAACCCTGCGCCGTGAGGGCTATGAATTCCAGGTTGGTGCACCGCGTGCGCTGTATAAGATTATTGATGGCAAGCGCTATGAGCCGATTGAGCGCATGGTTGCGGACGTACCGGCAGATGCACTCGGCTCTGTTATGGAGAAGATGGGTGCGCGCAAGGGCGAACTCCAGCATATGGCACCGCAGGGCGACCGCATGCGTGTCGAGTTCCTGGTTCCGGCGCGCGGCCTGTTCGGCTATAAGAACGAATTTTTGACCGATACCAAGGGCGAGGGCATTCTGAGCTCGGTATTTTATGATTACCAGCCGTACAAGGGCGAGATTTCCAAGCGTTCCACCGGTTCGCTGATCGCATTTGAGACCGGTACGGCAGTCGCTTACGGTCTGTTCAATGCGCAGGAGCGCGGCCAGCTGTTTATTGGCGCAGGCACGGAAGTATATGAAGGCATGATTGTCGGCGTATCCCCGAAGAATGAGGATATGGCGGTCAATGTCTGCAAGAAGAAGCAGCTCACCAACATGCGTGCATCCGGTTCGGACGATGCCCTGCGCCTCGTTCCGCCGCGCATCATGTCGATTGAGGAAGCAATGGAGTTCATCGGTGAGGATGAGCTGATTGAAATCACGCCGAAGAGCGTTCGCATGCGCAAGGCAATTCTGTCCAATACCGAGCGTATGAAGAAGGCAAAGGGCGGCAAGTAACGAGAGGAGATGCGCGAAATGAAAAAGGTAATTTCTACCCCGAAGGCACCGGCAGCAATTGGCCCGTATTCGCAGGCGATTGAGACCGAGGGCTATCTGTTCACCTCCGGCCAGATTCCGATCAATCCGGCAACCGGCGAGGTCGAGGGAACAACCATCGAGGAACAGGCAGAACAGGTCATGCAGAACATCGGCGCGATTCTGGAAGAAGCTGGTCTGACGTTTGCAAATGTCGTGAAGACCACCTGTTTTCTGGCTGATCTTGCGGATTTCGCCGCATTCAACGCAGTTTATGCGAAGTATTTCCCGGAAGCGGCTCCGGCACGCTCCTGCTTCGCAGTGGCAGGCCTGCCGAAGGGCGCAAAGCTCGAGGTAGAGACCATCTGCATCAAGTAATCCGAACAAAAGCCGGCTGTATGTGCAGCCGGCTTTTTCTGTCAGGTGGAAGCTTTTTCTGTCAGGTGGAAGATGATGGAGAATATTCTGTAAAACTGGCATTTCACTCAAGAATCGGGTATTTTAGATGCGAAAAAAGATAAAAATAAAATTTTTAAAAAAATTCAAAAAAACTCTTGACGAAAACGGGAAGATTGGATATAATATTACCTGTCGCTGAGAGAAAACGACAAAAACCGAAGATGGAGAGTTGGCTGAGTGGTCGAAGGCGCACGACTGGAAATCGTGTGTGCGTGATGAGCGTACCCAGGGTTCAAATCCCTGACTCTCCGCCATTGAAACCCCGAAAAGCTTGCTTTTCGGGGTTTTTGTTTTGCCGAAAACCAGCGTCGCGTCCGGGAAGAAGAATTCTGCCCGTGCAAGGGAGGTTTTTGCCGGAAACCGTTTGCAATCTGTACGGCAATCATGTATGATATAGAATGAAAAACAATACAGGGTTTTACTTTGCAGCCTGATTCAAACAAATCGCACATGGAGGAAATAGTTTATGGATACACCGAAGTATAAACGTGTTTTGATTAAGATCAGCGGCGAGGCACTGGCGGGCGATAAGAAATTCGGCCTGAATTTCGACGTCATCGGGCCGGTATGCGATGTCATTCAGAGATGCGTTGAAATCGGTACACAGGTCGGCATTGTTGTCGGCGGCGGCAACTTCTGGCGCGGCGTCAAGGACGGCGGCGGAAAGATGGAGCGCTCCCGCGCGGACCACATGGGCATGTTGGCCACCACCATCAACTCTTTGGCACTGGCGGATGCGCTGGAGCAGCGCGGCGTCGATGTGCGCGTACAGACCGCCATTGAGATGCGCCAGATTGCAGAGCCATATATCCGCAGCAAGGCAACCCGTCATCTGGAAAAGGGCCGCGTTGTCATCTTCGGCTGCGGCACCGGCAACCCGTATTTCTCTACCGACACGGCAGCAGCGCTGCGTGCGGCAGAAATCAATGCAGACATCATTCTGCTGGCGAAGAACATCGACGGCGTATATGATTCCGACCCGGCGGTCAATCCGGATGCGAAGAAGTATGACCAGTTGTCCTATATGGATGTGCTCAAGGAGCGTCTCGGCGTCATGGACACCACGGCGACCAGCCTGTCGATGGACAACAGCATTCCGGTTCTCGTGTTCGCACTGAAGGACCCGGAGAACATCTACCGCGCCGTTCTGGGCGAGGATATCGGTACACTGGTAAAGGTATAAATTGATTCCAAACAGAGAGAGGAGTTTGACGATATGAAACCCGAGATGAAACCGTTTGAAAGCAAGATGCAGAAGACGCTGGACGTTCTGGATTCCAATCTGGCAGGCATCCGCGCAGGCAGAGCCAATGCAGGCGTGCTCAACAAGATCAATGTGGACTATTATGGTGCCGCAAGCCCGATTTCCCAGGTCGCTGCGATTTCTTCCCCTGACCCGCGCACGCTGACCATTCAGCCGTGGGACGCATCCCTGCTCAAGGAGATTACCAAGGCCATTCAGACCTCTGATATCGGCATCAACCCGCAGAACGATGGCAAGGTCATTCGCCTGACCTTCCCGCCGCTGACGGAGGAGCGCCGTAAGGAGCTCATCAAGCAGGTTTCCAAGGAAGGCGAGGCTTCCAAGGTTGCCATCCGGAATATCCGCCGCGATGCAATGGATAAGTGGAAGGCTGCAAAGAAGAAGTCCGAGATGACGGAGGATGAGCTGAAGGACGCCGAGAAGGAGATGCAGAAGCTGACGGATAAATATATCAAGCAGATCGATGCTACGACGGTGAAGAAGTCGGAAGAGCTGAAGTCTGTCTGACACGCATTTGCTACACGTTCGGGACATGTGGGCGGCTGGAGAGCAGCCGCCCATATCGCGTATTCAGCGGATTCATGCCTGAAAAGGAAAGGTCGGTGTTATAGTAGCGTGGCGTTGTTCAATATACTGAAAAAAGACGCAGAGCAGCCGCAGGAACGTCCGGTTCCGCAGCATATCGCTGTGATTATGGACGGCAATGGGCGATGGGCGAAAAAGCGCGGCCTGCCGCGCACAGCGGGACACAAGGTCGGTGCGGAAACCTTCCGCACGATTGCCACATACTGCAAGGATATTGGCGTCAAATACTTTACCGTGTATGCGTTTTCCACGGAAAACTGGAAGCGCCCGGCGGAGGAAGTAGAAACCCTGATGAACCTGTTCCGCCGGTATCTCAGGGAAGCGATTGATACAATGGCGGAAAACAATGTCGCCGTGCAGGTGCTGGGCGATCTGTCCGTGCTGCCGGAGGATATCCGCGCCCTCATCGACGAATGCAACGAGGCGGCGGCAAAGCTGGAACATCCGGCAATTGCCAGCCTGTGCATCAATTACGGCGGGCGAGATGAAATCAAAAATGCCGTGCGCGCGATTGCAAGGCGCGTACAGGCAGGCGAGCTTGCACCGGAGGACATCACGGAGGACACGGTTTCCGAAAGCCTGTACACGGCGCATATGCCCGACCCGGATCTGATTATCCGTCCGAGCGGTGAGATTCGCATTTCTAATTTCCTGCTGTGGCAGGCTGCGTATGCGGAGTTTTATTTCACCGATGTTCTGTGGCCGGACTTCAAGCCGGAGCATCTGGAACAGGCAATTGAAAGCTATAATGGAAGACAGAGAAGGTTCGGAGGCGTTTAAAAGATATGAAGACTCGAGTCACATTTGGCGTGGTCGGTGCGATCGTTGTCGTAGTCGTGCTGTTTTTCTGCCCGCCGATTGTCGCACAGCTGTGCATGATGGCGCTGTCGGTCATCGCGGCGCAGGAATTTACGGCGGCGGTCGCAGGAAAGGACGGCAGGCATTTGCAGGTCGCTGCGATGCTGCTGGCGCTCGGCACCTCGATGGCGAGCGCGCGCAACAGCTACAATGAATACTGGCTGCGCGCGATGCTGCTGGCGGGCGTGGTGGTACTGTTTGCCATTCTGCTGCGCTGCCACAAAAAAATCGGGTTTACCGAAATTGCGGGTGCATACTTCGGCGGTATTATCATTCCGTATATGCTGATGAGCCTGATCCGCATGTTCACCATGACCGAGGCAAACGGCAAGGTCTATATCCTCATCCCGCTGCTGGCGGCGTGGGGCTCGGATACGTTTGCACTGTTTGCAGGCATGGCGTTCGGCAAGCACAAGCTCGCACCGGTTATCTCGCCAAAGAAGACCATCGAGGGCTCGGTCGGCGGTGTGGCCGGCGCTGTGGTGCTGATGGTGCTCTACGGCCTGGCAGTCAATGCATTGGCGGATGCGGGTATGTCCATCGCACTGTGTGTTGCCATCGGTCTGTTCGGCGCGGTGCTCGGTCAGGTGGGCGACCTGTCGTTTTCCATTGTCAAGCGCAAGGTCGGCATCAAGGACTATGGCAAAATCTTCCCGGGACACGGCGGCGTGCTCGACCGCTTTGACAGCGTGATCTTTGTTGCACCGGCAGTGGAACTGCTGTTGCATTTGTTTACGACTTTGGGGATATAATCATGAAGAACATTGTTATTCTCGGCTCTACCGGTTCCATCGGCACGCAGACAGTCGATATTCTCGATTCGATCGATGCGCGCGTGTGTGCGATTTCGGTGAACACCAACATTGTGCGTGCGGAGGAGCAGGCGCGTCTGCTGCATCCGTCGCTGGTTGCGGTATACGATGCGGCAAGCGCCGCAGAACTGGCAAAAAAGCTGGCGGATACCGATATCCGCGTCGTGTCCGGCATGGACGGACTGATTGAAGCGGCGACGCTGCCGGAGGCAGACGTTGTTGTGACTGCCGTTGTCGGCATGGTCGGACTGCTGCCGACGATTGCCGCGATTGACGCGGGCAAGGACATCGCGCTCGCCAACAAGGAAACGCTCGTGTGCGCGGGACAGATTGTCATGCAGCGTGCGCGGGACAAGGATGTCGCCATTCTGCCGGTTGATTCCGAACACTCGGCAATTTTCCAGTGCCTCCAGGGCGCGGCGGGCAACCGCCTCAGCCGCATTTTGCTGACGGCTTCCGGCGGCCCGTTCTTCGGCATGAGCGCACAGCAGCTGCGCCATGTCACCAAGGAGCAGGCGTTGCGTCATCCGAACTGGAGCATGGGCGCAAAAATTACCATTGATTCCGCGAGCATGATGAACAAGGGTCTCGAACTGATCGAGGCAATGTGGCTGTACGATGTGGAGCCGGATGACATTGATATTGTCGTGCACCGCGAGAGTATCGTGCATTCGGCAGTGGAATTTGAAGATGGTTCGGTTATCGCGCAGCTGGGCAACCCGGATATGCGCCTGCCGATCCAGTACGCACTGACGTATCCGCAGCGTGTACCGTGCAAGGTGCCGCCGCTCGACCTGCCGCGCCGCCACAATCTGACGTTTTTTGCGCCGGATGAAGAGGCATTTCCGGCACTCGGACTGGCTCGCCGTGCGGCAGCTGCCCGCGGCAATCTCGGTGCGGTCATGAACGGTGCGAATGAAGCGGCTGTCGATCTGTTTCTGCATGACCGCATTCCGTTTTACCGCATTCCCGAGCTGGTGCGTGGGGCGATGGATGCGGTGGATTATCTGCCGGAGATCACGGTGGATGATGTGCTTGAGAGCGACCGCGCGGCGCGCGAGGTCGTCTATTCCCTCGCAGAGTAAGAGGTGTTTTTTTGACCATAGCAACTGTAATTCTGGCCATTCTTGCGTTTGGCTTCCTCATCATTGTGCATGAATTTGGCCATTTCATGGCGGCGAAGGCGGCAGGTGTGCGCGTCCTGGAATTCTGGGTGGGCATGGGTCCTGCGATCCTGCACCATAAATTCGGTGAGACTGATTTTAAGCTGTGTCTGCTGCCGTTTGGCGGCGCCTGTGTGATGGATGGCGAGGATTCGGAGGACGAAGCGCCGGGCACGCTGTCCGGTGCGCCCATCGGCTGGCGTGCGCTCATTCTCGCCGCCGGTGCGCTGATGAATTTCCTCATCGGCTTTCTCATCGTCCTGCTGCTCGTTCTGCCACAGAAAGAGGCTGCGATTCCGGTGATTGAGTCGTTTGCAGACGGCTTCCCGTCGCAGGGGGAGAGCATGCTGATGGAAGGCGACCGTATTGTACGCATCGATGGCTTCCGCATCCTGCTCTCCTCGGACATTTCGACCGGGCTGAGCCGCGGCGATGATACAACGTATGAAATTGTCGTCGAGCGTGACGGCAAAAAGCTGACGCTGACCGATGTGCCGTTGGAGCCGGCGGAATATGACGGCACCCTGCGGTACGGTCTGAATTTTGAGGTGACGGAGCTGGGGATTGCAGGCAGGCTGCAACAGGCGGCGTATAAATCGATTGATTTTGCGCGGCTGGTGTGGATCAGTCTGGGCAATCTGGTGACCGGCAAGGTCGGCATGGATCAGATGTCTGGCCCGGTCGGCGTCACGGATGTGCTCGCACAGACCGCACAGAGCAGCATGCAGAGCTTCTTCCTGCTGGTCGCATTTATTTCGATTAACCTTGGCGTGATGAACCTGCTGCCGATTCCGGCGCTGGACGGCGGGCGGCTGCTGTTTGTTCTCATCGAACTGGTTGCGCGGCGTCCGGTTCCGCGCAAATATGAAGGCTATATTCATCTGGGTGGATTTGCCGTCCTCATGCTGTTTATGCTGTATGTCACCTGTCAGGATATCCTGCGTATGGTCGGCTGAGCGGTGTGAAAACGGGCAAAAACAAGGAGACAGCATATGAATACCAAACAGATTATGGTGGGAAGTGTTCCGGTCGGCGGCGGCGCGCCGATTGCCGTGCAGTCGATGACCAACACGGATACGCGCGACACGGCGGCCACGCTGGCACAGATTGAACGTCTGGCGGCGGCGGGCTGCCACATTGTCCGCTGCACCGTGCCGGACATGGAAGCCGCAGAGGCCATGCAGACCATCTGCGCGCAGTCGCCGATTCCGGTGGTTGCGGACATTCATTTTGATTACCGGCTGGCGCTGGCGTCTGCCGAAGCGGGTGTGGGTGCAATCCGTATCAATCCGGGCAACATCGGCGCGGAGGAACGCGTGAAGGCGGTTGCAGAGGCGTGCAGAGAGCGGCATATCCCGATCCGCATCGGCGTCAATTCCGGCTCGATTGAAAAGGAAATCCTGAAAAAATACGGTTCGCCGACGCCGGAGGCAATGGTGGAAAGTGCGCTGTATCATGTCTCGCTGCTCAATAAATATGATTTCGATGACATCTGTATTTCGCTCAAGTCGTCCAGTGTGCCGACGACCATGCGCGCGTATCAGCTGATGCATGAGAAGACCCATTATCCGCTGCATCTCGGCGTGACGGAGGCGGGCACGGAATACATGGGTACGATCAAGTCGGCGGCGGGTATCGGCGGACTGCTTGCGCTGGGTATCGGCGACACCATCCGCGTTTCGCTGACGGCAGACCCGGTGCATGAAATCACCGCGGCGTATGCGATCCTCAAGGCAGTCGGCCTGAATGACACGGGTGTGAACATTGTTTCCTGCCCGACCTGTGGCCGGACAAAAATCAATCTGATTGAGATTGCCAATGAGGTCGAACAGCGCGTGGCAGGTTTGGATGCCAAGCTGAAGGTCGCTGTCATGGGCTGTGCGGTCAATGGGCCGGGCGAGGCGCGTGAAGCCGATATCGGCATCGCGGGCGGCGACGGTGAAGGTCTGATTTTCCGCAGGGGCGAAATCCTGCGCAAAGTGCCGCAGGAGCAGCTTGTCGATGAACTGATGAAGGAAATTCATGCGATGATAAAGGAGAGCAGATAACCCTTGACAACATTGGGAGACCTGTTTGAACGATATGACGACCAGGATCATGGAGCATACCTTTCCGGCGGAGAGGTATGCTCCGTTGCGGTCAGTCATGACAAAAAAGCAGTGATTTGCAAGGTGCATTTTGACGAAATTGTGCCGCGAAAGGCACTGTTTGATATGGAAAAGGGCATCCGCTCGGCCTATGGCTTTTCGCGTGTGCGCATCGCGCCGCGCTATGACCTCGGCAGCTTGACGGAGCCGTATCTCCAGAGCCTGCGCGATTATCTTGTGCTGCGCAGGCCGTCTGCACAGGGCTATCTGGCGGATAGCCGCTGGCAGGTGACGGACGACGGGCTTTCGGTTTCTATGCTGTCCACCGGCGCGGAATACCTTTCCACCGACCTGCGTCAGCTGCCGGAGATCATTCGCACGGAAACCGGACTGGAGTGCCCGGTGAATATGGTGCACGCGGATGAGGAAGCCGAGCGGAAATTCGACGAAAAAACCGCGGAAAAGCGCGCGGAGCGCCTGCAAAAGGCGGCTGAGGCGGAAGTGTCCGCTCCTGCGCCGGATAAGCCCAAAAAGGAGGAGCCGCGCCCGGCGAAGAAGGAAAAGAGCTATCGCCCGCGCAAGTCGTTTGCGGTTAAAAAGAACGAAAATGTCCTGTTCGGCAAGCTGTTTGACCAGCCGATTGTGTCCATTCGCGAGGCAATGGGTGCGGTGGACAGCGCGACCATCCGCGGCGAGGTGTTCTTTGTCGAGCACCGCGAGATCAAGAGTAAAAATACCGGAAGGGAATGGATCAAGGTCGGCTTTGATATCACCGACTGGACGAGTTCCATGCGCGTCAGCAAGTTTATGGCGAAGGAAAAGGCCGGGGAACTGATGGACGTCATCAAAACCGGCATGTATCTGACCGTGCAGGGCAAAATCAGCTATGATACCTATGAAAAGGAGACCATCCTTGAACCGACCGGCATTGTACTCAGCAAGAAGCCGGAACGCCAGGATACGGCGGAGAAAAAGCGCGTCGAGCTGCATCTGCACACGAATATGTCCACCATGGACGGCATTTCCCCGATGAAAAATCTGATGAAGCGTGCCAAATCGTGGGGACATACGGCGATTGCCGTGACGGACCACGGCGTTGCACAGGCATTCCCGGACGCAATGCACGCCATCGAGCGCAACGGCATCGACCTCAAGGTGCTGTACGGCGTCGAGGCATATTATGTCAACGATTCCGGCGGCGTTTCGGTTGTCAAAGGCAAGTATGACGCGCCGCTGGATGAGACCTTTGTCTGCTTCGATACGGAGACTACGGGTCTCAAGCCGGAATTTGAGGAGATTACGGAAATCGCGGCGGTTAAAGTGCGCGGCGGCGAGGTGCTGGAGGAATTTCAGACCTATGTCAATCCACACAAGCCGATTCCGGCGAATATCACCGAGCTGACCGGCATTTCAGATGAAACCGTTGCCAATGCGCCCGACCTGTCGGACGCACTGCCTGCTTTTTTGGAGTTCGCGGGCGATCTGCCGCTTGTCGCGCACAACGCGGGCTTTGATATGGCGTTTGTCAACAAGGGCTGTGAGCGGCTGGGCATCCAGCGGGACTTTACCTCGATTGACACCGTGGAAATGTCCAAAATCCTGTTTCCGGACATGGCGCGCCACCGCCTGGACAGCATGGCAAAGGCACTCAAGGTCGGCCCGTTCGACCATCACCGCGCCAGCGAGGATGCGGCGGTGCTGGGGCGTATCTTTATCAAGCTGATTGAAAAAATGCGCACCGAGCTGCATGCGGAGAAAATCTCTGACATCAATCCGTTGCTGGCGGGCCTGAAGGCGAAGACGGGCAGTCTGAAAAACCTGCGCCGCTATCATTTTATTATTCTGGCAAAAAATCAGGTGGGTCTGAAAAATCTCTACAAGCTGATTTCCTATTCTCATCTGAAGTACTATAATAAGAAGCCGATTATGCCGCGCAGCGAGCTAATCCGTCACCGAGAAGGCCTGATTTTCGGCTCGGCATGTGAGGCGGGCGAGCTGTTTTCCGCGCTCATCGGCGGCGCATCGCATGAGGAGCTGCTGCGCATCGCGGACTTTTACGATTATCTGGAAATTCAGCCGATTGGAAACAACAAATTCCTCATTGCAAACGGCACGGCACGCGATGAAGAGGATCTGCGCAATTACAACCGCGAGATTCTGGCGATTGCGGACGAGCTGGGCAAGCCGTGTGTCGCTACGGGTGATGTGCATTTCCTCGAACCGGAGGACGAAGCGTTCCGCCGCATTCTGATGGCAGGCATGGGCTTTAAGGACGCAGACAATCAAGCGCCGCTGTATCTCAAGACGACGGATGAAATGCTGGAAGAATTCTCTTATCTCGGAGAAGACCGTGCGATGGAGGTCGTCGTCACTAACACGAATTTGGTTGCGGACTGGTGCGACACATTGCGCCCTGTCCCGCGTGAGAACTATCCGCCGAAGATGGAGAATTCGGCGGAGGAACTGGAAACCATGTGCTACGAGAAGGCGAAGCGCATGTACGGTGACCCGCTGCCGGAGAAGGTACAGGCGCGCCTGGAGCGCGAGCTCGGCTCGATCATCGGAAACGGCTACGACGTCATGTATATGATTGCGCAGAAGCTGGTTGCCAAATCGCTGGAGGACGGCTATCTGGTCGGCTCACGTGGTTCGGTTGGCTCATCGCTTGTCGCGTTCATGTCGGACATCACGGAGGTAAATTCCCTTGCGCCGCATTACCTGTGCCCCGATTGCCATTATATTGAATGGCATGAAAATGAAGGCTATGGTTGCGGTGTCGATTTGCCGGAGAAAAAATGCCCGAACTGCGGTGCGGAGCTGCGGCGTGAGGGCTTTTCCATCCCGTTTGAGACCTTCCTCGGTTTCAACGGCGACAAAGTGCCGGATATCGACCTGAATTTTTCGGGCGAATATCAGCCGAAAATTCACTGGTATACCGGTGAGCTGTTCGGGCATGACCATGTATTCCGTGCGGGTACGATTGGTACAGTCGCAGAAAAAACCGCTTACGGCTATGTCAAAAAGTATATGGATGAGCGCGGCATTCAGGCAGGACGTGCAGAGGAAAACCGCCTGACTGCCGGCTGCACAGGCATCAAGCGCACAACCGGACAGCATCCGGGCGGCATCGTCGTTGTCCCGAAGGAGGTCGACATTTATGACTTCTGTCCGGTACAGCATCCGGCGGACGATCCCAATTCCGACATCATCACCACCCATTTCGAGTACCATTCCATCGACGAAAATCTGCTCAAGCTGGACGAGCTTGGTCACGATGATCCGACGATCATCAAGCATCTGGAGGAATTGACCGGTGTCAATGCGCGTGAAATCCCGCTCAATGACCCGGACGTCATGAGCCTGTTCACTTCCAACAAGGCGCTGCATTATGTTTCCGACGAGCCCGACCCGATTCTGGGTGATCTGGGCTGCATCGCCGTGCCGGAGTTTGGCACAAAATTCGTTCGCGGCATGGTGCGCGACACCAAACCGACGTCGTTTGACGAGCTGTTGTGTATTTCCGGCCTGTCGCACGGCACGGATGTTTGGCTGGGCAATGCGCAGACACTGGTCGAGCAGGGCGTTCCGCTGAAAGAATGTATCTGCTGTCGAGACGATATCATGAACTACCTGCTGGGTAAGGGTGTCGAACCGAAGCTCAGCTTCCAGACGATGGAATCCGTGCGAAAGGGCAAGGGCCTCAAACCCGAAATGGAGGAAGCCATGCGCGCACAGGATGTGCCGGAGTGGTATATCGATTCGTGCAAAAAGATCAAGTATATGTTCCCGAAGGCACATGCGGTCGCCTATGTCATGATGGCGTTCCGCATTGCGTGGTTCAAGGTACACAAGCCGCTCGCATTTTATTCGGCCTATTTTTCCATCCGTGCGAAGGGCTTCGATGCGTCGTGTATGATCTGCGGCGACACAGTCTGTGTGGACAAAATCCACGAATTGCAGCAGAAGACGCGCGAAAAAACAATTTCCGCTGCGGAGAACGACATGATGACGACACTGGAGGTCGTGCATGAGTTTTACCGGCGCGGCTTTGTGTTTGAGCCGATGGATATTTACAAATCGGATGCAACCACATTTCTGGTCACGGAAAACGGGCTGATTCCGCCGTTTACCTCCATGCCGGGTATCGGTGAGCAGGCGGCGCTCTCCATCGTGGAGGAGCGCAAAAATGGTCCGTTCCTCTCGCAGGAGGAGGTTGTTATCCGCTGTCCGAAGGTATCGAAGGGTGTTGTCGAGCTGCTCGGGCAAATCGGCGCGCTGGCGGACATGCCGGAGAGCACGCAGGTCTCGCTGTTTTGAATTTTGTCTGTTTTGCACAATGTTACACGCGTAGAATGCGCGGGATTTGAACTGAATTTTGCTTTTTTGGATTTGTTTTGCGCGAAATGGCAAAGAATGCTTGACAGCAAATTGCATAAATGGTATTATGTTAACGCGTTAAAGTGATAAAACAATAAATGGTATAGAGGTACAAAACATTATGAATCAATATGCGATCTCCACACCGGAGGGCAGCCGCGACCGTTTGTTTGGCGCGACACGCTTGTTCCGGCAGAATGAGAGAAGAATCCGTAATCTGTTAGAAGCGCGCGGATATGAGGAAATC
The DNA here is from genome assembly GCF_002157465.1 of Butyricicoccus porcorum. Lineage (GTDB taxonomy): Bacteria > Bacillota > Clostridia > Oscillospirales > Butyricicoccaceae > Butyricicoccus_A > Butyricicoccus_A porcorum. The sequence goes on from NZ_NHOC01000002.1 coordinate 51,318, forward strand.
ATTACCCCGTCGCTGGAATATTATGACGTCTTTGTGCAGGCGGGCTCGTCTATCGGGCAGGAAAAAATGTACAAACTGACCGACCGCAATGGTCGCCTGCTGGTGCTGCGCCCGGACAATACGACCCCGATTGCACGCGTCGTGACCACAAAGCTGGATGACGAAGCGCTGCCGCTTCGCCTGTACTATGTACAGAAGGTACATCGCGCCAGCTCGTTCCACCGCGGCCATTCGACTGAAGTGATGCAGGCGGGCGCGGAGTTGCTCGGCGCAAAGGGTATGATGGCGGATCTGGATATCCTGACGGCGGCATTTGAGGCACTTGCGGCGGTCAAGGGTGAGACCTTCCGTATTGAGCTGGGTCACGCGGCGATTTATAAGGCGCTGATTTCGTCGCTGGATGTCGATGCGGAGACAGAAGAAACCATCCGTTCGCATATTGAAAACAAGTCGTATGCGGCGCTGGGCGATGTACTCGAGCCGTTCAAGGATCGTGAGGCGTATCAGGCGCTCAAGGCGATGCCGACGCTGTTCGGCGGCGGCGAGGTGCTCGAAGAGGTTGCCCGTCTGACCGACAACAGTGAGGTGCTGCGCGCGGTCGAATACCTGCGCGACTTGATCGATGCGATCACTACCGCAGGCTTTGGCGAGAATGTCATGATTGACCTCGGTCTGGTACAGGAAATCGACTATTATACCGGCATGATGTTCCGCGGCTATATGGGCGGCGCAGGTGCTCCGGTTCTGGTCGGCGGACGGTATGACAGCCTGTGCGGGAAGTTCGGCAGGGATATCCCGGCGACCGGCTTTGCCATCGATATCGACGCGTTGTCCGATTCCGTTGTACTCAAACAGGAGCAGACGGCTGAGGAGCTGGTGTTCTGCGGTGCGGGCTATCTCAAGCTGGCGCTCGATTACATCCATGTCAGCGGGAAGCTGGCAGAGCTTGCGCCGTGCGATACGCTGGAGCAGGCGATGGAAATCGCAAAGAGAAAGGGCTACCGCACGCTGGTGACCTTTGACAAAAACGGCATTCAGAAGACGGAGGTGCAGGCATGACACCGGAGAATACAATCCGTATCGCCCTGACCAAGGGCAGACTGGAAAAGAAAACACTGGAGCTGCTGGAGCACTCCGGTTATGATGTCAGCGAGCTGCGCTCCGGTTCGCGCAAGCTGATTTTTAAGCTGCCGGATTCCAATATTGAGCTTGTCCTCGCGAAGGCGGCGGACGTCATCACCTACGTCGAGCACGGCGTGTGCGATATGGGTGTCGTGGGCAAGGACACGATCATGGAAAAGGGCGGTGCCTTTTATGAAACGCTCGACCTCGGCTTCGGCAAGTGCCGGTTCTGTCTGTGCGGCAAAAAGGGCGAGGATTTTTATGCGGGCTACCATACCCGCACCATTGCGAGCAAATATCCCGAAGTAACCCGTGCGTTCTTCTCGAAGAAGCATATGGACGTCAATATCATCAAGATTGAGGGCAGCGTCGAGCTCGCGCCGTTGCTTGGCCTGGCGGATGCCATTGTCGATATCGTCGAAACCGGCACCACGCTGAAGGAAAACGGACTGGAGCCGTATGAGACTGTCGCACCGATCAGTGCGCGTGTCATCGTCAATCTGGCGAGCATGAAGATGAAAAAACAGCAGATCCAGCAGCTCACACAGCAGTTGCAGGATGGTCTGGAGGCAGACAAATGAGCTTTTTGAAAGTAATCCGCGCCGATGGTCAGACGGAACAGCGTCAGATCGCAGAAATGAAGGCGCGTGCGGCGGAGACTGCCGCCGATATTGACCGCAAGGTTGCGGCCATTATGGAGGATGTGCGCAAAAACGGCATGGAAGCCGTCGAGCGCTATTCGGTACAGTTTGATAAAAACAAGCCGTATATCGTTTCGGAGGAGCGCATTCAGCAGGCATATGACGCCTGCCCGCGCGACCTGCGCGATGCACTCGAGCTGAGTGCGAAGAACATCGCCGACTATCATGAAAAGATGATGGTGAAGACGTGGGAATATGACCGCGCGCCGGGCGCAAAGCTCGGACAGGTTGTGCGCGGTCTCGCCCGTGTCGGCATCTATGTGCCGGGCGGCACGGCGGCGTATCCGTCCACCGTCCTGATGAACGCCGTCACCGCGAAGGTCGCGGGTGTCGGCCAGATCATCATGGTAACCCCGCCGACGGAGAACCTCAGTGATGTCGTGCTTGCGGCGGCAAAAATTGCGGGCGTCGATCAGGTCATTGCCTGCGGCGGCGTACAGGCGATTGCCGCGCTGACCTACGGCGCAGGCTTTATCCCGGCGGTTGACAAGATTGTCGGCCCGGGCAATGCCTTTGTCGCGGCGGCAAAGAAGCAGGCATTCGGCAAGGTGGATATCGACATGATTGCAGGCCCATCTGAGGTTCTGGTCATTGCCGATGAGACCGCTGATCCGGTCTATGTTGCGGCCGACCTGCTGTCGCAGGCGGAGCACGACCGCATGGCGTCCGCCGTCCTGCTGACCGACAGCGAGGCGCTGGCAAACGCAGTTTCCGAGGAGATGGATCGTCAGTCGGCAGACATGCCGCGCCGCGATATCATCGAGGAATCGGTCAAAAATTATGGCATCGGACTGGTGTTTGACAATCTCGAGGACGCCTGTGTGATGGCGGATGAGGTTGCGCCGGAGCATCTGGAGGTCGTCACCCGTGAACCGCGTGCCCTGCTGCCCAGACTGCACAATGCGGGCGCGATTTTCCTCGGTGCATATTCGCCCGAACCGCTCGGCGATTATATGGCAGGCCCGTGCCATGTTCTGCCGACCTCCGGCACCGCGCGCTTTTTCTCGCCGCTGTCCACAGACACCTTCCTCAAGAAGACCAGCGTCATTGAGTATTCAGAGGAGGAGCTGCTGAAGGTCGCCGACGGCATCATTGCCATGGCAGAGAGCGAAAAACTGACCGCACATGCCAATTCTGTCCGCCGGAGAAAGGAAGCCCGCGCATGATTACATTACCCGAAAAGCTGTTCAGCATGACGCCGTATGACCCGTGCGAGGACATTTATCAGATTAAGCTGGACGCAAATGAGAGCTTTTTCTCCCTGCCGGAAGACCTGCGCGACGCGATTGCGGCGGGCATCGATACGATTGATTTCAATCGGTATCCCGATCCGACAGTGGACGGCCTGCGCCGTCTGGCGGGACGCGAATTCCGCGTGGCGCCCGGCAATATTGTCGTCGGAAATGGTTCGGATGAACTGATTTCGCTGATTATGAACACGTTTGCACCGCGCGGCGGAAAGGTCATGGTGCTGTCGCCCGATTTCTCGATGTACCAGTTCTATGCAGAGGTTGCAGAGCTGGAAGTCGTCAATATGCTCAAGGATGACGAGTTCATGTTGACAGAACAGGACGTCATTGAACGCGCGCAGAAGGAGAAGCCGGATATTCTGATTTTCTCCAACCCGTGCAATCCGGGCGGACAGGGCTTTACACATGCGGAAACGGTTCGCATTTGCAATGCGCTGGAGGATATGCTGGTCGTTGTGGATGAAGCGTATATGGACTTCTGGGATCAGAGCATTCTGGATGTGTCCACCGCGCTGGAAAATGTCCTCGTCATGAAAACACTGTCCAAGGCATATGGTTGTGCCGCGCTGCGCTGCGGCTTTGTCATCGGCTATTCCGAGCTGGTCGATCAGTTGAACAAGACGCGCTCGCCGTATAACATCGGCTCGCTGGTGCAGATGGCGGCATGTATCGTGTTGGAGGATACGGCATGGCAGAAAAAACAGTGCGCAGAGATTATTGCGCGCAAGGAGGAGCTGGAGCAGGCGTGCACCAGGCTCGCAGAGGATTGCGGCGTGTTCACTGTCCTGCCGACACATACCAATTTTGTCGTGCTGCGTACCCCGAAGTGCAGTGAAATTTTTGAAGAGTTGAAAAATCGCAGCATTTGTGTGCGTTGCTTCCCGAAATATGAGATGCTGCGCATCACAACCGGCAGCGCTGTGGAAAACGCACAGCTGCTGGAGGAGCTGAAGGATATCTGTGCGGGTATGCAGGGCTGAACCGCATCCCGCAGTCAAAGGAGTATCGACGAATGGGCTACATAGGAATTGTAGATTACGGCGCAGGAAATCTGATGAGCGTATCCAAGGCGCTGGATTTCCTCGGGCTGGAAAATAAGATTGTCACCAACCCCGATCTGATGGAACAGGCGTCCGGCATCATCCTGCCCGGCGTCGGTGCGTTTCCGGACGCCATGCAGGCGCTGGCGGAATCCGGACTGACACAGTCGCTGATTCATGCGGCAAAGACACGCCCGTTCCTGGGCATCTGCCTCGGCGCGCAGATGCTGTTTGAGGAGAGCGATGAGATGCACCTGACAAAAGGCCTCGGCCTGCTGCCGGGACGTGTCCAGCGTATTGATACCGATCTCAAGCTGCCGCAGATCGGCTGGAACAGTCTGGAATACCACAAAAATGACCCGCTGCTGGCGGGTGTGCCGGAGGGCTCGTATGTCTATTTCGTGCACACATTCAAAATGTGCCCGGCGGAGCGCAGCGACCTGATTGCAACCTGTGATTACAATGACAGCGTCACGGCACTGGTCGGGCGCGGACAGCTGTACGGCAGCCAGTTCCACCCGGAAAAGAGCGGCGAGGTCGGTATGACCATCCTGCGCAACTTCGGAAACATGGTAGGAGGGGCAGAATGAGAATTTTACCTGCAATCGACCTGCACGACCAGATGTGCGTGCGCCTGGTCAAGGGAGATTATGCGACTGCGCACAAGGTTGCGGAGGACGCAGTAGAAACCGCGCAGTCGTTTCTGGCGGCCGGTGCGGAGCTGATTCATATGGTTGATCTGGACGGCGCGAAGGACGGCACGCATCCGAATTATCCGGTTGTGCGCCGCGTCATTGAGGAAACAGGTGCATCGGTCGAGCTGGGCGGCGGCATCCGCTGCATGGACGATGTCGCACGTGTGCTTGATCTCGGTGTCAAGCGCGTCATTATCGGATCGGCAGCGGTCAAAAATCCGCAGTTTGTCAAGGAAGCATGTGAGAAATACGGCGATAAAATCGCGGTCGGCATCGATGCACTTGGCGGCACCGTCCGCACCGAGGGCTGGATCAAGGACAGCGGCACGGATTATATTGCGTTCGCGAAGCTGATGGAATCTTACGGCGTAAAGACGATTATTTTCACCGATATCGACAAGGACGGCATGCTGTCCGGTCCGAATTTTGCACAGCTTCAGGCACTGCGCGATGCGGTTTCCTGCGGCATTGTCGCTTCCGGCGGCGTTTCGACGCTGGAGGACATCGCAAAGTTGCGCGATATGGGCATTGAAGAAGCCATTGCGGGCAAGGCGGTTTATACCGGCCAGCTCGATGTAAAGAAGGCCATCGAAGTGGCAGGGGAGGCGTAAGAATATGCTGGCAAAACGAATCATTCCCTGCCTTGACGTCAACGATGGGCGTGTTGTCAAGGGCGTCAACTTCGTCAACCTGCGCGATGCGGGAGACCCGGTTGAGCTGGCGAAGTTCTATTCCCAGCAGGGCGCGGACGAGGTGGTTTTTTTGGATATCACCGCGACATATGAAAAGCGCCATACGATTGTCGATGTTGTGCGCCGCACGGCACAGCAGGTGTTTGTCCCGCTGACAGTCGGCGGCGGCATCCGCACGAGCGATGATTTCAAGGAGTTGCTGCGCGCGGGTGCGGACAAAATTTCCGTCAATTCCGCTGCGGTCAAAAACAAGCAGCTGATTGCGGATGCCGCAAAAAAGTTTGGCAGCCAGTGCGTTGTTGTTGCAATTGATGCGCGCAGCTGTGACGATCTGGAAAAGTGCCCGAGCGGTTATGAAGTGTATGTCGCAGGCGGCCGCAAGCCGGTCGGCCTGGACGCAGTCGCATGGGCAAAGGAAGTGTATGAGCTGGGCGCGGGTGAAATCCTGCTCACCTCGATGGACAAGGACGGCACAAAGTCCGGTTTTGAGCTGAATCTGACCAAAATGGTTGCGGATTCGGTCGGCATCCCGGTCATCGCCTCCGGCGGTTGCGGCACGCTGGAGCATTTCTCCGATGTATTCGAGCAGACCGGCGCAGATGCGGCGCTTGCCGCATCGCTGTTCCATTATGGCGAGTTGACCGTGCCGCAGGTCAAGGAATATCTGCACGGGAAAAATATCCCGGTCAGACTGTGAGGAAAGTACAGATGAATCTCGATAAATTTTTTCAGAAGGGTGAGCTGATCCCGGTTATCTGTCAGGATGAGCGCACCAATGAGGTGCTGATGCTGGGTTATGCCAACAAGCAGGCGCTTCAGAACACTATGGATACGGGCACAGCGTGGTTTTTCTCCCGCAGCCGTCAGAAGCTGTGGAACAAGGGCGAGACCTCCGGTAATTTCATCTTTGTCAGTGAAATCCTGACGGATTGCGATGATGATACCTTGATTTACCGCGGTATTCCGAAGGGCCCGACCTGCCATACCGGCAACCGCACGTGTTTTTATCAGCCGCCGATCTGGCAGAAAATCGAAAAATAATCATTATTTGTGTATATAGAGGAGTAGAAAACAATGTCGAAAGCATTTGAAAGCATGGAATATGTCATCCAGCAGCGCCGTGAGCAGCCGATGGAGAAGTCCTACACCTGTTATCTGTTTGAGAAGGGCATGGACAAGATTCTGAAGAAGGTTGGCGAGGAAACTGCTGAAACCATCATCGCAGCGAAGAACGGCGACCATGAGAATCTGGTCGGCGAGATCAACGATCTGCTGTATCATCTGATGGTTATGATGAACGAAGCGGGCGTCACGCTGGCTGAGGTCGAGGAAGAGATGGACAAGCGCGCCGGCAAGATCGGCAACCTGAAGCAGTTCCATGTCAGCGACCACAACACCTGATTGATGCAAAATGAACAAAACCTCCTGCCGCAGAGCAAGCGGCGGGAGTTTTTTGTTGTCTGATTTCATAGAGAAAAAGGATGATGGTATTGGAAATGGAACTTTACAAAGCACTGCGGGCAATCCACAGTGTTTTGCAAAAATAGAACGGAGGATCTGTATTTTGGAGAAGGCAGGCAGCAATGGCGACGTGCGGCATAATTTTGGCTGACGGCAGCTGTATTGAGATATTCCCTCTGGTATGGTACAATAGCGTCAGCAAACAAGAAACTGCCGGAGGAAAACTGCAATGAGACTGATTTCATGGAATGTCAACGGCCTGCGCGCCTGCCTCGGCAAAGGCTTTCAGGACGTTTTTCACGCACAGGATGCGGATATCTTTTGCTTACAGGAGACCAAAATGCAGCCGGGACAGGCACAGGTCGACTGCGAGGGCTATGAGGAATACTGGTACAGCGCGGAGAAAAAGGGCTACAGCGGTACGGCGGTGTTTACAAAGAAAAAACCGCTGCATGTCATCTGCGGCATGGGCATGGATGCACATGACCACGAGGGACGGCTGATAACAGCGGAATATGAGAATTTTTATCTTGTCACATGCTATACACCGAATTCACAGAATGAACTCAAGCGGCTGGATTACCGCATGCAGTGGGAGGACGATTTCCGCGATTATGTGAACAAGCTGGATGCCAGGAAGCCGGTGATTATCTGCGGCGACCTCAATGTCGCACATGAGGAAATCGACCTCAAAAACCCGAAGACCAACCGCGGCAATGCGGGCTTTTCGGATGAGGAGCGCGCGAAGATGACTGAGCTGCTCGATTCGGGTTTCACCGACAGCTTCCGCTATCTGTATCCCGATGTGACCGGCGTGTACAGCTGGTGGTCGTATCGGTTCAAGGCGCGGCAGAACAACGCGGGCTGGCGCATTGACTATTTCCTTGTGTCTAACCGAATCGCGGATAAAATACAGAAGGCAGAAATTCTGACCGATATCATGGGCAGTGACCACTGCCCGGTGGCGTTGGAAATTGACCTGTGACACGCGCATATCCATCCGGTATTGCGGGAAAACTGACAGAGCGAAAGGAGCGATGTCAGATGCAGAGCGATATGCGGCGGTACAGCTGTTCCGTGTGTGGCTATGTCTATGACCCGATTCACGGTGAGCCGAAGGAAGATATCGGTGTGGGTATCCCGTGGTCTTATGTGGATGAAAGTTTTCACTGCCCCGTTTGCGGACAGGGGAAGGCGGCATTTCAACCCATCCGCACAAAGGACTTTCGGGGCAAAGCGAGTCTGTAACAGCATATAAAAAGAGCCGGACGGTGAAATCGTCCGGCTTTTGTGTATATTGGGACAATATCGGGATGTCTTACGCCGCGAGCAGCTGATACAGGCTGAGCATGACCGGCATCGTGATGGCGGAGAGCAGCGTGGAAAACGCGATAATCCGGCTGGAATAGCGGTAATTTGTGCCGTACATCTGTGCAAACATCGAAGCGGCGACCGCACACGGCATGGAAATGCTGATGATGAGCACCGCGGAAACACTGCGGTCAAACGGCAGGAGCATCAGCAGGACAATGGTAATAAGCGGCACAACTGCCAGACGGAACAGGGAAACGATGTACATCGAGCGGTCTTTGATGATTTCCTTCAGATTGGACTGCGCCAGATACACGCCGAGCACAATCATGGCGAGCGGCGTGTTCAGGTCGGCGAGGAAGGACACTGTGCTGTCGGCGATTTCCGGCAGCTGAAATGAGGTCAGGAAAATCGCAAGGCCGACAAAAAAGCCGATGGTGCCCGGATTGAACAGGATTTTTCGCCAGTTTACGCCGCCGGAGGCGCGTCCGCTTGCGCGCGAGAGCAGCCAGACGCCATATGTCCAGATGAGGATATTGGTGGCGACAATATTGATCGAGCCGATGAATACGCCATCGTCGCCATACAGTGCCTGTAACAGCGGCAGCGCCATAAAGCCGTTGTTGGAAAAAATCACGCACATGCGCTTGTCCGCATAATCCGGCGTCCCCTTGCGGAACACCAGTGTGGTGAGCCCGATGCTGACTGCGAGCAGCAGCACAGACATGGCAAATGAAGTAATCAGTTTGCCGAGCATGGCGGGATCGAAGGCGCGGCAGAACGAATGGATGATGACGCAGGGTGCGACAAAGGTCATGATGAGGGTGGACATCTGTCCCGATCCCTCGTCGGTGATGATGCCGCGTTTATAGCAGATCGCGCCGACACCCATCAGCAGGAACATGACAATAATCTGTGTGTATAAGGCAGAAATATCCAAGGTGCAGTTGTACCTTCCTTTCAAAAAAATTCAAATCATTACTATGATAGCATCCGCATTGCCGGATGTCAAAGTATAAAAGAATAACGGTCATTGACAGTCCGCGCCGGACAACGGTATACTGTTAGGGCGGGCTTTTTTCCGCAGTTTTTTTGGAAGGGATGAAAACCTGTGTTTGAACAGATTCTGGACAATGTGCGTCAGCGCGCGCCGCTGATTCACTGCATTACCAATTATATTACAACGAATGATTGTGCCAATATCGTGCTTGCGTGCGGTGCGTCGCCGACGATGGCGGAGGCTGAACAGGAGGCTGCTGATATTGCGTCCGTGGCGGGCGCAGTGGATATCAACATCGGCAACCTAAATACGATGACTGTACGGGCGATGCACCGGGCAATCGCCGCAGCCAATCAGGCGGGTGTACCGGTTGTGCTCGACCCGGTTGGCGCGGGCGCATCGGCATACCGCATGGACACACTGCGCGAATTTTTTTCAGCTTATCAGTTTGCTGTCGTGCGCGGCAATGTATCCGAGCTGCTGGCAGTCGGCGGTGCGGCGTCTAATACGAAGGGCGTCGACGCGGGCGCGGCGGATGCTGTGACGGAGGAAAATCTGGAGGAGCGCGTGGCGTTCTTCAAGCAGTTGAGCGCATCGCTCGGTGCGGTGGTTTCGGTCAGCGGTGCCATTGATATCATTGCATCGCCGGAGCGCGCGTATATCTGCCGCAATGGGCATCCGATGATGTCGCGGGTGACCGGTACCGGCTGTATGCTCTCCGCACTCACGGCGGCATTCTGCGGTGCCAATCACGATCAGATTCTGGAGGCAGCCGCGGCGGCAACTGCCGTTATGGGTGTGGCGGGCGATATTGCCCGCAAAAAGACCGAAGAAATGGGCGGCGGAACCGGTACGTTCCGTGTCTGCCTGATGGATGCGGTCAGTCTGATGGACGCACAGACATTACAGGGAGGAATGAACATTGAAATTCGATAAAGCACAGCAGGTAAAAAATTCCATGCTGTTATATGCCGTCACCGACCGCGCATGGACGGGTGACAGCACACTGTATCAGCAGGTCGAGCAGTGCCTGAAAGGCGGTGCGACACTGGTACAGATCCGGGAAAAGGGTCTTTCTCATGAGGAATTCGTCGCAGAGGCAAAGGATATTGTACAGCTGTGCCACAGCTACGGTGTATGCTGCATCATCAATGACGATGTACAGGCATGCCTGGAGAGCGGTGCGGACGGCGTACATGTCGGACAGGATGACATGGAGGCAGGCGATGTGCGCACGCTGCTGGGCGAGGAAAAAATCATCGGCGTATCGGCGCATTCGGTCGAAGAGGCACAGCTGGCACAGAGCCGCGGGGCAGATTATCTCGGTGTCGGCGCGGTGCACAGCACGTGGACCAAGACGGACGCCGCCCCGCTGACCCATCACGATATCTGTGATATCTGCGCGGGCGTTGCCATTCCCTGCGTTGCCATCGGCGGAATCAAGCTGGACAACATGCTGGAGCTCACGGGAACTGGTGTCGCAGGCGTGGCGATTGTTTCCGGTATTTTTGCCGCACCTGACATTCAGGCGGCGACGGCGGCGCTGCGCGCGCGTGCAGAGGAGCTGGTACAGGCATGAAGCTGAAAGGTGCAATTTTTGATCTGGACGGCACGTTGCTCGATTCTATGCCGTTCTGGGAGACAGTCGGCTCCCGCTATCTGGAGGAGCGGAATATTCCGGTGCCGGATGACCTGCCGCTGCGGCTGAAGACGATGACGCTGCCGGAGGCAGCGGAATATTACCGCCAGGATTTCGGTATTACCGAATCGGTGGACACCATCTGCCGCCAGATCAGCGATATGATAGCGGAGGATTACCGCAGCCGTGCGCCGCTCAAGGCGGGCGTACGCGCGATGTTGGACAGCCTGAAGGGAAAGGGTATCCCTATGTGCATTGCGACCGCCACAGGGCGCGAGCTGGTCGAGATAGCACTCCGTCGGTTGGGGATTGGAGAGTACTTTTCGTTTCTGCTCACCTGTGGGGATTTGAATACAAGCAAAAACCTGCCGTATATTTTTGACGAATGTGCGCGCAGGCTGGGCACGCCGAAGCAGCAGACGGTTGTCTTTGAGGACAGCCTGCATTGTATTGAAACCGCGGTCCGGGCAGGCTATCCGGTTGTGGGCGTGTATGACCATTCCGCGCGCAGTGAGGCAGAGGTGATCCGCCCGTTGTGCCGTCAGTACATCATGGGCTGGGAGGAATTCTGCTGTGAATAAGGTACTCACCATTGCCGGTTCGGATTGCAGCGGCGGCGCGGGCATCCAGGCGGATATCAAGACCATCACGGCACACCGCATGTATGCCATGAGCGCGATTACAGCGCTGACTGCACAGAACACAACCGGTGTGTACGGCGTGCAGGAGACACCGGCGGATTTCCTGGCACAGCAGCTGGACTGTATTTTTACCGACATTGTGCCGGACGCCGTGAAAATCGGTATGGTTTCGTCTGCGGAGAACATTTCAGTCATCTCGGACAGGCTGCGGCACTACGGTGCGCAAAATATCGTGCTGGACACCGTCATGTTTTCCACCTCCGGACGTGCACTGCTGAAGCCCGAGGCGATGGATGCGCTGCGCACGCAGCTTCTGCCGCTGGCACAGCTGATTACGCCGAACATTCCGGAGACGGAAGCGCTGTGCGGCAGCCGGATTGAAACGAGGGAACAGATGGAGCGGGCGGGCTTTGCCATTGCGGCGCAGACCGACGGTGCGGTACTCGTCAAAGGCGGGCATCTTGCCGGAGCTGCGGACGACCTGCTCGTCTGGAACGGACAGGCGTTCTGGTTTGAGGGTACGCGTATCGACAACCCGAACACACACGGCACGGGCTGTACACTGTCCTCCGCGATCGCCTGCGCACTGGCGGCAGGTGCCTGCATGCCGGACGCTGTGCGCCAGGCAAAGGCATATTTGACCGGTGCCCTGCGCGACGGTCTGAACCTCGGCGCGGGCAACGGGCCGCTCAACCACTGCTGGAATCTGTGACAGCCGGCATAGACCACAATATGTTGTGGTCTGAAGAGGTGTGGACAACAAAAATAAAAAATTTTTAAAAGTTCGCTTTTGCGTTTTGCGGCGGGCAGAACTGCCTGCCGGAAAATCTCCGGCGGGGACAGAGGATTTGTTTGCAAAACGTTGCTTCTTTGCCCACCAGCCCCGGTTTTTGAGCAAAATCGTTCCCGACCCGGCGGGCGGTTCGCACCGGTTTGGCGGATCGGCAAAGACGGGCACTCTGGCCAAAAATCAAGAAATAGGAATGATTCCTACCAGCTGAGGCACACCACAAGGGGGCATTGCGCCCTTGACAGATGCGCCTCGGCGTACTAAAATATAAAACAGTTCTGGGTCACACTGAACACAATATGTTGTGTTCATGAGTGTAAAAAACGTGCATATTTTGTATTATGCGCGCAACAGTCGGAACTTATTTTATCAGAGTAACCAGAGGAGCAGCAATAGATGATTCAGCAGATTGAGAAGAGAGACGGCAGATGTGTGTTTTTTGATGTGACGAAAATCGCAAATGCCATCTACAAGGCCGCGGAAGCGTCCGGCGGCCACGATTACCAGATGTCGATGCGGCTGGCTTTGGATGTGGCAGACTATGTGGAGGCGCACAGCCCCACACCGACGCCGTCAGTGGAGTATGTACAGGACGCGGTCGAGAAGATCCTCGTCGAAAGCGGCCACGCAAAGACCGCAAAGGCCTATATCCTGTACCGCAATGAGCGTTCCCGTCAGCGCGAGATGAATACCGGACTGATGAAGATTTATGAGGATCTGACGTTCCAGTCCGCAATTGAGAACGACATCAAGCGCGAAAATGCCAACATCGACGGTGACACCGCGATGGGCACGATGCTGAAATATGGCTCGGAGGGTGCGAAACAGTTCAATGAGATGTTCCTTCTGGAACCGCACATTGCCAAGGCGCACCGCGAGGGCGATATCCACATTCACGACTTCGATTTCTACACCCTGACTACGACCTGCACGCAGATTGACCTGCTCAAGCTGTTTGACGGCGGATTTTCCACCGGACACGGCTTCCTGCGTGAGCCGAATGACATCATGAGCTATTCGGCACTGGCGTGCATCGCCATTCAGTCCAACCAGAACGACCAGCACGGCGGCCAGAGCGTGCCGAATTTCGACTACAGCATGGCACCGGGCGTGCGCAAGACCTACTGGCATAAGTACCGCGACAACCTCGCCAAGGCGCTGGAGGCGTACGGCGTGGAGGATGACGCACTGGAGACCGCGAAGACGCTGGTTGAGGCGTGTGAGCAGAAGCCGGTGCTCGCAGATGACAACGGTGCAACAGAATGCATCCGCGGCCGTCTGTTGGAGCGCACGGATGCGGAGACCGCGGACAAGATTCTGGCGTTTACCGTCAAGTATGCGCGCCGGGAAACCGAGCGCACCACGTATCAGGCGATGGAGGCGCTGGTGCATAACCTCAACACCATGCACTCCCGTGCAGGCGCACAGATTCCGTTCTCGTCGCTCAACTATGGCACGGATACCTCTCCGGAGGGTCGCCTTGTCATGAAGAGTCTTCTGCTGGCAACTGAGGCCGGACTGGGCAATGGTGAGACCTCGATCTTCCCGATTCATATCTTCAAGGTCAAGGAAGGCATCAACTACAATCCGGGCGACCCGAACTACGATTTGTTCAAGCTGGCGATCCGCGTTTCTGCGAAGCGCCTGTTCCCGAACTTCTCGTTCCTCGACGCCCCGTTCAACGCACAGTACTACAAGCCGGGATATCCGGAAACCGAGGCGGCTTATATGGGCTGCCGGACCCGTGTCGTCGGCAACAATTACGATCCGTCCAGACAGATTGTCTATGGACGCGGAAACCTCAGCTTTACGTCGATCAATCTGCCGCGCATCGCCATTAAGTCGAACGGCAATGCGGAGGCATTCTTCCAGGAGCTTGACGAAAAGCTCGATCTGGTCATCGATCAGCTCAAGGCACGCTTTCAGATTCAGAGTGAGAAGCGCGTGCGCAATTATCCGTTCCTGATGGGTCAGGGTGTCTGGATTGATTCCGACAAGCTCGGCCCGGACGACAAGGTCGGCGAGGTGCTCAAGCATGGCTCCCTGACCGTCGGATTCATCGGCCTTGCCGAGTGTCTCAAGGCGCTGATGGGCAAGCATCACGGCGAATCCGAGCAGGCACAGCGTATGGGGCTGGCCATTGTCACCCGTATGCGCGAGCGCATGGATCGTGAGAGTCGCGAAACCGGCCTGAACTTTACCGTCATTGCGACACCGGCAGAGGGTCTGTCCGGACGGTTTACCCGTCTGGACCGCGAGCGATATGGCGTGATTCCGGGTGTTACCGACCGCGATTATTACACCAACTCGTTCCATGTGCCGGTTTATTATCCGATTTCGGCATTCCGAAAAATTCAGCTTGAGGCGCCGTATCACGCGCTTACCAACGGCGGACACATCAGCTATGTCGAGCTGGACGGTGATCCGACGCAGAACCTCGATGCATTTGAGGCTGTCATCCGCTATATGAAGGAATGCGGCATCGGCTACGGTTCTATCAACCATCCGGTTGACCGCGACCCGGTGTGCGGCTATACCGGTATCATCGACGATGTATGCCCGCGCTGCGGCCGCCGCGAGGGCGAAGCAGTCAGCGTAGAAAAGCTGCGCCAGCTGGGCGTCTATAAAAACCACAACAGTGACACCATCGGATATCACGGCGACCCGAATGAAGAGCGTGACCGCCGTCCCAATCCGCTTTCTTAATTCAGATACAGATTCACCTGAGGAGGTATTTATCATGAAGGAGCTCAATCACATCACATACAATGCAAACGGCGAGGAAATGGTAGGAGAGGGCGTCGGCTTTGAGCGCATCCGCCGCATTACCGGTTATCTGGTCGGCACGCTGGACCGCTTCAACAACGCCAAGCGCGCAGAGGAAAATGACCGCGTCAAGCACGATGTCTATCGCAAAATGGAAAATCCGCAGGATTGCGCATGCCGTGACATCCGCCACAGCGCATAACGCATAAGTCCATGATAGATCAAAATCTTCGCATTGCCGGAGTCATCGACGAATCCATTGTCGATGGCCCCGGCATACGCTTTGTCATTTTTACGCAGGGCTGCCCGCATCACTGTCCGGGCTGCCACAATCCGCAGACGCATGACTTTGCGGGCGGGCAGGAGGTCAAAATCTCCCGTCTGCTGGCAGATGTGCAGGCCGATCCGCTTATCGGCGGCGTGACGCTGTCCGGTGGTGAGCCGTTCTGTCAGCCAAAGCCGCTGGCAGAGCTGGCGCGCGTGCTGCGCCTGGGCGGCAAGCATATCATGACCTATACCGGCTATACATGGGAGCAGCTGCTTGAGATGGATGATCCGGATGTGCTCGCACTGCTGCGGCAGTGTGATGTGCTGGTGGACGGCCCGTTCGTACAGGAACAGCGCGACCTGTCGCTGCGCTTCCGCGGCAGCCGCAACCAGCGCCTCATCGATGTACCGACGTCGTTGGAGCAGGGCCGTGTTGTAACCACAACCTGCGCCCATCTGTAACACGGGAATTCCCTCACTTCTGTGTTGTTTGTGTGCAAAAGGAAAAATGTTATTGACAATTACATTTGAATTGCTATAATTAAATCATAAAGTACACATTTTCGTCGGATGCCGGAGCGCACATGCCGCGTGTAGTAAGGGGAAAGACTGCGGGCGGTGCTCCTTTTGTTCATCCGTGCCGGGATCAGGCGCATACCCTCCGGGTATACAGATCCGGAATCCGCGTGCGCTGGTTCGGTTCAGAAAATTATGTGAGACGGTACTTTGTAACCAGCGAAAGGGTTGTTCTGTAGGAGAGCGGAACAGCCCTTTTCCATTGCCTAAAACACGAAAACAGATATAAAATAATTTTTTAGCACCATTGACAAATTTTGTACATGCGTTATACTTAAGTGAGAATAACGAATCGGGAGGAACTCGACATGAAAATGAAAAAGTGGACAGCGGCAATTCTGGCAGCGGCACTGTCTGTCAGCATGCTGGCGGGCTGCGGAAGCAGCAGCAACAACAGCAATACCGATGCGGATGCCGGCAGCGCGGCGGATACGGCTGCAACCAGCTCACTGAGCGGGGAAGTCACTGTGTTTGCAGCAAAGAGCATGACTGATTGCCTGGATGAGCTGATTGAGGATTATAATGAGGAGAATCCGGACGTTGCAATTACGGCAAACTATGCGGGCTCGGGCGATTTGCAGAGCCAGATTGAAAACGGCGCGCCGTGCGATCTGTTCCTGTCTGCGGCACAGAAGCAGATGGATGCGCTGTGCGATGAGGGGTTGATGGCGGACGAAACACGCAGCGACCTGCTGACCAACGAGGCAGTTCTGGTTGTGCCGAAGGATTCAGACGCGGTTACCTCGTTTGAAGATCTGGCTTCGGATTCCGTCGCAAAGGTTGCCATCGGCAACCCGGACAGTGTACCGGTTGGCCAGTACGCGCAGGAGATTCTGACCACACTGGGCATCTGGGATGCAGTCAACGCGAAGGCAGTTCTCGGCTCGGACGTCCGTCAGGTACTGGCTTGGTGTGAGACCGGTGAGGTTGATGCAGGTATTGTATATGCGACCGATGCGGCAGTTACCGACAGCGTAACGGTTGTCTGCGCGGCACCGGAGGACAGCTGTGCTCCGGTCATCTATCCGATTGCACTGACCAAGGATGGCGCAGAAAATGAAGCGGCACAGAGCTTTTTGGAATTCCTTGAGGCGGATGATGCCGCAGCGGTATTCGAGAAATACGGCTTTGGCATTGCAGAGTAAGGATATCTGACACATACAGGAGAACGGAACATGGATGTATCGCCCCTCTTTTTGACACTGAAAATCGCATTGCTGGCGACAGTATTTTCGGTCGTGCTCGGCATCGGCGCGGCGTGGCTTGTGCTGCGCCTGCGCCGCGGGCAGGGGATGGTTGACGGCATTCTGACGCTGCCAATGGTGCTGCCGCCGACGGTAGTAGGCTTTGGTCTGCTGCTGTTGCTCGGCAAATACGGCCCGCTCGGCGCAGTATTGAATGCACTCGGCATTTCCATTATTTTTACACCGACGGCGGGCGTCATTGCGTCCACCGTCGTCGCGTTTCCGCTGATGTATCGCGCGGTGCGCGGCGCAATGGAACAGCTTGATCCCGACTTCGCGGCGGCAGGGCGTACACTGGGTATGAGTGAATGGAGTATTTTTCTGCACATCACGCTGCCCGGCTGTACACCGGGCATTGCCGCGGGAACCGTGCTTGCCTTTGCGCGCGCACTCGGTGAATTCGGCGCGACGGTTATGATTGCGGGAAACATTCCGGGCAAGACACAGACAATGTCTGTGGCGATTTATTCCGCCGTGCAGGCAGGAAAAGCGCATTACGGCGAAGCGGCCTTCTGGGCAGGCACGATCTGCGTGCTGTCGTTCGCGGGCATGATTGCAGTCAATATCTGGAACAGCCGTTATGTACGGCGAAAGGAGGGGAAGCCGCGGTGAGTCTGTGTGTGGACATTCACAAAAAGCTAGGCGGATTTTCGCTCGATATGCAGGCGGAATTTCCCGACGCACCGACGGCGGTTATCGGGGCATCCGGCAGCGGCAAGAGCATGCTGCTGCGCTGCATCGCAGGCATCGTCGTACCCGACAGAGGGCACATTGCTTTGGGAGAAAAGACATGGTATGACAGCACAGCGCGCACCTGTCTGCCGCCACAGCGCCGCCATGCCGGATATCTGTTCCAACAGTATGCACTGTTTGAGAACAGGACGGTGGCGGGGAACATCATGATGGGCATGCGCGGCACGAAGCAGGAAAAACAGCAGGCGTGCCGCGCATTGATGGAGCGCTTTCAGCTGACCGCGCTGGCAGAGCATCGCCCGGCACAGCTGTCCGGTGGGCAGAAGCAGCGCACCGCACTCGCACGCATGTTGGGCGCACAGCCGGAGGTGCTGCTGCTCGACGAGCCATTTTCCGCGTTGGATACACATCTGCGCGGTGAGGTACGCCAGCAGATGGCAGAGGTGCTCGCGCGGCATGTGGGGGTATCCCTGCTCGTCACACATGATTTTTCTGAGGCAATGCAGCTTTGCTCACGTGCGGCTGTCGTGTCCGGCGGACGCATTGTCGAGCAGGGAAGTTGTATTGATCTGTGGCACAATCCCAAAACACGTGCCTGCGCGGAGCTGACCGGCATGCGCAACTTTTTCCCGCTGCCAGATGGCATGCAGCCAAACGATTCCGCCCCCTGCTGCCTTGGCATCCGTCCGGAGGATTTGCGGCCTGCATGCGGCGGCGATACGGTGACAGTTTCCGGCACGGTGCAGCGCATGCTGCCCGGTATCCATACGGATCAGGCCATTGTGCAGACATCACACGGCATGCTGCTCTGGACCGTGCCACATGATGCAGATTCTCCGCCGCAGGCGGGTGATCCTGTCATGCTTTCCGCCGACCCCGACCGGTTTCATATCCTGAAAATCGATAAAACCTGACAGGTTCTGTCAAAAGATACTTGCAAGCGCATTCGGAATGTGATACGATACAAACACGCAATTACATCACAAATCGGAAAGGATGCGTATGGTATGGAGCTTCTGGAGCAGTATATTCGTGAAAAGGGCGTAGTCAAGAAAGGAAATGTCCTCAAGGTGGACAGCTTCCTCAACCATCAAATGGATGTACATCTTTTTTCCGAAATGGGACGCGAATGGAAGCGCCTGTTTGCGGATGCACCGATCAATAAAATACTTACCATCGAGGCCTCTGGCATTGGCATTGCATGTATTGCAGCACAGCTGTTTGAGGTTCCGGTGGTTTTTGCAAAAAAAGCACAGTCGATCAACATTGACGGAGAGGTATATGCCTCCAAGGTACAGTCATTTACCCATAAGCGCGTATATGACGTCATTGTATCCAAAAAATTCCTTTCCCCGGACGATCATATCCTTGTGATCGATGACTTCCTTGCGAATGGCTGCGCGGTCAACGGATTGCTCGATATCATTGAAGCATCCGGTGCTACGTTGGAAGGTGTCGGCATCGCAGTCGAAAAGGGTTTCCAGGAGGGCGGAAAGCTGCTGCGTGAACGTGGTGTTCGTCTGGAATCACTTGCTATTGTCGATGCGATGGATGCAAAGACCGGCGAGCTGACATTCCGCCATTGATCTTCTTTCCGAAAACAGAAAAAAAACGCCGACGGCATGTGCCGTCGGCGTTTTGCGCGATATTGGGAAGTTTTATCTGCGGTTGGAGGTTCTCCAGATCTTGAGCTTTTCCGCTTCCTGAATCAGCTCATCGCGGAACTGCGGATGGGCGACAGAGATAATTGCCTCTGCGCGCTCCCAGGTGGACAGACCCTTCAGGCATACCTTGCCGTACTCAGTGACGAGGTAATGTGTGTTGGTACGGGTGTCGGTAACGGTGGAGCCCGGATTCAGGGTCGGCACGATGCGGCTCTTCAGCTCACCGCTGCGAGTGGTGAAGGTAGAGGAGCAGCAGATAAAGCTCTTGCCGCCCTTGGACAGATATGCGCCGAGGACAAAGTCCAGCTGTCCGCCTGCGCCGCTGATGTGCTTCACGCCTGCGGATTCCGCATTGATCTGGCCGGTGAGGTCGAGGTCAACTGCATTGTTGATGGAGATAAAGTTATCGATCTGCGCAATGGTGCGCGCATCGTTGGTGTAGCTGACCGGTGCGCTCATCAGGGCAGGGTTGTTGTCCATATAGTCATACATCTTTTGGGTGCCGGCACCGAAAGCGTAAACCTGACGGCCCTTGTCGATGTTCTTTTTGCTACAGGTGATCTTGCCGGCAGCCGCGATGTCGACAAAGCCATCGACGTACATCTCGGTATGTACACCCAGATCCTTCAGATCGGACTGTGCGATCAGCGAGCCGACTGCGTTCGGCATGCCGCCGATACCCAGCTGGAGGCATGCGCCGTTCGGGATTTCCTCAACGATCAGCTTGGCAACCGTCTCATCGATTTCGGAAGCGGCGCCGCCGCCACCCATCTGGCCAATCGGGGGATTGTTGCCCTCGACGATCATGTCAACCTTGCTGATGTGTACGCCTTCTTCAAAACCGCCGAGGCAGCGCGGCATGTTCTGGTTGACTTCAACAATGACGATTTTTGCGGTCTCGCAGACAGCGGCAAGATGGGATGCGTTCGGACCGAAGTTGAAATAGCCGTGCTTGTCCATCGGCGCGACCTGAATCATGACAACATCCGGCTTGTCAATGCTCTCACGGTACCAGCGCGGCAGTTCGGAATAACGCAGCGGTGCATAGTAAGCAATGCCGTCGTCAATCATGTGGCGTTCGATGCCGCTCATGTGCCAGGAGTTCCAGGAGAAATGCTTATTTGCTTCCGGAACCTGTGCGATTGCGAGCGGCCACAGCAGAATGCCGCCGCGGATGTTGACATCATACAGCTCGTCCGCGCGTGCTGCGAGTGCCTTGTCCAGCTCGACCGGGATACCGGTGCACCAGCCAAAGTCCAGCCAGTCACCGCTTTTTACTACCTTGACCGCTTCTTCCGCGGTAGTCAGTTTGCTCTGATAGAGCGCCTGATAATCCATACCTAGAAATCCTCCATTCGTATAACATACTCAAAAAGAGATAAAAAACAGTGCAAAACATACAAAAATAACAGGGTTTTACACAATTTATTGTACCAGTGAGAGCGGCTTTCGTCAAGCAGGCTGACGAAAATTGCACAGAATTGCACCCTTGTATTTGGCAGCAGCATGATGTACCATAAACAGGATAAAAAAGAAACAACAAATAGGAGAAAAATGATATGAATGCAATCAAACAAGGCGGAATCTTTTTGCCGGCACTGCTGTGCACGCTGCTCTGGGGCAGCGCATTTCCATCGGTTAAGACAGGCTATGCGCTGTTTGGCATTGGGGATGATGCGTAC
The DNA here is from genome assembly GCF_002157465.1 of Butyricicoccus porcorum. GTDB lineage: Bacteria > Bacillota > Clostridia > Oscillospirales > Butyricicoccaceae > Butyricicoccus_A > Butyricicoccus_A porcorum. The sequence goes on from NZ_NHOC01000002.1 coordinate 72,552, forward strand.
AGCAAGCTGTTTTTTGCGGGTTGGCGGTTTATGCTGGCAGGCGTCGCAGTGCTCGCGGTTTCCGCCGTGCTGAATAAAAAGCTGATTTTTCCGAAGCGTTCGCTCTGGAAGGGCATCCTGCTGCTTGGCTTTGTGCAGACGACCCTGCAATATGTGTTCTTTTACATTGGCCTGTCGCACACGACCGGCGTCAAGGGCTCTGTCATCACGGCGATGTCGACTTTTCTGGCGGTCGGTGCATCGCACTTCCTGTTTCCGGATGACCGTTTGACCACGGCGAAAACAATCGGCTGCCTGGTCGGCTTTGTCGGTGTTGTGATGATCAGTATCAGCTCCGTGGATGCACTCGGCGGCGGTTTTGCTCTGACCGGAGAGGGCTTCATGCTGCTGTCCACTGTGGCATCCGGCGCGGGTGCGGTCATCAGCAAATTCGTTGCAAAGGGGGAATCCCCCATGATGATTACCGGCTGGCAGCTGTTTTTCGGTGGTGCCGTGCTGCTGCTCGCGGGCATATTCGGCGGCGGGCATTTTACCACTGTGACGCCGAAGGCGGTTGCCCTGCTGGGCTATCTGATTTTCCTTTCGGCAGCGGCGTTCAGCATCTGGACCTGGCTGCTCAAGAAATACCCGGTCGGAAAGGTCACGGTGTACAATTTCCTCGTGCCTGTATTCGGCACGCTGATGTCCGGCATCATCCTGCATGAGACTGTGTTCACCGTGCGCAATATGCTCTCACTTGTGCTCGTCTGTGTCGGCATCGTGCTGGTAAACCGGACGAAAGCAGAGAAAACAGCCTGACAGGACGAAATAAAAACGTCGATGAAACACCCGGTTGCGCGCCGGTTGCTGGCCGCAACCGGGATTTTTTGTTATACTTTTTGCATCAGAATAAAACGGAGGCGGAAGTATGGCACAGATTGTCTCGATTGAAGTAATAGTACAGCTTTTGAATCTGTTCCTCTTGGGCTTGATTGTCTATCTGTTCGTGCTGGTGATCCGGGCGCTGCGGAAATATCTGCGCTCCGGCGAGGTGCGGGAGGAAAAGAAAAAGATCAGGCGCTCGCTCGGCGAAAGCCTGAAGGCGCATCGCGTCGGGTGTAAAATGACACAGGAATTTGTGGCGGAGCGCATTGGTGTGAGCCGTCAGGCGGTGTCCAAATGGGAGCGCGGAGCGTCTGACCCAAATACAGCAAATCTTCTGGCACTGGCAAAACTGTACGGAATCGAGCCGGAGGAGCTCCTGGCGGAAATCCGGAAGGAAACAGAAGAATAAAACAAGCCTGTTCCGGCTGAAAACCGGGACAGGTTTTTTTGTGTAAAAAAATTTTATCAGGCGGGCAACCGCTGCGCCCTGTTTTCCTAGTATAATAGAAAACAGACAAGGGGAGGGATTACCATGCAGGACAACGAGATCATTGCGCTGTATTGGGCGCGTGCGGAAGGCGCAATTGCGGAAACTGCAAAGCGGTATGGATCGTATTGTTACGCGATTGCATGGAACATCCTGCACCGGCAGGAGGACGCAGAGGAGTGTGAAAACGACACCTGGCTTGCCGCATGGAACACCATGCCGCCTGCGCGTCCGCAGAAGCTGGCCACATTTCTGGGAAGGCTGACGCGGAACATTGCACTCGACCGGTACGATTACAACACAGCGCAGAAGCGCGGTGGGGAATTTCCGCTTGTGTTGTCTGAGCTGTCAGAGTGTATTGCCGCAGTGGACAATGTAGAAAAGCAGGCGGAAGCCCAAGAGACAGCGGCCTGCATCAGCACATTCCTGCGCACGCAGAGTAAAATCAGCCGCATGGTATTTGTGCGCCGGTATTGGTATGCGGATTCGATTGCGGACATCGCAAAGCGGTTTGGCATGCGCGAGAGCCGTGTAAAATCCATGATGTTCCGCACCCGGAATAAATTGCGTGATTATCTGGAAGCCGAAGGGGTGATCCTGTGAATGAGAAGGAGTTATTCCGCCGGATTGGCGGACTGGATGACGATTTGATTGCAGAAGCGGCAAACCATCGCCGTGTTCCGGTCAGACGTCTTGCGGCGGCAGCCTGCGCTGTATTGATTGTGGCGGCATCCATGGGGATGTATCGCGCGCAGCAGCGGACACCGTTCGCACTCGAACACTCGACCGGAGATGTCTCGGTGGAGGTGGTCAGCGAATTGCCGGAATATGGGGAATCTGCCTGCCTTGCCTACATGACGGAGGAAGAGCTGGTCACGGACAGTCAAACAGATATTATGCGGGGAACGGTCACAGACATACAGAATGTTCTGGTTTCCTGTGGTGACTGGAGTGGATATCGGGCGGTGATTGAGGTGAAAACAGATTATGTGTACCGCACGTACAGCGGCTGTAAAGCCGGTGATACCGTGTGCCTGCTCGCACCCGGACCGATTCGTATGGAAACACAGAGCATGAGCGGACTTGACACCGTGCGGCAGATTGAGGTCGGCATGGAAGGTATTTTTATGGGCCGTCCATATGGAGAGAATGATGTGGAAGAGCAGGACGGCAGCCGGCTGTACTGGATGGATGTTGCCCGGTACGGGCTGCCCGACGGCATCCGATATGCTTTCCTACAGACAGACAGCGGCCTGCTGTTCGACCGGGATGCCTATCCGTCGTTTTCCGATGCACAGACGCTGGATGAGGTCGCGGAAGGCCTTGAAAAGCTGATTTCACCGTAACAAACAGAGACAAAACGAGCCAGCCTTTTTCAGGCTGGCTCGCTGCATGCAGAAATCAGGTTTTCAGTTTGCGGTACACTGTCCGGTACATCGTTGTGAAACACGCAACACCGCCGAGCAGGTTGGAAATCGGTTCGGCGAGGAAGACGCCGTATACACCTAAACTGCAGACATGCGGCAAAATCAGCGTCAGCGGGATGACGACAATGCCCTTGCGGAAGATGGAAAAGAAAATCGCATGGCGCGACTTGCCGAGCGCGGTGAATACTGCCTGCCCGGAAAATTGCAGTGCCATCAGGAAAAAGCCGAAGAAGTACACATGCATCGCGGGCACGCCTGCGGCAGTCAGTGCCGGATCGGTGTTGAAAATATGGATGAAAAAGTGGGGGAACAGCGAAATAATGCCCCAGACCGCGAGGGAATAGACAATCAGCGTGATGGACATGAACCGGATGGCCTGCCGCACGCGCGCGTGCAGTGCCGCGCCGTAATTGAAGCTGATAACCGGTTGGGCGCTGCCCGAAATGCCGTTGATCGGCAGCATGATGATCTCACGCACCGAGTTGAGCACGGTCATAACGCCGACATATACGTCGCCGCCAAAGAATTGCAGCGAACTGTTGCAGGCGACCTGCACCAGACTGTTGGTTACGCTCATCGTGAAGCCTGCCAGTCCGAGTGTCAGGATTTTTTTCACGCGAGCTGCCTGTAAGCGCAGATGCCTGCGCCGCAGGCGCAGCAGCGTGTGCGAGCCGGTCAGAAAGCGCATGGTCCACAGTGCCGCGACAAATTGAGAGAGCACGGTTGCGCACGCTGCACCGCGCACGCCCATGTGCAGGGCGAAAATGAAGATCGGGTCGAGAATCAGGTTGAGCACCGCACCGATGATAACCGTCAACATGCCGGTGCGCCCGAAGCCCTGCGCATTGATGAAGTTGTTCATGCCGAGTGACAGCATAACGAAGACATTGCCAATCAGATAGATTGTGATATAGGACATCGCATAGGGGAGCGTAACACTGCTCGCACCGAGTGCAAGCAGCAGCGGACGGCGCACCAGCAGGCCAATGGCAGTCAATCCGAAGCCAAAGCACAGCAGTAGGGTCAGGCAGTTTCCCATAATGCCCTCGGCTTCTTCGTCCTGCCCTGCACCACGCTGCATGGAGAACAGCGGCGCGCCGCCCATGCCGATCAGGTTGGCAAAGGCAACTACCATTGTAATGATGGGAAAGCATACGCCGAGACCCGTCAGTGCATTGGTCGCGTCTGTACCCATGCGGCCGATGTAAATGCGGTCGACGATGTTATACAGCACGTTGACAAGCTGTGCCAGCGTCATCGGCACTGCAAGGCGGATGATGTTGGACGAGACACTTCCTTTTGAAAAATCGGTTTCCGATTGTAGATTCATGATAAAACACAGTCTTTCTGTCGAGATTGTATTGCTATTATAGCACTGCCCGATGCAGCGTGCAAAGAAAAGAAATGGCATTACGGGCTTCCAAAAGATGATGAAAGAAAAAAGCACAAAACACGGGAGGAAAATGCGGGGATCTTTGACAGGAATTGAGAAGTTTTTTTGCATAACAAAAGAATGGGGAAATGCAATTGACTTTTGTATCGAACTGGACTACTCTTTCAGTTGGTTCGTTTTATTTACGTTTGGAAAAAGGAAATTGCGGAGGTACAAAATGCAACAAAAGGAGTCGTTTTTCCGTTCAATCGGGCGGGATAACCGGTACATTGTCGGAAACCTGTTTTATGCGTATTTTGCGCAGGGCTTCGCGCTGATTATGCTGGGTGCAATTTTGCCGGTGCTCAAGGCGGATTATGCGCTCGACTATCAGGTCGGCGGCATGCTGCTGTCGGTGCAGTCGGTCGGCTATGCCGTTGCAGGTCTGGGCGCGGGTTTTCTGCCGCTGTATTTCGGCTTGAAAAATTCATTTATCCTGCTGACATCCGGCGTTGCCATCGGCATGGGCATGCTTCTGGTGAGCGGAAATCCGGTCTGGCTGCTGATTGCGATGGCGCTCATCGGCATCAGCAAGGGTGCTGTCACCAACTACAACAACCAGATTATGAGCGATCTGGCGCGCGGCAATGCCGGCCCGCTGAACATGCTGCATGCATTTTTTGCCATCGGTGCGTGTATTGCACCGTTTGCTGTGCTGTTCTGCTCGAAGGTGGATGCATCCGGCTGGCGTCTGGCGGCGGCGATTGCGACGGCAGCGGCAGTGCTCGGCCTGCTCGCCATGTCGCGCATGAAGCTGGACAACACGCGTGCCTCCGGTGGAAAGGCGGAAAAATCCGCAGTTTCGTTCGGCTTTTTCTGGGAAAAGATTTTCTGGGTCACAGTGTTGATTGTCTTTTTCTATCAGTGCATTGAGGCGTCTATGATGGGTTGGCTGACATCATTTTTCGTCGATTCGGGCGTTATGACCAATGATTTTGCACAGGTTGTCACCTCTGCATTGTGGATTGCACTGCTGGTCGGCCGGTTCAGCTGCTCCGGCCTTGCGCTGCGTTTTCGTCCATATCAGATGATTGTGGTTATGGCGGCGGGACAGCTCGGCTTTCTGTATCTGCTGATCCATAGCCACAGCTTTGCGATGATGATGGTCTCAACCGTCGGTCTGGGCCTGAGCATGTCCGGCATGTATGGTACTTCTGTATCCAATGCGGGAGATCTGTTCGCGCGTTATCCGGTCTGCATGGGTTTCTTTGTCCTGCTGACCAGCATGGGTGCCGTTGTCGCGCCGTCTGCCGTCGGCATGGTGGCAAATGTCGCAGGCATGCGCACCGGCCTTGCTGTCCTGTTGATTGCTGCCGTTGCACTGATTGTCATGGCTGTGTACAATGCGGTGATGGTCTGCGGCCGCGCAGTCAGAAAGCATGCAGTAAAGCATCACGCATAACGAATTGCATTGAGAAAACGGAAGCACCCGCGATTCTTCGTGAATCGCGGGTGCTTTTGGGTATGTGCGGTTAGTTCTCACCGAAATGGATGGTTGTATCCTCGGTGTCCTGCATTTGCAGACGCAGGCTGAGCGGCATCGTCCAGCTGTTGTGGTCGGTGTGCAGCAGGTCTTCTGCGCGTTCCGAGAGCGGTTCGCCGAGATACTGGTCATACAGCGCTTTGATCTCCGGGTTTTCGTGCGAATAGCGCAGCGGGCTCAGACGGTCGAGCTTGTAGAGCAGCTCACCGCGGATTTCCGCCTGTTCGGACTGTTCAAACGGAATCGGCTGTCCGCCGCCGCCGACACAGCCGCCCGGACATGCCATGACTTCCACGAAATCATAGTGTGCCTGTCCGGCCAGAATGGCTTCAATCAGATGGCGCGCATTGGCAAGACCGCTGGCAACCGCACAGCGGACAACTGTGCCGTTCATGTCAAATTCCGCTTCGCGCCAGCCCTCCTGTCCGCGAACTGCGCGGAATGCATCGGGCGACGGATTGGTGCCGACAACCGAATAGTAGGCGGTGCGCAGAGCAGCTTCCATGACGCCGCCTGTTGCGCCGAAGATGACGCCTGCACCTGAGCCGACGCCGAGCGGGGAGTCAAACTCTGCTTCGGGCAGGCTGGAAACATTGATGTTTTCCGAACGAATCAGGCGATCCATTTCACGCGTTGTGAGCGCAATGTCGACATCCTGAATGCTGTCTGTCTGCTTGACATACATGTGGCCGTTCTTTTCCGCCTTTTTGGCGAGGCACGGCATGATGGAAACACAGCAGATTTTTTCCGGCGGGACACCGATCCGTTCGGCAAAATAGCTCTTTGTGACTGCGCCAAACATCTGCTGCGGGCTTTTTGCCGTGGAGAGGTACGGCACGAGCTGCGGATACTGCGATTTGAGGAAGCGAACCCAACCCGGGCAGCAGGAGGTAAACATCGGATATTCCTTCAGTTCTCCGGCGGTGAAGCGCTTGAGGAACTCCGCCGCTTCTTCCATGATGGTCAGGTCAGCGGAGAAGGTGGTGTCGAAGATGTAATCGAAGCCCATCGACCGCAGGGCAGCGGCAAGACGGCGTACCGTCGCCAGCTCACGCGGCAGACCGAGCGATTCTCCCCAGGCGGCACGGACTGCCGGTGCGATCTGTACAACCGTGATTTTGTCCGGATCTGCCAGTGCGTCGAGCACTTCGCTTGTGTCATCGCGCTCGCGCAGTGCGCCGACCGGGCAGTGCGTGATGCACTGGCCGCACAGGGCACAATCCGCTTCTTTGATGCGGCGGTTGTAGGTGACGTCAATGGTGGCACGGCTGCCCGAACCGGTCATCTCCCAGATGCCGAGCGACTGAATTTTTTCACAGTACTGCACGCAGCGCATGCACTTGATGCACTTTTTCGGGTCGCGGAACAGTGGGAAGGTGGTCGTCCACAGGCCCTTCGGCAGATCCTGCGGGTATGGATTGCGCAGAATGCCGAGGTCGTTGGCTACATGCTGTAATTTGCAGTTGCCTGAGCGCACACAGGTGGCACAGGTGCTGTCATGCTGGGACAGCAGCAGTTCGACGTTGATGCGGCGCGCCTGACGGGCACGCGGTGAATTGGTGTATACCACCATGCCCTCATAGACAAGGTTATTGCATGAGGAAACGAGGCGGCTTTCGCCCTCAACCTCGACGCAGCAGACGCGGCAGGCACCGATTTCATTGATTTCCTTCAGATAACACAGAGAAGGAATCGTGATACCGGCTTTTGCAGCGGCTTCCATGATGGTTGTGCCTTCCGGCACGCGCACGGCAATGCCGTTGATTGTTACGTTTACCATTGTCTCATTCGTCCTCCTCTGAAGTTGCCGTAGCCGTAATGGTCGCAGCGCAGGCAGCGCGATGCTTCCTGCAAAACCTCGTCCTCGGTCATCGGCTCCTTGATGTCGTCAAAGTTGGCGACGCAGTCGCAGGCCGGACGGGTGCGCAGGTTGACGCGGCCGCAGGCCGGAGCAGGAGACAGCGGTGCCTCCGGGATGTCCTCAACGGCTGCATGAATGACATGGTTGTAGCCGAGGAAATTGTCGATGTTGGCTGCGGCGACCTTGCCCGCAGCAATTGCGCGGATGACGGTAGAGGGACCGGTGACGGCGTCGCCGCCCGCAAAGACTTTCGGGCTGCCCTCAACAAAGCTGTCCGGCAGCGCGGAAATGCGGTCGCGGTTGGTTGCGACACCTGCGGCAGTGAATGCCTTGGAGTCGATGCCCTGGCCGATGGCGACAATGACAATATCACAGGGGATGGCCTGCTCCGGCTTGTTTGCGGCAACCGGCTTCGGGCGTCCATCACGTCCGACTGGGCCGATCTGCTGCGGCTGGGTGATGAGCGCGGTGACATGTCCGTCTTCGTCGCGCTCGATGCGCACCGGAGCCTGAAGCGGCAGAATGGTTGCGCCCTCGGCAGCTGCCTCTTCGATTTCTTCGGACAGCGCGGTCATATCGTCGACACGGCGGCGGTAGACTGTCGTGACACTGGATGCGCCCAGACGGAGCGCGGTGCGGGTGGCATCCATCGAAACATTGCCGCCGCCGATGACACAGACACGCTTGCCCGTGAAGTCGGGCGGATTGCCCTCGCCGATGTCACGCAGCATTTCGACAGCGGAGACGACACCGATGCTGCTCTCACCCGGAATACCGATCTTGCGGTCGATGTGCGCGCCAATGCATAGAAATACCGCATCATACTGGTCTTCAATTTCATGGAACGAGATATCACGGCCGACGGAGATATCGGTATGTACCTCGACACCGGTGCTGAGAATGACATCGATGTCATTGTTCAGCATGTCTTCCGGCAGGCGATAGCGCGGGATGCCGTAGCGCAGCATGCCGCCGAGCTGCGGGCGCTGTTCATAGACAACTGCATGGTGTCCCATCAGCTGCAAATAGAACGCGCAGGACAGACCGCCGGGGCCGCCGCCGATAATGGCAATGCGCTTGCCGGTGGACGGCTGGTTTGCAACCGGCGCGACATGCAGCGCATGCGTGACGGCAAAGTGCTTGATGCCGCAGATGTTGACTGCATCGTCGACCATGTTGCGGCGGCAGCGCGCCTCACATGGATGCTCACAGACAAACGCGCAGGCGGTCGGGAACGGGTTGTCTTTGCGGATGAGCTTGACCGCGTCTTCATACCGTCCGGCGCGGACGAGAGCGATATAGCCCGGTACGTCGACATGTGCGGGACACAGTGCGACGCACGGAACCGGCTGGGTCAGACCGCTGGTGCAGCGGTTGTTGGTGACGTGCTCGACATAGTCGTCGCGGAAGCCCTGGACGCCGCGCAGAACCATGTTGGCGGCTTCGTAGCCGATGGCACAGTCTGCGGTGTCCGCGATGGTTTTCGCCGTCTTTTCAATGCGGTCGATGGTTTCCAGTGTTGCACGCTCGCTGAGGACATCGTCCATCAGGCGTGCGAGCTGTCCGAGACCGATGCGGCAGGGGGAACATTTGCCGCAGGTCTGTGCATGGCACAGCTTCAGGAAGCCGAGGGAAATGTCAACGGGACACAGTCCCGGGGGGCTGGCGGCGATACGCCGCTCCAGATCCTTGTACAGGCTCTCGACAACGGTCTGTGCCTGATTCGGGGTTTCCAAACTTAATCTGCTCAATGCTGTTTCACTCCAAAAGATTTTCTTTTCGTCGCGTGCATTTTGTCAAAAAACACACAAAGATGCTCATAAAGTAATCACAAAACAAGCAAAACTACTTATCTTACATTGTACGCTTTTTGGGAAAAAAATCAATCGATTTGGCACAATTATTTTGATTTTTTGCAAAAGGAGCTGGATTTGAAGGAATTCAGCCAAAAAAAGTGTCCAAAGACAGATTTCTGTCTTTGGACACGTGAACGCGGTCACTCAGAAGCGGAAATCGCGCTGTCCTTCGTGGATGTTTTCGATGTATTCGGTTGCCTTTCTCCGGACGATCTCATTCGGGATGGTCTTCAGTTCCTTTGCAATCAGAGCTTCGCCGACCGCCTTGGTCTCCGGGGACGCATAGTCTTCCAGATATTCCTTCAGCGTCATCAGTGCGTTCGGATGGCAGCAGTTGACAATCTGTTTGCTCTTGAGCAGCGACATGAAGCGGTCACCGGTGCGGCCCTCGCGGTAGCAGGCAGTGCAGAAGCTCGGGACATAGCCGAGATCCATCAGCCAGTGCACGACTTCATCGAGCGTGCGGCGGTCATCGACGTCAAACTGCGTGGTGTCCTCCGGCCGGATGGCCTCGGTATAGCCGCCGACACTGGTGCGTGAGCCGCCGCTGATCTGGGAGATGCCGAGGTCGAGCACGCGCTCGCGGCTCTTCTGGCTCTCGCGGGTGGAGACAATCATGCCGGTATACGGCACGGCGATGCGGATGCATGCGACAATTTTGGCGAACATATCGTCGGAAATGCCGTTGTCAAAGACATCCGGGTCGATGTCATCTGCGCGGCGCACGCGCGGCACGCTGATGGTGTGCGGGCCGACACCCTTGTATGCTTCCAGATGTTCGGCATGCATGATGATGCCGGTGAAGTCATAGCGGTAGTTGTTCAGGCCAAACAGGACGCCCAGACCGACGTCATCGATGCCGCCGTCCATGGCGCGATCCATCGCCTCGGTGTGGTAGGCGTAGTCGTGCTTCGGTCCCGTCGGGTGCAGTTTTTCATACGATTCCTTGTTATAGGTCTCCTGGAACAGGATATAAGTGCCGATACCGGCCTCCTTGAGCTTGCGGTAGTTTTCTACCGTTGTCGCGGCAATGTTGACATTGACGCGGCGGATGGCGCCGTTTTTGTGCTTGATGCTGTAGATTGTCTGGATGGATTCGAGGATGTATTCAATCGGGTTGTTGACCGGGTCTTCGCCGGACTCGATGGCGAGGCGCTTGTGGCCCATGTCCTGAAGAGCAGTGACCTCGGCGACAATTTCCTCCTGTGTCAGCTTTTTGCGCGGGATGTGCTTGTTTTTGAGGTGATACGGACAGTATTCACAGCCGTTGATGCAGTAATTGGACAAATACAGCGGTGCGAACATGACGATGCGGTTGCCATAGAACTCTTCCTTGATCTTGCGGGCAAGTGCATAGATTTCCTGATTCTTGTCCTCCAGATCGCAGTCGAGCAGGACGAGCGCCTCGCGGTGGGATACACCCTTCATTTTGCGCGCTTTTTCGAGAATCTGGTCGATCAGCTCACGGTTATGCTTATTTTTTTCTGCATAATCGAGACAATCGCGGATTTCCTCATCGCTGATAAATTCTTCTGCCTTGGGTGACATCATGTTGTACATAGTCATATACCTCCTGAATAGCGGGTGCAGTCAGAGCTTAGAGTAAACTGCCTTTGCGGTGATGCCGTCCAGCATGCCGATTTTGCCGGACATGGCGCTGATGATACCGGTCGGGGCGTCGACAGCCACGCTGATGAGTGAGATGCCGCGTTTGTCATACGGGATGCCCATTCGGCCGATGATATACTGTCTGTACTGATGCAAAATCTGGTTGAGCTGTTCGGCATGCGCGGGATTTTCCACGACAATAGCCAGAATCGCCACTCTGGTCTGTTCCATGCGAAGCGTTTCCTTTCTGAGAGAATAAAAAAGCATTCCTGTGCCGCGGCACAGGAATGCTGCATAAACGGATTGTTGCCGCAGAGCGGCAGAAATAAGCTGGCATGAAATCGTTGCATGTCTTCTCCGTCAGGCGTTGTTCCTTGTGGGTCGGTACATTTGCAGTATAGGCGGTTTGCGGTGGGAACCATGTTCTTCCCGCGCACCTGATTTCTGTCATTATACCACGCCTGTCAAAAAAATACAACCGGTGATTGTGGTTCTGTTATGGTAAGATGGTGACCTTTGTACCCACCTTGCAGTACTTCCAGAGGATGTCCATGACCTTGTTGTTGACGGCGACACATCCGGTTGTCCAGTCGGTCTGTCCGCCGAGGTTGCCCTTCTGGCCATGGACCATGATCTGTCCGCCCAGAGGGGTGTACCAGTCCGGCTGCTCGCCGGCGGCGAGGGAAGCCATGATGCTGTCATACTGCTGCTGCGTAATCAGGCCGGATTTGAGGCCGCGTGCGGCGTCGTTTGCATTCGGATAGGACAGGCCGAGCGAGAGGTAGAACCTGCTCTGGTTGTTGAGCACGCAGATGTAATATTCACCCTCTGGCGTGCGTTTGTCGCCTTCTTTTTCTTTTGCACCCTCTGCGGATGCGCTGCCGAGACCGACGGAATACTGAGCAATCACACTCTCACCGTTGTACACGGTCAGCAGGTGATCTGCTTTATGCACAACAATGGAAACGTCCTGTGCCTGTTCAGGCGTCAGCGACGGTTCTACAATCGGCAGTTCCTGATGCACGGTGAATTTCGCGCCATCAATTTCCTGTACCTGCGTCTGCTTTGCCTTTTCGGCAGCAGCTGCTTCGGCCGCTTTCTTTTGCTCAGCTTCCTCCTGCTTTTCCACTTCGGCAATTGCGTCGGTCAAATCTACAGTCTCTCCTACATTTTGTTCGCTGAAAACAGCGTCTGTCGCCTGGTCATCGTCAGCGCGGAAGACGGCCTGACTGAGCACTGCCGCCGAGGTTACTGAGATGGCACAGATGGCGGTGAGCAGTGCAAATCTGAACTTTGAAACAGCGTTTTTTCGATTCTTCATTGTAATTTTATTCTCCAATCATCATACGAGAAAGCCCACATGTTATTTATTATAAAGGTAAAGAGGGAGAACGTCAATGGCGTAAATGGGTGATAATCTACAAAAAAAGACGCTGATTCGTGCAAATCAGCGTCAAAATATGCAAAATCTACGGCATTAGCTGAAAATACCGTCATGCGGGGAAGGGACATCTGCGCACAGATCGAGGTGCAGTTCATAGCGAATCCGGTCAGCAAGTGTCAGGATCAGCTCACGGTTTGCCGGACGGCGGGAAAAGCTGTAACCGGGGAACGAGCTGCCGCAGCGATTCCATGCAATGGATACGGCGTTGCGCATATCGCGTTCCACACTCGTCCAGGTGGTGTTGTATTTTTTGGCGATGGCAGGATACAGCAGCTTGGTCACGGAGTCCGCAACAGAGGGATCTTCGATTGTCATCAGAATACTGTCGCGGAGATAGCGATAGCCCATGACATGCGCCGGAAACTGGAGGTCACCGAGCAGATGCCGGATCTGAAGGACGATATCGTATTGTGTCGGCGCTTCACTGGCATGGGGTGCAGATAGCCGTGCTGCCGCGCCATAGCGGGAGAGAATATCAATGAGAGAGGCTATGGAAACCGGCTTTCGCAGAAAGAAATTGATGCCGAGCCGGTCGCATTCCGCAGAAATCTCTGCGGAAACGAAGGAGGACAGGACAAAAATGCAGGGACGTTGACGCTCAGAAAGCCCATCCAGTTCGCGCAGGGCAGTGAGTGCATCGGGCAGCATCAGATCAAGCAGCAGGACATCCGGATTCGTTTCGCGCACAATATTCTCCAGGCCGGTGGCAGTCTGATAGATCCCGGAGACCGCAAAGCCTTCCGCAGCGCGCAGCGCCCGGCAGAGCAGGTGCGTAAATTCTGTGTCACCGTCTGCGATCATGACCTGAGTAATATGTATCATATGAATCTCTCCTTATATCGAAAAGCTATAGATAGTATACAATAGCGCGCCATGCTTCACAATGCGGAAAATTCACAAAAACATAGAAAAAAACAGGCGCCAACAAGCCGGTTCGACAGCATTCAACACAGAATGTCGAAAATTGCTGTTCTATTTGAAACGAAAAAAACAGAAAAACAACCAAAACAGAAACAAATTTGACACGAAAATCTCAGGGACGACACATTTGTGTAACACTCCAATAAAATAATTCGCCAATATTCGACAATAAGTGCGGAAAGAAAGAAAAAAAGCAGACCTCCATACAGTGCTGCGGGGAGATCTGCTCATATGTTGATGTGAAATGAAATTACATTTTTGCAGCGACAGCATCAAAGGTATCGGTAACTTCGCTGGACGGAGCCGGTGTCAACAGGCTGACCACAACATTGACAATGCAGGCAATGACAAATGCGGGCAGCAGCTCGTAGATCGCAAAGACACCACCGAGCGTTGCGATGCCGAACTTCCAGACAAACACCATGACGCCGCCGGCAATCATGCCTGCCAGTGCACCCCACTGGTTGGAACGCTTCCAGAACAGGGCGAGCAGGACGACTGGGCCGAAGGTGGCACCGAAGCCCGCCCAGGCGAACGAAACGATCTTAAAGACCGAGCTGTTCGGGTTGCGTGCGAGGAAGACCGCAACAATTGCGATGAGAATAACCGTCACGCGTGCGGTGTTCATGCTCTTCTTTTCGGACATCTTGACGCCGAACAGGTCACGAATGATGTTCTGTGATACGCTGGATGCGGCAGCCAGCAGCTGCGAGTCCGAGGTAGACATGGTGGAAGCCAGAATACCGGACAGGATGATACCTGCGATGAGAGCCGGAATGATGCCATGCTGGCTGATAACATGTGCGATCTTGATGATAATGGTCTCGGAATCCTCCAGCATCGGCAGAACGCCTGCCTTGCTCATGGAGAGGCCGACAATGCCGATCAAGACGGCTACACTCATGGAAATGACAACCCAGATGGTTGCGATGCGGCGGGAGGTCTTGAGTTTGTCTTCATCTTCTGTCGCCATAAAGCGGAGCAGGACATGCGGCATGCCGAAGTAGCCGAGACCCCATGCCAGCGTGGAAACGATGGTCAGCGCACTGTAGGAAGACGAGGTGCCGGCCGACGGATCATAGATTTCAGTCAGGCTCAGATAGCCCGGCAGTGCTTTGGCGTTGTCGACAACGGCATCCCAGCTGCCAGCCGAGGAAATGCCGAAACAGATGACAATAAACAGCGCAATTGTCATGACGATGGATTGAATCAGGTCGGTGGTGCTGGCCGCAAGAAAGCCGCCGAGCGCACAATAGCCGACGATGATTGCCGCACTGACCAGCATAGCCAGCATGTAATCGATGCCGAACAGCGAGTTGAACAGCTTGCCGCAGGCGGCAAAGCCGGATGCCGTGTACGGGATAAAGAAAATAATGATAATAACCGCAGCGACGGAAGACAGCAGGTGCTTTTTGTCACCATAGCGGTTGGAGAAAAAGTCCGGGAGAGTGATGGAACCCGTGGTGTGCGAATACACGCGGATGCGGCGGGCAACGATCAGCCAGTTGAGATAGGTGCCGATGGCAAGACCGATTGCCGTCCATGCGGCGTCCGCAATGCCGGTGGCATAGGCGACGCCCGGCAGACCCATCAGCAGCCAGCTGCTCATATCGGACGCCTCGGCGCTCATTGCGGTGACAATCGGGCCGAGCTTGCGTCCGCCCAGATAAAAGTCGTCAACGTTGCTGTTGCGCTTGGAACAGGCGTATCCGACGTAAAGCATCATTCCCAGATAGAGCACAATGGCAATGATGATACAGATGGTGGATGACATAAACATTGATAGCTCCTTTTTATCATGTGATATTGGTTATTGTAGCACAGGGGAAAATAATCGAAAATATGAACTGAATACTAGAATATAGTTTGTACTGAATATTGTAATCTAAAAAGAAATATACATATTATATCGGGGATTTAGACAGAATATTGGCTATTATCCGCAGCGATACGATTGTAAAAACATAGGAAGTGTTGTACCGGAGTATTGATAAAGAGAATAATCTCCATTGCAGATACACCAGTCGTAGATCATCGCGCGTTCACACATGGCATAAGCTTTCACGATTTCATTGACGGATACATCGCTGCGCAGCTGCCCGCGTTTCTGCCCTTCGATGACGATTTTGCGCAGAACACGGTAATAGGTGCGTCCCTGATTGAGCAGGTGACGCTCTCCGAACGTCACCAGCTGGGAAGAATACATGCGCGCGAGCAGATCCATCGGGATACTGTTCTCAATCATGAGGAAAAGCTCGTGGTTGAGGTACATCAGCTTGTCAAAGCTGTCCATTTCCGGGTCAATTTCCTCCATCAGCTGTTCATATTTTGCATCGAACAAATAGGAGAGCGAGGAGAGCAGTGCATCCTTGCTGTCAAAATAATGGTAAAAGGAACCCTTGGAAGTTTCAGAGCGTTCTACAATATCGTCTATGGTTGTTTCATCATAGCCCTGCTCATAAAACAGCGCCCAGGCAGCGTCAACAATGCGTCCTTTGGTATTTCTGGCGTCTTTTTTTGCCATACTGGAATCCACCTCTTTTGTGTGATAGGATAAGAGTATTATAAAACGTATTGCATGCCATAGACAAGAGGATTTTTTCTGTTCATAATTTTGTGGAAGGATTTTGATAAATTGTTTACAAATAGTTCGTTGACGAACCGGTTAGAAAAAAGTATGATAGATTCATAATCGGATACAGAGGGGTAATATCATTCGACAGACTGGCAGAAATGGGAAAATGATGGGAATATTTTGGCGGTTTTTGCAAGACAACTAGAGCTCTATGTGTTTCAAAAAAGAACTGCCGGGGCAAGGCAGGGAGACACGATCATCTCCCTGTTGCATTGAAGGAGTGAGCAAGATTGAAACAGGAACGATATCATATTTTCTTTGACAGTCCGAGCGGTCTGCTGCCGGGTTCGCTTGACCTGTGCCAGACGGATGACGGCGTTTCCGGACATATCACGATCATGGGGCGCGGTTCAAACATCACGGACGGGTCGATGGACGGTGATATGCGGGATTTCGGCGGAACGATCTGGTTCCGGCAGCAGGAGATGCCGTTCCATGCGAACGGAGAGATTTCCGACGGCGTGTTGGACCTCGATGTGACCGTAGGATCGGAGGTTTTCGCGCTGACTGGTTTCCCGGTCTGACATTCGCCATTGCGCGGTGTGCCGCAGCTTGCTATAATGGTATCAGTTGATACCATTCAGGAGGAAAAAAGCTATGGCACGAACCAGCAGCATCGAAAGAAATACAAATGAAACCAAAATCCGGCTGGATTTGAATCTGGACGGCACCGGAAAAGCAGATATTCACAGCGGTGTGGGCTTCTTTGACCACATGATGAACGGCTTTGCGCGGCACGGGCTTTTTGATGTAAACCTGCACGTCGACGGAGACCTGGAGGTGGACTGCCACCATACAATTGAAGATACCGGCATCGTGCTGGGCAACGCAATCCGCGAGGCGGCGGGCGATAAAAAGGGCATCCGCAGGTATGGCTCGTGCATCCTGCCGATGGATGAGGCACTGGTATTGTGTGCCGTCGACCTGTCCGGCCGGCCGTACCTTGTCTTTGATGCGGAATTTACCGCAGACCGCTGTGGCGATATGGATACCGAGATGGCGCGGGAGTTTTTCTATGCGGTGTCGTATGCGGGCGCGATGAACCTGCATATCAAGGTTCTCTACGGCTCCAACAATCACCATATCATGGAAGCCATGTTCAAGGCATTTGCAAAGGCGCTGGATACGGCAACGATGTATGACGAGCGCATCACAGACGTCCTTTCGACCAAGGGCACACTGTAAAACAGGATACAGAATCCTTTGAAAATAGCAAGAGACATGTTCGATCCGAACATGCCTCTTTTTATATGTGTGTGAGCAGAGAGTAGGAAGCTTTTACTGGTTAGTGGCGTGCTGCAAGGGAAATCATCGCCAGAGCAAGTTCTTCCTCGTGGCGGGCAGCCGAACCGGCGCTGTGAGAGGTCAGAAAGTCGGACGAATACATCTGCCTGTCCTCCAGAAGAGATTTGAGCTGTTCGACCGAACCGGACTTCGAGACCTGATGGATTTCACTTAACATTCCCATGGAACACACCTCCTTGTTACAGTTTGTACCTGCTTGGTATGTGCCTATCATACGACTTTTTTCGGGAAATGTCATGTTACGAATTGTATGAAAAAACAAATGCTTTTGATAGTGAATTGGGTATCCTTTACAGATGTCTGTTTGGTCACATTGTCAAAAGCAGCGATATAACTAAAAAATAATCAAAATAAAGGCGCAACATGGACAATATAGACAATCTGGTCGAAAATACTCTGCGCGGTGCGTACAACTGTCCGTGTACAGCGCAGAAAAAAGCGCATCCGGCGGAGTTGCGGATGCGCTTTTCTGCTCTGTTTGGTTGTCAGCTGTCGATATTCCGGCTGCGGATCAATTCGGAAAGCGTACTGTCCTGCGAAATTTCGTCCAGCGTCTGCTGTGCAAATTCCGCAAGCTCGGTGTTTGCCTTTGCCGTCGCGATGCCGTAATTTTGATAGGCGAATTTGTCCGGCAGGATGGTGGTTTTATTGTCCACGTAGCCATACAGGATGCTGCGGTCGACGGAAAATACGTCGATGGTACCGGCATCCAGTGCCTGTTTCAGTGCGTCATAGCTGCCGAACTCCATAAACTGCGGTGTGATGTCGAGGCCATTGCGGTCAAGGTAGGCGAGCAGGTCAGCGCGTGTCGTGGTGTTGCGCGCGACACCGATGATCTTGCCGTCCAGCTTGCTGATGGAGGTAATGGCTTGGGTGCCGAGGGAATTGGAATCGGTCACGGCTTTTTCTACCATCAGGCCGAGGGAATCGGTATAATACGGTGTGGTGAAGTTCCACTGCGTTTTGCGTTCCTCTGTGATGGAGAATGTCGCAATGGTGAAATCCGCTGTGCCATCGTCGAGCACCTTGCCGCGCTCGTCATAGGTGACACCGATGAAGTTGACCAGACCGTCCTCTTTTGCCTGTTCCGGCTCGACGTCAAACAGCGATGCGGCGAGCTCATAGGCAATGTCAACCTCCAGGCCCTCAAAGCTGCCATCTTCATTCTGATAGCCGAAGTTCGGGACATCGGTTTTGACCGCGACATTGATGCAGCCGCGCTCTTTCAGGTCATCCAGCGTTGCCGTCGGCTCAGAGGAAGAGGAAGCCGTACCGCTTCCGTTTTGTGGGGCAGAAGTGCCGCAGCCGGCCAGTGCGGAGACCGACAGGAGCAGCGCGCCCAGCAGGGCAAAATGTTTTTTCAAAAGGAACACCTCCTGAGGAGAGTGGGAATTATCCGAGGATGATTTTCAGGAACAGAAGAACCAGAACGACGATAATGATCGGTTTGACAATCTTATTTCCGTTTTTCATAACGAGGCCGGAGCCCATGTAGTGCCCGACCAGACAAAAGGCCGCGCCTGCCAGACCGAGCGCAATATTGACCGCCCCGCTGAACAGGAAGGTCGCCAGAGCTGCAATATTGGACGACAGATTGATGAGCTTGACGTTGCCGGAGGCCGTGCGCACGTCCATATGTGCACATTTGGTCAGCGCGAGCAGCAGGAAGGTGCCGGTGCCCGGCCCATAAAAGCCGTCGTACATGCCGATGACGAGCGCGGCGATGCAGGAGATTGCCATGCGCCGCGAAGCCGGGAAATCCGGGTTCGCATGGCCATCCCCCTTGTCCAGAAAGACAAGGATGGCCACGATCGGCAGGACAGCGATCAACAGCCAGCGCAGATAGGTGTCATCGACAAGCAGCACGAGCCGGGCGCCGAGCGTCGAGCCCGCGAGCGCGAGAACAATGCTCGGCAGGGCAATCCTGCGGTCAAAAAAGCCATTTTTGCAGTAACGCGCCGTGGAAACCGTCGTGCCGACGGAAGAAGACAGCTTGTTTGTTGCGATGGCAGTGTGCATGGGAAGCCCGGCGAACAGAAAGGCCGGGAGTGAAATCAGTCCGCCCCCGCCGGCGATGGAATCGACCAGGCCGGCGAGGAAGGTGAGCGGGCAAACGATGAGAAATGGAATGAGTGTCATAATCGTCCTTTGTGTCTTGAAATTTTTGTGTTATGCTGCGTCGTCATCCGACTGAACCGTGGCATAAAAACGCTCGCGGTCGACCAGACCGCTCTGGTGTGCGATGATGGTCGTGCAGACGGCGTCGCCCGTGATGTTAACAGCGGTACGTGTCATATCGAGGATGCGGTCGATGCCCATAATCAGGCCGATTGCTTCGACCGGCAGGCCGACGGAAGCGAATACCATGGACAGTGTGACAAGGCCGACACCCGGGACGCCTGCGGTGCCGACGGACGCGAGTGTTGCGGTCAGAATGACGGTCAGATAGTCCGCGCCGGACAGGTCAATGCCGAACGCCTGTGCGGCAAAGACAACCGCAACGCCCTGCATGATGGCAGTGCCGTCCATGTTGATGGTCGCACCGAGCGGGATGGTGAATGAGCTGATCTTGCGCGATACGCCCAGCTTGACATCCAGCGTCTCGGTGGACAGCGGAATGGTCGCGTTGGAGGTCGCTGTCGAGAAGGCGAACGCCATGACAGGGAAGAATTTCTTGAGGAATACCAACGGATTGAGTCCGGTCGTGATCTTGAGCAGACCCTGGTATACGACAAGGCACTGGATTGCCAGAGCAAGCAGGACGCCGATCATATATTTGAGCAGCGGAACAAACGCACTGAAGCCGATGCCGGAGAAGGTCTTTGCAATCAGACAGAAGACACCGATCGGTGCGACATACATGACCGCAGAGGTCATTTCCATCATGATATCATTGCACTGCGAGACAAAATTGCTCACGAGGTTTGCGCGGTCACCCAGCTTTGCCAGCAGAATGCCGACAAACAGGGCAAAGAAGATGATCTGAAGCATCGTGCCGTTGGCGAGCGATGCGACCGGGTTTTCCGGAATGATGTTGAGCAGCGTGTCCGCGACGCCGGTGGACTCTGCAACAGAGGTTTCCTGCGCCTGGATGGCTGAGGTATCCAGACCGATGCCCGGATTGATGATATTTGCGACGCCGAGTGCGACAGAGATTGCCAGTGCAGTGGTCAGCAGATAGAACAGCAGGGTTTTAATGCCGACCTTGCCGAGACTCTTGGTGTCGCCCATCGCCATACTGCCGCAGATCAGCGAGCAGAAAACCAGCGGGACAACGAGCATCTTCATCAGACGCAGGAAGCCGTTGCCCACAACATAGAAGACGCCGTTTACAATGATGGTATCGCGCACATAGCCCTCCGGCACAAAATAGTGCATAATGATGCCGCACAGGCAGCCGAGAATCAGTGCGATAAAGATTTTAGTCGTAAGACCGAGCTTTTTCTTTTCTTTTTTCATTAGTACCTCCTAACTCACAGGGTAGGGTGAAAGCCGCATTCCGTCAGGAACTCCGAGAGAGCTTCCTTCCAGTCCTTCGGCTCTTCCATGCCGCTGATGCGCAGCATCATGTTGTCGAGGACGGAATACGACGGGCGTTCCGAGCCGTCACCGAGAACCGGCACCAGATGAATATCCTTTCCGGTCAGCTTTTTGAGCATTTCCGCGTATTCATAGCGGGTAACCGGGCCGCCGGTGCAGACGGCATGATATGTACCGTAATTGGATGAACCGAGCAGCGAAAGAATGACCTTTGCCAGTTCCTTTGCACTGGTCGGGACGGCAATTTCATTGTTGGCGACCTTGAGCTCATCGCCTGCGCGCAGGAAGGTATCCACGAAGTCGGAACCGGTGCCGTACACCCACGAGGAGCGGATGATGATATGGCGTGCGCACAAATAACTGACGTATCGTTCGCCGGCGAGCTTGGATTTGCCGTAGATAGAATTTGGCACAGGCATCGGGTCAAATTCGTTGTACGGTGTGGTGCCTTGATTGCCGAATACATCGTCGGTAGACATCTGAATGAGGCAGGCACCGACGCGGTTGGCGGCAACGGCGAGGTTGCGCGCACCGAGCGCATTGACATTGTATGCCTGCTCCGGGTTTTGCTCACACAGCGCCGGGTTGGACAGTGCGGCGCAGTTGATGATTGCCACAGGACGATTCATGTCGGCGTACAGCTGGACATCTGCCGCATGCGTGACATCGACGTCGGTCTGGTTGGTACACAGAAGATGGTAGCCGTTGCCGGGCAGCAGCTTCTTGAGCGCAGAGCCGACGTGTCCGTCAGCACCTGTGATCCAAATCCAGTTTTTTGACATGGGAGTTGCTCCTTTCTCTGAGAGGGATTTTTCGCAAATTGAGTGCAAAAAAGCGCCCGGCTTCCGTCAATTGACGTGCATGGAACCAAGGCGCCTTGCTTTTCTGTAGTTTAGTATAAACCAAAACGACACCAACCGACAAAAAACGACGGGGAAAATACAAATGGTAACATCCGCCTGAACAGGAAAGGCGGATATACCGGAGAAATACACAGGGCACATACAGAGCGGAAAAGCACCGTATGCGCCCGGATAAAGAGCGAAGACTTCAATGATCAGATATTGGCCGGACAGCTGATGATGCACGGACGGTCGGAGCGCAGTGCACGCTGGAGCGACGGGATCAGCTGAACCGCGCTGGAAACGGAGAGAACCGGAACACCGAAGCCGCTGAGCTCGGGAGTCTGCTCCGGACGATAGAGTACCAGTACGGCAGCCGGTGCGTTCAGCTGCTGCATCATGTCGAAATCGCTGCGGCTCAGGCCGGCGGGATCGGTGACAGCGAGCACGTGTTTGTCCGGCTTTGCCAGCTTTGCGGCAGCTGCGCCGATGACAGCAGTGCCGTGTGAACGGGTAAACAGGCAGGTTTCCGGCTGATAGCAGTCATAATAGCTCATGACATGATCCTCTGCGGCGCTCGCGTCGGTAATCAGGATGTCATCGAGTGCAAGGCAGTAGCGCACATCAAACAGTACCTTTTCCGGGCACATCGGGAACGCCAGATTGCGGCCAAACGCCATATCGCGGCGGAACAGCTCTTCGCCGGTGTGTACGGCTGTGTTCGGAAAGGATTTCTGATGGCACAGGCTGCGGATGCGTCCGAGTGCTTCGACCAGCGTGCAGGAGGTTTCCTCCTGCGTGTTTTCCAGATACATCACCGGGCAGGAAGCATGCAGTTCCCACAGCTCTGCGGCGGTGTCCAGCGCGAGGATGAAGTCGGCGCTGTCGATCAGCTTCTGGCACTCCTCCGAAGCACCCAGCGTGCAGACGGCATAGCGGTGGTCACACGGGATGATGCCCTTTGCCTTGTCGGTATAGATGACAGGAATATGCACATCCTCTGCCAGACGAGACAGCGCGTCACCTGCCTGTGCACGCACAGACGAATAGCCCGCGACGATGACCGGATGCTGTGCGGCGTTGATGTGTGCGGCGGCCTCTGCGGAAAAACGCACGGAAAGGGAGAACAGGTTTCTGTCATAGCTGGCACCGGTCAGGCGGGAGGCCAGCTGTTCCATGACAGCAGTCTGTTCCGCAGACAGTGCAGGCAGGGTCTGATTGCTCTTGTTCATCCATAATTCCATCATACTCATCTATCTCATCCTCTTTCTCTGATTGATCTCAATTCCTTCTGTTATCAGTATAGATCCGACCTACAGAAAACGACAGCAACCTATACAGAAAAATAGCGGGAAAGTTGCACAAAAATCGCGCTTTAAAATTTACATTATGCGGAAAATATGTCAATTATCATACGAAAGAGGTAGAAAGGATTACACGGTGATGCGGGAGAGAATGCCTTCCATAAACTTTTTTGTGTTGATTTTGCCCTGCTCCTCGCGCGGGCTGCGGATGTGCTTCATTTCCTGCTGTACCTGGCGGAAATCGAACAGCAGTGCGGCATATTCCGTAAACACGCTGTCATAATAATCCGCGCAGCCGATTTGCGCGATGGTGGACAGCGATTTCTGGATGGTGCGGCGGATTCGCTGCTCCAGCGCGCGCTGTGCCGCGTCGCTGTCCTTGCCGCGCGACTGGCACACGGCGCTGTAGATTTCTTTTAACTGGTATGGTTCGCGCGATTCGCGCCTGTGTGCGATGATTTTGAGCAGTACCGCTTGAATATCCTCAATGCCCGCCGTGCCGATCAGGCCGAGATCGCGGAAAATATCGCTCAGCTGTGCTTCAATGGACAGCGGCTGGGGGTTCTGTGATTCATCCGGCACGGAGAGAACCGTACTGCGGATGGTGTTCATCGTCTGTTTGAGGTGGACAAGCTCCATCGCGGAGCGCAGCACGCTGACCACTTCGATGGCATTGATTGGCTTGTTGAGGAAGAACAGGATGCCCGCCTCATAGGCGCGGGAAATCATTTGTCGGTCACTGATCTGCGACAGCATGACACATTTTCCGGCAAAGCCGGAGGAAACCAGCTGGCGCACAATGGTGACGCCGCCGGTGACCGGCAGTACCATGTCGAGCAGGACGATGTCCGGTTGATAGAACAGAACTTCTCCCACCGCACTTTCGCCGCTGTGCAGGACACACACAACGCGTCCGAGTCCGTTGCTGCGGATGAGCAGCTCGAGCATTTTGCACACAGCGGGGTCGTCATCGATAATCAGGAAGGTTTTATCCATGTGTTACCGCCCCCTTTTCCCAGCTGTGCGCGAGCGGAAGCCGGATGGTGAATATCGTAGTTTCACCGGAGGTGACATCAATTGTGCCGCCCATCCGGTCAACCGCATTTTTGACATGGCACAGGCCGATCCCGCTGGCGGCTTCGCCGGTTTGGGGATCAAATTTGGTGGAGAAGCCCGGGTGGAACAGCAACGGGATGAGGTCTTCTTCAATGCCGCTGCCGTTGTCGGATACCGTCAGTGTCAATGTGTCTTCCGATGCCTCCGCATGAACGTCAATGTGCCCGTTTGTGCCGCAGGCATCGACAGAATTGGAAATCAGGTTGTTCAAAATGGTAAAAATACTAAAATATTGCTCAATTTCAGCATCGCCCGTGCAGGAAAAGGAGATGCTGATATTTTTGTCGGCCATTTCCTGCCCGCGCACCGTGTTGTCCTGTAAGATACGGAAGATATCGTGCAGATGCAGCGTGTGCTCATGCTCGATGTCATCCGTCAGTGTTTGCAGCCCGCTGATGACACGGTCACAGTCCTTTCGGATTTTGTGCGCGCGGTTGGACAGCGCGAGTGCGTTTTGTGAAACCTGCGGGTCTTCTGCAGTTTCATACATGGCATAGCCATCGCGCACCAGAGCCTCCAGGTCGTCTGAGGTCTGTGAAAGAAAAAACACCTCTGAATGGATGCTGGCAGCGAGCTGGTTCAGGCGCGCATAGCGCTTCTGATGCTCTTCCTGTACGATATAGAGTGTCTGGCGGGAGTAGAACACATGCATGACCCAGATGAGCAGCGCGCGCGTCAGTGCGGTCAGCAGGATCAGCTGTACGCCCCGGACTGACAGCTGCCGGAGCAGGAGAAGTTCGACGGTATTGCTGACTGCGTCGAAGCAGCACATCACTGCGATTTTGAACAGTGTTCTGGATTGCGGCAGCTGCATGAGGCGGGATACCTGCACGAGCACGGCAAAGACAAAATAAAAAGTAAAGGTGGAATACAGGCTCTGGAGGACGTTGCCGCCGGAGACGAGCACAAGCAGTGCGCGCAGGACAGCGGTCATCACACCGGAGGTAACGGTAAAGGCAAACGGGTGGATGTCTGTCCCGTGGAGCAGAACCAGCTCCAGACAGATCACGCCTGCCGATACAACAAACACGGAGTCGGGTGACGGACAGATATAGATCTGACCGAGTACTGCGACAATCAGCGCATACAGGACATAGAGTTTCCAATGGGATTTCATGGGGACAAGGGCTCCTTTGTGTGGGGAATTTTTCCTCAGTGTATCACATTTTCGCAGGAAGGTAAACGCATTTGCTTTCCTGAAGCAGGAAAGAAGCCGCACACATGTAGGAAAAATATGGGAATATTCTGCCATTTTTTAATTAGATATTGTCAAAGAAAGAAGTATGTGGTATCATTGTAATTCGACAGCAGGCCAGGAACGTGCCTGCTGCTCTGGAGAGCTTCAAGGGGAAACGTATTTCTCTCTGAACGCCGAAGGTGTAAGGCGGCAGATGCCGCCGATCTCTCAGGCAAAAGGACAGAGCACAATATCTTTGTCTTTTCTCCAAGAGTCGAAACAAATCGTTTCGACTTTTATTTTTTACAAAAATGGAGGAATGAAATCAAATGTTTGCACAGATCAATGAGGGAATCAAGATCATTGACGGCTGGGTGTGGGGACTTCCTCTGATCGTCCTCATCCTGGTGACCGGTATTTATCTGACCTGCCGTCTGGGCCTGCTTCAGATGCGGCATCTGCCGCGGGCGCTGCGGTATATGGTGAAAAACGAGGAAGGCGGCGAGGGTGAGGTCACGAGCTTCGGCGCGCTGTGTACCGCACTTTCTGCGACCATCGGCACCGGCAACATTGCCGGCGTTGCAACGGCGCTGGTAACCGGCGGCCCCGGCGCGCTGTTCTGGATGTGGCTGGCGGCGTTCTTCGGCATGGCAACCAAGTACGCCGAGGGTTTACTCGCGGTCTACTATCGCACGGTCGACAAAGACGGCCATGCACTCGGCGGCCCATTCTATTACATCGAACGCGGCATGGGCAAAAAATGGAAGTGGCTTGCGTGCCTGTTTGCCTTTTTCGGCATGTGTGTCGGTCTGTTTGGCATCGGTACGTTTACACAGGTCAACTCCATTGCAACTGCCGTAACCAATCTGTTTGACCCGAATGCGGTGCACACAGTTTCGCTGTTCGGCAACGACTACAGCTATGCGACGATTGTCGCAGGTGTGCTGCTGACCATCTGCGTGGCGCTGGTTCTGCTGGGCGGCATCCGCCGCATTGCGAGCGTATCGCAGGTTATTGTGCCGTTTATGGCGGTGCTGTACATCGTGTTCTGCCTGATTCTGCTTGTCTATAATTATAAGAGCATCCCGGGCGCACTGGTACAGATTGTCAAGGGTGCGTTCAACCCGGCAGCCGTTACCGGCGGCGCAGTCGGTTCGCTGACTGTTGCGATGCAGAAGGGCATTGCGCGCGGCATTTTCTCCAACGAGGCGGGCCTCGGCTCCGCGCCGATCGCGGCAGCTGCTGCACAGACAAAGGAGCCTGTCCGTCAGGGACTCGTTTCCATGACTGGCACGTTTATTGATACTATCATCATCTGCACCATGACCGGACTGACCATCGTTATCACCGGTGCATGGAATGTACCGGGTCTGGACGGCGCATTGGTCACGAGCTATGCGTTTGACAACGGCCTGCCGTTCCTGCCGGGCTGGGTGACCTCCGGTGTGCTCATGCTGTGCCTGGTATTCTTCGCCTTTACGACGATTCTGGGCTGGGATTATTACGGCGAACGCTGCCTCGAATACCTGTCTGGCGGCAGCAGGCGTTCGATTCTGGTTTATCGCTGGCTGTATATTCTTGCGGTATTTATTGGCCCTTACATGACGATTGAGGCGGTCTGGAACATTGCAGACATCTTCAACGGCCTGATGGCACTGCCGAACCTGATTGCACTGTTGTCGCTGAGTGGTGTTATTGTGCGCGAGACGCGCTCCTATTTCGACCGCCTGCGCAGTGGAGATCTGAACGAGCAGTCGCGCCGTGCGATGAACAAATAATATATAGAGAGCCGAAAGCAAACGGGCGGAACCTGCGGGTTCCGCCCGTTTTATATGCCTGCGTTATTGCTTTACTTGTTTCATCGACAGTCCGATGCGTTTTTTTGCGGGATCGACCGAGAGGACGACTGCCTTGACGACATCGCCCACACGGACCACATGCGACGGGTGCTTGACAAATTGATTGGAAAGCTGGGAGATGTGTACCAGTCCGTCCTCATGTACACCGATATCGACAAATGCGCCAAAATCACAGACATTGCGCACCGTACCGACCACTTCCATGCCGGGCTTGAGCTGTTCAAGCGTCATGACATCTGCGCTGCGCAGCAGCGGTGCGGGCAGCTCATCGCGCGGATCGCGCCCCGGTTTTTGCAGCTCGGCGGCGATGTCGGTCAGCGTCGGCACGCCGACACCACAGCGCTCCGCGAGCGTCGCTTTTCCTACTGATTTGATGCGTTTGCCGAGATCAGCCAGCCTGCGTGCACGCACATCGTCTTCTGTATAGCCACACAGCGTCAGCAGCAGCTTTGCCGCCGGATAAGACTCCGGATGGACTGCCGTGCTGTCGAGCATCTCTGCGCTCTCGGCAACACGCAGGAAACCTGCACACTGTTCAAATGCCTTCGGGCCGAGCTTGGCAACCTTGAGCAGCTGTTTGCGGGAGGAAAATGCGCCGTTTTCCTCGCGGTATGCGGCGATATTTTTGGCAATTGCGGGAGAGATGCCGGAAATATGCTCCAGAAGGGACGGGGAAGCCGTATTGAGATCAACGCCGACCGCATTGACACAGTCCTCTACTACGCCGTCGAGCGTCTGGGACAACCGCGCCTGCGGCATATCATGCTGATATTGTCCGATGCCGATGGCCTTCGGATCAATTTTGACCAGCTCTGCGAGCGGATCCTGTAGGCGGCGTGCAATGGACACCGCTGAGCGCAGGGAAACGTCGAAATCCGGAAATTCCTGTGCACCCAGCTTAGAGGCGGAATAGACCGATGCCCCCGCTTCGCTGACGACCATGTAGGAAATCGGCAAACCGCTTTCACGGATAAAATCGGTCAAAAACTGCTCAGATTCGCGGCTTGCCGTGCCGTTTCCAAGTGCGACACAGGTGACACCGTGCTTTTTGCAGAGCGCCGTCAGTTTCTTCATGGATTCTTCCGTCTTGTTGTGCGGCGGGGTGGGATAGATGACTGCGGTGTCGAGTACGGCACCGGTGGGATCGACAACGGCCAGCTTGCAGCCGGTGCGATAGGCGGGATCAAAGCCGAGCACGACTTTGTTCTTGATTGGCGGCTGCATGAGCAGCGGGCGGAGGTTGAGCGCGAAGGTCGCAATGGCCTTCTCATTTGCATCGTCTGTCAACTCCTTGCGCAGCTCGCGGCTGAGCGAGGGGAACAGCAGGCGCTTCCAGGCATCCGCGCACATGGCGGACAGCTCGGCTTCGTATGGATGCGGCTTGCGGTAGACCGCGCGTGCAATCAGCTGTTCGGCGGCGTCTTCGTCGCAGGTGATGTCGATTTTCAAAACTTTTTCCCGTTCACCGCGGTTGAGCGCCAGAATCTGGTGGCTTTGCAGACGGCGCACCGAGCTGCAGAAGCTGCTGTATTGCGCATAGACCGTATCCTGTGCATCCTTGCCTTCGGCGGTCAGTTCGCCGGTGGCGCGCAGCAGTGCGCGCAGATGGGCACGCAGAGCGGCATCCACCGAGCAGTCTTCTGCGAGGATGTCCAGCGCCCCGTCCAGTGCATCGCGTGCGGTATCCACACCGGATTCTGCATTGACATAAGGTGCGGTCAGCTGTTCGGCGGACAGGTCTGTGCCTTTTTTGAGCGCTTCTGCAAGTGGTTCGAGTCCTTTTTCGCGCGCAATGGATGCGCGGGTGCGGCGTTTGGGACGAAAGGGGAGGTATAAATCTTCCACTTCGGTCAATGTCGCCGCTTTTTCAATGGCGGTGCGCAATGCACCGGTCAGTTTGCCCTGCTCCTCGATGGCACGCAGGACATCCTCCTTGCGTGTTTCCAGCCCGCGCAGATATGCGAGGCGGTCGGCGAGCTGGCGGATGACCTGGTCATCCATTGTGCCGTGCATTTCCTTGCGGTAGCGCGCAATAAACGGCACGGTATTGCCCTCATCGAGCAGGGCAATGACATTTTGTACATGATTGACATTTAAATTCAGTTCCTGTGCAATTCGTTCGGGAATATTCATAGGGTGTCCTCTTCCGGCGGGGAATCAGAACAATCCTCCGCCTTTCGCAGAATAAATTTTGTTTTTCTAATGGAAATGGTAGGTTTTCTTTGGTAAAGTAGTTGATTTCCGCAATGGTTACTCTTTTTTTTGTTCCCTTGCGTGTGGAATTTGCCTATCGTCCGGCTGCTGCTTTTAGTATACTCAAATTTTGCGGGAAAGGGAACCCAAATCCGCATCAATGTAAATAAAATATCATATCTTCGGGGGAAACTAAGATGTTTGTAATAGATGGTTAAAATGTTTGTAAAATGCGTTGAATTTGCAAAAATGCAGTGATATACTGCGCTTGAATCGGTTCAGAATTGAAAAATGTGAGAAGAAAATCGAATTGTTTTTGGAACAGGAGTGACAGTTTTGAGCGTAAAGAAACAGATTGCCGCACTCGCGATGACTGGTGTCATGGCGGCAGGCTGTGCGGTTCCGTCCCTCGCGGCGGCAGCACCGGACGGACATACCAATGCAGCGGATACGGATGCGGGTGCAAATGGCGTATATGCACAGTGGCAGGAGCAGTGGGAGACCATAAAGAACGACTGGACTCAGGTATCCCTTTCTCCTGGTGCAGATCAGACAAAAATGAATTTTGCCTGGTACTCCAAGACACAGAACGTGGCATTCCGTGTTGCGGCTGATGAAGCGATGACGCAGTCCGTACAAGAAGTGACCATCGAGGGAACTGAGGGTCCGACGGATAAGGCGGGCACGCAGTATTATGTGTGCAAGGCGACGGCCTCTGACCTGACACCGGGCACCTATTATTACCAGATTGGCGATGCTGAGCCGGTGGCATTCGAGGTACAGGACAGCAGCGACGGATTTTCCTTTATCTATGTCGGCGATCCGCAGATCGGCTCGTCCAATGAGCTGAAGGGCACGGATACGGCGGAGTTCTATGAGGCACAGTCTGCATCTGTCTGCAACGACTCGTTCAACTGGAACAATACGCTGGAAAAGGCACTGGCACGCGACACGGATGCAAGCTTTGTCCTGTCCGCAGGTGACCAGATCCAGACGACCAAGAAAAAGGCACCGAACAAGGACGCAACCAACAGCGAAATCGAGTATACCGGTTATCTGTGCCCGGAAGTGCTGGATTCCACGCCGGTTGCCACAACGGTTGGCAACCATGATGCGGATAACCCGAATTATACCTATCATTTCAACACCGCAAACAACAGTGAGCTCGGCTCGAACGGCATTGCCGGCGGCGACTATTACTACACCTATGGCAATGCGCTGTTCCTCATGCTGAATACACAGAACACCAATGTTGCGGAGCACAAGCAGTTTATTGAGCAGGCTGTTGCGGCATGTCCGGATGCAAAGTGGCGCATTGTTACGCTCCATCAGGATATTTACGGTTCCGCAGAGCATTCCAATGAGCCGGAAATCACCAATCTGCGCTATCAGCTCGTCCCGTACTTCGAGGAAAATGACATTGACGTTGTCCTGACCGGTCATGACCACGCCTATTCCCGTTCTGAAATCCTCAAGGGCGGCGTGAAGACAACCGAGTATACCAACGATGAGTTCGGTGATATGCTGGATAAGGATATGGATGCGGGCGAAAATCCGGAAACGCGCACGGTTGCACCGGGCAATATCATCCCGACAACCACGGATCCGGCAGAGCAGGCATATCTTGCCTACCTCGATGCAGTCATGGACAAGGATGCTGTACAGGAAACCGAAGGCAATACGGCTGTCAATCCGGAAGGCATTCTGTATATGACGGCAAACTCCTCGTCCGGCAGTAAGTATTATGACCTTGTTCCGCGTATGCAGACCTATATTGCAAACCGCTGGCAGGAGGATGTTCCGACCTATTCGGTCATTGACATCGATGATGACAGCTTTACCATCAATACGTACCGCACCGATAACGACGAGGCAATTGACGACACGTTTACGATCGTCAAGACCGATGAGGATGCGATCCCGTTCACCGATGTCAGCAAGGATGCATGGTACTATGATGCCGTTGTAAATGCATACCAGAACAAGCTGTTCAGCGGTATGAGTGAGACCACCTTCGGTCCGGATATCACGATGTCCCGTGGAATGTTTGTACAGGTACTGTACAGCATGGCCGGCAAGCCGGAGGTCAGCGGCGAGATGGCATTCACCGATGTGAAGACGGATGACTGGTATTGTGATGCCGTCAAGTGGGCAGAGCAGAACGGCATTGCAGCCGGCACAGGCGACGGTAAATTCTCCCCGAATGCCAGCGTAACCCGTGAGCAGGCAGCTGCACTGATGAAGAAGGTTGCGGAGAAGATGGGCAAGGATACGTCTGCACGCGCAGACCTCAGCAAGTACACCGACGCAAACCGTGTATCTGACTGGGCGAAGGATGCTGTCAGCTGGGCGGCAGCCAGCGGCATTATGACTGGCACCGGCACGACTACGCTGTCGCCGCGGAGCAATGCGACGCGCGCACAGGTCGCACAGATTATGATGCGCTTTTGCGAAGCAGTAAAGTAAAATAACTCCTCTCTTACCGATAGATCAGAAAAAGCCGGAGAACTGCGGTTCTCCGGCAACTTTTTATGGAGCAAATATGAACAGTAGAAAAATACAAAAAGGATTTTGGAAGCGCCTGGCGGCGCTTGCCGTCATGGCCGTCGTTTGTATCGGGCTGTATACCGCTTCACTGGTGGACAGGCATCCGCTGATGGAGAACGAAGGGCGTGAATTTGTAAAGGCACGCGTGATCGAAGTCATCGAGGACAACCAGCAGTCAGGAGGCGTGTATATCGGCGATCAGACGGTTGAACTGGAACTTCTGTCGGGTGCGCATCAGGGAGAGCACATACAGGCGCAAAGCTCGTCCGCTTATCTGTACGGCACGCATTGTACGCCCAATCTGAAGGTTGTCGCCATTGTCAGTGAATCGGACGGTGAGCTCGTCGGATCGGTATACGGCTATTACCGTGAGCCCGCGCTGCTCGGCATGATTGCACTGTTTCTGCTGACGATTATTCTGATCGGCGGACGACGCGGCCTGTATTCCGTACTCGGACTGGCGTTTACGTTCCTGTGTATTTTCTGGTTTTTCCTGCCGATGGTCTATCGCGGCTATTCGCCGGTTATCGCGGCGATTGCTGTTGTCATTGCCACCACGCTGGTCACGATGTATCTGGTCGGCGGCTTTACAGTCAAGGCGACGGCATCTGTGCTCGGCACGGTGATGGGCGTGCTGGTAGCCGGTCTGCTGGCGTATCTCTTCGGCAAGCTTGCACGGGTCAGTGGGTACAATGTCTCCGATATCGAAAGCTTGATCTATATTCAGGAGCAGCTGGATATTCAGGTCGGACAGCTGATGTTTGCAGGCATCCTGATCGCCGCACTGGGAGCCGTCATGGATGTGAGTATGTCGATTGCGTCGACCTTACAGGAACTGCACGACAAAAACCCGCAGCTGGACACCAGGCAGCTGTTCCGCTCCGGCATGACGGTCGGACACGACATGATGGGTACGATGTCCAACACACTGATTCTGGCATTTACCGGCGGTTCCATCAACACAATTGTGCTGTTTTACGCCTATGGATATTCACGTATGCAGCTGATGAACATGTATGACATCGCCATTGAGATCATGCAGGGGATATCTGCGAGTATGGGTGTTGTGCTGACCGTTCCGTTTGTGTCGCTGATCGGTGCGTGGATGATTGTCCGGGCAGCGCGGAAAAGCAGCGCCGGGAATGGGAAAACACTGTAACAATTGCCCGAAACGTGGTATACTGTTATCAGTGAAAGGATGTGGACAGCCATGAATCCAACCTATGAAAAACTGATGAAATGCTATGACAGCCTGCGGACAGTGACGGACTTTCAGCCCCGGCTGGCACTGATGCTCGGCACAGGGCTGGGCAATTTTGCCGACCGCATCCGTGTGGTGCAGACGGTGGATTACAGTGCCATAGAGGGCTTCCCGACCTCGACGGTTGAAGGGCATAAGGGGCGCTATGTATTTGGCTATGTCGATGCAGTCCCTGTCGTTGTCATGCAGGGACGAGTGCATTACTATGAGGGCTATGACATCCCGGATGTCGTGCTGCCGATCCGCCTGATGAAGCTGATGGGAGCGGAAATCCTGATGGTGACCAATGCCTCCGGCGGAATCTGTGAGCACTTCCATGCGGGCGATCTGATGCTGATTTCCGACCAGATCTCCTCGTTTATTCCGTCACCACTGCGCGGTGCGAATATTGACGAGTTGGGGACGCGTTTCCCGGACATGACGGACGCCTATGATCCTGCCCTGCGCGCGATCATCCGCACGGTGGCGGTAAAGGAAGGCATTCCGCTTCAGGAGGGAGTGTATCTCCAGCTGCCAGGCCCCCAGTTTGAAACGCCTGCGGAGATCCGTATGGCACGCGCGCTCGGTGCAGATGCCGTCGGCATGAGCACGGCCTGCGAGGTCATTGCGGCGCGGCATATGGGCATGCGCGTGTGCGGCATTTCCTGTGTCTCCAACATGGCGGCGGGCATGACCGGCGGCCCGCTGCTGCACGAAGAGGTGCAGCAGAATGCAGATCTGGCTGCCCCGCGCTTTGAAGCGCTCGTCTGGAAATCCATTGTGGCGATTGCACAGAGTATATAAAAAGGGAAAGCGCATCTGTCCGGCCGGACAGATGCGCTTTTTTCGCGCGGGAGGGTTACCGCGCTGAGAAAGGGGGGCAAGGAACATATTGTTCCGGAGTAAACGATGTTATCTGGAAGAAACGGCTCTCCGAAGCTTGGCTCGAGTGGTAGCGGCAGTGCGCAGGAGGTTTCCTACGTTTTCCGCCTCGTCTGGAGACATGTTTTCCGTGAGTTGGGCACTGCATTTTCTGGAGAGTGAATCCAGTGCGAAAATCATGTTTGTAATTTCTTCCCGGTAAAAGCAGTCAAATACCTGCGACTGAACCTTTTGCTTGGCTGATGCAAGCGCCGTGCGCTTCATATAATCTTGATTGGAATTGGAAGCTTTTTTTATAATGCTGGCTTCCATTTCCGACAGGCATTGCAGGAGCATTTCAGATTCTGCCGGGGAAAGCGGAGCTTTCAATTGCAACATAAAAAACACCTCGATTCAGGAAAAAGTAAGACAGTGGTTCACCAACCATGCAAAGAAAAGGAGGGGGAGAGGAGAGCCTTTTCTTCGGGATTTACAGCGCATTTTTTCTTACCTAGATTGTAACATTACTCGAAAAGAAAAGCAATAATTTAACAGTTTTCATCCTGAACAAACTTTTTTTTGCACATTTGTTCAAAATGTTCAAAACATGTCTCAAAATAGACGGCAATATCATCAATTTAACCTGTGGGCAATGAGAGGGGAGACAGCGTTCCGGCGCGGCTTCACAGGTCGGAGGAAAAGGAGAGAAAAAACGTGAACTGGAGTGAGCAGAAAACGATATTTCTCGGTGACAGCATTACTGAGGGCTACGGCGTTTCCGATGGGGAATGCTGGGTGGACGCAATGCCCGGAAAGAACAGAAACCGCGGCATCAGCGGCGACACGACAGCGGGGATGCGCAGGCGGTTTTCCGCACATGTCCTGCGGGATGCGCCCGACCGTGTGGTCATCATGGGCGGCATCAATGATTTGAGCGAGGGCGGCACGCTGGCGGGCGTGGAGGAGAACTTATTTTACATGTATGAGCAGGCACAGCGCAGTGGCATTGTACTTGTGCCGGCGGTATGCGTGCAGCCGGATTTCAATGAATTGCTGAACAACGACTGGGCGGCGTTCCTTCCGGGACTGCATGGCCTGCCGGAAAAACTGGATGCGCTGGCGCAGTGGATTCGCGCCTATGCGCGCGATAACGGATGCATCTGTCTGGATTTTGCCCAGAAATTTCCGGAATATACACACGACGGCTATTGCCGGTATTTTTCTGACGGGGTACATCCCAACGCGCGCGGCCACGCAATTATGGCGGACATCGCGCGGAAGATCCTGTATCCGTGAGCAGCTGTACAATCATTTTACAAAGAGAGATGAAAATTTTACACAGAAGCGTGCAGGGAATTTACATCTCACTGATATGATACAGGCAGAGCAAAAGAGTGTTACGATACAAAAAAGGAGAATTTATCATGGAAAACACCCTTGATCGATATATCTGCTATGATGATGACGGTGAGATGAAGCTCAACCTGCCAACCACGCTGTTCGGGGGCTATGACCGCGATGAAACCTGTCGAATGGTGCGCCGTATGTCGGATTATTACCGCGGGCGCATCATGAATCTCATGGATCAGCTGTCGGAAAAGGACAGGGAAAATGAACGCCTGCGCAGCGGCGCAAAGGTATAATGAGTGTGTCTCACGGACATGACAAATGCAGACGGCAGAACGCATGGAGGAAACATTCCCTCTGTGCGTTTTTTTTGGACAAATACGCACATATGTCGAAAGACAGATTCTGAACGATTTGTAAAAAAACTGCGGCACATGAATAAATTGTAAAAATTAGCGCGGCGGCATTGTTTTTGAAAAAATCTGCGTGTAATATGAATTTGTACTGTATCTTGATGTAGTGATTTTTTGTGTCTATTTCCATGCAAAAACGCAAACAATAAAGCAAAACCATATAGGGAGTGAAGCGATGGAACGAAACAGAATCAAACAGGGTGTCATGGTTATCACCTATGCGGCACTGCTGGTGCTGTTTCTGGTATACTGTAAAGATATCCTGCATGGTGTGGCGGCGATTATTTCGCTGTTCGAGCCGTTTCTGATCGGCATTGCGATTGCATTTGTACTCAATCAACCGTATGGCTGGTTCAGGCGTATGTATACGGAAAAGCTGCATATGAAGGATAAGACGGCACATTATACCGCAGTCGCGTCCGCCTATCTTCTGGTTATCGCCATCCTGGCGGCAGTGATCGGCGTTGTGATTCCGCAGCTGGTCAGCAGCGTGCGTATGTTCGCAATGAATCTGGACAGCTATCTGGGAAATCTCCAGCAGGAGCTGAATGTGCTGGCGGGATACCTGCATATGGAAACGATTGACCTGAGCAGCATTGCGCAGCTGGTCAGTGACAGCATCGGCCAGATGGATGAAGTCGCGGGCGAAATTGTGCCGAAGGTTGTCTCTGCAACGGGAAGCATGGTCAGCTCGATTGCGAATCTGTTTATTGCGCTGGCATTTTCGGTTTATATGCTCGCCGGAAAGAAAAAAATCCTGTCGCAGTTTGACCGCATCCTGCGTGCTTACCTGCCGGAGCAGCATTACGATCATCTGCGCTATCTGATGGATGTCATCATTACTTCGTTTCAAAATTATATCATTGGACAGAGCACCGAAGCGGTCATTCTGGGCAGCCTGTGCTGTGTCGGAATGCTGATTTTGCGGTTGGATTATGCGGGCATGGTCAGTATGGTTGTGGGTGTGACGGCCCTCATCCCGATTCTCGGCGCATATATCGGCGGTGCAGTCGCTGTCATCCTGTTGTTCATGGTATCGCCGTTTAGGGCGCTGCTGTTCCTGATTTTCTTTGTCATTCTACAGCAGGTGGAAAATAATGTAATTTATCCGCGTGTGGTCGGTGGACGTCTCGGTCTGCCGGGCATCTGGGTGCTGTTGGCGATTACAGTCGGCGGAAAGCTCGGCGGCGTGATCGGCATGCTGTTTGGTGTCCCGACCACAACGGTGATTTATACGCTGGTAAAAAACAGCGTTCGCTCGCGTGAAAAAAGAAAGGAGCAATTGTCATGCAAGAAGTAAAAGATCCAAAAAAACCGCTCATATACTATTCGTTGATCGTCATTGCCATTTTAGGCGTGCTCAACGGGCTCATTATGCCGTATCTTGCGGAAAGCAGGGTGCAGGAGGTAGATTACAGCACCTTCCTCCAGATGGTGGAGGACAAAGAGGTGGGGAAAGTCAATGTTTCTTCCTCACAGATTACGTTTACCAATAAGGACGATACACAGTGTTACAAGACCGGTGTTATGAATGACCCGGATCTGGTCAACCGCCTCGATGAATCCGGCGCACAGTTTACGACGGATATCGTCAAGGAAATGTCGCCGATGATGAGCCTGTTGATCGGCTATGTCATCCCGATCGTGATATTTATTGCGCTCGGCAATTACATGATGAAGAAGATACAGCAGAAAAACAGCGGCGGCAATTCCATGATGTTCGGCATGGGCAAGAGCAACGCAAAAATCTATGTCAAGTCGACGACCGGTATCCATTTTGACGATGTCGCAGGCGAAGATGAGGCAAAGGAACTGTTGCAGGAGATTGTCGATTTCCTGCACAATCCGCAGAAATATACGGAAATCGGTGCGTCCATGCCGAAGGGCGCCCTGCTCGTCGGCCCTCCGGGCACCGGCAAGACACTGCTTGCCAAGGCGGTCGCCGGTGAGGCAGATGTGCCGTTTTTCTCCATTTCCGGTTCGGAATTTGTTGAAATGTTCGTCGGCATGGGTGCGGCAAAGGTGCGCGACCTGTTCAAGCAGGCAGCCGAAAAGGCACCGTGCATTGTCTTCATTGACGAAATTGACGCAATTGGCAAAAAGCGTGACGGACAGATCGGCGGAAACGATGAGCGTGAACAGACGCTCAATCAGCTGCTGACCGAAATGGACGGCTTCGACGGCTCGAAGGGCGTTGTCATTCTCGCGGCAACCAACCGTCCGGAGTCGCTCGACCCGGCGTTGCTGCGACCGGGACGCTTTGACCGTCGTGTACCGGTTGAACTGCCGGATCTCAAAGGACGTGAGGAAATTCTCAAGGTACACGCGAGAAAAATCCGCACGTCTCCCAACATTGATTTCAATGCGGTGGCGCGTGCGGCATCCGGTGCCTCCGGCGCGGAGCTGGCAAATATCGTCAACGAGGCGGCGCTGCGCGCCGTGCGCGACGGCAGAAAAATGGCGTCGCAGGCAGATCTGGAAGAGAGCGTCGAGGTCGTTATCGCGGGTTATCAGAAGAAAAACCGCGTGCTTTCCAACAAGGAAAAGCTGATTGTATCGTATCATGAGATCGGACATGCGCTGGTTGCGGCCAAGCAGACCGACTCTGCCCCGGTACATAAGATCACAATCATTCCGCGCACTTCCGGCGCATTGGGCTATACGATGCAGGTCGAGCAGGATGAGCATTTCCTGATGAGCAAGCCGGAGATCGAGAATAAGATTGCGACGTTTACCGGTGGCCGCGCGGCGGAGGAATTGGTGTTTGACAGCGTCACAACGGGCGCCTCCAACGACATCGAGCAGGCGACCAAGCTGGCGCGCGCAATGATAACACGCTTTGGCATGAGCGATGAGTTCGGCATGGTTGCGATGGAAACCGTCAACAACCAGTATCTCGGCGGAGATACCTCGCTGGCATGCTCGGCAGAGACACAGACGATGATTGACAAAAAGGTCGTCGAGATTGTCCGCGAGCAGCATGACAAGGCGAAGCAGATTCTGCGGGACAATATGGGCAAGCTGCATGAGCTGTCTAAGTTCCTGTATGAAAACGAAACCATCACCGGAGAGGAGTTTATGCGCATCCTCGAAGGCGACAACTGGGCTGGCAGCTTCTGATATTTCTTTTAAGATGTGATAAAACAAGGCAGCGCCGCAGGGAGGAAAATCTCTGCGGCGCTGTTTTTGCGGTTATTTGTGTGTAAACGGCATCGTTCAGACAAAGGTAAGCTCATAGATATTCAAGTGCAGGCGTTTCCCGAATTTCGTGCCCGCATTGCGGATCTGTCCGCAATAGGAAAAGCCGAGCGTTTCATGCAGATGGATGCTGGCAGCGTTGTCGCTGGTGATAAGCGAAACGACGGTTTCGATGTCGTCGCGCTGCCGGGCATAGCGGAGCACGGCCTGCATCAGCTGCTCACCGATGTGCTGACCGCGGAAATCCGGGTGCAGATAAATCGAAAGCTCCACTGTTTGATTAAACGCAGCGCGCTCACGGTAACGGGAGAGCGAGACATAGCCCGCAATTTCTTTGCCGTCTGTCTCATATACCAACAATAGATAGCGTCCCTGATGTGCATCAAACCACGCACGGCGGTCGGCATCATCCTTCGGTTCGAGGTCAAAGGTTGCAGTCGTGTTGATGACAGCATCGTTGTAAATCGCTTTCAGCCGGTCGAGATCACATGCCTTTGCGCGGCGGATTGTGCCCATCAGTGGCACAGCCGGGGCTCATAGCCCAGTTCGCGCAGCATTGCCATATCGGTTTCGATTGTAATGCCGGAGGTGGTCAGCATGTCGCCGGAAATTGCCGCGTTTGCACCGGAACAGAAGCAGGCGCGGCCTTTGTCAGGCAGAAGACCGCGTCCGCCTGCCAAACGGATGGATGCGTCCGGGATCAGAAAACGGAACACGGCGACAATCCGGCACATGTCATCATTTGTCAGCCTTGGCAGTGTTTCATACGGTGTGCCGGGGATCGGGTTGAGCATGTTGACCGGAATGGAATGTACGCCCAGCTCACGCAGCTGGAGCACCATGTCGATGCGGTCTTCCATGGTTTCCCCCATGCCGACAATGCCGCCGGAGCAGACGCTCAGACCGGCTGCCTGTGCCGCACGGATTGCCGCACATTTTTCATCAAAGGTATGTGTTGTGCACACGCTGGGGAAAAACCGGCGGGAGCTTTCCAGATTGTTGTGTACGCGCGTCGCACCGGCTTCTTTCAGTTTGCGGTAGGATGCTTCGTCCAGCAGGCCGTTGGAAATACAGACCGCAATGCCGGTCTGCGCACGCACAGCGCGGATGCTGGCGCATTCCTGCTCAACCTCCGCCGGGGTCAGACGTTTGCCGGAGGTGACGAGAGAAAAGCGCAGTACACCCCGTTCATCATCGTGCTTTGCCTGCGTAACAATCGTATCGGTATCCAGCATTGGGTATTCCTCTGCGCCGGTGTGATAGTGCGCGGACTGTGCACAGAATTTGCAGTTTTCCGAGCATTTTCCACTTTTTGCATTGATAATTGTGCAGATATCAAACCCGTTCCCGCAAAAATGACTGCGCAGTGCATCTGCTGCCGTGCACAGCTCTGCGAGCGGCAGTTCGGCAAGTTCCAGTGCCTGCGCACGGCTGATGGTACCGCCCTGCCTGACATATTCTGTATATTCCTGTATGGTCATGGATCTGTTCCTCCTGTATTGTGTTCTGTCATATTGACACCTGCTCTATTGTACAGCAAATCACTAGGAATGTAAACTGAAAAAATAAAATGGTTGACAAACGCCCGCATAAAAATTTTTAACTGGCAGGATTGGGATTGGTCATTTTACCGGTATTTTTTCTGCTTCGATAGAAGCATATTGAAAAGTAGAATAGAAACACACGAAAGAAGTATGAACAGAGAAAAAATGTGCGTGTACACGTGGATTTCAGTAAATGGAGCGGAAAATGTGCGGGAGGGAATACGGTACAAAAGGTGGAAAAAAGAAGTATGAACTGCAAAAAATGTTGCGAAATCACACGGTATTTTGTGAAAAAAGCTGATTGCATCCCGGAGAAAAATCGCATACAATACATACAACAGATGAATTGAATCACAGACATTACAATGGCGTAATCAGATCCTTCGGGCGAGGGGTATGATTGCGCTTTTTTGTCGTTTTACGGAAAAGGAGCTTGTTGTTATGACGATCAACAAAAAAATGGCTGTACCGTTTCAGACTATGCTGAGAGATGTCCTGAACGAGTACATTGCAAATGGTGAGCTGAAGAAGGCCGCCAAATCCAGCTCGATGGCAATGCGTATGGTAGCGGCATATGTCCGCGGCGCACGTATCTTTGAAATCGATCCGACTTATCCGGAAATGGGTGAGCTGGACGGTGAGGTATTCCGCATGAGTGATGGCCCGTCCCTGATGACGGAGACCGATGACTATATTAAGGCATGGTTTCTGATGGAACTGATTTCCCGCGAGTTCGGCATTGAGGGCGCTGACCGCATTGAAATGCATATCAATGTGTCAAGCGAAAAGGCAAAGGCATATCCGCGTCTGATGCAGGAACTGGTCGATGCCATGAGCAATGCCTCCAAAACACATACCTGGAAGAAGTGCCGCTGTGTTGCACTGGATCATCTGGACTGGTTCGAGCATGTCGATCCGATTTTCATTTACTCTCTGACCAATCTCGACGGCTCGGTTCAGCGCCTGAGCACCCCGGCATAAAATGTTCTCCTGCGATACCTGTGACATAGTATTATTTTCCCCAAAAAGGACGCGGCCTGTGGGCTGCGTCCTTTTGCTGTCTTATTCTGCTGTGTTGTACTCATCCAGAAAGGTATGGCGTTCCGTTCCCTTATGCCAGCCGAGGATATCATCCACGTTGACATTTTTCACGCTGTTGAAAATATTTTTGGCAACCTGATCGTTGTCCTGTTCCAGTCGGGCAATGATCTGCTTGACCTCATAGCGCTTGGACGATTCGGGGCTGTTTTCCCGGCGGGCCTTGGCGGCAAATTCGCATGAGCAGGCGAGGAATGT
This sequence comes from Butyricicoccus porcorum, assembly GCF_002157465.1. GTDB lineage: Bacteria > Bacillota > Clostridia > Oscillospirales > Butyricicoccaceae > Butyricicoccus_A > Butyricicoccus_A porcorum. The sequence continues at coordinate 114,352 of NZ_NHOC01000002.1, forward strand.
CAGCCCGCAGGCATCGCGCCAGGCGAGGATATCGCGTTCACGCACGAGATACAGCGGGCGGATGACCTGCATGCCGGGGTAATTTTTGGCGTGCAGCTTGGGCAGCATGGTCTGCACCTGGCCGCCGTACAGCATGGAGAGCAGCGTGGTCTCGACCACATCGTCGAAGTGGTGGCCGAGTGCGATTTTGTTGCAGCCCAACTCCAGCGCCTTTTCATATAGGCTGCCACGCCGCAGGCGCGCGCACAGAAAACAGGGATTGTCGGTCTCCTGATTGACCGTCTCGAACAGGCGGGTGCTGTACCACTGCGTCTCCAGCCCGAGAGCCTGTATATTCTGCTCGATCTGCGCACGGCTCTCCGGTGTATATCCGGGGTCCATAGACAGTCCGGTCAGCGTGAACGGGATGTCGGATATTTTTTGCAGCATGGTCAGTGCACAGGCGAGCAGCATGGAGTCCTTGCCGCCTGAGATGCAGACAGCAATGTGGTCGCCCGGCTGGATCAGCTCATATTCCCGGATTGCTTTCCGGATGGGCTTATAGATTTTTCGGCTGAATGTTGTAGTAATCGCCCTCTGGGCGGGATTTGGTGCGGACATAAAAACAACCTCCCCAGTACATGCCTGAGGGTATCATAGCATGGAACGGGGAGGTGCGTCAAATATCAGAGCTTTTCAAATTTGCTGGCGGGCTGCTTGCAGACCGGGCAGCGGAAATCATCGGGCAGGGTGTCAGATTTGTGGACATAACCGCAGATGGTGCAGCGGTAGCCGTAATGCTCGTCCAGCGTGCGGTAAACCGGCGCATTGGCAGGAATGACCTTGCCGGCGTTCTTGAACATTTCAACGGTGAGCACGGCGCCGGGCAGAAGTACCTCAGCCTCAGTGACTTCCGCGATAAACATGACGTGGGAGCCGAGATCGACCTGTTGGGTGACGCGGAAGCTCATGCGTACTGCCATGCCTTCGGTGATGTACGGGCAGCCGGCTTCGTCGGTCTTGGTGTCATATTCTGCAAATTTGTCGGTGACGCGGCCGGATTTGTAGCCGAACAGCTTGATGATCGCTTCCGGGCAGTCTGCTGCAGCGACGGTGGCACAGAACGCGCCGGTCTGCTCGACAGCGGCTTCGGTCACATTGTATTTGTTGAGAGTCACGGCGAATTTCGCCGGCATGGAGGATGTGAGCTGCTGGAGCGAGTTGACTGCGCAGCCACGGAATGCGCCGTCGAGGCAGCTGCCGATGATGGCGATGGAATACGAAATGCTGTCAAAAGCTTTTCTGTCTAACATGTGGAGCCCTCCCTAAAATAAGAATCATTATTATTATAATACGGTAAAATCATCTGTTTGTCTACCATAAAATGTTACAAAAAGAAAGTGGAAATTTTGGACATCCTGTTCGGCATTTACGCACATTGACAGGAAAACGACGGCATGGTATACTGAGCCAGAACCGACCGGTCGGTCGGAAAAGAGACTTGCAATTCTGTATAGGAGAACAGTTATGTCAAAATTAAGCGTCAAAAAACCGTTTACGGTTTTGGTCGGTATCATACTTGTGCTCGTTCTGGGCGTGGTATCGTTTACCAAAATGACGACAGACCTGCTGCCGAATATGGATCTGCCATATATGGTTGTATATACGACAGATCCGGGTGCGGCACCGGAATCAGTGGAATCAGAGGTTACCAAGCCGATGGAATCGGCACTCGGTACGACGACGGGCATCAAGTCGGTCAGCTCGGTTTCCAATGAAAATGTCAGCGTTGTCATTCTGGAATTTGAGCAGGGCACCGACATGAATGCAGTCAGCATTGAGATGAGCAATACCATCGATCAGGTCAAGGGCTCGCTGCCGGATACCTGCGGCACGCCGGTCATGATGCAGATCACGCCGGATATGATGCCGGTTATGGTTGCCAGCGTCGATGTCGACGGCATGGAATCGGAAGAGGTGTCCGATTATGTCAATGATACGCTGCTCAGCCGTTTTGAGCGTCTGGACGGTGTCGCATCGGTAGACACCACCGGATTGATTGCATCCAAGGTCAAGGTCACGCTGGATCAGGACAAGATTGATGCACTCAATGACAAGGTGCTGGCTGCGGTCGACAGCAATCTGGCGGAGGCAAAAAAACAGCTGGATGACGGACAGGCACAGCTGGATGCAGCAAAGGCGAAAATCAGCAGCGGGAAGTCCAGCCTGAGCGGTTCGACGGATCAGCTGGCAGGACAGATGGCGGATGCGAGCGCGCAGGTCGATGCGGCAAACGCGCAGTTGAATGCCATCCTGAGTGAGGAGACAACGCTTCAGGCAAATCAGACAGCGTTTCAGACTGAGCTGGAACAGCTCCAGAAGTATGCGGATCAAAATGACCAGATCCATGCGCTGTCCGTTCTTATTGTCGCCTATAACATCACCGGATCCATTCCGGAGGTCAGTTTCCCGCTGACGGCGGAGGATATCAACAGCATCGCAGGAACTTCGGCACAGCTGCTGGAGGCACTCAAAGATCCGGCGACCTATATCGGGAACATGTCTGATGAAGCATTTGCCGAGGCAGTCACTGCGATTGCGAGTGCAATGCCGGATGGAGTCGACCTGTCACAGCTTTCGGGGGTTTCTCGCACAGACTTTGTTTCGCTGGCTACGGCAACGTCCTATGCATCGACCCGTGTCGACGAGATTCAGACCGAACTGCGCAACATCAGCACGCGGCTGGCAACCATCGGCGCAATGAAGCCGCAGCTGGAAGAGGCGCTGAAACAGGCACAGGACGCCTATGCAAAGCTGGAATCGAGCAAGATTCAGGCGACGCTCAACATCGCACAGGGCTCGACCCAGCTTGCGGTCGGCAGTGCATCGCTGGAGAGTGCGCAGCAGCAGCTGGATGAGGCAACCAAAGAATTTGAGGATGCGCGCGATGAGGCATACAAACAGGCGGACATCAGCGGCATTATCACGGCCGACATGATTAGCAATATCCTGATTGCAGAGAACTTTGAAATGCCTGCCGGCTATGTCAAGGACAGCAGCGACCAGTCCTATATCCTGAAGGTCGGCGAGACATATGATTCCGTCGATCAGCTGTCCGATATGATCCTGTTCCATATGGATATGGATGGCATCGGAGATATTCGTCTGAGCGATGTCGCTTCGGTTGCCTATACGGATGAGGCGGACAGCTCGACCTATGCAAAGGTAAACGGCAACGATGCGGTTGTGCTCAGCTTTTCCAAGCAGTCCACGGCGTCCACCTCTGCCGTTACTGATGCAATCAAAGAAGAAATAGAAGAGATTGCGGCGGAGGACGACCGGGTTCATGTCACGCCGCTGATGGATCAGGGCGATTATATCCACCTGATTGTTGAAAATGTGTTGTCCAACCTGATTTATGGCGGCATTCTCGCCATTTTGGTTCTGTTGATTTTCCTGCGCGATATCCGTCCGACGGTTATCATCGCGTTCAGCATCCCGCTCAGCGTGCTGTTTGCTGTCGTGCTGATGTACTTCAGCGATATGACGCTCAATCTGATCTCACTGTCGGGTCTTGCGCTCGGCGTCGGCATGCTGGTCGATAACTCGATTGTCGTCATTGAGAATATTTATCGCCTGCGCAGTCTGGGCGTGCCGCCGGCAAAGGCTGCTGTACAGGGCGCACGGCAGGTTGGCGGTGCCATCTTTGCCTCGACGCTGACAACGATCTGTGTCTTCCTGCCGATTGTATTCACGGAAGGCATTTCGCGCCAGCTGTTCACCGATATGGGTCTGACCATCGCTTATGCATTGTCTGCGTCGCTGATTGTCGCGCTGACGGTTGTCCCTGCAATGAGCTCGACCATGTTGAAGAAGGAAACGGCAAAATCACACAGCCGTTTTGACTGGCTGACCGGAAAATATGAAGGTTTCCTGCGCTGGTGCCTGTCGCACCGCGCATTGACGCTGGGGGCCGCGCTCGCACTGTTTCTGTTCGCGTGCGGCATGACCACGCGCATGGGCATGACATTCATTCCGGAAATGTCGTCCAATCAGATGAGTGCCACACTGACGCTGCCGGAGGACACCGACGATGTCACTGCGGACGCAACGATTGACAAGGCAATGGAAGTGATGCAGGGCATTGAAGGCGTGCAGACAGTCGGTGCCATGCGCAGCAGCGGCGGCATGATGTCGCTCGGTGCGGACAACAGTGATACCGCATCGTTTTACATCCTGCTGGATGAAAAGGCGGACAACGCGGCGATTGCAGACCAGATTATGGAACAGACGAAGGGCATCAACTGTGAGCTGTCTGTCTCGGAATCCACCATGGACATGAGTTCGCTCACCGGCTCCGGCGTACAGATTGACGTATACGGCGACGATCTGGACGAGTTGCAGGACACCTGCGAGGCGTTGGCCAAGGAACTGGAAAGCATTGAGGGACTGGAGGAAATCTCCGACGGCAACGAAGACCCGGATATGCAGAAGGTTATCACAGTCAACAAGGATGAGGCGATGCGCAAGGGCCTGACCGTGGCGCAGGTGTACAGCTCCCTCGCCTCCGATTTGACCAGCGAGGTCACATCCACCACACTCAAGGTTGGACAGGAAGAGCTTCCGGTGGTTGTCGTCAAGCCGTCGACGATAACGGCAGAAAATATCATGAAGCAGACGGTCACCTCGACCGATGCCACGACTGGGGAAAAGACCGAAGTTCCGTTGGATACCGTTGCGTCGCAGAGTGAAAGCCGTGCGCCGACGTCGATCAACCGCATCAACAATGAACGCACGATGTCGGTCACGGCGGCGGTCGACGAAGACCACAACATCACGCTGGTCAGCCGTGAGGTACAGGACATGCTGGACAACTATGACATGCCGGACGGCATCCGGGCGGAAATCACAGGCGAGAATCAGACCATCAACGACACAATGAAGGATCTTGTGCTCATGCTGCTGCTCGCAATTGTGTTTATTTACCTGATTATGGTTGCGCAGTTCCAGAGCCTGGTCAGCCCGTTTATCGTCATGTTTACTATGCCGCTTGCATTTACCGGCGGCCTGCTCGCGCTGCTGATTACGGGGCAGGAGATCTCCGTGCTTGCTATGCTCGGCTTTATCATTCTGGCAGGTGTTGTTGTCAACAACGGCATTGTATTTGTCAGCTGTGTCAATGACCTGCGGCTGGAGGGCATGCCCAAGCGCGAAGCGCTGGTAACGGCAGGAAAAATGCGTATCCGTCCGATTCTGATGACCGCGCTGACAACGATTCTCGCTATGTCCACCATGGCAATGGGCATCGGCACAGGCGGCGAAATGGGACAGGCGATGGCGATTGTCGTCATTGGCGGCCTGGCCTATGCGACCGTGCTCACGCTGATTGTCGTACCGATTATCTATGACCTGTTTAACCACCGGGAAACCATGCGGAAGATCGATGTCGGAGAGGATGAACTGGATGGCTGAGACAGAGAAAAACTATTCCCCGAAAGAAATCGCTGCATTTCAGGGTTTGTTTGCCTTGGCGAAAGACGGCAGGCAGCTTTCCAGCATCAAGGTGCAGGATATCGCCACTGCCGCAGGCATGGGAAAGGGTACCCTCTACGAATATTTTTCCTCCAAAGAGGATATTTTATCCGGTGCGATTTTTTACGCGCTGGATGGAGTCATGAACCGGTTTGAACAGTCGGCGGATGAAACCCTGACGTTCCGGCAGACATTAGAGCACTTTTTCAGTGAGTTGGACAGTGATGTGCCGTTTGCCGCGCTGTCCATGCTGGTTGCTTCCATGGCGCCCGACCAGCGGGAGAAGATCCGGGTGCGCGGGCAGGACAATATGAAGCTGCTGTTCTCGCGTATGAAGCAGGCAGAGGCGCGCATTTTTTCCGCCGGGCGCCGCAGAGGGGAAATTGACCCCGGACTGGATGACGGCTTTTGTGAATATGTCATTGTATCCGCTCTGTTCGGGCAGGCGGCAGCACATATGTTTGCTTGTCAGGAATGCGGACACCAGCTTTCGTGGAGCAGGATGGTCGAGATGATTTGCCGGACACTGCGACCATAAACCGTACATTTGTCGGTTGCATTTGCGGATGGCTGTGCTATAATTACATTTAACAGAAATTTAACCGAGGAACAGCGCCGGAGCATACTCTGCGGCTGTCGGGAAAGGAAGAACGAATGCATGCAATCGGATAAAATCGCACTGATTACGGATTCCTGTGCAGACCTTTCGGCAGAATGGGCGCAGAGATATCCAATTTATACGGTTCCCTATACCATTACGTTTTCGGACGGATCGTTTCAGGACGGCGTGGATATTTTTGCCGATGAGGTTTATCGCAGACAGGTCACGGAGATGCCAAAAACCTCGCTGCCGTCCGGCGCCGTGCTCGCGGACACCTTCCGGAAAATCCAGGATGATGGCTATACCCATGCCATTGCCATTATGCTGTCCAGCGGCTTGAGCGGTTGCTATCAGATGACCCGCCTGATGGCACAGGATTGCGAAGGGCTGGAGGTCGCCGTGTTTGATTCCATGAGCGGCAGCCTGGGAGAGGGCGCGATGATCCTGACGCTGGCGCGCCTGATCGAAGAGGGGCGCAGCTGGGAGCAGCTGCTTGCGCTGACGCCGCGCATTATGAAAAATACCTATCCTTTTTTCACCGTGGATACACTGGAATATTTGCAGCGCGGCGGACGCATCGGCAAAATTACCGCGTTGGCAGGTACGGCACTCGGGATCAAGCCGATTCTCGCCTTCGACCCGGTCACGGGTGAGCTGACCAGCATCCATAAGGTGCGCGGACGCGCGGCGGCGATGAAAAAGCTGGTGCAGACCGCAGTTTCGCACCTCGAGCCGGGCAAGCGCTACAACATCATGTGGGCGCATGGCGGCACGCCGGAGGAAGGGCATAAGATTGCCGAAATGCTGCGTGCGGCAGCGCCGGATTTTGAAGGCGAGTTTTCCGGCGAAATTGACTGTACACTCGCGTCCTATGTCGGCCCGCACCTGCTGGGTGCAGCCGTACAGGTTTTGGACGACGATATGTGAGGAGACAGAATGAAATTTTTACATCTCAGCGATCTGCATCTGGGCAAGCGCGTGCATGCATTTTCCATGCTGGAGGATCAGCGCGTGATCCTGGAGCAGATCGCGCAGATGGCGCGGGCACAGTGTGTGGATGCTGTTGTCATCGCCGGTGATATTTATGATAAATCCATACCGCCCGGGGAAGCTGTCGGCCTGTTCGACAGCTTTTTTACGTCGCTGTGCGCCGCGGGCATTTCAGTGCTCGCCATCAGCGGCAACCACGACTCCGGCGAGCGGCTGAATTTCGGCCAGACCTTGCTCGCGCGGCAGGGCGTATACCTCGCCGGTACCTTTGGGGAAACCATGGAATCGGTGGAGCTGTGCGACGCGGACGGCTGCCGGGTGCAGTTTCATCTGCTGCCGTGGCTGCGTCCGATGGAGCTGCGCGAGCGGCTGTGGCTGGCGGAGAGCACACAGCAATACGCGGTACAGGCGGCGCTGGAGACAGCAGATTGGGATGACAGTGCACGGCATGTACTGCTTGCGCATGCGTTTGTCACGGCAGGCGGTGCGCTGCCGGAGCAGTCGGAATCGGAAATCATCCCGGTTGGCGGGCTGGATGCAGTCGATGCGGCGCTGTTTGACCGCTTTGATTATGTAGCGCTGGGACATCTGCACCGGGCACAGCGGTTGGGGCGCGACAGCGTGCGCTATGCAGGCTCGCCGCTCAAATATTCGTTCTCTGAGGCAAAATATCCCAAATCCGTCCCGCTGGTGACGCTGGGCGCACGCGGGGAAGCCACGGTTGAACTGCTCCCGCTGAGACCCAGACATGAGATGCGTGAGATTCGCGGCAAGCTCGCGGATGTTACGAGTGAACTAGTTGTGCATGCAGGCGATCCGGAGGATTATCTGCGCGTCATTCTGACCGATGAGGACGAGCTGTATGACCCACAGAGCGCGCTCAAGGAAGTTTATCCCAATCTCATGCGGTTGGATTTTGACAATGCGCGCACGCGCGCGGCGGATATCGATGGACTGTGCGAGGAGGACATCGCGCAGAAGCGGACACCCGCACAGCTGTTCGCGCAGTTTTTTGCGGAGCAGAATGGCAAAGAAATGAGCGAATGGCAGCAGCAGGTGATTGACCGCATCTGCCGCAGAATGGAGGACGCAGATGAAGCCAATTGAACTGACAGTCAGCGCCTTTGGGCCATATGCCGGCGAAGTGTCACTTTCGTTAGAGCAGCTCGGCAGTCACGGCCTGTTTCTCATCACGGGCGACACCGGCGCGGGCAAGACCAGCATCTTTGACGCAATCTGTTTTGCACTGTTCGGTGAAGTCAGCGGTTCACAGCGCGCCGCCGACCAGCTGCGCTCGGATTTTGCAAAGCCGCAGGCGGAGACCTTTGTACACCTGCGCTTCACGCATGCAGGAGAGGAATATATCATTCACCGCACACCGAAATATGAGCGCCCAAAAAAACGCGGCAGCGGTACAGTTACGCAGAATGCCAATGCTGTGCTGACGCGCCCGGATGGCGCGACGGTCGCAGGTGCAACGGCAGTCACCGAGGAGGTCGAACGCATTCTCGGCGTCGGCTGCCAGTCATTCAAGCAGATTTCGATGATTGCGCAGGGCGAATTTATGAAGCTGCTGACAGCGGACAGCCGGACGCGCGCGGAAATTATCCGGCGCGTATTCCATACTGAGCCGTTGGTGCAGCTGCAAAAGCAGATCAAGGCAGAATTTTTGGAATATAACAAAAAGTGCGCCGATGCGCAGCGTGCGGCGGCACAATATGCCGAGGGCTTCCGGCTGGACGAAGGACTGCCGGAGGAGATGGAGCTTTCGTCACTGCTGGACGCGGTACGGCGGCAGAATATGGCGGACGAAGCACAGCTTGCCGCCGACAGGACACGGTTGGAGCAGTTGCGCACGGCACAGACGCGCGCCATCGAAGTGGTCGTGAAGGCGCAGCGCGACAATGAAATGCGCGAAAAATGGCGTGCGGCACAGGAACAGCGCGAAAAGCTGGAAGCACAGAAGCCGGAGGTGGAACAGCAGGCGCAGCGCCTTGCCTGCGCCCGGCGGGCGCACGACATCGTGTTGCCGAAATGGAACACATGGCAGGCGGAACAGACACGCGCACAGCAGCTGTGCGACAGCGTGGAGCGGCGCGGACAGGCGGTGCAGCAGCTGCAAGACAGGACGCCGCAGGTACAGCAGGCGTTTGCACAGGCAAAACAGTCTGAGCCGCGCATGGAGGAGCTGGAACGCGAGATCACCCGCCTGACCGACGCACAGGCACAGACAGCACGCTGGAAACAGGCGTGCGCACAGGCACAGCAGGCCGAAGAGCAGGTTCGGCAGCTGCAAAAGCAGGCGCAGGACCAGGCGGAACGGCGCGATGCAGGCAGCAAACGCATCGACCAGCTGCGCGCGCAGATCGAAGCCTTCCGGGAAGTACCTGCCGCACTGGTGCACACGCGTGCCGCATTTCAGCAGTCACAGGCGGCGGAAAAACAGCTCAGCGCTGCACTGACGCTGTTTGATACACAAGCGCAGTGTGCGGAGCAGCTGGCACAGGAGCAGAAAACATATTTGAAGCTGGAACGCGCATTTGTACGGGCAGAGCAGCAGTACCGTGACAGCGAGCTCGCCTGGAACCGCGGGCAGGCGGGGATTCTGGCACAATCGCTCCAAGTGGGCATGCCTTGTCCGGTCTGCGGCTCGACAGAGCACCCGTATCCGGCACAGCTGGAGTGTTCCGTGCCTACCGAACAGCAGCTCAAGCAGCTGCGGCAGGAGATGGAGCAGTGCCGGGAACGTTGTCAGGCGCAAAGTACGCGCTGCGGTGTGGCACGTTCAAAGGAGGAAGCGGCAGCGGAAGCGGTACAGCGTGCGCTGGAACAGCTGTTTGAGACCGAAGAGAAGACGCGCGCAGAGGTGGAATGTGCTTTGAAGCAGCAGCGCCGGACGACGGCAGAGCTGCTGGAGCAGGGCAAACAGCTTGCCGCGCGTGAAAAGCAGGGGGAAGCCCTGCGTAAAACACTTCAGGCAGCGCTGGACAGCCAGCCTGAACTGGAAACAGCGGCGCGGCAGGCGGAACAGGCGTGCCAGCAGGCACGCCAGCAGGCGGCCGGTGCTACGGCGTCCGCGCAGGAGCTGCGTGCCGCCATCCCGTTCGACGATATAGATGCGCTGCCCGCACAGCTCCACGCCCGCCAGACGGAACGAGACCGTTTGTCCCGTCAGATGGAAGACAGCAGGAAGGCGTGGGAAAGTCATCAGCGTGCACTCGCTGCCGCACAAGAGGCACAGAAAACAGAAACAGAGCAATACATGCAATGCGAGCAGGCGGCGCAGGCCGCTGCACAGGCGTGGAAGGCTGCGCTCACGCAGGCGGGCTTTGCCACCGGGCAGGCATATCAGGACGCGCTGCTGCCGTCGGAGGAACGGACAGCGCTGGAACAGCGCGTGCAGCGGTTTGAGCAGCAACTCGCCGCTGCGGTTTCGCTGGAATGTGAATATGAAGCAGCTGCGAAACAGATCGTACCTGCCGATTTGGAGCAGTTGATACAGATACGCACCCAGGCAGAGCAGGAATGCCGCGCCTGCGAGGGAGAAGTTCACAGCCGTGCTGAGCGCCTGCGGGCAAATACAGAGATTTTACAGCGCATGGGGCAGGTACAGGCGGAGCAGGCAGAGCTTGAGCGTCAGACTGCGGCGCTGCGCGAGCTGTCACAGACGGCAAACGGCGAGCTCGCGGGCAAACAGAAGCTGATGCTCGAGCAGTATGTGCAGGCGGCCTATTTTGAGCGCGTGTTGCAGCGCGCAAACCTGCGCCTGCGCGATATGACACAAGGGCGCTATGAGATGCAGCGGCGCCGCAGAGCGGAAAATAACCGCAGCCAGTCCGGCCTCGATATCGATGTCATGGATTATTACACGGGGAAAACCCGTTCGGTCAAGACACTGTCGGGCGGTGAATCGTTCCTTGGCGCACTGGCGCTGGCGCTCGGCATGTCGGATGTCATTCAGAGCTATGCAGGCGGTGTGCGCGTCGAGACCGTATTCATCGACGAGGGCTTCGGCTCACTCGACAGTTTGGCGCTGGAACAGGCAATTTCTGTGCTGGCGCGCCTGTCGGACGGCGACCGCCTGATTGGAATTATTTCACACGTAACCGAGCTGAAGGATCGTGTCAACCGGCAGATTGTGGTTGGGCGCGGTTCAACCGGCAGCACGGCAAAACTGATTGTGGGGTGATAGAATATGGAACATCAAATGAAAATAATTGCGCGGATCCACACGGATTTTCCGACCAAGTTTGGCATTCCACGTCAGAGCGGTATTGTTGACGCACTCCGGGCGTCCATCGTTTTTGAACCGGAATTCCGCAACCCGGATGCGCTGCGTGGGTTGGACGGCTTTTCCCATATCTGGCTGATCTGGCAGTTTTCCGAGGGCATCCGTGAGACATGGTCGCCAACAGTGCGCCCGCCCCGGCTGGGCGGCAATACGCGCATGGGTGTGTTTGCGACCCGTTCGCCGTTCCGCCCCAATCCCATCGGGTTGTCCAGCGTTCGGCTGGCGGGCATTGACCTGCATACACCGGATGGGCCGGTGCTGTATGTCTCCGGCGCGGATCTGATGGACGGCACGCCAATTTATGATATCAAGCCGTATCTTCCGTATGCGGACAGCCATCCGGAGGCATCAGAGGGGTTTGCACATCCGGTGCGCGACGCAGCACTGCATGTCAACATTCCGGCAGAGTGGCTGGATAAAATTCCGATGGAGCGGCAGGAGGCACTGCGCGGCGTGCTGGCGCATGATCCGCGTCCGTCTTATCAAAATGACCCGACGCGCATCTATGGCATGGCATTTGCCGGACTGGAAATCAAATTTCGTGTAGACGGTGATACACTGACTGTCTGCGGCGTGTGCGCACAGACATAGCCAAAAAAGGCATTTCCGCTGAGAACGGAAATGCCTTTTTGAATTTCAGATGATTACGCAAGAAGGGAGGAGCCGATCCCAATCAGATAGCTTCTCAGCATTGCCGCGCATTCCGCACGGGTTGCGGAGCCCTGCGGCACCAGGGTAGTTGAGGTACGTCCGCTGATGATGCCGTTGGCAACTGCCCACTGCATCGGTGTGACAGCATAAGAGGAAATCTTGGAAGCGTCCGTGTATTTGTTCAGATTTTGCAGGGAGGATGTGTCTACACCGTACCTGTTGGAGTAGCTGTACAGGATGGTTGCAATCTGCTCACGGGTGATGACATCGTTTACACCGAATGTGCCATTGGTATAGCCACTCATAATGCCGTTCTGGTATGCCCAGATGACAGCGTCGCTGTACCACGCGTCCGCCGAGACATCCTTGTAAACTGCGGAATAAGAAACTGGCGGTTTGCCGGACAGGCTGTACAGAATCTGTGCAGCCATCACACGGGTCAGTGCGACGTTGGGCGAGAAGGTCGAAGCAGAAGTGCCGGACATCAGATTATGGTCAACGACAAACGATACGGCCTCTGCATACCAGTTGCTCGAGAGCACATCGGTGAAGCCCTTGACGGAATCGCCGGGATCTGGAACCAGATCTCCCTTGGTCAGATAGAAATTACAGTCGACATCGGTGTTGATGCCGCTGACCCTGCCGGTATCGGAATACTGCCACTGAGTATAGGCACCGGAATACGAGGTGCTGGTGGTATAGTGTGCCAGCCAGATCGATGCAATGTCCTCGACCTCATTGGCATTGATATTGTCAGTCAGGAAGCTCTTGTTTGCATACAGCATCGGCTGATAGCCGGCGTTGGAGATAGTTTCACAAAATGCAAGCGCATTTTTGGTCATTTCGGACTTGGACAGATGTGCCTGATACAGGCGTCCGCTGTTGCCACAGAATTCATAATCCATGACAATCGGAAGGGAGATCTGATATTCCTGGACGCGCTCGAGGACAAAATTTGCCTCAGCGGTCGCCTCTTCAACGGTCAGAGCCTGCGAATAGATGTAAACGCCGACCGGAATACCGGCATGGATGGCGCCTTCCATATATGTATCAAACATCGGGTCTTCGGACAGCGCACCGTTGCCTGTGCCGCGGTAACCGACGCGGATAATGGCGTAGTCAATCCCGGCATTTTTTACTTTGCTCCAGTTGATATCGTCTTCCCATTTGGATACATCAATGCCGTGGAATACATTGTAGCCTGAGGGAACCTGATAGGTTTCCCCGGTCAGGAAGCTGTACTGCGCAGTCTTACCGGCTGCCTTATCGCTGTTAAATTCCGGGGGCGTGTATTCAACCAAGTCTCCTTTTTTCTGGCTTGTGAGCGGATCCTCTGCCTCAGAGTATGCGGCAACCGTGTCTGGGTTTATGGGTTCCGTGCTTTCGATAGCCAGCGCGGTGAGCGCCGAGCCGCAGAAGGTGAAAGCAAGGAATGCTGCCAGCAGTCTTTTTTTCATTTCTTCCCTTCCTTTTGCGTTTTCATACGTTCCTTTTGATGTTACCGAATTGTAACGATACTAAATAAGTTATACCATAGGTTTCCGAATAATGCAAGAACTTTATCTTGGCTCCAAAATATAGAAAATTCGCTATAAAGAGCACGTAAACAGCTGCCCGATTGACAACAGCAGGTCGGCGGTGTACAATCGTGTGAGGACAATGCGAACCGGCAGGCGGAATTTTTCGCACGCATTTCCTGTGAAAAGCCGGAAAAACAGACTGGAAAGGAAAGAAATATGCAGTCAGAAAAGTTATTGGATTTGTTCCGCCGCGCCGTTTCGGCAGGCATATGCATTGCCATCGGCGGCGTAGTGTTTCTGGGGTGTGACAACAAATATGTTGGTGCAGTTTTATTCTCAGTCGGCCTGTTTGCGGTTGTGACGCGCGGCATGGCGCTGTATACCGGCATGGTCGGCTATTTGCCGGACAACTGCAATCTGGATTATATCGGACGGCTGCTGGTCGTGATTGCAGGCAATCTGGTCGGTACCGGCATCATCGGTCTCGGTCTGCATTTGACACGGCAGACCGCCCTGTGTGAAAAGGCGGCGGAGATGTGTGCGGTCAAGACGGGGGATTCGCTGCTCAGTCTGCTTGTGCTCGGCATCGGCTGCGGCATCCTGATGTACATAGCGGTCGATGGCTATCGCAGATTCACCGATCCGCTGACAAAGATTCTCGGTGTATTCCTGTGTGTGCCGGTGTTTATCCTGTCCGGCATGGAACACTCCATTGCGGATATGTTCTATTTCTTCGCCGGGTCGGCGTGGTCGCTGCGCACGGTGATCTGTGTCGCAGTTATTATTCTCGGTAACGGTATCGGCGGCGTGCTCATCCCGCTGCTGCGCCCGGGAAAATAAAAACCGAAAAAACCCAAAACCGGTACTGCTTGTCAGTACCGGTCAGCCTGTCGAAAAAGTCGCCGAAAGGCGGCTTTTTCTGTTATAATAAAGATAAGAGAGACAGGTGATAAAATGATAGTAAAAGGGAAGGAAAACAGAGAGGCAGTAGAGATTGTAAGTCTGGATATGTTAGTGCCCGAGGATCATCTACTGAGGAAAATAGATGCAGCAGTAGATTTCAAACAAATTTATGAATTTGTAGATGATTTGTACTGCAAGGACAACGGCAGGCCAAGTATCGATCCGGTAGTATTGTTTAAGATTGTAATGATACAGCACATATATGGGATACCATCGCTCCGGCGGACGCTGGAAGAAGTGAATATGAATGTTGCATACAGGTGGTTTATCGGTTATCCATTGAATGAGCAGGTGCCGCATTTTTCAACAGTAAGCTATCATTTTAAGCATCGTTTTACAACAGCAACTGTAGAATATATATTTCGGTGGATATTGAACACAGCAGCAAAGGAAGGATTTCTGGATACGAGTGCAATTTTTATCGATGGGACACATATCAAAGCAAGTGCAAACATGAAGAAAAAAGCACGAAAAGCTGTTCCAGTTGAAGCAAAACGATATGCAAAGGAGCTGCGGGAAGAAATTAACAGAGATCGCGAAGAACACGACAAAAAGCCATTCAACGATGATGACGATTCAACACCGCCAAGAAAGGTACTCCGTAGAATTTTGTGTAAGCGATATTCGACAAATGTCAAGAATGGTGCAGTTTTCTGCGCATGTGCTGGCCTGAATTCCCTTGGCTACCGTTCTCCCGTGCAGGCTCTGCAATATGCGCGCCCGCAGGGCGTGAATGCTGCCAGAGCCTGCCGGGAAGCCTACAGCCTGGGAATCAGGTAACGCTGCGGTCGGCGAACATGATCTCCAACTGGCTCAGAATCAGATCCCAGTTCTGGCACCGGGGATGCCAGTGCTTCACAATCCGCTGTGAGGCCAGATAAAGCATCCGGCGCAAGGAATCGTCGTTGGTGAACGACGGCTTGTTCTTCGTCATTTGCCGGAACTGGCGGTTCAGCCCCTCAATAATGTTCGTCGTGTATATGATCTTCCGAATCTCCATGGGATATTCGAAGAAGGTGCTGGGCTATGTGGAAGTGGAAAATCCATTTCCCTATTCCAATTTTCCCCCTTTTTCCCTATATGTGCCAAAACCCGGCTCTCGCTTAATGCGCAGCCGGGTTCTTCGACAGGCTCACCGGTACTGCTTGTCAGTACCGGTTTTCGTCTATGCGGAAGGGGGAATTACTTCTGTTTTACTGCACGCAGTTCAATATAGCCGCGCTCTCCGCGCGGTTCCAGTTGGATGCGGGGAGATGTATCATCCCACACTCTGTACATAGACAGAGTTTCACCTCTTGACAGGTTTCAGTATACGCTGTTTGGAAAGAAGACGCTCGATGTTTTCTGCCCTTTTTCTGCACTGCGGCGTTCCCGAGCGTACAACAATAGAAAAGAAACTTCTGCCACCGGGCAGTTGCGGGATACTGGAGCAAAATTGTTGTAAAAGATTGATTATTAATTTAAGTAAGATGAAAAGAGTATGAAAACAGCCCTGTTTCTTGCGAAACAGGGCTGTTTATCTGGTCCGAGTGACAGGACTTGAACCTGCGGCTTCTTGACCCCCAGTCAAGCGCGCTACCAGCTGCGCTACACCCGGAAATAACTTGCTTATCTATAATAGCACACCGTACATCCAATTGCAAGGACAATTTGTGGAAAAGTCTGCCGCCAGGTTCAGCTTCTGCGTGCGGATCGATGCAAACCATCGGTCATTTTGACCGATGGTTTGCATTGCAACTGAAATATCAGAATTACCTGTCGGACAGATAGTCGTCATAGGAACGTGCGCTTTGCGACGAGTTGGAAAATCCGCACATGCGGTACATGCATTCTACCATATACTGGAGTTCATCCGTGTTGCCGTCGGATACATCATAGAAGATGTGAATGGTCATCAGGGTGTCGTCCGGGAAAAAAGCTCCGAGCTCATAGATTTCCGACGTATGCTCCTCGTTCCCATATCCGGTGACAATATAGCGGGCCGCGCCATCGGAGCAGCTTTCGTTATACAGAATTTTCTGTGGATCGTACAGGCTGTCGGAGGTATCCTCGTAAAATGATTTACAGTAAGACAGGCTGTCGGTGGCCTGTCTGCAATGAAATGTTGCTGTTGCATTGGTCTGCGTCGAGCTGAGCTCTACATCAAATGGATCCAGCAAATCAAATTCCTCGACATCATCGAACAGCTCTGCCGGATAGCTGAAGGAAAACCGGTCATCCAGCTCGGAAGCGGAGGAGACAGAGCTGTCATAGGTTTCATAGGTTGACAGATCCGTTACACTTTCGTATGGATTCTCACTTTCTTCGGAGCGTGTTTCTTCCTCTGTGCTGCCGGAGGTTTCCTCCAGGTCTGCACGGTCAGCCGGTTCTTCCTCCGAAGCATCTACGCCGAAGCTGTAGATTGCTCCTGTTTCCGGGTCATAAACATCAAAGGAACCCTGCTCAATATAACGGGACTGGAACAGATGCAGGTCGCAGGCAGTTCCATCCGGGTTATACATGGACAGCAGGTAATAAACATAATGGTCACAGTCCCAGTTTTCCGTTTCATAATCGCAATAATTGTAATCCAATACCGCTTCGTCAGAAGACAGCTCAAACAATCTGACATTGTTATAATACTGATAATCACTCGCATCCAATCCAAATTCAATGGAATCGTCATCGGAATTATATTGAATCCATGCGTCAGAGTCCAGATCATACCATTTGCCGTAGGCATAACCAAGGAGATAATCCGGATCACATTCTGTGCCGGAGGTTCCGACATCGGAGGTGCCGCCTCCGGTCGGCGTATACCCGGACTCACTGGATACCGGTACATCTGCATAGGCATAGGTATACAGAGCTTCGGTTGTATAGAGAACGGCAGAGGCGGTAGCCGCCGCACCACAGCCGAAGAGGATCAGAGCACCGTACAGGGTAGAACTGGGCGGACAGTTTTTGATGCACAAAAGAATCAGCCATGAGAGGATAGTCATCGGCACGGACAGCAGGAGACCGGCTGCGACATGCCGTGTCAGCAACAGACCGGTAAACTGGCTCCCTGTGCACGCCAGCAGCAGCACAATCCACACGAGAAAGAATGCCAGATTGAGTGCAAAGAGCAAGGGCAGCTGTTTTCCAGTGGCTGTCTGTCCGCCTTTTTGTTTGTCGCGCAGCAGACAGAGTGTACCGCTGGAGGCGAAAGCAAGCAGCAACAGAACGACTGCCGTCGGGGAAAAGAGAATATTTCCCGCAGTCTGCAACACGGCAGTTACGGCATGGACAATTGTTGTCACAATTGCAACGATTGCAAATATGATGACAAGTACGGTACCTCCTACGATTGCGCCGCAAAAGCCGTTGCTCTCAGCGGCAGATGATACCACAGAGGCAGCGGAAAGCTGCCCGCTGCGCCGGCTCGCGTGTGGCTTCGGAGCGGCAGACGGTGATGCGGTTGTTTTGGCTCCGGCGTTTGGCCCGCGGTAACCATCTATATGGCCTACATACGTACTGTTCTGATAGATATAACCTTCCTCTGTAATCAGTCCTATATAGCTTCCGTGGAGATAGATGTAACCGTTGCTGCGGATGACACCCTGATAGCTTCCGGTGTCGTCATAAATGCTTCCGTCTGACCGGATGCTTCCGAGATAGGTTCCGCTACTGTCGTACATATATCCGTTTTCATCGACAGATCCCAGATAGATTCCTCTGTCGTCATAGATATTTGACATGATAATTCCCTCATTTGCCTGTATAAAAATTATGATACAACATTATACCGCATTCTGATGAAAGTGTGGAGAGAACTGACAGAAACAGGCAGGAAAATGTAATAATCAGTCAGACAGCGGACCGAATGCCCGTAAAAAAGCGAGATCGGGCAGTTCTCCCGACCTCGCTGCATGATTTATGTTCTATCCGGTCTTCCGTGGCAGAGGGTATGGTACAAACTTATGCCTTGTATGCGGTACCGATTTTGTCCGCTTCCATGATTGCGGCATAAACCTCATCCGCCGTGATATCCTTGCGCAGGTTCTTGGTGGACTGGGTCGGAACGCAGGCAGCTTCAGCAACCTTGCGGATTTCATCTTCCTTGACATCGGTGATACCGAGGTCAGCCAGCGTCATCGGCAGACCGACATCCTTCATGAATGCGAGAACCTGATTCATTTCGTCTTCAGATGCCTTCTCCAGCACCAGCTGTGCCAGTGTGCCGAAGGCAACCTTTTCGCCGTGGTACATGCCGTGTGCCTGCGGGACATAGGCAAAGCCGTCATTGATTGCATGTGCCGCTGCCAGGCCGCCGCTCTCAAAGCCGACGCCGCTCAGATAAATGCATGCCTCAACAACATTGTCCAGTGCATCGTTCGGCTCCTTGGCCTCGAGTGCTTCGAGTGCCTTTGCGCCGTCGCGGATCAGGATGTCATAGCACAGCTTGCTCATCATCAGTGCGGTGTTGGAGCACAGGCCGCGTGCCATGGTCTTGGCACCGGAATTTTTGCATGCGCGCGCCTCAAACCAGGTTGCCAGCGCATCGCCCATACCCGCTACCAACAGGCGCTTCGGGGATTTTGCAATGACTGCGGTATCGACCAGGACGAGATCCGGGTTGCGCTTCATCAGCAGTGCCTTGATGACAACACCTTCCTCGTTATAAATAACAGCGACGCCGCTGCACGGGGAGTCGTTGGATGCAACGGTCGGGATAATGATGAGCGGATAGCCGCCGAGGTTGGTGACAACAGCCTTTGCCGTGTCGATGACCTTGCCGCCGCCGACGCCAATGACGACATCACAGCCGGTTTCTGTGACAACCTCCATCACGCGGGAAATTTCCGCCTTGGAGCATTCGCCGTTAAACTCGCAGAAAACAACTTCCTTCTCAACCGATTTCAGGCTTTCCTCAATTGCGTCGCCGACACGCTTCTTGTTGTTTGCAGAACAGAGGACGAGGAATTTTTCACCCATCTTCTTGGCGTTGCGGCCCAGATTGGCAAGCTCTCCATTGCCCTGTACATATTTTGCAGGGGATTTGATACCGTAAGACATAATAATATGACTCCTTTCCTATTTCCTGAGGGGAATCGGCACAATAAAAACCAGCATTCTCCCTTCTCTTACCCATAAGTGTATCAAAATCCTCTGCTGTTGTAAAGAACAAACAAAACAATACGGAAAATAATTCGAGAGCTTTATGGTATATGCTGACAAAAACAGCTGCCCTGGGAAGGCAGGGCAGCTGTGATTCAGAATTCAGTTTACTGCGCTCCGGTCCACGGTTGCGGGCGGGAGTTCTATGTCGGAATTGGTGTAGATGCTTTCATATATAAAGGTAAGCAGAGCATCGGACGCCTCACGAAGGTCATAGACGTAACACCATGCACCGCTGGAGGACATAATGCCGCCCCATGCGTCGACTGAATCACCGGGCAGTGCGAACTGCTCCAGTTTGAGATCTTTTTGCAGCAAAATCTGGGAGAACGACAGGATTTCGGTGTAATCCAGAGAGGTGGTGCACAGACTCAGGCATTCGCGGATGAGTGTCGGGTATTGCGTGGCAGACATATCGCGCGCCTTGCGGAACAGGCATGCCATGATTTCGCGCTGGCGGCTGGTGCGCGCGTTGTCGTTGTCGATTTTGCGGATACGCGAATAGAAAACAGCCTGTTTTCCGTTCAGCGTGATGTTTTCTCCGACAGAGAGACTGTCGTTATCCGGCAGCTGTTCGCGTTCCGCCTCGGTCAGATCGACCTCGACGCCGCCGACCAAATCGATAATTTCCGCCATTTCGCTGAAATTAACGGCAACATAATCGGTGATATTGGTGTTGAAGTTGGTGTTCAGCGTCTTGACTGCGAGCTGTGCGCCCCCATAAGCATAGGCGTGTGTAAATTTTTCGGTGACATCTTTGTCCGGGATGTAAACCAGCGTGTCGCGCGCGATAGAGGACAGCTTGATTTTATTGTGTTCGTAGTCGACGGACAGGATCATGGTTGCGTCTGAACGGCCTTTGTCACTATCCTGACTGTCAATGCCGAAAATTGCGATGTTGACAATGTTGGCGTTTTCCAGATCTGTCTCGTCGTTGACGGCAAGGCGGTCAGCCTGAT
This sequence comes from Butyricicoccus porcorum, assembly GCF_002157465.1. GTDB lineage: Bacteria > Bacillota > Clostridia > Oscillospirales > Butyricicoccaceae > Butyricicoccus_A > Butyricicoccus_A porcorum. Next base: position 134,977 of record NZ_NHOC01000002.1, read on the forward strand.
TGGCGGCGATCTCTGCAAAGGCCTTGTCCTGTGTCAGTCCGCCGAAGAAATATCGGTATGCACCGAACAGAATACCTGCGAGAACGACTAAAATAATACAAATATATAGGATAATCGACTTGATTTTCATAACATGCCTCCTTCATGGTATTCAGTATACACGCGCCATGGCGAAAAAGCAAGAAACAGAAGGGCAACAAAAAGGAGAAGGAAATGTAACCGGGACAGTCCAGACATGTGTGCGGGCACGCAGAGGAATGACGGGATATATGAGCAAAACATACCCGAAAGTCAAATAAAAAGTAACCGTGCAGTTTAACGTGATAAAGGGATGCAATTGTCGGGTTAACAGAAAATTGGTGGACATATGGGGTATACAGAAGAAAAAGATGGAAAAAATCACGAAAAATTTTGTGGGAAATGGTACAAAAATTTGTAAGATGTGCTATAATATCCTCATGTGATACAAAAGAAATCGATGTGACAATGTAAGAGATGCAAAATAAAACAGGAGGAAAGTATATGAAAAAATGGGTTTATGAGTTCCATGAAGGCAATGCGGACATGCGCCCGCTTCTGGGAGGCAAGGGCGCAAACCTGGCGGAGATGACCAATCTCGGCCTTCCAATTCCGAATGGATTTACGGTGACGACGGAAGCATGCACCGATTATTATAAGCAGGGCAAGCAGATTTCGCAGGAGATTCAGGATCAGATTTTCGCGGCACTCGGCGTGCTCGAGCAGCAGCGCGGCAAGAAGTTTGGCGATGAGTCCGATCCGCTGCTGGTTTCTGTTCGCTCCGGCGCACGCGCGTCCATGCCGGGCATGATGGATACCATCCTGAACCTCGGCTTGAATGACGTATCGGTTGAGGGCTTTGCACGGAAGACCGGCAATCCGCGCTTTGCCTATGACTCCTACCGCCGTTTTATCCAGATGTTCTCCGATGTCGTCATGGAAATGAGTAAATCGTTCTTTGAAGGCATCCTGACTGAGCTGAAGGAATCGCGCGGTGTCAAATATGACACGGAACTGACGGCAGACGACCTCAAGGAGCTGATTGGCCGCTATAAGGCGATTTATAAGGAAAAGATGGGCGCGGAATTTCCGCAGGATCCGAAGGTGCAGCTGATGGAGGCGGTCAAGGCGGTATTCCGTTCGTGGGATAACCCGCGCGCTATCGTCTACCGCCGCATGAACGACATTCCGGGCGACTGGGGCACCGCAGTCAACGTACAGTCGATGGTATTCGGCAATATGGGCGATACCTCCGGCACAGGTGTTGCGTTCACCCGCAACCCGTCCACCGGTGAAAAGGGTATTTTTGGCGAGTACCTGATTAACGCACAGGGCGAGGACGTCGTCGCGGGCATCCGCACTCCGCAGCCGATTACCCGCCTCGCGGAAGACCTGCCGGAGTGCTATGCACAGTTTATGGATATTGCAAACCGCCTGGAAGATCATTATCGCGACATGCAGGACATGGAATTCACGATTCAGGAGGGCAATCTGTTCTTCCTCCAGACCAGAAACGGCAAGCGCACGGCGGCTGCGGCAATGAAGATCGCATGTGACCTCGTCGATGAGGGCCGCATTACGCCGGAGGAAGCGGTTCTGCGCATCGAAGCCAAGTCGCTCGACCAGCTGCTGCATCCGACCTTTGATGCGTACGGCCTGAAGAACGGTGAGGAAATCGGACAGGCGCTTCCGGCATCCCCCGGTGCGGCGGCAGGTAAAATTTATTTTACCGCAGAGGAAGCCAAGGCAGCGCATGAAGAGCGCGGCGAAAAGGTCATTCTTGTCCGTCTGGAGACCTCGCCGGAGGATATCGAAGGCATGCACGCATCTGAGGGCATTCTGACCGTCCGCGGCGGCATGACCTCGCATGCGGCGGTTGTTGCACGCGGTATGGGTACCTGCTGTGTTTCCGGCTGCGGTGAAATCCAGATCGACGAAGAGGCAAAGGTATTTACGCTTGGCGGCTATACGTTCCACGAAGGCGATGAAATTTCGCTCGACGGCACGACCGGCAAGATTTATAAGGGTATGATCCCGACGGTTGACGCATCGGTCAGCGGCGACTTCGGTCGTATCATGGCGTGGGCGGACAGCTTCCGCAAGCTGCGCGTGCGCACCAACGCGGACACTCCGGCGGACACCGCGAACGCAGTTCGTCTGGGCGCGGAAGGCATCGGCCTGTGCCGCACCGAGCACATGTTCTTCGAGCCGGAGCGCATCCCGAAGATCCGCAAGATGATCCTGTCTGACACGGCAGAGCAGCGCGAAGCAGCACTCGCAGAACTGCTGCCGTTCCAGAAGGGCGACTTCAAGGCGATGTATGAGGCGCTCGAAGGCCGCCCGATGACCGTGCGCTATCTCGATCCCCCGCTACATGAGTTTGTTCCGACCGATCCGGCGGACATCGAAGCGCTGGCGAAGGACATGGGCATGACGCCGGAGGAGGTGCAGCAGAAGTGTGACGAGCTGCACGAGTTCAACCCGATGATGGGACACCGCGGCTGCCGTCTGGCTGTCACGTATCCGGAGATCGCACGCATGCAGACCCGCGCTGTCATGGAAGCTGCGATTGAGGTCAAGGCTGAAAAGGGCTACGATATCGTTCCGGAAATCATGATCCCGCTGGTTGGCGACCGCAAGGAGCTGAAATTTGTCAAGGACATCGTCGTCGAGGTCGCGGAGCAGGTCAAGGCCGAGAAGGGCTCTGATATGCAGTACCATATCGGCACGATGATTGAAATCCCGCGCGCGGCACTGCTGGCAGGTGAAATTGCCGAGGAGGCAGAGTTCTTCTCCTTCGGTACGAACGACCTGACCCAGATGACATTCGGCTTCTCGCGCGACGATGCAGGTAAGTTCCTTACCTCTTATTATGGCGCCAAGATTTACGAATCCGACCCGTTTGCACGTCTCGACCAGAGCGGCGTTGGTCAGCTGATCGAGCTGGCGGCAAAGAATGGCCGTGCAACCCGCCCGGATATCAAGATGGGTATCTGTGGTGAGCACGGCGGCGACCCGTCCTCGGTTGCGTTCTGCCACAAGGTTGGCCTGAATTATGTCTCCTGTTCGCCGTTCCGCGTGCCGATTGCACGACTCGCGGCAGCACAGGCAGCACTGGAAGACAAATAAACGGTTAAACGGTTGATATGCAGGGCACATTGCTGAGAGATCGGCGGTGTGCCCTGCTTTCTCAAAAGAAGAATGGAAAAGGGGCGCGGGATGACAGGCTGGGATTGGGAAATCTGGAGAAAAAACAGCGTGCGTGCGCTGAAAATTGCGATCGGCAGCTGTATGGCAATTTTTATTGCGGAACTGTTGCAGCTGGACTATGCCATTTCGGCGGGCACGATTGCGCTGCTCTCCATCGTTACGACAAAATGGGCAACCGTCCGGCTGGCATCGGCGCGCCTGCTGTCGTTTGGTTTTGCTGTGGTAGCTGCGCGCACGGTGGTCTATTATATGGAAAGCACCTGGCTCGCTTTTGGTGTGTATGTGTTTGTCGTTGTCATTATCAGTTACATGCTCAAATGGGATCAGTCCATTTCAGTCAATGTCGTGGCGGGCGCCCATCTGGTGATGGCGGAGGAATTTACCGGGGCTGCCGTGATAAATGAATTTCAGCTGGTATGCATCGGTATCTGTATCGCAATTGTGCTCAATCTGCTGTTTCCTGACCAGAAGAAGACCATTATACGCAGTATGCGTGAGACGGAACAGATGTTGCAGGACATTATGGAAGGGCTGGCGGATTATCTGCATGGCCGTGAAATGGATCGCAGTGTCTGGGAGGAAATCACGGAACTGGAGGACAAATTGGAGCGTGCAGTTGCACGCGCCTATGAATATCAGGACAACACCTGGGCCTCTCATCCGGCGTATTATATCCGGTATTTTGAAATGCGCGCGCGGCAGTGCAGCCTGCTGCACAATCTGCATGAGGAAATGCGCAGGATACGGTGTATGCCGCGACAGGCAGAGATTGTATCCGGCTATCTTTTGTATCTCAGACAATACGTTGTGGAAATCAATGCGACGGATGCACAGATGGAGCAACTGACACAGATTTTTCAGCAGATGCAGTATCAGCCGCTTCCGAAGGACAGACAGGAATTTGAAAATCGTGCCATTTTGTATCACATTCTCATGGATATCGAGGAGTTTTTGTTGCTGAAAAAGCGATTTGTCGAAACACTGGACGAAAAGCAGAAAAAAATTTACTGGAATACATCCGGGCGGTAAAATGGGAGTCCGGGACAGAAAACAGTGCGTACAGAGGCGAAACAGCCCCTGCACCGCTGTTTTTTCTTTTACAAATAGAATGCGGTAAAAAGAAATATTTTGCGAAAGCGCGGCAATGCGGCACGGGCTAGCCGGAGAGCGGGAGAAATCGAAACGGAAAGAAGAAATACAGACAGCGTGCACGCACACGCAACAGCGAGACATTTATCCATATTCGTTAAGAAAATGACGGAATGCACGCAATGTGCACGCGCACGCGTGCAGTGTGCATCTATCGGAAAAAACTAATTATTGGAAAAAACCAAAGGAAAAAAGTAAAGAAAACAGCAATTAAGTGATAATATTTGGAAGAAAAAGCGAGAAAAAACATGGATAAAAAGGAAATGAATGACAGATTGCACAAATAAAGAATCGCAAAAAATCACAACAGAACGCAATATTTCTATAGAATATTCAGGGAGAATGGTGGAAAATGGGAAAAATTATCCTATATTTCACAGACAATTGAAGAAAAGAAAAAATGCAATTGAGCTTGAGCAAAAAAATGGATGTTAATAATATACAAAAACGGAGCGTTTTTCTTGGAAAAGTTGCATGAAATCTTGTGAGTTTACCAAAACAATTCCCGAAACGCTTGCAATTGTAACATTTGAGTGATATTCTGAATACATCCAAAAAGTCATGCGTGAATCCCAAGCGCGCATGGCGAAAAAAGAAGAGGAGAAGAACTATGAAACTGAAGAAAATGATGGCAATGCTTCTTGTCGGCGCCACTTGTGTCGGCATGATGGCAGGTTGCGGAAGCTCTGGCAGTTCTTCCGGCGGCAATGGCTCAGCAGAATCTACTGGTTCTGGCGAGAGCGGAAAAATCACGCTCGTTATGGCACAGCGCGATGAGTTCCTGTCCACGCTCGAAGCAGCAGCTACCAAGGCAGCAGCGGAAAAGGGCTACAAGCTGACCGCACAGGACGCACAGTCTGACTCCCAGAAGCAGATTCAGTTCGTTGAAACCGCTAAGAATGGCGGCGAAGACGCTGTAATCGTCAACCCGGTTGACTCCGATGCAGCTCAGTCTATTGTCGATGCAGCTGGCGACATGCCGCTGGTATTCGTTAACCGTCCGCCTACGGATCTCCACGTGCTCGACGCAGAGAACGTAGCATTCGTTGGTTCCGATGAGGACACCTCCGGTTACTTCCAGGGCGAGTATCTGGCACAGTACTACAAGGACAAGGGCCAGACCGAAATCAAGTACATCCTTCTCCAAGGTATTCTTGGTCAGGTTTCCCAGATCAAGCGCTGCGCAGGCGTTGTAAAGGCTCTTGAGGACAACGGCATCAAGGCAACTCCGGTTGTTGAGCTGGCAGCTGAGTACGACCGCGCGAAGGCAATCGACAAGATCAGCCCGGTTCTGACCTCTGGTCAGGAATTCGACTGCATCATTTCGAACAACGACGCGATGGCTCTGGGCGCAGTTGAAGCATGCGAGAACGCAGGCATCACCATCGATTTCCCGATCGTTGGTATCGACTGCACCAAGGACGGCGCAGCAGCTGTTGAGTCCGGCAAGATGGCTATGACCGTATTCCAGAATCCGGAAGGCCAGGGCATTGGTGCTGTTATGGCATGCGCAAACCTGATCGCTGGTAAGGCAATCAACGAAGGCACGGATTACGATCTGGACAGCAACGGCGAGTCCTACAGCGATTCCATTATCTGGGTTCCGTTCGAGCCGGTAACCAAGGATAACGTAGCTGATTACATGTAAGTTGTACATTTGAGAGACTGTATCAACGAAAAATGAGTTGAGACGTTGGGGGCGTCGGACGATGTCTGGCGTCCCCAATTATCAAGTAGGAAAGGCAGGGTGAACAAAACGTGAGTGAAGAGTATATCCTCGAAATGCAAGACATTGTCAAGGAATTCCCGGGTGTCCGGGCGCTGAAAGGTGTCCAGCTGAAGGTTCGCCCCGGCACTGTCCATACCCTCATGGGCGAGAACGGTGCAGGTAAGTCGACATTGATGAAGTGTCTGATTGGCATTCAGCCGCCGACCTCTGGCAAGATTATTTTCGACGGCAAAGAAGTAGAGTTTAAAAACCCGCTGCAGGCGATGAATTCCGGTATTACCATGATCCATCAGGAGCTTTCTCCGGTCCCGGAACGCACCGTCTGTGAAAACCTGTGGCTTGGTCGCTTCCCGATGAAGAATCCCCTCATGTGCGACCACAAAAAGGCGCGTCAGGAAGCACTCGATCTGTTCCAAAAGTGGAAGCTCGATCTGAATCCGGACGATATGATGAAGGATCTGACGGTTGCGAAGCAGCAGATGGTAGAAATTGCAAAGGCAGTTTCCTATGACGCAAAGGTCGTCGTTATGGACGAACCGACCTCCGCTCTGACTGAGACGGAAGTTGAGCACCTGTTCAGCATCATTGCTGATCTGAAGTCGAAAAACGTTGCGATTATCTATATCTCTCATAAGATGGATGAGATTTTCCGCATTAGTGATGATATTACCGTATTCCGCGATGGCGAGTACGTCGGTACAGACCGTGCGGAAAATCTGGACGTAGACAAGCTCGTTACCATGATGGTAGGCCGCCAGGTAGGCAACATGTTCCCGAAGGTTGACTGCCCGATCGGCGACGTTATTCTGGAGGTCAAGGATCTGGCATCCGGCAGAGCGTTTGAGCATGTCAGCTTCGACCTGCACCGCGGCGAGATCCTCGGCTTTGCAGGACTGGTCGGCGCAGGCCGTACTGAAATTGTAGAGACCATCTTTGGTATCCGCCAGAGAACGGCTGGCCAGATCTTTATCAATGGTGAAGAAGTACATATCAAGAGCCCGGAGGATGCGATCAAGAACAAGATTGGTCTTCTCACCGAGGACCGTCGAGGAAACGGTATCTTCGGACTGCTTGACATTACCGAGAACACCGTTATGGCTAACTTGAAGAACTATGGTTTCCCCCAGAATCATAAGAAGATGAAGGAAGATGCCATCAAGTGGAATAAGGCAATGCGCACCAAGACTCCTTCCATGGAGCAGAAGATCATGAACCTCTCCGGTGGTAACCAGCAGAAGGTTCTGGTAGCGCGCTGGCTGCTGCTTGATCCGGACATCCTGATTGTCGATGAACCGACCCGTGGTATCGACGTCGGTGCAAAGGCAGAAATTCACTCCATCATCACGAAGCTCGCCGGTGAAGGCAAGGCAATTATCATGATTTCCTCCGAGCTTCCGGAAGTATCCGGTATGGCTGACCGCATGATCGTCATGTACGAAGGACATATGATGGGTATCCTCAACCGTAACCGCGAAAGCGATACACCGTTTGATTCTGACGAAGTCATGAAATATGCGCACGGCGAAAAGAACGATTTCGCTACCGCAAAGTAAAGAAAGGGGAGACTGAAACATGGAAGCAACAAAAAAGGGCTTTGATTTCAAAAAATTCATGTCTAACAACGCAATGTGGTTCGTCCTCATCGTTCTGGCAGTCCTGCTGACGATTGCGCGTCCGGCATTCCTGACGGTCGCAAACATGACTACATTGTTTACATCCGAATCCATTAAGGGTATTATCACCTGTGGTGTCTGCTGGTGCATCCTGTCCAAGGGCATCGACCTTGGCCCCGGTTCCGTAGCAGCTCTCGCAGCAGTTATTTCCGCATCCTTTGCACAGCAGTCCGACGCGCTGAACAGACTGCACAGCATCCATCTGCCGGCAATTGTTTGTATCATTATCGGTATGATTATCGGTGCTGTCATCGGTATTATCGTTGGCTGGCTGGTAGCTTACACCCACATTCATCCGTTTATTGCAACCCTCGGCTCTCAGCTGATCTGCCGTGCACTTGCTAAGATGTATTCGTCCGCTCCGGTATCCAATCTGGATCAGAGCTTCCGTAACTTCGCAATCTACAAGATTGCAGGCATCCCGATGGTTGTATTCATCTTCCTGCTGATCTTCATCATCTCCTGGTTTATGATGACCCAGTGCCGGTTCGGTAAGAATATCTTCGCAATCGGCGGCAACGATCAGGCAGCTCGCGTAGCTGGTATCAACGTAGAGAAGAACCTCGTTCTGACTTATATGTGGTCCGGCATCTGTGCAGGCCTTGCAGGCGCTCTGCTGGCAGCACGTACCGGTTCTGCTGACCCGTCCACCAACGGCCTGCAGTACGAGTTCGACGCAATCGCAGCAGCTACCGTAGGCGGCACCTCCCAGACCGGTGGTGTTTGTAGGATGTCCGGCGTTCTGTCCGGTATCCTCGTTCTCGGCGTTATCAACAACGGCCTGGTTCTGCTGGGTGCAAACGATAACCTGACCCAGATTATCAAGGGTCTCATCATCGTAGGCGCCGTAGTTGTTGATATGAGAAAGAACGCGAAGAAGCCGTAAGATCTTTTCTCTTTTCAAAACGAAGGACAGCGGGCTGTGGAGAAATCCACAGCCCGCTTTTATGCCTATATGCAAAAAAACTACGCCCGCATTTGCGGGCGTAGTTTGATGTCTGTGTTGAACTTATCGGGCAGCGACAGCGGCCTTGAGCGCGTCGATGCGGTCGGTCTTTTCCCATGCAACATCGAGGTCAGTGCGTCCCATGTGACCGTACGCCGCGAGCTTCCGGTAAATCGGACGGCGCAGGTCGAGATCGCGGATGATGGCACTCGGACGCAGGTCGAAGACCTTCTCCACTGCGGTTTCGAGCACTTCGTCGTCGACAACGCCGGTGCCGAAGGTGTCAACCAGGATGGAAACCGGCTGTGCCACGCCAATGGCATAGGCGAGCTGGATCTGGCACTTGTCTGCGAGGCCAGCTGCGACGATGTTTTTGGCGACATAACGTGCAGCATAAGCAGCAGAACGGTCAACCTTGGTCGGGTCCTTGCCGGAGAATGCACCGCCGCCGTGCGGAGCCGAACCGCCGTAGGTGTCGACGATAATCTTTCTGCCGGTCAGACCGGAGTCGCCTTGCGGACCGCCGATGACAAAGCGTCCCGTCGGGTTGACAAAGATGCGAGTCTTCTCATCGAACAGATCGGCCGGAAGCGTCGGCTTGATGACATACTCGATCATATCGCTGCGAATCTGCTCGAGGGAAGCCTCCGGGCCGTGCTGGGTGGACAGGACAACCGTGTCGATATGAACCGGCTTGTTGGTGTCCTTGTCATACTCAACCGTCACCTGAGTCTTGCCGTCCGGACGGAGGTAATCCACAACACCGGCCTTGCGTACCTCGGTCAGCTTCTTTGCCATTTTGTGAGCGAGAGAGATCGGCAGCGGCATCAGCTCAGGCGTTTCATTGCAGGCATAACCGAACATCATGCCCTGGTCGCCGGCGCCACCGGTGAGATCGGCTGTCTCATCCGCCTTGCTTTCCAGCGCCTTGTCGACGCCCATTGCGATATCGGAGGACTGCTCGTCCAGCGTCGTAACAACGGCGCAGGTATCACAGTCGAAACCGTATTTTGCACGGTCATAGCCGATTTCGCGCACAACACCGCGTGCGATTTTCGGGATGTCTACATAGCAGTGGGTGGAAATCTCGCCCATGATGGAGATCAGGCCGGTGGTAACGGTGGTCTCGCAGGCAACACGCGCCTGCGGATCGTTTTCCAGGATTGCGTCAAGGACAGCGTCGGAAATCTGGTCGCAGATTTTATCCGGATGTCCTTCGGTTACAGATTCAGATGTAAATAAAAATTTGCCCATAGTTGGAATCCTCTCTTTCGTTGGGATATTTTGATAACAAAATCAGAAAATAAAAAACGCACTGCGTAAGCAGAGCGTTGAAGAACTACCTCATCTCTCGATCTGATACGCCGTCGGATTTGGCACCTTGCACGGACGCAGGTTGCCGGGCTTCATAGGGCCGATCCCTCCACCTCTCTTGATAAGGATATTTCGTTGTTGGTAATATCCTAATTCATTTCATGGTAACTGTCAAGAGTAAATTCTAAATTCCTTCAAAAATAGTTAGAAAATCGCAAAATTCGGTTGAAACAAAGTGGTTTACATGGTATATTTTTATATGTAACCAAGTGGAACTTTTGGATAACGGGGCATACTCCGTACAAATTTTGATAAGACAGGAGAGAAAGTGCAATGAATATTTCGTCGATTTTTTCCTATCCTGAGGATGCAGTGGCGTGCGTATCATCCGCAGGTTCCATCACATACGGTGAGCTGTACCGCAGGAGTGAAAATCTTGCAAAGCATATTGTTGCATGCCGTGCATCGCGTGTCATTGTTTATGGACATAAGGAATACAGTATGATAGTTGCATATGTTGCCTGCCTGCGCGCGGGCGCAGCGTATATTCCGGTCAGCCCGGCGCAGCCGGTATCCCGCCGCAAGGCCATTGCGGCACAGGCAGAAGCAGGACTTGTGCTGTGTGCGGTTGGACGCGGCTTTGCCGGCGCCGGGGAAATCCGCACCGAGAACATCGTTGCACTGTCGGAAAACCCGCCGGAAGAGGCTGTCACACTGCCGGAAGAAATCGATGATGATGTACTGGCATATATCATCTATACATCGGGCAGCACGGGTGAGCCGAAGGGCGTAAAGGCAACCCGCCGCAATCTGAACAACTTTATCGACTGGATTGACCGCGCCATTCCGCTGACCGATGAGATGGAAGGCAACGTGCTCAATATGGCGATGTTCTCCATCGACCTGTCGATGGTGGATATTTATTACGCGCTGACCCACGGACGTGCGCTGGTGACGACGACCTCTGAGCAGCAGCAGCACCTGTCCGATCTGTATCCGCATATTACGGAGAGCGATGCGGTGCTGATGGTCATTACGCCAACCATGGCAGAATTCCTCATGCGCAGCGGCCGGTTTAAGCGTGAGATGATGCCCAAGCTGCGTGTCATTTATCTGTCCGGTGAATCGCTGCATCCGGGCACCGTGCGCCGCCTGTTACAGCGCTTTGATGAAGATTTGATGGTATTCAACGCCTATGGTCCGACCGAGGCAACCTGCAACGTGTGCGCTGCGCAGATTACGGATGATATGTGCGACGACCGCCTGCCGGTCGGCATTGTGGAGACTGCCGCCACCGAGATCCGCATCATGCAGGGGGATGCCGTTCTGGCACCGAATGATGAGGGTGAAATCGTTCTGATCGGCGACAGCGTTACGGCTGGCTATGGCCGTGGAGAGAGCGGTGGTTACTGCACGATTGACGGCAAGCCGGCACTGCGTACAGGTGATATCGGCTTTATCACGGAGGACGGCCGCCTGTTCTGGAGCTATCGTAAGAACAGCCTGATTAAGGTCAACGGCTACCGTATCGAGCCGGGTGACGTTGAAAACCATATGTGCCACATCAAGGGTGTCACAGGCTGCGGCGTTGTGGAGCGCTATGGCCATCTGGTTGCATATGTCACGCTGAACCGCGAGATGACGCCGGGACAGGTGCGTGCCGCTGCGCGTCCGCATCTGCCGAGTCATATGATTCCGGGTATTGTCCGCATCGTCGATGCACTGCCGATGACTGAAAACGGCAAGCTCGACCGCGACCGCCTGGAGTAAAGATTCTAACAAATTGAATTGCATTTGATAAGCCGGTGACGTTTTGTCACCGGCTTTGTGCATCTTTTGTTCTGCTGGGAAGGGAACGTGTTTCGATTCTGTAAAAAAAACAGAATCTTAACGGAAGGATGCCGAGAATTATTGACTATTTCTCGCGAAATCGCTAAGATATTGATAATAGTATTGTATTTTATCTCATTTGCCGTTCCGTCAGGCAGGCGGAGGTTGGAAAAGGATATTGTATGAATGTGTATTTAGGAATTGACATTGGATCAACCACAGTAAAACTTGTCGCGGCCGGGGAGAACGAAAAAACCGGCCGTTTGGAAATTTTGTATCAGAAATATGAGCGTCACTTCTCCAAGGTGCGGGAGAAGGCGTGCGAGATGCTGCGCGATGCGAAAAAGGTGATCGGAAACGCGGATATCCGCGCGGCGATTACCGGCTCCGCCGGCCTTGGCGTGGCGAAGGCAAGCGGTGTCGACTTTGTGCAGGAGGTCTTTGCAACGCGTAAATGCGTCGGTACCTTTGTGCCGAAGGCAGATGTTGTCATTGAGCTGGGCGGTGAGGACGCGAAAATTGTGTTCCTGACTGGCCAGCTGGAAGAACGAATGAATGGCTCCTGTGCCGGCGGTACAGGTGCTTTTATTGACCAGATGGCAGTGCTGCTCGACGTCCGTCCGGACGAAATGGATCGCCTGTCGCTGAATGCGGAGCGCATTTATACCATCGCTTCGCGCTGCGGCGTGTTCGCCAAGAGTGATATCCAGCCGTTGCTCAATGAGGGCGCGCGCAAGGAGGATGTCGCGGCATCCATCTTCCAGGCGGTCGTCAATCAGACACTGACCGGACTGGCGCAGGGACGCGAGATTGAGGGCGATGTGCTGTTCCTCGGCGGCCCGCTGTTCTTCTTTAAGGGTCTGCAAAAGCGCTTCCAGGAGACGCTGGAGCTGTCGGACGAGCATGCGCATTTCCCGGAGATTGCACCATATGCAATTGCGGCAGGTGCGGCGTGCTATGCAAAGGATACCAATGGGCGCACGTACAGCTATGATGAGCTGCTGGACACGCTGGAAAAAACGGCGGGAGAGCCGGTCAAAACCGCAACACTTGACCCGTTGTTCCGCAGCGAAGAGGAGTATGCGGAATTCCGCCGCCGCCACAATTCCAGCGATATCATGCGCCAGAACGTGACGGTATACAGCGGCAAGGCATATCTTGGCATCGACTGCGGTTCGACAACGACCAAGCTCGTCCTCATCGGTGAGGACTGCCAGATGCTGTACAACTATTACAGCCCGAACAAGGGCAATCCGGTGGATGTCGTGCGGGAACAGCTGCTCAAGCTGTATGACCTGTGCGGTGACCGCATTCAGATTGTCGGGTCTGCGGTTACCGGCTACGGTGAGGCTTTGATTCTCAATGCGTTCGGTGTAGATTTCGGACTCGTCGAGACGATGGCACACTTCAAGGCGGCGCGCCATTTTGAACCGGATGTCGATTTTATCATCGATATCGGCGGTCAGGACATCAAATGCTTTAAAATTGCAAACAATTGCATTGACAATATTTCTCTGAATGAGGCATGTTCTTCCGGCTGCGGCTCGTTTATCGAGACATTCGCGCGTTCGATGGGCTACAGCATCGAGGAATTTTGCCGTCTGGGTCTGTTCGCGGAGCATCCGATTGATCTCGGCTCGCGCTGCACGGTCTTCATGAACTCGTCGGTCAAGCAGGCACAGAAGGATGGCGCAGGCATTGACGCAATTTCTGCCGGTCTGTCAGTCAGCGTTGTCAAAAACGCATTGTATAAGGTTATCCGTGCACATTCGCCGGATGATCTGGGCAAGCATATCGTCGTACAGGGCGGTACCTTCCTCAATGACGCCATTCTGCGTTCGTTTGAGATGGAAATCGGGCGCAATGTCACCCGTCCGGCGATTTCCGGTTTGATGGGTGCATATGGTGCAGCGCTGCATGCAAAGGTAAACTGCGGCGAAGCCTCTACGCTGATTTCCCGCGACGAGCTGGAGCATTTTTCGCACAAAACAAACACAGTCAAGTGCGGCATGTGTACCAACCACTGCTCGCTCACGGTATCTATGTTCCCGGGTGGGCGCAAGTTCATCTCTGGCAACCGCTGTGAGCGCCCGCTGGGCGGCGGGGACAAGCTCAAGCTGCCGAACCTGTATGAATACAAGCTGAACCGTTTGCAGGAGTACCGCGAGAAGAGCAAGCCGGGTGTCGCGCGCATCGGCCTACCGTTTGGCCTGAACATGTTTGAACTGCTGCCGTTCTGGCATACGTTCCTCACCAAGCTGGGCTTTGAGGTCGTGCTGTCGGATGTTTCCACGCGTGCACTGTACGCACAGGGACAGAATTCCATTCCGTCAGATACTGTCTGCTATCCGGCGAAGCTGATGCACGGACACATCGAAAATCTGCTGAGCAAGGGCGTAGATGCGATTTTTTATCCGTGTATGACATATAATCTGGATGAGCACCGCACGGATAACTGCTATAACTGTCCGGTTGTCGCGTATTATCCAGAACTGCTGATCGCCAACATGAACCACCTCAAGGATGTGGACTTCATGATGCCATATTATGAGCTGGGACGCCAGAAGGACTTTATTAAATCCGCAGGTGAGCTGTTCTCGAAGAAATACAAGCATATCAACAAGCGCATGGTCAAGGACGCGGCACTCGCGGCTTATGCCGAGCTGGACCGCTACTATGCGGATGTTGCTGCGGAGGGCAAAAAGGCAATTGCCTATGCTGATGAGCACGGGCTGGATATCGCCGTTATTGCAGGTCGTCCGTACCATATTGACCCGGAGATCAATCACGGCATTGACCGTCTGATTCAGTCTTATGGCATGGTCATTGTATCCGAGGACGCCGTTGCACCGCTGGGAGACATGCCGGTTGTCAATGTCCTCAACCAGTGGACCTATCATTCCCGCATGTATGCCGCCGCAAACTGGGCGGTACACAGGCCGAATGCACAGCTGATTCAGTTGGTTTCGTTCGGCTGCGGCATTGATGCCATCACAACCGACGAAATGCGTGCCATCACGGAAGACGGCGGCAAAATTTATACACAGCTGAAAATTGATGAAATTAACAACCTCGGTGCGGCGAAAATCCGTATCCGCAGTATGATTGCAGCAGTAGAGGAGGGAAGAAAGAATGCCGGAAAATCGTAAGCTTCCGCACGTTCCGTTTACGGAGGAAATGAAAAAAGACTACACCATCCTGATACCGAATATGCTGCCGGTACAGTTCAAGCTGGTTACCGCAATTATGGCAAACTATGGCTATCATATGGAGGTGCTCGAGACCGAAGGGCCGAACATCGCGGAGTGTGGTCTGAAGAATGTACATAATGACACGTGTTATCCGGCACTTCTTGTCATCGGACAGTTCATCGATGCGCTGGAATCGGGCAAATACGACACCCATAAGGTCGCGCTGATGATTACGCAGACAGGCGGCGGCTGCCGTGCCTCCAATTATATTCATCTGCTGCGCAAGGCGTTGATTAAGAGCGGTTTTGGTTATATTCCGGTCATTTCCGTCAATTTCTCCGGCCTGGAGAAGGACGCAAATCCGGGCTTCAAGCTGACACCGAAGGCGTTGATTCAGGTCGCATATGGCGTGCTGCTGGGCGACTTCATCATGCAGATTCACAACCAGTGCCGCCCGTATGAGGTGCACAAGGGCGACTGCGACAAGGCAGTTGATGATCTGGTGCGCAAGATTTCGCAAGATTTTGCAGGTGATAAGTTTATTCGCTACAAGCAGGTAAAGATGCTGTATTTTCTCATCTGCAAGCGCTTTGCGCAGGTTGAGCTGAAGGACTTTGGCTCGAAGAAAAAGGTCGGCATCGTCGGTGAAATCTATGTCAAGTTCTCGCCGCTCGGCAACAATAATCTGGAAAAGTTCCTGCTGAGCGAGGGCACGGAGCCGGTACTGCCCGGCCTGCTGGATTTTTGCCTGTATTGTATTTATAACGGCATCATCGACTTCAACCTGTATGGACGCAATGCGGGCAATGCAGCCGTGATGCAGGCGGTTTACCGTTTCCTGCTGGACAAGCAGAAGGATATGATCCGCGTCATCCGGCGCGATGGGCATTTCCGCCCGCCGATGGAGTTTGACCGGGTGCGCAAGCTGTCGCAGAAGATCATCAGCCCCGGCGTCAAAATGGGTGAGGGCTGGCTGCTGCCGGCTGAAATGGTCGAGCTGATCGAAGAGGGCGTGCCGAATATCGTCCTGACCCAGCCGTTCGGCTGCCTGCCGAATCATATTGCAGGCAAGGGCATGATCCGTAAGATCCGCGCGGCGTACCCGCAGGCAAATATTGTCAGCGTCGATTATGACCCGGGCGCATCTCGCATCAATCAGGAGAACCGCATCAAGCTGATGCTGTCTGCCGCAAAGTAAACAGAAATTCTACCGGCGCGGAGGTTTCCGTGCCGGTTTTTTCGTTCGGGAGAGAATCCGGTGGCAGGATGGCACGGACTGTGGTAAAATAAGGGACAGAGGATATAGAACAGCTTTTCAGATCGATCAACCAATGACAGGAGGACAATATGAAACAGCGGTTTTTTATTGAACAGGGGGACATTACAACCTATGCCGTCGATGCGATTGTCAACGCGGCGAATACAACGCTTCTGGGCGGTGGCGGTGTAGACGGCGCAATTCATCGCGCCGCAGGACCGGAGCTGCTGGCAGAATGCCGCACGCTGCATGGCTGTAAGACCGGCGAGGCGAAAATTACGCGCGGCTATCGTTTGCCAGCAAAGCACGTGGTGCATACACCAGGGCCGATCTGGCGCGGCGGACACGCCGGAGAGGAGCAGCTGTTGGAAAACAGCTATCGCAACAGCCTGACTGTCGCATGGGAGAATGGCTGCCGAACCGTGGCATTTCCATCGATCAGCACTGGCGTGTATCATTTTCCGCTGGAGCAGGCGGCACGCATCGCAGTGCGCACGATTTTGGATTTTCTGGACGAACACCCGGATATGGAGCGCGTGACGATGGTGTGTTTTGATGACCAAACGCATTGGGCATATGACACGGCGGCGCGGGAATTTCTCGATTGAGCCGCACGCTGTTTCACCGTACAGAAGCAATCAAAAAACAGGAGGGATATCTCATGGATTTTATGCAGGCATTACAGGCGCGTGAGAGCTGCCGCGCTTATCAGGACAAGCCGGTTTCGAGAGAGCAGCTGCTGAAGATTGTCGAAGCGGGTCGTCTGTCTCCGAGCGGCTGCAATGCGCAGCCGTGGAAATTCATCATCATCGATGAGCCGGAGGCAAAGGCAAAGATGAGCGACGCATTGGTAGTTGAGGGCGGTGCAACCGGCTGCCCGTGGCGCGACAGCGTCCCGGCGTTTATCGCGCTGGTCGAGCAGCCTGCAAAGGTCATGCCGGCAGTAAAGGAATACTACGGCGATACGCAGCGCTTTGCACAGGGAGATATTGGTATGGCCGCCATGAATATGTGCTATGAGGCCATGGATCTGGGACTGTCGACCTGTGTGCTGGGTATGTGCGATCAGGCGAAGATGGAGCAGTATTTCGGTGTGCCGGAAGGACATGAGGTGCGCATGGTTCTCGCTGTCGGCTACAGCGCAGAGGACAAGGAGCCGCGCGCAAAGGTGCGCAAGCCGCTCGAAGAGGTTTGCAGCTTCAACAAGTGGTAATTTGATGAAAAAGCAAAATGCCGAAGCCAGATTTTTTGGCTTCGGCATTTCTCTGTGTGAAATAATCAATGAAAGGGTCAGTTGGTCAGTTGTCATACAGGCCAAACAGGTTGAGCACCTTATCCCAGAAGGTCATGGCAGGCTCCGGTTCCTCTTCGGTCTCTTCCTCGTCAGCAGGTGCGATGGCATCCGTCTTGATGACGAACTGAACCGCATTGACATCGGTATTCTTACTGGAAACGAAAGAAACCGTGTCACCGTCGCCGCCCTGAATAGACGAGAGCATTTCGTCGATTTTGTCCTCAACTTCTTTGTCCATGCCGTCGGTCTGGCCGCGCAGCTCAGTGGTACCGTCTGCGAGCTGGGAAGCACCGCCGCACAGCGAAGCTACGCCGTTATACAGCGATTTGCTGCCGCTGTACAGGTCATTTGAGCCGGTGCGCAGCTGGCTGCTGCCGACGGCAAGATCTGCAACACCGTCGACAATCTCGCTGTAGCCGGCAACCAGCTGAGAAACACCGGCCGTGTATGCCTGAATGCCGTCATCCAGCTTTTCATACTGCCTGGTTACCTGATTGACTGCCTTGGTCAGGGCTGTGAGGTTGTCCGCGATTGCAACCAGCTGTTCGTTCATCTGGCGGATGGTCGCGTCAAATTCTGCATACTTTTTTTCCAGCTGTGCAAGAGCCTGATACAGTTCGCCAGCCTTGCCGGACAGTGCATTGAAGTAGGCTTCTGTACCCGCAAGTGCGGCGGCGTTTGCCTGCATCAGTGACTGTGTGGATTCCAACTGCCCGATCTGGCTGCGGATGACTGCGGCCTGCGCTGCATATTCTTCCGAGCTGCCCAGCGTGGCGGCAACCGATTGGAGCGAGGCGATGACGCCGCCCAGACTGGAAGCTGCCTGCGCGTCTTTGGCGCTCAGACCGCTGATATGGATGCCTTTGTTCGCCATGGCATCCGCATAGCCCTCATAACTGATGGCAGACTGGAGGGAGTTTGCGCCTTCGGTGATCTCAGAGATTGCAGATTTGATCTGGCCGGAGGCAGCTGTCAGCTCACTGACTTTGTCGGCGGAAACTGCGCTGTCGGACAGCGAGGAATTGATCGTATTCAGCGCTTTTTTCATCTGGGAGGAACCGGAGGAAAGTGTTCCGGACTGTGCATCCAGCTTTTTCATGCCAGCCTGTGCGGTTCGGATGCCGGATTGCAGCTTTTTGACACCGTTGTCCAGCTCTGCCGCGCCGCTGCTCAGGTCAGCTGCGCCGTCTTTGAGCGATCCGCTGCCGTCCTTGAGCTCGACAGCGCCATCGTTCAGCTCAATGGCACCGGTATTCAAATCAACAATACCGTCGATCAGGTCGCCGATCTGGTTGAGCATCTCTTCGTCATCGATCTCGACATCGAGGTTCATTCGGATGCCATTGATGGATACAGCGTCCATCTCGAAGTCCTTGACGTCGGCTGTGATTTCTGTGTCAATGCCTTTGCCGGGGAGGATGGTGTAGGACAGCTGTTTGTCGCTGCCGACATCCGCCATAGTTGCATCCTCTGCCTTGATGCGGGAGCATTTTTGGGTATCCAGCATAAATGTCGTCTGAAGTGCGTAATCGCCGTAAAAATAGCCTTCATACGACTTGTTTTCTGTAATTTTCAGGTGGATGCGCAGAGAACCGCTTTTGCCGGCCAACTCATCGGGCTGGTATTCTTTGCCATCCAGATCGTACCGAATGGAGATGTTCCATGGAATGGTGGTATTCTTGAGCGTGCCCTGATAATAGACGCGATCCGCATCGGACGAAAAGGTAATTTTATCGCCGTTTTGCGAGATTTTATCCTCGGTGGTCAGCATCTTGACGTCGGAATAATCGCCGTAGTCGATCATTTTGCCGCCGTCAAAGATATTGACGACATACACGCCGGAAACCTTGCCGCCGGCGTCGGTCATGACATAGACGACTTCGTCCTTACCGGATTTTTCTGTGTCGGCGGCGAATGCCGGGAGTGCTGCCGAAGTTGCCAGTGCGGCGCACATGGTCAGGGAAACCGCCCTTTTATATAATGATTTCATTGAAACATGACTCCTTTCATTCAGTCAGCGGCGCATCCGGCTGTTCATGCCGCCGGTACAGCTTGCTTTTTTTATTTTTTCGATCTATCACGCCGTCAAACAGATACAGCAGACCCGGCAGGACGAACAGGACGCTGAAGATGGAACACAGGGAACCGCGTCCGAGCAGGATACCCAGCTGCGACAGCAGGCCGTGTGTGGAAATAAAGCCGAGCAGGAAGCCAACGATGACCAGTGTGATGCCGGAGGTGAGAATGGACACTGTGACTGCCGAAATGGTTTCAACAATCGAGGTCTTCTTATCATATTTTCGGCGGCATTCCTGATAGCGGTCGGTCAGCAGGATGGCATAGTCCACAGTAGCGCCGAGCTGAATCGAGCTGATGATCAGATATGCAATGTAGAACAGCGGGGAACCCATAAAATATGGAATGGCGAGGTTGATCCAGATCGCGGTTTCGATACAGATGACCAGAATCACAGGAAGAATGACAGATCCCATCGTCAGCGCCAGCACAAGGAAGACTGCCGCAATTGCGACGAGATTTACCTTGTTCATGTCTTGCGTGACGGTGGTCATCAGGTCGTAGGTGCTGACACCTTCGCCTGCGAGATAATAGCTGTCAGGATAATACGAGTTTGTAATATCACGGATCTGCTGAACCAGCTCAAAAGTTTCTTCGACTTCATAATCCGCGTCGATGGTGAGTACCAGACGGCTGTAATGCTCAGAAATCAGCTGCGACAGTGTGTCTTCATCCAGATATTCCGTCGGGATTTCCGCGCCCGCGGCATCGACATAGGAGATCATGCTGGATATCTGCGGCAGCTGCTGTAACTCGTTGGACAGTTTTACCTGTGTGGCGGTGCTGTCCTTTGGAACCAGTACGACATAGGTATCCTGTTTGCCGAAAATGTCTTCCATTTCCTTTGTATCAGCACCGAGCTGTGTTTCCGGCCCGAAAATATGGGAAGAGCCGTAGTAAAAGTCGTTGTGGCTGGAAGCAAGGTTCGCCGGTACAACAATCAGAACGAATGCACACACGAGCGGCAGCATGACGCGGTAGACAAAGCGGCCAAAGCCGTGGAAATCCGGCATGAACGAGCGGTGCTCGGTTTTGTCAATCCAGCGATATACCGACAGGATCAGTGCGGGGGAGAAGGTAAATACCGTAATCAGGCTGATGGCAATGCCTTTTGCGAGTGCAAGACCCAGATCCGGGCCGATGCGGAACTGCATCAGGCACAGCGCGAGAAAGCCGATGACAGTGGTGGCACCGCTCGACAGAATGGATGTGGTAGACTTGCACAGCGCATTCACCATCGCCTCCTCCACATTTTCTGCTTTTTCCCGGCATTCCGTGAAGCGGTGCAGCAGGAAGACCGAATAGTCCAGCGAGACAGCAAGCTGCAAAATATTTCCTGCGGCATTGGTGACGAAGGAAATTTCACCGAAAAGCAGATTGGAGCCGGCGTTGATGATGATTGCGATGCCGAGGCCGATCAGGACGACCAGAGGTTCTATATATGATGTTGTGGTCAGCAACAGGATGAGCAGGACAAGCAGGACAGCAAAGGCAGCAATTTTTGAGATTTCGCTGACTGTGCTGGTGGTGGCGACTGCGGTGGAAACCGCCGTGCCGCTCATGGCATTGTCGTCGCCGATCCGTGCACGGATATCATCGACCGCTGCTACGCGCTTGTGCTCTTCCATGGTGACGGTAAACAGCGCCGTGTTGTCCTTGTAGTATGTGTCGACGGTATCTGCGTCCAGTGTTTCCAGCGGCTGCGCGACATCTGCGGCGTCATCCAGCCACATGACATCGGTCACACCGTCGACCTCTGACAGCTTTTGTTTGTATTCCAATGCCTCCGGAACAGAGACATTGTGAATCATGACACGCGCGTTCGGGATGCCGCCGGAAAATTCCTCCTCCATCACATCGAGCGACACCGTGGAAGCGGTGTCCTCCGGGAGATAGTCATTCATATCGTAATTGACAGAGACCATCTGCTTACAGAGGGCACAGATCACAGCCAGCACGGCGAACAGACACAAAACAGCTTTTCGATGGCGCACAATGGCAGTATAAAAGCGCCGCATAGTATTCTCCTTTCATTTCAGGGGATTGATGTGCCTTGCAGCGGCATGGTATTCCGTTCCCCGTGTATGGTCAGTTCGATGGACGCGGCATCATAGCGTCCGTCTGCGGTGTACGGAATGGTGCGTACAAGTGTCTGTATTTTCCCGGCCAGTGTACACGAGCCGTCCGGCAAAAGCCTGCCGCTGACTGTGTTGCTGGAGCCGAGGATGCGGAGCGTCCCGTAGATACGTGCGCCGCGCATGGACAGCAGAAGGTGCCCGTTTCGCGGCCCGAGCGGCGTTTTCATCGTCACATGGTATTGGTATTGCGGCATATCGTGTTCCCCTTTTTCTTTCTTTGACGGCTCCCATTGTACCGTTCGCACAGATGTGCCGCAATGGGCAATCGACCATCAGGTGTGGCAAAAACGGACAAATGAGGTGATATTGACGGGCAAAATCATTTGCCGGACAGTTGAAACTTTTTCGGACATCTGTATAATGAACGGAGAGAAATAAAACAGAACGAAAACGGGAGGTATCACAATGAAACATGATGTGACAATGCTGCGCACCAAGAAGGCACTTGCCGAATCGCTCAAAAACCTGATGCAGAGCAAGCCGTTTTCCAAAATTACAGTCAGCGAAATCACACGGGACTGCGGCGTCAACCGCAAGACGTTTTATTGCCACTTTGAGGACGTGTATGACTTGCTCAAGTGGATGCTGGAGCAGGAGGCCATCGAGGTGTTCAAACAGTTCGACCTTCTCGTTGATTACCGCGACGCGATTGCCTTTGTCATGGATTATGTAGACAAGAACAAGCACATTTTGAATTGTGCGGTGGATTCCGTTGGCCGGACGGGACTCAAGAGGTTTTTCTATCAGGATTTCATTGGCATTGCACATATGATGGTCGACGGCATCGAACGCGAATACGGCACGCACACCTCGGACGAATTCCGGCAGTTCCTGTGCGAGCTGTTTACGGAAGCACTGGCGGGCGTCCTGATTGAATCATTCCGCCCGGGGCAGAAGTGGGATCGGGATCAGGCGCTGACCTATATCACAACAATCCTGCGTTCCTCCATTCTGGCGTCGCTCCGCGAGGCGGAAAAGCAGGGATTATAAAAACGTGCGCTTCCCTGCGGAAACGCACGCTTTTGGCTTGCGGGGGCTTGTTTACTTGGCAGTTACAACGCCGTTCAGGCTCTTGCCGACAGTCGACCAGTTGACAGCGGCATTCAGAACCTCGTTCAGGGCCTGCACCGGAATCAGAACCGTACCGTCCTGCTCGACAAGGGCGCTATCCTGTACGACCTTTGCACCGTTGGAATAGTAAATGTTGCTGTTTTTGGTCATTGTGGCTTCAACTGAGCCGAGCGTGACGGTTGCGGTGTCACCATTCCATTTGACCGAGCCGCCCAGCGCCTTCACAGTGTCTTCCAGCGGAGTGTAGAACGTGCGGTCGATGACCGCGACATCCTGTTTTGTATCTCCGGCGGTCAGGTTGATGTCCAGCAGGTTGATGAAGTCCGTCTTCTTGATAAGTGCATGGATGCCCTTGGTCTTGTCGACAACCTGGGAAACTTCATAGTCGGTTGCGGCGCTCAGGTAAGCGTATGCCATGTCGCGGTCAACGCCAAGCTGTTCGTTGAGGAAGTCGATGGACTCACGGCAGGCTTCCTTCATGGCCTCGTCCAGATCCTCATCCAGACCGATCGGAATCCAATAATCTTCGGTTTCACCGAACGGCTGAGTGAAGTTCTCGCTGTCGCCGACAATTTCTTCCGAACCATTCTTGAGGACGGTCAGACGAACCGTGCCGCGCAGGGAGCCTTCCAGTGCGGTCAGCGCAACCTCGCCGTCACCCTGTGCAAAATGCGGGTCGCCGGTGTAGAACATTGCACCTTCTACCTCAATCGGCAGGTACAGCGTAGAGCCTTCCCCCAGCTCGTTGATATCGAGGTTGCCGCCCTGCTCCGTCGGCGGAACCGAGCTGAGCATTTCCTCCGTGTCAGTGGCAACACCCATGATGCCGAGGAACGGGTCGAGCTCATAGGTGACTTCTTTGCCGTCTACCTCGTAATAGGAACACCAGACATCATCAACTTTCTTGATGGGAGCGAACTTGGAGACATCGCCGTACTTTTCCGGTTCCTCTGCGGAAGCGTCATCATAGCGCGGGGAGTTTTCGGGGAATTCGTCCGGCAGTGCACCCTTGTAATGGCGGTTGGAGATGACGCCATACGGAACGCGCGGCTGGAGGTCGAGCACCTCGACCTTCAGGACGTCACCCGGCTCTGCGCCCTCGACCTCAACCGGGCCGGTGACGATGTGCGGGCCGTCTTCGAGGAAATCGTGCGCGATGTCAGAGTCAGTGATATTGATGGCGTCGGTCAGGATTTCATCCTCGGATACACCCTGACTTGTGAAATATTCCAGTGCGTCGCGTCCCTGATCTTCCAGCAGACCCTCGTGAGATACCGTGTCGAACGTGACCGTGCTGCCCGATTCCACCGTCAGAACCGGTTCCGTATCGCGGTTTGGCAGGCGGCCCCAGTTGATGGTGTCTTCATTCGAGCCGACATAGTAGTCGCCCATGATCGTGCCGTCGTCCTTGGTCTGAAGGATTTCAAAGGTGTCGTCCTGTGCAGCTGTCTGTGCAGTGGTACCGGAGCCGCTGTCCGTTGTCTGGGTGCTGCTGCCGCAGCCTGCTACAGCGCCGGTCAGCAGGCCGGACACCAGCAGCATTGCTGTCAATCGTCTGTAATTCATCATATTCATCCTTTTTCATGCCAGTTGGTTTTTGTGTAAAAAAACAGAGGTCTACGATGCGCGCTTTCGTAGACCTCTTTGTCTGTAACCAGTATACAAAATGCAGGCAGACTGTGCAATTCGCAGAATATACGAGAAAAAATTTTGTGATTTCGATACATTTTGACATTATACACAATCGTTTTGTCGACATATACTCCTAAATACTTCCTGAAATGTAAGAAAAGTACTTCTTTTTGTTGAGGACGAAAGAATTGCTTTTACAGCATAAATTCGGTATAATAACAGTATCTGAAAGGTGGAGGAACTAACACATGTATCTGAGCGGTTTGGATGATATCGATCGGAAAATTATTGAGATTCTGACACACAATGCGCGCATCTCCTATGTCGATCTCGCGGAGCAGGTTGGACTGTCGCGCGTCGCTGTGAAGGCGCGCATTCAGGCGTTGGAAGAAAGTGGCGTCATTGAGGAATACTGTATCATTGTCGATCCCACCAAAATTATGGGGCGGACGATTTCGACCTATTTTGACGTAGAGGTGCGCCCGGAATGCTTCCAGCAGGCTGTCGATATTCTGATGAACTGCGAGGAGGTCACAAAGCTGTACCATCTGAGCGGAAATTCCCGCCTGCATGTCCACGCAGTTACATCCTCGCAGGAGGAAAATGAAACCTTTATCAATGAGGTGCTGTATCAGCTGCCCGGCCTGGTAAAGCTGGACACCTCGGTCATC
Organism: Butyricicoccus porcorum; assembly: GCF_002157465.1. Taxonomy (GTDB): domain Bacteria; phylum Bacillota; class Clostridia; order Oscillospirales; family Butyricicoccaceae; genus Butyricicoccus_A; species Butyricicoccus_A porcorum. The sequence goes on from NZ_NHOC01000002.1 coordinate 160,177, forward strand.
CTCAAGCGATATAAAGATATCATCGGATTGAAATTATAACGAACACAAAAAAACAGCGCCCCTCCTGTCGGCCTGACGGGAGGGGCGCATTGCATTGCAGAAAAGATCAGTTTTCTTCTGTTTCCTTGTCGCCGTTTTCCAGCGCGAGCTGGTGTGTGATGAACTGGCGTGCGGTGCGCGGGGAGCGGCCATTCTTGCGGATGGCGAAGCGCTCTGCCAGCAGGTGGAGGCGCTCCTCCGGAAGATCCAGACCGTAGTCCTCGGCGAGACGGTCAACGATGTAAAGATACTCGTTCTTAACCGGATTCGAGAAGGTGATTTCAATGCCGAAGCGGTCGGACAGCGAGGAAGCGGACTGCATCGCGTCGCGGACATGGACATCGTCACCGTTGCGGTCGGAGAAGTTTTCACGGATAATATGGCGGCGGTTAGACGTCGCATAAATCGCCATGTTGTGCGGCTTGCCTGCCACGCCGCCTTCGATAAATGCCTTCAGAGCGACAAACCGCTCATCCTCTGCCGTAAACGACAGATCGTCGAGGAACAGAATGAAGGTGAACGGACTGCGTTCGATCATCGAGCAGATTGCCGGGAACTGTTTGATCTGATCCATTGGCATTTCGATGATTTTCAGGCCGCGGTCGGCATATTCATTGGCGATCGCCTTGACAGTCGACGATTTGCCGCAGCCCTTGTCGCCGTAGAGCAGGATGTTGTTGGCATTTTTGCCGGCGAGCAGCGACAATGTGTTGTCGCGGATGGCTTTTTTCTGTACCGCATATCCCTTGAGGTCGGACAGGCGGATGGGGTCGGGATTGGCAATCGGCTGCGGCATGCCGTCGATAATGGTGAAGGCATTTGCGCGGGCGAAGTAACCTGAGCCCTTTTTGCGGTACATCTGGAGCAGGCCTTCGCAGTTGCCGAACGGCAGCGGTGTGCCGGCAGAGAAGCCCGGCAGGGCGTCGAACAGGTCGGCGCAGCTGCGGTAAGCCTTGCGGGCAAAGTCCAGAAAATCCGAGCCCGAGAGGGAAATGAGTGAGTTGATTGTATACAGGTCGAAATCCGCAGCGGCGCGCACATCGTCAGAAACCGGCTTGTCCACACTCTGGGTCAGGACATTGGTATCATAGTGGATCTCGCGCGCAAACAGCTTGCCAAGGTCACCATGGGTGTAGTGGAACTGGCACAGGCGCGCATAGCTCCGGCAGAAGGCAGCCGGAGAATCGTCCAGCGCGGACAGCGCATCCGCATAGACAGAAAAAACATCCGTACTGCGCAGGCCGCCGAGAATGGTCATCGCTTCGGTGCGCAGGCGGAGGGAAGAACTGGTTAACATAGGTATCTGTCACCTCATATTGCATCAATTTTGTTCGTATTTAACGATAACACAAAGCAATATGCTTTGCAAGGGCAATGAGATATAGAAAACGGCAGCTTCACGCTCAATTTGTCGCTGATTTGTATAAAAGAAGCTCGTTTTATGTGATTCTCCGCGCAGATGGCGGTGTCGTCGCCGTTTCGGAAGCCGCATGGCAGCGCAGGGGGACAGGCACAAAATATGCCGCTGCATCCTATACTGGAAAGAGAAAGAATTTCGGAGGTGCGTAGGATGAAACAGAGTCGAATGATTCTGTGCCGCTCCCAGAGCGAGGCGCTGCTTCTTTCGCGGAAGCTGTCCGCATGCGGCATTGACGCAAGACTTGCGCGCCCGCCGCGTTCGCCGAAGGTGCGTTCCTGTTCCTGGGGGCTTGAAATAGAAACACAGGCATCTGATTGGGCGGCAGATTGCCTGGCAGACATGCCGCCCGATGTCTGGAGCTGGGAGGATGGCGGATGATTTATCTGGACAACGCAGCGACAACGCTGAAGAAGCCGCCGGCGGTCGGGAGTGCAGCGCGCTGGGCGATGGGGCATGCGGCGGGCGCAGGGCGCAGTGCCCATTTCCCGGCGATGACAGGCGCAGAAATATTATATGACACGCGTGCGCTGGCGGCAGAGCTGTTCGGAATGGAGGATCCGCGCCGCGTGGTATTTACGTTCAACGCAACACATGCATTGTGCCTTGCGCTGCATTCGATGCAGGAATGCAGGCATTTTGCCATTTCACCGTTTGAACATAACGCTGTTTTGCGCCCGGTGATTGACATTGTCAGACAGGGAAACAAACGGCTGACGATTTTGAAGGGCGAGCTCTGGAACGATGAGCTGCTGCTTGAGTCAGCGAAAAAAGCCATCGAAGACGGTGCGGACTGCTTTGTTTTGTGCCATATTTCCAATGTATTCGGCTATATCCAGCCGCTGGAGCAGCTTGACCTTCTGCTGGCGGAAGCGGGCATTCCGCTGATTCTCGACGCATCGCAGTCGGCAGGTGTGCTGCCCATTGATGTGTCGAAGCTGCCCAGTCTGGCAGCGGTCTGTATGCCTGGGCACAAGGGACTGTATGGCCCGCCGGGGACCGGTATGCTGTTGTGGTTGTCGGATGACATGCCGTACCCACTGCTGCCCGGCGGAACGGGCAGCCGGTCAGAACAGACGGAAATGCCGGACTTCCTGCCCGACCGGCTGGAAAGCGGCACGCAGAACATTGCAGGTGTCGCCGGACTGTTTGAAGGCATGAAATTTGTACAGCGGCTCGGTGAGCAAGAAATTTTGCGACATGAACGCGCATTGTGCCGCATTGCAGCGGAGGAACTGCGGCAAATTCCGGGTATCGTGTCGTTTGTCTCGCCCGATATGAATCGACAGACCGGTGTTCTGTCATTTTACAGCCGCCAGCTCCCCGTCGAAACCGTCGCACAGCGTCTGGCGGAGCAGAATATCTGTGTCCGCGCAGGGCTGCATTGTGCGCCGCTTGCGCACAAAACAGCGGGGACAGAGCGCACCGGAACCGTGCGGATTTCGCCCGGCTGGTTCCAGACAGAGCATCAAATGAGACGGTTTGCAGCCCGGATTGCTGTGATAAGCGGAAAAGAATCGACGCAAAATTTGGAGTAGGCTATTCACACCTTGTCGGAGTTGTGGTACAATAAAAATACGCATGGATTGTTTCATGCATATCTTGATAAACAAACCTGCATTTATATGCAGGAACTGGGAGAATCAACTGATTTATGGATTCCATTTTACTGCTGTGGCAAAACTTAACATCGATTACGGTTTCCGATATCATTGATATTGCGGTGGTCTCGTTTCTCATCTATCAGGTCGTAAAACTGGTACGGGAAACGAGCTCCGCCCGCATTATCCGCGGCGTCATTGTCTTGATCGTCGCCATGTGGATCTCCAACATCCTCCAGCTTACAATGGTCAACTATCTGTTCCAGACCGTGCTGACGTGGGGCATTCTGGTCATTGCCATTGTGTTCCAGCCGGAGCTGCGGCGTGTGCTGGAGCGTGTCGGCAAAAGCAAGCTGTCGTCGCTGATGCTGCGCAATGATACCATTCCGGTGGAGGAAAAGGCGGTTCTCGAGATTGTACATGCCTGTTCGGAAATGTCGTGGTCACGCACCGGCGCGCTGATTATTTTTGAGCGCAAGGAGAGTCTGGAGGATGTCATCCGCACGGGTACCATTGTCAATGCGGATGTCAAGGACGAGCTGGTGCGCAACATTTTCTATGAGGGTGCACCTCTGCATGACGGTGCGATGATTATCCGCGGCGGGCGGGTGCACGCCGCAGGCTGTGTGCTTCCGCTGTCCCCCAACCCCAACCTCGCAAAGGAGCTGGGCACACGCCATCGCGCCGCGGTCGGCATGAGCGAGAATGCCGATTCAGTCAGTCTGGTCGTGTCGGAGGAGACCGGCTCCATTTCCATTGCAATTGACGGACAGCTCCAGCGCCATCTTGTGCCGGAGCAGCTGGATGAGATCCTGCGCACGGAGCTTCTGGTCAAGGAGGAATTGGAGCAGCAGCACGAGGAAATGACTGTTCTTGCGAAAATCATGGATAAAATCCAGGGCTTCGGGGGGAAGAAACGATGAAAAACTGGATTGTAAAGCATGATATTTTTACCAAGCTGCTCTCGATTATTGCCGCGGTTATCCTGTGGAGCTACTTCATGGGCATTCAGAACCCGACGAGAACGCTGGAATATAAAAATCTCTCCGTACAGCTCACTGGTGTGGATGAGTTGTACAATTCCTATAACCTCAAGCTCATCAGCGGCGCGGATGCAACCGTTGATGTCAAGGTATCCGGTTCGAGCAATCGCCTTGCGACGCTGACCGTGTCGCAGATTAAGGTGAAGGCGGATCTGACCGACACCATCACGGCACCGGGCACGTATGAGATCCCGTATCATGTTATTCTCCCGGAAAGTGGCATGACCTGTGTCGGGCGCACACCGGAGACCATTACGATCACAGTCGACCGTATAGAATCCAAGACTGTCCCAGTCACGGTCAAATATTCCAACGACGCGCCGGATGGCTATGTATTTGAAGAGGCATCGCTGTCTACGGAGTCCGTAGAGATCACCGGACCGGAGACCGAACTGGATAAGGTTTCCTCTGCCGTCATCAATATCAACACCAAAAAGCTGAAACAGACGCTGACCGATAATTATTCCTACAAGCTGGTGGATAAAAACGGCGACGCAGTCGACAGCAACAATATTTCGCGCAACGTCGCCAGCATTACTGTGACCATTCCGGTTAAGCAGGTAAAAAAGGTTCCGCTTCAGGTGACATTCTCGCCAGAGGATGCGGGAACTGATGTCACAGCGACCATTTCGCCGAAGGAAGTGGAGATCATCGGCGATCCGGCGACCGTGAAGGATATCGATTCCATCACGCTGGGCGCGATCAATGTCAACACGGCGGAAAACGGCGACACCTATGATTTTGATATCAGCGTGCCGACCGGCGTTTCACTTAACGCCGGACAGCCGACGACGGCGACTGTCACAGTTTCCATTAACGATGCCGCGACAAAGAAATTTACCATCACAGATATCAGCCTGGACGATATCAAGAAAGACGATACCGCAGAGGTAACACTGGAGACCGAATCGCTGGAGGTCACACTGAGCGGGTCGCAGAAGCTGCTCGATTCCATCGACGCCGATGACATCAGCGCAGTGGCGGAAATCGCATCGCAGGATCTGTCCGACGGACAGCACACCATCGGCGCGACAATCAGCAGCCCGGATGGTTCTACCGTCATCGGCACCTACAGCGTCACGGTACGCATTACACGGAAAACATCAGAAGGATCATGAGTATTTTAGTTGGAAATATCCGCCTTCCGCTGGAGGCATCTGAGGAGGATGCCTTTGCGGCGGCGCGGAAAAAATGTGAGCTGTCCGGCAGTGCAGTCAGGCGGGCACACCTCTACCGTGCGTCGATTGATGCACGGCGCGGACGCATCACACGCGTGCTGTCCGTCCTGCTGGAGCTGGACAGTGCAGACGCAGAAGCCGCCGCCGTGCAGCGCATTGGAAAGCCGGATGTGCGGCTGAAAAAACCGGTTCAGGAGCCAGTCCCGACGGGAACACAGCGGCTGGAACACCGCCCGGTCGTTGTAGGCTTTGGCCCCGGCGGGCTGTTTGCCGCATATGTGCTGGCAAAAAACGGCTACCGGCCGCTTGTCATCGAACGCGGGCAGGCGATTGACAGCCGTGACCGCGCAGTAGAAGCCTTTGCCGCAGGCGGTGCGTTTGATCCGTGCAGCAACATCCAGTTCGGTGAGGGCGGTGCGGGTGCGTATTCCGACGGCAAGCTGACCTCGCGCATCAACGATCCGTTGAGCGAGTTTGTGCTGCGCACATTTGTCGCGCACGGCGCACCGGAGGAGATTTTGTGTCGTGCGAAGCCGCATATCGGCACGGATATCCTCAAGCAGGTCGTGCGTCGGATGCGGGAGGATATCATCCGCATGGGCGGTGAAGTGCGTTTCGGCTGTGCGCTGACCGGTATGATCCAGCGCGGCGGCGCGCTGGCAGCGGCGGTTGTGGACGGGCAGGAACTTCCATGTGAACGACTGATTCTTGCAATCGGGCACAGTGCACGCGACACCTTTGAACAGCTGCATGCACAGGGTGTGTATTTTGAACCCAAGCCGTTTTCGGTTGGTGCGCGCATCGAGCATTTGCAGCGCGACATCGACCGCGGCCTGTTCGGTAAGCTCGCGGGGCATCCGGCTCTGCCACCGGCAGAATACACGCTGTCGCACCGCGAGAACGGGCGCGCGTGTTATTCCTTCTGCATGTGTCCCGGCGGGCAGGTCGTCGCAGCACAGAGCGAGCCGGATTCGATTGTGACCAACGGCATGAGCTATCATGCCCGCGATGGGCGCAATGCAAATTCCGCCATTGTCGTGTCAGTTGACCCGTCGGATTTCCCAACAGCGGATGCGCTCGGCGGTGTGGCCTTCCAGCGCCAGATAGAGCGGCAGGCCTTCCGGGTGACTGGGAACTATCAGGCGCCGTGCCAGCGGATCGGCGATTTTCTGGACGGGACGATCACCCGTCGCGCGGGCAAAGTCCGTCCGACTTATCCGCTCGGCGTGCAGTACGGTACGCTGGAGGGCATTCTGCCGGATTTTGTTGTGCGGCAGATGCAGGGCGGGCTCCGTGTATTCGGCAGAAAAATTCGCGGTTTTGATGCGGCGGATGCGCTGCTCACCGGTCCGGAAACGCGCACGAGCTCGCCGGTGCGCATCACACGGTTGGAAAACCGCCATAGCAGGCAGATTTCCGGCCTTATCCCGTGCGGCGAAGGCGCGGGCTATGCAGGCGGTATCCTGAGTGCGGCGGTGGATGGCATCGGCTGCGCACAGGAAATTTTACAGAATTTTTGTCCTCTCGAGGAAAGGAGAGATTAAATATGCAGCAGATTGCTGTTGTCAAGCGCCTGTTGCCGGACAATCAGGCGGAATTGCAAGTGTCGCGGCAGACAGCCTGTGGGCATGACTGCTCCAACTGCGGCGGCTGCGGCGAGATTGTTTCCAAGCCGATTCTGGTGATTGCAGACAATTCCATTGGCGCAGAGGTCGGTGAAGCGGTCATGATTACCGGCAGCTCGAAGCAGGTACTCGGTCTGGCAGCCGTGCTCTATGTCGTTCCGGTTGTGTTGTTCTTTGCCCTTTACGGCGTTGCTGCCGTGCTTTCGCTCCCGATTCCGGGGCTGTGGGGCGGCATCGGCTTCTTTGGCGGCATCTTTGCCGCGAAAAAAGTGAACGACCGGCAGAAGGATAAAAAGCCGGTGTATACTATTTCAAAATTGTAAACTTTCAGGGCTGACACTTGCGTCAGCCTTGTATTCTTTGGCAAGATACAGTAAAATGTATCAGTGAGGTGAAGCATGTTCGGATTTGTCCGCCCGCTGCGCGGCGAGCTGAAGGTTCGCGAATGGGAGCGCTTCCAGAGCGTCTATTGCGGGCTTTGCCATACCATCCGCAGCCATTATGGGCTGCTTCAGACAGTCATGCACAGCTATGACTGTACCTATCTGGCGCTGGTACTGTGTGCGCTGGAGGAAGAGGGCGGAAGCTGCAAAAAACGGTGTATCATGCACCCGCTGCGCCGCCGCACCTGTGCGGCAGAGAGCGATGGCATGCGCCGCGCGGCAGCGGTGAGCGTCATTCTGTCGTGGCATAAGCTGGAGGACAATGCGCACGATGAGCGCGGGTTCAAACGGCTCGGCGCACGCGCCCTGCAATTTCTGCTGCGGCGTGGATATCGCAAGGCAGCGCGTGACCTGCCTGCGTTTGACGTGTGCACACGGACATGTCTCGACGAGCTCGGGCAGCTGGAACGGCAGAAAACAGCCTCCCTTGACCGCCCGGCGGACGCATTTGCACGTATTCTGCGCGCGGCTGTTGCGGATTACAGCGCAGACAGCCGTATTTTGGAAGAGATGTTTTATCACACCGGAAGATGGATTTACTTAATTGACGCCTGCGATGATGTGGCGGAGGATTTCCAGTCCGGCAGCTATAACCCGGTTGTTCTGCGCTGGCAGCTCACACAGCCGTCCATTGAACCGGTCAGAGAGGCCATGAATCACACGCTGCTGCAATCGCTGGCGGCGTCGTATCACGCATATGTTTTGCTGCGTCCGTACCGGGACGCGGGGATAATAGAGAATATATTGTGCCAGGGTCTGCCGGAAATCACACGGCAGGTACTGAATGGCACGTTTACAAATCACGGAGGAAAGAACAGGCATGGATCCTTATAAAGTACTCGGCGTTTCGCCGTCGGCTTCGGATGATGAGGTCAAGCGGGCATACCGCGACCTCGCACGCAAATATCACCCCGACAACTATGTCGATAACCCGCTTGCAGATCTTGCAAAGGAAAAAATGCAGGAGATCAATGACGCCTATGATACCATCATGAAACAGCGTCAGAATGGAGGAGCTTCCTCCAGCGGGCAGAGCTACACCCAGCAGGGTGGCTACAGCGGAAGCTATGGCGGCTACAGTGGGACAAACGCCGGTATTTACAATCAGGTGCGCAATGCGATCAATGTCGGCAATATCGGCATGGCAGAGGAACTGCTCTCCCGCATTTCACAGCGCGATGCCGAATGGCATTATCTGCGCGCAGCGGTCTGCTACCGAAAGGGCTGGTTTGATGAGGCGATGCAGGAGATCAATCAGGCGTGCACGATGGCACCGAATAACACGGAATACCGCCGTATGCAGAGCATGCTGAGCAACAGCTCTGCCTATGGCGGGTACCGTCCGATGCAGCAGAACGATGCCATGGACTGCTGTACGCAAATGCTGTGCCTCAACTGCCTGTGCAATTGCTGCGGCGGAGGCGGAGGCTGCTGATTCAGAAGCGAAGGGGATTGCCGGACGGCAGTCCTTTTTTCACAGATCAACAGAGATATAGGGAGAGAATGAAATGAGCGGGAGGAATAACGGAATGTGGTTTGTCTTCGCACTGCTGTCCGCAATCTTTGCGGCACTCACCTCTATATTGGCGAAGGTGGGGATTGAAGGTGTCAATTCCACACTGGCGACCGCCATCCGCACGGCAGTTGTGCTGTTGATGGCATGGGGCATGGTTTTTCTGACCAATACGCAGGGAGGAATTGCACAAATCGGCAGAAAGAGCTGGATTTTTCTGATTTTATCCGGCCTGGCAACCGGTGTATCATGGTTGTGCTATTATAGGGCGTTACAGATCGGTGAGGCGTCGAAGGTTGTGCCGGTGGATAAGCTCAGCGTAGTTATCACGCTGGTGCTGGCCGTTGTTTTCCTGCATGAAAAAATGACCGCGAAATCACTGATCGGTGCGGCGCTCATCACGGCAGGGACGCTGGTCATGGTGGTATAGATATGCTGCCAGCCAAATTTTTTTGAAAGACAGAAGGATGTGACCATTTATGCAAAGCAAGACAAAAACTCTGACTTTCTGTGCGATGATGACCGCGCTGGGCATTCTTTTCCTGATGATGGGGTCGATGATGCCGGGCATGTGGGTTGCATTTACGGCGATTGCCGGTGTTGTCGCCGCGCTGACTGTTGTACAGGGCAATTTGGCTTACGGCCTGCTGACCGTCATTGCGACGGCACTGTTGTCAGCGCTCATCGTGCCGGCAAAGGAGATTGCACTGCTGTATGCGGCTTTTTTCGGCCCGTATACGCTGGTGAAGAATCTGATCGAGCGCCTGCATAACCTTCCGTTGGAATGGGTGCTCAAGCTGCTGTTCTGCGGGATTGTCTCTGCGTTGCTGTTCCTGTTTGCTGACAGTGTGCTTGCTATGGTGCCGGCTGTACTCGCCAGCCATATCTGGCTGTTCCTTCCGGCTGTGCTCTTCGTTTTTGCCGCGTATGATATTGTTTTCTCAAAACTGATTGTTTATCTATTTCAACGGTTGCATATCTAGGCGCTATCTGAAAACCAAGAAAATGACGAATATTTCGCAAAGACGAGGTCGATTCGAGACAACAACATGCGGGAATCCTTCCGGATTTCAAGTGTTGTTAACGAGGAAGCGACCCGTATTTGTAGAAATAGTCAAAATTTTCGACTTTTCAGATACGTCCTATATATAAAACTAGCATAGATCACAATGAAAAGGAGAAAAAGAAAGAAAAATTTGTATACAATGTAAGAAAATGGCCCGTTTCGCTTGAACACAAGTGATGCGGGCTGTTAAAATAACATGGAAACCCCTTTTGAGAGCGAGCAAAGAGAGCAAAAGGGATTTTTGAATTTGTGAATATGGGAGGAATTTCCTTGAGAAGCATGACCGGATACGGCAGAGCCCGCCAGACGCTGCATGAGCGCGACATTACGGTGGAGCTCCGTTCCGTCAACCATCGATATCTCGACGTCAATGTGAAGGCACCGCGCATTTATGGCTTTCTGGAAGAGGCGGCGAAAACTGCTGTCGCTGCGCTGATTGCGCGCGGAAAGGTAGATGTATTTATTTCCATCGATTCCGGTGCGTCGGGCGATGTGCGCATTTCGCTCAACCACAAGATTTTGGAGGGCTATCTGGACGCCCTGCACGAGATGCGCGACCAGTATGGGCTGGCAGATGACATCAGTGTAATGAGCCTGGCACGCCTGCCGGATGTCTTTTCTTCCGAAAAACAGGAGGCGGATGCCGACGAGCTGACAAAGGATGTACTGGCGGTACTGGCTGCCGCTGGCGCGGACTTCTGCGCGATGCGCGCGCGCGAGGGCGCCAAGATGAAGGAGGATATCCTGTCCCGCGGACAGACCATCCTGAAGCTGGTCGCCGAGGTGGAACAGCGCTCGCCGCAGGCGGTGGAGGAATACCGCGCCAAGCTGACCGCGCGCATGAATGAGGTGCTCGCGGATACGACGATTGATCCGCAGCGCATTCTGGCGGAGGCAGCTATTTATGCTGATCGAACGGCGGTTGCCGAAGAAACCGTCCGCCTGCGCAGCCATATGCACCAGATGGAGGTTATGGCGGCAGAGGAAAAGCCCATCGGACGCAAGCTGGATTTCCTCGTCCAGGAGATGAACCGCGAAGCGAATACCATCGGCTCGAAGGCAAATGACATCGAGCTGGCAAAAATCGTTGTGGACATCAAGTCGGAGATCGAAAAGATCCGCGAACAGATCCAGAATATCGAATAACCGGAGGCATATTCCGATGAAGCTCATCAACATTGGGTTTGGCAACATGATTTCCGCAGACCGGCTGATTGCGATTGTTTCGCCGGATTCTGCGCCGATCAAACGCATTGTACAGGAGGCGCGTGAGCGCAATATGCTGATTGATGCCTCCTATGGCAGGCGCACACGCGCCGTCATTGTGATGGACAGTGATCATGTGGTGCTGTCCGCAATCCTGCCGGAGACCATTTCCGGCAGAGCGGGAAACCGCGAGAACGAAAACGAGGTGAATGACGATGAGTAAGCAGGGAATTCTTTTTGTCCTGACCGGCCCGTCCGGTGTAGGCAAGGGAACGGTCCTCGCGGAGGTGTGCAAGCAGAAGGAGCTGTATCTGTCCACCTCTGCTACGACGCGCGAACCGCGCCCGGGTGAACAGGACGGTGTGCAGTATTATTTCCTGACGCGTGAGCAGTTCGAGCAGAAGGTCGCGGAAAACGGCTTTCTTGAGCATGCGGAGTTCAGCGGGAATTGCTATGGAACACCGGCGGAACCGGTGGATGCGCAGCTGGACGCGGGGCACGACGTCATGCTGGAAATCGAAGTACAGGGTGCGATGCAGGTACACCAGATGCGCCCGGATGCTGTGCGCATTTTTATCGCACCGCCGAGCTTTGCCGAGTTGGAACGTCGTCTGACCGGACGCGGGACAGAGGATGCCGACGCGGTGCGCCGCCGTCTGGAGACCGCGAAGCATGAGCTGACGCTGGCAAAGGAGTTTGATTACATCGTTGTCAACAACACTGTGGAACAGGCGACAGCCGATGTGCTGGCGATTCTGCGCGCGGAGAACTGCCGCGCGGCACAAGTAGAAATTAAGTAAAACAAGCAGGCGGTTTGTGCCGCCGATGACAATAGAAGGAGCGAAAATAGTATGTTAAAGCCGTCTATGCAGGATCTGATGAAGAGAGTCAACAATCGTTATCTGTTGGTCAACCTCGCCGCACAGCGCGCGCGTGATCTGTCCGCAGAGGAAGAAAATTCCGGCGTCAAGCTGGAAGAGAAACCGATCAAGATTGCACTGGATGAAATCTGCGACGACAAGATTGAGTACCGTCCGGGCCCGAAGCCGCAGGCAGAGGATCTGCTGGCAGCAGCGAGCGCACAGGACATCAGCGCGGCGGACGATATGCTGATGAGCGCAGAGGATGAAGTTGTTTCTCTGGATGATGAGGCAGACGAAGCGCCGGTGCTGGAGGATCTGTAAGAGATGGATTTTTCCGGCAAAACCGTGGTACTTGGTGTCACCGGGGGCATTGCCGCTTATAAGGCATGCGATCTGGTGAGCCGGCTGCGGAAAAAGGATATCAAAATTCATGTTATCCTGACAAAACACGCCTGTGAATTTGTTCAGCCGCTGACGTTCGAGGTACTGTCCGGCGCGCGCGCCGTGACCGACCAGTTTAACCGCGATTTCCCATGGGAGGTCGAACATATTTCACTGGCAAAGGCGGCGGATGTCTTTGCCGTCGTCCCGGCGACCGCAAATATTCTGGGCAAATATGCGCATGGCATTGCAGATGATATGCTGTCGACGACATTGCTTGCAACGCGCGCTCCGGTGCTGTTTGCGCCCGCAATGAACACCGCAATGTATGAAAATCCTGCGGTGCAGGATAACATTGCGGCGCTGCGCGCACGCGGCTGTCTGTTTGTCGAACCGGCGTGCGGACATCTGGCGTGCGGGGATACCGGGCGCGGCAAGCTGGCAGATGTCGAGGTCATCGAACAGGCAATTCTGGACGCACTGACCGAAAAGGATATGAAGGGCATGCGCGTGACAGTCACGGCGGGCCCGACGCGCGAAGCGCTCGACCCGGTACGCTTCCTGTCCAACCATTCGACCGGAAAGATGGGCTATGCCATCGCGCGCAGCGCGAAAATGCGCGGCGCAGAGGTGACACTGGTTTCCGGCCCGGTGGCACTGCCGCCGGTGGATGGCGTGAACATGGTGTCGGTCACCTCTGCCTGTGACATGCGGCAGGCGGTCATAGATGCGCTGCCGCAGTCGGATTTCGTCATCAAGGCGGCGGCGGTCGGTGATTACCGCCCGGCGCAGTTTCAGGACGATAAAATCAAAAAACACGACGATGATATGAGCGTTGCACTCGTGCGCAACCCGGATATTCTGGCAGAAATCGGCCAGAAACGCCGGGACGATCAGGTAATCTGTGGATTTTCGATGGAGACTCGTGATTTGGTGGAAAATTCAACCAAAAAGCTGAAGAGCAAAAACTGCGATGTCATTGTTGCGAATAATCTGAAGGTAAAAGGCGCGGGCTTTGCGGGTGACACCAACGTGGTGACACTGCTGTACCGCGACGGCACGCGTGAGCCGCTTGAGCTGATGGGCAAGGGCGATGTGGCGGATATCCTGCTTGACCGCCTGCTCGCGCTGTGGAAGAGCAAGCAGTCGTGATGCAGTCGGTTTGCCGCGTTGCGGTGTCCGCCGCAAATTATGCGTTTGACCGGCTGTATGACTACGATATTCCCGAAGAGCTGCGCGGAAAAGTACAGCCGGGTGTGCGTGTTATCGTGCCGTTTGGCAAGGGAAGCCGCACCTGTGAGGCGATTGTCGTGCGCATGGGCTGCGATCCGAAAGCCGAATATGCGCGCAAGTCGATCTGCCGCGTGCTGGATGCGGAGCCGGTTATGGATGCACATCTGCTTCGGCTGGCAGCGCATTTGTGTTCGACGCTGTTCTGCACGTTTTACGATTGCGCGCGCGCCATGCTTCCGGCGGGGCTGTGGTTCCGCCGGGTCGAGCGGTACACGCTGGCGGAGGAGATCCCCGAAGCACAGCGCGCACAGCTGGCGCAGGAGTATCCGGCACTGTCCGTGTTTACCAGACGCAAGCGTACGGCAACAGCAAAGGAAATCGCAAAAAAATGCAGCGAACTGCCCGCAGAACAGCTGGATGCGCTGTGTACGCGCGGGGTTTTGACCTTTTCGAGTGAATTTGACCGCCGTGTCAGCGACAAGACCGTGACAATGTACGGGCTGGCGATGCCGGATGACGAGGCGATGCGTCTCGCAGAGCGCGGCAGAAGCCCGGTGCGCATGGAGGTTGTCAGCGCGCTGATGCATGAGGGCGCACTCAGCCGTCATGATTTGCAGTATCTCAGCGGCGCGAGCAACGAAGTGCTGCGCGCAATGGTCAAAAAGGGCATGCTGTGCCAGTGGGAAGAGGAGGCTTTCCGCCTGCCGGAGCAGGAGGAACTGCCGCCGAGGCAGGATTTTGTGCTCAGCCCGCAGCAGCAGGCCGCATATGATGGTATGGAGCCGCTGCTGCTCTCCGGTCATCCGGAGGCGGCACTGTTATTCGGCGTGACGGGCAGCGGCAAGACGCAGGTTTACCTGCGGCTGATTGAGCGCACGCTGCGCGAGGGCAGAAGTGCCATCGTGCTCGTGCCGGAAATCGGCCTGACCCCGCAGCTGATTCGCAAGTTTATGGCGCAGTTCGGCGAAATCACAGCGGTGCTGCACTCGGCGCTGTCGGTCGGCGAGCGCTATGACAGCTGGAAACGCATCCGTTCGGGTGCGGCACGTGTCATCGTCGGTACACGTTCGGCAGTGTTCGCCCCGGCACGAAATCTCGGCCTGCTGATCCTCGACGAGGAGCAGGACGATGCCTATAAATCGGAAAATAACCCGCGCTATCATGCGCGGGACGTCGCAAAATACCGGGCAATGCAGGAGAATGCACTTGTTGTGTTCGGCTCTGCGACGCCGTCCATCGAGACCTTTTACGGTGCGGAAATCGGAAAATACCCGATGTTTTTGCTGCGCGAGCGCTATGCGGGCACGCAGCTGCCGGAGGTCACCATTGCGGATATGCGCGGGCTGATACGGCAGGGCTATACCGGTGCAGTCGGCCCGGTGCTGCGGCAGGCGATTGACACCTGTCTCGCGCAGGGACACCAGTGTATTTTGTTCCTCAATCGGCGCGGTGCCGCCCGGCAGGTGGTGTGTACCGCCTGCGGCTGGACGCCGCAATGTCCGTCGTGCAGTGTATCAATGACCTATCATTCGGTCAACCACCGTTTGGTCTGCCATTACTGTGGGCATACCGAGCCGCTGCCGCGCGTATGCCCGTCCTGCGGGTGCACGCACCTGAAAACTGACGGCATCGGCACGCAGCGGCTGGAGCAGGAGCTGCACGAGCTGTTCCCGGAGACCTCTGTGCTGCGCATGGATGCCGACACGACTGCGACAAAGGGTGCGCATGCGAAGCTGCTCGCGCAGGTCGCCGATGGAAAAGCTGACATCCTGCTCGGCACGCAGATGGTCACAAAAGGTCTGGATTTTGACAATGTGACTCTGGTCGGCATCATTGATGCGGATCAGGCGCTGTTTGCGCAGGATTACCGCGCGCGGGAGCGGACGTTTTCCCTTCTGACGCAGGTGGTCGGACGCGCGGGACGGCGTGGGATACAGGGGCATGCGGTCATTCAGACCTACAGCCCGGAAAATCCGGTCATTCTGAACGCTGCCCGGCAGGATTACGAGCGGTTTTATGAGGAAGAAATTGAGATGCGCCGCGCATTGCAGTGTCCGCCTGCGGCGCAGATTGTTGTGCTGACGGCGAGCGCGGAGCGCGAGCGTGATGTGCTCGAAGCGTTGGTTGCCGTGAAAGCGCGTCTGGAGAGCCTGATGGCGGGGCAGTTTGCCGATTTCTGTTATCCGGTGCTCGGCCCGGCACCTGCCGCAGTTGTGCGCGTGCAAAACCGGTATCGCTATCATCTGTCCATCCGCTGCCCGGAGGGCAGGCGCCGCCGTGAGCTGATCGGCGGTGTGCTGCGGGAATTTGCTGCGAACAGCAAATTTCGTCCGGTCACGCTGTATGCGGATATCAATCCGATGCAGGTGTAAGCGATCAATACGCCCCAGAAAAGAAAGTTACATGTTTGTTTGGAATATAAAGGAGGATTTTTATGCCTGTACGTCAGATTCTTACCGATCCCGATCCGGTGCTGTATAAAAAATGCCATCCGGTCACAAAATTTGACAAGAGACTTGCGTCCCTGCTGGAGGATATGGCACAGACCATGCTTGCGGCAAATGGCGTCGGTCTTGCCGGCCCGCAGATCGGCATGGTGCGCCGCGTGTGCGTTGTGCTGGATACCAACAACAATGACAGGATCATCGAACTGGTCAATCCGGAGGTGATTGCGACTGAGGGTTCCCAGACCGGTTCCGAAGGCTGCCTGAGCTTTCCGGATAAATTTGGCATTGTCACTCGTCCGAATGTCGTCACTGTCCGCGCACAGGATCGCAACGGCGAATGGTTTACCATCACCGGACAGGGTCTGACCGCGCGTGCATTCCTGCATGAGATCGACCATCTGGACGGCCATGTCTTCACCGAAAAAGTGTCGAAGTTCATCGAGCCGGCGGGCGAAGAGGATGAGGAAGAATGAGAATCGTTTATATGGGCACGCCGGACTTTGCGGTCGCGTCGCTCGAACGGCTGATTGCGGATGGACATGACATTGCCGCCGTATTTACCCAGCCGGACAAGCCGCAGGGGCGCAAGATGAAGCTGACGCCCCCGCCGGTCAAGCAGCTCGCCATGCAGCACGACATTCCGGTTTATCAGCCGGATACGTTCAAAAATGAGAGCCAGCTGGCATTGTTGCAGGAGCTGAACCCGGAGGTCATTGTGGTTGTCGCGTATGGCAAGCTGCTGCCGGGTTATGTGCTCGATCTGCCGAAATACGGCTGCATCAACGTACACGGCTCACTGCTGCCGAAATACCGCGGCGCAGCGCCGGTGCAGTGGATGGTGCTCAACGGGGAACAGACCGCAGGCGTCACGACGATGTATATGGATCGCGGGCTGGATACCGGTGACATTCTGCTGATGCGTGAGACCGAAGTCGGGGAGAATGAGACCGCGGGCGAGCTGTTTGACCGTCTGGCTGCGATGGGCGCCGACCTGATTTCCGAGACGCTCGCGCGGCTGCCGGAAGGCATTGCGCGCACGCCGCAGGATGACAGCGCATCCACCTATGTCTCTGTCCTCGACAAGAGCATGGCGGTGGTTGACTGGACAAAATCAGCACAGGAGGTGCACAACCTCATCCGCGGGCTCGATCCGTGGCCGGTCGCACTGACGACGCGTGAGGGCGGACGGCTCAAGCTGTTCCAGTCGCGCCTGACCGGACGCACAGCACAGGCTGCACCGGGCACCGTTGTAGAGGCCGATCCGAAGAGCGGGCTGTTCGTCGCCTGCGGTGACGGCGGTGTTCTCCAGATTCTGGAGGTGCAAATGGTCGGCAAAAAGCGCATGCCTGCGGGCGATTACCTGCGCGGGCACGCCATGCAGCCGGGAACCGTACTCGGCGGCTAATGTAAGTACTCCGGGGAGGGCTTTGATGTATTACAATTATGGCTACGGCGGCGGAGGCGGTTGGTATACTCTGTGGATTATCCTTATGGTGGCCTGTTTTGCTTTCGCTTCGTGGGCACAGGTTTCTGTGTCTTCCAATTTTAAAAAGTATTCGCGCGTTATGACCCGGCGTGGACTGACCGGCGCACAGGCGGCACAGGCGGTTCTGCGTGCCAACGGCGTGACGGGCGTACAGTTTGCCCGCATCAGCGGCAATCTGACGGATAACTTCAACCCGCGCACCAATGTCATCAGTCTGTCGGGCAGTGTCTGTGATGTCAGCTCGGTTGCGGCAGTTGGTGTTGCCGCACATGAGGCGGGGCACGCGGTACAGTATGCGAAGGGGTATGCACCAATCCGCCTGCGCAATGCAATTATTCCGCTGTGCAATTTCGGCTCAAGCCTTTCGTGGCCAATGCTGCTCATCGGGCTTGTGCTGGGCGCAACGTCGGTCATGGGGCTGGGCGTCGCGCTGTATGCGCTTGCGACGCTGTTTCAGGTCGTGACGCTGCCGGTGGAGATCAATGCTTCCCGTCGTGCGCTCCAGGCACTGGAGCAGGAGGGATTGCTGACGGCTGATGAGCTGCCGATGGCGCGCAAAACACTGTTTGCCGCGGCGATGACCTATGTTGCGGCGCTGGCGACCTCGCTGGTACAGCTGCTTCGTCTGGTGCTCATTTATCTCTCCAACGGAGGAGGGCACCGCCGTGACTGAAGCTCGTTCGGCGCGTGAAGCTGCGGCACGCGCACTGTTTGCCGTCCGCGAGGAGGGTGCCTGGAGTGCGCCTGCACTGCGCAGATATGCCGCCGGGCTGTCCGCGCGCGATGCGGCGCTTGCAACGGCGCTGACGGGCGGCGTGCTGCAAAACCGCGCGATGTGTGATTTTTATCTCGCGCATTTTTCCAGCATTCGGCTCAAAAAGGTACAGCCGCGGATTTTGGATCTGCTGCGGCTGGCCGTGTATCAGATGGTTTGGCTCGACCGCATTCCGAATGCGGCGGCGGTCAATGAGAGCGTGGCATTGGCGCGCTCTCTGTGCCATGCGGACAAGCGTACAGCGGGTTATGTCAACGGCGTGCTGCGTGCGCTGGCGCGCAGCATCGACCATCTGCCTCAGCCGGACTGCGCGACCAAGGCGGAATATTATTCGCTGCGGTACAGCCACCCACAGTGGCTGACCGAGCTGTATCTGGAGCAATTCGGGTTGAAGCAGACAAGATTGCTGCTCGAGGCGGACAATGCGCCTGCACCGACCGTGCTGCGCGTCAATACGCTGCGTGCACAGATGCAGCAGGTACAGGACGAACTGGCGGCGCAGGGGATCCGTGTCACGCCGCACGCCTGCATCCCAAACTGTCTGACGGTATCCGGAACGGGAAATATTGAAAAGCTGTCTGCCTTTGCGCAAGGGCGTGTGACTGTGCAGGATGGCGCAAGCCAGATGAGCGTTTATGCACTCGACCCGCAATCGGGGAACCGGGTGCTTGATTGCTGTGCAGCGCCGGGGGGCAAGAGCTTTTTCATTGCCGAGCGCATGAAAAATACCGGAACTGTGGTCTCATGCGATGTATACGGCCACAAGCTGGAAAAAATTCAGGCAGGCGCAGAGCGGCTCGGTTTGACGAACATACAGACCGAATTGCAGGATGCGTCAGAATTCCGCCCGGAATGGGAGGGGAAATTCGACCGTGTGCTGTGTGATGTGCCGTGCTCCGGCATGGGCATTATTCGCAAGAAACCGGAGATCCGCTACAAGGATGAGAAGGAGCTGCGCGGGCTGCCGGGAATCCAGCGCGCGATATTGGACAATGCGTGCCGGTATGTCCGGCCGGGCGGTATTCTGGTTTATTCGACCTGTACGCTGCTGCGGCGGGAAAACGAAGAAATTGTGGATTGGTTCGCACAAACGCATCCAATGTTCCAAAAAACTCTATTTTCTATACCAGTTTGTGAACAGAATGTGGAAGGCAGTGTCACTTTGCTTCCGCATATCCATGACACGGATGGATTTTTTGTTGCAAAATTCCGTAAAATGGCTTACTATGAAGATGATCCTGCGCGCGGGAACGAAACCGGCGGAAATACCGGAACGGAAAACAGGCGCGCATGCATCGGAGAATGTTTATGATAAAACCTGAGATCAAATGCAGAACCCTGCCGGAACTGAAGGCGGAGCTGTCTGAGATGGGCGAAAAGCCGTTCCGTGCGGCGCAGATTTTCCAATGGCTGCATCAGGGCGTGAGCTCGTTTGACGAGATGACCAATGTCTCCAAGCAGCTGCGCGCGAAGCTGGATGAGCACTACCTGCTCACCGCGCCGAAGATTTTGCGGAAACAGGTCTCGCAGGTAGACGGTACGATCAAATACTTATGGGAGCTGTACGATGGCAATTGCATCGAGAGTGTCTTCATGCGCTATCATCACGGCAATTCGGCGTGTGTATCCTCGCAGGTCGGCTGCCGGATGGGCTGTAAGTTCTGCGCTTCCGGCATCGGCGGGCTGGTGCGCAGCCTGTCAGCCGGCGAGATTCTCGACCAGATCCTGTTTATGCAGAAGGACACGGGCGAGCGTATCTCCAATATCGTGCTGATGGGCACGGGCGAGCCGCTGGATAACTATGACAATGTGCTGCGCTTCATCCGGCTGGTCGGCGCGGAGGAAGGGCTGCACATCGGACAGCGGCATATTTCGCTTTCTACCTCCGGTCTGGCTGACCAGATCGACCGGCTGGCGGAGGAAAAGCTGCAAATTACCCTGTCCATTTCGCTGCATTCGCCGGACAACGAGAGCCGGAGTGAAATCATGCCGGTCAACCGGAGCTATCCGGTGGAGCGGCTGCTCGCCTCCTGCCGGCGTTATTTTGACATGACCGGGCGACGTATCTCGTATGAATATACCATGATCGACGGCGTGAGTGACCGCCCCTGGCAGGCGAGGAAGCTCGCGGCGCTTTTGCGCGGGCGTCCGGCGCACGTCAATCTGATTCCCCTGAACCATGTCACGGAGAGCGGACTGCATACCTCGACGAAGGAGCATGTCGCGGCTTTTCAAAATATTTTGGAAAAGAACGGAGTCACTGCGACTGTCCGGCGCACGCTGGGGCCGGATATTGACGCATCCTGCGGGCAGCTGCGCCGCAGGCACATCGGTGAAACGTTCGGGAAAGAGTGATAGAATGAACGCATTTGGCAAAACCGATAAGGGCTTGGTTCGCGCCAGCAATCAGGACACATTCCGCATCGATATAAGGGAAAACGGGCTGGGGTTCCTGGTTCTGTGCGATGGCATGGGTGGTGCGCGCGCCGGAAATATCGCAAGCGTGCGCGCAGCGGAGCGGTTTATGGAGCAGGCCTGCACGGCGGATCCGGAGCAGGCTGATACGGAAACGCTTTCCCGCATTGCCCAGCGGGCTGTCACGGCGGCAAATTCCGAGGTTTATGAGCTGTCGCAGTCCTCGCCCGCCTACAATGGCATGGGTACAACGCTGGTCGGCTGCATTTGTGCCGGTGATCGCGTGGTGCTCGCAAATGTCGGCGATTCGCGCGCCTATGTCATCGACGGAGAGAAAATCGCACAGATGACAGCGGACCATTCGCTCGTGGCGGAGATGGTGCGCACCGGACGGCTGAGCAGTGAGGAGGCAAAGTACTATCCAGGACGCAATCTGATTACGCGCGCAGTCGGTGTAGACAGCGAAGTGGAAGCGGATTATTATGAAATTACCCTGCATGACGGACAGACGCTGCTGCTCTGTTCGGACGGACTGTGCGGTCTGGTGACCGATCTGGAAATTGCGGCCGCCGTTGTGCAGTCGGCTTCGCAGGAGGAAGCGTGCGACAGGTTGATTCAGCTGGCGTGCAGCGCCGGCGGAAGTGACAATATCACGGTTGTTTTATATACCAAGTAGGAGAAAATAGAATGGAAAATTACATTGGACAGACGCTCGGGGGCCGCTATGAGGTCCGCGAGGTGATCGGAACGGGCGGTATGGCGATCGTCTACAAGGCCTACTGCACTGTTCTGAATCGATATGTTGCCATTAAGGTTCTCAAGGAGGAGTATGCATCGGATGACGAATTCCGCAAGCGCTTCTACAACGAGGCACAGGCGGTTGCCAAGCTGTCGCAGAACAACATCGTATCCATTTACGATGTATGTCAGGACGGCGACGGCCCGGAATACATCGTCATGGAGCTGTGTGAGGGCGTGACGCTCAAGGATTACCTGCGTAAAAAGCACCATCTGACCTGGCAGGAGACGCTGTTTTTCGCGCAGCAGGTGGCGCGCGCGCTCGACCATGCGCACAGCCGCGGCATCATTCATCAGGATATCAAGCCACAGAATATCATGCTGCTGCGCGACGGCACGGCAAAGGTGATGGACTTCGGCATTGCGAGCTTTGCAAACAGCCAGGAGACACGCAAGGTGTCCTCTGAGGCGATTGGCTCGGTGCATTATATTTCGCCGGAGCAGGCAAAGGGCATCACGGCAGACTTCCGCACGGACTTGTATTCCCTCGGCGTGGTCATGTATGAGATGCTGACCGGCACGCTGCCGTTCCGCGGTGACACGGCGGTTGCTGTTGTCATGCAGCATCTGAACACGGTTCCGCCGGTTCCGAGCTCCATTGTACCGGAAATCCCGAAGGCGATGGATGAAATTGTCATGCACGCGATGTGTGCCAATGCCAGCCAGCGTTACAGCTCCGCATTGGATATGTACCGTGATATGGAGCGCTTGCGCACCAACCCGAATCTGGTGCTCAATTATTCCGGACACAACAGTGATCTGGACGCGACCCGTGCAATCCGTTATGACGATGAGGATGCGACCCAGCTGCTTCGTCCGGTGGACGAAGAGCAGGCAACGAAGTATGTCCCGCGTCCGCAGCAGGAAACACCGGCACAGCAGCAGCGC
This sequence comes from Butyricicoccus porcorum, assembly GCF_002157465.1. Taxonomy (GTDB): domain Bacteria; phylum Bacillota; class Clostridia; order Oscillospirales; family Butyricicoccaceae; genus Butyricicoccus_A; species Butyricicoccus_A porcorum. Next base: position 182,594 of record NZ_NHOC01000002.1, read on the forward strand.
CGTGTTTATCAGCCGGTCAACGATGTGGATGACGAATATGAGCAGGAAGAACCGGTTCATGAGGTCAAGCGCGTCAAGACGAAAAAGAAGAAGGGCAACGGCGGCAAGATTGTCGTCGGTGTCATCATTGTCGCTCTGCTTGCGGCAATTGCCTACATGGCTTCTGGCCTGATGGGCGAGAGCAGCAAGGAGATGATTGAGGTTCCGAACTTTATCTCCCTCAACTATGAGGAAGACGTTCGCAACAACAGTGACTACGACGCATTCCGCTTTGATGTTGAAACGCGCAAGGATTCGTCCGGCGACTATGAGGACGGCGAAATCGTCGATCAGGACCCACTGGAAGGTGAGCAGGTCGAAGAGGGTTCGACTATTACGCTGACGGTCATCTCTGTCGAGGAGAACGACAGCGAGGAGCTGGTCAAGGTTCCGTCGGTCATTGGCAAGACGTTTGAAGACGCACAGAGTGCCCTGCGCGCGCGCGGATTGACCGCAAGCCGCAAGGAGGAGAGCTCTGAATCGGTTCAGGCTGGTTATGTCATAAGCACCGACCCGGAGCCGGGCGAGGAAATTGCAACCGGTTCGACGGTCACGGTTATCGTGTCCTCCGGCCCGGCAAACACAAACAAGACGGTACCTAACCTGACCGGCATGACGCAGAGTGCGGCGAAGTCGCTGCTCGAGTCGATGGGTCTGAAGCTCGGCGCGGTCACGCAGGAGGAAAGCGACAAGCCGGAGGGAACCGTCATTGGTCAGACTGTTGCTTCGGGTACGGAAGTCGCAGAAGGCACCAGCGTCGGTATTACCATTGCCAAGGCGAAGGGTGATAACGGCGGCGACGGCGACGACGGAAACAATGGTGGAGATGGAGGTTCCGGAACCTCCGTCTCCGTCACCAACTCGGCAGTTGTTGTGACGCTTCCGTCTAATCACAAGGACTGTCAGGTTGCCATAAGTGTTGACGGAAACCAGCTCTATAACCACACTGTTCGTGAGGGTAACCTGACGGCAACCTGCAAGCTGTCGTATGGCAGCGGTACGCACCGCATTGTTGTCACGGTTGATGGCGCTACGGTCTACGACCAGGATTATAATTTCGGCTGATGATGACAGAAACAGGAATCATTCTCAAGGGAATCGGTGGATTTTATTATGTCCGCACACAGTCCGGCGTCATTGAATGCAAGGCGCGCGGCAGGTTCCGCAAGGCAGCGGAAAAGCCGGTGATCGGTGACCGCGTGACCATTGAGGTGCAGGACGACGGCACCGGCTATATGATGTCCATTGAGCCGCGCAAAAACCAGCTGCTGCGACCGGCAGTTGCGAACGTCGATCAGCTGGTTGTGGTGTGCAGCGCTGCTCCGCCGAAGACGGAGACGCTGCTCATCGACAAGGTGACGGCAATTGCCGCACACAAGGGCATCGATACATTGATTGTCATCAACAAGTGTGATCTCGACCGCGGCGACCGGCTGTATCAGATTTACACGCAGGCGGGCTTTTCTGTGTTCCGCGTCAGCGCGGAGACAGGTGAGGGCGTTGACGCGCTGCGCGCTGCATTGGCGGGAAAGGTTTCTGCTTTTGCAGGCAATTCCGGCGTCGGAAAATCCAGCCTGCTCAATTGCATTGATGCGGAATTTAACATGAAAACAGGCTCCATCAGTCCTAAGACTGAGCGCGGCCGCCACACCACGCGCCACGTGGAGCTGGTCGAGCTGCCGGGCGGCGGCTGTATCGCAGATACACCGGGGTTTTCGGCGTTTGACACGGAAAAAATGGATCTGATCCGCAAGGACGATTTGCAATATGCATTTCCCGAATTTGAGCCGTATATCAACCAGTGCCGCTTTACCGGCTGTGCACATGTCAAGGAAAAGGGCTGTGCCATCCGTGCGGCGGTAGAGGACGGGAAAATTCCGCGTGAGCGCCATGAAAGCTACTGTAAATTGTATGAAAGTGTAAAAAATCTCAAGGAGTGGGAGCTGAAGTGAAAACATTGATTCTGGCTTCCGCACCTGAGACCGAATACGACTATGTCAGGCAGCTGGCACAGCAGGCGGAGTATATTATCTGTGCGGACGGCGGCACGCGGCATGCGGCGGCATGCGGCATTCGGCCGGATCTGGTGATCGGCGATTTCGATTCGGGTGCGCGTCCGGACGGCGTCGAAGTCATCGCGCTCCGGCCGGAAAAGGACGACAGTGACCTGATGTGCTGCACAAAGGAGGCCATTCGGCGCGGTGCGGATGATATTACGTATGCATGTGCGTCCGGCGGGCGCATTGACCATTTCCTGTGTAATCTGTCGCTGCTCGAATATCTGCACAGCTGCGGCGTGCACGGCATGCTGTGCGACAGCCGCAACCGCGTGACATTCCATCCGGGCGGTGCAGTGTGGTATCAGGCAGATGCGTCTTACCGCTATGTCGGCATTATTCCGCTGGACGCGGAGCTGATCGGCGTCACGCTGCGCGGATTGAAATATCCGCTCACGGATGCGACAGTTTTGCGCGCACAGATGATTACGATATCCAACGAGCCGGCAGCGCCGGAATATATGATATCTGTTCGGGAAGGGCGCTCGCTGGTAATTGAAAGCAAGGATAAATAAAAGAACAGAACGGAGGATTTTGAAATGAACGTATATAAGACAAAAGGCACCTGTTCGAGAGAAATTCGCTACAGTGTCAAAGACGGCGTTGTTGAGAACATTGAGGTTGTCGGTGGCTGCGCGGGCAATCTGTCAGGCATCTGCCGTCTGATTAAGGGCATGCCGGTGGAGCAGGTCATCAAGGCGTTTAAGGGCGTCGACTGCGGCGGCCGCGGCACTTCCTGCCCGGATCAGATTGCACGGGCACTGGAGCAGGCAGGGCAGTAATTCATCGCAACACACAGGCGGGGCTGTCAATTGGCAGCCCTGCCTTTTTGTGTGTGCACGGCGGTCAGGTGTGGGCGGAACACGTACAAAATGAATTTTTGCGGGGTAAAAATTCATTTTTTTGTTGTCCGTCGAAAAAATGAAATGCAAGTTGCAAAAGAACATGCTGCAATTTGTGCAAAATGACGCGGAAGGCGCGGAGAACAGAAAATTTTTGTTCAAAGTATGGAAAATTTAAAAAATGGTATAAAAAGAGCGGTTTATGGTTGAAAAAGAGGGGAAATATATCTATAATAAATACCATTGAACAGAAAGATGATACGCGGCGGAACGCAGCCGCGTCGGCGGATTCCTCCAAGTTGAAGGATCGCCCGGAAAGGATGAACGATTACTATGGTTAAACCGATTTCAAAAATTGCATCCGCAATCGCACCGTCCGCGACGCTGGCTATCAGCGCGCTGGCAAAGCAGATGAAGGCAGACGGCATTGATGTCGTCAGCTTCGGTGCAGGCGAGCCGGATTTTAATACCCCGGAGACGATCAAAGAGGCAGGCATTGCCGCAATCCGTGCGAATAAAACCAGATACACCCCGGCAGCAGGCATCATGGAACTGCGCCGCGCGATCTGCAACCGCATGAAGGAAGACCTCGGCCTGGAGTACGAGCCGAGCCAGGTTGTCGTTGCATCCGGTGCAAAGCACAATGTCTATCTTGCTATCATGACCTGCTGCGATCCGGGCGATGAGGTTGTTGTTGCCGCTCCGTATTGGCTGAGCTACGCGGAAATGATCCGCATGGCAGGCGCAGTTCCGGTTGAAGTGCGCGCAGAGGCTTCTGCACATTTCAAGATCACCGCAGAGCAGCTGGAAGCGGCGATTACCGACAAGACCAAGATGTTCATGCTCAACTCCCCGTCCAACCCGACCGGCATGGTCTACACAAAGGAGGAGCTGGAGGCACTGGCTGCTGTCTGTGAGAAGCACGGTATCTATGTCCTCGCCGATGATATCTATTATAAGCTGGTATACGATGGAATCGAATACACCTCCATCGCTTCGGTTTCCCCGGCAATGAAGGAGCAGTGCATCGTCATCAACGGCGTATCCAAGACCTATGCAATGACCGGTTGGAGAGTCGGCTACGCGCTGGCCAATCCGACGGTTGCCAAGGCAATGTCCAGCTATGCCAGCCATTCCACCGGTGCACCGGCAACCATGGCACAGTGGGCTGCGGTCGAGGCACTCGAGGGCCCGCAGGAATCGGTTGAGGAGATGCGCCAGCAGTTCGAGAAGCGCCGCGACCATCTGGTTGAGCGTATGAACAAGGTGCCGGGTGTTTCCTGCATCAAGCCGCAGGGTGCGTTCTATGTTATGATGGATATGTCCAGCTTTGTCGGCAAGACAATGTACGGCAAGGTCATCGAGAACGACGGCGACTTCGCACAGCTGCTGCTGGAAAAGAATCTGGTTGCAACCGTTCCGTGCACGAGCTTCGCGGCGCCGAACTACCTGCGCTGGTCGTATGCGACCTCGATGGAGCAGATTGACAAGGGCATCGACCGTCTGGAAGAATTTATCGCAAACGCTTGACACAAATTCCCCCCGCATACTACAATAGAAGAATAGTACCGTGACGGAATCGGCGTCCCCGCGGCGCCGGGAAAGGAATTTGTTTATGAGCAACAACATATACGAAAGCCCGTTTTGTTCCAGATATGCCAGCCCGGAGATGCTGTATGTCTTCTCCCCGGACATGAAGTTCTCCACCTGGCGCCGCCTGTGGGTATCGCTCGCCAAGGCGGAAAAGGAGCTCGGTCTGCCGATTACACAGGAGCAGATCGACGAGATGGAAGCAAACATTGACAACATCGACTACGAGGTTGCCAGAAAGCGCGAAAAGGAAGTCCGCCATGATGTCATGGCGCATGTATACACCTTCGGCAAGGTTGCACCGAAGGCAGCGGGCATCATCCATCTGGGCGCGACCAGTGCTTATGTCGGCGACAACACCGATATCATCCAGATGCGCGAGGGCCTGAAGATTGTCCGCAAGAAGCTGGTTGCGGTGATTCGCCGCCTGTCCGACTTCGCACAGCAGTATAAGGATATGCCGACGCTGGGCTTCACGCATTTCCAGCCGGCACAGCTGACCACCGTCGGCAAGCGCGCGACGCTGTGGATCAACGAGCTGCTGATGGATCTCGACGAGATCGAGTTCCGTATTGAAAACCTGCGCATGCTGGGCTCCAAGGGCACGACCGGCACACAGGCGAGCTTCATGGAGCTGTTCGACGGCGACCATGAAAAGATCCGCAAGATGGAGCAGATGATTGCGGATGACTTCGGTTTCCCGGGTGTCGTTCCGGTTTCCGGTCAGACCTATTCCAGAAAGATCGACGCACAGGTTGTCGCAACACTCGGCGGCATTGCACAGTCCGCAAGCAAGTTCGCAACCGATATGCGCCTGCTCCAGCACCTGAAGGAGCTGGAAGAGCCGTTTGAGGCACATCAGATCGGTTCGTCCGCGATGCCGTACAAGCGCAATCCGATGCGCTCCGAGCGTATCTGCTCGCTGGCACGCTATGTCATTGTGGATACCCTCAATCCGGCTGTCACCACTGCAACGCAGTGGTTCGAGCGCACGCTGGATGACTCCGCAAACAAGCGTATTTCCGTACCGGAGGCATTCCTCGGCATTGATGCGATCCTGAATATTATGATTAACATTTCTGAGGGCATTGTCGTTTATCCGAAGGTCATTGAGAAGCGCGTGATGGGCGAGCTGCCGTTTATGGCAACCGAGAACATCATGATGAGCGCGGTTAAGCGCGGCGGCAACCGTCAGGAGCTGCATGAGCGCATCCGTGAGCACTCCATGGCGGCTGGCAAGCGCGTCAAGGAGGAGGGTCTGGACAACGACCTGATCGACCGCATTGCAGCTGATCCGATGTTCGGCCTGACCAAGGAGGAAATCCTTGCGGAGATGGATCCGAAGGAATATGTCGGCCGTGCACCGCAGCAGGTTGAGGATTTTATCGCCAACGATGTTATGCCGCGCATTCAGAAGTATCTGAATGATGACGACATCAAGGTTGAAATCAACCTGTAATGCTGAACATATAAAATCGAATGCCGCAGACATTTGTTCTGCGGCATTTTTTTGCGCCATATGACGGATAAAAGTGGTCGCACAACCGGTATCATGAGCAAATTGCGCAGCAAAATTGGCTAAATTGATGAAAATTTCATGAAATCCGTGGGATAAAATTGACTTTATTGCTGCAATCATATATAATTAGCTTGCTTATTGTCACATAGGAGGCGAGTAATTTGAAAAAAAGTATCCTGTCCTTTGTGGCTGTGATTGCAGTGATTGCACTGCTTTGCTGCACAGCTGTCTTTGGACTCACCGTGGGACCGGTCTCAGTCCCCAGTGCATTGGATGAGGAAGACGGCATCCGGCGTGGCCTTGACCTGGTCGGCGGTTCTTCCATTACCTTTGAGGCTGTTCTGGAGGACGGCTACGATACTGCGAATCTGGAAACCGACATGGCTTCCGTACAGGCCATGATGCAGAAGCGTCTGGATTCGCTGGGCTACACCGAAGCAACGGTTGAGCTGGTCGGCGACAGACGCGTCAAGGTGGACATTCCGGCGATCAATGATCCGGCGGAAGCCGTTTCCACGCTCGGTGCGACGGCACAGCTGAAGTTCGTCGATGCGGACGGCAATACCATTCTCGATGGTTCCGGCATCAAGTCCGCGAAATCCGGCTATGGTCAGCTCTCTGAGTCTGACTTTTCCAGCCAGCATTATGTCGAGGTTACATTTAAGGAAGACGCGGTCGAAACGTGGGCCGAGGCCACTAAGGCTGCGGCAAACGCAGAGGATGGCAAGAACACCATCAAGATTATGATGGACGATGAGGTTCTGTCTGAGCCTTCGGTCAGCTCGGAATATGCGGCGACCGGCATCACCGGCGATACCTGTGTCATTTCGGGCAGCTTCACGGCAGAGACTGCGAAGACACTGGCAGAGCAGATCAACATCGGTCAGCTGCCGTTCTCGCTGGAAGAGGTCAGCATGAGCTCTGTCGGCCCGCAGTTGGGTGAAAAGGCGCTGTCCACCAGCGTCAAGGCGGGCGCAATCGGCATCCTGCTGGTTATGCTCTTCATGATCCTGTTCTATCGTCTGCCGGGTCTGGTTGCATCCATCGCGCTGCTGTTCTACACGGCGCTTGATCTGGTCATCCTGTCGGTGGCACATGTCAACCTGTCGCTGCCGGGCATTGCAGGTATCATCCTGTCCATCGGTATGGCGGTCGACGCAAACGTTGTCATCTTCGAGCGCATGAAGGACGAGCTGAGCAACGGCAAGACCATCCGTGCGGCGATTGATTCCGGTTTCCACCGTGCATTCTCCGCAATTCTGGACTCCAATATTACGACACTGATTGCGGCATTTGTCCTGTATTTCATGGGCACCGGCACGGTCAAGGGCTTTGCCCTCACGCTGGGCATCGGCGTTGTTCTGTCAATGTTCACGGCAGTTACGGTCACGCATTTCCTGCTCAACCGCATGGCGGATTTCCGGCTTACTGATCCGAAATTCTACGGCGTGAGAAAGAAAAAGGAGGCGTGAGACCAATGAAGAGCAGATTTTCTATTGTAAAGAAATTTCCGATTTTTGCGGTTATTTCCCTGATTCTCATCGCCCCGGGCCTGATCGGACTGATTACGCTGCCGTTTGGCCTGAACCTGTTCAATATGGACGTTGATTTTGTCGGCGGCACGAGCATGACGTTTGACATCCATCAGGAGGTCACAAGTGACCTTTCGGGCAATGTCATCCCGGATCTCGTCGAAGAGGCGGCCGGCATTGCGCCATCTTCCGTACAGAAGACGGGCGACAACGGCGAGCAGGTACTGATTAAGAGCACCAAGCTGGACAATGACCAGCAGAAGGCGATTGTCGCTGCCATGCAGGAGAAATTCAGCATTACGGACGACGATACGCAGAATATTTCCGATGTCAATGCGACCATCGGCAAGGAGATGCAGGGCAAGGCAATTATGGCAGCGCTTGTTGCGGTCATCCTGATGCTGATCTACATCACCTTCCGCTTTGAGCTGACCTCCGGTCTCGCGGCAATCACCTGTCTGGCTCATGACCTGCTGGTTGTGCTGTCCGCATATCTTGTATTCCGCATCCCATTCAACACGACGTTTATTGCCGTTGCGCTGACAATCCTCGGCTATTCCATCAACTCCAGTATTATCGTCTTTGACCGCGTGCGCGAAAACCGCAAGTTTGCACGCCGCGAACTGTTCGAGGACACGGTAGAGAAGAGCCTGTGGCAGACTGCGGGACGTACGGTCAACACATCGATCACAACGCTGCTGGCAGTCGGCATGATCTTCATTCTGGGTGTCACCAGCCTGCGTCAGTTCACTCTGCCGATCATCATCGGCATCATCGCGGGCGCATATTCTTCGCTGTTCCTGGCAGGTACGCTCTGGGCGAAGTATCGCGGTCTGCTCCGCAAGAACAAGCGTGAGAAGGCACAGATCAAGGCGCAGCGCGCAAAGCAGGAGAGCAAGGCTTCCACACCGGAGGCTGCCCCGCAGGCCGCGGAGAAGCCGAAGGCAGAGTCTTCGACGGAAACCGCTCAGCCGGCAAAGCAGCCGCAGACGGTTACCCCGAAAAAGGTTTCCTCCGGTTCAAAGAAAAAGCGCAAAAAGCGCAAACACGGATAACATCGGCCGGGCAGTTTCGCACTGCCCGGTCTTTCTTTTTGGAAAAAAATATGGTATGCTGAAATCAGACAGGAGGGACTCTGGTGCAGATTGGAATTTCAACGGCATCCTTTTATCCAAAGGAACTGGAACACGGCATAGAATATGCGGCACAGCTCGGCTACCGGCGCGTGGAGCTGTTTATCAATTCGGAAAGCGAATATGGCGTGCCGTTCCGCAGGATGCTCAAACAGAAGCTGCGGGAACTGGGGCTTGCGGTCGTGTCGGTGCACCCGTTTACGTCTGCAATGGAAGGGCATCTGTTATTTTCTGACTATGCGCGGCGCACGCGCGATGCACTCGACCAGTATACACGATATTTTGAAGCCGCCGCCGATCTCGGCGCGAAGTATTTTACGTTCCATGGCGAGCTGCTGCGTTCCCGCGGCCTGCCGCCTGCGCGGGCGGATGAGCAGCGGTTTGAAACCTACCATAAGCTGTGTGAACGCGCGTCTGCGTGCGGCATTGCCTTTACACAGGAAAATGTGTCGTGGTGTAAATCGAGCGATCTGGCGTTCCTGCGCGCGCTGTATGACCATGTCCCGGAGCTGCGGTTTACGCTGGATATCAAGCAGGCGCGCCGCGCCGGTCTGGATTGGAGCGATTACGCCGATGCGGTCGGTGACCGCACTGTCAATCTGCACATCAGTGACTACGACACGCAGTCGGACTGCCTGCTGCCTGGACAGGGAAAGGTGGATTTTTCCGCTTTGTTTGGCAGGATGGAGGCACTTGGCTGCGGCAGTGCGATGGTCGAGGTGTACAGCGACGATTATACCCGTCTGGCGGAGCTGGAACAGAGCAGGCTGTTTTTGCAGTCCGCAGCACAAAGGGGGCTTTTGAAATGAAATGTCCATATTGTAAGCATACCGAGAGCAAGGTCATCGATTCGCGGTCGACCGTCGACGGTGAGAGCATCCGCCGCCGTCGTGTGTGCCTGCACTGCGGCAAGCGGTTCACAACCTATGAGACCGTGGAGACCAGCTCGCTCATGGTCATCAAAAAAGACGGTTCGCGTCAGCAGTTTGACCGCGATAAGCTGATGCGCGGCATTGTCAAGGCGTGTGAAAAACGCCCGGTTACAACCGCACAGATGGATTCTCTGCTCGCAGATATGGAGCAGAAACTGTATGGCAGACTGGAAAATGAGGTGTCGTCGGAAACAATTGGCGAGATGGTGCTGGAGCGTCTGGTGCATATTGACGAAGTCGCCTATATCCGCTTCGCTTCGGTATACCGCGATTTTCAGGATGTGCATTCGTTTATGGAAGAGCTGATGCGCATGAAGCATATTGATTCCAAAGGCACAGAAATATGACAATAAGGGGGAAGAATACGAATACGGCGGAAATTGAGTTGCGACCGCGGAGAGAGTATGCAATCGATGTGCTCAAAGCGGTCGCTATTGTTTGCGTGCTGACCATTCACGCCAGCACGGGCGGATATGGCAGCCCGATCCGGAGTTTTGACTGGTGGGCATCGCTGTTTTGGGGCTGTTTGACGCGGGCCGCTGTACCGTTGTTTCTGATGTGCAGCGGCGCGCTCCTGCTCGACCCGCACCGCAGACTGTCAGTCAAACGGCTGTATACACATAATATCTGGCGACTTGTCGTCGCACTGTTTTGCTGGGCGGTATTTTACAAGCTCTATCATCTGATAGAGCAGGATTCCCTCACCTGGAGCCGTGTACTCCAGGCGCTCAGGGAGGTCGTGCTGTTCAACCACGAATTTCATCTGTATTATATTCCAATGATGATTTTGGTATATATTTTTATTCCGGTCGTGCGGCTGGTAATAGAGCACGCCTCCAAACGGCAATTTCAATATCTGCTGCTGGTCTGGTTTTTACTGGGGATTGTCTATCCATTGCTGCGGCATTACTGGCCGCTGCGGTTGCTGCCGACATCGATGAGCCAGTTCGGTCTCACAATGCAATATGCGGCAATCGGCTATGCCGCTGCGGGTTATTATCTGAAAAAGTATCCGCTGCCGCAAAGGCTGTGTGTGCTGTGCGCCGGTCTGGGCTTTGCGATTACTTACGGCATGACAACATTGCTTACCATTACACATGGAGAGCTGTATACGCAGTTTCTGGAAGGCATGACACCGGGCGTGTGCCTGCTGGCCATTGGCATTTTCGGCCTGTTGATTCAAAAGAAATATGGCGCCAAAAGCTGTGCGATTGCAGCGCATGTTTCTAAGGCGTCGTTTTGTATCTATCTGGTGCATGTGTGTTTTAACTGCATATTCCACAACCACGGCCTGACAGTTTCGATTCTGCCGTGCATTGTGTCGATACCGCTGCTGGTGTGCCTGAATTTTGCGCTCAGTTATGTGGTATATCTGATTCTTTCGCACATTCCGGTTGTCAACCGGTATTTGGTTTAACATGCAAACAGTCCTGCATGCAGACGCATGCAGGACTGTTTTTTTACGCTTCGCACAGCTTGTGCATTACTTCGGGAACGGTTGAAATTTCGGTGATTTCACCGACACGGCCGCCGCAGAACACAAGGCCGTCCTTTTCTCCGGTTGCCGCATCAAACAGAGCCTGAGACAGACAGAACGGTGTTTCCGCAGCATTGCAGATTTCCGGCATACAGCGGAAGCAGTGTTCGACCGGAATGCCGCCGCGGTCGTAAGCGCGCTGGACGAAGTCCGTGTTGACTGCGCGTGCAGCGAAGCCGGTGGGGCTTTTGATGATGCGCACATCCTCCGGCCGCGCATCAATGTAGGTCTGCTTGAAGCGGTCGCTTGCATCGCATTCCTCCGTGGCGGCGAACAGGGTGCCGACCTGTACACCGGAGGCACCGAGGTCAAACATACGGCATACATCGTCGTGCGACCGGATACCGCCTGCGGCGATGACCGGGATGGCGACGCCGTGCTTTTCACAGAAGCCGCGCACATATGCGACAACATCCGACAGCGCCTGCTCGAGCGTCTGGTTGGTTCCGGCGAGCAGGTCGTCCAGATGGAAACCGAGGTGTCCGCCGGCGAGCGGCCCTTCGACGACAATGGCATCCGGGAAGCGGTTGAATTTTTTCAGCCACTTGGTCAGAATCAGGCGGCAGGCGCGCGCGGAGGAGACAATCGGCGCAATGCGTGTCTTGCTTCCTTCGACCAGCCCGGGGAGGGACAGCGGAAGTCCTGCGCCGGAAATGATGAGGTCAACGCCGTTTTTGACTGCTTCAGTCACATATTCGTCGTAATGCGCGTCGATAGACATGAAATTCATGCCAATGATGCCGTCCGGCGCAAGCTCCCGCGCGCGGCGCAGCTCGCTGCCAATGGCACGCAGGTTGGCGGCAACCGGGTTTTTACGGAATTCCGGGTCACGGAAGCCGATCTGTACGCCGGAAATAATGCCGATACCGCCCGCGTTTGCGACAGCAGACGCGAGTCCGGACAGAGAAATACCGATTCCCATGCCGCCCTGAATGACAGGGTGTCGGGCAGACAATCCACCGATGTTCAATTCTGGAAGTTTCAAGATGAGTTCTCCTTTTTCTGTGAATTTGTTTGCCAATCTAAATAAAATCTACCATCAGTATAGCACGCCCGCGTCAGAATGACAATAGTTTTTAGACGAAAAGAAAGAGGATGTGTAAAAATACACATCCTCTTGAAGTTTGGTTGAATTACATGCGCTGTGCGATGGCGATGATTTCCTCTCTGGTCGCGAGGCCCTGCTTGTACGCGGTAGCACTGCCTGCGGCGAGACCCTTGGCAAAGCCGTCGACCATGCTGTTGCGCTCGAGGTAGCCGGCGAGGAAGCCTGCGACCATGGCGTCGCCTGCGCCGATGGAATCGACGAGATCACCGGACGGTGCCGGAGCGGAGAAAACCTGACCCTCATCCGTGACGAGGATGGCACCTGCACTGCCCATGGAAACGAGTACGTTGCGCGCGCCCTCTTCCTGCAAGTGCTTGGCGCAGCCGACAATGTCATCGTAGTCGATCAGCGAGCGGCCGAACAGCTCACCGAGTTCGATCAGATTCGGCTTGATGAGGAACGGGTGATATGCGAGCGTGCGGCGCAGCAGGTTGCTGGAGGTGTCGACGACGACGCGGATCTTGTCGGTGTCAACGGCGTCGAGAATCTGCTCATACATATCCTGCGGCATGGAGCTGGGGATGCTGCCGGAGAGCACCAGCGTGTCGCCCGGCTTGAGGCGCTTGATATTCATCATAAACCGTTCACATTCTGAGATGGAAACCGCCGGCCCCATGCCGTTCATTTCGGTTTCCGTCTCGTCCTGGAGCTTGATATTGATGCGGGAGAAGCCCTGCGGCAGACGGATGAACTCGGTCTTGCAGCCCAACTGCTGCATGCCGGATTCGATCTGATCGCCGGTAAAGCCCGCAATGAATCCAAGCGCGATATTTTCAACACCCAGAGAAGTCAGGACGATCGAAACATTGACGCCCTTGCCGCCCACACGGATCTCCTCGTAGTTGGTGCGGTTCAGCGTGCCGACTTCAAAATTCTTGATGCGGATGGTGTAGTCCAAAGACGGGTTAAAAGTAACAGTATAAATCATGTGTTTTCCACCTCAATATTAGGATGTTGGTTGTGTTCTTCCGTTAAAAACGGGAGAGAAAACCGTTTGATTCGCCCCCGAATAAAACGCTCTCTTTTAATGATAAACGAATTTCACATAATGTCAATCGATACAGGGCAACCTTCGCGCACAAAATGCCAGATAGAATTTTGTTCAAAATAACCAAAAATCGGAATATAATTCGCAATTTCGTTGCATATCGACGAAAAAAACGAATGCGGCGAGCAAAAATTCCGGAAAAACCGGCGCCGAAAAAAGAAAAAGACGGCCGGATGGCCGCCATTCATTCAGAAGTATTTGCGGAGTGAGGGAATATTGGCGCAGATGCTGTGATAGGTGGGGAAGTCGCGTGCAATGTGCGCAGCACAGCGCCGACAGAATGCCTCCCGCAGCTCGGGATGCTGTGCCATCGCCTGCTTGAAGCCCCAGATGTGTGTAAACTCAGTCTGTGCGGGATGGAACAGATGTTCCGGCGACGACAATGCATCGATCGGAACACCGTGTTCCCCGGCACACATGGCGAGCAGGCGTTGCTCGGCGAACACCATATAAATCAAGCCGTCGCGTCCGCGTGTGGCGTGGATAAAGTCAAACGCTTCGGACAGATAGGACTGGCGCAGGGCATCGCTGCCGAACCAGGTAAACGCCGTGTTGCAGGCGGGAGCCGTCCAGTCCCACCCTGTCGGGAAGGAGTAGCGCGGAGACAGAGAAAAGGCGGACGGATCGGGATAAATATCCGGTGCGAGTTCCTCGCGGTGGATAACCGCGAGGGCGGAATCCGTCAGTCTGTCGTGCAGATCTGACCAGACGATAAAATCTGTATCAATCATGGCACACGGTGCGGAAACCTGTGCGAGCGCATACAGCTTGCCCGCTGCCCAGAACGTCGAGGGATCAACGGTATACGGCACTTCGTCCAGTTCACAGGAAATGCCGCCATCCCAGACGGTCTCGAGGCCGAGCGAGCGGTAATACCGCGCGCCAACGCGGTCAGTAATCATACGGATGCTGCCGTTTTTCTGCTGCCAGGTCAGTGCGGAAAGGATGGTTGTCAGCAGCTCAAAGTCCGCAACATCATACGGCCGTCCCGGATGCTGCATGGCATAGGGACGCGTCCAGTTCGAGGCAAACGCACGCATCAGATCAGATTCAGGCCGTAGCCGCCGGCATCGATACCCCAGAGGAAGCTGCCCATATATGGCTTGTCCGCGACTTCCAGTGCTTCCGGCGGACAGAAGGTATCGCCGGGAACAGGTTCCTCCTGTATCGGCATGCGCAGCGCACCGGACGACAGGCGATAGGAGCCGGAAGTCAGCCGGAACGAGCCGGACGAACGGCGGAACGAGCCGGAGGATACACGGTACTCATATTCATGTTGATGCCGGTGCAAACCGCTGGAAAGCCGATAAAAGCCGGACGATATGCGATAGGAACCGGAAGTGAGCCGATACGAGCCGGAGGTCAGGCGGTAGGAGCCGGACGACAGACGGTAGGAACCGGAGGTACGGTATGATCCGGAGCCGCAGCGCACCAGCATCGGCGCGCCGAGCAGAATACGGAACTCATTCTCACAGACCGTCTCATTGGTCGGGATATATTCGTAATATTCGCCATTTTCAACCGTATATGGCACAAAGACAGCAGTTTCAGGGCGGTATTCCGCCTGCCGATCCGCTTCAAAGGCCTGTGCAGCCATTTGGCGGAGATCCTGCGGGACGCTGAACGGATCGCTCGCCACAGCGGTATCCGCTTCCGGCGATGCGGCAGGCGCAGCCGTATCAGCTTCCGGTGATACTTCAGGTGCGGCGGCCGTGTGCTTTTCGTAGCTGTCTTTATCCATAACAGCGCCGTTTAGTACATAGAGGCCATCATAGTACTCAGAGACCTGCGGGATATGGGCGGTATGATCGGACATATCGGAACACTCCTTTCTGGGGAAAACGGAATTATACGCTTATTATAGGGGAAAAGAAACAAAAGAACAAGAGGGAATTGCAGGCATAGGAGTAAAAACGACGAAAAAGTCTATCATATTGCACATTGTGTGCATATTTGCACATGATACGATGCATTTTAGACACAACGTAAGAAATCAGTGTGAATGTCCTGCTTTTTTCCGGCGGGCAGGACTGCGGGAGGGAAGACGGCGATGGTTTTCTGCGGGGCGTTTGCCGCGGGAAGACGGTTTTTCCGCATTGCTTCGGCGGCTGCCCTGAGAGGCTGCCTTTGGATTCTTCGAGTCATACAGGCGCACATCCACCTTGTGTCCACCGATTTTTGTGCCGGAAACCTTCTGGATAATGACATTTTTGTATTTGCTCGGCACTTCGACGAGGCTGTATTCGCCATAGCAGTAGATTTTCTGAATCTGCTTGCCCGGAATGCGGGTCGCCTCTGCAATCGCTGCGACGATGTGATTCGGTGCGACGCGCTGATAGCGTCCGACACTGAAGCGCAGGCGGATATAGCCTTCCGGCGGGGGCGGCAGCGGGCTGCCACTCTGCTTTCCGCCGACCGGACGCGGGATTGCCAGAACCGGAACATCGGTCATCTCGCGCTGGAGCAGCAGCTCCATCATGCTTTCTGCCAGCTTTTCCGGGCTGTAGCCCTCTTCCATCAGCTCGACGATGAGCGGATTGCAGTCGGAGGAGCCGGGCTTTTGCAGCTGTCCGCGGATTTCCGCAACCAGCTCGTCCTTTTTGCGGTCAATGATATCCTGCGTGCAGGGCAGCGGCTTGTGCGCAATCGGCGCGCCGATGAAGCGGGAAATATCGCGCACCTGGAACACCTGACGGCGTCCGGCGGCGAGTGTATAGGACATGCCGGATTTGCCCGCACGGCCGGTTCTGCCGATGCGGTGGATATAATATTCATAATCCTGCGGAATGTCGAAGTTGTAAACCGCGTCCACATCGTCGACATCGATGCCGCGCGCGGCGACATCAGTCGCAATCAGGATCGGCGTGCGGCCGGACTTGAATGCCTGCATAACCGCGGTACGCGCTTCCTGTTTCATATCGCCGTGCAGCATGGAGCAATGGAAGCCGTGCTCACTGAGATAACGGTTGAGCTCCTCGACCATCTTCTTGGTATTGCAGAAGATGATGGACAGCTTCGGCTCGTGCGTGTGCAGCAGCAGCGCGAGTGCGTCCATCTTGCTGCCAAGCGGCACCTCATAGTAATACTGCTCGATGGTATCCATCGTGCGTTCCGGGCCGGATTGGGTTTCGATCATCAGCGGGTCGTGCTGGTACTGGTCGGTGATGTCCAGAATCGCCTGCGGCATGGTCGCGGAGAACAGCAGAGTCTGGTGTCCGTCCGGCATATACGACAAAATGCTCTCAATATCCTCGCGGAAGCCCATGTTCAGCATTTCATCTGCCTCATCCAGGACAACCATGGAAAGATTGTCCAGCTTCAGCGTGTGGCGGTGGATGTGGTCCATGATGCGTCCCGGCGTGCCGATGACAATTTCTGCACCGCGGCGCAGCTGGGGAATCTGGTTCTGAATCGGCTGGCCGCCGTACAGTGCAACCGCGCGGATGGCCTGGGTATAGCGTGTCAGCTTGCGGATTTCATCACATGCCTGCATGGCGAGCTCGCGTGTCGGGCACAGCACGAGAACCTGTGTTTCCCGGCAGTCGGCATGGCGCAGGCAGCGTTCCACTGCGGGAACGCCGAACGCCATCGTCTTACCTGTACCGGTATGTGAGCGGCCGATGATGTCGCCGCCGGACAGGACTGCGGGGATGGCGCGCGCCTGAATTTCAGTCGGCTGTTCAAAGCCCATTTCACCGATGGCACGCAGGACAGCCGGGGAAAGGCCCAGTTGGTCAAAGGTAACGGCAGTTTCTGCCGCTTCATTTGTGTGAGTAGACAAAATATTCCTCCTATAAACAGTTCAATCGAAAAATTGAATCAAATTAAGCAAAAAGAAAAGGCAGGAAGAGCTTCCCTGCCTATTTCAGTATATGCTTTTTTTGCACAATAGTCAAATAAATTGTTTCATCTGGTTACAGAAATGACGTTTTTCATAGATTCCACGAGGACAGAGGTGCAGAATCCATGAATCCTGCTCCATTGATATGAAAAAACGCCCGGCCTGTGGACAGACCGGGCGCAGGTATGTATGATTGCAGTTATTCGGTGACCGCGGTGACATCGTCCATTGTTTCGACGACGCGGCAGGTCAGGTCGCGGGAGATGCGGCGCGCAAAGCCGGTCAACGTCTTGCCGATGCCGATTTCCAGCGCGTTTGTATGTCCATCCGCCATCATATTCTGTACGAGATGTTTCCAGCGAACCGGGGAGACCATATGGCGCTCCAGATATTCCGGATACTGCGGCACATCCAGCAGCTCGCCTGTGACATTGGTGTACAGCGGGATTTCCGGAGCATGGAATGTCAGGTCCTCGGCGAAGGTGCGCAGCTGTGCAGCAGCGGATTCCATCATCGGCGTATGGAATGCGCCGGAAACTGCCAGCGGCACGGCACGGCGCGCGCCGGCCTCCTTGCAGGCGGCAGCGGCAGCGGTGACCGCTTCACGTTCTCCTGCGATGACCAGCTGGCCGTCGCAGTTGTAGTTGACCGGCAGGACAATCCCCTCGATCTGTGCGCAAATCTGCTCGACCGTTGCATCGTCCAGTCCGAGTACGGCAGCCATGCAGCCATCGGTGCTGTCCGCTGCCTGCTGCATCAGCTCACCGCGGCGCTGTACCAGACGGATGGCATCCTCGAGCGACAGCACGCCGGATGCTGCCAGTGCGGTATATTCACCGAGAGAGAAGCCCGCGCAGGCATCTATCTGTACACCGCGCTCGCGCAGGGCTGCGAGACCCGCCATCGAACAGGTAAAGATGGCAATCTGGCTGTTTACTGTGCGCGACAGCTCTTCCTTATCACTGCGGAAACAGAGGTCGGAAACAGAGTAACCGACAATTTCACTGGCGCGGTCGAAAATATTACGTGCCGCCGCGCTGTTGTCGTACAGGGAATGTCCCATGTCAGGGTGCTGTGCACCCTGACCGGGGAAAAAAGCGGTACAAATCATAGGAAATAACCTCCATGCTAAATTATAGATGTCTGATATTAGATAATTTTCTAAAAAATGATTGACAACTTAACTGCCATAAATTATAATAGGCTTCGATAAGTTTGTCAATCTAAACATTTATCTGGCAAAATAAAATCGGATGGGAGTGATCGCAATCGGCAGCAGAATTACGGGAACAGGCAGCTTTCTGCCGGAAACACGCCTGACCAATCAGATGCTGGAACAGATGGTGGACACATCGGACGAATGGATTGTGCAGCGCACCGGCATCCGCGAGCGGCGCGTTGCCGTGGACATGCAGGCGATTGATGTGGCGCTGCCCGCAGCACAGCGGGCTTTGGACGACGCCGGACGAAAGGCGGAGGACATCGACCTGATTATCGCCTGTACGGTGACCCCGGACAGCTTCACGCCGACGCTCAGCTGCGCGTTGCAGGACAGGCTCGGTGCAGCGCATGCGTTTGCGTTTGACCTGTCGGCGGCGTGCTCCGGCTTCGTATATGCGACCGACGTTGCGGACAGCTATCTGCGCTGCGGCAAGGCAAAATGTGTGCTCGTTGTGTGTGCGGAGGTGCTCAGCCACCTGATCGATTACACCGACCGCACGGTCTGCTGCCTGTTCGGCGATGGTGCGGGTGCTGCGGTGTACGAATGGAGTGACGCGGAAGACGGCATTCTGGGAACCTATATGCGCTCGGACGGCAAAAACGGCAATGCGCTGTTTGCGCCGGCTTTTGCAGCAGAGAACCCGCTTGCCATGCCGCGCGAAGCCAACACAAACCATTACCTGCACATGGACGGCAAGACCGTATTCCGCTTTACCGCGCGTGCGGTGCCGGATGCCATTGACGGCGTACTGCACCGGGCAGGCATGGATATCTCACAGGTGGACTGGATCGTGCCGCATCAGGCGAACATGCGCATTCTGGATATGGTCATTCGCCGCTACGGACTGCCGGCCGAGAAGGTATTCAGCAATCTCGACCGCGTGGGCAATACGTCCAGCGCGTCTGTACCCATCTGTCTGGATGAAATGCGGCGGCAGGGATTGCTGAAGGACGGACAGACCGCGATTTTTGTCGGCTTCGGCGGCGGCCTGACCTATGGCGCTGTGCTCATCCGCCTGTAATGAGGAAAGAGGACAATATATGCGTACAAAAATTACAGAGTTATTGAATATCCGCTATCCGGTCTTTCAGGGCGCGATGGCGTGGATTGCAGATGGAAAGCTCGCAGCAGCGGTGTCCAATGCGGGCGGTCTGGGCATTATTGCAGGCGGCGCAGCGCCGGTTGAAGTAATCCGCGACGAAGTGCGCACCGCAAAATCGCTGACGGATAAGCCGTTTGCACTCAACATCATGTTGCTCAGCCCGACGGCGGACGACATTGCACAGCTCGTCATTGATGAGGGCGTGCCGGTTGTCACGACGGGTGCAGGGTCTCCGGCGAAGTACATGAAGCAGTGGAAGGAAGCCGGTGTCAAGGTTATTCCGGTCATCGCGTCGGTGGCGTACGCCAAGCGCATGGAGCGCGTCGGCGCGGATGCCGTCATTGCCGAAGGCATGGAGTCCGGTGGACATATCGGCGAGACTACGACGATGGCACTGCTGCCGCAGGTAGTCGATGCCGTAAACATTCCGGTCATTGCCGCAGGCGGCATTGCGGACGGCCGTGGACTGGCTGCCGCACGCATCATGGGCGCGGAGGGCGTCCAGTGCGGCACCGTGTTCCTGTCGGCAGAAGAATGTAGCATTGCACCGAAATATAAAGACCTGATTTATAAGGCGAGCGATATTTCCACCGTTGTGACCGGCAAGGCGTCCGGCCATCCGGTGCGCTCGCTCAAGACGCCGCTGTCCCGCAAGCTCATGGAGATGGAAGGACACATCGAGACGCGCACGCTGGAGGAAATCGAGGCGATGACCGCCGGTTCGCTGCGCAAGGCAGTACAGGACGGCAATTTTGAGGAAGGCACCTTCATGTCCGGTCAGATTGCGGGTATGGTAAATCATCCCTCAACCTGTTATGATATTATCAAAACGATGGTGCAGGACGCTGACGCACTGCTGCGCGGCGCACCGGCACTGTCCGGAGATGAAGGAGTCGATTGATTATGGGTAAACTTGCAATTGTAACAGGCGCTTCGCGCGGAATCGGTGCGGCGATTGCCAGAAAGCTGGCTTCTGACGGCTATGATATCGTCATCAACTGCGTGTCTAATGTCGCAAAGGCGGAGGCTGTCGCGGAGGAATGCCGTGCTATGGGCGTACAGGCATACGCAAAGGCCTGGGACGTATCCGATTACGAGGCATGCAAGCAGGCAGTTAAGGAGATCAAGGACGAAATTGGTGTCCCCGCCGTTCTGGTCAACAACGCGGGTATTACGCGCGACGGCCTGATGATCCGCATGAAGGCGGAGCAGTGGAACGCTGTCATCCAGTCCAACCTGAGCAGCGTATTCAATATGACCAGTCTGGTCGGCGCACAGATGGTGCGTGCGAAGACGGGCAGCATTGTCAACATTACATCCATTTCCGGCATGTTCGGCAACTTCGGACAGGTCAACTACACCGCGGCAAAGGCAGGCGTTATTGGCCTGACCAAGACGGCGGCGAAGGAACTGGGCGCGCGCGGCATCCGCGTCAATGCGGTTGCGCCGGGCTTTACGGAGACCGATATGACAAACGAACTGTCGGATGAAATCAAGGAAAACGCGCGTGCGCGCATTGCGCTCGGGCGGTTTGGAAAACCGGAAGAAATTGCGGAGGCAGTTGCTTTTCTGGCGTCAGATAAGGCGTCGTACATCACCGGGCAGGTACTCTCGGTGGACGGCAACACCGCGCTGTAAGCGCGGACGGCTGGCTCCGCCGGTCTAAGGAGGAAATTACATGGAACGCGTTGTCATCACCGGCATCGGCGCCGTTACGCCGATCGGCAACACTGCACAGGAATACTGGGACGGCCTGCTCGCGGGCAAAAACGGCATTGCGCCGATTACACGGTTTGATACCGAGGGATATAAAGCGAGCGTCGCGGGCGAGGTAAAGGACTTTGACCCGACGGCATATATCGATAAGCGTGAAGCAAAGCACATGGACCGGTTTTGCCAGTATGCACTGGCGGCGGCAGCACAGGCGATGGAGCAGTCGGGCCTGAAGGAAGGCAGCTTTGACCCGTTCCGCGCGGGCACTCTGGTCAGCTCCGGCATCGGCGGCATCCAGACCTTCAGCGACGAGCAGACCAAGCTGAATGAGCGCGGTGCGCGCCGTGTTTCACCGTTCTGCATCCCGATGATGATCGGCAATATGGCGTCTGCTCATATCTCGATGACCTATGGCCTGAAGGGTTCGAGCCTTTCGGTGGTCAGCGCATGTGCATCCGGCACCCATGCAGTCGGCGAAGGCATGCGTGCCATTCGTCACGGCTATCTCGATATCGCAGTGGTCGGCGGCGCAGAGTCGAGCATTGTCCCGATTGCGGTCGCGGGCTTTGCCAATATGCATGCACTGAGCACGGAATCCGACCCGGAAGCAGCCTGCTGCCCGTTCGATGCGCGCCGCAGCGGCTTCATCATGGGCGAGGGTGCCGGCGTTCTGGTGTTGGAGAGCCTGTCGCACGCCAAAGCGCGCGGCGCGACAATCCTTGCAGAGGTCGCGGGCTACGGTACGACCAGCGATGCGTATCATATCACCAGCCCCGATCCGACGGGAGAAGGCCCGGCACGTGCAATGACCATGGCAATCGAGGATGCGGGTCTGACCCCGGCGGACATCGATTACATCAATGCGCATGGCACATCCACGCCGGTCAACGACAAGTGTGAGACCGATGCCATCAAGATGGCATTCGGCGAAAGCGCACAGCGCGTCAAGATTTCCTCGACCAAGTCCATGACGGGACATCTGCTGGGCGCGGCGGGCGCAATTGAGGCAATTGCATGCGCTATGGCGGTGAAGGAAGATAAAATCCCGCCAACCATCCATTACGAACAGCCGGATGAGACATGTGACCTCGATTATGTCCCCAATCAGGCGGTCAGCTGCCCGGTGAGCGCGGCGATTTCCAATTCGCTGGGCTTCGGCGGGCACAATGCGACAATCCTGATCCGCAAGTATCAGGACTGAGGAGGCATTTCGCATGGAGATCAATGATCTGAAGGAGCTCGCCTTTGCCTTTGCGGACAAGGCAGCACAGAAAAATCTGGCAAAGCTGGCGGTCAAGACCGATGAG
Source organism: Butyricicoccus porcorum (assembly GCF_002157465.1). Lineage (GTDB taxonomy): Bacteria > Bacillota > Clostridia > Oscillospirales > Butyricicoccaceae > Butyricicoccus_A > Butyricicoccus_A porcorum. The sequence goes on from NZ_NHOC01000002.1 coordinate 205,116, forward strand.
TTTTCCATCACCGTGGAGACACATGCCCCTGTCTCTGCCGGCGCAGCTGTCCCTGCCGCACAAGTGGCGGAGGTAGCTGCACAGAAGCAGGAGACGCCGGAGGAGAAGTTCGACGGAACTGTCGTATTTGCCCCGCTGGTCGGCACCTTTTATGCGGCGAATGCGCCGGAGGAGCCGCCGCTGGTCGAGGTGGGCGACAGCGTCCGCAAGGGACAAACGCTGTGCATCATCGAAGCGATGAAGACAATGAACACGATTGAATGCCCGTGTGACGGCAAGGTCAGCCGTGTTCTCGTGCAGAACGGCGATCTTGTGGAATACAACCAGCCGCTTATCGTGATTGCGTAAGGAGGTACGGCAATTGCTGCTCGATACAGAACAGATTAAGGCGATCATTCCGCATCGTGACCCGATGCTGATGGTCGATTCAATAGAGGAGATGGATCTGGAAGCGGGAACCGTGACCGGAATCAAGCATCTGACCGGCGACGAGATGTTCTTTGCCGGGCATTTTCCGGGAAATCCGGTCATGCCGGGCGTATTTATCATTGAAGCGCTCGCACAGACCGGTGCTACCGCGATCCTGTCGCGCGAGGAATTCCGCGGCAAGACCGGTTACTTTGCGTCGTGGGATAAAATCAAGTTCCGCCGCAAGGTGCTGCCGGGCGATACGCTGACGCTCAAGGTTCAGCTGGTTAAGATCCGCGGCAAGATCGTCGTCGCGGACGGCGTCGCCTATGTCGGCGACGAAAAGGCGGCACAGGGTACGTTTACCTGTGCGATTGGGGACTGAGCCCCATGTTTACAAAGGTATTGATTGCCAACCGCGGCGAAATCGCGGTGCGCGTCATCCGTGCCTGCCGTGACCTCGGCATTCTCAGCGTCGCCGTGTATTCGGAGGCAGACAAAGAGGCGCTGCATGCACAGATTGCGGATGAAGCGGTCTGCATCGGCCCTGCTCCGTCAAAGGACAGCTATCTGAATATCAGCAACATCATTGAAGCGGCGATCGGCGCGGGTGCACAGGCGATTCATCCGGGCTACGGCTTCCTGTCGGAGAATGCGGATTTCGCACGCGCCTGTGCAGAAAATGGTCTGGTGTTCATCGGGCCGAAGGAAGAAACCATCCGTGCGCTGGGCGACAAGACGTCCGCCCGTGACATGGCGCGCGAGGCGGGCGTTCCGCTGGCGGAGGGCTCGGACGGCATTGTCGAAACCATCGAGGATGCGGCGCACTGGGCAGAGAAAATCGGATATCCGGTCATGCTCAAGGCATCTGCCGGCGGCGGCGGCAAGGGCATCCGTGTCGCAGAGGACGAAACCCAGCTCAAGGAGGCATTTGAATCCGCTTCCAGCGAAGCTGTCGTCAATTTTGGCGACGGACGGCTGTATATGGAAAAGTTTATTTCCAAGCCGCGCCACATCGAGGTACAGGTGCTGGGAGACAACGAAGGCAATGTCATCCACCTGTATGACCGGGAATGCTCCATTCAGCGCCGTCATCAGAAGCTGATTGAGGAAGCACCGTCGCCGTTCCTGGACGAGGAGCACCGCCGCAGCATGTGCGACTGTGCTGTTCGTCTGGCAAAGCGTGCGGGCTATGTCGGCGCGGGAACAGTCGAGTTCCTTGTAGACAGCCAGCAGAATTTTTATTTTTGCGAGATGAACACGCGCATTCAGGTCGAGCATCCGATTACCGAGGCGATTACGGGTATCGACCTTGTCGCATGGCAGCTGCGCATTGCATCCGGCGAAAAGCTGGACATCGTGCAGGAGGATGTGCCGCGGTGCGGACATGCCATCGAGTGCCGCATCAATGCGGAGGATGCACAGTTCCGCCCGCAGCCGGGCACCCTCCAGTCGATGCATCTGGCGGGCGGCGCAGGCGTGCGCGTGGATACCGCCGTCTATCAGGGGTATACAATTCCGCCGTTTTATGATAGTATGATAGGGAAGCTGATTGCGTTCGGCTGCGACCGCGCGCAGGCGCTGGCGCGCATGAAGCGCGCACTGTCGGAAATGCTGTTTGAGGGCATTGTGACCAACACGGATTATCAGCTGTCTATCCTGCTGTCGGAAGCGTTTGAAACGGCTCAGTTTCATACGAATTCGATAGAAGACGGCACGTTTGATACAAAACGCTGATGTACAGCGTTGTTTGGAGGGCTCACAGTGCTGATTGATTTATTTCCGAAAACACGGGAAAATTCCAGACAGATCAAGTCCAAAGCGGGAGAGAAGGACAGCCCCGTTTCTGTGGTATGCAAAAAGTGCGGCGCGCAGCTTTCTGCCGCGAAATATGGCAAAAATCTGTATGTATGTCCGACCTGCGGCGCGCATGGCCGCCTGCTGGCGCGCACGCGCATCCGGCAGATTGCAGACCGCGATTCATTTCACGAGCTGTTTGGCTCGCTGCAAACCGCCGACCCGCTCAATTTTGAAGGCTATGCGGAAAAAATTGCCGCCCTGCGCGAAAAGACCGGTATGAACGACGCGGTTGTGACCGGTACGTGCCGCATCGGCGGTATGAAAACCTGCATTGGCGTAATGGACAGCCATTTCATGATGGCATCGATGGGCAGTGTTGTCGGCGAAAAGCTGACGCGGCTGTTTGAATATGCCACGGAGCACGCACTCCCGGTCATCCTGTTTACCTGTTCCGGCGGCGCACGCATGCAGGAGGGCATGTTTTCCCTGTTGCAGATGGCGAAGGTCAGCGGTGCGGCTGCCAGACATTCTGAGGCAGGCGGCCTGTATATCACCGTGCTGACCGATCCGACGACGGGCGGCGTGACGGCGAGCTTTGCCATGTTGGGTGACATTATTCTGGCAGAGCCGGGCGCGACGGTTGGCTTTGCCGGACGACGTGTCATTGAGGGCACCATCGGTGAAAAGCTGCCGGACGAATTCCAGTCCGCAGAATTTGTGCTCGAACACGGCTTCTGCGACGCCATTGTACCGCGCAGCCGCATGAAGCAGACGCTTGCCGATCTGCTTTCCGTGCATGGCTGCAAAGCAAAGCGGGGGGAATGAGCATGGAACAGAACATGGAAAAACAGCTGCGCGTCATCCACGATGCCGCGCGTCCGAACATAGATGATATTGTAAATGAAGTCTTTCACGACTTTATGGAGCTGCACGGTGACCGCCTGTACGGTGACGATCACGCAATGCTCGGCGGCATTGCGCGTCTGAATGGCACACCGGTGACGGTAATCGGCCAGCGGAAGGGGCATACCACGGCGGAGAACATTGCGGCCAATTTCGGCATGGCGCATCCGGAGGGTTACCGCAAGGCGCTGCGCCTGGCGCGTCAGGCGGAAAAATTCCATCGTCCGGTCATCTGCTTTGTCGATACGGCAGGCGCCTTTTGTGGCGTTGGCGCCGAGGAACGCGGACAGGGCGAGGCGATTGCACGCAATCTGTATGAATTCATGGGACTGCGCACGCCGGTCGTATCCATTGTTACCGGTGAAGGCGGCAGCGGCGGTGCACTCGCCATTGCTGTAGCAAATGAAGTGTACATGATGCAGAATGCGATTTATTCGGTCATTTCACCGCGCGGCTGCGCCAGCATCCTGTGGAAGGATGCTTCGCGCGAGCTCGAGGCAGCGGAGGCGCTGCAAATTACAGCGCGCGATCTGTACCGCTTTGGCATGATTGAGGGCATTATCAGCGAAGGAAGAAGCCGTGCATCGTATTTCCGCAACATCAAATCCGCTCTGACCGATTCACTGAAGCGGCTGGACGTCATGTCCGGCGACGCCCTGCGTCAGCAACGGTATGATAAATTCCGCAAAATCGGAGTTTTCAACGATACAAATTTATAAAACATGAAGGAGAATTAAGTTATGTACGAAAAGATTTGCGAACTGCTTGCAGAAAAGTTTGACGTAGATGTCAGCACGCTGAGCGAGAACACCAGCATTAAGGAAGATCTGAAGGCGGATTCCCTGGACATCGTTGAGCTGATGATGGATCTCGAGGAAAACTACGACATCACCATCGAGGATGAGGAAGCAATGAAGCTGAACACCATCGGTGACATTGTCAAGTACATCGAGGAAAACAAGTAAATTGATCCCCTCGAATCCCCCGGTTTCGCTTTTTGTCGAAACTGGGGGATTTTTTGTGCCTGCGGTACAGCATATTGCCAATTGATGCACAAATATAGTTAGTCGGACAAAATTTTATACATCTGAGAGCAAAATTTGTTTATTCCAGCTATTTTCATGCGGATGGAAAGTAAATATAATAGACTTGGAGAGGAAAATATGATAATAGGAGACATATTAGGTATTTTTCGTTTGATAATTTTCCATCGGAGGTAATTATGACTGATTTACGAATCAATCCGCTGACAATGACGGATAGCTATGGAAAAATTTTTCTTTATAATACAGAATCCACCGTGGCGTGCGTGCCACGCCATACCATCCGCATGAGCGAGCCGGTTGACCCGGAATGCCTGCTCAAGGCAGTACGCATTGCGCTGCTGCGTTTCCCGCATATGTGCATCGGCATTGAAAAGACCGAAACTTCGTATCAGTGCTATGTTAACGGCGAGGATCCGGTTGTTCTGCCGTTTGATCCGGCGGGGGTAGAGCACCGATATGCCATCGGTTCGGCGGATACACACCATTATCTGTTCCTCGTCGGCTACCGCGGCAACAATATTTACATGGAATATCAGCACAGCATCAGCGACGGCAGAGGCTTTGAAGAATTTATCCGCTGCGTGCTGTTCCTGTATTTGCAGGAATGCGGCAAGCCGGTCAGGAATGACGGCAGCATCCGCGCGCTGGATACCATGTACACCCGCGAGGAGAGTGAAGATGCGTTCCGTGCTTTGCAGGAGATGGAGCCGAAGGCGGACGGCATTTATCAGAAGCCGGAGGCTGTGCATGCAGAGGGGCTGACCAACCTCGGCGATGTGGCAGAGGTCGTAACCGATATTACGTTCCCGTTTTCTGAGCTGCATGCGGTTACAAAGAAGCTGGGTGTCAGCCCGCTGACCGTGCTCACGCCGGTGTTCAGCCGTGCCTTTTACCACAAGTACGGCGAAGGCGTGGATAAGCCGGTCATCTCGCAGATTCCGGTCGACCTGCGCCAGGTGATTCCGAGCAGCACTACGCGCTATTTTATCTGTTTCCTCGACCTGCCGTATCTGTCGGAGTATGAATCGCTCCCGCTGGAGGAGGCGTGCCGTAAGACACATGATTTCCTTATGACCCAGCTCGTGCCGGAGCAGCTGCTGTACCGCGGAAAGGCAGCGAGTGAGGTCTGTCTGGAGCTGCATGAGCGTGAAATGCCGCTGGCGGACAAGGTAAAGGAAGGCATCGAGGTTGCGCGCAATTTTGTCCTTCAGGACAGTTTCCTCGTCACCAATGTCGGCCGGTTCGCACTTCCTGATTCCATGCTGCCGTATGTTGAGGAATATGGCGCGATCCTGCCGAGTGCCGCGCAGACCTATGCACTGCTCATCAGCTCGTACAACGGCACCATGCGTGTCTCCATCGCACACAAGGATCAGGATTTTGATGTGTGCAATGAGATGGTTTCGCTGCTCAGTGAGCTGGGCATTCATGCCGACAGCCGAACCGAACCGTTCTGTGTCACGCGCTATTCCGGCGAACTGTGTACGGAAGATCAGATTCTTTAATCTGTTTTTACATGCTTTGCCCGCTTCCCGGGATAATACGGGGGCGGGCTTTGTGCGTTCTGCATAACAAATGTAAAATTCATGTAATAGAAACTATAAAAGAATGTAAAAAAGCAGGTGCAAATACAGAACAGAAGTGTTATAATATTCCCTGGAAGTCGCTTTACAGATTATGACGATTTTCGGCTTATTACCCGAAAAAGGAATGGTTTGGGGCGAATACTGCTGTTATGAGGAGAATACAATGGGATTTAACAACATTCTGTCGCTGTGCGGCGGACTTGGCCTGTTCCTGTTCGGCATGCGCTATATGGGCGCCGGACTGGAGCTCGCGGCAGGTCCGAAGTTGAACAGCCTGCTGGAAAAACTGACGCGAAATCCTGTCATGGGATTTCTTCTCGGTGTTCTGGTCACTGCCGTTGTTCAGTCGTCTTCGGCGACCACTATCATGTGTATGGGCTTTTTGAATGCCGGGATTATGGATCTGGTACAAGCGGCTGGCGTCATCCTGGGCGCAAATGTCGGTACAACCATGACGAGCATCCTGATCGCGCTCGATGTATCCGGTCTCGCACCGGCATGTATTTTTGTCGGCTCGATTATGCAGATGTTCTGCAAAAAAGACTTGCAGAAAAACATCGGACAGATTATACTTGGTTTTGGTATCCTGTTCCAGGGACTGCACACGATGAGCGGTTCGATGTCCAGCCTGAAGGATATCCCAGAATTCCAGAGCTTTATTGCATCCGCAACCAATCCGATTATCGGCGTTCTGGTCGGTATTCTGCTGTGTGCGGTCATTCAGAGCTCGTCCGCAGCGGTCGGTGTTTTGCAGGCACTCGCAATGCAGGGTCTGATGCCGATTCGGTTCGCGGCATTTCTGGTCTGTGGTATCAATATCGGCTCGTCTGTCACGCCGTTCCTGTCGTCCATCGGCGCAAAGAACAATACCAAGCGTGCGGCTGTCATTTACTGTGCCTATAACGTCATCGGCGGCATTCTCTTTGTCCCGCTGACGATGCTGACACCGTTTGTCAATGTCTATTCACTGGTGACGGACAATCCGGTCGTACAGATTTCGATGTTCCACATCACCTTCAAGCTGGTGACAGCGCTCGTGCTGCTGCCGTTTGTCAAACAACTGGTCAATCTCTCGTATTTCTTTGTACCGAAGAAGGTGCACGAGAGCGCGTATCGCTTTACTTATATCGACCCGAAGCAGATTGTTGCGCCGAGCGTCACCACGCGCCAGCTGTACAAGGAGCTGGAGCGCATGGCAGGCCTTGTCCGTCAGAACTTTATTCTGGCAGCAGAGGGCATGCTGGACAACGATACCAGTCATGCGGACGAAATTCGTGAGCGGGAAAATGTCATCAATTTCCTAAACCATGGCATTACAGACTATCTGGTTGAATTCAGCGGACACAACCTGCCGGCTCATGTGCCGCAGATTGTGGCAAATATGTTCCATCTGGTCGGAGATCTTGAGCGCATCGGCGATCATGCCATTAACCTGCTCGAAAAGACCGAACAGTGTGTACAGAACAATCTGATTTATTCCGACGAAGCGCGGAAAGAACTGAAAAAAATCTATGAGGTCGATCTGCTGCTGTATGACCGCGCCTTCAGCGGCTTCCTGTGTCATAATCTGAGCGAACAGGATGCGCTGGAGCTGCATCATCTGGAGGATGAGATAGATACACTCACCCAGCAGTCGGAGAACAACCACATTGCGCGCCTGCGTGCGAAACAGTGCAGCACCCAGCCCGGCATTATCTTTGCCGAGGCTCTGCATGATTATGAGCGCGTCGGTGACCATTCCAACAACATCGTCCGTATTGCCCGCAAGAATGCACAGATTTCCGGCGGTCTGCGTCCGCCGGTGCTCAGTACGGATGTGATGTAAGAAAGAGTTGCAATATATATGAAACTACAAAGTGACAAGGCGATGTCGACAGAGGACAAAATTCTCGATGCTGCACTTGACGTCGTGCAGGAGCACACCATCAGCGGCACGCGCATCCACCTTGTGGCGGAATATGCCGGATGTTTCCAGTCGAATATCCACTATTATTTTAAGTCCAAACGAGATCTCTTGCTCGCTGTGCTGCATCGGCTGCAACGGCGCTGTCTGGATATCCGCGCAGAACTGCGCGAGCAGGCAGATGCGGGGCTGGATGCCCAGCTGGATATCTTTTTTGAACAGAAAAAGCAGTTCATCCTGCATGAAACCAAATACGACTATGCGGAAATTGATTTCTGGACACAGGCACATCTGGATGAGGAAATCCGTGAACAGTTTGCTGTTTCATTCCGCAAGTGGCGCGAGGAAATCAGCCGCGTGATTGCGCGCTACGCGCCGTGGGTTTCGCCACAGCAGCGCAGCTTCCTCAGCGCGTTGATGGTTTCCATGATGGAAGGCGCAACGCTGCAATATCTGGTAGATAAAAATGCTTTTGCACTTGACGATTATTTTGCACGCTGCAAGCAGCTGATTCTCGAACAGCTGCGGCAGGAAAACTGATCCCCCGGCCCGGCGAAGCAGCTTCGCCGGGCTTTTTTGCATGTGCTGCACGGGGGCGCGACAGCGGCGGCAGGCCGCAGGGAGGAAAATCATGAAGAAAGTATTACAGGATCATTTTTTTATTCGGAACACACGCATTCGCAATCGCATTTGCGTTCCACCCATGGTATGCTATCATTGGACGGATGACAGCGGTATCGTGAGCGACCGCCATGTGGAGCATTATCGTGCGATGGCGCGCGGCGGTGCGGGATTGATTATTCAGGAGGCGACCTGCATTACGCAGGAAGGCCGGTTGGCGGACAGCCAGCTCGGTATCTGGGATGACAGCCAGATCGCAGGCCTGCGCCGCATTACGGAGGCCGTGCATGCGGAGGGCTGCCCGATTTTTGTCCAGATTCACCATGCAGGGATCGTCGGCATTGCGGAGCATGCGCTCTGTCCGGATGCCTACACCCTGCGCCAGGGCGGGACGGAAAAGACTGGCGTAAAAATGCAGCAGGAAGACATTGCACGCATCCAGCAGGCGTTTATCGATGCGGCGCGGCGCGCATATGAAGCCGGTTATGACGGTGTGGAGCTGCATGGCTGTCACAGCTATCTGATGTGTCAGTTCCTGAACAGCCGTGTCAACCATCGGGATGATCGGTATGGTAAAAATCCGGAGCTGTTTATCACGGAAATCATGGATGGTATCCGCAACATTGTCCCGGAGGATTTTGTTATGGGCATCCGTCTCGGCGCGTTTGAGCCGACGTTGGCGGACGGCATCCGTCATGCAAAGGCACTGGAGGCGCATGGTATTGACTTCCTTGATATTTCCTACGGCTTTACCGGCGAGGCTGAACCGGAAAAGCCGGCGGATTTCCCGTATAAAGATGTTATTTATGCGGCGGGCGAAATGAAGCGGCAGGTATCTGTTCCGGTATTTGCGGTCAATGGCATGCGTGTGGCGGAAGATGCGCGCGGTGTGCTTGCGCAAACCGATGTGGATATGGTGGACATCGGCCGCAGCACACTGGTCAATCCGGCATGGGCGGCAGATGCACTCGCGGGACGCGATACGGGCAAGTGCCTGGACTGTTCTGTCTGCCGATGGCGCATCGATGCCGATCAGTGTGCCGGACGGAAATTACTGCAATATAAGCGTCAGATGGAGTGATAGCATGAAACGTGATCTCTGGGAGAAGGAATGGAACGACCTCACCCGAAAACAGGAGAAATATGTCCAGAAGCACAGCACGGAAAAAGAAAGCGTGCTGGAAAAACTACAGCGGTTCGTTCCGAACGGCCTACAAAGCAAGTTGGATGCAGCCTTTGTCAAGGCATTCCAGTTGATTTTTGAAAAGGGAACCGTTGTCATTGAGAAGACCTATAACAAGCAGAAGCGGCAGGAGGATTATGAAATTGCGGAATATGCGGCGAAGGTGCGCGAGGATCGCAGGCATGTGCGCGCGTTCCGCCGCAGGGCAGGGAACAGTGCGCGGTTGAATCTGCTGGTTTCCTCTGTCGAGGGCATCGGGCTTGGTCTGCTCGGCGTGGGACTTCCGGATATCCCGCTGTTTGTCAGTGTCGTTTTGAAAAATCTCTATGAGATTTCCCTCAGCTTTGGATATGACTACGATTCCATGGAGGAACGCCTGTTCCAGCTTCGGCTGATTGAAACCGCGCTGTACAACGGTGCGGAGATGCAGCAGCGCGATGACGATATGAATACAATGTGCTGGAGCATCCGCGGCGCAAAGCAGCGCACGTCGGAAGAAACCGAACGCCTGACCGGGCGGTTGGATGACCAGATTCACCGCACAGCCAAGGCACTTGCGAACGATATGCTGTACGCCAAATTTTTGCAGGGCGCACCGGTTGTCGGCGCAGTCGGCGGCGCGACAGATGTGACTGTTCTCAAACGCATTTCGGACTATGCAATGCTGAAATATCGCAGACGATATCTGCTTGATCGCAAATATCAGCAGGAAAACAGCAAATCATGAGGTTAGGAGCTGGAATATGGATCAGACACTTGATTTTGAAGCCCTGAAACAGGGACTGATCGATCTGGTACAGGAATCCCAGATCAAGGTCGGATATACAAAAAATGCAGTGGGATTGTATTATCCGCTGGATTCACTGAATCATCTGCTGGGCGCGGAGCAGAGCGCAGATGAAATGGAGGATTCGCTCAGGCGATTCTGTGGATATGCAAAAGATCCGCTCGGTGAAATCACTGTGACGCGCGATGGCGAGCTGTTCTGTATCACAATATCAGAAGAAGGTGCTGCCTATGTGCACGACAGCTGCGGGGACAATGCATTCCTGCGGGCATTTATCCAACAGATTGGAACGCATCCCTGTGGGCTGGATGATCTGCTGGCAGTGTTCCGGCAGTATTCCACGCACGTGGTCTGCCAGAAAATCGACAACGAAGAGTTTGATTATCTGGTCTATTTTGCGGACGGCAGGCCGGATTCTTACCGGTACTGCATCCGGCTTGAAATGGGACATGCGATCTATCACCGCTTTACAGATAAGGATTATCAGGCGTTTGGATTCTGACAGAAAACAGGATATTGTCCGGGCTGCGCAGTGCAGACCGGACTGTTTTTTCGTATATACGGATAAAACAACCGGTAAAAAGCTGGGTTTTGTTGAAATTAGCGGGATAATACGGTAAACTGATAATAATTCTATACTGTATGGGAGATAGAACAGAACATGCTGAAAATAGGCATTTATGACGATGATGCCCAGATGGTACAGAGCCTCACCCGCAAGATTGATGAAGTGTGGGATTCCGAGTATCGCGTTTATACATGGTCAAATGTGCAAGAGATGGAATCCTGCCTGATGGATGACCTTCGGGGAGAGCTGGATGTATTGTTTCTGGATATCCAACTGAACGATACCAACGGCATCGCACTTGCCAGACGGATTGCAGAAAGCTGTCCATATCTGAAAATTGTATATTTTACCGGTTATATCGAATATTGTCAGAGCATTTTTGATGGAAAGCCGTCCGGATTTCTGCTCAAGCCGGTCGAGGCTGACCGCCTGCGCAGCACGTTGGAGCGCGTGGCAGAGGAAGTGGAGCAGGAGCGGACAAGCTGCCTTGATGTGCAGGTACAGAAACACATGCTGCGCATCCTGACCAGAGATATTCAGTATTTGGAGAGCCAAAAACGCATTGTGCGCATTGTCATCCGAGCGGGTGATGTCGTGGAGGTGTATCAGAAACTGAATGTGCTGGCAGAACAGCTGCCGGAAAATTTCCTGCGCTGCCATCAGAGCTTTCTGGTTAATTTGGATTATGTGCGTCGGTTTGAGGGCGATCATTTCGAGCTGTACAGCGGTATGGAAATCCCGGTGAGCAAGCAGCGGCAGAAAGCGACACGGGAGGGCTTTTACCGGTATATTGAGGGACAGCTGTAGCCTGCTATACGGGGAAACACACCCAATCGTTACATTGAAAGGGTTGATTTTGCACATTCTCCCTGTTATCCACCGGATTGTGTTACAATACAAACGGGATGAGGCCAACAGGGGTGAAAGGCACTCGGGGCACCTGAGAGGGGCGGATCCGCTCTCGGGTTTTCAGGGAACAAAACAGAAAAGCAGTCCTTGGGCAGAGGGAGCCGGAAAAGGCTGCTTTTTTGCTGCATGGAAAAACAGAGGGAAATTTCCGGTGGAGGCATTTACCTTTTTCAAAAGCTGTGGTATACTCTGCCTGTTTTCAATACAGGCTGCCGCCTGTTCTGCGGCGGCACGGCGAAAGGATGAGATCAATGAATACCATGATTTTGGCGACTGTGCGTTACACGGTGAAAGAAGGAAAACGCGAAGAATTTTATCGGAAGGCTGTGGAATTGGGCATTGACGCAGCGTCGAGAGGGGAAGCAGGCAACCTGAAATATGAGTTTTATTATCCGGTGGATTCGGAAAATGACCTTTGCCTGCTGGAAATCTGGGCAGATGCGGAAGCACAGAAGCAGCATGGAAATACCGCACATTATCGGCTTTTGTCCGGGCTGAAGCAGGAATATGTGGAAAAAGTACAGATTCAGAGCTATTCAGTGTGTGAAAACAGGTAAAGATACCAGTCAGGACATACAGTTTGCGACGAAAACGGCAGCCTTGCAGGAATTTGCAGGGCTGCCGCTTTTTTGTGTGCAGCGTGGGAATATGGAAAAATCAGGTGCGTTTCGCAGGATTTTAGATAAAGCTGAAGGTTGGAAAATCAGGCGGAAACCGAGCGGACAGCAAAAATTTGAAAACGAACGTTCCATATCCGGCGGAAATGGGCAAATTCACAGCAAGGATGTGTAAATGGGGGATAGACACCATATATGCACAAAAAAGCAAGAAGATAGAAGACGGTTTTTGGACAGAATGCTATAATATGAGCAAGAAAAGACGAGAGGATGTCAGTACAGACAGTCTCCAGATGAAATGCAATATTTAAGGAGGATGCAACAATGAGCAAGACTAAGATGACAGTCGGTCAGGCAGTCGTTAAGTTCCTGAACCAGCAGTACATCGAGATGGACGGCAAGGTAGAGCCGTTTGTAGATGGTATTTTCACAATTTTCGGTCACGGCATGGTCGTTGGCCTGGGTCAGGCGCTGGATGAGGATCCGGGACACCTGAGAGTATACCAGGGCCGCAACGAACAGGGCATGGCACATGTCGCGATTTCCTATGCAAAGCAGCATAATCGCCGTAAGATTATCGCGTGCTCTTCGTCCATCGGACCGGGCGCAGCAAACATGGTAACCGCAGCGCTCACGGCATCCATCAACCACATCCCGCTGCTGCTGTTCCCGTCTGACTCCTTTGCAACCCGTCAGCCGGATCCGGTTTTGCAGCAGATGGAGGTTCCGAGCGATCTGAGCATCACTGCTTCCGATTGCTTCAAGCCGGTTACCAAGTACTGGGATCGTGTTTCCCGTCCGGAGCAGCTGATGCCGGCTATGATTAACGCAATGCGCGTTCTGACCGACACTGCAAACTGTGGCGCTGTCTGCATCAGCCTGCCGCAGGATGTACAGGGCGAGTCCTTTGAGTTCCCGGATTACTTCTTCCAGAAGCGCGTTCACCACATCGCACGCCGTTGTGCAGATGAGTACGAAATCCAGCAGGCAGTTGAGATGATTAAGGCTTCCAAGAAGCCGCTGTTCATCTCCGGCGGCGGTGTTCGTTACTCCGAAGCAGGTGAGACCGTCATGGAATTCTGTAAGGAATTCAACATCCCGGTTTCCCAGACGCAGGCAGGTCATTCCGCTCTGCCGGACAGCTTTGAGCTTTCTGTTGGCGGCGTAGGCGTCACCGGCGGCCTCGCAGCGAATGCGCTGTGCAAGGATGCTGACCTGGTTATCGGCGTCGGCACCCGTTTCAATGACTTTGTTACCGGTTCCAAGTGGGTTCTGTTCCGCAATCCGGACATCAAGGTTCTGGCAATCAACACTTCTGAATTCCATGCGGAAAAGCTGGATGCAACCCGTTGTGTCGGCGATGCAAAGGTAACGCTGGAAGAGATCATGAAGCGCCTGAAGGCAGAGGGCTACAAGTCCGGTTACACCACCGAGATTCAGGAAATCCGCGAAGTATGGGAGAAGGAGCGCCTGAGCGTTCTGGGCGTCCAGTACCACGGTGAAGGCTTCGGCGAAGGCAAGTTCGTTCCGTGTGTACCGTCCTGGACAGAAAAGATCATGAATGACTTCGTTCGTGACATCGGCGGCACCATCACCGAGTCCAACGCAGTTGGCATCCTCCGTGAAGAGATCGACGACGATGCAATCGTTGTTGCAGCAGCTGGTTCCCTGCCGGCAGACCTCGAGCGTCTGTGGGTTACCGATGCAAAGGATTCCTACAATATGGAATACGGCGCATCCTGCATGGGTTACGAGATCGCAGGTGCCCTCGGCTCCAAGCTGGCTGAGCCGGACAAGGAAGTTTATGCACTGGTCGGCGACGGTTCGTTCATGATGCTGAACTCTGAAATCCCGACTGCAATCCAGGAGAACGCAAAGATCACCGTTGTCGTATTCGATAACACGGCATTCGGCTGCATCAACAACCTCCAGATGGGCAACGGCGTTGGCTCTCTGGCAACCGAGATGCGTTACCGCAACGAGGAGACCGGCAAGCTGGACGGCAACTACTGCTACACTGACTTCGGCAAGGTTGGCGAAGGCTACGGCATGAAGGCATTCTATGCCAAGACCCCGGATGAATTCCGCAAGGCAGTTCAGGACGCAAAGAAGGAAACTGGCTCCTGCATCATCGACGCAAAGGTACTGCCGAAGACCATGGCAGAAGGCTATGAGTCCTGGTGGCACATCGGTGTTGCTTCCACCTCCAAGTCCGAGGCGGTTCAGGAAGCACGCAAGCGCCTGGATCAGCACATCAGCGAAGCGAGAATGTATTGATCACAACACTTCCAATTTCCTCTGCATTTCTCTTTTACATGACATTGTGACTTTCATTCTCATGCACTTATTTTCTCACATTGCCCCATCGCGGCGAAAGCCGCGGTGGGGGACACCCTCAGAAGTGCAGAGAAAGTGGTTCAATACTTTGGTTATATTCCTTTATTCATAACACCTATCACACACCTAATTCGGCAAAGCCGCCCGATAACAGAGCGGGCGGCTTTGTCATATCCAAAAAAGGAGTAAAACGATGAAATATACTGCAAAGGGCCCGTTTGAGAAGGGCTATAACAAAATGGTTTCCGCAGTTGAGAATCCGGAAATGATGGGCATGGAGTTCGGCGTTGTTTCCATGGCAGCGGGCGATGTGATGAGCTTCAACTATCCGCAGGAGGTCGTATACGATCTGATAAGCGGCGGCGTTACGTTCGCATGGGACGGCGGCGTGGAGACTGTTTTCCGCACCGATTGCTTCCATGAGGGCGCGATTCTGCTGCATGTTCCGCAGAACACGGCAGTCACCATTACCTGCACGGCTGACGCGGAAATCGCTGTTGCACGCACCGAAAATGCACGCAGCTTTGAGGCAAAGCTGATGCGTCCGGAGGATTGTCTGTGTGCAAATGAGGAGCGCGGTGCAGGCCAGATGAACGAGGCATCCACCCGCCTTGTCCGCACCTTTTTCGACCGTTCCAACTGCCCGGAGACCAATTTCTTCATCGGCGAGGTTGTACATTTCCCGGGCAAGTGGTCCTCTTATCCGCCGCATCAGCATGTTGAGCCGGAGCTGTATTACTATAAATTCCTGCCGGAGAACGGTTATGGTCTGGCTGAGTACGGCGATGACGCATTCAAGGTGAAGAACAACGATCTGACCGGTATGCCGGAAAATGTCACCCATTCTCAGGCTGCTGCACCGGGCTATGCAGAGTATTACCTGTGGTGCATCCGTCTTCAGGACGATAAGAATATTGTCACAACTGTCGTACCGGAGTATGAGTGGGTAACCGCACCGGACGCAAAGTATTTCCCGGACATCTGAGAGAGGAGCACACGACATGAAGGCATTTCAGCTGATTCCCGCTGTCGCAGAATATGCGCAGTTTGCGGATTATGCAAAGGAAGCAAATCTCGGCGCAAACGACCTGATTCTCACAAATGAATATATTTATGAGCCTGCTATTTCCAAGCTGGATCTGGGCTGTCAGACGCTGTTCCAGGAGAAGTATGGCGCAGGCGAGCCGACCGATGTGATGGTTGATGCCATCCTTGACGAGCTGCGCGGCAAGAACTATGACCGCATTATTGCAGTTGGCGGCGGTACGATCATCGATATCGCAAAGGTTCTTGCAGTCGCAACCGCAGAGGACAAGGTAGACGATCTGTATGACCGCATGCCGGACGGTCTGACCAAGGTTCATCCGCTGGTTATTGTTCCGACTACCTGTGGTACAGGCAGTGAAGTGACCAATATCTCTATCATCAACCGCACCACCAAGGGCGTCAAGCAGGGTATCGTTTCCCCGGCAATGTTTGCGAATGAAGCTGCCCTGATTCCGGGTATGCTGGCAAGCCTGCCGTACGGTGTATTTGCAACCTCTTCGATTGATGCCATGATCCATGCGGTTGAGTCCTATCTCAGCCCGAATGCCTGCGCACTGAGCGAGCTGTTTTCCGAGCGTGCGCTGTCGCTGATTCTGCGCGGCTGGAAGGCTGCTGTCGCAGAAGGCACCAAGGATGCATGGAAGAAGAACGCACCGGAATTCCTGCGCGCTTCCAATTTTGCAGGTATCGCATTTGGCCATGCGGGCTGTGCAGCAGTTCATGCACTCAGCTATCCGCTCGGCGGTGTACACCACATCCCGCACGGACAGGCCAATCAGCTGATGTTTGCCGATGTTATGCGCAAGTATCAGGAGAAAAAGCCGGTCGGCAAGCTCAATCAGCTGGAGGAAATCCTGAGCGCGGAGCTGGGCTGCGAGCCGGTGTTCGCACTGGAAGAGCTGTACAAGCTGATGGACGACGTGCTGAAGAAGACCCCGCTGCGTGAAAATGGCGTAACGGCGGATGAGCTTCCGGTTTACGCAAAGAGCGTACTGGAGACTCAGCAGCGTCTGCTCGGCAACAACTATGTCGAGCTGAGCGAGGAAGACATTCTGGACATTTACCGCAACGCGTTCTGATTGCGGTTTGACATAATATAAGGAGGAAGACGGGATGCAGAGCCGGAGAAAAGTCTGGATACTGGTCATAGTACTGCTGATTTTTATTGCGGTCTGGGTCTCGTCTTCTTATCGGCTCGGATATCTGCCGGAACAGTATGTTCCGGTGTACTGACACACGACCGAAACACATGAGGAGAATCGATTATGGAATGGACAGATTACTATAAAGAACATACCATGACGCCGGAAGAGGCTGTCTCGGTCATCAAGGACGGTAACCGTGTGGTATTCGGTCACGCTGTCGGCGAGCCGATTATTTTCCAGCGCACCATGGCACGTATGGCGGAGCAGTTTCACGGCGTTGAAGTAGCACATATGGTATATCTCGGCTCCGGCGAGTATTTACAGCCGGGCATGGAGGAGCATTTCCGCCATAATGCATTGTTTGTCGGCGGTCCTGCGCGTAAGGCAATCGCGGAAAACCGTGCGGATTACACCCCGGTATTCTTTTCCGACGTCCCGCACATGTTCCGCAACGGCGAGCTGCCGGTAGATGTCTTTGCATTCACCTGCTCGCCTCCGGATGAGCGTGGCTATGTTTCTATCGGACTTTCGTGCGATTACGGCTGGCAGGCAATCAAGTCCGCTAAGACAGTCATCGCCGAAGTCAATCCGAATATGCCGCGTACCTTCGGCGAGAGCTTCGTGCATGTCACTGACATCGACGGTTTCCTGCTGTCGTGGGAGCCGCTGCCGGAATCCAAGCCGCCGAAGATCACCGAAGAAGATCAGAAAATCGGCAAATACATCGCAGACCTTGTCCGCGATGGCGACTGCCTCCAGCTCGGCATCGGTGCGGTGCCGGACGCTGTGTGCTCGTTCCTCGGCGACAAAAAGAACCTCGGTATTCACTCCGAGATGGTATCCGATGGCGTTCTGTCGCTGATTGAAAGCGGCGTCATCAACGGTCAGTGCAAACAGCGCGATATCGGACGCATCTGTGTGACCTTCCTGATGGGTACGCGCAAGCTGTATGATTTTGTCGACAACAACCCGGTCATCAAAATGCTTCCGGTCGATGTATGCAACAATCCGGCAGTTATTTCGCAGAACGACAACGTTGTTTCCATCAACTCGTGCGTACAGGTTGACTTGCAGGGTCAGGTATGTGCGGAGGCCATCGGTCTGCGCCAGATTTCCGGTATCGGCGGACAGATGGACTTTGTCCGCGGTGCAAACCTGTCCAAGGGCGGTCGTTCGATCATTGCACTGCATTCTGCAACCAAGAATGAGTCAGAGTCTAAAATCGTTCCGACCATCACGACCGGTGGCCCGGTAACTACCAGCCGCTGCGATGTCAATTACATCGTTACGGAATACGGTGTTGCCCAGCTGCGCGGACAGACACTGCGCGAGCGTGCCAAGCGCCTGATTGCCATTGCGCATCCGAAGTTCCGTGCGGAACTGGCGGAGGAGTATGCAAAGCGTTTTGGAGAAACGCTTGACATATAAAAGAAAATAGAAAGAGAAAGAAGGCAGATTGTCATGATGACAAAAGAACAGTACATTGAATCCCTGCGCAAGCTGAATCTGAATCTGTATCGTTTCGGCCAGAAGGTTGAAAATGTTGTGGACGACCCGATTGTCCGCCCGTCGCTCAACTCGTTTGCAGCAACCTATGAGCTGGCAGAGGATCCGCAGTATGAAGATCTGATGACTGCGACCTCCAACCTGACCGGCAAGAAGGTCAACCGCTTTACGCACCTGCATCAGTCCACGGATGACCTGATCCGCAAGGTAAAGATGCAGCGCCTGCTCGGTCAGAAGACCGCAGCTTGCTTCCAGCGCTGTGTCGGCATGGACGCAGCCAATGCTGTCTATTCCACGACGTATGAGACCGATGAGGCATGCGGAACCAATTATTTTGAAAACTTTAAGAAATTCTGGACAATGGTTCAGGAGGAAGACCTCGCTGTTGACGGCGCAATGACCGACGTCAAGGGCGACCGCGGCCTGTCTCCGTCCAAGCAGGCAGATCCGGATCTGTTCCTGCATGTTGTCGAGCGCACTGCGGACGGCGTTTATGTCACCGGCGCAAAGGCACATCAGACCGGTTACCTGAACAGCCATTATGTACTCGTTATGCCGACCATCTCCATGCGTGAGGGCGATGAGGACTATGCAATTTCCTTCGCATGCCCGACCGATGCAGAGGGCATCACCCTGATTCTCGGCCGTCAGTCCTGTGACACCCGCAAGACCGAGGAATACAACGATATCGATGTCGGCAACAAGGTATACGGCGGCCATGAAGTTCTGGTTATCTTCGACCGCGTCTTTATCCCGAATGACATGATCTTCCTGAACGGCGAGACTCAGTTCGCAGGCATGATGGTAGAGCGTTTCGCTGGTTATCACAGACAGTCCTACGGCGGCTGCAAGGTCGGCGTCGGCGACGTTCTGATCGGTGCTACCGCTCTGGCTGTTGAGATGGCAGGCTGTGCAAAGGCATCTCATGTCAAGGACAAGATCATCGAGATGACTCACCTGAATGAGACCCTGTATGCCTGCGGCATTGCATGTTCCTCTCAGGGCACGCAGACCAAGTCCGGCAACTATCTGATCGATCTGCTGCTGGCAAACGTCTGCAAGCAGAACGTCACCCGCTTCCCGTATGACATTGCGCGCCTGGCACAGGATCTGGCAGGCGGCCTGATGGTAACGCAGCCGTCCGAGGCAGATTACCGCAATCCGGCAACGCATGACTACATCGAGAAGTACCTCAAGGGTGTTGCTTCTGTTCCGACGGAGGATCGTATGCGCGTCCTGCGCCTGATCGAGAACATGACCATGGGTACCGCAGCTGTCGGCTATCTGCCGGAGTCCATGCACGGTGCAGGCTCTCCGCAGGCACAGCGCATCATGATTGCACGTCAGGGCAACCTCGAGATGAAGAAGCAGCTGGCTAAGGCAATTGCCCGCATCAACTGATCCGCAGAAAGGAACATCGTATGAAAAAGGTTCGCGTTGGTCTGGTCGGTCTGGGCCCGCTCGGCAGGGTACATGCAGAGAATTTAATGTTCCGCATTCCCAATGCTGAGCTGGCGGCAGTCTGCACCCGGACACAGGCAAAGCTGGATGAGGTGCGCCGCGAATGGGAGACCCCGGAGGTCTATACCGATTACGCGGAAATGCTGGAGAAGGCAAAGCTGGATGCCGTTGCGGTCATTTCGCCGACAAATGTACATCTGGAACATGTGCGCCTGGCGGTGGAGGCAGGTCTGCATGTGTTCATTGAGAAGCCGACCGGTATGGATGCCGCAGAATGCGCTGAAATTGAGCGTCTGGCGGCTGCCGGAGGCAAGATATTTGCCGTGGGATTTATGCGCCGGTTCGATGCATCTTATGCCGATGCAAAGCGCCGCATCGAGGCGGGGGAGATTGGCACACCAGTTTTCTTCCGTGGATACAGCCTTGACCCGGTCTGGCAGGGTGAGGCACAGGTCGCGCGCGCGGAAGCAAACGGCAAGTGGTTTCTCGACATGGGCGTACATGATTATGATCTTGCGCGATGGCTGCTCGGCGCAGAGCCGAAGAAAGCATATGCCTGCGGAGGTGCCTATGTGTTCGGAGATTTTGCAAAAAATCACGACGTCGACAACGGCTTTTCGCTTGTCCAGTTTGACAACAATGCCGCAGCCTTTTTCTACTGCGGACGTACAGCGCCGCACGGTTCCCATGTGGAAAGCGAGATCATCGGCACGAAGGGAACGCTGCGCATCTGTGAATCCCCGCGCCGTGCCCGCGTAACACAGTTTACCCGTGGCGGTGAGGTACATGAATGTATCGACCATTACCTTGACCGCTGGGGTGAAGCGTATTATCAGGAGATGCAGCAGTTTGTCAATGAAGTACAGGCCGGAGAGCAGTCCGTCAGCGCAACCGCAGGCGACTGCACCGGTGCTGTCAGGCTGGCAGAAATGATTCTCGAAGCATACGAAAAGCAATTGGACGAATAAAGAATGGAAGCCCGTCCTGTGCATATCGCATTTGGACGGCTTCTGTTCTGTCAAAACAGGAGGTAAGCATGGATAAAAAGCAGAAGATGCAGCAGCTGCGCGTTTTTGCTGCGGAAATCCGTCTGGAAACGCTGAAGGTTATCGCTTCGCGCGGCTTCGGACATGTCGGCGGCTCGATGTCGATGGCAGATGCCATGGCAGTTCTGTACGGTGAGGTCATGAACATCGACCCGAAAAACCCGCGCTGGGAGGATCGTGACTGGTTCGTTCTGTCCAAGGGTCATGGCGGCCCGGTTATGTACGCGACCCTCGGCCTCAAGGGTTATTATCCGATGGAGAGCGCATATACGCTCAACCAGCCGGGTACAGACTTCCCGTCCCATACGGATCGCATGAAGACAGTCGGCGTCGATCTGACAACCGGCTCTCTGGGTCAGGGCATGAGTGAGGCAGTCGGCGCAGCGCTCGGCAACAAGGCGCAGGGCAGAAATAACCATGTCTTTGTTGCAGTTGGCGACGGCGAATGCGACGAGGGCCAGATCTGGGAGGCAGCACAGTTTGCAGCACATTATAAGCTGGACAATCTGGTTTGTCTGGTAGATGACAACAAGCGTCAGCTGGACGGTGCGGTTGCCGACGTCATGGGTCATGGCAAGGGCATCGGCGCGAAGTTTGACGCATTTGGCTGGAATGTCATCAATATTGAGGACGGCAACGATGTCGAGCAGATTTATGATGCCATCCAGGCAGCTTATCAGGTCAAGGGTCAGCCGACCTGCCTGATTCTGAACACCACCAAGGGCAAGGGCGCAACCTTTGCGGAGCCGTCCGGCGCACACTCCTCCCAGCCGACGCAGGAGCAGTGGGACGAAGCCATTGCGGCATCCGAGGCAGAGCTCGCAGCCATCCGTGCGCAGAAGTAAAGGAGGGGAATACCAATGAGCTACACTTTGATTGGAAAGCATGAAAAGGACAGCCGTGCAAACCGCGACGGTTATGTATCCGCAATGCTCGAACTGATGGAGCAGGACAAGAGCATTGTTCATATCGACTGTGACCTGATGGGCTGCATCAATACGGGTAAGCTGCTGAAGGCATTCCCGGAGCAGACCTTCAACGCAGGTATTGCTGAGCAGAACGCCATGGGCGTTGCCGCAGGTATGGCGGCAACCGGACTGAAGGCATTTATCCATTCGTTCGGTTGCTTTGCATCCCGCCGCGCCTTTGACCAGGCATTCCTGTCCGCAGGATATTCCCAGCTGCCGGTACATGTCATCGGTTCTGACCCTGGCGTGACCGCAGCGTTCAACGGCGCAACTCATATGCCGTTTGAGGACTGTGCACTGTACATGACTGTGCCGAATGCAGTTGTCATTGATTCCTGCGACTATGCGCAGACCAATGCGCTGACCAAACAGCTGGCAAAGCAGCCGGGACTGACCTATATGCGCCTGATCCGCAAGGGCTTTACCACGGTCTATGCGGATGGCTCCGAATTTGAGATCGGCAAGGGTGTCACGCTGCGTGATGGTACGGATGTCACCATCATCGCTTCCGGCATTCTGGTCGATGAAGCACTCAAGGCTGAGGAGCAGCTGGCAGCAAAGGGTATTTCTGCACGCGTGATCGACATGCACACATGGAAGCCGCTCGATGAGGAGTTGATTCTCAAGGCAGCTTCTGAGACTGGTGCGATTGTCACCGCAGAAAACCACCAGGTTTCGTGCGGCCTCGGCTCGGCAGTTGCAAACCTGCTGACGGAAAAATGCCTCGTTCCGCAGGAGCGCATCGGCATCCAGAACCAGTTCGGACAGGTCGGCCCGCAGGACTTCCTGATGGAGCAGTACCACCTGCTGGCAGCGGATATCGTTGCAGCTGCTGAAAAGGCAATTGCACGCAAGGGCTAATTGCACAGGCATTTATTTTGAAAAGAACAGGGCACCCGGCGAAATATTGGTTTCCGCCGGGTGCTTTCAGATAGGAGGGATGACTCATGTCGGAATATGTTCTTGAGATGAAGCACATTGCAAAGAGCTTTCCGGGTGTTCGCGTTCTGGACGATGTTACACTTCGAATCAAACCCGGAGAGGTTCATGCGCTGATGGGAGAAAATGGTGCGGGCAAATCCACGCTTATGAAAATTCTGATGGGAATTTATACGATGGATGAAGGCGAAATGCTTTTGGATGGCAAGCCGTATCATGCCCGCGGGCCGAAGGACGCGATGGAAAAGGGCGTTGCAATGATTCATCAGGAGCTGAACCCGATTCTGGACATGCAGGTATATGAAAATATATTTGTAGGAAGGGAGAAAAAGCGAGGTCTTTGCGTTGACAAAAATCAGATGATCCGGGAAACACAGGCTCTGATGGATGAGCTCGATATAGACATTTCCCCAACTGCATATATGCGTGATTTGAGTGTTGCACAGTGCCAGCTGATTGAAATTGTCAAAGCCATTTCACTTTCTTCCAAGGTGATTGTCATGGATGAGCCGACTTCTGCGATTACGGATAAGGAAGTGGAAACGCTTTTTGAACAGATTCGCAGACAGAAGAAGGCGGGCGTCGCAATTATCTATATCTCGCATAAAATGGACGAAATTTTTCAGATTTGTGACACCATTACCGTGCTTCGAGACGGAAAATTTATCGGAACGGATGCAGCGGCCAATATGACAGAAAATCAGCTGATTCACATGATGGTAGGCCGTGACATCACAGAGGTCTTTCCGAAGACAGAAGCAGACATGGGACAGGTTATTCTGGAGGTTAAAAATTTGTCCTACGGAAACCGGGTCAAAAATGTCAGCTTTCAGCTTCGGCGCGGTGAGGTTCTCGGAATCTCCGGTCTGGTCGGTGCGGGGCGTTCCGAACTGGTTGAAACAATCTTTGGTATGCGGAAAAAATCCGGCGGTGAAATTTTTGTGGATGGAAAGCCGGTGCAGATCAATCATCCGCGGCATGCAATTCGCAATAAAATCGCGTTGATTACAGAGGATCGGAAGTTTACCGGGCTGAATCTGATTGGAACTGTTGCAGAGAACATCACGATTGTCAATCTTGGCAGACTGTTCCGCAACGGCCTGATTAACCGGAAAAAAGAAAGAGAAATTGCAGACATATATATTGATAAACTGTCCATTCGGACGCCGAATGCACAGCAGCAGATTGCCAATCTGTCCGGCGGAAATCAGCAGAAAGTTGTAATTGCCAAATGGTTACTTTCTGAACCGGATGTTATCATTTTGGACGAGCCGACGCGCGGAATTGATGTCGGTGCAAAACGTGATATTTATTTGTTGATTGGTGAATTGGTGCAGCAGGGAAAGGCTGTTATTGTGATTTCTTCTGAAATTCCTGAGGTCATGGGTCTGGCTGACCGCATATTGGTTATGGCCGAGGGGCGTGTGACCGGTGAGCTGGAACGCTCGGAGTTTTCACAGGAACGCATTATGACCTATGCTGCACAGTTTGGAGAGTGAACTGCGATGGAAAAAACGATGAAATCGAAAGGGATTTTAAAGAATTTTGGCCTAATTATTATTTTTGTTGTGCTCGTTGCGTTGCTGACCGCTGTTTCCGGTGGTGCATTTATTAAACCCGGAAATTTAATCAGCGTTCTCAAACAGACGGCGGTCAACGGGATTCTGGCGATGGGTATGACATTTGTCATTATTTCCGGGGGAATTGATCTCTCGGTTGGCTCAATTGTGGGACTCACAGGTGTCATCGCCTGCATGCTGGCACATCCGGCAGCGTCCGGAGAGGGAGGACAATTCCCACTGATTGTTCCGATTGTTGCAGCACTGCTGATCGGAGCATTGATTGGAACACTGAATGGTGTTGGAATTGCATATGGCGATATTCCGGCCTTTATTGTTACATTGGGATCGATGACAATTGTACGCGGACTGGCTCTGATTATTTCAGGTGGCTCTCCGGTATTTGGTGTTACCTCCGGCTTCGAGGCAATCGCATCCATAAAAATCTTCGGCATTCCGATTCTGGCAATTTATCTTGTCGTTGTCGTTGCAATCTGTGCCTTTGTATTGCAAAAGACAGTATATGGACGGCGTGTGTATGCAATTGGAGGCAATCCGGTGGCAGCCAGCGTTTCCGGCATCAATGTCAAGAAAAATCAGGTGATGGTTTACACAATTGCCGGGCTTCTGGCAGGCTTTTGCGGCCTGCTGACAGCGTCACGAACCATTACCGGTGCGCCGACAGCCGGACAGAGCTATGAGATGGATGCCATTGCAGCGGTTGTCATCGGCGGTGTATCCATGTCGGGAGGTTCCGGCAAATGGCACGGCGTTGTGATTGGTTCGCTCATGATTGCTGTCATTGCCAATGGTCTTGATATTATGAGAGTTGATTCCAACTGGCAGCCGGTTATTAAGGGTGCGATTATTATTTTGGCTGTATTGCTGGATATCCGGAGCAAACGGCGCAGTCGCTGAATGCAGGGTAATATCGGAGGATTGGGAAAATGAAAAAATTCCCGATGCTTCAGATATACCTTGAATATAAAACAGTTTGAAAGGCTGAAAGGAGAAAAACAATGAAAATGAAAAGAAAGCTGATTGCCATGCTGATGGCAGGAGTGACAGCCGTTACGCTGACAGCTTGCGGCGGAAGCGGAGAAACCAGCACAGAAGGAAGTGCAGCGAATGCGGAGGGCGACAAAAATTATAAGATTGCTGTATTGATGAGCCATCAGACCAATGCGTTTACCACTGCGGTATCTTCCGGCGCAAAGGATAAGGGAACGGAACTGGGAGTGACCGTGGATATTCTCGACGGCAAGCAGGATCCGAACACGCAGGCCTCCCAGATTGAAACCTGTATTGCACAGGGCTATGACGCAGTACTTGTAGAGCCGATTTCCGCAGATGCCATTGTTCCGGCTGTCAAGGCGGCAAATGAGGCAGAGATGCCGGTTATGACCATCGTACAGCAGATGAAAAACCAGGAAGATATGGCGGTTTCGTACTGCGGCGGAGATGAAAGCAAGGCAGGCAAAATGCAGATGGAAAAAGCCATGGAAGCAATTGGCGGAAAGGGCAACATCGTTGTTCTGTATGGCCCTATGGGTTCCGACGCACAGCTGTCCCGCAAGGCAGGCTATGACGAAGTGCTGAAAAATTATCCGGATGTCAAGATTGCGTTTGAAGATACCGCAAACTGGACGACCGAAGAAGCACTGTCCAAGATGGAGACATGGATTCAGACGGGCACGCAGATCGATGCAGTTGTAGCACAGAACGACTCCATGGCACTGGGTGCACTGAAAGCCTGTGAAGATGCCGGGAAGGACATTCCCTGCTTTGGACTGGATGCAGTTGATGACGCGTTGGCGGCAATCAAGGCCGGACGGCTGGCAGGTACGGTTTCTCAGGACGCATATGGACAGGGTGCAATTGGTGTTGAGAATATGGTCAAGTACTTGAATGGCGAAGAAATTGAACCGTTCAATTACACCGAATGCATCTGGATCGATCAAAGCAATGTGGATGAATATATAGATAAATAATTCTGTCATATGAAAAAGGACCGCAGGATTTCCTGCGGCCCTTTTGTTTTATTCCTTCATTTCACGCATCGACTGCCGGTATTTTCCGGGTGGGATACCGACATACTTGTTGAACATGGTATTTAAGTGGCAGATACTGCTGAAGCCGAGGTGGTCGGCGATATCGCCGATGGGAATAGAGGTATCCATCAGCAAGCCCTGAGCCTCACCGATGCGCCGCTTCATGACATACTGCATGGGCGGCACGCCGAACTCGTCCTTGAACACATGCGCGAGATAGTATTCGCTGATGTGCAGGGCGCTGGCGATGGAAGGCAGTGTGAGCGGTTCGCGGTAATACACATCCAGATATCGACGGATACGGTCTGCTGTGGCAGAGGCTGTTGTGCGCGCGCGGATTGACAGATTGCGGCTGCGACTGAGCAGCATTTCATAGGTCAACAGCAGCAGCGACTGCGACAGACAGTTGCAGGTCTCTCCGAGATTTTTCTCGTCAGAGGAGAGCAGGTGAATCAGACGGAAAATCGAGCCGATGTGTTCCGACAGCATGCCGCACGAGATGACGGGAGTAGTTTCCTCGTCGCACAGACAGTTGTCGGGCAGACAGAGCAGGGCGACATTGGAAATGCCGATGCTGTACGAGCGCACATGCCGCGTATCAGCCGGATTTTCACCGTGCAGGATACCGGCATTGCAGATGATGATATCGCCTTCCTGAATATCATAAAACTGACTGTCCACCATATAGCGTCCCTTGCCGCTGTATACATAGAACAGCTCCAAAAAATTGTCATGAATATGGGGCAGTCTGGAATGCTTATTGCTGTGCTCTTCGTTGATAAAGTGGCTGGTACAGTATTGCGGGATACGGCTGTCACGCAGATGCGAGGACAGCGGATTGATTGAATTCATACATCCTCTCTCCTTCCTCTGTTCATTATTGTAATACGATCCAGTCGCAATGTCTTACAATATCCTGCGAAATATTTTTAAAAATTGGTGTGTTTTTAGGTGTAAAATATGAATAAATAATGGTTTTATATATAATAAATCAATTATATATGAAAAAACAAAAGAAAACAAGAAATTGTAATTCGTTTTGAGACTTTCTGTTTTTTGCGGTTTGAAAAAACGGCAGTGGCGATTGCTCAGAGTTTTTTGAGAGACAAACTTTTATGGCATAAGATGTTGATGAATCAACATCGTCGTGTTACCATCAAGAGCAGCAGTTTTTCACCTTCGATGATCGGGAGGAATCCATGAACCAGAGATTTGAAGCCTTTGTCACTTCCGTGCCTGCGCAGACGGAAATGATATAGCAGCGCACCGCAATATGCTTCGAGCCGCCTATCTGGCGGGAGCGGCATTTTCCAAATCATATGTCGGCTATGTGCACGCAGTTGCGCATTCGCTCGGCGGACGGTATAATGTTCCACATGGGCTTGCCAATGCGGTACTGCTCCCGTATGTGCTCGAAGCATATGGCTCAAAGATCCATGGCAAGCTGCATCGGCTTGCGGTTGCCGCAGGAGTGGCGTCTGCATCCGATACCCCGCAGGCAGGCGCACGGGCATTTCTGTGTGCTGTCCGCGATATGCAGCGCAGGCTGGATATCCCGAAAACGATACCGGAAATCCGTGCGGAGGATATCCCGGCGCTCGCCCGTACAGCGGAGCGCGAGGCAAATCCACTGTATCCTGTCCCTGTGCTGATGGATGCAGCGAAGCTGGAAGCATTTTATTATTCTGTTATGGAGGATGCATATGAAGCCGGAAGAAATTCAGCAAATTGTATCGGCACAGCGGGCGTACTTTGCGAGCGGAAAAACACTGCCGGTTGACCGTCGCATTGCGGCGCTGAATCAGCTGAAGGATGCCATTGTGCGGCATGAGGACGAAATTGAACAGGCCTTGCATGCGGATCTGGGCAAGAGCCGGATGGAGAGCTATATGTGTGAGATCGGCATGGTGTACAGCGAACTGACATATATGACGAGACATGTCAGACAGTACGCGCGCGAGCAGCGTGTGCGCACACCGCTGGCGCAATCTGTCTCGCGCAGCTATGTCAAGCCGTCGCCGTATGGCATCACGCTGATTATGAGCCCGTGGAATTACCCGTTTATGCTGACCCTGGACCCGCTGGTTGATGCACTTGCGGCGGGCAATACGGCAGTCGTCAAGCCGAGTGCCTATTCCCCCCATACCAGCGAAGTGCTGCGGGACATCCTCACGGAATGCTTTTCGCCCGAATATGTCGCCGTGGTCACCGGCGGGCGGGAGGAGAATGCCTGCCTGCTCAATGAACACTTTGATTTTATCTTTTTTACAGGCAGCCAGGCGGTCGGCCGGGAGGTTATGCGCCGCGCAGCAGAGCATCTGACACCGGTTGCCCTCGAATTGGGCGGAAAAAGCCCATGTGTGATGGATAAAACGGCAAAAATCAACCTCGCCGCGCGCCGCATTGTGTTCGGCAAATTCCTCAACTGCGGGCAGACCTGTGTTGCGCCGGATTATATCTACTGCGACGCTGCGATCCGGGACGAGCTGATATCTGCCATTCGCCGTGAAATCAAACGGCAGTTTGGTGCGGATGCACTTTCCAATGACAATTACGGAAAGATTATCAACCGGACGCATTTTGACCGCATCAGCGGACTGATTTCACAGGAAAAGGTCGTCTGCGGCGGCAGGACAGATGCCGGATCCCTGCGCGTCGAGCCGACGGTCCTGTGTCCCGCCGACTGGGATGATCCCGCCATGCAGGAGGAAATTTTCGGTCCGGTGCTGCCGGTACTGACCTATGACCGGTTGGAGGACGCACTCGATGAGATCAATGCGCATCCGCACCCACTTGCATTCTATCTGTTTACAGAGGACAAAAAGACGGCACGTCATGTCACAGAAACCTGTGCGTTTGGCGGCGGCTGCATCAATGACACAATCATTCATCTTGCGACGACGAACATGGGCTTTGGCGGCGTCGGTGCAAGCGGCATGGGCGCGTATCACGGCAAGGCGGGCTTTGATGCATTTTCCCACCATAAAAGCATCGTGGATAAAAAAACATGGCTTGACCTGCCGATGCGCTACCAGCCGTACACACGGCTGTACGAAAAGTTGGTTCGCGTATTTATGCGATGAAAAAAACAGATATCCGTTCAGCACAGACTGAGTGGATACCTGTTTTGCATGCAGCTGCATATATGCGTGGCTGCCGTTCGATGCGTGCATCTCATGACGGTTCCTATCTCCACATCATCCGGAACTGGAGCGGCGTGATGCCGGTCATCCGTTTGAATACCATAATGAAATGCGAGGCATTGCTGAAACCACAGATATCCGCGATGTCTTCGATGCTGCGCGAGGTGGTAGTGAGCATTTGCCGTGCACTGCGGATCCGCACCGCCTGGATATACTGGTGCGGCGTGATGCCGCGGATATTTTTAAACTGACGGATAAAATAACATGAGCTGAGTGCAGACATGTGTGCAAGGCTTTCATTTGACAGGTCAGCGTCACCGTAATGTGTTTCAATATAGGCGGCAGAGCGGTCGATGACCTGTTCGATGTCGCTTCTGTGCAGCTGTCCGGGCAACTGCACCAGCAATGCGAGCAGTGTGTGGATGTGAACAGATGTCATGTGGACATTCATATCCTGCTGCTGTGCGGCAGCCAGGATATCAGACATACAGGCCTGGATTTTTCCCTCCGGATCGACAGGGAGGACAACGCCGCGGGTTTGCAGGATAAGATTCGTATATGCTTCGCTGCCCGCACCGACGAAGTGGAACCAGCGCATATGCAGCTCATCCGAACCGGCGGTATATCGGTGTGGTCTGCGGCAGTCGAGCAGGACGAGTGAGCCTGCGGGAGCGACATAGCTTTCTCCGTTGTATTCGACGTACAGCTGTCCCTCCTCCACCAGAATGAGCTGGCACACGTCCAGATGGTCGCGTGCGACCTCATACTCGCGGTTGCAGCGGTAATCCCCTGCATGCGGGGTAAAATACAGGCAGCTTTCCGTGAATGAGTCCGCCTCATGGTAATAACGGCTGGAGCCGGGCAGAACGCCGATGTCTGCCAGCATATGCACTTCCTCCTTCCGGGATGTACTGCTTTTCGAGGGGTATAATATAAAATTATACCATAGCAGGGCGAAAAAGGAAAGCCGGGGCAAAACAGAGGGGACAATGGAATTCTATACATCGCTGTGTTATAATGGAAAGGAAAAGGAGGCGGTGCAAATGGAACGTCAGAGCTGTTGCGGACAGCATGCGCCGCTTGCGGGAATCCAAACTGCCGGCCTGGTCTGCTGCTCAAACGGGCTGCCGGCATCTGCGGCGGCGGAGTTGGAGCGCCTGCAACGCGTGCTTGCGGATTGCGGGATTGAAACCGTGTGTAGCCCGTATTTGTATGCAAAGGACGGCGTGCGCAGCGGCAGCGCGGTGCAGCGGGCGGAACGTCTGATGGCCTTTTACAACGATCCGGAAATCGATGCGATTTTTGATGTGTCCGGTGGCGATATTGCGAATGAGATTTTGCCGTATCTGGATTTTGCTGCGATAGCCAAGGCAAAAAATCGTCGCGGTGAGCCCAAACAACTGTGGGGATACAGTGACCTGACGGTTTTGCTCAATGCGGTTTATGCGGAGACCGGAAATCCGGGCGTGCTGTATCAGATGCGGTACTTCACACCGGAACGGGCGGATACGCTGTTTTCGTTCCGGTATTCGTTTGTACAGGGAAATGAAATGTCCGGTATTGTAGCGGGCGGCAACATCCGCTGTCTGCTCAAGCTCGCCGGAACGAAATTTTTTCCTGACCTGCGCGGCAAGCTCCTGTTGCTCGAGGCGCGCAGCGGCTTGCAGCCGCAGATGATTGCCTTTCTCAGCCAGATGCAGCAGATGGGCATTTTTGAACAGATCAGCGGCATTCTGCTCGGTACATTTACGCAGTTGGAGCGCGAGGGACAGCGGATAGAACCGCTGGTACAGCAGTTTGCCGGACAGCTTCCGATTGCAAAGACCGAAGACATTGGGCATGCGGCGGATGCATCGGCAATTGTCATCGGAACATACATGCATTTGTCGGATTAACCGGCAGAACACAGGAAAAGGAGGCGGCTGCATGCGTCTGCTCATCAAACAGCGTGTCTTTTCATGGACGGATTCCTATGATGTCTATGATGAGTACGGCAATCGGAAATACTTTGTCAAAGCGGAATTTCTAACGCTGGGACATCAGATTCATGTGTATGACATGCAAAACCGCGAGGTCGGCTGCATCCGGCAGAAGCTTCTGACGCTGCTGCCGGAATTCCGCATTGAAATGGATGGTGTGGAATGCGGCAGCATTCAGAAAAAGTTCACATTCCTGCGCCCGAAATATGAGGTTGACTGTAACGGCTGGCGTGTAGAGGGTGATTTCCTCGGCTGGGATTATGATGTGTATGCCGGGTGCAGCGCAGCCATCCACATCTCGAAGGAACCATTGCACTGGGGAGACACCTATGTACTCAATTTTGCCGACCCTGCGGATGAGAAAATGGGATTGTTGCTGGTTATTGCCATCGATGCAGCGAACTGTTCCGAATGAAGATACAGAAAAAAAGAGGAGGAAGCAACCATGGGATATGCAGACCCGGTCAATTACACGGTCGTCACGATTGACGGCGATTATGCAATGCTGCAAAATGAAAGCGAGCCGGAAGCGCCGCTCGCACAGGTCGCGTTGGCTCTTTTGCCGGAGGGGATTTCTGACGGCAGCCGCGTGCAGCGCATTTTGCTGGAATACACACTGCTGTAAAACAAGGGCGTATTTGAACAGTCGAAAACTTTGACTATTTCTACAAATGCGGGCTGCTTCATCGTGAAAAACACTTGAAATCCGAACGGATGCCTGCGTGTCTTTGTCTTGAATCAGCCTCGCTTTTGCGAAATTTTCGTCATTTTCTTGGTTTTCAGATAGCGCCAGTCAAAAAAAACGGAGGCTCAGATCCCCCCCTAAAGGGAATCTGAGCCTCTTGACGATTTTAGATGAAATTATCCCAGACGGCCTTCATCCATGTACTTCGCCAGTTCCTGGGCGAAGTAGGTGATGTAGATGTCCGTGCCCGCGCGGTACGCGCAGGCCGCCATTTCACAGACGATTGCTGCTTCGTCAAGGAAGCCTGCGGCGGCGGTTGTCTTGACCATCGAGTATTCGCCGCTGACGCTGTAAGCCGCAATCGGCAGGCAGGTATTGTCCTTTGCCTCGCGGATCAGGTCGCCGTAAGCCATGGCAGGCTTAATCATGATGATATCTGCGCCTTCGTCCACGTCGAGCAAAACCTCCTTGAGCGCTTCCCGGCGGTTGTGGTAGTCCATCTGGTAGGTTTTGCGGTCGCCGAACGACGGTGCGGAGTCAGCTGCGTCGCGGAACGGGCCGTAAAACGCAGAGGCAAACTTGGCGGAATACGCCATAATCGGCGTGTTGATAAAGCCGTTGTCATCAAGGATCGAGCGGATTGCTTCAACACGGCCATCCATCATGTCGGACGGTGCGACCATATCCGCACCTGCCTGCACCTGGGAAAGTGCGGTCTTTGCGAGCAGTTCCAGCGTCTTGTCGTTGTCGACATCATGGCCGCACAGCACGCCGCAGTGACCATGCGAGGTGTATTCACACATGCAGACGTCGCCGATCATGTACAGCTCCGGGCAGGCTTCCTTTGCCTTGCGGAATGCCTTCTGCACAATGCCATCCTCGGCATAGGCCTGGCTGCCGACTTCATCCTTGTGATCCGGGATGCCGAACAGCATGACGCCGCCGACACCGGCTTCTGCCAGCTCGATGAGCTTTTCTTCCATGCGGTCGACGCTGTAGCGATACTGTCCCATCATGGAGGGGATTTCCTCCTTGATGTTTGTGCCTTCGGTGACAAACATCGGGTAGATGAGGGACGATTTGTCCATGCGCGTTTCACGTACCATTTTGCGCAGGCGCATGCTGGAACGCAGGCGTCTGGGACGATAAGTGAGATCCATTTTTGTGTCCTCCTAAACAGGGTATGATAAAATATTTGCCGCGGGGGCGGTAAAAGTAGCATTATTGTGAAATATCCGAGGCGGGATGCGCCTCCGCCGACGGGGCAGATGCACCAAGTATATTGTACGACAGAATGGCAATGACGACAATAGCAGCGCCTGCCATCGACAGCGGCGCAATGGTTTCACCCCAGAATACAGCGACCAGAATCGGATTGAGAATCGGTTCGATTCCGGCAATCAGTGATGCGGAAACCGGGCGTGTGTACTTTGTCCCGATGGAAAAGCAGAGATACGCTACGCCGACCTGGAAGAAGCCAAGCAGAAAGACGGCGAGCAGAACCGACGGCGTAAACACGGTTTCGCGCACGATCATCGGTGCCATCAGCACGGCGGAGATAATCTGTCCAAGCACCATGGAGGAAACGGCGTCGCCCTCCGGAAACTGATTGAGCAGGAACAGCCCGCCGTAAAACACGCCCGACAGGACAGCGATGACGTTGCCGACCATGCTGCCTGAGCCGAGGCTGTCCAGAAAGAAGCAGAGGATGCCTGCGAAGACGATGGCACAGGTCGCAATGTCCAGCTTTGTCGGGCGGACATGGAACAGCAGCGCCATGAACAGGATAATCCAGACCGGTGCCGTATACTGTAAAATAATTGCATTGGCGGCAGTGGTCATTTTGTTTGCGATGATAAACAGCGTGGTCACGCCGGTCATGCACAGCGCACCGAACAACACGGTACGGTTGAATTTTAGTTTATGATGGGTCGCCCGGAAATAGATGAGGAACACCAACGTGCTGAACAGGCTGCGCACACCGTTGATGGTCAGCGGCGACCACGGGATAAACTTGCACAGCAGGCCGCCGGTGGAAAACAGCAGTGCTGCACACAGCATCATAAACGGTCCGAAATGAGAAGACTTTTTGAGGGGCATATGCATACCTTCTTTGCTTGCTTGTCAGTCAGATTTCCGGGATGCTCCTTTTTGCTTGCATATATGCTTCTTTTGCGTGAAACAAGGGAGAAAATCTGTGGTATCTGCGGAAATACAACTGAAAAAATACAGAAATAATCATAATATCATCATTAAAGCACGCAGAAGGATGAAAGTCAAACAGTATGTGGGATGTTGCAAAAAAAATCAGGACGGGAACCGTCCGTCCTGATATGGAATTTATGAGAGCTGCACTGTGCTGCCGCCCCGGGTTAGAATCGGCACGATGCGTGACCGGATTTCGTTACTGTCCGCCATGCGATTGAGCACGAATGGTTCCGCGCTGCCGCAGCACAACAGATATTGGCTGTCAGTCTGTTGCAGAACAACCTGTTCGTAGCGTGTATAGGAACCGTCTATACCGAAGGCACGGTTGTCTGATACGCCGGCGGCGTCGAATACGATGTTGTTGTTTGCATAAAATAGCGAAAAGACGAGGCAGGCGGTAATGACGGCACGAGAACCCCAGGTGCGCACGGCAGAGCCGGGCATGTGGTCAGATTCCAGCAGTGCGGCTTCTTCCGTTCCAGCGAACCAGTGGTAAAACGAATGCCGCAGCAGGATGCAGAGCAGCAGGGCAGGCAGCAGGGCAAAGACGAACAGCCCGGCGCGGCTGGGGAACAGCACGAGCAGATGATGCTGTGCGAACACGCGGCAGAATACTGTGTAAGCGCCCTGCGTGAGCACGCACAGCAGCGCATAGGTCAGTGCGGCACCGAGCGCCAGCGATCGCGACCGGGCACGCTCTGTGCGCTGTTTTTCCGCCGCGGTTTCCGGCACGAAAAACCAGAGTGCGCGCGGCAGGCTGGTATATGTCCGGTTTTCTGCGAGCAAGTTCTGAAGAAACGCATACAGACGCTGTTCATGTGCCAGAAGTCGGCTGTAACGGGAACGATTTCGATAGGCGCGCCGTGCGGCGGAGAAATTGCCCAGCAAAAACAGGAGATATGCGTTCGAGCACAGCCGCCGCGTGAGTGCGTCACTGTACCAGCCGAGAAAGACGGAGAGCTGTTCCGGGTGCCGGGCACACCGGGAAAATACATCATCCTGAAAGTAGGCGGTTACGTCGTCGCAAAATGCTTTGTCCATCTGTGCAAGCCGTTCCGGATCACCGCACAGGCGGCTCAGCGCGTCATAGTGCCGCAGGAATGCGCGAAACAGATACTGCATACCCGCCTCCAGCTGTTCCGGCGTTGTGACGGCAGACAGCGTATAGCAGGAAAAATCATCCGGGTCGAGATAGGGCAGGACGGCGTAAATCGGATACGCGCGCGCATCTGCGCGCAGTCCAAAGCGAATATGAAGCTGCAATACGCCGGTGAGCAGGCGGGGATGGCGCGGCTCAAACATCACACACAGGCGAAAGCCGGGAAAGACAATGCTTCCC
This sequence comes from Butyricicoccus porcorum, assembly GCF_002157465.1. Taxonomy (GTDB): domain Bacteria; phylum Bacillota; class Clostridia; order Oscillospirales; family Butyricicoccaceae; genus Butyricicoccus_A; species Butyricicoccus_A porcorum. The sequence continues at coordinate 240,860 of NZ_NHOC01000002.1, forward strand.
GTGATGCAGGACAGCAGGCTGTCATTGCTCTCATGTGTGGCACGGCTGAAGCTGCAGAACATCGCTTCCTTCTCATGAAATGTAAAGTCGGTTACCTGCTTCTGGAATGCAGTCTCCAGCTGGCAGAACAACCGCTCGGTTTGTGAAAGCTCCGAATGAACCATTGCGGACACCTCCCCTGGAGCAGGGCGTGGATTTTCTTTCATTATAGGGCAAAATGCGAGTGGTTGTCCAGATGCAATCGGTGGATCTTTCAACACGATACCGTACAGGGGGAGTAGAACAGGAAGCGAAAAGTGGTATAAACAGGACAGAAAGAATGTACACAGGGGATAAAAGAGGTGTGAAAACATATAGAAGGAGAAAATGTTGCAGATACTGGGTAAAAATATAAAAAATAAGGGGTATATGAACGGCTTGTGTTGTAAAAAACGGCAAAAGAATTAGTCTGAACTACAGTCGATTTTGGTGCATTCTCTACTGGAAAGAAATAAACTTTCTGTGTATAATAACACCTGTAAAGCGGTGGAAAACACCGGAATGAAGAAAATCAGATCAGTGAATTCAGACGACGGAGTCTTGTCAGTCTTCCTTTTCAGATGGGAGATTCGACAGGGCTCTTTTTTATTGGTTTGACAAAAGAAAAGAGGGAACTCCGACAATGAGAATCAGTCAGCATCCAATCCTCGGCGAACCCGAGAAGGGACGGCTCGTCACCTTTTTCTACGACGGCAGGCCCATGCAGGGGTATGAAGGGGAACCGATTGCAGTCGCATTGAAGGCGGCAGGCGTGATGGTTCACCGGCATACCAAAAAGTATGACAGGCCGCGCGGCGTGTTCTGTGCAATCGGACGGTGTACCGACTGCGTTATGGTAGTCAACGGAAAACCGAATGTGCGCACCTGTGTCACGCCGCTCGAAGAAGGCATGACCGTACAGACGCAGTATGGTGTCAGTGCAAAGCCGCAGGAATGAGAGGGTGAAACGATGGAAAGACATGATTTGATTGTCATCGGCGCAGGCCCGGCGGGGCTTTCTGCGGCGATTGAGGCGGCAAAAACCGGCATGGATGTTCTGGTCTTTGACGAGAATGCAAAGCCGGGCGGACAGCTGTTCAAGCAGATTCATAAATTTTTCGGCTCGAAAGAGCACAAGGCAAAGGTACGCGGCTTCCGTATCGGACGCGAGCTGCTGGACGAGGCAAATCGCCTTGGCGTCCGCGTTGAGCTGAATTCGGTCGTCATGGGACTGTATACTGACAAAGAGGTGACAGTCAAGCAGGGCGACTGTGTCCGCCATTACAAAGCGGATGCGATTATTATTGCAACCGGCGCGTCGGAGAACATGGTGACCTTTGATGGTTGGACACTGCCGGGTGTCATCGGTGCAGGCGCGGCACAGACGATGATGAACCTGCATGGCATCCAGCCGGGCAAGCGTGTTTTGATGCTCGGCACCGGCAATGTCGGTCTGGTTGTCAGCTTTCAGCTGTTGCAGGCGGGTTGTGAGGTCGTCGCGTTGGTCGATGCCGCACCGCGCGTCGGCGGCTATGGTGTGCATGCGGCAAAGGTTGCGCGCTGCGGCGTGCCGTTTTATCTGTCGCATACGATTGTCAAAGCAGACGGCGGGGATTGCGTCACCGGCGTGACCATTGCACAGGTCGACAGCAAATTCCAGCCGATTGCCGGTACGGAAAAGCATTTTGATGTCGATACGATCTGTCTGGCAGTTGGTTTGTCTCCGATGTCGCAGCTGGCGAAAATGGCGGGCTGCAAGATGATCGAGAGCAAGGGCGGCACCGTCCCCGCGTGCAATGAATACGGTGAAACCAGTATGGACGGTATTTTTGTTGCGGGCGACGTTTCCGGCATAGAGGAAGCGAGCTCGGCGATGATCGAGGGTCGCATCGCGGGCATTTCCGCCGCATACACACTCGGATATCTGTCCGAGGAAGAACGCAACAGCGGCGTTCAGGCACAGGAGGCCGCGCTGGAAAGCCTGCGACAGGGCATGTTTGCCCCGAAAAACCGAGGCAAGCTGGTCAAAGAAACGGAAGAGGGAATTGCGGTTTCGATGAACCTGCTCGAAAAGGGTTATGTAGCGGAGGATGAAATAGAACGCTATCCGGGTGTCACACATTCCGCACGCATCCATCCGGTTATGGAATGCACGCAGAACATCCCGTGCAACCCGTGTCAGGATGCCTGCCCGAAAAAGTGCATCAAGATCGGAGAAAATATCACCTCGCTGCCGGTGGTAGACCCGGAGGCGACCTGCATCGGCTGCGGCATGTGTGTGGCATCGTGCTCCGGTCAGGCGATTTTCCTCGTCGATGAAGGCTATGAGCCGGATTATGCGACGGTTACCATGCCGTATGAATTCCTTCCGCTTCCGGAAACGGGAGAAAAAGGAACGGCATTGGATCGCAGCGGCAAGCCGGTCTGTGATGCCGAGGTTGTCGGTGTCAAGAGTATGCCGGCGTTTGACCATACCAACCTGCTGACAATAAAGGTTCCGTTGGATATGGCATACCGTGCAAGATTTTTTCGGGCATAAGCGGAGGGCAGAACAATGAATGAACTCAGCAATCGGTTCCGTGATATCGGGGAATATGTCCCTGAACCGGATGATGACAGAATTATCTGCCGCTGTGAAGAGGTCACCAAGGGAGAAATCCGACAGGCAGTTCACGACGGCATGTATACGATAACAGAGGTGCGGCGCTATCTGCGCACCGGCATGGGTCTCTGTCAGGGACAAACCTGCGGACGGCTGGTCAAGGGAATTATTGCAAAGGAGCTTGGTGTTTCGCCGATGGAGCTGGAATCTGCGACGGCACGCGCACCGATGCGCCCGGTCGAGATGGAAATTCTCGCCAACGAAAAAGGAGGCGGAGAAGCATGAAGAAAAATGCAGAGGTCATCGTCATCGGCGGTGGCGTCAACGGCTGTGCAACCGCGTATTATCTGGCAAAGCAGGGCGTGAGCGTTATCGTTCTTGAAGGCAGTGATTACATCGGCAACGGCGGTTCCTCCCGCAACGGCGGTGGTGTCCGTCAGTCTGGACGTGACCCGCGTGAGCTTCCATATGCGATGTGGGGCATTCGGGAGCTTTGGCCGACGCTGTCTGAGGAACTGGGTGCCGACGTTGAATATTATCAGAAGGGCAACCTGCGGCTCGGCAAGAACGATGCACATCGTGCAAAGCTGCAACAGCTTGCGGACAAGGCGAGCGCTGTGGGGCTGGATGTCCGCATGATTTCCGGTGATGAGGCGCGAGAGATCAATCCGTACCTGTCAGAAGAGGTCACCTGTGCGAGCTGGTGTCCGACCGATGGACATGCGAATCCGATGCGCACCACACTGGCCTTTTTCCGCAGGGCGCGTCAGCTGGGCGCACAGTTTTACACGGATGCCCGCGTTGCGGCAATCAAAACCATCCGCGGCAAGGCGCGTCAGGTTGTGCTGACCGACGGCACAGTGTTTGAGGGAGAGTCCATTGTGGTCGCGGCGGGCTATCAGAGCCGCGCGATTCTCAATACGGTCGGCGTCGATATCCCCATGGTTGTGCGCAACGGCGAGACATTGGTCACGGAGGCACAGCCGCCGATGTTCTGGCAGATGCTCGGTACGGCAGCAGCTGACTTTTACGGTCATCAGACACCGCACGGTTCGTTCGTTTTCGGCGGTACGGCGGGCTACGACACGTTTAACAAGTTCCGCACGGACGGCATTGGTGTTCCGCAGACAACCAGTCTGCATCCGTCCTATCTGTGCCGTGCGATCTTGGGCTATTTCCCGGCGCTGAAGGATGCGAAAATTGTCCGCACCTGGGCGGGCTGGCATGACCAGTGTGCGGACGGTGTCCCGGTCATCAGCCCGATTGACGAGGTGCCGGGTCTGATTGCGGCATGCGGCTTCTCCGGACACGGCTTCGGAACGGCTCCGGCAGTTGGCAAGCTGCTCTCGGAGATGGCGACCGGACAGGAGCTTTCCGTCAACATGGACGCACTGCGGTATGACCGTTTTGTGGCGAAAGACCGGCTGGCATAATATACAGTTAAAATTCAGACAGGAAGAGCAACGGCGCTCAGATTTTCCGGACAGGAAGATTTGGGTGCTGTTTTATTGTATAAAAAATCGCGCGCTGCGCGGAAATCACAACAACGTAAGAAAGAAGTGATTGGTTATGGAAAAATCCAAATTCAACAAGGTGCTGGGCATGTCAGATGTACTGGTCATTGCCTTCGGTGCCATGATCGGCTGGGCATGGGTTGTCAGCACCGGCGACTGGATCAGCACGGCGGGCACCATCGGTGCAATCTTTTCATTTATCATCGGCGGCATCATGGTATTCTTTGTCAGCCTGACGTATGCGGAGCTGACCTCAGCTATGCCACAGTGCGGCGGCGAGCATGTATTCAGTTATCGTGCGATGGGATCGAATGCATCCTTTGTCTGCACATGGGCGATTGTCCTCGGCTATGCATCGGTTGCAGCGTTTGAGGCATGCGCCATGCCGACGGTCATCACTTATATTTTCCCGAATTTCCTTCAGGGGTATATGTACACGATTGCGGGCTTTGATGTCTATGCGTCCTGGGTTGCCGTTGCAGTTATCGCAGCGATTATTATTACTTATATCAATCTGAGAGGCGTCAAGACAGCTGCTATCCTTCAGACCGTGTTCACTGTCCTGATTGCCGCAGCGGGCATTGCGCTGGTTGCAGCTTCTGCTGTCAATGGCAATGGTAACACGCTGATGTCGTATCCGTTTGCCGGTGCAGATTTCACCGATTGCTCCAAACTCGGCGGCATCCTGACCATTGCTGTCATGACCCCGTTCTACTTTGTCGGCTTTGACGTTATTCCGCAGGTTGCGGAGGAGATCAACATCCCGTACAAGAAGCTCGGCAAAATCATGTTGCTTTCCATCATCATGGCAGTTGTCTTCTATGCACTGGTTGTTTTCGGCGTCGGCTACATCCTGCCGGTCGGCGATATGGCCGGTTCTGACCTGCCGACGGCTTCTGCAATGGAACTCGCTTTTGGCATTCCGGCAATGGCAAAGGTCATGGTCATCGGCGGCATTGCAGGTATGATTACCTCCTGGAACTCCTTCATTATCGGCGGCTCCCGCGCTATGTTCTCCATGGCAGAATCCAAGATGCTGCCGGAAGCATTTGCCAAGCTGAATCCGAAGACCAAGGCACCGACCAATGCAATCCTGTTCATTGGCATTGCTTCTGCAATCGCTCCATTCTTCGGCAGAAAGATGCTCGTCTGGATCGTTGATGCGGGCTCCCTCGGCGTCTGTGTTGCTTACCTGATGGTTTCTCTGTCCTTCCTGATTCTCCGCAAAAAGGAACCGGAGATGAACCGCCCGTACCGTGTCAAGCACGGCAAGCTGGTCGGTGTGCTCGCAGTCATCATGTCCGGCTTCTTCACGGTTCTGTACATCGTTCCGCTGCCGTTTGCAAGCACTGCGCTGGTTTGGCAGGAATGGATCGTAGCAGGCCTGTGGATTGCGCTCGGTGTCGTCTTCTTCGCGTATTGCAAGAAAAAGTTCGGCGCGGAATTTGGCAGACACATCGATGTCATGCTGGATGAGAGCCTGATGGAAAAGGACTAATGCACATATGAAAGACTTTACATTTTCTGTACCGCAGGAAATTTTATTCGGTTCCGGCAGCCTGAACAGGCTGCCGGAGCTGCTGAAAAAGCAGAAAGCGGCGCGTGTCCTGCTGGTTTCCGGCCCGCATCTGAACAAGATGGGGATCGTCGGACGCATCCGGGACAGCATCGCAGCCGCAGGCATTGCCTGCGAAGTGTTCACTGATGTTGAGGCAAATCCGTCGATTGAGACCGTGGAAAAGGCGGCAGCTGCATATCAAAACTTTGGCGCCGATGCCATTGTCGCCATGGGCGGCGGTTCTCCGATGGATGTCGCCAAAGCAGCGGGTGTGCTGGTCACGTATGGCGGCAACATCGCCGATTACGAAGGTATGGGTAAGGTGCCCGGCCCGATTGTCCCGTTGATTGCGATTCCGACCACGGCGGGCACCGGCTCGGAAGTCACGGCATTTTCCGTCATCACTGACCATGCGAGAAATTACAAGCTCAGCGTCGGCAGTTATGATCTGATTCCGCGCGGTGCGATTCTTGACCCCGAGCTGCTGGTGACGACACCGGCGGGTGTCGCAGCGGCGTGCGGCATGGATGCACTGGTGCATGCGCTGGAAGCATATGTTTCCCGTGCGGCATCGCCGTTCTCTGATGCGATGGCAGAAAAGGCACTGGAGCTGATCGGACGCAGCCTGCGCGCGTTTGTCGCCGACCGTGCCAATCTGGACGCGGCATCGGATATGCTGGCAGGCAGCCTGTTTGCGGGCATTGCGTTTTCATGGGCGCGTCTCGGCAATGTGCATGCGATGGCACATCCGCTCGGCGGCTTTTTCAATGTGCCGCACGGCGTTGCCAACGCGATTTTGCTGCCGGTCATCGTTGAATACAATGCAATTGCCGATCACGACGGAAAATACGAGAACATTTACCGTCGCATTGCCACGGTGCCGAAAGCGGAATTTTCTCCGGAGATGCTGGCAGATGAGCTGCGTCATCTCGCCGTGAGTATCGGTATTCCGAAGACGCTGGCGGAGGTCGGCGTGCAGGCGGACAAAATTCCGGCAATGGCCGCAGATGCCATGAAATCCGGCAATATTCACTGCAATCCGCGCGTATCGACACAGGCGGATGTAGAACAGCTCTACCGAAAGGCAATGGGCGAATAAATATCTATAAATTTGGAGGAAAAGATAATGGAACTTCCCAAGGTTGACTTTTTATATCTGAGCGAGCCGGATATGATTCAGGCCGGTGTCAAGAACATGGCGGGCTGCATCGACGCAATGGAGGATGTGTTCTCTCTGATGAGTAAGGGTGACTATATGATGGGTGGCCCGAACGGCAATGAGCACGGCATCAAGATGATGTTCCCCAAGACCTCAAATGTTGAAGGTATGCCGCTGGACGGCCCGGATCGCCGTGTTGTCGCCATGCCGGCTTATCTGGGCGGCAAGTACCATCTGTGCGGCATCAAATGCTATGGCTCCGATCAGCGCAACCGCGGCAAAGGTTTGCCGCGCTCAATCCTGATGCTGACACTGATGGATCTGGAGACCGGCGTGCCGATTGCGTATATGTCCGCCAATGTGCTGAGTGCCATGCGTACCGGTGCGGTACCGGGACTGGGCGCGCGCCATCTGAGCGCAAAGAACCCGAAGGTTGCAACCATTGTCGGTCCGGGTGTGATGGGTCGTACAGCAATCGACGGATTTGTAACGGCACAGCCCACCATTGACACCGTCAAGATCAAGGGCAGAAGCCAGAGCGGCATCGAAGCCTTTATCAATTACTGCAAGCAGACGCATCCGACGCTGAAGAACTTCATCGTCTGTGAAAACATGGAGCAGGCATGCCGTGATTCCGATATTATCTGCTGCGGCACGACCAATGCGCCAGTCTTTGAGGATAACCCGTATGTCAATGGCGAATGGCTCAAGCCGGGCTGTCTGGTTATGGCAACCTCTGCCATGCTGATGGATGAGGCGTTCATGGCAGATAAAACCAAGTGCAAGCTGATCTCCGACAACTATAAGATGTACGAGGGCTGGGGCGTCGGCCGCGAATATCCGACCCAGAAGACCGTCAGCTCGCTGATTGGCATGCGCTTTTATGATCTGGTTGCTTCCGGCAAGATGAAGCGCGAGGATATCACTGATATCGGCGATATTTTGAACGGCTATGCGACCGGGCGTGAATCGGAAGATCAGGTTATCGTCTATGCCGTTGGCGGTATGCCAACGGAAGACATTGCGTGGGGCTATACCTGCTATCAAAAGGCACTTGAGATGGGCATCGGTACCCCGCTGCACCTGTGGGACAAGCCGGACATGGCATAAGCTGATTGACAGAACAGATCACGCAGATCGGAGGATTGTTCCTGGAGAGGGCAGTTCTCCGGTCTTTTTCGTGCAGAAAAAGAAATTCTTTCAATTTACTGGGAATTGTGGAAATTCCACTTGACAGGGCAGGGGGAATATGGTAATCTATATGCAGTCAAAAAATCCTAGTTAAATAATAGGAGTTATATGAAATTGGAGTACGAGACAATGAACCGTATTTTTATCGAAAAATTATATACATCCTACGGACGAATGTGCCGATGTTGATTGAATCCGAAATCCATCCCATGTTTGTTTGAAAAGGAGTTTATTACAATGAGCGAGAGAACTTTCCGCTTTGAGACGTTACAGCTTCACGTAGGCCAGGAGCAGGCCGATCCGGCAACCGATGCACGCGCGGTGCCGATTTACCAGACTACATCGTATGTGTTCCATAACAGCGACCACGCACAGGCACGTTTCGGCCTTTCCGATGCGGGCAATATTTATGGCAGACTGACCAATCCGACAGAGGATGTTTTTGAAAAGCGCATTGCGGCGCTGGAGGGCGGCTCGTCCGCACTGGCAGTTGCATCCGGTGCAGCCGCACTGAGCTATACATTCAAAACGCTCGCGCAGAATGGCGACAACATCGTCGCGGCGAAGACGATTTACGGCGGTACGTATAACTATCTGGCGCACACGCTGCCGAAGGACGGCGTGACCACCAAGTTTGTCGATCCGGATGACATTCAGAATTTTGCCGATGCCATCGACGAAAATACCAAGGCAGTCTTCTTTGAGACGCTGGGCAATCCGAATTCCAACCTGATTGACATTCAGGCCGTTGCGGACATCGCACATGCACAGGGTGTTCCGGTTGTCATCGATTCTACATTTGCAACGCCGTACCTGCTGCGCCCGATTGATTACGGTGCGGATATCGTTGTCCATTCCGCGACGAAGTTCATCGGCGGCCATGGCACGACGCTCGGCGGCGTCATCATCGAGAGCGGCAAGTTCGACTGGAAGGCATCCGGCCGGTTTGCGTCGCTGGTCGATCCGGATCCGAGCTATCATGGCATCAGCTTTGTCGACGCGTGCGGCCCGGCGGCATTCACCACCAAGATTCGTGCGATTCTGCTGCGCGACACCGGTGCAACACTGTCCCCGTTCAATGCATTCCTGCTGTTGCAGGGTCTGGAAACGCTCTCTCTGCGCGTAGAACGCCATGTAGAGAACACCAAAAAGGTTCTGGAATATCTCCAGTCCCAGCCGTTGGTTGAGTCCATCAACCATCCGTCGCTCGACCCGAAATATAAAGACCTGTATGACAGATATTTCCCGAACGGTGCAGGCTCTATCTTCACCTTCCGCATCAAGGGCGGCGAGAGGGAAGCGAAGAAGTTCATCGATTCGCTTCAGATTTTCTCCATTCTCGCCAATGTCGCGGATGTCAAGTCGCTGGTCATCCATCCGGCAACTACGACCCACAGCCAGTGCACCGAGGCAGAGCTTGAAGATCAGGGCATTTACCCGAACACCATTCGTCTGTCCATCGGCACCGAGCATTATGAAGACATTATCTGGGATCTCGATCAGGCGTTCCGGAAAGTCAACGAGTAAACCGTTCACCTGCCGCAGCTTTCCCCATTCGCGGCAGCTGGCATTGATTTTTTGTTCTGAGAGTAGTACCATGAAAAAGAAGGGTGCTGTGCATCTCTTCCCAACATAATTTTCTGTTTTTATTTCGGAAAAGAGGATGTTATTATGTCTGTGAAAACAAGTATTACACAGCTGATCGGCGGGACACCGCTGCTCGAGCTTGTCAATTATGAAAAAGCCAACAATCTCAACGCACATATTGTCGGCAAGCTGGAATATTTTAATCCGGCAGGCAGTGTCAAGGATCGCGTTGCCAATGCGATGATTGCGGATGCAGAGGCAAAGGGCGTGCTCAAGCCGGGCGCGACCATCATTGAGCCGACCTCCGGCAACACCGGCATCGGTCTGGCGGCTGTCGGTTCGGCGAAGGGTTATCATGTCATTCTGACCATGCCGGAAACGATGAGCATTGAGCGCCGCAAGCTGGTTGCAGCCTATGGTGCAGAGGTTGTCCTGACATCGGGTTCTGCCGGTATGAAGGGCGCCATCGCAAAGGCAGAAGAGCTGGAGAAGTCCATCGACGGTGCAGTTATTCTCGGTCAGTTCGTCAATCCGGCAAACCCGAAGGTGCATTATGAGACCACCGGCCCGGAAATCTGGAAGGATACCGAAGGCAAGGTTGATATTTTTGTCGCCGGTGTCGGCACCGGCGGTACAGTCACCGGTACGGGCAAATATCTGAAGGATCAGAATCCGAATGTCCGGGTTGTCGCGGTTGAGCCTGCAACCTCTCCGGTTCTGTCCAAGGGCACTGCAGGCCCGCATAAGATTCAGGGCATCGGCGCAGGTTTTGTGCCGGATACGCTGGATACGGACGTTTATGACGAAGTCATTGCGGTAGACAACGAAGCAGCGTTTGAAACTGGCCGTGCAATCGCCAAGGCAGAGGGCATTCTGGTCGGCATTTCCTCCGGTGCGGCAGTGTATGCGGCGACTGAGCTGGCAAAGCGTCCGGAAAATGCGGGCAAGACGATTGTTGCCCTGCTGCCGGATACCGGCGAGCGCTATCTGTCGACTGCGCTGTTTGCTGACTGACAAAAGGAGGAATCCTGCATGGAGACCAGTTTGACGCGCGAAAGCGCGCTGGAGCTGCTGTATCAGTATAATCAGGATGATTTTCATCGTCAGCATGCGCGCATAGTCGGGGGTGTCATGCGGTATTTTGCCGAAATGTTGGGCTATGCGGACGATGCGGATTTCTGGGAAATCGTCGGAATTCTGCATGACCTGGATTTTGAGCAGTATCCTGACCAACACTGTATCAAGGAGCAGGAGCTGCTGCGCGCACACGGGGTAGAGGAATCCATTGTCCATGCGACGGCGAGCCATGGCTATGGCATCACTGTGGACATTGAACCCGAGCACCAGATGGAAAAAGTGCTGTATGCGACCGATGAGCTGACCGGCCTGATCGGCGCGGTGGCGATTATGCGCCCATCCAAAAGCGTACAGGATTTGGAGACAAAATCGGTCAAGAAGAAGTTCAAAAACAAAAAATTTGCGGCAGGATGCTCGCGTGAGGTCATCCAGCGCGGTGCGGATATGCTGGGCTGGGATCTGGATGAGCTGATCGAAAAGACGATTCTTGCCATGCGAACCTGCGAAGAATAAAAGCAAAACCGTGTGTTCCCGGAAAAACGGGACACACGGTTTTTTGCCGTTTGCACTGGAATGGCAAGGCAATGTTATGCATTGTCTGCCTGTATTCCGGCGCATTTGCGGTATCGCTGATCTGCCTGCTCCCAGTTGATGATGGGGAACCAGTCGGTCAGATAATCAGTTCGTTTGTTAAAATGCTTGAGATAATATGCGTGTTCCCAGACATCGACGGTCAGCACAGGACACAGACCGGCTTCCAGAGGACAGTTCTGGTTGGGTGTTGTGATGATACGGAGCCGCATGCCGTCGTATACCAGCCATGCGTAACCGGAGCCGAATACGGAAAGCGCCGCCTGGTCGAATATCTCCCGGAAATGGTCAACGCTGCCGAAGTCACGGTCAATGGCTTCGGCAAGCGCACCTGTGGGCTGCTGCCCTGCGGCAGGTTGCATCCCATCGAAATAAAAGCGGTGGTTATATACACCGCCGGCATTGTTGCGTATCGTGGTCTGCATACTGCCCGGCATGCGGAAGGCGTTTTCAATCAGCTCGGTCAGCGAAAGCCGCTGTAAATTCGGCTGTCCCTGTAGTGCCGCGTTGAGGTTGTCGATGTAAGTCTGTAAATGTCGGTCGTGATGCAGATGCATGGTTTGGGTATCGATATTTGGCTCAAGTGCGCCATAATCATACGGCAGAGGAAGGTTGATAAACGGATAGAATTCATTCTCCATAAACGGTACCTCGGGTCATGGTTTTCTTTCAGTATACGCACACTGCTGTGTGATATGACTGGAAAAATGGAATGCATACAAATTCTATCCACTTTTTTCAGAAAACCCCTTGACAACGGAAAGAGAATCCCGTATTATACTGATGCAGTTAGCGGAAACTAACCGCGAATACACCACAGAACATACAGGAAAACAGGCGCCGGAAGGCGCATGTTTTTCGATAAATAGTTAGCATATGCTAATTCGAAAGGAGCAACTGATGAGCGTAGTAATCGTAGGCGGAAACGACTGCATGGTTCGCCGCTATAAAGACGTATGCAAGGAATACCAGTGTCAGGCAAAGGTATTCACACAGATGAAGGATGGCTTGAAAAACAAAATCGGATGTCCTGATCTGCTCGTTTTGTTCACAAGCACCATGTCGCATAAGATGGTGCGGTGTGCGCTGAACGAGACCAAGGGACAGAACATGATCGTCGCGCGGTCGCATTCCAGTTCAATGTCCGCCTTGCGGAGCATTCTGGAAGAGTATGCGGGCTGAGTGACAAACTATCCAAAAGAAAGGTTGGTACACAGATATGAGTAAGGTAGCAGTTGTTTATTGGAGTGCTTCCGGCAATACGGAGGCAATGGCAGGTGCAGTTGCGGAAGGCGCAAAGGAGAAGGGAGCAGAGACTTCGGTTCTTTTCTGCTCAGCCTTCAGCGCGGATATGGTTGACCAGTACGATGCAATCGCCTTCGGTTGCCCGGCGATGGGCGCAGAGGTGCTGGAAGAAGCGGAATTCGAGCCGATGTTTTCCTCCTGCAAGTCGAAGCTGGGCGGAAAGCGCGTTGCACTGTTCGGCTCTTATGGCTGGGGTACCGGTGACTGGATGCGCAGCTGGGAAGAGGAGTGCGGTGATGTCGGCATCAACCTTGTCTGCGACAGCGTGATCTGCAACGAAATGCCGGATGAAGACGGCCTTGCGGCGTGCCGGGCGCTTGGCGCAGCGGTCGCAGGCTGATTTTCGATCCATAGCATATGCGCTGCTTACAAAAATAAAGCCAAATTATACCGAACACTTGACAACAAACAGGGGAAATGGGACTGCACTTCACTGAAGTGACCCCAAAAAGTTAGACAAATATTGGGAGCGCTGTTTTTTGCCTGTACCGCTACCAGCTTCCGTTAACATACCGGTTTCTGTATCAAAAAGCACCAGCCGGATGCCATATGGCCTCCGGCTGGTGTGAGGTAAACAGATTTACTTCTTGTCCGGCTTGAAGCTGTCCTTCAGCGAGACAATGCGGTTAAAGCGCAGCGTGCCGTCTTCTGTCGGCTTGCTGTCCTGAATATAATAGCCCATGCGGACAAACTGCATGCGCGTACCTGCCGGAACATCGGCAATCGACGGTTCCAGCTTGCAGCCGGTCAGCACCTTGCGCGACTCCGGATTGAGGAAGTCCAGATAGGTCTTGCCCTCCGGTACAGCTGCCGTATTTTCCAGCGTAAACAGGTTGTCGTACAGATTGAGCTCTGCGTCAATCGCATGCTTTGCAGATACCCAATGGATCGTGCCACGTACCTTGCGTCCATCAATCGGCTTGCCGTTGCCGGACTCCAGATCTGCTGTGCAGTGCAGCTCGACAACGTTGCCGTCCTCGTCCTGAATGACTTCGTTGCACTTGACAATATATGCGCCCACGAGGCGAACCTCACCGTCCGGCTTGAGGCGCTGGAACTTCGGAGGCGGAATGAGGGCAAAATCGCTCTTTTCAATCCACAACTCGCGGGTAAACGGAACCTCACGCGTGCCTGCGGCCTCATCCTTCGGATTGTTGGTGACGGTGAATGTCTCCTCCTTATCCTCCGGATAGTTGGTAATAACCATCTTGATCGGCTCGGTGACCGCCATGCGGCGCAGTGCGGTGTTGTTCAGCTCGTCGCGGATGCAGTATTCCAGCAGCTTGATGTCAACCAGACTGTCAGTCTTTGCGACACCTGCACGGGTGACAAATTCCAAAATGGAGGACGGCGTATAACCGCGGCGGCGCAGGCCGCACAGCGTCGGCATACGCGGGTCATCCCAACCGTCGACCTTACCGGTCTCGACCAGCTCGCGCAGATAGCGCTTGGACATAACCGTGTGCGTCACATTCAGGCGGGCAAATTCTCTCTGCTTCGGATGCGACGGCAGACACGGCGCACAGTTGTCCACGACCCACTCATACAGCGGACGGTGGTTCTCAAATTCAATCGAACACATAGAATGCGTGATATGCTCCATTGCGTCCTGAATCGGATGTGCGAAATCATACAGCGGGTAAATACACCACTTGTTGCCGATGCGGTGATGAGTCGCATGCACGATGCGGTAAATTGCCGGGTCGCGCATGTTCATATTCGGCGAGGACATATCGATTTTTGCACGCAGCGTTTTTGATCCGTCCGGATATTTGTCATTGCGCATTTCTTCAAACAGACGCAGGTTTTCCTCAACTGAACGGTCACGGTACGGGCTGTTTTTGCCCGGCTCAGTCAGCGTGCCGCGGTATTCGCGCATTTCATCTGCACTCAGATCGCAGACATATGCCTTGCCCTCACGGATGAGATGTACCGCACATTCATAGCACTTTTCAAAATAATCCGAGCCATAGAAAACGCCGCCGGTCGGCTTGGTGCCGGTCAGCCATTCGACATCCTGCAAAATGGACTGTACATATTCGTCATCTTCGCGCACCGGGTTGGTATCGTCGAAGCGCAGATTAAACAGGCCGTTGTACTTGGTCGCAATCGACCAGTTGATATAAATCGCCTTGGCAGAGCCAATGTGAAGATATCCGTTCGGTTCGGGCGGGAAACGGGTATGAATCCGCTCGGTCATGCCGTTTTTGATGTCTTCATCGATGATTTCATGCAGAAAATTAGATGCAAATTCCATCGGTGTTCCCCTTTTCTTTTAAAAATTTCGGAGTCTTGAACCTAATAAAAAGGTACAACAACGGAGCCTGCACCTTTTTGAACAGGTTTCGACTCCGTTGTCGCTGTATTGATTTAAATTTGGAATATGGTATTACAGAGCGTCGCAGGCAGCAGTCAGGCGGCGATTGATTTCGTCCTGATCCATCAGCTGCATGACGGAATACAGATCCGGTGCATTGGTGCGGCCGCAGATCGCAACGCGCAGAACCATCGAAATATCACCGACCGGGCCCTTGTAGGCATCCGGATTCTTTTTATACAGCTTGGTTTCCGGTGCAAAGCCGTGCTGATCTGCCAGTGTCTTGACCTTGTCAAACCATGCGGACATGTCATCTGCCGGATCATAGATATCCTGATACTCGGTCAGGATCGCCTTGGCATCGTCCTTTGTGCTCTCCGGCATGCCGGAATAATCCGGCTGGAACAGCTCAGGGAACATAAAGTCCATATATGCTTTTGTCTCACTCCAGAACGCAAGATCCTTGCGCGGCTTTTTGCCGCCGCGTCCGATGGCGAGGAATTTTCTGGTCATTTCCGGATCACGGACAAACAGGTCATGGAATTCCGGGTCGTTATCCGCACTCCAGGCGGAAACAAAGTCATATACTTCTTCCGCTGTCATGCGGGAAATAACATTTTTGCTGACATCGCGCAGTTTTTCCATATCGAACAGCGAGCCGGAAACACTCATTTTCTTCGGGCTGAACGGGAAATCGTTGATGGAAGCGGTCTGGTTGGCGCGGCGCCATTCCTCGAAGTTGGAATTGAGCAGCGTCATCAGATATTCCATAACTGCCGGAACCGGAATGCCCTGTTGATAATAATAAGTCAGTGCAAGCTCCGGGTCCTTGCGCTTGGACAGCTTACGCTTGGATCCGCCGTCCATCTTCATCAGCTGTGCTGTATGCACATACTTCGGACGTTTCCAGCCCATGACGTCAAACAGCTGGAGATGTACCGGCAGGGTTGCCAGCCATTCCTCGCCGCGGACAACATGCGTGGTATGCATCAGATGGTCGTCAACGACATGTGCGAAATGATAAGTCGGAATGCCGTCCGACTTGAGCAGGACGATGTCCTGATCGTTTTCGGTCAGCTCCAGATTGCCCTTGACCAGATCGGTATGGCGCACCTTATGCTCAATGCTGCCGGGCGAACGGAAGCGGACAACATAGCTCTGTCCCTCTGCCAGACGCTTTTCAATTTCCTCGAGCGGGCAGTCACGATATTTTGCGTACTTTCCGTAATAGCCGAAGTTTTCTTTGTTTGCTTCCTGCTGGGCACGCATTTCCGCGAGCTCCTCCTCCGTGCAGAAGCATGGATAGGCATAGCCGCGCTTGACCAGATCCTTGACGAATACATGGTAAATAGCCGCGCGCTGGCTCTGACGATATGGGCCATAGGCGCCGTTGTCGCCATCAATGGTTGCGCCCTCATCAAACGGCAAACCGAAGGTCTTAAAAGTTTCGAGAATCAGCTGAACGCCGCCTTCTACCTCGCGCTTTTTATCGGTGTCCTCGATGCGAAGATAAAACACACCGCCGGACTGATGTGCCAGACGCTCATCGACAACAGCACCAAACAGATTGCCCAGATGCATAAATCCGGTCGGGCTGGGTGCCATACGGGTAACCTTTGCGCCCTCCGGCAAATCACGGGCAGGATAACGGGCTTCTACCTGTTCCGGCGTTTCCGTAACATTTGGAAACAGTAGTTCAGCCAAACGATTATAATCCATCATTTTTCCTCTCCAGTAACGCAGGAGACTGCTCCCCCGCGGTTTATCTTGTCTCATTTGGGCCCCATAGAATGTGGTTGCTCAAAAACAATTATAAGCATACCATAGTTTTGCCATTTTCGCAATGTTATGCAGCAAAAATCAGGTTGTTTTGTTGTCATCTTCCAAAAACTATGCTATAATATTTCTACTTTCTATACAATCAAGCAAGGCGGTGAATTCATGAAAATTCAAGAATCCGGTGAAAACTATCTGGAAACGATCCTTTTGCTGGAGATGCGCAACGGTACTGTACGTGCAGTTGATATCGCCAATGAGCTCGGATACTCCAAGCCCAGTGTTACCCGCGCCATGGGTGTACTGAAAAAAGCCGGATATGTCGATCAGGAATCATATGGAACCATCCGTCTGACGGACGCCGGACGCAAACGCGCCAACGAGGTTTATGGCCGCCATGTTCTGATTAAAGAATTTCTGATGACAATCCTCTCGCTCGACGCTGTGACTGCCGAAACCGATGCCTGCCGCATCGAACATATCGTAAGTCCGCTGACCGTCGAACGGATGCGCGAGGTTCTCCGCGAAAAAAGATAAAAAATTCCCTCTTGACGGATTGCCAAAACTGTTGTATACTATTTTAGCAGTTCCGCAAGAGGGATCGTTTTGATCCATCATATGGAGAAGTATCGAAGTGGTCATAACGAGAACGACTCGAAATCGTTTGACGGGTAAAACCGTCCGTGGGTTCGAATCCCACCTTCTCCGCCAGTTAAGAACCAGCAGCATCCGCTGCTGGTTTTTCTTTTTCATCTGATATCTTTCACAACGAAACGAGCGCCGGATTTTGAAGTGACCCCAAAAAGTTAGACAATATTTCAAAGAGAAAATTGTTCAAGCAGCCGAAAGGGCTTGCTGTCTGTGAATTGCAGGCGGTAAGCCCTTTCGTCTTGCCTTAATCCTGCGGTTGTTGTAGTAATCCAGATATTCAATTAGTTCCTGCTTGAAGTGTTCCATAGATTGAAACTCCTGCAAGTATAGAAGTTCGCTCTTGAGCAATCCAAAGAAATTCTCTATCACTGCGTTGTCCAGACAGTTGCCTTTCCGGCTCATGCTCTGGCAGACGCCCTTCTTCTTGAGCATCCGCTGATATTGTTTGTGCTGGTACTGCCAGCCCTGATCGGAATGAAGGATCAAGCCTGTGTCATCCGGAATTTTCTCAAAAGCCTTGTCCAGCATGGAAGTAACCATGCCTAATACCGGGCGATCTGAGATTGTGTAGCTGACCAGATCTCTGCTGTGCAAATCGAGAATTGGAGACAGATAGAGTTTCTCTCCGAACAAGCTGAACTCTGTTACATCGGTGACCCACTTCTGGTTCGGCTTCTCAGCGTGGAAGTCCCGATTCAGCAGATTCGGTGCAATTTTGCCGACTTCACCCTTATAAGAATGATATTTCTTCATTCTGACACGACAAACCAAGCCCAGTTCTCGCATAAGGCACTGGACGGTCTTGTGGTTCAGAGAAAAATTGCGCTTATGAAGCTCTGCTGTAATGCGGCGATAGCCATATCTTCCTTTGTTTTCGTGGTAAATTGCAGTGATTTCTTCTTTAACAGATGCATATTTGTCTGCTTTCTTCATCTGTTTCAGATGATAGTAGAAAGTTGAACGGGACAGTTGAGCGATTGAGAGAAGGATAGCAAGGGAATGTTTTTGCCTTAGTTTCTGAACTACCTGCGTTTTTTGTGCTGGCGTCGCTCGTCTTCCAAAACCAAGGCTTGCAGATTTTTTAGGTAGTCGACCTCTGCACGCAGCCGCCGGACTTCTGACAACAGATCTTCCTCCACAGCTTCAGGCAGCTTTTTTGGCCTGCCGGTGCTGCGACGACCACGACGCTCTACAGCCAGACCTTCAGGTCCTTCTGTCAGATAGATCCGTTCCCAGCTTTGAATGCGGCTATGCCCGTCAATTTCATAAATCCTGGCAGCTTCTTTATAGCTTAACCCTTCCTTGACAACCGCTTCCACTGCCCGTTGTTTAAGCTCTGGCGTATACCTCTTGTTTGGTATTCCTTTTGGCATAATAAAACACCCCACTTGTTAGATAGTATATCATACTGTCTAACAAATGGGGTGCATTTCACACCGGTGGCAGTCCCGTTTTTTGCCTGACAGTACATTGGCAGAGCATTGACACCTACAATAGATATAGTATAATCTATTTAATATAATTGCACAAATACACAGAGAAAATGTGGGGTTTGTGAAAGAAAAAGCTTGTTCAGAGAGAACAGCTGCAAAGGATGTAAAGGTAAAAATGGAACAAAAAAATGAATTTCTGGGAACAGATCCGATTGGAAAGCTGTTGGTAAAGCTTGCAGTGCCAACGGTTACGGCACAGCTCATCAATATGCTGTACAACATCGTCGACCGCATTTATATCGGACATATTCCGGGTGACGGTGCACTTGCACTGACTGGTGTCGGCATCTGTATGCCGCTTATCATGATTGTCGCGGCATTTGCCGCCCTTGTCAGCAGTGGAGGTGCGCCGCGTGCTTCTATTTTTATGGGGCAGAAGGACATAAAGGCGGCGGAAAAAACGTTGGGAAACTGCTTCGGCTTGCAGATTATTGTGTCGATTGTTCTGACAGCGGTATTGCTTTACTGGAATGAAGATTTCCTGATGGCATTCGGTGCGAGTGAAAATACCATTGGCTTTGCACTCAGCTATATGAATATCTATGCGGTCGGTACGATTTTTGTCCAGCTGACGCTCGGCATGAATGCATTTATTACGGCGCAGGGCTTTGCGAAAACCGGCATGCTGTCTGTGGTCATCGGTGCAGTGTGCAATATTGTGCTCGATCCGATCTTTATCTTTGTCTTTGGCATGGGCGTGCGCGGCGCAGCACTGGCAACCGTACTGTCGCAGATGGTATCCTGTATTTGGGTGCTGTCGTTTCTGTTTGGAAAGAAGACGATTTTGCGCATCCGTCTGAGCAATACGCTGTTACAGCCCTCTGTTTTTCTGCCGTGTCTGGCACTCGGCTCGGCAACATTCATCATGCAGGCGAGTGAAAGTGTTATTTCGGTGTGCTTCAATTCATCGCTGCTCAAGTATGGCGGTGATATCGCAGTCGGCGCGATGACCATTCTCACCAGCGTCATGCAGTTTGCCATGCTTCCGCTTCAGGGCCTTGGACAGGGCGCACAGCCGATCACCAGCTATAACTTCGGCGCACACAACAGTGCGCGCGTGAAGCAGACATTCTGGCTGCTGCTGCGGGCGAGTCTGACTTATTCTGTTATTTTGTGGGCATGTATCATGCTGTTCCCGCAGGTATTTGCAGGTATGTTTACCGCAGATGCGGCGCTGCTGGAGTTTACCAAATCTGCTCTGCGCATTTATGCCGCTTCGATGTTCCTGTTCGGCATCCAGATTGCATGCCAGATGACATTTACCGCTTTGGGAAAAGCAGCCTCGTCCATCATTGTTGCGATCACGCGAAAGTTTATCCTGTTGCTGCCGCTGATCTATATCATGCCGCATCTGCTGCCGGATAATCCGACGCGATCGGTCTATATGGCGGAACCGATTGCGGATGCAATTGCCGTTACTTTTACTGCTATTCTGTTTTTCTTCCAGTTCCGCAAGGCAATTGCTTCCATTTCCGACCGAACAGCGGACAAAACAACCACTTGATCGAACTCGGACAGAGTCGCTGTATCCACGCAGTTTAAGACCTTCGGATGAATCGTCCGAAGGTCTTTTATATCAATATCGTTTGTTAGAGCGCCGCCAGATGTGCTGTTGTTCTGCGGCACAGATGAGGTCTTCGCGGAAATCCGGGTGTGCGAGGGAAATAAGCAGCTCGGCACGCTCCCAGGTGGAACGCCCTTCCATATTGACAACGCCATATTCCGTCGCGAGATAATACACTTGCGAGCGGGGGGACGTGATAATTTCACCGTTGAAATGCGGCAGTACGCGTGAATGCCGCTTTCCGTTCTTATCGGAAAATGTGGAACTCATGCAGATGAATGCCTTTCCGCCGCGCGATGCGGATGCACCGATCAGGAAATCCAGCTGTCCTCCTGTGCCGCTGATGTGTCGCATGCCGGAGGTCTCAGATGAGACCTGACCGAACAGATCAATAGAAATACAGCTGTTGATGGAAACCATATTGTCGATTTGTTCGATGACGGTTGGGCTGTTGACATATTCCAGTGGATAGGCCGCTACAGAGGGATTTTCATCAATCCATTCATACAGGGAACGCGATCCAATGGCGACGCCAAGCACACTCTTTCCGCGGTTGATGGTTTTATATTTGTTTGTCAGCTTGCCTGCGTTGTGCAGCTCAAGATAGGCATCGGAACACAGTTCGGTGTGCATACCGAGATCCTTCAGGTCAGACTGGGCAATCAGCTGCCCGACTGCGTTGGGCAGGCTGCCAATGCCGAGCTGTAAGGTGATGCCGTTGCTCAGATGCGGCATGAGATTGGCGGCAATCAACCGGTCTGTTTCTGTGGGGACAGGAATCGGAAGCTCCGGAAATGGCTCATGTTCGCCCTCAACGATGTAATCGACATCAGAGATATGAATACATTCATCATAGCCGCCGTACAGCTTGGGCAGGTTTGGATTGATTTCAAGAATCACAATATCTGCCTTGCGCAGAATCTGTGCACAGACACCGGTAGAAGTGGAAAAGTTAAAAAAACCATGTTTATCCATCGGTGTGACGCTCATCATGGCAACGTTGACGTCAAGAAAGTGCTTGTAATAGGCTGAGTTGTTGTGGAATACCATTGGGATGAAATAACACAGCCCGCGGTCACACAGATTGCGCTCATATGTGGAGCAGTGCCACGAATTATAAATAAAATGCTCCTGTGAAGGGTCACATTCTGCAACTTCAATGGGTCCGTTAATCAGGTTGCCGCGGATTTTGACATCAAACAGTTCATCCCGCCGTTTTGCAAGCGCCTGATCGAGCAGAATCGGCTTGCCAAGGGATGTAGTGTAATCAATCCAGTCACCGCTTTTGACCACACGGACAGCTTCTTCCGGTGTGCGCAGTTTGCTTCTGTATTCTGTAAAAATACTCATGTCATCCACCTCATTTTATGATGCGTTTCGCCTGATCGAGAGGAATTGTATTGATTCTAGTTTAACATAGCATGGAGAAAAAACAAGGGGAAGAAGTACAAGGAATGCATACCGCAAATTTTACACCGCATTTGTGAAAAAACAGTTGACAGGAATAGGTGCATATGGTAAATTAGTATCGTTAAGTCAATGTTACATAATCTGTATCCGTATGGGGGTATAGCTCAGCTGGGAGAGCGCTTGAATGGCATTCAAGAGGTCAGCGGTTCGATCCCGCTTATCTCCACCATATAAACCGTCTGTTTTGTATAAAACGGGCGGTTTTTGCTATTTTTCAGAGGCATGCCATCTAAGGAGGATTGATACAATGAAATCTATTTTAATCAAAGACACGACGCGTGAGGAGCGCATTCAGATTATCAATCAGTCGCTTGCCGTTTGTGGCAGCTCATGCGATTTCTGCAACGGATGTGACAATTTGGGCGGTGGTAGAATCGAAGCGATTTACCAGCCGTATATCGACGGAGAAAAGGAGATTTCTGAAATCAATGCGGAATATCGGGCCAATATGGTGAAAGGATAAGCATTTTTTCTGTGCACATATCCGGGATACTGGAGCAAAACAAAAATACAATCGAAAACAATACAGGCAAAACCGAAAATCATCGGTTTAATATGCAGATGGTATTCTGTTTTGGGCAACAGAAAAACAATATCAGATTTACATCATGAACACAAAGAAAAGACAGGGACAATATGGATTGCCCTGTCTTTTTTATGCCGCCGTTTCAGACGGTATCTGGCTGATGACCAGCTTGATAAATTGTGCACAGGAAAGTTTTTCAAAGCATTTGCCAAAGGATGGATTCCGCTGGCATATGGAATTCATAACGCCGGCAATACTGCGTGTAATTTCAGAAACAGCCACAAAAAAATGCCTGGCGGCGGCAGGATACAGCCATTTCTGGGGATATAGCAGGCGTGCGGGCTGGCACCATGCCAGATAGATGGCAAAGGAAGATATGGCTATCGCCGCATTACAGCAGAGCTTCATAAGCGCAATTTTTCTCTGAATCACAAGACCGTCCAGCGCCTTATGCGAGAACGGGGCTTGGTTTGTCGTGTCAGAATGAAGAAATATCATTCTTATAAGGGTGAAGTCGGCAAAATTGCACCGAATCTGCTGAATCGGGTACTCCGTAGAATTTTGTGTAAGCGATATTCGACAAATGTCAAGAATGGTGCAGTTTTCTGCGCATGTGCTGGCCTGAATTCCCTTGGCTACCGTTCTCCCGTGCAGGCTCTGCAATATGCGCGCCCGCAGGGCGTGAATGCTGCCAGAGCCTGCCGGGAAGCCTACAGCCTGGGAATCAGGTAACGCTGCGGTCGGCGAACATGATCTCCAACTGGCTCAGAATCAGATCCCAGTTCTGGCACCGGGGATGCCAGTGCTTCACAATCCGCTGTGAGGCCAGATAAAGCATCCGGCGCAAGGAATCGTCGTTGGTGAACGACGGCTTGTTCTTCGTCATTTGCCGGAACTGGCGGTTCAGCCCCTCAATAATGTTCGTCGTGTATATGATCTTCCGAATCTCCATGGGATATTCGAAGAAGGTGCTGAGCACGTCCCAATTCTCTTCCCAACTCTTGACGCAGGAAGGATATTGGCTGCACCATTTTTCTGCAAAGTTTTTCAGTTGTTGTATGGCCTCGTCTTCTGTCACTGCCGTGTAGATTTTCTTCAGATCGGCAACGACTTGACGGATGTCTTTGTAGCTAACATATTTGGTAGAACTGCGAATCTGGTGCACGATGCAGCGCTGCAGCCTTGCCTTGGGATAGACCGCCTCAATCGCCTGGGGCATTCCACAGAGACCATCGGTGCAGAACAGATAAACATCCAAAACTCCTCTGCTTTTCAGGTCATTCAACACATTTAGCCAAAATTTGCTGCTCTCGTGCTCTCCAATCCAGACACCTAAGATATCCTTCTGACCGTCCATCGTGATACCCAGCACTACATAGGCAGCCTTGGTCACATATCGGTGATCCTCCTTGACCTTGTAGTGGATAGCATCCATAAAGATAAATGGGTAGACCGGTTCCAGCGGGCGATTTTGCCAGGCTGTAACTTCTGGCATAATTTTCTCACTGATCTTTGTGACCAACTCAGGAGAAATGTCCACGTCATACAGGCTCTTGATCTGCTCTGCAATATCCCGCTGGCTCATCCCGCAGGCGTATAGGGCCAGAATCTTGTCCTCCATCCCCTCCGCATTCCGACTATACTTGCCAATAATCTTTGGCTCAAAGCTGCCGTTGCGGTCACGCGGGACCCTGATGTCAATCTCGCCTAACTGGGTTTTTACTTTCTTCCGGGAATAGCCGTTGCGGTAATTCCTGGGTTGATCTCCTGCTGTAGGGGCAGAACGCTGGCATCTTTCATGACCGAGTTCCTCCTCCATCTCCACTTCCATCACCTGCTGAATGACGTCTCGGAACATCTCTTTCATAGCTTGCATGATGTCGGCTGTGCTGGTAAAGTGTTGGCTTTTCACGTATTCCCGTAATAAATCCTGTGGTACTCTCTGCATGATTATTGTCTCCTTTTCCGTTTAGGTGGTTGCTTCCATTCTTGACGGATTGGAGTTCAATCATACTGCCGAAGCTTGTCGTTTACACGAAATTTTCAGGGGTCTCCTGAATCGGGACTTCCACGCTGAGAAGCCGAACCAGAAGTGGGTCACCGATGTAACAGAGTTCAGCTTATTCGGAGAGAAACTCTATCTGTCTCCAATTCTCGATTTGCACAGCAGAGATCTGGTCAGCTACACAATCTCAGATCGCCCGGTATTAGGCATGGTTACTTCCATGCTGGACAAGGCTTTTGAGAAAATTCCGGATGACACAGGCTTGATCCTTCATTCCGATCAGGGCTGGCAGTACCAGCACAAACAATATCAGCGGATGCTCAAGAAGAAGGGCGTCTATAGTGGCTCAGTTGTCAAGACAAAAATCTAAGATTTTTATAATGAACTGATATAGTGGACAAGTTACAAGGAACATGTGGAGAACAGTGGAGCACTCCCCAGATTCAATATATGCTAAGCTACATATGGCATCAACATTGCCGGATAGTAGCATTCAGCCGGTGTTTGGTAATCAAGTGCAGAATGGGCGCCGCTCAAAGTTGTAGATGTAGATATACTGTCCGATAGCAGCTCTTGCTTCCCTGATGTTGTTGTACTGTGTCAGATAGGCTTCCTCATACTTGAAGCTGCGGAACCAGCGTTCAATCATGATGTTGTCTGCCCAGCGACTTTTTCCATCCATACTCTACGGATGCCGTTTTCCTTTACAAAGTCAATGTATTGCTGACTTGTAAACTGACAACCCTGATCTGAATTCAGGATTTGAGGTTTTGCCACTTTGAAAGCTTTTTTCAGGGCACTGATAACCATTCTGGTATCAAGTGTGTCATCCACTTCCCAGCCGACAATACAACGGCTATACCAGTCGATCACGGCTGTCAGATACAGAAATCCGCGCTTGATCGGGATATATGTAATGTCAATAGACCATGCTTGATTTGGCTTGTCTATGACCGCATTACGAAGAAGATATGGACATACTTTCGCCTGCTGCATTCGCTTGGAAAGATTCATCTTTGGATAGATCGGGTAAATATCCATCTCATTCATGTAGCGTCTTGCCTTGCGGCGCCCAACCWGGTAACCAYGGGCTTTTAACTGTGCAGACATTTGTCTTGCGCCCCAAGTGGGATTATCTGTATGGAGATGATCAATGATCTCTTTGCAGGCCAGTTCCTCATCTGAAATAGGGGCGCACTTGTAATAAATGCTTGTACGGTTGATGTCAAGCAACCTGGCACCAACGGAAGCCGGAATTTCCTTAGTCGTCAAAAGGTTTTGGACTAAACTTACTCTCGTAGTCAGGTCCACAAATTTCTTCAGATTTTTTTTGAGCCAGTCAACCTGCATGGTTAACTGACCAACCTTTTTGGCATACTCCGCTTTCTCTTTTCGCTCTTCGGCAAGCTTTTCTTTGAGGTTTTCCTCGCGCTTGTCGTCGAACACAACCGAAGCATTGTTCAGGAACTCCTTTTTCCAGTTACGGAGCAGATTTGGTTGGATGCTATTTTCAGCTGCCAGGGTATTGAGATCTTTCTCACCCTTAAGCAGCTCAATTACAAGGTTTGATTTGAATTTGGCACTAAAACTTCTTCTCTGTCTGGACATGATAATGGCTCCTTTCTTACATACTGGTTTAAGTATATCAGATTCATTAAAATCTGTCCGAAAAAGTGTCTTAATTTATGAGACCATTATAGTCCGCCAGAGCATGAGCCGGAAAGGCAACTGTCTGGACAACGCAGTGATAGAGAATTTCTTTGGATTGCTCAAGAGCGAACTTCTATATTTACAGGAGTTTCAATCTATGGAACACTTCAAGCAGGAACTAATTGAATATCTGGATTACTACAACAACCGCAGGATTAAGGCAAGACGAAAGGGCTTACCGCCTGCAATTCACAGACAGCAAGCCCTTTCGGCTGCTTGAACAATTTGCCTTAGAAATATTTGGGGAGCGCTGTTGCGTTTGGCTCGTTTGGCTTATGATGCAAACAGTCCGAAGTACAGCAGGACGACGATACCCAGCACAATGCGGTACCAGCCGAACACTTTGAAATCGTGTTTGCGGATGTAATTCATCAGGAATCGGATACAGAACAGGGAAACGACAAAGGCCGTGACCATGCCGACAATCATGACACCGACCTGTGCGGCGGTGTAGTTCAGGCCATATTTGAGAACCTTCAGTCCGCTCGCACCCAGCATAACCGGAATAGCGAGGAAGAATGAAAATTCAGCGGCGACCGGACGCGCACAACCGAGGAAAACCGCACCGAGGATGGTCGAGCCAGAACGCGAGGTGCCCGGAATCAGGGACAGCGTCTGGAAGACGCCGATGAGCAGCGCCTTGCGGTAAGACAGCGATTCGAGCGAAGTCGTTGTCGGGGTGTGGTGTGTGCTTTCGAGGACGATAAACAGAATACCGTAAACAATCAGTGCAATTGCGATGACCAGCGGGCCATACAGCAGATCGTGAATCAGATCGTCAAACAGGATGCCGATGACGCCTGCCGGGATGCAGCCGATGATGACTTTTTTCCACAGTGTCCATGTACTTTTCTTTTCCGCCGGTGATTTTTTGGCGGAAAACGGATTGAGCTTGTCGAAGTACAGCACCAGTACGGCGAGAATAGAGCCGAACTGGATGACGACGAAGAACATGTCGGTAAATTCCTTCGGGAAGTCCAGCTGAAGGAATTCATCGAACAGCAGCATATGTCCGGTCGAGGAGACCGGCAGCCACTCGGTAATGCCCTGGACAATACCGAGAACAAATGATTTGATGAGTTCGATAAACATAACTGTCTCCTTTGTGTGTTCAAAAAAACGATTGGTATCAGTATACCGTATCTGTTTGCAAAAGTAAAGGCTGTGGCTTGCAGGATGGCAGAAAATATGGCATACTGATACACAGAAGCCGGAAAAGGAGGGAAACGGATGGATTTAAAGCACAGATTGCTACAGGAATCATTTGGCTATGCGTCGTTCCGTCCGGGACAGCAGAAGCTGATTGATGCGATGCTCGCGGGACGCGATGTGCTCGGTGTTATGCCGACCGGCGCGGGCAAATCCATCTGTTACCAGATTGCCGGCATGCTTTTGCCGGGCGTGACACTGGTGGTTTCTCCACTGATTTCTTTGATGCAGGATCAGGTTGCGGCACTGCGCCGGGTCGGGCTTTCCGCCTGCCTGCTCAACAGCGCACAGACACCGGAGGAGCGCAGGCTGGCAATCCGGCAGGCTGCCATGGGGCGCTGCAAGCTGATTTATGTCGCACCGGAACGGCTGATGCAGCCGGATTTTGCCCAGCTGGTCAACCACCTGCCCATCGGCATGGTTACGGTAGATGAAGCGCACTGTATTTCGCAGTGGGGACATGATTTTCGTCCGAGCTATCGGAAGATACCGGAGTTTATCCGAAGCCTGCCCAGACGGCCGGTCATTTCCGCCTTTACCGCAACGGCGACAGCGCAGGTGCGTGAGGATATTGCGCAGGCACTGGGGCTGCATGCACCGGAACGGCTGGTGACCAGCTTTGACCGTCCGAACCTGCATTATGAGGTGCGGCGTGTTTATGACCGTGAAGCACAAATGGTACGGTTTATTGCAGAACAGGACGGTTCATCGGGGATTGTCTACTGCCTGACGCGCAAAAAGACGGAGGAGATGGCACGTTATCTGTGTGATAACGGCATTCGGGCGGCGGCATATCACGCAGGTATGGAGCCGATGGCACGGCGGGCAGTACAACAGAATTTTGTCGGTGGCAGCATTCCTGTCATCGTCGCAACCAATGCGTTTGGCATGGGCATTGATAAGCCGGATGTGCGCTTTGTGGTGCATTATGGCATGCCGCGCGACATCGAGAGCTATTATCAGGAGGCGGGACGCGCCGGGCGGGATGGCGCATCGGCACGCTGCCTGCTGCTGTTCGACGAGTCGGACATTGCATTGCATGAATATTTGATTGGGCTCGATCCGGAGAACCCCGCATTGACCGACGAGGAGGTCGAATGGCTCAAAAAGCGCAGACTGGAACGACTGTCCCAGATGAAACGATACGTGTTTACAGATCAGTGCCTGCGGCAGCATATCCTGCGGTATTTTGGACAGGAGGCACCGGACTTTTGTGGGCAGTGCGGCAACTGTGAGGCCTCCAGCATTGAAAAGGATGTCACGGTAGACGCACAGAAAATCCTGTCGTGCGTCTACCGCACAAAGGAGCAGTGCGGCGCAGACATGCTTTGCCGTATTTTGCGCGGTTGTGCGGATGTGGATATCTGCGCGGCCGGGTATGATGCGCTGTCTACCTATGGCATTCTGCGCGATGCTGAGCCGGAGGACATTGCAGCGGTCATCAGTCACCTCATCAGCCGCGGATATTTGATACGGCAGGAAAATCCCCATATTCGCCTGCGGCTGAGTGCGGGGGCAAAAAATGTGCTGTTTCACGGCGAAAAAGTGAGGATGCGCGTGCGTGTCTCGCAGAAGGAGGCGCGGCTGGCGCGTGCATCCAGCCAGTCTGAGCGGCCTGAGCTGTCACGCGAGCTGCGCAAATACCGGCAGAAATCAGCGGCACGGCATGGCATTCCACCGCACAGTGTCTTTTCCGACCGGACACTGGAGGCACTGGTGCACGCATTGCCGCAGACAGAGGATGAGGTGCAGGCGGTTGCAGGTGCAGACGGCAGGGCAAAAAAAGAGTCGAAAGCAATCCTGCGTGTCATTCAAAAATATTGTTCTGTATATTTTTCAGAAAAAGAATGAAATCTTTGGATCGTTGTGGTATACTAACAGAGAAGATTTCAGATAATGCGGGGTGAATAACCATGAACAGAGGTCTGAGTATTGCGACCCTTTCCCTTGGCGCATTGATTACTATGCTGGGAACAGCAATTGTAGCAGTCAGCGTGGCAAGCATGGGCCATTCGAAGATGGAATTTTAATCAAATACGAAATAAATGCAGCAATGGAGCGGATGCGATAGGTATCCGTTCTATTTTTTTGCCATTTTGGAGGAAATAACTATGAATCGACCAGCAATTATTGGCATTGTACCGCTCTATGACAAGCAGCGCAAAAGTCTTTGGATGGTTCCCGGCTATATGGAGGGAATTGTGCAGGCGGGCGGTCTGCCTGTTATTTTTCCACTGACATGCGACAGAGAGAAGCTGGAGCAGCTGCTCGACCGTGTGGACGGTGTGCTGTTTACCGGAGGTCAGGATGTGGATCCTGCGCGCTATGGACAGCAGATGCAGGACAGTTGTGGAGAAATCTGCCGCAAACGTGACGAGATGGAATGGGAGCTGCTGCGCCTGTGCCGCGTGCGCCGCAAACCTGCTTATGGTATCTGTCGCGGCATTCAGCTGTTCAATGCCGCACTGGGCGGCACACTGTATCAGCATATTCCGGACGAGCTTCCGAGCGAGGTGGAGCACCATATGACTCCGCCGTATGACCGCGCGGTGCATCCGGTTACGGTCGATGAGGACAGCATGCTGTATCGGATTCTCGGCAAATCCAGCCTGCGCGTTAACAGCTATCATCATCAGGGTGTACGCGACCTGTCCCCGGTGCTGACGGCCTGCGCATGGGCACCGGATGGGCTGGTAGAAGCCGTAGAGGACAGAAAGCAGCCGTTTTTCCTTGCAACTCAGTGGCACCCGGAATTTTCGTGGGAAAAGGATGCGAGCAGCCGTCGGATTTTTCAGGCATTTGTTGATGCCTGCCGCCAGACCGCAAGAAAGTCGTTGGGTTATTCGACTGTTTGTGATATACTATAATTATTACAGACAGTGGAGGGAAGGATATGAAAATTCAGCGCATTCGGCTGATTTATTTCAGTGCGACGGGCACGACACAGAAGGTGCTGCGCTGTATGGGCGAAACACTGGCACAGGAGCTGGGGGCTGCGGTGCAGGAGGACGATTTTACGCTTCCGGCGGCGCGGGAGCAGACGGTAGCATGTATGCCGGATGAACTCGCGCTGGTCGGCACGCCGGTATATGCCGGGCGCGTGCCGAATGTGTTGCTGCCCTATCTGAAGGGACAGCTCACGGGCAGCGGAGCACCCGCCGTTCCGATTGTACTGTTCGGCAACCGGAATTATGACGATGCGCTGATTGAGCTGCGCGATTTGCTGGAGGCAGCCGGTTTCCGTACAGTGGGTGGCGCGGCCTTTGTCGGAGAGCATTCGTTCTCGGATATACTGGCGGCGGGGCGCCCGGATGCGGCGGATTTGAAGCGCGCAGAGGAATTTGCACACGCGCTTGCGCATAAAGTGCGGACACTGGAATGTGTGCCGGAGCAGCCGGTTCCTGTGAACGGACAGACTCCGATCCGACCGTATTACACGCCGCGCGACCGGCAGGGCAATCCGGTCAATATTCTCAAGGTAAAGCCAAAGGTGAATGACCGGTGTGATGCCTGCGGCCTGTGCACGGAGGTTTGCCCGATGGGTTCCATTGACCGCACAGATGTGCGAAAGTATACCGGAATCTGCATTAAATGCGGCGCGTGCATCAAAAAATGTCCGCAGCAGGCACGGTACTATGATGACGCCGGTTATCTGTACCACCAGCATGAGCTGGAGGAGGGGTATACCCGCCGGGCAGAGATCGAACTGTTTTTATAAAATCGGATATAGCATGACAATCCCCGGCAAACAGCGCCGGGGATTGCTTTTTCTTTGAGACTTTACATACATTTTACGTTGGGGTCGGTGGGAATCTGCTATAATAAGAAATGAGATTAAGATTTTTTCAAAGACGGAGGAAACTATGGACAATCTGTCGATTTACGTGGTAGAGGACGACGAGAGCATCCGCACGATGGTAGTATATGCGCTGAACGGAAGCGGTTATGTGGCGAGAGGGTTCTCAGACAGCCGGGCTTTTTTTCAGGCAGTAGATGAAAAAGCCCCCGATCTCGTGCTGCTGGACATCATGTTGCCAGGTGAGGATGGGCTTTCCATCCTGAAGCGCCTGCGCAGCACGCCAAAGACAGCACGCATTCCCGCCATTATGCTGACGGCGAAATCTACGGAAATGGATAAGGTGCGCGGGCTGGATATGGGTGCAGACGACTATGTGGCAAAGCCGTTCGGCATTCTGGAGCTGCTGTCGCGCATTCGCGCCGTGGCGCGCCGCACGGTGGAATCCGGCAGACAGACTGCGGAAGAGGGAAACGGTATCTTTGAATACCAGAATATCCGTGTCGATGAAGCGAGCCATATCGTCACAGTGGATGGCGCGGAGGTCATGCTGACGCGCAAGGAATTCAAACTGCTGTGCGACCTCATGCGCAATCAGGGGCGTGTGCTGACGCGCGACCAGATTATGGAACAGGTATGGGGCTTTGATTATGGCGGCGCAACGCGCACAGTAGACATTCATATCAATACATTGCGGAAAAAGCTGGGCGATGACGGCACGATGATTCAGACCGTGCGCGGCGTAGGCTATAAGATCGGAAAATGAGTAACAATAAACAGCAATTTAATACACAGATGAAAAAACGTATTTACTGGGTACTGCTGCTGCTCAGTGCGGTTGGCGTTGTCAGTGCCTGCATCCTGACACTGACAGTTGCCATGCAGTATTCCATGCGGCAGGCAGAGCAGATGATCTGCGATCTGACGGATACCATCAGCGAGTCATATTCCTACATGACACAGGATGAGTATACGAAGATGCTCGCACATCTGCCGGATAATACACGTGCCACGCTCATCACACAGGACGGCACAGTGCTTTATGATTCCGATGCGGCTGCATCGGAGATGGAAAATCACCTCGGCCGCCCGGAAATTCAGCAGGCAATGCAGGATGGCAAGGGCGAGGATATCCGGCAATCCGCCACAATGAATACATCCACGTATTATTATGCAGTCAGTCTGCCGGATGGCTGTGTCCTGCGCCTGTCGCGCAGCTATGCCAGCATCCGCAGTATGGTTTTGAATACCATTCCGGGCATTGCCGTGATTTTGATTGTGCTGTTCGGACTGGCGCTCTTCCTGTCGCGCAGGCTGACAAAGTGGATGATCCGCCCGGTCGAGCGGGCGGCACGCGCATTGGATCACGACGAGGAGAGCGGCGCGACCTATGATGAACTGACGCCGTTTGTCTCGCACATCCGGGCGCAGGATCAGCAGATCAATGACCAGAAAGCAACACTGGAGCAGGAGCGTGAAACACTCGGCATCATCACGAACAGTATGCGCGAGGGTCTGCTGTTGATATCGAAGGATAAAAATGTCGTATCCATCAATCCGAGTGCCATTCATATGCTGACCGGCCGGAAGGCAGATGTATATGAATTCCAGGGACACAATTACCTGATTGTCAACCGTACACGCGAGATGCACGAATGTGTCACTGCGGCGCTGGAAGGCAACAGCCGCGATGCGGTATTCTCGATGTACGGGAAAATTTATCACGTCTATGCCAGCCCGATGATCCGGCTGGCGGAGGTGCAGGGCGTTGTTGTCATTGTACTGGACGAGACCCAGCAGCGTCTTGCCGAACGCAGCCGCCGGGAATTTTCCGCAAATGTCTCACATGAGCTGAAAACACCGCTGACTTCGATTTCCGGCTATGCCGAGATGATGGAAAATGGCATGGTTTCCAGCATGGATGATATCCGCACGTTTTCCGGCAGCATCCACAAGGAGGCGCTGCGGTTAATTGCATTGATTGAAGATATCATCCGCCTGTCGCGCATTGAGGAATCGCCCAGACAGGCAGATGAAATGGAATCGGTTGATCTGAACGAGCTGTGTGCGGCCGTTTTGGAATCTCTCGATCCGGTCGCGAAGAAAGCGAAGGTATGCCTGCATCTGGACGGCTCTGTGCCGCCAATTTCCGGCGCAGAGGCCATGCTCAGTGAAATGGTGTATAACCTGTGCGAGAATGCCATCAAATATAACCGCCCGGACGGCGATGTTTGGGTTACGCTCACCGATGATGACGGCGAGATCGAGCTGAAGGTGAAAGACACTGGCATCGGCATTCCGGAGGAGTCGCAAGTGCGTGTTTTTGAGCGCTTTTACCGCGTGGATAAAAGCCGTTCCAAGCAAATCGGCGGCACAGGCCTCGGTCTCTCCATCGTCAAGCATGTGGTGGAATACCACCTCGGACGTGTAGAGCTGGACAGCACATTGGGAGTCGGAACAGAAATCCGTGTCTGGCTGCCTAAATAACAGATGACAGCAAAAGAAAAGAGCGAACAGTTTTCCTGCGACAGGGAATCGTTCCCTCCTGTCCCGTCCCGGTATTGGTCTGCCGGGGCGGGATTTTTTGTTGAAATTCGTGAGGGGATATGCTATCCTGTCGAACAGGAAAACTTTGTTTTTCAGCGCGTCGTCCTGCCCTGCGGTAGGCGGTTATTCCCACCGAACCTTTACAGAGGGGAGGTGGTGCGAAATGGTTACTTATGAAGGGTTATTTCTTCTTCTGACGTTTCTTGTCGCATTTGCCGATCTGATTATTCAGATATGCAAAAGAAAATGACCGCCATCCTTCCAAAGACATGCGGTCAAATTCTTTTGACAATGTTTAGGGGATAACCGTCTACAGGCGGCGCGCCCTTTTTCTATCTTTAGTATACCCGTTTCGCGCGCGCTTGTCAATTCCTCCCGGCTTCGATTTCCTCCGGCGGGATGCTGCGTGCAAGGCTGTGGTTTTTATAGGTGCTGTCATTCGTAACCTCACGAAGAACAATCAGATAGGGTGGAAAGATAACATGCTGTTCCGGGGTGTTCAGCTGAACCTCGAGAATTGCCTGATGCTTCCAGAATGGGTACACATCAATTTCAAAGTATAGGTTGTTTTCTGTCAGGCAGTAGCGGTTTTTGCGGATCTGCCGCAGAGAGGTATCTGCATCCATGAGCAGGCTCAGATATTCATCCTTGGTAATGCGCTGCTCTGTTTCAATGCGCTTGCCGTTTGCGACGGTCTTCTTGGCTGTTTTGATGTAGATATAGCTGCCATCCCGTCCGCGCTGGCGGATGCGTAGCTCTACATTGCTGTCACTGCTGATGAGATAAGTCTGGATGATTTCTACCTTTTTGCAGTTCGGCATGCGTTCCAGATGTTCGAGGTCAGGCATGCGGATGAGAAATTTGCTCTCAATTTCATATGGGTCGGGTTCACCCAGAAACTGTGTGATTTCATTGACCAGCCGTTTCATTTTGGTGTTAAAATCGGTGGAATTGTCGATAACACGCAGGTATGGATGCCCCGTCCAGCAGGAAATCAGCTTTTGATCCATCGCAATCGCCTGTTCCGGCGTTTCGGTGCGCGCCTGATTGTTGGCGAGCGTATAGAATTTGGTTGCGCCCTGTGCCGCCGTAACGAGATGAAACACTGCATCATAGTTGTCGCGGAACGAGATCTCGCTGCCGCCCAGCTCACGGCACAGAGATTGGAACTCCTCATCAGTCATATAGGCTTTGTTGTCCAGAATGCCGCGGTCAGCGACAATCAGGATTTTTTCGTCATCCATGTTGCGCGCTGCCATTTCAAACACGCGTTCCTTCTGGATTTGCAGCGAAACCAGCGCCTTCTGGAATTCATAGTTTGAGCTGACCGTCCACGGCGCGACACCGCCCAAAATCAGTTCGGACGCGGTTTCCGGAATGAACAGCACCTTATAGCCGCGTTTGGACAGGTTGCTTTCAATCCAGGTCATGGCAGTGGATTTGCCGCCGCACGGGCCGCCGGTGATAACGATTTTCGTGATAGATTTCATATGAGGATATCCCTCCCGTGGTGCAGGTTTCCATACGTTCAGTATAGCGATTCCGGCAGAAGAAGTCAACGCGGGCAAAGAAAATCCACTGCACGCAGGCAGTGGATTGAAGACAATGTGCAGGCTACAGTTGGAGCTGGTCGAGGGCATTTTGCAGTGTTTCAGCCGAGCGGTGCAGCTGCTGCATTTCGTCGGGACTGAGCGGGATATCCAGAACGGTTTCGACGCCGCCGCGTCCGACAACGCATGGCAGACCGATGCAGACCTTGCCGAGCCCGTAATGCCCTTCGGCATAACAGGAGATGGGGAGTACGCTGTGCTCGCCGCGCATGATGCAGGTGGCAATGCGCAGCACGGACATGGCAATGCCGTAGTAGGTTGCACCCTTGCCCTCGATAATTTCATAGGCGGCATGGCGCACGGACTCGAACAGACCGGAAAAATCATCTGAAAGTCCGCGCCCGATGCAGTAATCGTCCAGATCAATGCCGGAAATATTCGCACTCGACCATACGGCAAGCTCACTGTCGCCGTGCTCACCGATGACGAAAGCGTGTACATTTCTGCCATCTACGCCGAGCTTTTGACCGAGCAGAAATTTCAGGCGGGCGGTATCCAGCACGGTGCCTGTGCCGATGACGCGTTCAGAGGGAAAGCCGGAGATACGCAGTGCAATGCCGGTCAGCAGATCAACCGGATTGGAGACAATCAGGAGGATCGCATCCGGACAGACGCGCGTGATCTCTGTGATGATCGAGCGCATGACAGCGGCGTTGCGTGTCAGCAGGTCAAGACGGCTCTCGCCGGGCCGCTGTCCGACGCCCGCAGCGATGATGACCATGGCGGCGTCCTTCAGGTCATCATAATCGCCGTCCATGACGCGGCACGGTTGAGAAAATGAAACACCGTGGCTGATATCCATCGCCTCGCCATGTGCACGCTTCTGGTTCATATCAATGAGGACAAGCTCGGAGAACAGGCCGTGTGTGGCGAGTGTATAGGCTGCCGCTGCCCCCACGCTGCCGCAGCCGATGATGCCACATTTTCGGGAATTTGTCAAAATTCACACTTCCTTCATAAAAAATTGATGCATATGTGTTTTCATAGTTTTTCCAATGTGGTATGATGTATGCATGGGTTTTGTGCGTGAATATAGCGAAAAAACCCAATTGATGAAATTTTCAGAAGAGAGTTGATCTGCACACAATGAAACGAAGAATGGTTTATCCTGATGTCCTGCGTGCGCTCAGCTGTATCGCGGTCGTTTTCCTCAGTGTATCCATGGCGGCGGGCAGCACGGCGCTGAGTGGATTGCTGACATGGGCGGTTCCGCTGTTTGTTATGCTCAGCGGTATGTTTTTCCTCGACGGCAGCTGGTACATCAGTCCGCGTGATATGGCGCGGAAATATGCCATGCGGCTGCTGGCTTCGTACATCGTCTGGTTTGTTGTCGCGGCGGTCGTCAATCAGGCCACCGGCGGCGTGCTCCAAGGCATTTTGAGCGGACAGGGACTGTATTTGAACTTCCTGTTTGTCATGATTATCCTGTATGCCATTTCCCCGGTTCTGCGCGTATTTACACGCGCGGCACAGCCGAAGGAATTACAGTTTGTCGTTATCTTTGGCTATCTGATTGGATGTGTGTACCCGTTTTTCCAGATCCTGCTGGGCACGACCCATCTGGCAGATTACGCAATGCTGGGCTTTGGCCTGATCGCTGTGTTTGTCACAGGCTGGTATTTGCGCAGCGCGATGTTCACGCGCAGGCAGCTGCGCGTCATTTACTTGCTCGGTGGCATCTGTCTGCTGCTGACGTTGCGCGGCTTCTGGTTTGGCTCGACGGCGTTCACCACCGATCCGGCAATGATGATTGTTTCGCCTGACGCGGTGCTCATCGCCATGGCGCTGTTCCTGGTTGTCAAGAATACGCTGTCCGGTATGCGCCTGTCGCGCAGGGTGTTGCGCCCGATTGCAGCGCTGTCTCAGCTCAGCTTTGGCATTTACCTGATTCATCCGATTCTGCTGGCAGTTCTCTGCTATATGCTCAACCGCGCAGGCGTTGTCCTTCCGGCAGGCGTGTTCATTCCGGTCGCGGCAATCGGCCTTCTGATTGTGTCAGGTGCGCTGGCGTATCTCATCCGGAAAATTCCGAAAATCGGAAAATATCTCGCATAATACAGGCGGTTCGGCGTATGCCGAACCGTCATTTTTTGTTTCAGGTAACGCCTGAATGAAAAGAAAAATGGATCATTTGAGACTTGCATATCCGTATTGACTGTGATAGAATGCATTGAAAAGAAAAAATGTGGAGATACCGGAGCTTTTCCGGTAAAAAAGATGTGTATGAATTATTCAGATTATTTCATTTTGATGATGGAAATCCTGGGAACGGTATCTTTCGCGTCTTCCGGTGCTATGCTGGCGATCCAGCGGCGGATGGATGTCTTTGGTGTGACAATACTGGGAGTAACGACAGCAGTTGGCGGAGGGGTTATCCGGGATCTGATTCTCGGAATAACTCCTCCTTCTATGTTTCGTGATTTCAAGTATGCCCTCATGGCAATCGTGACTTCTCTCGTGATTTTTACATTGATGTGCCTGCGCAGACAGCTTTTCTCCGGGAACTTTCTGATCTGGTACGATAAGGTGATGAACCTTTTTGACACGGTGGGACTCGGTGTTTTCACGGTTGTGGGCATGAACACGGCCGTTCAGACAGGCTATGGCGACAACTATTTTCTTCTGTGCTTCGTAGGCGTCGTGACCGGCGTGGGAGGCGGCATGATGCGTGATATCATGACCGGAACAATGCCATATATTTTTGTGAAGCATATCTATGCTGTAGCTTCTCTGGCAGGTGCACTGGTATTTGTGCTGTTTTATCGGCATGTCCCGGAAATTGTCGGGATGCTCCTGGGAGCCGGAACGGTCATTGCCATCCGAATTCTGGCAGCACATTACCGATGGAACCTGCCGCGGGTGTCATAACTGTCTGGTTGTTTTGCTTTGCAAGCATGCAGGAATATGATATACTAAATATATCTGCAACAGCAAACAATGGGAGGAAATTGTATGGATTTACAGACACGCATTCCGATTTGCAACGGGACATCCATCCCGTGCGTCGGCTTTGGTACATGGAAGACGCCCAACGATGAGGCGGCTGCGTCGGTCGCAGAAGCCTTGCGCGTGGGTTATCGCCACATCGATACAGCGACAGCTTACGGAAATGAAGCAGGTGTGGGCAAGGCGATTGCGGAGTCCGGCATTCCGCGTGAGGAAATCTTCCTCACCAGTAAGCTGTGGAACCCACATCAGGGCTACCAGAGCACGCTGGACGCATTTGAACGCTCGCTGGAAAAGTTACAGACCGATTATCTCGACCTGTATCTGATTCACTGGCCGCATGACCGCAAGTATTTCGACAATTGGGAAGAGAAAAACATCGAGACCTGGCGCGCATTTGAGAAGCTGTATCACGATGGTCGCATCAAGGCAATTGGCATCAGCAATTTCCGTCCGCGTCATCTGGAGAATCTGTTCAACAATTGTGAGATTAAGCCGATGGTTGACCAGATTGAAATTCATCCGGGCATGGCACAGGACGATATGCTTGCCTACTGCCGTGAACACGACATGGTCGTGGAGGGTTGGAGCCCGATGGCAACCGGACGCATTTTCTCCGTCCCGGAGGTACAGGAGCTGGCGGCGAAATATAACCGCACCGTCGCACAGGTTGTCCTGCGCTGGCATGTCCAGCGCGGCGTTATCCCGCTGCCGAAATCCGTCACGCCGTCACGCATTGCGGAAAACAGCAGGATTTTTGATTTTGAACTGGAGCCGCAGGACATGGCGCGGATCAGTGCACTGACGGATTGCGGCTGGTCTGGCCTGAATCCGGACAATCTGGTGTATTGAGCACCGCAAGAATCTGTAAACAGGACGGGTTGCCCACCTTTTTCCATTGGGAAGAGGTGGGCATTTTGCCTATAAAAGGCAGTTCAAAACATGGAAACATGGTATCAATGCGGATTGATTCTTTTACTGCAAGGGAATATACTGGGTGAGGTTTTACAGATTACGGGAAAACGAGGGAAATTTATTATGACACAGGTTATCAGGCGCCGCGTTTGCCCGCATGCACTGTCACAGAGACTGTTCCTGCTGTGCGCTGCGACGTATATTATCGGATTGTTTGGACGCCTCAGTTATTCAGCCGTCATGGTTGATCTGATTTCATCCGGCAGCATGGACAAGACGCAGGCGGGATTGGTCGGTACGGCACTGTTTATTGTGTACGGTGTCTGCCAGATTTTCAGCGGCCTGATCGGCGACCACATCAGCCCGAAAAAGCTGGTGTTTACCGGCGTGCTCGGTTCGGCTGTCATCAATCTGGGCATGGGGCTGACGGGAACCTATGGTGTAATGGTTGTACTGTGGTCGCTCAATGGCGTGTTCCAGTCGCTCATCTGGTCTCCGGTTGCGCGCATCTTTGCGGAACAGCTGCCGCCAGACCAGCGCAAACGCGCGTGCAGCAATGCGGCGGCAACCTATCCGCTGGCGACAGTGCTGACCTATCTGCTTGCTTCGGTCATGCTTGCATTTTTGGGCTGGCGCAGTGTGTTTTTGATTTCCGGTATTGTCATGGTGGCTGCTGCTGCATTCTGGTTTGTGCGCATGAGTTGGTTTGAGCGCACGATTGCAGAGCACGGTGAAATGGAAACCATTGAGCTGCATCATCAGGCGAACAGCAAGCAGAAGGACGGACTGATTCATCTGATGATTGTGTCGGGCATTCTGCTCGCTTCCATCTCTTCCATGACGCACGGCATGCTGCGTGACGGCATTCAGACCTGGCTGCCGTCGCTGATGACGGAGAACTTCCACTTCGGCACCTCGGCTTCGGTCGCGCTGGATATCATTCTTCCGCTGGTCAATATTTCGGGCGTCTTTATCACCAAGGCAATTGCGAAAAATCATATTAAAAATGAGCTGAAGGGTTCAGCGGGATTCTTTGCCGTCACGATTGTGGCGCTGTCGCTGCTCGGGTTTGTGTGTGACAGCAGTGCAGTCGCATCGCTGCTGCTGCTGACCGTTGCAAGCACCTGCATGGTTGGCGCGAACATCATGCTGGTCAATCTGATGCCGATTCATTTCGGTGCAATTGGACGTGCGTCCTCAGTCACTGGCATTCTCAACTGTGCGGCTTATGTCGGCTCGGCACTGTCCAGCTTCGGTATTGGTGCCGTTGCGGACAGCTTTGGCTGGACGTCCGCCATCTGGGTCTGGGTTGCATTTTCTCTGCTCGCGCTGCTCGCGGCACTGAGCGGCTCCGGCAGATGGGGACGTTATGCGCGCTCCATTGGCTAAAAGAAACAGGCGTATCCAAATTTGGATACGCCTGTTTGCGTCTAAGGGGATTATTTCCGTTCGACACGGCGGTCAACGTGGTCGACAATATAGGCAATAGCCTGGTCTCCGGAGATATTACATGCAGTACCGAAGCTGTCCTGCGAGAAATGCAGCGAGATAATCAGCTGTTGCATCGGTTCGGTGAAGCCGAGCATGGAGGAAATCAGACCGAGTGCTGCCATGACACCGCCGCCCGGGACACCGGGGGCTGCGACCATTGTGATGCCCAGCATAAGGATGAATGGGATAAACATGGACAGGGTCGGCGTGATGCCGTTTGCCAGCAGGATTCCCATCGAGCCGAGCACAAGGCAGATGGTGTCACCCGCGAGGTGGATAGTCGCACATAGTGGGATGACAAAATCCGCAATATAATTGCGCACGCCGTTTTTCTTCGTGCAGTCCAGATTGACCGGGATGGTTGAGGCAGAGGACTGTGTGCCAAGTGCGGTGAAATATGCCGGGGCAAGATTTTTGATGCCTTTGAACTTGTTGTCGCGGCAAATCAGGGAAGCGGTCAGATGCTGGAGTGCAATATAAATCCACTGGCAGACCAGAATCAGGATGAACAGCTTGATAAACACCTGAATGGTGGACAGAAGTTCTCCCTCAGCGGCAATTTTGCAGAACAGGCCGGCGATATAAAACGGGATCAGTGGGATGATGATTTTGTTCAGT
This sequence comes from Butyricicoccus porcorum, assembly GCF_002157465.1. Classification (GTDB taxonomy): domain Bacteria; phylum Bacillota; class Clostridia; order Oscillospirales; family Butyricicoccaceae; genus Butyricicoccus_A; species Butyricicoccus_A porcorum. The sequence continues at coordinate 282,106 of NZ_NHOC01000002.1, forward strand.
GCCAGCGTGATGATGTCCTGTAGATCGCGGATGCATCCGAGCAGGGTTGTACTCTTGCTGTTCGCAATGCCAAGGCCGAGCAGAAACGCGAGAATCAGCGCCGTCATGACACCGCAGACCGGTTCTGCTTCAATCGTGAACAGTGTTTCAAATGCAGCGGAGTCGGTTGCGCTGTCTGTAATTTCACTGATGAGATTCGGCAGGATGGCTTTGCCTGTGCAGTATGCCAGAAGACCGGAGATAACGGTCGAACCATAGGCGAGCAGCAGCGTGATGCCGAACAGACGATTTGCCTTTTTGCCGAGATCAGCCAGACCAATCGAGACGAATGAGATAATCAGCAGTGGGATGATAAAATTCAAAAATGTACTGAACAATGTGGTAAAGGTGGCGAACAGACGCACCATCCCCACAAAGGCAGGGTTGTCCTGCATATGAAGCAGGTCTCCCAGTGAGCCGAGCAGCATGCCACAGACAATGCCGAGTAGAAGCCGGGAGAGCAAGCCGAGCTTGTGTTTTTTCATGGGTTCCTCCTGGTTGTATAAATTAGACAAATCTATTTTAGTACAAATGCGGAAAATCTGCAAGATATAACAAAAGAAAGTCCAAAATCGATCAGACTTGTACGGCATTCTGATGGATTTTGGACAAAATGATGGGTGAGTTTGTGCCTTGTACAGTCTTATACTGTGATATCGAACGACTGGAAGTATTTTTTCAGCTTGCGAAGCAGGCTGTTTGCCGTGCGCAGATGGCGCTGTGCTTCCTTCCGCATTTCACCGACGATATCGTCCTGATCGAGAATGGTATTGAGATAGTCGCGCTCTTTTTCAACAAGGTCGCTGACCTGGAGCAGGTCTGCGGATTTGAAAGCGTTGTTTTCGAGCAGGAACTGATCCTGAATTTCATCGAGTTTTTTGATGTAGGTGGTCAGCTCGATGCGCTCGTCCTTACTGTACTTGTTTTCGTTCAAATCCCGCTCTATGTCCTCGATTTGCAGCTGGAGTGCAGAGATGCAGAATTCCAGCTCTTCCGCGGTAAAAGAGGAACCGATGGTATCCATAAAATATCAACTCCTTTGGGTGCTGTCATTTTACCATGAAACGGCACATACGGCAAGAGGCAGGAAATATCGATGTGCGGCCGGGAATTGCTCTTGACAAATACAGTGTGTTATGTAATACTATTGAATATGGTTATGAAAACTATTTTGTGCGAGGGACGGACGATGATAGAGAAAAAGACGGCAATTCTTGTGGATTCGGGTTGCGATGTTCCGCAGTCATTTGTAAAACAATATCAGATCAGGGTGCTTCCGCTGCGTGTCTCCTACGAGACAGAGAGTCTTGTGGACAGCGTGGAGCTTGCTTCTGAGGTTTATCGGCGTTTCCCGCAGGAAATCCCGCATACCTCTACGCCGGTTATGCAGGATTTTTATAATGTAGTCGAAGAGCTCAAGACAGAGGGATATGAAAATGTGCTCGGCGTGTTCATTTCGAGCAACCTGAGCAGCACCTGCCAGACGGCAAAGATGGTGCTGGACGAGCACCCGGAGCTCAATTCCTTCGTGCTGGATACCAAAAATATTTCCATTGGCGCGGGATTGCTCGCCATGTGGGCAGCAGTTCAGTTGGAACAGGGTGTTTCGTTCGAGGAGGTATGTCAAAAGCTCCCGGCGAAGGTCGCGGATTCCAAGGTCTTTTTCTACATGGACACATTGGAGTACCTGCGCAAGGGCGGACGCATCGGCGCGGTGACGTCGGTTGTCGGCAGTCTGCTCAAGATCAAACCGATCATCTCGTGCAATGAAGAGGGCATTTATTATACAGTAGAAAAAATCCGCGGCGCGAAGGCGGGCGTCAGCAAGCTGATTGAGCATGCAGCTGCAAAGGCTGGAAACGGGTCGGCATGGCTGGCACTGATGAACGGCGCAGCTGCGGAGACCGCGGCACAGGTGAAACCGAAAATGCAGGAGGCAATTCCGAAGGGAAAGCTCATGGCGGAAAGCCAGATTGCAGCTTCATTGGCGGTACATACCGGTCCTGGACTGCTCGGCATTGGTGTACTCGCCAACCCGTAAACACCATTGTCTGACAGACAGAGGGCGCGCGAAAGCGTGCCCTTTTTGTACGCTGCCGGATATATGCGCGGCAGTGGAGGAACCGACTGACATGACAGAGGAAATGTATGATTATCAGACTATATCAGTCATCCGATTGTGCGCAATGGTTTTATCAGACTGTCCTATTACGGCAAAGCCGTTTTTTCTGAGCCGGGGATACCGTCTGGTCAGAGAACAGCAGATGATCCGCGACGAAATTGTTTTGACCAATGTTATGATGGAAAAACAGCGTTGATTTGTCGGTTAGCAAAAAAGAGTGAAAAACAAGGCTGCTTTTCACTCTTTTTGTTTTCTGCTATGTCACATTTCTGCGCAAAGAATCTATACTGTTTACAGCTCCAGTCCAAGCGGTTCGACCGCGCGCGCCAGAATGCCGTGGATATACGAAATCAGAATACCATAGTTGGTCATCGGAATGCCGCAGTCCTCTGCATAGGCGAGGCGGTATTTCATCTCGCGCTCATTGAGCATGCAGGCACCGCAGTGGATGATGAGCTTGTACGGTGAGAGATCATCCGGGAATGCGCCGCCGCTTGTGAAATGATAATCGAATTTTTTGCCGGTGTACTGCTCAATCCAGCGCGGCAGCTTGACCGTGCCGATGTCGTCACACTGGCGGTGATGGGTGCAGCCTTCCGAGATCAGGATGGAATCGCCTTCCTGAAGAGTATCCAATGCCTTGACACCACGGACTGCCTGCTCCAGACGGCCCTTGTAGCGCGCGAACAGGATGGAGAATGATGTCAGTGGGACTTCCTCCGGCGTATCTCTGGAAACGGACGCAAACGCCTGGCTGTCAGTAATGACCATGCGCGGCGGCTGGCCGAGCTTTGCGAGTGTTTCGGCGAGCTCTGTTTCTCGACAGACAACAGAGGTTGCACCTGCTTCCAGGATATCGCGGATGGTCTGCTGCTGCGGCAGGATCAGGCGGCCCTTGGGGGCAGCGGAGTCAATCGGCACGACGAGCACGACAAAATCGTTCGGCGCGATCAGATCCGCGACGATGCGCCGCCCGCTGTCGCCTGACGGAACAAGGTGTGCGATTTTCTCTTTGAGCTCATAGATGCCCGTGCCGTCTGCCGCGCTGACATAACGCACTTCCTCGGTGTCCGCAGGGACAGAAGCCAGAAGGTCGCATTTGTTCATAGCGACGACATGCGGGATGTTTTTTGCCGTCAGGCGCGCGAGCAGCTGTTCATGCGCTTTTGTCTGCCCTTCGGCGGCATCGACAACAACGACAGCAAGGTCACATTTGTTCATCACCTGCATTGCCTTGCGCACGCGTTGAGCGCCCAGCTCGCCCTCGTCATCCAGTCCCGGCGTGTCGATCATGACAACCGGGCCGAGCGGGAGCAGCTCCATTGCCTTGGAAACCGGGTCAGTCGTTGTACCCGCGATGTCGGATACAATCGCGAGATCCTGACCGGTCAGGGCGTTGATTAAGCTGGATTTTCCGGCATTTCGCTTGCCAAAAATACCGATATGTACGCGTTCAGCCGAAGGAGTGGCATTCAGTCCCATTGTAATCACCTCGTAATTTCAAGTTTTCTCTATTATACAACGGAATGACTGGGCCGTAAAGATCGGATTATCGGAGGCGCTGCTGTGCGAGAGAGCCGTAACGCAGCCTGAACGCAGCATTTGCACGGCGCAGACGATATCTCGGACGGACAAACAGTCCGCCAAATGTACCATATTTTACTCCCAAATTGTGCTGTTGTTTCAATTGCTTTCACCCATAGTATCATATCCAAAATTCCGCCGAATATTCCGGAAGTATTTTGCGCACACTGTCTGCGGGTGATATAGCGTGAAACAAACGGAAAAAACAGCGATTCTGGTTTCTTTCGGCTGCTGGGGTTATCCGCTGCTGGAATATCTCTGGCGGGGATGGTCGCATTGGTCGATGGCACTGGCGGGCGGTGTGTGCTTCGGTCTGCTCGGACGAATTTCGGACAGGCTGCGAGGGAAAAGTCTGCCGGTGCGCTGTGCAGCGGGTTCGGCGGCAATTACGGGTGTCGAATTTCTCTTCGGCTGCGTGTTCAATCTCGGGCTGGGCATGCATGTCTGGGACTATTCCGGCGAGCTGTTCAACATTGCAGGACAGGTGTGTGCGCGGTACAGTGTACTTTGGTTTTTCCTCAGTGCGCCGCTGATGGGATTGGCCGATCTGCTTGTTGTGCGCGGAAGTAAACCGAATACACGCGCGCTTTCCTCTTGCAACCGGGAGAAAATCAGCATATAATGACAGGCAGAAACAACGAAGGGATGAGACAGCATGCTGCTTGCAATCAATGCACAAAATTCGGCCATTGCCCTCGGCTGCTTTGACGAGGACGGACACCTGCGCGCGGTGGCGCGCATTGCGGCGGAGGCAACCCATACGGCAGACCAGTATGCCTGCCAGATCGACAGTGTGCTGCACCTGCGCGGCTATTCGTCGACGGAGATTTACGGTGCAGTGCTCTGTTCGGTCGTACCGTCGCTCAACGCTGTGCTGCACGATGCGGTGAAGATTTTGTGCGGTTGTGAGGTGGTGAGCGTGTCTTCCGGTGTCAAAACCGGGTTGAGCATTCAGACAGAAAATCCGCGTGCACTGGGCAGCGACCTCGTGTGCGTGGCGGTGGAAGCGGCGGCACAGAACCGTCTGCCCGCGCTTGTTGTGGATATGAACACAGCAACAACATTCACTGCGCTGGACAGCCGCGGCGTGCTGGTTGGCTCGGTGATTGCGCCCGGCGTGCGCACCGGACTGGAGGCGCTGCGTGAAAAGGCAGCACAGCTGCCGTCCATCAGCCTGACGTTGCCGGAAAACCGTTTGCTCGGCAAAAATACGGTCGATGCGATGGCATCCGGCGTGCTCAACGGCGCGGCAAGTATGGTCGATGGTATGATTGGCAGATGCCGCGAACAACTGGGCGACAGCCTGACTGTATATCTGACCGGTATGGACGCACCACTTATCGCGGGGCGCATGCGGGAACAGGTGCGGTGCATGGATGACATGGTGCTGTACGGATTGCATCGAATTTGGCTTAAAAATCGCAAAAAATAACAAAAAATCCGCATACAGCTGTACGTTTGGGTGCAGCTGTATTTTTTTGCCCGGACGGGTTGACAACGGTGTGGACTACGTATATACTGTATATATAGAATATAAACAGTGAACACGGAGGTGAGTGCGCATGGCGATTGTACTGTCAAATTCCAGCGGAAAGCCGATTTATGAACAGATCACCGAACAGATCAAATCGGAGATTCTGACGGGCGTGCGGCAGGCGGGAGAACAGATGCCATCCATCCGCACGCTGGCGAAGGATCTGCGCGTGAGTGTAATTACCACCAAGCGCGCCTATGAGGAGCTGGAGCGCGATGGGTTTGTGGAAACCGTGCCGGGACGCGGAACGTATGTGGCGCTTCAAAACAGGCAGGCACTGCGGGAGGAGCAGTATCGGCGGGCAGAGGCAAAGCTGCTGGAGGCTGTTGAAATTGCAAAGGGGGCGGGCATCACCGAGAAAGAGCTGACCGGCTGTCTGCATGAGCTGTATGGAGGTGGAGATGCATGAACGCATTGGAATTGAACGGAATCTGCAAAACGTATCCCGGTTTTACACTGGAAAACATCAGTTTTTCGCTGCCGATGGGTACGATTACCGGCCTCGTCGGGCGCAACGGCGCAGGAAAGACAACGACTCTCAAGAGCATTGTCGGTACGGTGCATCCGGATGGCGGCAGTGTCCGCATTCTGGGACAGGAACTCGGCACGAATGTGATGCAGGATGTCGGTATTGTGTATGATGAGTGCTGTTTCAGCGAAATTCTGACGGCAAAAAATATGAATTCTGTGTTGGGTTCGGTTTATCACAACTGGTCACCTGACCTGTTTCTGGGTCAGTGCGAACGGTACGGCCTGCCGCTGAACAAAAAAATCAAGACGTTTTCACGCGGTATGAAACAGAAGCTGTCGATTGCGGCGGCGCTGGCGCACAGTCCGAAGCTGTTGCTGCTCGACGAGCCGACCGGCGGACTTGACCCGGTCGCGCGCGGCGAAATTCTGGATGATCTCTGGGAATTTATCGAGGATGGACAGCATGCGGTTCTGTTGTCGACACATATCACGACCGATCTCGACCGCATCGCCGACCGCATCCTGATTCTTTCGGACGGACAGCTGAAACTGGACGAGAGCAAGGATGTCCTGCTGGATGAATATTGTGTGCTCCGTGGCAGTCCCGACCAGCTGGATTTGCTGGACAGAGATGAAATTCTTGGTTTCAGGCGGAATGCCTATTCGTTTGAAGCATTGTGCAAGAACCGTGCGGCGATGGCAGAAAAATATCCGGCACTCGTGTGTGACCGCACGGATATCGAACAGGTTCTTGTGCTGCTGGAAGGGAGCGAACAAAAATGACAGGTCTCATCAAGTATGATTTGCTGCAAATTTGCAGCGGCGTAAAGGGCGGTTTTGTCGCTTTATATCTCGTCTTTATGGCTGTTTTGGGCATTGTAAACGACGTTGGCAGCATGTTTTCCTATATTTTTGTCTTTGTCAGCGCGATGTTCGGCATTGCCTCGTTCAGCTATGAGGAAAATTACCATTGGAATCGCTATACTGCGTCGCTGCCGGTGAGCGTTCGTCAGTTGGTATTGGCGCGGTATGGCTCGGTCAGTATCTGCGTTGCCGCAGGCATTGTGGCGAGTGCACTGCTGGGTATCATTTCCTTTGTGGCGGGACATGCGGCGATTACCGGAATGGACTGGCTGCTGATGCTGATTCAGAGCATGCTGTGTGCCGTATTATATATGGAGATTTTAATCCCGATGATGTATCGTTTTGGCGCGGAAAAAGGCCGCATTGTGATGTTGATTCTGTTTGTCGCGCTGTTTGCGGCACTCAGCGTAGTGGGAACGATTGCAGAGGAAGCAACGATGGAGCAGGCAGCCGCACTGGAGCTCTCGATGAAATATATCACCATGGGCAGTGCGGCCGTTGTGTTCGCGTTGCTGCCCGTATCGGTCAGCGCTTCGGTTCGCATTCGGGCGAAAAAGGAATTTTGAGAGCAAGGAAACAATGACACGCAAAAAAGAGCAGCGAGGGCTGCTCTTTTTCTATGCCAGAATCTGTATCATGTCCTGTGGGATGGGCGCAGTAAATTCCATCTGCTGCCTGGTGATTGGATGGTGGAAGGCAAGACGGTATGCGTGCAGCGCCTGCCGCTGGATTACGCTGTAATCGGGATTGTATAAAAAGTCTCCCGGCAGCGGGTGGCCGATGTGCTTCATATGAACACGAATCTGGTGTGTGCGCCCGGTTTCGAGCCGGACGGCGGCGAGGGAAAAACCGTTTTTGACAGTGAGGCGGGTGTAATGAGTGACGGCGCGATCACCGCGCTCCGAGTCAATGATCCGTTCGATGGTGCTGCCATGTGCACGGGCAATCGGCGCATCGATTATACCGCATTCCGGCAGCGTGCCGGTGCAAATGGCACGGTATTCGCGGTGGATTTCGCGGCGGCGCATCTGCTCCGCGAGGATGCAGGCGGAGAGCTCATGTCGTGCGAACAGCACAAGGCCGGAGGTGTCACGGTCGAGCCGACCCACGGAGCGTGCAACAAACGGCTCGCCCTGCTGTGCAAAATAATACGCGAGCGCATTGGACGCCGTGTCGTCGTAATGACCCTGTGACGGGTGCACGGGCATGCCTGCGGGTTTGTCGATGACGATCATATCTTCATCCTCATAGACAATGGACAGCGGCAGCCGGATCGGCTGCATGCGTTCGTTTTGTGCTCCATTGACAATGGCGGCGGACAGGCACTGGCCGGCTTTGAGCTTGACATTGGTGTGCACCGGTGCGCCGTCCAGCAGCAGACCGTTTTCCGTATATTTGGTTTGAATGAGCAGGTGGCGGGAAAAGCCCTGCGCGCGCAGGAAGCGTTCGACCGTGCGGCCTTCCTCCTGTGCGGAAATTTCATATTGTATTCTTGTCCGTATCATACAAAAAAGTGTAGCATATTTTGTGCGAAACCGCAATCCGCTTGTACAAAACGGCGTGGGCGCGTATAATAGAACCGGGCAATCTGTTTTAGACAGGAGGAAAAAATGTGAATGATATGCTGACACGGCTTTGCAGTGCAGACGGTGTGACCGGTTTTGAGGGAAACGCTGTCGCTGTCGCACGAGAACTGCTGGCACCGTACTGTGACCGCACGGAAATCGACCGCTGCGGAAGCGTACTTGGCTGGAAACGCTGCGGCAAACCGAATGCAAAGACCGTCTTATTGGATGCACATCTCGATCAGATCGGCTTTATGGTCACGGATGTACTGGAAGGAGGTTTCCTGCGCTTTACACAGGTGGGCGGCATTGATCCGCGCATGCTGCTCGGTGCGGAGGTGACCATTCTGACCGAAACGCCGCGGTACGGCGTGATTGCATGCATGCCGCCGCATCTGCTGAAGGCGGGAGAAGAGAACAACGCCGTTCCGATGCATGAGATGCTGATCGATACAGGCCTGCTGGACGCGAAGGCGGTTATTCCAATCGGCACGCCGGTTGTATTTGCACAGCCGCCATATGCGCTGACAGAGGGACAGATGACGGGCAAATGCCTCGATGACCGCGCGGGCTTTGCTGCCATTGTGGATGCAATGCGCAGGCTGGAGCATGTGGACCTGTCTGTGGATGTTGTCGTGTGCGGTTCGGTACATGAGGAGACCGATTCGCTGGGCGCACTGACAGCGGCATACCGCGTCCGGCCGGATTATGGCATTGCCGTTGACGTCAGCCATGCAAAGACGCCGGACAGCGGTTCGGATGAGGCGTTTGCGTTTGGCGGCGGTGTGCTGGTTGGCATGGGGCCAAACCTGCACCGCGGACTGACCAATATGCTGCTGCGCACGGCGCGCGCAGAGGAAATCCCGCACCAGATCGAGGTCATGGAGGGCAACACAGGTACAAATGCATGGGATATGCAGGTTGTACGCAGCGGCATTGCAATGGGTTTGCTTTCCATCCCGCTCAAATACATGCACACGCCGATTGAGAACATCCAGCTCTCGGATGTTGAGGCGGTCAGCACACTGATTGCAGCATTTCTGCGCGAATTTACCGGGGAGGTGGCACGGGTATGATAGAAGTATTACAGAAGCTGTGCAGCCTGCCCGGCCCGTCCGGCTGTGAGGACGCAGTGCGCGATTACATCCGCGCACTGGCGGAGCCGGTTGCGGACGAGATTCGGGAGGACAGCATCGGCAATCTGATGGTGTTCCGAAAGGGAAAAAAATCCTGCGGAAAGACAATCATGCTCGCCGCACATATGGACGAAGTCGGTATCATCTGTAAAGGCTATACAGAAGATGGTTGTGTGAAATTCGGCTTTGTCGGCGGTGTAGACCCGCGCGTTGTCATCGGGCGGCGCGTGCTGTTTGACGATGTGCGCGGCGTAGTGGGTATCAAGGCGGTGCACCTGACCACGCGTGAGGAGCGCAAAACCATGCCGAAAACCAAAGATTTGTATATCGACATCGGTGCATCGGACAAAAAAGAAGCGGAAAAACGCGTGCCGCTCGGCACATACGGCGTGTTTGATTCTGCGTGCGTGCCGTTCGGCGATGGACTGCTCAAGGCAAAGGCGATTGATGATCGCGTTGGCTGTGCTGTTTTGCTGACACTGCTTCTCGAACAGCCTGCTGTAGATACCTGGTTCGTGTTCTCTGTACAGGAAGAGGTAGGGCTGCGTGGTGCGCGGTGTGCGGCGTTTGACCTGAATCCGGATATCTGCCTTGTGCTGGAGGGCACGACAGCGGCAGATCTGGCAGAGGTCGACGGAGCAAAGCAGGTCTGCGGCCTGCGCCGCGGCGTTGTCATTCCGTTTATGGATCGTGCGACGATTTACCATCAGGGCATGTTTGAAACACTGCGCAAGCTGGCAGAGGAAAACGGCATTCCATGGCAGACCAAGCACCGTGTTGCGGGCGGTACAGATGCCGGACGCATTCATCTGACGCGTGACGGCGTGGTAACCGGCGCGCTCGCCGCACCGGTACGCTATATTCATTCGCCGTCCTGCGTGGCAGCAATTGACGATATGAACGGCATGCTGGCACTCAGCCGCCGGTTCCTGGAATATATGGGGGAGGATCACCATGAAATTTGATATTTTTGAAGCATTTCGCACACTGTCCATGACCTTTGGGCCGTCCGGGCGGGAGCATGGTATTGCAGAGACAATCACCGAGATAATTGCAGAGGTCGTCCCCCACATAGGCGACTGGGATCATCACACCGATGCGATGAACAATCTGATTTACCACCGTTCCGGCGAGGGAAAGAAGGTTCTGCTCGCGGCACATATGGACTCCATCGGCATTGTTGTGACACACATTAACGACAACGGTTTCGCACGCTTCGCGCAGGTCGGTGGGCTGATGCTGGGCGATTTGATCGACTGCCGCGTGCGCTTTGCCAACGGCACGCGCGGTGTGATTTCCTTTGAAGAAAAGACGGAATATAAAAATCTCGGCTTCGACAATCTGTTCCTCGACATCGGTGCAAAGGACAAAGCACAGGCGGAAGCCAGCATTCAAGTCGGCGATTTTGCTGTATTTGACGGCGAACCGTTTGCCCAGGGTGATATCCTGTGCGGACCGTATCTTGACAACCGCATCGGCTGCCTGACGCTGATCGCCGCAATGGCGCAGATCGAACAGACTGACTGCGACCTGTATGTCGCGTTCACGGCGCAGGAGGAGGTCGGCCTGCGCGGTGCGCAGACTGCGGCGTTTGCCGTCCAGCCAGAATATGCAATTGCGGTCGATGTCACGGATACCGGTGATATGCCGGAGCGCAAATACCCGATGGCAGTCCGTCTCGGTGAAGGCCCGGCTGTCAAGGTCATGGATCGCTCAGTCATCTGCGACCATGATGTGAAGCATACACTGTACCATGCGGCAGAGCAGGCAGGCATTCCGGTTCAGCGCGAAATCATGGAATTTGGCGGTACGGATACCGGCGTGATTCAGCGCACGGCAGGCGGTGTCAAGGCTGGTGCAGTCAGCATCCCGACGCGTTATATCCATTCGCCAAATGAAATGGCAAGCATTTCTGATATCAGAAATGCGGCGACACTGATTGTGCATGCAGTCAGCGGGGGCTTTGAAAAATAAAAGCTTGTTTTTTGAGAAAGTTCCCGTTATTGTGGTATACTGATGATAATAAAACGGAAAAGAGGTGCTGCACATGCATGTATTGGTTGTTGTAGATATGCAGAAGGATTTTATCGATGGCGCGCTGGGCACAAAAGAAGCGCAGGCCATTGTTCCACGGGTTGTGGAAAAAATTGAAAACTTCGACGGGCGGGTGATCGCAACGCGCGACACGCACGGGGAAAACTATCTGCAAACCGCAGAGGGGAAAAAGCTCCCTGTTGTACACTGTATTCAGGGAACGGATGGCTGGCAGCTGCATCCCGATGTTGCGGCGCTGATTTCCCGCAGACCAATTGACAAGCCGACGTTCGGCAGTACAGAGTTGGCAAAGCTGCTGGCGAAATGCCATTCCGATCATACCGTCGACAGCATTACGCTGGTGGGGCTGTGTACCGATATTTGTGTCATTTCCAATGCGCTTTTGCTGAAAGCATTTCTGCCGGAGGTTCCGATCATCGTGGACGCCTCGTGCTGTGCGGGCGTGACACCGGAGAGCCATGAAAATGCGCTGCGTGCCATGGAGATGTGTCAGATTGCGGTTGTCGGAAGATAAGAAAACTGCACAAAATCAAAGCCGGATGGTATGCGCGAAATGAACGAATTTTTCTGAAGCCGGAAAATTTCGTTTGCACGCGTTTATTCAAAAATGGTATAATATCCATATAGAAAAGGAGGGTTTTCTACCATGAAACGAATTAAAGCCGCGTGCCTTCTGCAAACGGTACATTTTCTGCTGAAGGAAGATATGCCGCATGATGCCGCAATGACTGCCGTAAAGGGAGAGGTTGCACAGTATAAGGCACAGCTCGACCGCAGCAATACGAAGTACCAGATTACGGAGGAGACCACGCAGCCGGACGGCTCGATTGTTATCAAGATTCGCAAGCAGTATAATCATCATGATACGGGAGATTATATCTCTTAATAAAAATACAGTTCACCCGAATCCCGCGGCGTATGCCGCGGGATTTTTGCCGGAAGGGAACCTGTTTGGACGGTAAAATGCGATGTTTCAACCCGATCAATTGACATCAATGGTACGAGACGCTATAATAAATCAAATGATGCAAAACACTTGATTTGAAATATGCCACATTCAGAAGGGAAGAAGCCATATGCCACCGAAACCGAAATTTACAAGGGAAGAAGTTATTGACGCTGCGTTGGAGATTGTCAGCGAAAAGGGAATGGAGGCGCTGACCTCCCGCGACCTCGGTGCACGGCTGGGCAGCTCTGCCCGCCCCATTTTTACTGTTTTTCAGAATATGGAGGAATTGCAGCGGGAGGTGCGCATTGCCGCGATGAAGCGGTTTGAAGCGTTTTCGGAAAAAGCCATTCACTATACGCCTGCCTTCAAACAGTTCGGGATGCAGATGATTCTGTTTGCGATGGAGGAACCGAAGCTGTATCAACTGTTGTTTATGGCAGAGAACATCGGTCATCGCAATTTTGACGATGTATTTGACGATCTGGGTGAAACCGCAGTGGTGTGTGTCGATGTCATTCAAAAGGACTATGACTTGGATGCTGAGGAAGCCAGAGCGCTGTTCCAGCAGGTATGGATTTATACGTTCGGGATTGGCGCGCTGTGCGCAGCGCATGTGTGTCATTTCTCTGAGCAGGAAATCAACGACCTGCTGGGTCAGGATTTTACTGCAATGATGTTGCTGATCCGCTCAGGGAAGCAGAATGATCCTACTGTGCAGCCGCGCCCAAAAGTGGACGGCTGACCGTTGGTGAAGCCCGGGCTCAGATAAAAAATACGGCAATTGAAAAATCAATGCTTGACAGCTGGATAGAAACATGGTATTCTGTATTTAGTCAATAAATCCTACTTAACTAATATGTATTATATGAAACAGAGGATATCATGAAACATAAAATTTTTATTCAAAGACTGTATACTGCTTACGGACGAATGTGCCGATGTTGATTGAATCCGAAATCCATCCCATGTTTGTTTGAAAAGGAGTTTATTACAATGAGCGAGAGAACTTTCCACTTTGAGACGTTACAGCTTCACGTAGGCCAGGAGCAGGCCGATCCGGCAACCGATGCACGCGCGGTGCCGATTTACCAGACTACATCGTATGTGTTCCATAACAGCGACCACGCACAGGCACGTTTCGGCCTTTCCGATGCGGGCAATATTTATGGCAGACTGACCAATCCGACAGAGGATGTTTTTGAAAAGCGCATTGCGGCGCTGGAGGGCGGCTCGTCCGCACTGGCAGTTGCATCCGGTGCAGCCGCACTGAGCTATACATTCAAAACGCTCGCGCAGAATGGCGACAACATCGTCGCGGCGAAGACGATTTACGGCGGTACGTATAACTATCTGGCGCACACGCTGCCGAAGGACGGCGTGACCACCAAGTTTGTCGATCCGGATGACATTCAGAATTTTGCCGATGCCATCGACGAAAATACCAAGGCAGTCTTCTTTGAGACGCTGGGCAATCCGAATTCCAACCTGATTGACATTCAGGCCGTTGCGGACATCGCACATGCACAGGGTGTTCCGGTTGTCATCGATTCTACATTTGCAACGCCGTACCTGCTGCGCCCGATTGATTACGGTGCGGATATCGTTGTCCATTCCGCGACGAAGTTCATCGGCGGCCATGGCACGACGCTCGGCGGCGTCATCATCGAGAGCGGCAAGTTCGACTGGAAGGCATCCGGCCGGTTTGCGTCGCTGGTCGATCCGGATCCGAGCTATCATGGCATCAGCTTTGTCGACGCGTGCGGCCCGGCGGCATTCACCACCAAGATTCGTGCGATTCTGCTGCGCGACACCGGTGCAACACTGTCCCCGTTCAATGCATTCCTGTTGTTACAGGGTCTGGAAACGCTCTCTCTGCGCGTGAACGCCATGTAGAGAACACCAAAAAGGTTCTGGAATATCTCCAGTCCCAGCCGTTGGTTGAGTCCATCAACCATCCGTCGCTCGACCCGAAATATAAAGACCTGTATGACAGATATTTCCCGAACGGTGCAGGCTCTATCTTCACCTTCCGCATCAAGGGCGGCGAGAAGGAAGCGAAGAAGTTCATCGATTCGCTTCAGATTTTCTCCATTCTCGCCAATGTCGCGGATGTCAAGTCGCTGGTCATCCATCCGGCAACTACGACCCACAGCCAGTGCACCGAGGCAGAGCTTGAAGATCAGGGCATTTACCCGAACACCATTCGTCTGTCCATCGGCACCGAGCATTATGAAGACATTATCTGGGATCTCGATCAGGCGTTCCGGAAAGTCAACGAGTAAACCGTTCACCTGCCGCAGCTTTCCCCATTCGCGGCAGCTGGCATTGATTTTTTGTTCTGAGAGTAGTACCATGAAAAAGAAGGGTGCTGTGCATTTCTTCCCAACATAATTTTCTGTTTTTATTTCGGAAAAGAGGATGCTATTATGTCTGTGAAAACAAGTATTACACAGCTGATCGGCGGGACACCGCTGCTCGAGCTTGTCAATTATGAAAAAGCCAACAATCTCAACGCACATATTGTCGCCAAGCTGGAATATTTTAATCCGGCAGGCAGTGTCAAGGATCGCGTTGCCAATGCGATGATTGCGGATGCAGAGGCAAAGGGCGTGCTCAAGCCGGGCGCGACCATCATTGAGCCGACCTCCGGCAACACCGGCATCGGTCTGGCGGCTGTCGGTTCGGCGAAGGGTTATCATGTCATTCTGACCATGCCGGAAACGATGAGCATTGAGCGCCGCAAGCTGGTTGCAGCCTATGGTGCAGAGGTTGTCCTGACATCGGGTTCTGCCGGTATGAAGGGCGCCATCGCAAAGGCAGAAGAGCTGGAGAAGTCCATCGACGGTGCAGTTATTCTCGGTCAGTTCGTCAATCCGGCAAACCCGAAGGTGCATTATGAGACCACCGGCCCGGAAATCTGGAAGGATACCGAAGGCAAGGTTGATATTTTTGTCGCCGGTGTCGGCACCGGCGGTACAGTCACCGGTACGGGCAAATATCTGAAGGATCAGAATCCGAATGTCCGGGTTGTCGCGGTTGAGCCTGCAACCTCTCCGGTTCTGTCCAAGGGCACCGCAGGCCCGCATAAGATTCAGGGCATCGGCGCAGGTTTTGTGCCGGATACGCTGGATACGGACGTTTATGACGAAGTCATTGCGGTAGACAACGAAGCAGCGTTTGAAACTGGCCGTGCAATCGCCAAGGCAGAGGGCATTCTGGTCGGCATTTCCTCCGGTGCGGCAGTGTATGCGGCGACTGAGCTGGCAAAGCGTCCGGAAAATGCGGGCAAGACGATTGTTGCCCTGCTGCCGGATACCGGCGAGCGCTATCTGTCGACTGCGCTGTTTGCGGAATAACCCACACAGAAACAGATAAGCCCCATGGCCAGACTTCACGGAACTTCTCCAGGGGTCTGACCGAGGGGCTTTTTTCTATGAAATGATGAAGAGATTGATTGAACAATTGAAAGAAGATCACGACCTGTGTGATGGCGCGCTGGCTGATCTGATCGAGAGCAATGAGCCGGATGATGCCCTGTTCGCTGCGGCGGATGCGGTGCGCCGTGCACAGTACGGCACGGATGTCTATCTGCGCGGCTTGATCGAGTTCACCAATGTGTGCAAAAACAATTGCTATTACTGTGGAATCCGGCGGGATAACACCAAAGAAATGCGCTATCGCCTGACGCCAGAGGAGATTCTGGAGAGCTGTGAAAGCGGCTATCGTATGGGCTTCCGCACGTTTGTGCTGCAGGGTGGAGAAGACCCGCACTGTACAGATGATTTTATCTGTACACTGGTCAATACAATCAAGACACAATTCCCCGACTGTGCCGTAACCCTGTCCATCGGCGAGAAGCCGCGCAGCAGTTATCAGGCCTATTTTGATGCAGGAGCAGACCGATATCTGCTTCGGCATGAAACTGCGAGTGAGGCTCATTACAGAAAGCTGCATCCGCCGGAGTTGAGCCTTACGAACCGGAAGCGATGCCTGTATGACCTGAAGGAAGTCGGGTTTCAGGTCGGCGCTGGTTTTATGGTCGGCTCGCCCGGACAGACAACACGCGAGCTGATTGCAGACCTGCGCTTTTTGCAGCAGCTACAACCGGATATGATTGGTATCGGACCGTTTATCCCGCATCATAACACCCCATTTTTACATGAAAAAGCTGGTACGCTGAAGCTGACATTGCGCATGCTGGCCATTCTTCGGCTGATGTTTCCATATGTCCTGCTGCCGGCGACGACAGCATTGGGAACAATCAGTCCCATCGGTCGGGAACTGGGACTCAAGGCAGGTGCGAATGTCATGATGCCAAATCTGACGCCGCGTCGGGTCAGACAGTATTATGATCTGTATGACAATAAAATCTGTATGGATGAGGAAGCAGCAAAGTGCAGGGCGTGCCAGGAAGGGCGCGTGCGCGGAGCAGGGTATCGCATTGTCTGTGATCGCGGTGATGTATGCAGGTCGATAAAATCAGAAAAAAAGGAACAATAACAGGGGGCAGCTGTCTGGCGCAGATTGCTGGAAGAAACGCTGACGCTGAACAGGTTATCTGAACTATGAGGGAGATGATTTGCAGTGAGAATTTCGACAAAGGGGCGATATGCACTTGCAGTTATGCTGGATTTGTCGATTTATGACACAGGAGAAAATATCTCGATTAAAACAATTGCAAAACGGCTGAATCTCAGCGGAAAATATCTGGAACAGGTCGTTGGTGTGCTCACCAAGGCGGGTTTTGTCAAAAGTGTACGCGGCTCTTCCGGTGGCTATCGGCTGGCAAAGCAACCGAAAGAGTATACTGTGGGTGCCATTTTGCGCCTGACCGAGGGCTCTCTTGCACCGGTGGCCTGTGTGGAGGACGGCGAGCCGGCTTCGGAAGCCGACAGCGGTGTCATTATGACTGTCTGGCAGGAGTTGAACGATGCAATCAACAGTGTGGTAGATCGCATCACGTTGGAAGATCTGGTCGGGCGCAACCAGATGATGGCAGATTACTATTCCATCTGATGATATCCTGCGGATACAGGACAGAAACCCTTGACGGGGAATTTGTGCCGCGTTATACTGAAAAAAATAGTGCAGGGCATGCCAAAAGGTCAGGTGACAGAATGCAATTTCAATATTTTAAACTGGAAATTTTTATTCCGGAGACACATTTTCATGCACTGCAAACAACATTGCAGCAGGTGGATGCCGGGCACATCGGAAATTATGACAGCTGCCTTTCATATAGCCGGGTCACCGGTACCTGGCGGCCGCTGGCGGGCACCGATCCATATATCGGCGTACAAAATGAAATCAGTGAAGAGCCGGAACTGAAGGTTGAGGTCTGTTGTAAGGCGGAAAGACTGGAAGAGACCATGCAGGCAATCAAAGCGGTACATCCGTATGAAGAACCGGTCATCAATGTCATTCCGCTGTACAACACCGGGATATGAATGCAGCAAAGAAAACGAAGAGAGGGGAACGTGCAATGCGTTACGGTTTCCTCTTTTTTCTGCCCGTTGACAGTCCGATGTCAATGCTCTATAATGAAACAAATGATTCAAAACAATGGTTTTAAAACTTATGTTTTAAAATTCCGCAGTATTTCTCTGATAAGTAAGGGTAAATTTTCTGTTGATGAGGGGCAGTTGGTATGAAAGATACTGTGAAACGATCTGAGTGGGTACTCTGCCCGCTTTACCGGGGAAAAACGCGGCTGAAGCTGTTGCCGGAAAACGTGCTGAAAAATTTCCCCCTGTTTTGTCCAAAGTGCAGGAGGGAAATGCTCATCAGCGCAGAACAGTTTACCGTTTCGGTTGTGATGAAGTAGAAAAAAAGAGGATACTTGACTGTAGAGTGAACAGAAAGATCTGACGGGAGCATCGCAGAAACGATATCCGATAAATGGCAGATTGCGGAGAATTTGAGCAAGAAAAGATTGATTTTTGAAATTTTCTATGATAAAATGCAGATGAATTAAAAATGATTAGCCGGCATTTTTGCGTGAAAGTATTGAGGATTGCTAGTCCTCTGTATTTTCACGCTTTTTGTTTTGGCAAAAAGAAAGAGGTACGATATGCAGAAAGAAAATAAAATGGGCGTCATGCCTGTGCCCAGACTGGTGTTATCCATGGCGGTGCCGATTATGATTTCCATGGTGGTGCAATCCATGTATAACATCGTGGACAGCATTTTTGTGGCGCGAATCAACGAACAGGCACTGACAGCGACTTCGCTGGCATATTCCGCCCAGATGCTGCAAATTGCTGTGGCAGTGGGAACCGGTGTCGGTGTCAATGCATTGGTCTCCAGAAGGCTGGGCGCAAAAGAGTATCGGGAAGCAAATGAGGCCGCTACTACCGGGCTGATTCTGACCATGCTCAGTTCTTTGATTTTTGTCCTGTGGGGAATCTGTGGAAGCAGGTCGTTTATCGTGCTGTTTTCGGATGATCCGGCAATTCTGGACTATGGCACCACGTATTTACAGATTTGCCAGACGTATGCGACCGGTATTTTTCTCGCGACATTTTTCCAGAGAATTTTGCAGGCGACAGGAAGAACTGTTTCCAGCATGTTTGCCCAACTGGCAGGTGCGGTTGTCAATCTGATTCTCGATCCCATTATGATTTTTGGATATTTTGGCTGTCCCGCAATGGGGATCGCGGGAGCGGCAATTGCCACTGTCATCGGGCAGTGGGCTTCGGCATTGTGTGGTATTTTGCTACAGGTGATACAGAACAAGGAATTGCGGTTTGCCTGGAAAGGCTTTCGCATGAAAGCTGCCAATGTGCTGACAATTTATCAGGTTGGCATTCCGACTATCGTCACACAGGCATTTGGCAGTGTGATGATTGCACTGATGAATATGGTACTCATCGTATTTTCTTCGACTGCTGTGGCATTTTTTGGCGTATACTTTAAATTACAGAACTTCCTGTTTATGCCGCTCAATGGCATGGGACAGGCATCGCTTCCGGTTGTCGGGTACAATTACGGAGCAAACCGACTGAAACGGGTGGAGGAAACCTATCGCACTACGATCAGATATGGATTGGTTATCGCATGCATTGGCGCTGTCATTTTCATGACAATCCCAGGCCTGCTTTTGGATGCCTTTTCCGCAAGCGATGTTATGAAACAAATGGGCATTCCAGCTCTGCGGATTATCTGTATCAGTTTCCTTCCGGCATCGGTCACAATGATGATTGGCTATACGGTTTCCGGACTGGGAAATGGAATAGTGAATATGATTTCCACAGCAATCCGCCAGTGCATCGTGCTGATTCCTGTTGTGTTGCTCTTCGGAAAGCTGGGACGAATCGATGTAATCTGGTTTGCTTTCTGGATTTCAGAAGCCTGTGCGCTGATTTTCGCAGGCATTCAGCTGCGCAAAAACATGGAGCGGGTGAGGAAAATCGGCAGAAACAGAGGAACTGCGATGTGAAAAGAGCGCTGTGTAAAAATGAGGCCATCTCCCGATGGCCTCATTTGTGTGTGTGAAATCGGATGCTCCAATATCCCGCAGCGGCTTGCAAAGTCGGCTGTAATGTGATAAACCATATGGTAGAAAGAAGTACAAGCAGATGCTTCGACGGAATTGCTGTCGACAGCAGACGGTCTGCCTGTCTTGCAGGTACTTTGAAATAAGGAGGAGTTTTTGTGATAAAAGTTGTATTTCTGGAACCGCTTGGCGTGGCAATGGAAAAGTTTACCGCAGATGCCAAGACTGTGATCGGTGACCGCGCGGAGCTGGTCTTTTATCCTGACCGCGTGACTGATGTTCCGACCCTGATTGAACGCAGCAAAGACGCAGATATCGTCGTACTGTCTAATTTCAAGTACCCGCGTGAGGTCATCGAGGCATGCCCAAAGCTGAAAATGATCTGTGTCGCGTTTACAGGCGTTGATCACATTGATGCGGCATGCTGTAAGGAGCGCGGCATTATGATCTGCAACTGTGCGGGCTATTCTACCTCGGCTGTCGCTGATCTCGTGTTCGGCATGCTGATTACGCTGGCGAGAAATATCATCCCATGTAACGAGGTTGTCCGCAAGGGCGGCACGAAGGACGGTCTGGTCGGTTTCGAGCTGGAAGGCAAGGCCTTTGGTATTGTTGGCACGGGCGCCATCGGCCTGCGTGTGGCTTCCATCGCACAGGCGTTTGGCTGCAACGTCTATGCCTACAGCCGTACCAGGAAGGACATTCCGGGCATTACTTACGTATCGCTCGATGAACTGATGGCAACCTGTGATATCGTATCGTTGCATGTTCCGTCTACTCCGGCAACCAAGGGACTTATCAATGCGGACAACCTCGCGCTGATGAAGCCGGGGGCAATTCTGATTAACACCGCGCGCGGCCCGGTTGTCGATTCCGAAGCGCTTGCCGCAGCGCTGACGGAAGGCCGTCTTGCCGGGGCATGCATTGATGTCTTTGAGGATGAGCCGCCGCTTGACCCGTCACATCCGCTGCTGCATGCGCCCAATGTCATCGCAACGCCACATGTCGCCTTTGCCACAAAGCAAGCGTTTGAAAAGCGTGCGGTCATTGTCTACGAAAATATTCGGTGCTATCTGGACGGACACCCGCAGAACGTCGTGCAATGAATACACAGTATATCCGCAGGATGTGAATGCACCGGAAGGGCATTACCACGATTGCGTGACAAAAGCAGTTGTCAACGGGCGGGAGAGTCTCCTTGCAAAGCTGGCTGATGTGAGAGGGGGTTATTCCAGAATCATTCCGTCGGTGGAGATGGTCACAACCTGCAAGGGAATACATTTGCCGCTCGCCTGCAGCGCGTGTCTGACTGCGTGCTCCATGCCGCCGCAGCAGGGTACCTCCATGCGGACGATTGTCACGCTTTGGATGTTGTTGCCCGCAATGATCTGTGTCAGTTTGTCGGAATAATCGACGCTGTCCAACTTGGGACAGCCGATGAGTGTGATGCTGTTTTTGATGAATGTGTTGTGGAAATCACCGTAGGCATAAGCGGTACAGTCGGCGGCAATCAGCAGGTCAGCGCCGTCAAAATATGGCGCGTTCACCGGAATGAGCTTGATCTGTACCGGCCACTGGGACAGTCGGCTGACGACAGGCGCTGCTGTCTGACGGATGCCGGATGACTCCCCATGATGAATTGCCCGTGACTGTGTGCCCGGACAGCCGCACGGAAGTGCATTTGCCTTTTGTGCCTTTGCCGCCTGCACAGCGGCTTCGTCATAAGCGGGAGCTTCGCGTTCCTCAAAGGAAATTGCATTGGTCGGGCATGCGGGCAGGCAGTCGCCCAGACCGTCGCAGTAATCCTCGCGCAGCAGCTGTGCCTTGCCGTTTACCATGCCGATGGCGCCCTCATGACAGGCACTGGCGCATGCGCCACAGCCGTTACATTTTTCTGCATCTATTTTGATAATCTTGCGAATCATCGTTATTACCTCCTGAAATTTGTGAGCGATTCACTTACTGAGGATATCTTACACGGTTGAGGGAAGACTATATGTTGGAATTCCAACGAACGGAGCGAAAGATGGAACAATATTTTGAATCGCTGAAGACCTGTCCGTTATTTGATGGGATCGGACAATCAGAGCTGCCCGGCATGCTGAACTGCATAGAGGCGCATGTATCTGCCTATATAAAAAATCAGACAATCTTGCGCGAGGGTGACCCGGTGGGAACCGTCGGTATTGTCCTTTCGGGCAGGATACAGGTGGAAAAAAACGACTATAATGGCAACCGCACGCTGCTCGCCCGGCTCGAGCCGCCGGAGCTGTTCGGAGAGGCGTTTGCCTGTGCCGGAGTACAGCGGCTGCCGGTCAGTGTGACCGCCGTACAGGACAGTGAGGTTATGCTGATCCCATGTAAACGGATGATAACCGCGTGTGCGAACTGCTGTGCATTTCACACGCGCGTGATTCATAATCTCCTGCACATTGTCGCGGAGAAAAATCTGATGCTGAATCAGAAAATCGAAGTTATCTCCAAACGCACCACAAAGGAAAAACTGATGGCATTCCTTCTGGTGCAGGCAAAGCAGCACAACAGCCGGATGTTTTCCATTCCGTATGACAGGCAGGCACTTGCCGATTATCTCGGCGTGGAGCGCAGCGCAATGTCTGCGGAACTGGGCAGGCTGCGCAGGGAGGGAAAAATTGATTTTTACAAAAATCAGTTTAAGCTATTGTGAATACAGACGGCCGCAGCGCCGGAGAGCAGGACTATATTCCCGTTTTCCGGCGCTGTTTTTTATGCAGTTGGACAGGCAGACAAAAACCCGATTCCACAATCGGAACCGGGTTTTGCCTGAGAGACGGTATATACAATGTGAGTGGAGAGTTATTCCTCCATATTACGGAGTGACTGGCGGTATTTGCCGGGAGGAAGCCCGACATATTTGCTGAACATGGTGTTCAGATGGCTGATCGAACTGAAGCCAAGCATGTCTGCAATGTCACCGATGGGAATAGAAGTGTCCATCAGCAGACTCTGTGCTTCACCGATGCGGCGCCGCATGACATACTGCATCGGCGGAATACCGAATTCATCTTTAAAAATATGGGAGAGATAGTATTCATTGACATTCAGCTCGCGCGCAATGGCGGACAGCGTGAGGGATTCGCGGTAATGTTCATCCAGATAATTGCGGATGCGGTCTGCTGTAGCGGAAGCGGAAGAACGCGGCTTTTTTGATTCGTTCTGGCTGCGGCTGTTGAGCATTTCATAGATCAGAAGAATCAGAGACAGCGCCATACAGTCACAGATATCGCTCAGATGCTTTTTATCAGAATGCAATAAATAGATGAGGCGGAACATTTCGCCGATCTGATCGGAGATCAAACCGCAGGAAACCACTGGGGGTTCACCTTTTGCGCAAAGGCAGTTGTCCGGGAGACCAGACAGGGCCAGATCACAGATCCCTACACTGTAGGAACGGAGATTCTTGGCAAAGGCACAGCTCTTGCTGTGTAGCAGACCGGCATTGATGATAACAATATCCCCCTTGCGGATGTTGTAATATTGTCCGTCAACCATGTATTGTCCTTCGCCCTGGTAGACAAAAACAATTCGAGATAATTCTTGTGCGCGTGAGGCAAAAACACATGTTTGCTGCTGTGTTCCTCGTTGATAAAGTGACTGTTGATGCATTGGGGAATACACTCGCCGCGCAGGCGGCTTTTCAGAAAATTTGACTGACGCATAAAACCTTCCACTCATCTCGAAAGGAATTTTACCATGATTTACAGATAATTTCTTTACAACGTCTTGTTAAATGTACGGAAAAATTGTCAAATTATTGCGATTTATCACGTATAACAACTTTATGATTACATTTTGGTGATATTGTGAAAGACAAAGAAAAATTGTGCTATCTGACCGGAAATAGCAATAATATGCAAGTCATTTTGTGAAAACGCGAAAAAAGCCCCGAAAAAGGCGTTTTTTTCAGCAATAATCGGTTAACGGATTTTTACGCTGTTTTGCTATAATTTAGGCATGAAGTTGAGAGCTGCGGACGACAGAATATCCGTGCTGTTTGGTGCGGAATCAGGGTAGAAATGCCGATTCAGCCGCTTCGCGGGAAACCATCTGTTGGCTGCTGTAAATCAGTACAGGGACAGATACAACACGTAAATTCGTGGCATCTCAGCCACAAAAAAGGAGAGAATGATTATGAAAAAGGTACGTATTGGTCTTCTGGGTGCAGGCCGCATTGGCAAGCTGCACGGTGAAAATCTGGCGCACGCTGTTCCGAGCGCAGAGCTGTATGCGGTTGCAGATCCGTTTATGAACGACGCAACCCGTGAGTGGGCAGCATCCATGGGTATTGAAAAATGCTATGATGATCCGGAAAAGATTTTCTCTGATCCGTCCATCGAGGCAGTCTTCATCTGCTCTTCCACCAACACCCATGCAGAGTTCATCATGCGCGCTGCAAAGTCTGGCAAGCATATCTTCTGCGAGAAGCCGATTGACACCGATCTGAACAAGATCCGTGAGGCACTGGCTGCTGTAGAAGAGGCAGGTGTCAAGCTGCAGGTAGGCTTTGTCCGCCGCTTTGACCACAACCATAAGATGGTTCGTGATACCGTTGCTTCCGGCAAGCTGGGTGCACCGCACATCGTCAAGGTTACCTCCCGCGACCCGGATCATCAGTCGATGGATTACATCAAGGTTTCCGGCGGCATCTTCATGGATATGACCATTCATGATTTCGATATGGTTCGCTATCTGGCAGGCAGCGAGGTTACTGAGGTAACTGCATACGGTGCAGCTCTGTCCGGCGCAGGCTATGACCAGTACGACGATGTTGATACGGCTATCATCATGATGAAGTTTGAAAACGGCGCACTCGGCGTCATTGACAACAGCCGCGCCGCACATTACGGCTACGATCAGCGCACGGAAGTTCATTGCGACAAGGGTTGCGTACAGGTTTCCAACGACCTGAACGATATGTCCATGATCTCCACGGCAGAGGGCGTTGAAATCGCAAAGCCGACCTGGTTCTTCCTGGAGCGCTACAACAATGCGTTCATCTCCGAGGCAAAGGAATTCACCGAGGCTGTCCTGAACGACACCGAGACTCCGGTAACCGGCATCGACGGCATCCAGCCGGTCAAGATCGCACTGGCTGCTGCGAAGTCTCTGAAGGAAGGCCGTCCGGTTAAGATCAGCGAAGTAGAGTAATTTATCTATTGGGCTGCTCCGGGTGGGAAATCATCCGGAGCAGAAAAACAATGTGAGAAGAGTGCTGCTATTTTTCAGAAACAATCATATGCTGTTCCAATGGAAGTGGGCGGCAGAAAGGAAAGAGAGAGTTATGAATGAAAACAGCACGCCGGTTCTGGGAAATGAACCGAAGCTGACCGTTGGCACACGAATTGCCTATGGATTCGGCGATACAGCTTGTAACATTGTTTACGGCATGATTTCCGCACTGCTGGTATTGTTCTATACGGACTATGCCGGCGTTTCGGTCGCAACAGTTGGTCTGGTTATGCTGATTTCCCGTATTTTTGACGGAACGAGCGACGCAATCATGGGCGTCATCGTCAGCAAGACCAAGAGCAAATGGGGCAAGGCACGTCCGTGGATTCTGTGGATGTCCATTCCCTACTGTGTTTCTGCGATCGCACTGTTTACGGTACCGCAGACGCAGGGCTCCCTGCAGTTCTGGTACATCTTTATCACCTACAATCTGACAACAACGGTATTCTATACCGCAATTAACGTACCGTATGGTACGCTGTCCACGATGATGACGCGTTCCTCTCACGAGCGCGATATGCTGTCCATCTTCCGCATGTCGCTGGCACCGATTGGCCGCATCATTGCCGTAACCTTCACCCAGCCGGTTGTCAAGCTGTTCGGTGACGATCAGGCAGCCTGGGTTAAGGCCATGACCATGTGGGTTATCCTTGCGTTCATCATGCTGATGATCTGCTTTGTACGCTGCAAGGAAACCGTACATATTGAAGCACAGGAAAGCAAGGACAGCAAGGTATCCCTCGGCAAGTCGCTCAAGGCGCTGCTGGGCAACCAGTATTTCTGGGCATGCCTGATTCTGTGGACTGTTACCTGTGTACACGGTACCATCGTCGGCACCGCACTGCCGTATTACTGCAAGTATCTGCTCCACAACGATACCTGGATGTACAGTGTCCTGTATCTGGGCGAAACGCTGACGCTGGTTGTTGGCGCAATGCTCTGCCCGTTCCTGCTGCGCCGGTTCGGCAAGCGGCAGATTTCTCTGGTCGGTGCGATTGTGGCAGTCGTTGCCCATGCGGCATTCCTGCTGAATCCCGGCAGCTTTACCTGGGCACTGGTTACCTGCATCATCCGTGCACTGGGCGAGGCACCGCTGACGGCAGTTGTCTTCGGCATGCTGGGTGACGTTGTAGAATTCGGTCAGTGGAAAACACATATTCGTCAGGAATCTCTGATTTTTGCCGGCGGCGCAGTTGGATTTAAGCTGGGCAACGGCATCACCAGTGCGATTATCTCCAAGCTGCTGGATGCAGCTGGCTACATCAGCTCGTCTGGTACTTCGGTTGTACAGCCGGATTCGGCACTGGCTATGATTCAGAACATTTACATTTGGGGTCCGATTCTGGTTTGGGTCATTGCAGTCGTTGTACTGGCACTGTACAAGCTGGACAATAAGTATCCTGCCATTATCAAGGAGCTGGCGGAGCGCGAAGCACGCGGCGAAATGTAAGCATGTAAGGAGGAGTACATTCCCATGTTGAAATTAGGTTATAACGAAGCGACCTGCAAGGAAAATTCCTCGGTCGAAAAAGATCTCGAACTGTGCGAAAAGTATGGCTATGACTACATCGAGCTGCGTCTCGATATGCTGAAGGAATACCTGAAGACACATACGGTTGATGACCTCAAGGCATTCTTTGCAAAGAGCCACCTCAAGCCGTTTGCGTTCAATTCGATTGAAAACATCAACTTCTGCACGCCGGAGGAATGGAAGGAGCTCGTAGAGCTGTTTACATTCGGCTGCGAAATCGGACAGCAGATTGGCAACCCGTACATCATCGTTGTTCCAACGGTTACCGATGAAATCTGCACGAAGAACGAGAAGGAAGTCTTTGAGGATTCCGTCAAGGTTCTGAACCAGCTTGCAGATATCGCAGAGCCGTATGGTGTCAAGCTGTCCTTTGAGCCGATCGGCGACAGAAAGTGGTGCTGCAACAGCGTCCGTCAGGCGCTGGAAATTGTACAGGCAGTTAACCGTGACAGCGTTGGCCTGACTGTCGACTGCATCAATGTTTATCTGCACGACAAGTGTGCGGATGTCGACTATATCCGCAAGATTCCGAAGGACAAGCTGTTTGTCTTCCATATCAATGACTGCGAAGACCTGCCGCTCGGTATTCTCGACCACTGCCACCGCCTGATGCCGGGTCTCGGCGCTATTCCGGTGCAGGAGGTTGCAGACGCAGTACAGGCTGTCGGATATGATGGCCCGGCCTGCCTTGAGCTGTTCCGTCCGGAGTACTGGGCAATGGACGCAGAAGCTGTCATCAAGATGGGCGCGGATACCACCCGCCCGTTCCTGGGATAAAAAGCAAATCCATATCAACACAGCACATGAGAGGAGAGAATCATGTTAGACCCGAAGAAAGTAAAAATCGGCATTGCTCCGATTGCATGGACGGAGGATGACATGCCGGAGATGGGCGCGGAGAACAGCTTTCTCCAGACCATCAGTGAAATCGCACTGAGCGGTTATGTCGGCACAGAAATCGGATGCCAGTATCCGAGAAATCCGGCAGTCCTGAACGAGGAATTCGGCCGCCGCGGCATCTCTGCTATCACGGCATGGATCAGCACGTAAAACCGATGTGCGCCGGAATCGTGTCCGGGAGAAGGAACAGGCGGCATTTGATATCCATGACCGCGTCAATTATGCAGTTACCGAAGCAAAATTAAAGGTAAATGCCAAAAAGTCTACTGTTGCACTCAATTTGCAGATTGACGAGCATATTTGTACGATGTACGAATATTTTGAAATCTTCCTCGGACGCATGGTGATGTGCAGACGAGCCGCGGAAATGCTGGGTGCCAAGTTCAAGCTGACAGCCAATGGCAGCAAGGTGCTGTGATGCAACAGGATTGCCCGAAGAAAACAAAAGGTCGCCGGAAGGCGGCCTTTTTTGATGTAATACAATAGCTTTGGTATTTCCGCATTCCTGCGCCGCGGTGGTCTGGGGCTTGGGCTGGGCATTGCTGCCATTGCATACTTTTTAAATCTCATCGCCAATCTCTCCGATCGGGCGGAGTTTTTGAAATATATCACGCCGTTCGGATATACGGAGGGCGCAGATATTGTTACAAACGGCTGTTTGGACATGAAAATGGTACTGCCGGGCATGCTGTATGCTGTCATCGGCATTGCCGTCGCATACTGGAAATACAGCAGGAAAGATATCTGCTGTATTTCAACGCTTTACTTTTTTCTGCATTTGCGTTAAAATAGGCAATGCTTATCAAAAAATGTAGGAATAAAGGAAAAAGTATATGCTTGGAAAGACACATATGGCGGTTGGCGTGGCCGCCGGGCTGGTGGTCATGCATCCGCAGAACATACAGGAGCTGATTGTCGGCACAGGAACGCTTGCCGTTGGCTCGGTCATCAGCGACATTGACATCGGCACCTCGGATTCCCACAAAGAGGCAGATAAGATCATTGCACTCGCTGGGCTGGCATGCTTTGCGGTTGCTGCGGCGGAAGCCACAATGCATCTCGGCATTTATGACAGGCTGATGCGCAACAGCAGCCTGATGCGGATTCTGGCGGGCGTGGCAGCATTCCTGCTGCTCTGTGCGTTTGGGAAGGAACAGCCGCACCGCTCGTTTATGCATTCGATTCCGGCGCTGGTCTTGCTGACGGGGTGTGTGGAGATTATTTTTCCGCTCGCGGCGCCGTATTTTGCGGTTGGATTTGTTTCGCACCTCGCACTCGATTTGTGTAACCGGAGGGATGAACGCCTTCTGTACCCGCTGAAATGGGGGCTGAGCTTTGGCGTGTGCTCGTCCAAGGGACTGGTCAACCGGATTCTGTTTTCTGTGGGTTTTGCTGTTTCTGCGATTACCTTTGCGGTGCTGGTGCTGCAAATTTACGATATCCGCCAACTGCTGCATTTGTTGTAACTGAAAAAGAGAATGGTATGGTCGGTTTTCCGGCACACGCCATTCTCTTCTTTTTGTCTTTTTTTATTCTTTGGGGGCGCAGATGATGTTTTCACATTGCTGATATGCCTCGTTGTGCAGATCGTCTGTGACGATAGAGGCGGATGCGAAGCTGCCGAACGTGACAGAGGAAACCTGGCCAAACTTGCTGGCGTCGCACAGAACATAGCATCTGTGGCAGTGCTCCATCGCGCACTGCTTGATGAGAGCTTCATTGACATCCGGCGTGGTAAAGCCCGCCTCAAAATCGACGCCGTTGCTGCCGAAAAATCCCAATGTAAAATGGTACATTTTCAGATTCATATAGGCTTCGCTGCCGACGAGAGCCTCTGTGACCGCTTTGATCTCGCCGCCGATGATGCGTACCTGTGCGCCGCGCAGGGCCAGCAGCCGGGCGTGCGAGACAGAGTTTGTAACATAGGTGGTCTCGTTGACCGGGAGAAATGGAATCATGCTGCCCGTTGTTGTTCCTGCATCCAGATAGACAAAATCACCCTCCGAAACAAGTCCGGCGGCATAGCGGGCAATCCGCACTTTTTCTTCCTTGTGAATTTCTTCACGCAGAGAGACTGCGTCTTCGCGGGTCAGTACGTTGCTTTTGATATGCGGCGCGACGGCGCCGCCGAAAACTTTAACCAGCTGCCCCTGTTCGTGCAGCGTATTCAGATCCCGACGGATTGTGGATTCAGAGATACCGAGGCGATCCTTGATTTCCTGAAGAGTAATGCTGTCCTTTTCCTCCAGCATTTGCAATATTTTTGAATGGCGCTGCTCCGGGAGCATGGCAGATCCTTCCTTTCGTGACAGATATGGGCGGGGTGCGCCGCGGGAAATAAAAGTCGGCTCACAGCTGCCCTCTGTGTGTGAGGAAGAGGGTCGAACTGTGAGCCGTGCTGTTGAAGGGAAAATACAACGGTGTATTATTCTTCTACATTTTTCTTGAGTATGCCGAGGAGGACGGCGCTGACTACCGTGCCGACAACCAGAGAGATGACATACATCGGGGCATTTCCGACAACCGGGAAGACAAAGATACCGCCGTGCGGCGCCATCAGAGTGCAGTCAAACATCATGGACAGCGCACCGGAAACAGCCGAGCCGATAATGCAGGACGGCAGGACATGTAACGGATCGGAGGCAGCGAACGGGATAGCACCTTCCGTGATGAACGCAAGTCCCATGATAAAGTTGGTTGGGCCGGACTGACGCTCTTCCTTTGTAAATTTCTTTTTGAACAGCAGCGATGCCAGAGCAATTGCACACGGCGGAACCATGCCACCGATCATAACGGCTGCCATAACGTTGTAATTGCCTGCGGCGATAGAGGCCGTACCGAATACATATGCTGCCTTGTTGAACGGGCCGCCCATATCGATTGCCATCATTCCGCCGAGGATCAGGCCTAAGAAAATTTTACCGGAACCGTTCATGTTTGTCAATGTCGTATTGAGCAGTGTATTCAGGGCGCCTACCGGCGGCTCAACGACAAAGGTCATGATGACGCCGACAATCAGGATGCCGAATACAGGATAGAACAGGACGGACGAGATTTTTTCAAGCGACTGTGGGAGCTTTTCAAACAGCTTTTTGAGCAGGAGAATGACATAACCGGCGAGGAAGCCTGCGACCAGCGCGCCGAGGAAGCCGGATTTGCCGTTGGCGGCAATTGCACCGCCGACAAAGCCGAGCGCGAGTCCCGGACGATCCGCGATGCTCATTGCGATGTAGCCCGCGAGTACCGGCAGCATGAAGCCGAAGGCAATTCCGCCAATGCTTTTCAGCGTTGCGGCAATCGGAGTGATGGTACCGAAGTTGGCGCGCGCTTCTTCGGAGAGCGCGGTCATATCGACACATAAACCGTCAATCAGAAAGGCGAGTGCAATCAGAATACCGCCGCCGATAACGAACGGGAGCATGTGGGAGACGCCGCTCATCAGATGGACATACAGCTGATGACCAATCGAACCGCCACTCTTTGCGGATGTGTCTGTATGTGCGCCGCCACTTGCGGATTCATAGACCGGCACATTGCCGCTCATGGCGCGTGAAACCAACTCGTCCGCCTTGCTGATGCCGTCGGATACCTGGCATTCAATCAGCTTTTTGCCGTGGAACCGATCCATCGGCACCTTTGCGTCCGCTGCGATGATAATACAGTCCGCGTCTGCAATTTCCTGTGCAGTCACAACATTTTTTGCGCCGCTCGAACCGCGGGTTTCGACCTTCAGGAAGCAGTTGTGTGCCTTGGCGGCCTTTTCAAGTGCTTCGGCTGCCATATAGGTGTGAGCGATGCCGGTCGGACAGGAAGTAACCGCCAGAATTTTGAACGATGCGTCTGTCATGGACTGCGTTGTCTCGATGGATGCGTCCAGATCCGGGCGTTCCTCATCCGCTTTGTCGATGATTGCAAGGAATTCTTCGACGGTTTTTGCGTTTTTCAGCTTTTCAATGAATTCTTCGTCCATCAGCATCATGGACAGTTTGCTCAGTACATCCAGATGGATGTTATCCTTTGTGTTGGGGGCGGCGATCAGAAAGACAATGTGTACCGGTTCATCGTCGAGGGAGTCGAAGTCCACACCGTTCGGAATGACCATTGCCGCGAGCCCCGGACGGGTTACAGCAGCACCCTTGCCGTGCGGAATGGCAATGCCTTCACCGATGCCGGTTGTGCTTTCCTCTTCTCTGGCGTAAACCAGCTTGCGATACGCTTCCCGGTCGTCGATTTTTCCGCTTTTGCACATCAGATCGATGGCCATATCCAGTGCTTCCTTCTTGGATGAGGGAGCCGCATGGAGTTCCACGCTGCGTGCGTCCAGCAAATCTGTGATTCTCATAAAATCCTCCTTCTTACATAGTATACCATTCTCTTATAATGTGGCATATAGCTGCTCGATTTCTGCTTTTGTTGCCAGCAGTTCGGAAAATGCGCTGGCGCTGCCGGCGGCGACACCCATTTTAAATGCATGGCTGTAGTCTCCTGTCTCCAGCCATCCCGCGAGGAAGCCCGCTACCATCGAATCACCTGCGCCAACACCATTGACCAGCGTTCCCTTTGGCGCGTGCGTTTCATAAAAGCTGCCATCCTCCGCGACGAGAACCGCGCCTTCTCCTGCCATCGAAATGAGAACATTACGCGCCCCCATCTCCTGGAGCTTTTTTGCATATGGTACTACGGCGCTGCGGGTTTTCAGTTCAACGCCGAAAATTTCACCCAGCTCATGATTGTTCGGCTTGATGAGGAACGGATGGTACCGCAGGACATTCACCAAAAGCTCCCGTGTTGCATCGACCACAATCAGAACATGCTTATCTTTGAGCCGTTTCATGATATCCATATACATGGAATCCGGCATGGAGGATGGAATGCTGCCCGCAAGCACCAGCATGTCAGTGTCAGTCAGATCATCCAGCAGCCGCATCAGTTCTTCAATCTTTTCGGCGGAGATAGCGGGTCCCATGCCGTTGATTTCCGTGCCCTCAATGGAGCGGAGCTTCATGTTGATGCGGGAAATACCGGATTCAATCGGGATGAATTTCGACAGGCAGCCGATTCCTTCCACACGCCTGCGAATTTCCTCTCCCGTAAAGCCTGCGACAAAACCGAGCGCCGTGGTCTCCAGACCGAGGTTATTCAGGACAATCGAAACATTGATGCCCTTTCCACCGGGAAGGATCTGCTCGAAGGTCGTCCGGTTTGTCATGCCGAGTTGGAAGTCATCTACCGCAACAATATAATCCAGCGATGGATTAAACGTTACTGTGTAAATCATGTTCTCTCTCCTTTCGTTTTTCTTGACTATAGTATATAACAGCAGACGGTCAAAATCAATCAAACTAATTCACAAAAATGCAGGATATTTTTTGTATATCGTTCATAAAAAATCA
The DNA here is from genome assembly GCF_002157465.1 of Butyricicoccus porcorum. Classification (GTDB taxonomy): domain Bacteria; phylum Bacillota; class Clostridia; order Oscillospirales; family Butyricicoccaceae; genus Butyricicoccus_A; species Butyricicoccus_A porcorum. The sequence continues at coordinate 315,012 of NZ_NHOC01000002.1, forward strand.
TTTACATTCAAACTCGGTTAAAAGGTGCGTGGGCGTACAGCAGATTCGCCGGGCTCCGTTTCTCTGTCCAGACAAAAATCTGCTGTATAAAGCGATACCGGGATATTGAAAAAACGACTGCGGGTGGATATAATAGGAACAGGATAACGGCGTCTGAAAAAACTGTCGTTATCTTTTTTTATCAATGTTTTCACTCAGCATAGAAAAATGGAAGGAGAAAACATGAATGTATTTGATATCATCGGGCCGGTAATGGTTGGCCCGTCCAGCTCACACACAGCGGGCGCGGTAAAAATCGGATATGTCTCGCGCAAGCTGCTGGCAGAACCGCTGAAAAAGGCAGAGATCCTGCTGTACGGTTCCTTTCTGGCGACCGGCAGAGGACATGGCACAACGCTCGCGCTTGTCGCAGGACTGCTCGGCATGAAGACAGATGACAGCCGCATTCCGGACAGCATGCGCATTGCGGAGGAGCGCGGCATTGAAATCACCTTCGGAGAGGCGGAGCTGCGCGACGCGCACCCGAATTCCGTCCAGCTCATCCTGACTGGCATTGACGGAAGAAAGCTGGAGGTTGTCGGGGAATCCATCGGCGGCTCGCGCATCAATATTGCGGGGATCGACGGCATTTCCACAAACTTTTCCGGCGATTATCCGACGCTGATTGTCCACAACCTCGACCAGCCCGGGCATGTCGCGGAGGTCACGAGCATGCTGGCACATAAGTCGGTCAATATTGCCACGATGCAGCTGTACCGTGCTTCGCGCGGCGGCTATGCTGTTATGGTCATCGAATGTGACCAGGAGGTGCCGAAGGAGTCTATCGCATGGCTGGAACACCTCGAGGGTGTACAGAAGGTCACCTATTACAGCCTGAAGGACGGTGAATGACAATGAGCTTTGAAAAATTACAGGAAATTTTGGATTGCACACAGGAACGGCACATTCCGTTCTGGAAAGTCATTCTGGAAGATGACTGCACGGAGCGAAGCGTGTCCGAAGAGGAATCCTTTGAGACCATGCGCCATATGTACCGCGCAATGAAGGAAGCCGACACAGCCTACGACGCAGAGCTGCGTTCTGCCAGCGGCATGGCGGGCGGCGACGGTGCGAAGCTCGAGCAGTTCCGCAGGCAGGGAAATCATCTGGTCGGCGACTATCTGTCCGAGGTTATGGAAAAGGCTGTCAAAATGGCGGAGTCCAATGCCTGCATGCGCCGCATTGTCGCGGCACCGACCGCAGGCTCCTGCGGTGTCATCCCCGCTGTACTGCTCACATATCAAAAACAGAAGGGAACAGAAGAGAATCGCATGGTTGAAGCACTGTTTGTCGCGGCAGGCATCGGCGAGGTGATCGCCGCCAGTGCGAGCATTGCGGGTGCGGAGGGCGGCTGTCAGGCGGAGATCGGCTCTGCAAGCGCCATGGCTGCCGGGGCGGTCGCTTATCTGGAAAACGGCGGGGAAGAAGACATTGTGCATGCGGCGGCACTGGCGCTGAAAAACATGCTCGGTCTGACCTGTGACCCGGTTGCGGGTCTGGTAGAGGTACCGTGCATCAAGCGAAATGTTTCCGGTGCGGTCAATGCGGTGACAAGTTCCCAGATGGCGCTTGCCGGCGTCCGCAGTGTCATTCCGCCGGATGAGGTCATCGATTCCATGCGCCGCATCGGCAGACTGCTGCCCGCCTGCCTGCGCGAGACAAGCCAGGAGGGGCTTGCAACAACCCCAACCGGACAGCAGGTAGCAAAGCGTATGCGCAGCTGAGGACGCTGCGCAGGTATCAATTTGACAGAATGGCAGAAATATGATACCATACTCTTCCACTGTGAAATGAATGGGGAAAGAGGAAACGATGGAAACACGACTCCGGATTTTGGAAGCGGTTGACCAACCGCGCGATTCCATTTGGGATCGATTTCAGGAATATGCTGAGGTGACGGCAGTGCGTGACGGCGAATGTGCGTACCACCTGCTGTGTGAGCAGAAGTTTGACCTTGTGTTTCTCAACCTGATGCTGAGCGGACTGGATGGTCTGGAACTGCTGCGGCGCATCCGGCAGCAGGAACTGTGCGGGTTTGTCGTACTGACCAGCGAATTTCCCGATTTCCGGTATGCGCAGCAGGGGATTTTATATGGCGCGTTTGATTATCTGCTGCGCCCGCTGACGGAGGAAACGCTGCTGCCTGTCCTGCTGCGCGTGCGCGACCGCATGGGACAGGCAGATTCGGTTTTGCAGCAGGAGAGCGTTGCGCTGGCGGAAGAGATGGGTTCACCGCAGCTCCCGCAGCGTTTTGACGAGGTGGTACAGGCACTTGCCGGGATTCAACAGGGAAACGATGCCCGTATCGATGTCATGGTGCGCACACTTTACCGAGCTGTCGTGGAGCGCACCTTCGCAGACCGCCCGTGGCTGTCGCGCTTTGAGCAGCCGGAGGCATATGATACCATCGACTGGATGGGCGCCGGCAGCCCGAGTATGGTGCGCGATTATTGCAGGAGAAGGCTGGGAGAGCTGAGTGACAGGATTGCCATCCTGTATCCAAAGACGGGCTGCGCCAAGCTGGACAGCATCCTGCTCTATCTGTTGGACAATGTGGATGGCGGCTGCCTGCAAAAGGATGTGGCGGCAGCGCATTATCTCAGCAATACGGCGCTCAGTGAGCTGTTCCGCAGTCAGTTGGGACGGTCATATCGCAGCTATGTTACGGATATCAAGATGCTGCGCGCACAGTATCTGCTCCAATACACCGACCAGAAGATATATGAAATCAGCGCGCAACTGGGTTACCGGGATGTGAATTATTTTTCCCGTATTTTCCGGCAGCGCTATGGCGTTCCGCTCTCGCAGTACCGGCAGCAGACACAGGATTATCAAATTTGAATCAGGGCACCTCCAAAGGAAGAATTTTCCCGAGGGGGTGCTTTTTATGTGCAGACACAGCGCGTTACGCGGAAAAACAGGAAAATACGGTAAATTTTTCAGGAATCTGCCAAAATCCATGAAAAATTTCATAATTCTGGAAAAGGGGTTGCATCTCGAGCAGGGGACAGATATAATAGCCACATTAAATCTACTAAACCTACAGAATAAGTAGGAATAAGAAAATGAAAGGGATGATTGTTTATGCAGTACGAAACCGACCGACAGAATCTCCCTCTTCTGCGAATGCGATGTTGTGGATGACAGACAGACGCACACACAACGATATCGAATAAAAGAAAGAGGAATCTATGATGACATACAAAAAGAGAGTATCTGCTATTTTACTGGCATCCGCACTGACCGTCGGCGTGCTGGCGGGCTGCGGAAGCACGTCGGACAGCAGTTCGGCTTCCGGTTCCGGAGAAAACGGCGGCTCGGTTGAGCTGACCAATGTATCGTATGACCCGACTCGTGAGCTGTATGAGGCATACAACAAGGCATTTGCGGCGCACTGGAAGGAACAGACGGGTCAGGATGTCACAGTAACGCAGTCGCATGGCGGTTCGGGCAAGCAGGCGCTTGAAGTTGCAAACGGTTTGGAAGCAGATGTTGTGACGCTGGCGCTGGAGGGCGATGTCGATGCAATCAAGGATGCCGGTCTGATTGAGGACGGTTATACCGAAGAATTTGACAACGACAGCGCACCGTATACGTCCTCCATTGTCTTCCTGGTTCGCAAGGGCAATCCGAAGAACATTCAGGACTGGGATGACCTGCTGCGCGATGATGTCGGCGTCATCACGCCGAATCCCAAGACCTCCGGCGGTGCACGCTGGAATTACCTCGCGGCGTGGTACTATTTCGAGAAGCAGGGTCAGAGTGAGGAGCAGATCAAGGAGAGCATGAAGACACTGTACTCTCATGTACTGGTTCTCGACTCCGGCGCACGCGGTTCGACGACATCCTTTGTGGAAAACAAGCAGGGCGATGTGCTGCTGGCGTGGGAGAACGAAGCATTCCTGTCGCTGGAGGAGTATCCGGGCGAATATGAGATTGTCATTCCATCCGTATCCATTCTGTGCCAGCCGACCGTAGCGGTTGTAGATGAGGTTGTGGACAGCCGCGGTACGCGCGATGTGGCGACCGAATATCTGAACTATCTGTACTCCGACGAGGCACAGCGCTTAGAGGCAGAGAACTTCTATCGCCCGTCAAATGAGGAAATCCTGAAGGAATACACATCGGACAGCGAAAGCAGAACCATAACGGAAATTCCGGAAGACAACAAGTGGATTGTTTCCGATGGCTTTGAGCTGACCAATATTGACCATTTTGGCGGCTGGACGGAAGCAACCGAGAAGCATTTTGTCGACGGCGGCATATTTGACAGCATTTACGAAGAAAAATAACGAGATTCATCTGTACGGGGCGGGCAGAAATGCCCGCCCCCGGTGAAGACAGCGGAAAGGAATGAATCACTTTGAAAAAAAAGAGAAAACAGAGGAGGGTTATACCGGGGTTCGGTTTGTCGCTGGGCATTACTGTCACGCTGCTCAGCTTGATCGTTGTCATTCCGCTGTGTTCACTGGTAGTTTTCTCCTCACAGTTATCATTTTCAGAATTTATTGAGACCATCACCAGTCCGCGTGTGCTGGCGAGCTATCGGGTCAGTTTTCAGACAGCACTGATTGCTTCGCTCATCAATGCAGTGGTCGGACTGATCATTGCATGGGTGCTGGTTCGGTATCAGTTCCCGGGCAAGCGCATCATGGACGGACTGATTGAGGTTCCGTTTGCACTGCCGACGGCGGTTGCCGGCATTTCACTGACTCATATGACAGTTGACAGCGGCTGGGTTGGCAGTATCTTCCATAAATTCGGCATTGAAATTGCGTATACGCGCATTGGCATCACGATTGCACTGGTTTTTATCGGCATTCCGTTTGTTGTGCGTTCCGTCCAGCCGGTGCTGGAAAAGCTCGATCCGCAGTACGAGGAGGCGGCGAGCATGCTTGGCGCGGGCCGCACCTACAGCTTCTTCCGAATTATCTTCCCGGAAATCTTTCCCGCACTCGTCGCGGGCTTCACGATGGCATTTGCCCGCAGCCTCGGCGAATACGGCAGTGTGGTATTTATCGCGGGCAATACCCCATTTAAAACGGAGATCACACCGCTGCTCATCATGTCCCAGTTACAGGAATATGACTATGCGAGCGCAACCTCGATTGCGCTGGTCATGCTGGCAGCCGCGTTCCTGATTTTGTTTGTCAACGCAGTCCTGCAAAGCAGGGCTTCCAAAATTGTCAGTGGCATCGGATAAGGAGGGATTTGCTTTGAAACAGAACGAACAGTCCGGCGCTGTCAAATGGCTGCTCATTGCGTTCAGCGCGGTTTTTCTGGCGGTGATGCTGGTTCTGCCGCTGGTGTATGTCCTGATTACGGCGTTCCGCGAGGGCATACAGCCCTACCTTGAGGCAGTCACTGATAAGTATGCGCTCAAGTCCATCCAGCTGACGCTGGAGGCGACCGTGATTGCGGTTATCGTCAACACAGTATTCGGGCTTTTCGCCTCATGGTCTATCACAAAGTTTCAGTTCCGCGGGAAAAAGATCATCTCCACACTGATCGACTTGCCACTGACGGTTTCGCCGATTATTGCAGGCCTGATTTATGTCCTGACTTTCGGACGGCAGAGCTTCCTGTATCCATATCTAAAAAGCGCACACATCTCGATCATTTATGCCGTTCCGGGCATTGTACTCGCAACCATCTTTGTCACCTTCCCGTTTATCTCGCGTGAGATTATTCCCGTGCTGACGGCAGCAGGTAAGGACGAGGAGGAAGCGGCAGCGCTGATGGGCGCAGGCGGCTGGACGATTTTCCGGCGCGTCACCTTCCCACATATCAAATGGGCATTGCTGTACGGCATCGTGCTGTGCACGGCGCGTGCTATGGGAGAATTCGGTGCGGTATCCGTTCTCTCCGGACATCTGAGAGGCAAGACAAATACCATGCCGCTGTACATTGAGCTGCTGTATCAGGGCTATGACTTCACCGGCGCCTTTGCCGTATCATCGATTCTGGTTGTCATGGCGATCATCATTCTGGTTCTTCGCAGTGTATTGGAATACCGGGGCAGGAAAAACGAGGAGTAAGCATGGAAAAGAACTATTATGTCGAGCTGAAAGGAGTCAATAAGAGCTTTGGCAGCTTTCAGGCATCGAAAGATATCAGTTTTGGAATAGAAAAAGGCAAGCTGATCGGTCTGCTGGGGCCGAGCGGCAGCGGCAAAACCACCATTCTCCGCATGCTGGCGGGACTGGAAACCGCTGACAGCGGCGATATTATCATCGACGGCAAGGTGGTCAACGATGTACCGGCAAGTAAGCGCGGCATCGGCTTTGTCTTTCAGAATTATGCACTGTTCCGCTATCTGACTGTATATGAAAATATCGCATTCGGTCTGAAGGTACAGAAGTGGCCGAAGGACAAAATCCGGGCGCGTGTGGAGGAAATGCTCCGTCTGATCGGGCTGGAAGATACCGCAAAGCGTTATCCCAACCAGTTGTCCGGCGGACAGCGGCAGCGCATTGCGTTTGCTCGTGCACTTGCTCCGCAGCCGCAGCTGCTTCTGCTTGACGAGCCGTTCGCCGCGGTCGACGCAAAGGTGCGGCAGGAACTGCGCAGCTGGCTGCGCGAGATGATTTCGGCAGTCGGCGTCACGAGTATTTTTGTCACGCACGACCAGGACGAGGCGATTGAGGTTGCGGATGAGATCATCATTACCAATCAAGGCCACATTGAACAGATCGGCACACCGAAGGACATTTATCGTCAGCCGGATACGCCGTTTGTCGCACAGTTTATCGGGCAGTCGTCCATTGTCGAGGATTTCCGCAGATTCGCAGGCTTTGCACATGCGGGCAGCAACGCGACACGCGCCGCTGTCCGTCCGGAATACATCAGCGTTTCCAAACAGGGCGAACCGCTCCGGTTCCCGGTCAATACCGAGACCGGCGTGGTCGAACGCACTGCTTTCCGCGGCAGCGAAATCGAATTGACCATCCGCGTCAAGGATACGCTGCTGACGGCGAAGCGCTTACTGGATGATACACCGGTTTCCGTCGGTGAAACAGTGCGCGTTTTCATCTATCGTCTGTATGCTTTCGACAACGAAAAAGCATATGTCATTGAAAATGAGGCGTTGACTTCGCCGGATTCGGTCGTCATTTAACAGGGGGGGACATTCTGTGAAAACAACAATTCTGGACACGGATGTTCTCATCCTCGGCGGCGGTGCAGCGGGATGCTATGCCGCGATTACCCTGCGCGAAAAGGCACCGGATGCAAGGGTGCTCATTCTGGAAAAAGCGGATATCCGGCGCAGCGGCTGCCTTGCAGCGGGTGTCAATGCACTCAACGCCTATATTGTGCCGGGCAAGACGCCGGATTTTTACGTCGATTATGCAAAGAAGGACGCACACGGCATTGTGCGTGAGGATTTATTGCTCAGTATGAGCGAGCGGCTCAACCAGGTGACACATCGTCTGGAGCAGCTCGGACTTGTCATTCTGAAGGATGAAAAGGGAAATTATGTCACGCGCGGCAATCGAAATGTGAAGATCAACGGCGAGAACATCAAGCCGCTGCTGGCGCAGGCGGTGCGGGAATGTCCGAATGTAACGGTCATGAACCGCGTCAATGCGGTGGATTATATTGTGGAAAATGGCCGTATCGCGGGCGTGTTCGCCAACGATGTGCGCAAACAGGAGCTGTATTTTATCCGTTGCCGCGCATGTATCTGCGCGACCGGCGGCGCGGCGGGACTGTACCGCCCCAATCATCCGGGCTTTTCACGGCACAAGATGTGGTATCCGCCATTTAACACCGGAGCGGGCTATGCGATGGGCATCCGCGCAGGGGCGGAAATGACGACATTTGAAATGCGCTTTATCGCGCTGCGCTGTAAGGACACGATTGCACCGACCGGTACACTCGCACAGGGCGTCGGCGCCAAGCAGGTCAATACACATGGCGAGGTCTATGAACAGAAATACGGTCTGACGACTTCCCAGCGTGTATATGGCACTGTGATGGAAAACCGAGAGGGGCGCGGCCCTTGCTATCTGCGCACAAAGGGCATTACGCGCGAGCAGGCGGACAGCCTGAAAAAGGCGTATCTGAACATGGCGCCGTCCCAGACACTCAAATGGCTGGAAAATGGCAGCTCTCCGGACGAAGAAAACGTCGAAATTGAGGGTACAGAGCCATATATCGTCGGAGGACACACTGCGAGCGGCTATTGGGTGGACGCTGACCGCATGACAACCATTGACGGCCTGTTTGCGGCGGGCGATGTAGCGGGCGGAAGCCCACAGAAATATGTCACCGGCGCACTGGCCGAAGGCGAGATTGCGGCGGAAGCCGCAGCGGCGTATGTACAGAAACCGATGGGCAGCGTTTCTGAGGAATATATCGGGCAGCGCGAAGAAGAAATACAGAAGTATTTTGAAAATACAGGGCTGTTCACGACCGAACAGCTGGAAGAAGCCATGCAGGGCATCATGGATCATTACGCGGGCGGCATCAGCACAGATTACGGCTTTACCGAATCCGGCTTGCAGTTGGCTGACCGAAAAATTCAGCGGCTGCTCCGCCTGAGTGACAGTGTTCATGTCTCCGATATGCAGGAGCTGACGCGACTGTTTGAGCTGCGGGAACGCCTGCTTGTCTGCCGCGTGGTCATCGCGCATCTGGCGGATCGAAAGGAAACCCGCTGGCACTGCTTCGCGGAAAATCTGGATCATCCGCAGAGTGATGACAGCTGGCTGAAATATGTCAATTCCCGTTATGAAAACGGTGAAATCCACATGCTCCACCGTGAGCTGGTAGGGAGGCACGAGCGATATGAGCATTCACATTGACCGGAATACATGCATCGGCTGTGGGCGATGCGCCAATATCTGTCCGGGCACACTGTTCTGTATGACAGATGGACGGGCGTCTCTGCGCTATCCGGAAGAATGCTGGGGCTGTGTGTCCTGCGTCAAGGAATGCCCGGTTCATGCGATTTCGCTGTATCTCGGCGCCGACATCGGCGGCATGGGCAGCCGCATGACGGTGCGACGCGAGGACAGCCTGCTGCACTGGACGGTTGCCCGCCCGGATCATACAACGGAAACCATCACGGTCGATACGCGTGATGCAAACAAATATTAAACGTTTGGAGATGAATAACAATGAGTGAATTTTCCCACCTCGACCAGTTAGAGGCAGAGGCTATCTATATTATGCGTGAAGTCGCGGCGGAATGTGAACGCCCGGTTATGCTGTATTCTATCGGCAAGGACAGCTCGGTTATGCTGCACCTGGCGATGAAGGCGTTTTACCCCGAAAAGCCGCCGTTCCCGTTTCTGCACATTGACACGACATGGAAGTTCCGTGAAATGATCGAATTTCGTGACCGCAAGGCGAAGGAACTCGGCATTGAGATGCTGGTTTACACCAACCCGGAGGGATTGGCGCAGGGCATCAATCCGTTTGACCATGGCGCTGCGTATACCGATATCATGAAAACACAGGCGCTCAAGCAGGCGCTGAAGAAATATGGCTTCACCGCAGCCTTCGGCGGCGGCCGCCGCGATGAGGAAAAGTCGCGTGCAAAAGAACGCATTTTCTCGTTCCGAAACGAAGCACAGGCATGGGATCCGAAAAACCAGCGTCCGGAGATGTGGAAGCTGTACAACACCCGCATCAACAAGGGCGAGAGCATCCGCGTATTCCCGCTGTCCAACTGGACGGAAAAGGACATCTGGCAGTACATCAAGCGCGAGAACATCGACATTGTGCCGTTGTATTTTGCGGCGGAGCATCCGGTAGTTGAGCGCGACGGCAACCTGATTATGGTCGATGATGACCGCATGCGCCTGAACGAGGGCGAAGTGCCGCAGATCAAAAAGGTTCGCTTCCGCACACTCGGCTGCTATCCGCTGACCGGCGCGGTCGAATCGGATGCAACCACACTGGACGAGGTCATTTCGGAAACGCTGTCGGCTGTCACTTCGGAACGCACCAGCCGTGTGATTGACAAGGAAGCTGCCGGCAGCATGGAACGCAGAAAGAGAGAAGGGTATTTCTGATGAAGAATCTGTTAAAATTTATTACATGCGGCAGTGTGGACGACGGCAAGTCCACACTGATCGGACATATTTTATACGATACCAAGAAGCTGTACACCGATCAGGAACAGGCGCTCGAGCTGGAAAGCAAGGTCGGCAGCCGCGGCGGTGAAATTGACTATTCTCTGCTGCTCGACGGCCTTATGGCGGAGCGCGAGCAGGGCATTACGATTGACGTCGCTTACCGCTATTTTACTACAGACAACCGCAGCTTTATCGTTGCGGACACGCCGGGACATGAGGAATACACGAGAAACATGGCAGTCGGTGCATCGTTTGCCGACCTCGCCATCATCCTCGTCGATGCTTCCCAGGGCGTGCTGGTGCAGACCCGCCGACATGCGCGTATCTGTGCACTGATGGGCATTCGCTACTTTGTCTTTGCGCTCAACAAGATGGATCTGGTTGGCTACAGTGAGGCGCGCTTCCGCGAAATCGAGGCGGAGATTCATGCGCTCGCCGAAGAGCTGCACCTGCACAGCGTGCAGATTATTCCTGTCTCCGCGACGGCGGGTGACAACCTGACGACAAAATCGGACAACACACCGTGGTATACGGGTACAACACTGCTGGATTATCTGGAAACTGTAGATATTACCGAAGCACAGTCAGAAGAGGGCTTTTATCTCCCGGTACAGCGTGTCTGCCGCCCCAATCATACGTTCCGCGGCTTCCAGGGTCAGATTGAGTCGGGTGAAATCGCCATCGGCGACGAAATTACCGTCCAGCCGAGCGAAGAAAAGGCAGGCGTAAAGGCAATTCTGGTCGGCGACAAGCAGGTAGATCACGCCTATGCGGGGCAGCCGGTTACCATCCAGCTCGACCGTGAAATCGATGTTTCGCGCGGCCGTGTTCTGACGCGCGGCAACAGCATTTCCTCTGCGAAGGCATTCCAGGCGACGCTTCTGTGGATGGATGACAGCCAGCTGACAGAAGGAAAGGAATACTTTATCAAGCTCGGCACCCGCACGATCCCCGGCGTAGTCCGCGCGATTCGATACAAGACGGATGTCAACACCGGTGAGCAGCTTCCTGCGCTCAGCCTGAAGAAAAATGAAATCGCCTACTGCGACATTGCAGTAGACGAAAACATTCCGATTGATACGTTTGAAAATCACAAGACGCTGGGCGAGCTGCTGCTGATCGACCGCGTGACCAATATGACATCGGCATGCGGCGTGGTACAGGCGATTGTTCATGAAACAGACATCGGCCGCACAGTACAGTTCCAGCAGGGAGACGAGATTGTCAAGACACACCTGTTTGAAACCGTTTATGTCCAGCTGCAAAGTGGTCTGCTCGGCAGCTATGACCCGGAGGGTGTCCGCTTCCAGATCGGCGATGCCGTTCCGCTCAGCGGTGAGGGCTACCATTACCCACAGGATTTTGATATCCTTGATCTGGCGAGCCGTTCGGTTGTCCGCATCCGGGACGGCGTGTTTGCCCAGCTGCTGCCGCTGAGACAGTATGTCACAAGCGGTCTGCCGATTGTCAACGAGCGCGGTGCAGCCATCTGCGTGCCGTCACAGGACGATTTGGAGCAGTTCCTCGTGGCATATGATTCGCATACACGGGCGGATGAGAAGAAGCTCAACCGCTGGCTGCATTTTGAGACCTTCCGCCGGATTGTCTACCGCAGCAGTACAAGCGATGACTATATGATTTAATCCCATCTTACCAGAGAAACGCAAAAGCGGAAGCCAACGGCTTCCGCTTTTGTTATCGATACAGGTTTGTTATCGGTTGTCGATTTTTTCCGGATACAGGTCGTGGTTTGCCATACGGTTCCATGCGACTTCCTCCCAGCGTGTGCCGGGCTTGCCGTAATTGCAGTAGGGGTCGATGGAGATGCCGCCGCGCGGGGTGAATTTGCCCCAGACTTCGATATATTTCGGATCCATCAGGCGAATGAGATCCTTCATGATGATGTTCACGCAGTCCTCATGGAAATCACCGTGGTTGCGGAAACTGAACAGGTACAGCTTGAGCGACTTGCTCTCCACCATGCGCTCGGACGGCACATAGGAGATCGTAATGGTGGCAAAATCCGGCTGTCCGGTGATCGGGCACAGGCTGGTGAATTCCGGACAGTTGAACTTGACAAAATAATCGTTTTCCGGGTGCTTGTTGACAAAGGTTTCGAGCACTTCCGGAGCGTAATCATCGCGGTATTTTGTGCCCTGATTGCCGAGCAGGGTGATGCCCTGCGTTTCTTCCGTGTTTCTTCCTGCCATGCTTATCCCTCCTGCAATGCCGGATCGGCGACACCGTTGGCGGCAAAGGCTGCTGCGCGGTCGCGGCAGGTGCCGCACTTGCCGCACGGCTTGTCACCGCCTTCATAACAGCTCCAGGTCAGCTCGTATGGCACGCCGAGGCGCAGACCCTCGCGCACAACATCTGCCTTTGTGGAATGGACAAACGGCGCCTCGATGGTCAGCTGGTTACCGCTGCCGATGTAAATCGCATCGCGCATGGCGTTATGAAACGCACTGCTGCAATCCGGATAGGCGTTGCCTGCCGCATCGTCGCTGTGTGCGCCGTAATAGATGACAGAGCAGTCCTTGGACAGCGCAATGCTGGCTGCAGAGGACAGGAACAGGCCGTTGCGGAACGGCACATAGGTGGAAACCGGCTTGCCGTCGGTCTTTTGGAGCTGATTGGCGTACGACTCCTCCGGGATTTCATTTTGCGAACCCTGGAGCAGGGAGCATTTGGTGTCGTACTGGAAGATTTTTGCGAGGTCGAGCGTCAGAAATTCGACGCCGTAATAGTCGGCAATTTTTTTCGCTGCTTCGACTTCTTTTGTATGCAGCTGGCCGTAGGTGATGGACAGTGCAACTATGTTTTCTTTTCCGTATTTTTCAATTGCCAGTCCGAGGCAGGTGGTGCTGTCCACGCCGCCGCTGGATAAAACAAGAGCCTTCATGGTGATATCTCCTTATCGGTACAGTCTCATCTGCAAATCGGAATCGGTGCGGAACCGTCCGCGCAGGGTGGTGGTTGTGGTGCGGGCATTTGCCTGTCGGATGCCGCGCGCGGTCATACAGCTGTGACTGCCCTCGATGAGCACGGCGACGTCTTCCGAACCGGTGACGATCTGCATAATCTGGGCGATGTCCGAGCCGATGCGCTCCTGTAGTTGCAGGCGTTTGGACACCATATCAGCAATGCGTGCGATTTTGCTCAGGCCGATGACCTTGCCGTTCGGCATATAGGCGACGGTCGCGGTCATGTCATACATCAGAGCAATGTGATGCTCACAATAGCTGAACAGCTGGATGTCACGCACAATGACAAGGTCTTTGGAATCGCTGGCGAAATCCATTTCGTCCTCAAAGGTCTTGTCGAACATCTGCGCAATTTCTTCGTTGGTGTAATTCATGCCCTCGAACACCTCGCTGTACATGCGTGCGACGCGGTCAGGCGTGTCTTTTAAGCCTTCGCGGTCGGGGTCATCGCCGAGGGCAATGAGGATGCCGCGGATATATTCCTTGATTGCATTGGTATCAATAGCCATAATTTTTTCCCTTTCTGCGGTGCTTATACGCCGCGCTGGTCGGGGTCCCAGATGATTTTGTGCATCTGGAGCTGCATAGTGATGTCATTGAGCACATGCTCCTGCATAAATTCGACAATTTCCACCGGCTGGATGCGCCCGAAGACCGGACTGAGGTAGACATGGCAGCGGTGGGTCAGGTCATATGTTTGGATGATTTCCAGTGCGCGCTCGAGGTCAGCGCGGCTGCCAGCGACAAACTTCACCGTATCGCGTTCGGTCAGCAGCGCAAAATTTTCCGTGCGCATGTGCGATTCCATACCACTGCCCGGCAGCTTGTAGTCCATGGTAAATGAAATGGCGGAAGAGATGCCGGTAAACGGTGTGAGATCGATGCTGCCATTGGTTTCGATTTCCACACGCTGTGCCGGATTTTCTGTCAGCCTGTGCAGCAGCTCCGCCATGCCCGCGCGCAGCAGCGGCTCGCCGCCGGTCAGGGTGACGTTGTGCACACCGGTTTTGCGCACAGCTTCACAGATTTCCTCGGTTGTCATGGTTGTATGTGGTGCATCAGCATCGTTTGCCCACATCGTATCACAGAAGGAGCATCGCAGGTTGCAGCCGGTAAAACGGACAAAAACGGAGAGCTGTCCGGCGAGCACTCCCTCGCCGTTGATGCTGACAAAGGTTTCTGCTACGTTGAATTCTGCCATGTTTCAGTCTTCCTCCCCGGTGTAGGAGGCGCAGTTGTTCGGCGTTTCGTATACAGTCGCCTCTGCGACGTGGTAGCCGAGCGCCGAAGCGCGCTCAAAAAAGTATTTTGCAAAGTGCTCGGCAGTCGGGCGGAATGGGATTTCCGTCAGAGAAAAGCCGTCCTCCGCGAGCGCATCGCGCGTACCTGCGCGAAGCGTGCCTGCTTCATAAATCAGTGTGTGATCCATTGGTTCGACAATCGCCTTCAGGTCACCCTTGAGCTGGGAAAAATCCACCAGCATGCCGCGCTCCTGCACGGTGTCCTGTAGCGCCTCGCCGCAGACGCGCAGCTGGACAATCCAGTGGTGCCCGTGGATGTTGTGGCATTTGCCTTCGTAATGGGCGAGAAAATGCGCCGCATCAAAGCTGGATTCCGCCTTCAAATAAAACATACAATCTCCTTCAAAGCAAACAAAAAAGCAGGCACAACGGCCTGCTGTAACAGATAGCGTATCATGGTACAGTAGCCCTGGTTTTGTTTAGAGACAGGATGGTGCAAACGAACTGTCTGATTTACATTCTATATTACTATACCACCGTCATGCAAGGATGTCAAATCTTTCGCGTTCCGCAGGCTTTGGAAAATTTTCTGTAAAATTGCTGGTAATTCCTGTGCAAAAACGGTATAATACATTTTGGAACATATCTGACCTGAGAGGAGAAAGAGGAATATGGTACAGCAGACGTATATTATGCTCAAGCCGGATGCGTTGCAGCGTGGTCTGGCGGGCGAAATTATTTCCCGCATTGAGAAAAAAGGCTATCATATGGTGCGCTGTGAGCTCAAGATGCTGGATGAAGCGATTTTGAAGGAGCATTATGCACACATCGCAGATAAGCCGTTTTTCCCTGAGCTGGTTGCGTATATGACCTCCGGTCCGGTGCTGGCGATGATTATTGAGGGAGAAAACGCCATTGTGGGCATGCGCATGCTGATGGGCGCAACCAAGTTCGGTGAGGCATTGCCGGGAACGATTCGCGGCGATTTTGCCAATACAACAACGGAAAACCTCATCCATGGCTCGGATTCCGAAGAGACTGCTGCGATTGAAATCAAACGCTTCTTCGGCGAATAACAGGAAAATACCGGCAAAAGGCTGCTGCGGCAGCCTTTTTGTTTGCATGAATGGCATACATTCCTTGAATCGGAGCGGGAAGTATGGTACTATATGCAGTGAACCTGTGCCGGCTACACAGGGATTCTGGGCAAACAATGGAGATAAGATTATGAATGTAAAACGAATTGCCGCGCTTGTGTTTGCGTCCTGCATGACTGTTCTGCTGGCAGGCTGCGGTGCGGCATCGAACAACGATACCGGCAGCGCAGCACTGCCTGCGGGCACACCGACACTGGAAGAAATTTATGCGGCAAACACGCTGGAGGTATATCATGCGGCGAATATCCAGCCTTCCCTGAGCACTTGCCTGCGTGAAGGGCCGGACAATCGGGAGACCAACGCCCTGCTTACCCTGTACTGGGAGGAAGACCTTGGTCTGGTTTCGCGCTTTCGCAAAACAGATATGTCGTTTCGGTATTATTTTACACGCGATGATGTGAATTATTCCGCTGCCATTACAGAGGATGAGGACACCGTGCTGACCATTCTGGCCGATGATCCGGAGCAGCGCGGCGAAAAGGAAATCACCTATGCGGAAAAGCTGTTCCATCAGTACAGCTTCGGCGATTATAGCAGCAAGGAAAAGCTGGTTTCCTGCACGGACAGCGGAGATACCTACCATATTATTACGGATATTTCCGCAATGTCCTTCACAGACAGCACCGGACGAACCTATACCTACACGACGCAGGAATACGATGTGGAGAAGGAAACTCTGCGCATTCTGGATGTCTTCCGCACATACCGCTTCACCGATACCGATGGAACGGTAAAGGAGTGTACGCGCTCGCGCTGCATGACCTACAACAAAAAGATTGTATCCCTGCCGGATTTCATGCGGGAGGATATCATAGAAGCGGACTGGAGCCGTACGTTTACACTACACTATCCGGATGGCTCAACGGATACTGTAGCCGTGCCGGACGGAATTTCGGTTCTGGTACAGGCACCGGATGGATATGAGGTATATGCCGACAGTGACTGTGAAACTGTGTACGAAGAAGACCGGACGGACGAGGACGGAGCCTTTCCAAACCGTACGGTTTATCTTGCAAAGAAATAACAAAACATACAAGAGAGTATCGAGATCCGGTAAATCGGGAACGGTTCACCGGATTTTTTTCGCCAACCTTACAAAACTGTTCGTTTTCAGCAAGGAAAATCGATGGAAATTGTATTACTGTAATGGTACAATAATGATGCAAACCAGACAGGGGGTTCTATGCAATGGCATCGATTTTAACAGTAAAACAGTTGCAAAAATATTATGGTGGAAGTGGAAACCTGACCAAAGCGGTCGACGGCATCAGCTTTTCGGTCGAACAGGGGGGATTTATCGGTATTATGGGCGCATCAGGCAGCGGCAAAACAACATTGCTCAGCTGTATCTCCACGATTGACCGCCCGACGGCCGGACAGATTTGCATCGGGGGAACAGATATTACGGCAATGAAGGAAAAACAGCTCGCAGCCTTCCGGCGCGACAAGCTGGGTGCAGATAAACCCATGCTTCGCCGTGCACTGCTCCGGCAGATCGCTGTATATTTCCTGCTGCCGCTGCTGTTGGCGGTGGTGCATTCGTTCTTCGGCCTGTGGGCGGCGAATGAAACGTTGATGGCAGACGGAGGAATGGGGAATATGTCGGGCAGCATTGCGGCGACAGCAGCCTTTGTCGGCGCAATGTATCTGGCATATTTCGGCATGATCTATGTCAGTGCCAAGAGCTGCCTGAAGCTGTAAAAGAAAGGCAAATAAAATTCAACGCCGCGGAGCGACTGCTCCGCGGCGTTTTCCATCCGGGGATATGGGGGGTTACTTGTGGTGCAGTAGCTCGAGCACCTCGCGCAGCGGCTCGATGCCGATCTGGCCGGGCGCGGACGCATAGCCGACCGTGCCGAAGGTCATCGCACTGCCAAAGACCTCACCGCTCAGGCGGCTGATCATGCCGAGTTCGCCCATCGACATCGTGACAACCGGACGTTCGCTGGTGCGGGAGACTTCCTCGGTCGCACAGAGCAGGTCGAGCACATCGCGGCTGTTGTGCGGCATGACGGCGGTCTTGAGGATATCACCGCCGAGCTCCTCCGCGCGGCGCAGGCGGGCAACCAGCTCGTCGTGCGGCGGGGTTTTTTCAAAGTCATGGCTGGAGACCACAACCGGAACATCGACGGCATGGGCGTCTGCAATGATCTGGCGTACCACATCATCGCCCGCAAACAGCTCGACGTCAATCAGGTCAACCAGATGCTCAGATGCAACGATGTGGTTGAGTTCCATGTAATACGCAGGGTCGATATCTGCCTCGCCGCCTTCTTTCTTTGTGCGGAACGTAAACAGGATTGGCGTTTCGCCGAGAATACCGCGCAGGACGCGCGCCGCACGGCGCACGGTATCCGGATTAGTAAATTCTTCAAACCAGTCGACACGCCATTCGACAATGTCGAACGTTTTATTGTTTGTGGCACGTGCCTGGGAAAAAATTTCACGCATGGTGCGCGCAACAATCGGAACACAGATTTTCGGCATGCCCGTTCCGATGGAGCAGCCTCTTACACATACTTCTCTCATGATCTATTCTCCTTCATGGTCATCCTATCACCGATGCAGTATGGTTATTCTATCACATATTGTACAACATTTCCATGTTATACATAAAATTCTTTGTTGTCGTCCAGGCGCAGGCAGGCGAGACAGCCGCCGGGGACAACCGAACGGAATGCTGTGCCGCAGTCAATGTCGGTAAAGTTTCCGTTGCGCCAGATGCGCAGTGGAATTTTCTCCTGATAATAAGCAGTCGGCGTGTGTCCGGCAATGACAGGCATGTCAAAGGTGCTGTCGGGGGAAACACGTGTCCAGAGGAAGTATTCCAGCGCGTCCGCGTTGGAACTGCCCTGTGGTGCGGGACACGCATGTACCAGGAAATAGTCCTGACCGCCGGCAGAAACCGTCAGGAACAGCGGCAGAGTGGAAAGATACTGCGCAAGTGCGGCGCGTTCCTCTGCGGATAACTGGCACACCTCGGCATAGGTCTGCGGGTCAAACCAGTCTGCGCTGTCCGGGTTATCGAAGTGCGCGAGCCCCTGCAACAGCATCAGGTCATGATTTCCCATCAGAAGCGTCATATTTTCCTGCTGGCGAATGAATTGCAGCAGCTTGATGCTGTGCGGGCCACGGTCGACGACATCGCCGATGATATACAGCTGATCTGATTTGGAAAAACGGATTTTGAGCAGCATCAATTTAAAGTGTGCCCAATCACCGTGCAAATCAGACATGACATAGACAGACATGAAATCAATTTCTCCTTTATAACAGAACGAAGCCTATGATGCCGGAGAGAATGCCGATGCCCAGACCTGCAATTACATCACGAGGGAAGTGCACGCCGCCGAGCACACGAATGATGGCAATCAGAACGGCACAGAGCATCAGGAGAATCCCGACGGGCGGACAAACAAACCAGAACGTACAGGCGATGACAGAGACAGAAAACACATGGCGGCTGGGGAAGGAATGTCCTTTGGTATTTTTGCGGATCAGAGGATCGATATCGAGTGCTTCATAGGGGCGCGGCGCGTTGAACCGGTCGCGGAAAATCGAGAGCAGAACAAAGGAGATACCCGGTGTCAGCAGTACGCGCAGAAAGCGGTCATCTTGCCGCAGCAGCAGAAAGAGAAGCAAAATCGGATACAGAGCATAAAGCAGCAGCGGCAAAATGCGGTTGAGCAACAGCATGGCGCGCCGCAGGCGCGGCCTGCGGCGCAGCGGCTGTGTCCAGGTCTGATAGTCTTGTGCAGTAATAAAAATCATCCTCCTTGACAGCAGTTTTATTGTGAAATCACCTTTTTCCCTGTGCGGCATAGTATAGTCCAGAATACCGACATGGAGGGAGAAGTTATGAGTGAACGCGTAACACCCGGCCCCGTATGCAGCGATGCGCAGATTCGGGAAGCTGTGTGCACCCACACGAACAAGACCCTCCATGTTACACATTAACTTTTTCGCCCCAAACGAGGGTAAATCCACAACTTTATGCTGGAATCATTGTATTGTTTTGTCTTTTTATATTCGATACGTTCCAGACATGCTTTGAGCATATCGTTTTTTTCACGGGCAGTATCAGCGTATTTGTACATCATAACCAGCCGTTCAACCGCCGGAACAATATCTTCCTGTTGTTCGACTGCCTGCTCGTACTCGCTGATCTTTTTTTCTATTTGGGATTTTTTTTGCGTAAGCTCTGCAATCCGTTCCTGTATTGATGCGCGGCGTGCGGTGAATTCGTCGGTTGTGTATACATCGGATTCCAGTAGGTCATAGGCTTTTTGCAGCTTCCGATTTTCCTGCGAGATCTGGGAGTCTATCCGTTGCGAAGATGTCTGGGCTTCGGAAAGCCTCTGCCGCAGAAGGTCTGAGGTCTCCGAATTACATTCCACCCGATATGAATCCAGCCAGTCTTCCAGCATGTGCAGGAGAAGCTCTTCTACAACAGGGAGCCGGGCAGAGATATTGCTGCACGATATGTTTCGGCACAGAAGCGAGTGTGTTTTCGCCGGACGGACATTGAGTTGCATTCTCGCGCCGCAGTCCCGGCAGAAGAGAATGCCTTGGAACGGATTCACAAGGTCTTCGTCGTTTCTGACCGGCGCGCTTCTATACTTCATGCGCCGCGCCTGCGATGCATCAAACAGTTCCTTTGAGATGATGGGTGGATGGATACCTTTGCAAATCAAGACTTCATCTGCAAGCGGTCTGCGCTTGATTCCGCGCCGTCCTGTTGATGTCTTTACCGTCTTGACGCGCCCGTAATAAACATATCCTGCATACGTCACGTTGTCTAGTATTGCACGCACAGAGTATGGACACCAAGGATTGCCGCGCCGTGTGAGTGCGCCTTCCTCGTTCAGCATGCGTGCCATGTGCTGGAATCCGACGCCCTGCCTGACATGCATGTCATACAGCCGCCGGACGATTTCCGCTTCTTCCGGCACGATTTCCAGCGTCCAGCCTTTTCCGTTTTCGACCCGAACGCGCCGGTAACCGAACGGCGCGGTTTTTCCCATGTATTTTCCCTCGCGCACTGCGGCGCGCTTTCCAGCCTCCATGCGCCGCCGGATGGATTTGTATTCTCTGCGGCTCATGAACAGTCCGAACTCGAAATACTCCTCGTCGAATTCGTTGTTTGGATCGTAGGTTTTCGCCGGCGTGATGATCAGCGTGCCGCTGGATTTGAATGCCTGTGATACAATGCCCTGATCGATGCTGTCACCGCGCGCAAGGCGTTCCACCTCCATGACCAGTACAGCATCCCATCTGCCAGCTTCGACATCTGCGAGAAGTCTCTGCATTTCCGGGCGTGCAGCGATGGTCTCCCCGCTTTTGACTTCCTCATAAATCTCGCCGATTGTGCGGTTTTGCCGTTTTGCCAATTCCAGCAGAGTGGTTTTATGTCGAAGCAGCGTGTTGCCCTCTCCACTTCTTTCGGCGTCGAGATCAATGCGGGATTTTCTGAGATACATTGCGTCCATACTTGATCCCCTTTCTTTACTTTTATAAAAATATATAGTAAAATAAAGGGGTAGATGTACCGTGGAAAGTTTATCTACCCCTTGTCCCGTCTTGGTGTTGGCGCACCGAGGCGGGATTTTTTTGTTTTCAACAGCTTATGCCGTCGGATTCGTTTCTTTTAATTTATCTGCTAACCGACGCAGTAAGCGCCTGTAATCGGTGCATATGCAACCGAATATCTCCTGTGCAGTATCTTCGTTATATGTGTGAGAGGTGAGGTTGCGATCCGTCAATAACTTGCTCCATAAAGAATCTTCACTGATCAGACCGGCTGCATACGCTTCGCGCATGACTGCCTTTGGTGTATTGCGAAATTCCGCACCTTCTTCCAGCAAATATTCTCGTGTCGTTTTCCATGCGAGTTCCGTGCAAAATTCAAAGCGCTGGATGATGCCGTCGCGGATAATATCAGATGGGTTGCTCTCATATTCTGAAATCGCTTCTTCGAGCCGATCTACTGCCATGCAATATTTGGCGTATTTTTCATTGAATTTTGTCATAAGATCAATACCATCTCTTTCAATATTGGCGCGTAATTCTTCTGAAATTGGTCGATTCATATCTATCAAATCAAAAGGAAGGAGAGTGGGGAGTGCGTCGACTGCATCCTCAAAATCTGACCATGCCGGTTCGGGAAGTCCATAAACCGCAATGTCGATGTCGCTGTGCTCCCGGTTATCGCCCCGGGCACGCGAGCCAAACAGGACGATTCGAGCTGCGCCGAACTTCCGACCGAGCGCGGCAAGCTGGCGATATAGTTCATTGCATTGACGCATCGTATACCTCCGTTTCTGTGGTGGCGTTTTACAGTACCTGAAACTCTGCTTTGACGACCTTTCCAATGACTCGGATCGGTGTTTCCTTCAGATTGTATATCTGTGGCATGTGCGCCGGATTTGTGCTCTGAGGCATCAGTGTGACGGTATCGCCGTCCTGATAGAATCGCTTCATGGTCGCCTCGTCATCTCCAACCATCACAATGGCAACCTCACCGTTTTCCACCATGTCCTGCCGTCTGACATCAACAAGATAGCCGTCTTTGATGCCAAGAGCATCCATGCTGTCTCCGTGAACCCGCAGCGCGAAATATTCCGCGCCGCCGTTTAACTCCGTATATGTCCAGCCTTCGATGTGCTCCTCTGCGTACAGCGGCAACCCGGCAGAGATGCGCCCCAAGATCGGGATGCGGTGCGTCGGGTTAAAGGGAAGCGCATCCTTTGGAAGAGGTGATTTTGAAAATTGATCTTCTATTAAATCAGACATGCAAACGCCTAACGTATCGGCTATGCGTTGCATTCGATTCGGACGTGGATATTTTTTTCCGTTGAACCAGTCAGATACAGTCGCAGAACTACAATTTGTTGCCGACACGATATCCGACTGAGTAATTTGCTTTTCGCTTGCAATTCGGCGAAGATTTCGAGCAAAAATTTCTCTTGTTTCATTTATCTCCATAAAATTCATCTCCCTCCTGTTAATATGTATACTACACCAAAAGCGAAAGAAAATCAATATAAAATAAAAAATATTTCGCTTTTAGCTTGACAGCTAGCTAAAAGCGAGCTATACTAAATACATGATCAGAGAAAGTGAGGTGATTGCAGATGCAGATTCCAAAGATTACATTGAAAGCGGCACGTGTAAACGCACATTTTACCCAAAAAGAAGCGGCAAAAGCGCTCAATATTTCGGTTGCTTCGTTGCAAAACTATGAATCTGGTAAAACCACTCCGGATTGGACTTTGGTTCGGCAGATCGAGAAGCTGTACAATTATCCGATAGACTTTATTTTTTTACCCTGATTGTTAGCTTTAAGCTAGCGAATGCATGTGACTTGCATCGTTAGGGAAGGAGACCAAATGAACAAAATCAAAATTTTTGAAAACCCTGAGTTCGGCAGTATCCGAACGCTACAAAAGGACGGTGAGCCGTGGTTCGTCGGGAAGGACGTGGCGGCAGCATTGGGTTACAGCAACCCTCGCAAAGCTATTGCAGATCATGTCGATGAAGAAGACAAGGGGGTAACGAATTGTTACACCCTTGGCGGAAATCAGAATATGACCATCATCAACGAATCTGGCTTATACAGCCTGATCCTGTCGAGTAAGCTGCCGACTGCGAAGAAATTCAAACATTGGGTGACCAGCGAGGTGCTTCCCAGCATCCGCAAAACCGGCGGTTACATATCCGGGCAGGAAACGATGTCAGATGCTGACCTGATGGCCAAAGCGCTGCTGGTTGCACAGCGACAGATCAATCAGCGCGATGCGCGCATTGCGGAGATGCAGCCGAAAGCGCTGTTTGCAGATTCCGTCGCAGCCAGCAAGACCAGTATCTTAATCGGCGAGCTGGCAAAGATTCTGAAGCAGAACGGCGTGGAGAATATGGGTCAGAACCGGCTGTTCGAGTGGCTGCGCAGCAACGGCTATCTGATCCGCCGAAAGGGAACGGATTACAACATGCCAACGCAGCGCGCGATGGAGCTGAAGCTGTTTGAGATCAAGGAGACCGTTGTCAGTCACGCGGACGGACACCAGACCATAAACAAGACGCCGAAGGTTACCGGCAAGGGACAGCAGTATTTTATCAACGCATTTTTAGGCGGTATTTTGAGACAACCGTTACATACTGATTGACGAAACTGGAGGAAAACAATGGAAGAAAAAATTATCAAATCGTATAAGGGCTTACATCAGAACATGACCGGTTATGGCGGGTTTAAGTATGAAGTCGGCAAGGAATATAACCAGAGTGGTGAAATCTGCGCTTGTGAGAACGGCTTTCATGCTTGCGAAGTTCCGTTGGATGTGTTCTGCCATTACGATCCGGCAGATAGCCGATTTTTCGAGGTTGAGCAATCTGGAGATATGGACAGAGATACAGACGATTCTAAAATTGCGTCTCGCAAAATCAAGATCGGCGCAGAAATCGGTATTCCTGGACTTGTAAAGGCCCATGTTGAGTATATCAACAGCAAGATAGATAATACATGCGCTGCAACGAACACCGGCTACCGCTCTGCTGCAACGAACACCGGCAACCGCTCTGCTGCAACGAACACCGGCGACCGCTCTGCTGCAACGAACACCGGCTACCGCTCTGCTGCAACGAACACCGGCAACTACTCTGCTGCAACGAACACCGGCTACTGCTCTGCTGCAACGAACACCGGCTACCGCTCTGCTGCAAGCGTTACAGGGCGCGATTCTGTGGCGATCGCAACGGGCCGTAACTCGAAGGTACTTGGGTCAATTGGGTGCTGGCTCGTTGCCGCAGAATACGGCGCATTTGATGGGGAAGATTATCCGTTACTGTGCGTGAGAACTGCACAAGTGGATGGCGTGGAAATCAAGCCGGATACATGGTACACACTCAAAGATGGCGTATTCACTGAAGCTGACAACCTCTGACCGCATACCATTTACCGGAGGTGAATTCCCATGAAAGACGGGAATGTAATTCGAGAGTATGAATACAACGGCGCACATGTCTATGTGATGGACACATACCTCCGTGGTGTTTCGCAGGAGGAAATGCACAGGCGCGAGGAAGCGGCCTATGCGTCCGCGCGCAGGATTTATCAGAACCATATGAGAAGAAAGAAGGAGAAAACATGAAACTTTTTGATCGGATTCGCGCGCGGTTTGCACCGCGCCGCACGCCCACGCTGGACGAGCTGACCGCAGAGAACCGCCGCAGATATGCCGCGCAGCATGCGCGCCTTGCAGAAAACCTGCGGCAGTGCGAGGACATGACCTATCTGAATCAGGTTGCGCTGGTGCGCAAGCTGTCGGAGGATTTGTACTCATGAGTGCGGGTGTCTCTCATATCCGCGGACTGGAGCTGCTGCATCTTGCGCTGGATGACATCGAACTTGAGCGCGAGATGCGCGGGCCGCAGACAGAGCACCAGCGGGAACTCGAACGTGAACGCAGCCGCAGGTACCGGGAGCGCCATCCGGAGAAGATGGAGGAGCGCAAAGAGTACCTGCGGGAGTATCGCAAAACGAAAAAAGCCCTCGCCGCGCAGGAACGCACGAACGAGGACGAATTATCACAGAGATTGGAGAAACGCAAATGAAAGCAACACAGGATGCCACACGACAGAAGGTTGCGGAACTGCGCCACATGGCGGGACGTACCGGAAACCACAATGCAGAAACGACGATGCGAGAAGCCGCTTCGTATATGGAAGACCTGAACACCGCACTGATCAGCGCGATGACGGAAGCGGACAAGCTCCGCGAGAAGAACGCAGACCTGCTGGAACAGCTTTCCGGCTGGAAGGCGCTGGTAGACAGTATGAAGTCCGTGCAGCCTGTCCAGCCGGTTGAACCGGATGTTGAACCGAAAGCTGAACCGGTGCTTGTACCAGCACAATCTCCGAAGCGAAGTGCTCCGTTTGATTATACCGGTGAACTTGCCCGCTTTATCGCATCGGGAGAATCGGTACATGAGGTTTCGGTTTTACGGCATTATGACGCCGGTGGATATACGCCAAACGCCTCGCGATTCAATGCGGTATCTAAAAAACGAAATTTTCCGGTGGCTGCGTTTTACCATCCGGAGAAAGATGCAGTCGTTCTGGTTCGCACATCGGCAGGTGATGCCAAATGATCTACGGCAGACCCGACCCGCAGGAAGAGCAGCCGGTCGCATACTGCGACTACTGCGGAGGGGAAATTTACCCCGGAGACTCCGCGTACATCCCGGCAGAATTCGACGGGATGCTGCATGCAGACTGTGTCAAGGATTGGCTGTATGAGACATATGCGTGGGGGCTGGGCGTTTGGTGTGAGGTGAGCTGTAGTGGCGAGTAACAATGTACTGAAGCGCCGAATATACGATGACAAAAACCGCCGTTATATGGCACGTGCAGAGATGGCTACGCGCGGTGCCATTGACTTCATTGCCTGTGAGCAGCAGGTTGCCGCAGGCGTATCGCCCACAATTGTCTACAGCTGCGCACGTTTCCAGCAGCGCAGAATGAGAAAGGAGAACGAAAAATGAATAGTAATCTTGAGCTTATTTTTGGCGGAGCGCGAGGTCTCGCGCTTGCGATGAAATCCAACGGCTTTCGCGGGAGCGTGACGATCAACCCGCAGGATACATATTGTCCCATCACATTCACTTGCGAAAACGCGGAGGATGTGGCGTTCCTGAATGGAAAGAAAGCATTCGGCGGCAGCTTTATTCAGCATGTCAACATGCGTGCCTTCTGTTCTGCGGATGTTGCAGGGAAGGAGGTGCTTACGCATGAAACGGACACCGACGAATGAGGCAACCGGCTGGGTTGCAGTAGCGCAGCACTACGGGCTGTACGCCCAGTTGAACAAGCTCATTGAGGAGGTCAGCGAGTACATGCAGGCGGACGCGCTGTTTGGCGCAGGCGCCTTAACGGAGGACGCCCTGGTGTCCGAGATTGCGGATGTGTTCGCCGTTTCCCAGCAGGTTGATTACCTGCTGGGCGACGCAACCGGAGAACTGGAGGATCTGATTTCCCGCGCATCGCGCGCGGTGCTTCCGGCACAGTCCGTCAATCCGGTCGTGCTGTATGGGTCAGCGGTCATTTATACGCTGTCCCGCGCCTGCTCCCGGTACTATCGGGTAGACAGGAGCGAAGTACTTGTCCCGCTGTCCAACCTGCTGGCATATGACAACGCCTGACGGGCATGAAACCGCGCATCTTGCCCGTGCCCGCCGCTATGCAACGGCAGAAGCACAGCGTGCAACCTATCGTGACGCATCTAAGCTGGCAACTACGCTGAATCAGCTGAGCAGGCAGGGAAAAGCCGCCAATCTGATCGTGGAAGGACTGATGCCGTTTAAGAAAACCCCGATCAATATCGTGAAGCGCGCTGTAGAATACAGCCCGATTGGGTTGCTGGACACAGCGACGCGCGGTGTTCGTGATCTGCGGCGCGGCAGCATCACAGCATCCCAGTTCATTGATCGGCTGTCTGCTGGCATGGTAGGATCGCAGATTGTCGCGCTGGGCGTGTGGGCCGCGGCATCCGGCATTGTCCGTGCATCCGGCAGCGGGGACGATGACCGCGACGGTTACGACGAATACACGCTTGGATATCAGGACTATGCCATTCAGATCGGGGATAACAGCTATACGATTGACTGGATGGCGCCTGCCGTCATGCCGTTTATGGTAGGCGCGGAGCTGTACCGCATGGAACAGCTGGAGCAGGGCGATGGCATCAGCGTGGCGACCCTGCTGGATAGTCTGTCGCTGATCAGCGAGCCGCTGGTATCGCTGTCCATGATGGATGGTCTGCAAAACACGCTGACCCAGATTGCACAATCGGACAATAAAATCGCCAGTATTGCGACATCTGCAACCGGGCAGTATGTCAGTCAGGCAGTGCCGACGCTTTTCGGACAACTGGCGCGCATCGGACAGGAAAATGCGAAAACGACATACACCGATCCGGACAGCTGGATTCCGACCTTTGCGCAGAAAATCCTGTACAAATCACGCAATAAAATCCCGGCGATCCCGCAGTCTGTGATTGACGCCGCGCCGGACAGTATGGCAAACCTGCTGAAATGGTACAACAGCCATTGTACGATTGCGGCAGGCACAGATCTGCTGGACAGTTGGGGACGCACGACCAGCAACGGCAGCGTGCCGTATCGAGTGTTTGCCAACATGGTCAGTCCGGGATATTATAGCCGCATCCAAAAGACATCAACAGACGAGGAGCTGCTGCGACTGTACGACAAAACGGGCAATGCCGCATTACTCCCCGGCCTGCCGGATAAGCGCCTGTCACTGGCAAACGGGACAGCAATTGTGCTGTCGGCTGACCAGTATACGCAATTGAAGCGCGAAATCGGCGTAAACAGCTACAATTTGCTGACTAAAATGATTTCGTCCGCCGCGTACAAATCCGCAGCAGACGAGGACAAAATGGCACTCATACGTGATTGCTACGACTATGTACGGGAGTTGGCAAAATGCAACCTGAATGAAAATGTCACGAAGACATCATGGATTTGGAAAATCAACGCCAGCGGCATTGATCCGGCAACTGCCATTGCGATCCGGTACAACCTGCAGCAAATCGAGCAGCAGGCGCAGGCAGACGGTACCAAGCGGACACAGATGCAGACGATGCAGCGTGAGTATATTATGTCTACCGATCTGTCTGCCGGGCAGAAGAAGCAGCTGGATGAAATGTTCATCAGCCGATACCAGTTCGTGTACCAGGAGGCAAATGTGGACTACAGCAGCAGCGAGACCATGCAAGCGACGCAGATGTCCGAAAGCGCCCAGAAGCGCTGGCCTGCCGCGAAATCCGCAGGCTGGAATATCGACGACTACCAGCAGATGTACCGTATCGTCAGCGACCGGCGCACCGGATATACCAAGGACGCCAAACGTGCCGATGCAAAAAAGGCAGGATTTTCAGACGATCAATTTACCTATATGTGGGATCTTTATTATAAAAATCGCGGGTAATAAAAATAAAATATCCCACAAAGCAGCAAGCCGGGGGACGAGCGTATACTCATCCTCCGGCTTTTATGACTGATAGTCATTTTATCTGACGGTGTGCCAACTGCCACATACAAGCATACATACGGGCACAAAGAAGCGCAGGGTTTTCGCCCCTGCGCCTATTTTGCGTTATTTGTTATCCAGCACATATTGTCCCGCGTGCAAAACCACATTGCGCAGCGTGTATTCCGCGACGGATAACGTGTCCATACCGTAGTAATTTGTAGTGGTATCCGTATAAACGCCGTCGGTATAGTTGATTGACACGGCTGCTTCTACTGTGGCGGCGAATGTCATACCGCTTTCATACCACCATTTGGACGCCGTACAAAGCGTCTTATCCTTCGACACGCTGGATGGCGCCGCGCCGGATTTATCTACCAGAAGGGAAAATCCGGTTCCGAAATACTGCGGATAGTTCTTTTTGAATGCGCACGAACAGTCCACCAACGACTGATACATCAACCCAAGCCATCGGTAATCACATACCGTTGTATAGAACTGCCATTTTTCCTTGTTGTAGTTGTGGTGGTCAATGCACATATCCGGCTGAATCAAATCCGTTATGTTCATGACGAGCTGTGTTTCAAATTCGCTTCCGGCAGATGGGCCACTGTAATTGTTCGCTGCTGTGTCCTTCGTATCTTCGCTCCGCACCTTCCAGTCCTCAACAGGGAAATTTCTATTGATATTTACCCCGTTGGCATTGCCGCGCAGTCCGTGGTACATGCCATAGCCATTCAGACACGGGATGATATAGATATCAAAGGCCGCCCGCAGCTTGAAGAAATTTTCGTCTGTCAAAACGCTGTCGCACAGCTGCTTT
This sequence comes from Butyricicoccus porcorum, assembly GCF_002157465.1. Lineage (GTDB taxonomy): Bacteria > Bacillota > Clostridia > Oscillospirales > Butyricicoccaceae > Butyricicoccus_A > Butyricicoccus_A porcorum. The sequence continues at coordinate 344,385 of NZ_NHOC01000002.1, forward strand.
GCAAACAGATAGGCATTGTATGGTGCGGCATATTCATTTCCATGCACACCGCAGACAATCAGCAGCTTTGCCTTTTTGCACGTGCCATCATTTCCGGCAGATGCATTGGATTCAGAAAGGGTGTACAGATATGTCTTGTATGCCGGTGTATCCGCATAGATGCTGCTGCCCGATACGCCGTTGGCATAATCGGGGTATGTCATACTGCACAGCCCCGCTGCATCTGATTTTGTCACATAGTCGGGATATGCTGTAACCAGCCCGTCAAACAGACTGTACACCTGCTCCAGCGTTTTCTCCGGCAGGGTGTCGGCAGATAAATCCACGCCAGACAAATCGCCGGATACATCGCGCATAGTATGGTCGATTTCAAACCGCACAAGCGGTCGGTTGATCTTATTTTCGATTTTGACATACGCCGTGTAGGACAGATCTGTCGCAGCGCCATAATCCAAGCCGTCGCGCAGCATCGCACGGTATAAATATTGGCTGTGGTCGAAATCGGTCACCTCTGCTGACGCCTCGTAATCGATATAATCCACAAAATTTCCATCTTTGTCATAGCGGAACAGATACAGCCATCCCAGCCGGGACGTCGTGATCTTCTGCACATCTTCCGGCAGAAAGCCTGTTCGGATACGCAGGGCAAAACTGTTTGCAGTCGGCAAACCGTCTGTACCATCCGCAGTCTTGATGTGACCCTGTTCCCACACCGGGGACAGGATATGGTCAATACTACAGATTCGTGACTGCTGGTCGCTGTCTGTTTTTTCCAGCGCCGCAATCGCCGCACCGGTTGCCGCTGCGTCTGCCGACTTTCCGGCGGCAGTCAGTTCCGTGTCCGTCAGAGTAAGCAGCTGAATATGTTCCGCATAATCTGTGTCAATCGCCGTCGTCGTTTTTACGTGTCTGGCAGTCAACCGAATTTTTGATGCCTGCGCATCTTCTGCCAGCACATCTGCAACCAAAAAATCCTGTGTAAATCCAAGATCGGACACCTTCACAAATGTACCGTCTGCGGCATACAACTGTGCCCTGACATTTGCCTGATCGTCCGCTTTGACGCGAATGACATTATCGGGTATGTAGCTGATCGTGCGGATTCGGGTGTTGTTTGTATTGTTCGTTCCATCCGAATTGATCTGTCCGCTTTCCCACAGAGAGAGTGAATTGATATTGTTTTCAAGTTCTTCTGTAAATAAACGGATGTCCTGTGTGTTCTTCTCGATCTGCTCCGCCTGTGCGGCAGTCGCACCAGCCTGCACGCCGTTCGCCTTGCAGTATGTGTCGACAAAACCCTGCATTTCTTCGGAGCTTGCAATTGGTACACTGACTGCGCCGTTTTTGTCCGGAGATACTCCATTCACGGTTTTTACACGTTGTGCGATTTCAGCATCAGATAATGTCTGTGCCTGTTCCAGTTTCTGTAATTCTGCACTGGCGTCGTTCAGCTCGTTGCCCAGGTCAGATATTTCTGTTTCCTGTGTTTTCAGCATCGTGCTGTGCTGCTTCAACGTGTTGCTGTGCTGTTCCAGTATGGTATCATGCTGATCAAGTCGGACATCTAAATTGTCCCACTGTTTGACCGGCGTTTCTTCGCAGACATAATCCGCCGGTCTGCAACGAGGTTCGACATGCAGAATTTGTTTCCGTATCGTGCGGAACGATTCTGTTTCAGAAACGCATTCATAGGCGATAATCGGTTCGCAGGACTGTAGCAGGATGTTCGGCACTGCCACCGTTGGCGGGGATGTACTGCGATCCGGCTCGATGGGAATCGGCTGCTGCATGCCGTTGCGCCAGAATTCCACGCGGGAAACCGTCACATCCTCCGGATCGTACAGCTCCAGTTTCCGGTTGCTGTCCCACTGACGGAGTCGATTTCCGTGCAGCATCAGACATCACCTTCGGACGATGTAACAACAATGCTGCCGTCATTCCAGCCGACTGTACAGCCGGTGAGCTTCAGCAAATCGGGAACCGATGCATAGGAATGTCCCTTGCCAGCGATCAAACCGGGAACTGTGTGTTCCGTCCCGTTAACAGCAATATTCAGCTGGTCAAAATTGACTGCACGGGTATCAGTTGCCGCATCATATCCGGTGTCAAGACCGAGAACATTGTTGTACTGTTTCAAGCAGACATAGGTCGTCCCGTTTTTTGTAATGGCATCCAGCGTGAATTTTTCTCCGCCGATTTCAAACTTTGTCTTTTCGACCAATTCAGTTTCCTCCTTCTTCGGTTCTGTTTTCTTCGCAGGTGCGGGCTTGGAAATCAGATAATAACTCGGACTGCGGTCAATGGTCGCCTTACCGCACTGTGTCAGGCTGGTTTTGACTACGCCCTTGCTCACGACGCTGACATAATTGCGCCGGATGGATGACGCGGTATATTTCCCGCTGTACCAATAGCTGTCGAGCACCGTAATTGTCTGTCCGGATGCAGCTACAGCTGCGACAAAGTGCCCGCTGTTGGAAAACAGCTTGTACGTTGATCCGGCATGCAGAATTGCTGCGCCGCCTGCTTTCAGGTGGGAGAGAAGTTCAGCATTTTTGCTGGTGCTGCGCCATTCAAACCCATACTTTGAGGCTGCTGACCGGAGAAGAACTGCTTCATCCGTGCCGCCTTCCACACGCGCACCGCACGATACGGCGAGATTGCACATTGTCGGAATGCTGATATCCGCGATGCCCAGCGCCTTCAGAGCATTACACAGGCTGGCAGGCCCGCATGCGGAATTATAGATGCTGTTTCCGCCATAGCGGATGTTTTTGTATTCCGGCTCTGTCTGGAATTTGACTGTATAGTTCATGCCGACACCACCATCTTCACATCATAGTTTTCTGCGGCAGAGCGTTCCACACGGCATCCGCGCGCATCTTCCCAGCCTTTGCAGAAATACACCACATCAGCCTGCGCCATCATCATGATCGACTTACCTAGGAACTCCAGCGGCTTACCGTCATAGTCCGTAAAAAATGTATTCAGCGGTTCAACTTCTTCGCCGATCATCCGCTGAACATCCTGAACTGCCTGTCGACGTTCTGTCAGAATTTCGTCATTGGTTCTGCCACGCATCTGCTGCGAAATAAACAATTTTTTCATTCGTCCGACTCCTCTCTTCCAATTCCAATGATTTTCAACAGCTTGGACGCTGCCAAATCCGGATTGATCGCGCAAATGTTTTCCAACGCGCTGCCAATTTCCATCAGAACAATGTAGGTGCAGATCGCACCGGCAACCGGCAGGTTGATACCCAAATCCAGATACCCCTCCGCGTATTGGATGAGAATACCCAGTGCGATGCACAGGATTTCTCCGATTTTGTGAAACAGCCCTTCGCGCATCATCGAGGATTTGAACTTACCGGAACTGACCGCCTTAATCAGCCCTGTGACAAAATCCAACACAATGAATGCAAATGTGATTGCGTATACCATATAGTTACCTCCGCATGTTTTTTCCACAATATCAAAATTCACAGAATCTTGCTGTTGCAAGTCCACACTCTGCGTAGTACGATATATGCAAGGAGTTGATCGAATGAAAGATTTAAGAAGTCGAGAGAAGACGGGCGCGTGGAATGTTGTTTGGGTGTTGATTGTTGCAGGCATCTTAAATAATGTTGTAAGCAACCTGTGGTTTCAAATAGTTGTTGGTTCCGGGACAGTCCGTCCAACTGTTTTTTGCATCTGCCGGAGCGTTGCTGGGCGTTTACTGTGCCTATAAATTTATCTATAAATTTTCCGGTAACACCTGTATGTTGTGGTTCTGTAGTTTTTATACACTGTTTACTCTCGGTTCGTGTGCGAATCTGTTTGCTAACAGCCTGACGACAGGCGCAGGAGTTGTATGTGCGGCAAGCATTGTGTTTGCGTGGGTATTGTGGTATTTCAAAAAGTGGAAAAGTTAACACCGCAAACAGGAAAGCCTCCATCAGTTGCAATAACCGATGGAGGCTTTGTGTGTAACTTGAAACATCTTACGAAAAAAATCTTTGATGCCTGCCGATCCAAGGAATGTATCCGCGACCTGCGTGTGTATCTGACACGCTGCTCACAGGAGCTGCTGGAGCGTGCGACGAGCATCAAGCCGCGCCGTGCGGAGCTGCTGTGGGTGGACATCGACGTACAGCCGGTTGATTTCAACCGGGGATTTTTCAGCATAGATGTACGCTATTTTTACAAGGTCTTCACAGAGGTCAGCACAGGCTGCGGTTGTACACAGGAGCTGTGCGGTCTCGCCTATTATGACAAACGTGCGATTCTGTACGGCAGCGAGGGCTCTGCACGCATTTTCTCATCGCAGGCAGGATGCCCCAATGCCCAGACGATTGAACGCACGAACAAGCCGGAGGCGGTGGTTGAGTCTTGTGCCGCAGCAATCGGAATAAATCAGTCCAGAGGGAGCGGCACACCGTCCTTTGCGGCGTATACCAGTGTATCGCCCTGATATTCCAGCTTAAGCGAAAAGAACGGATGTTCCGGATCAAATAACAGGTTCAGGAAGATGCGGTCGCCCTCCCACATGGGCAGCGAAAGCAGCTTTTCGCGGGAAATCCACACGCAGTCGCCCTCGTCACAATCGATCAGAGTACCGGTGAAGCCGTCTGCTGTAAACAGGTGCATGTATTCCGTTTCCCAGATATCCGAGACAAAGGTGACGATGCCGCGGTAACGGTAGCTCGTCAGGGTCAGGCCGGTTTCCTCGCGCGTTTCGCGCAGGATACATTCTTCCGGACTCTCTCTGTCCTCAAATTTACCGCCGATGCCCAGCCATTTGTCATGGCTCTGATCATTTTCTTTCTTGGTGCGGTGCAGCATCAGATAGCTGCCATTGTGTTCAATATAGCACAGCGTGGTGTTTCTCATCGGGATTCCTTCCTTTCGTAGTTATTGTAGGCGGTTTTGCGGCAAAACGCAACGGTTATTTGCATATATCATCAGGGAGGAGGAATGCATATGGGCAAACGTCTGCGTGCATCGGATTACCGCGTGCAGTCCGACCATATACAGTGCAGGGAATGGATTCTTACTGTTTTGGGCGAGCTGAAGGAGGGGTAGGATGAGCAATAAGCCGGTACGCTTTGCGGCCTATTGCCGCGTTTCGACCAAAAAAGAAGAACAGATGGATAGCCTCGCACATCAGAAGGAATTTTTTGAGCAGTATGCGGCGCGGGAGGGCATGGAGCTCGTCAAAATTTATGCAGACGAAGGTGTATCCGGCCGACAGCTGCGCAGGCGGGAACAGTTTGTGCGCATGCTGTCCGATGCCGCACACAGCGCATTTGATCTGGTGGCCGTCAAGGATATTTCACGTTTTGCACGCAATACTGTCGATTGTTTGCAGGCGATCCGTACACTCAAAAAACAGGGCATTGCTGTGCGTTTCCTGTCATCAGGGCAGGAGAGCCTCGGCGATTCGGAATTTATTTTGACGGTGTATGCGTCGCTTGCGCAGGAAGAGAGCGCAAATCTGTCCAAACGTGTCAAATTCGGCAAGGAAATCAATGCGAAAAAGGGGCGTGTGCCGCCGATGCTGTACGGCTATGACCGCATCGATCTGTTCACCCTGCGCATTTGTGAGGCAGAGGCCGAGACAGTCCGGTTTCTGTTTGCGCGGTATCTGGATGGCTGGGGTACAGCGCGCATTGCACAGGAGCTCAATCGAATGGGTACGCCGACCAAGTTGGGAAAACAGTGGAACTCGCGAGGCGTGCGCCGCTGCCTGAGCAACCCGGTGTACTGCGGCACATTGATCAACCATCGGAGTACCGTTGTGGATTATCTCGACGGCACGGTGAAGCCGCTGCCGCAAGGGGAATGGTTTTCACATGAGCGCCCCGACTGGGCAATTGTTCCCCGCGCACAGTTTGACGCCGTACAGCAGGAGATGACGCGGCGACGGACCATCGCGGCGGGCAGACAGCGGATCCAAACTCACCGACCAAAGCTGCCGCTCAGTGGTCTTTTGTTCTGTGAGACATGTGGCGGCGTATTTTCCCCGCGCACACGCGGCGGACGCCGGTACTGGATGTGCTGGCACCATGACCGCGGCAAAAACGGCTGCACGAATGCCGTGAGCATCCCGGAAGCGATTGTATTTGACCTGCTGGAACGCTGTCTGCGTGATCTCACCCAGTCAGATGTGTCCTGCGTGCATGGACTGCCGCATGCGCAGCTGACTCGTCTGCTGTCCCGCATCGAGGTGGCAGAGGATCGGACGGTGCGCATTTTCTGGAAAAGGAAGGAAAATTGTTCCGATTATTGCGGCACAGACAGAAACACTTGACCCGCTGATTCTTTCGGCAAAGATGGTGGATCCGGGCTGCCGCTGCGGCTGCTGCTGTGAACTGAACAAGGTGCCGGAGAGCATTGGCTGCCTGTTCGGGGATGACATTATTCTGGATACTGATGTGAAAAAGCTGTACGTCACGCTCGGACAGTTTTCGATTATCCGCCTGGAACGTGACATTCAACTGCTCATGCCTGCCTATGACATCTGCATGCCTGCAAAGGATTGCAGCTGCACCGGTGATGACGGGAGCTGTGGTCGTGCGGAAGACCCGTGCGATATGTTTGAACGATTTGATTTCCCGGTTGAGGAATTTTTCCCGCCCAGACGGGAGAATGCGGATTCGGGCGGCCGCAACGGAAGACAGCCCGAATACGATGATTGCCGCTGTGAGCGCCCGCCGCACTGCGGATGATGTGCGAAAGCACGCAATATTGCCAAAGCCGATGCGGAAAGCCGGAGAAATTTCTCCGGCTTTTTTGCCGGAATTCGCGGAACCTATTGCGGAAATGGCGTTAAAGTAGTACAATAACCTTGATTTTAATCGGATTTTGATTTTCACATAACGGCTGAGTCCGGATAGGAGATACACCAATGTTTGAGAGCATGAAAGAACTGTTGGGCGCCCGTGAGTCACTGAATGCCACCAACGCAAAGATTGCAGACGCGGAAGCCCGGTTACAGGAGCTGGAGGAAAAGCTGACAGAAGCGCAGGAGGAGCTGCGCGCGCGCGAAGAAACCATTGCCAGAAAGGACGACATTGTCATTGCCATTCACAAGCAGGTGACAGCGGAGCGCGAGGCAATTGTGGCGGAGTACGCTGATCGTGAGGCGGAGGCTGCGGAAGAGCTGGAGCAGATCGAAGCGAAGCTCAAAAAAGCGAAGACCTATTTTGAGGACTGTGAGCGGCAGGTCTACTGTATGGCCAACCTCTATAAGGCAATGCGCGCAGCGATCACCAAGTACAGCTCGACTGGCTTCCCGGATGATCTGGACATCACGCCGGAGGAGATGGAAGAAATCCGCCTGACGGAGGAATCTGTCGGCCTGAAAATGCATTCCTATAAGATGGAAGATCTGCACAAGATGCATGAGGCGAACAACAAGCTGCTCGAGCAGCTGCTGACGCGTTATGAGACACGCCTGATTGTGCCGGCTGACCGTGTCGTCTTCCAGCTGATGACGCTGGGTATCCGCGCCGAGTTACAGCAGATCATCAATGAGATGGAATACGGCGAGCTCAACCGTGCACAGGTCAAGCTGCACCTGGCAGTCGGAAAATACCTGAAAATTATCTCGTTCGCAAAGCTGGACGCGGCGGAGGAACTGGATGCATATTCCTCCGAGCTGGAGGTTCTGCTCAAGGAAACACTGCGTCTCGAGCATGCATACTGCGAGCGGCGTACGGACTTTGAGCGCCATCAGGAGCTGTTCGGCACGGAAGAGGGACAGGAAGAATCCGAACCCGAACAGCAGCCGGATGACGCGCAATAAAACCGCGCGCGTCTGTGCGCAAATCAGCCTGAACCCTGCAAACAGCGGGCTCTTCGGTCAAACGGTCGGAGAGCTCCTTTCTTTTGGAATGGAGCAGGCGCTATCTGGAAAGAAAATGACGAATTATGGATGAGGTACTGATATGAAGCTCTCTCGAAAGCTCAAACGAATACTCCCACGCGTGCAAAAGCCGGCACGCTATGTCGGCGGCGAATGGGGCTCTGTTGTCAAGGACAGGGACAGCGTCGATCTGCGCTTTGGCATGTGCTTTCCCGATACCTATGAGGTCGGCATGTCGCATCTGGGCAGCCGCATTTTGTATGGTCTTCTGAATGCACAGGACGGCGTGTGGTGCGAGCGTGTGTTTGCGCCGTGGATTGATATGGAGGATGAAATGCGAGCGGCGGGCATCCCGCTGTACGGTCTGGAAAGCGGTGACAGCATCGCGGAACTGGATATCCTCGGCTTCACGCTGCAATATGAGCTGTCGTTTACAAATATTCTGAATATGCTCGACCTCGGCGGCATTCCGGTGTACGCGAGTGAGCGCAAAGGACTGAAAAATCTGGTTATCTGCGGCGGCCCGTGTGCCTATAACCCGGAGCCGCTTGCGCCGTTTATCGATGCCTTCCAGATCGGTGACGGCGAGGAGATCATGATTGAATTTACTGACCTGTATCGTCAGGCGAAGCGGGAGGGCTGGAGCAAAGATGAATTTCTGCGCCGCGCCTGCCATATCGAAGGCGTTTATGTCCCGTCTCTGTATGATGTCAGCTATAACGGCGACGGCACGGTGAAGGCGGTGACGCCGAAGGACGGCGCACCGGCATTTATACAGAAGCGTATTGTGCGCGATCTGGACAGCATGTACTATCCGGAATCTTTTGTCGTACCGTCGACAGATATTGTGTTCGACCGTGCGATGGTCGAGCTGTTCCGAGGATGTCCGCGCGGCTGCCGCTTCTGCCAGGCGGGACATACCTATCGCCCGCTGCGCAAAAAGAGTGCGGAAACGTTGCTCCGACAGGCGGAGGCCGTGTTGGAACATTCCGGCTATGAGGAGATTTCGCTCTCGTCGCTGTCGACAAGCGATTATTCCGAGTTGCCGGAGCTGGCGGACAAGCTGCTCGACTTTTGTGAGGCGCGCCGCGTCAGCCTGTCGCTGCCGTCCCTGCGCGCCGATTCGTTCAGCCTCGAGCTGATGGAGCGCGTACAGAAGGTGCGCAAGAGCGGCCTGACATTCGCGGCAGAGGCTGGCAGTCAGCGCCTGCGCGATGTCATCAACAAAAATCTGACGGCAGACGATCTGCTCAATGCCTGCACCTATGCATTCAAGGGCGGTTGGAACAACGTCAAGCTGTACTTTATGATGGGCCTGCCAACCGAGACCAACGAGGATTTTGACGAAATGGCGCAGCTGTGCCGCGATATCGCATACTGCTGGAAGTGCAATACACCGAACAAGGCGCGCGGTGTGCGCATCACTGCGTCCGCGTCCTGCTTTGTGCCCAAGCCACAGACTCCGTTCCAGTGGGATGCACAGGTGACAAAGGAGGAGCTGGACGAAAAGACCGCGTATCTGCGCGTCGTCATGAAGACCAAAAATGTTACGTTCCGCTGGCACGATTCAGACACCAGCTATCTGGAAGCTGTATTCGCGCGCGGCGACCGCCGCACGGCGGATGCGCTGTATACTGCATGGAAATCCGGCTGTAAGATGGACGGATGGGATCAGTGCTTTGATTACAATAAGTGGCTGGATGCGTTCCGTGCCTGTGGTCTGGACCCGGCGTTCTATGCCAACCGCCAGCGCCCGCTGGATGAGGTATTCCCGTGGGATCACATCGGCTGCGGCACAAGCAAGGAACACCTGAAGCGTGAGTGGGAGCGCTCGCGCCGCGCGGAGCCGACACCGTCCTGTCTGGAAAAATGTGCGGGCTGCGGTGCCGCCAGCCTGATGAAAGGATGTGCCTGCCATGTTTAAAGCAAGAATGCGCTTTTCCAAGACGGACGAAGCCGCTTATATTTCACACCTCGATCTGATGCACTGCATGCAGCGTGCGATTGCGCGCGCACACCTGCCGGTGTGGTATACCGAGGGATTTAACCCGCATATTTATATTTCTGTCGCGCTGCCGCTGTCCACCGGCTATTCCGGTGAGTGGGAATTTCTCGATTTCAACTGTACGGCAGAGGAACTCCCGGCGGATGCGGTGGAGCGTCTGAATGCGGTTATGCCATCCGGCCTGTCCGTGCAGGAGATTTATCCGCTGGACGACGGCGGGCGCAAGGTGCGCGACATCGCCTACTCTAAATTTGAGATCACATGGGAATTTGATGATGGCGTGCCGGAGGGCTTTGTCGATGCGGCGAACGCGCTGTTTGCCCGCGACGAGTTGACCATTCTCAAAAAATCCAAGCGCGGTGAGAAGGAAGTCAATGTCCGCGATTACATGCGCGGCATCACGCTGGAGCCGGATACCGACTGCGTGCGTGCGTATACCATTCTGGGCGCGGGCAATAACAACCTCAGCCCGGAATATCTGACCAAACTGATTTTACGTGAGCTGCCGCAGTATGCGCCGGATGGCACGAACTACCATCACCTGATGGTATACGACGCGCAGCTGAATGAATTTCGATAATACGGGATAGAAGTATATTATGATAGATTTTACCTCAAGACAAATACCGAAGGCGGACATCGCGCATCAGTTGGATTGCATCGAACAGATACACCGGCGCAATGCGCTGCGCCCTGAGCCGCCGCATTTTTACTGCCAGACCTTCGGCTGCCAGCAGAACGAAGCGGATACTGAGCGCATCGCAGGCATGCTGGCGGAGATGGGCTATGTGCGCACACAGGACGCTGCCGAAGCGGATGTCATTGTAGTCAATACCTGCGCCGTGCGCGAGCATGCGGAAAAGCGCGTGTTCGGCATCATGGGGCAGTATACGCACATCAAGGAAACCCGCCCGGATGTGACCATCTGCATGTGCGGCTGCATGGTGCAGCAGGAGCACATTGCGGAAAAAATTAAAAAGAGCTATCCGCGCGTCGATATTGTCTTTGGCACGCACATGCTGTGGCGTTTCCCGGAGCTGCTGCTGCGGCGGCTGAACGGCAGTAAGCGTATCTTTGAAATCTCCGGCGACCCGAAGGGCGAAATCGCCGAGGGTCTGCCGGTACAGCGCGATGCGGGTTGCCATGCATGGCTATCCATCATGTACGGCTGCAACAACTTCTGCACATACTGCATCGTGCCGTATGTGCGCGGCAGGGAGCGCAGCCGCCAGCCGGAGGACATCGAAGCCGAGCTGCGGCAGCTGGTCGCTGACGGCTATAAGGACATCACGCTGCTCGGGCAGAATGTCAACTCCTACGGCAAGGATCTGGGCATCGGCATGGACTTTGCCGACCTGCTGACTCGGCTGGATGCCGTGCCGGGTGAATACCGCCTGCGTTTTATGACCAGCCATCCAAAAGATGCATCGGAAAAGCTGTTTGCTGCGATGGCAGAGGGAAAACATATCTGCCATCAGCTTCACCTGCCGTTCCAGTCCGGTTCGGATGCGGTTTTGAAAAAGATGAACCGAGGATATACGAAGGAGGGCTATCTCGCTCTCATCGAACAGGCGCGGCGTTATATGCCTGACCTCGTGCTGTCCTCTGATATCATTGTCGGCTTCCCGGGTGAAACGGAGGAGGATTTTCAGGGTACGCTGGATGTCGTGCGCCGGGGACAGTATGATCTGCTGTATACCTTCCTGTATTCCAAACGCAGCGGCACGCCCGCGGCAGAGATGCCGGACAATACGCCCGCGGAGGATAAGCAGGATCGGTTCAACCGCCTGTTGCAGACGCAGGAGAGCATCAACCAGCAGCGGCAGGATGCCTATCAGGACAGGAAGCTGTCCGTGTTGATTGACGGCCTGTCCAACGGCAAGCAGGAAAGTGAATACACGCACTGTGGACGCACCGACGGCGGTCTGCTTGTTCTGGTGCGCGGTGAAGACCTGCACATCGGCGATTTTGTCGATGTGGAAATCGAACGAACCTCCCTGCGTGCGCTGTACGGCAGGGAAATTGGAAAGGGATACCATGGCTGAACTGACGCCGATGATGCGGCAATATTTTGACATCAAAAAAACCTGTGACGGTATTTTGCTGTATCGGCTGGGCGACTTTTATGAAATGTTTTACGATGACGCGAAAATTGCGTCGAAGGAGCTCGATCTTGTGCTGACCGGGCGCGATTGCGGTCAGGAGGAGCGCGCACCGATGTGCGGCATTCCATTCCATTCGTGCGAGAGCTACATTGCCAAACTGGTCAAAAACGGGCACAAGGTTCACATCTGCGAGCAGACTGAGGACCCCAAAAAGGCGAAGGGGCTGGTCAAGCGTGAGATCATCCGCACGATTACGCCGGGAACCGTTATCGAGGCCTCCATGCTGGACGAGGACTGCAACAATTATATTGCATCTGTCTATCTGAGTGCGGTCGGTGTCGGCGTATGCTTTGCCGATATTACGACGGGCGAGATGCTGGCGACCGATATGACCGGCAGCAATCTGAGTGCCTACGCGATGAATGAGCTTGGACGGTTTCTGCCGCGCGAGACATTGGTCAATCCGGCGGCTGCCAACGAGGAGCAGCTCATGCGGTTTCTGCACGACAACATTGAATGCGGCGTGGAGGAGATACGGGAAGCGGATTATGACCCGGATGCCTGCATGAAGCTGGTTCGCGCGCGGTTTGCCGATCTGGATGGCGACGCGTGGGAGAACCATCCCGCTGTTGTCTGCGCGGTTGGCGCGCTGCTGCTGTATCTTGCAGACACGCAGAAATCCGACCTGTCCAATATGGACACCATCCAGCTGTACCATCAGGGGCAGTATCTGGAGCTGGATATGAATGCGCGGCGCAATCTCGAGCTGTTCGAGACCATGCGCACGAAGGAGAAAAAGGGCTCGCTGCTGTGGGTGCTGGACAAGACACGCACCGCGATGGGCGCGCGCCTGCTGCGGCAGTGGATGAGCAAGCCGCTGCGCAACCCGAATCAGATTGCTCAGCGCCAGAAGGCGGTCGGAGAGCTCAAGGAGGACTTTGTCCGCCGCAGTGCGCTGACTGATGAGCTGCGGCAGGTGTTTGACATGGAACGCCTCATCAGCCGCATTGTCTACGGCACGGCAAATTGCCGTGATCTGCGCAGCATGTGCGCGACGCTGGAGCATGTGCCCGCCATCCGTGCGGAGCTGGCACAGTGCGGCGCTTCCATGTTGCAGGTGCTGTGCAGCTCGATGGACGAGCTGGAGGACGTCAAGACACTCATCAAGTCCGCAATTGTCGACGATCCTCCGTTTTCACTGCGCGAGGGCGGCTTTATGCGTGCAGGCTACAGCGATGAGCTCGACCGCCTGCGAGACATTGCTTCCGGCGGCAAGGGAGCGATTGCCGAAATCGAACAGCGCGAGCGTGAGGCGACCGGTATTCAGAAGCTGAAGGTCGGTTATAACCGCGTATTCGGCTATTATATCGAGGTGTCGCGCCAGTATTCGGACAGCGTTCCGGCACATTATGTCCGCAAGCAGACGCTGGCCAACTGTGAGCGCTACATCACCGATGAGCTCAAGCAATACGAAAACACGGTTTTGCAGGCGCAGGAGCGCATCACCGATTTGGAATACCAGTTGTTTACCGAAGTGCGTGAGCAGATTTCCGCCGCCGTGCACCGCGTTCAGATCACAGCGCAGACACTGGCACAGACCGATGTCCTGTGTTCGCTGGCTGAGGTGGCAGACCTGTACAACTACTGCTGTCCGGAGGTCGAATATTCGTCCGTCATTGATATTCGGGACGGACGCCATCCGGTGGTCGAGCGCATGCTGCGCGATACGATGTTCATTGCAAACGACACGCTGCTGGACGACCGTGCGAACCGTGTCGCGGTTATCACCGGTCCGAATATGGCAGGTAAATCCACATACATGCGTCAGGTCGCACTGATTACCGTCATGGCGCAGATGGGTTCCTTTGTCCCGGCGAAATCTGCCCGCATCGGCATTGCCGACCGCGTGTTCACGCGTGTCGGTGCATCGGACGATCTGGCGAGCGGACAGTCTACGTTTATGGTCGAGATGAGCGAGGTCGCGGATATCCTGAAAAATGCGACGCGGTTCAGCCTCGTTATTCTGGACGAAATCGGGCGCGGAACCTCCACCTTTGACGGCATGAGCATTGCGCGCGCCGTGGTGGAATTTATTGCAGACCCGAAGAAGCTGGGCGCACGCACGCTGTTTGCAACGCATTATCACGAGCTGACCGCCCTCGAAGATCTGATTGACGGCATTAAAAACTACAACATCGCGGTCAAAAAGCGCGGTGATGACATCACATTCCTGCGCAAAATCGTGCCGGGCGGCGCAGATGACAGCTATGGCATCGCAGTTGCAAAGCTGGCAGGTGTTCCGAAGCCCGTGCTGCGCCGTGCCAAGCAGATCCTGAAGGAACTGGAATCGACTGCGCCGAAGATTGACCTGCATGAGATTGCAGATGAGCCGGAGGACGACCAGATTTCTCTGATGGGCATGCAGTCGGATGAGGTTGCGGAAAAGCTGCGCGCGGTCAATGTCAACACAATGACGCCGATCGAGGCGCTCAATCTGGTATATGAATTGCAGAAAATGGTCGAATGACCGAAAGGAGGCAGCGCCGTATGGCAGTCATTCATGAACTGGATTCGCACATGGCGGATCTGATCGCCGCGGGCGAGGTGGTGGAGCGCCCATCGTCTGTGTGTAAAGAGCTGGTGGAAAATGCGATTGATGCCGGTGCAACACAGATCACGGTTGAGCTGGAGCACGGTGGCATTTCCTATCTGCGCATTTGTGACAACGGCTGCGGCATGTCGCCGGAGGACGCACCGGTTGCATTCCGCCGCCATGCGACGAGCAAAATCCGCACGCGCGAGGATCTGGCAGCCATCGGCACGCTGGGCTTCCGGGGCGAAGCACTCGCCGCCATCTGCGCCGTGTCCCGTGTCGATCTGTTTACCAAGCAGATCGGTTGCGTGGAAGGCACGCATCTGTCGCTCGAAGGTGGGAAAATTACAGCGAATGAGCCAGCGGGCTGCCCGGAGGGCACGACCTTTGTCATCCGTGACCTGTTTTATAATACGCCCGCGCGCATGAAATTCCTGAAAAAAGACTTTACTGAGGCGGGCTATGTCCTGTCGGTGGTGGAGCATGCGGCAGAGAGCCATCCGGAAATCATGTTCCGCTGTATCCGTGACGGAAAGGATGTCTTTCATTCGCCCGGCGGCGGCAGCCTAAAAAATGCCGTATTCAGCGTATTCGGCAAGGAGTTGTCCAAAAATCTGATCGAAATGCCGGAACACGAGCTGAATGGCGTGAAGGTTTGGGGGTATATTTCCAAGCCGCATGCGCCGCGTGCCAACCGCACGTATCAGCATTTCTTTGTCAACGGGCGGTTTGTCAAGTCCAAGCTGATTCAGGCGGCGATGGAGGAGGCCTACCGCAACAGCATGATTACGGGCAAGTATCCGTACGGCTGTGTGTGCGTCCAGCTCCCACTGTCGCAGGTGGACGTCAATGTTCATCCGGCCAAGACAGAAGTGAAATTCGCACAGGAAAAACAGGTGTTCTCCGCAGTCTATGCCGCATGCAAAAATGCATTGGCGGGCGACGACAATGTTCCGGAAATTCAGGCGAAGCCGGTGCGTCCGGCTGCCGCTGTGCCGCAGGAAAAGGCGGAGCAGACGGTGCTTTCCGTGCCCAAAACAGAGGTGCATGAGCCGGCAGCGCCTGCCGTGTCGGCGGCACCGAAGGCGGTTTCCGGCGGGACGATGCACCATCCGCCCGCCTATCGTGCCACGGAACGGCCTGCACCGCGCAGCAGCGGATTTTTGCCGTTTGTCGATGTGGATGACCGCGACGAACAGGCGCTGCGCATGCCGCACGAGACAAAGAAACCGGCAAAAATCGATTTGTTTGCGCCTGAAATGCCCAAGGCACAGCAGCCGGTACAGACGGAACCGGTGTTTGCTGTGCCTGAGGCAGAAGCAGAGAAGGCTGTACAGAGCATGCCGGAGCGGACAGAACCGAAGCAGGAGGAAGCCGAGCCGCTTGTTCCTGACCTGCCGTCCGCGCGCGTCATCGGCAGCTGTTTTGAGACCTATATCCTTGCGGAGGACGCCGACGGGCTGATCCTGATCGACAAGCACGCTGCGCATGAGCGCATGCTGTTCAACCAGCTGCGTGAAAAGGCGGACATTCCGACGCAGATGCTGCTGGCACCGGTCGTCGTCGATCTGTCCGGTGAGGAATATGCCGCAGTTTTGGATGGCATGGAACAGATTCAGATGCTCGGCTTTGTCATGGAATCCTTCGGACAGCACAGCGTCGCGGTGCGCGAAGCGCCTGCTTATCTGGATGCGGGAGATATTCCCGTGACGGTATCCGAAATGGCACAGAAGCTGATGGATCGGCGCACGCCTGTGCCTGACCGTCTGGATGACCTCATTCATACCGTGTCGTGCAAGGCCGCTATCAAGGCGGGCAGCAAGACAAGCATACAGGAAATGCAGTCGCTGTGCGACCGCGTGCTGTCCGACCCGGCTGTGACATGCTGTCCGCACGGCAGACCGGTGACCGTCCGCCTGACGAAATACGAGTTGGACAAGATGTTTAAGCGGGTGAACCAGTGATGAAACCAAAGCTAATTTGTATTGCGGGCCCGACGGCATCGGGTAAGACAGCACTTTCGATTGCGCTGGCGAAGCAGCTGCACACCGAGATTATTTCCTCCGATTCCATGCAGCTGTATCGCGGCATGGACATCGGCACGGCAAAGCCGGATATGGCGGAGCGCGACGGTGTCGTGCACCATATGTTCGATGTCGCGGAGCCGGGTGAGGATTTTTCCGTGGCGCGATACCAGCAAATGGCAGATGCCTGCGCGCAGGATATCCTGTCGCGCGGGAAAATCCCGATTGTCTGCGGCGGCACTGGATTGTATCTCGATGCACTGATCGAGGGGAGCACCTTTTCCGGCGACGAGACCGACACGGCGGCGCGGGAGAAATACAACGCAATTGCACGCGAACAGGGAGCGCATGCGCTGCATGAAATGCTGCGCGCAGTCGATCCGGAGTCCGCTGAACGCATTCACGAAAACAATGTAAAGCGCGTCGTGCGCGCGCTCGAGGTCTATGCGCAGACCGGCATGACCATCGGTGAGCTGAATGCGCGCAACAAACGACCGGAACCAAAATATGACGCAATCCTGTTCGGACTGTGTCCGACCGACCGACAGACGCTGTACGATCGCATTGACCGGCGTGTTGACCAGATGGTCGAACTGGGACTGGTGGAAGAGGCGCGCCGTCTGTGGGAGGACGGCAGGCTGACCGGCACAGCAGGGCAGGCGATTGGCTATAAGGAACTGCTGCCATACCTGCGCGGAGAAGCAGAGCTTGAGGCGTGTCTCGACACGCTCAAACGTGCCTCGCGCAATTACGCCAAGCGGCAGCTCACCTGGCTGCGGCGCGATACCCGTGTCAACTGGCTGTATTACAATTCTCCCGATGAATTTTCCGCAATTCTCCAACAAGCGACAGAAATTTTGTCTGCCCGGGGTGTACCATATGAAAAGTATCTATACAACTCGGGAGGATTGCTCTATAATGAAAACTGAAATCAATTTACAGGACAACTTTTTGAACAAGGCACGGCAGGAAAAGGTTCCGCTGACTGTCTTCCTGACCAATGGCTTCCAGCTTCGCGGCATTGTGCGTGGGTTCGATACATTTATCATCCTGTTTGACTGCGACGGCAAGCAGGAGATGATTTACAAGCATGCGATTTCTACAGTGATACCGCAGCGCAGGCTGGATATGTCCGGCGGACGGAGGGAAACAGCGACAGCATAACCCGAACTGCCGATAGGAGTAGCTTTCTATGGCATTCAAATGGCCTCCGTTTTCACGGAGAAATTCCGCAAAAGAGCCGAACCGCGTGTGGCGGATCGGAAAAATAAAAATCAATAAAACGCTCCGCATGCCGATTATTGTTTTCGCGCTGATTCTGGTTTACAGTGCGGTCAGCTTTGTGGTCAACCACTACAATCCGGTCAGAACAACATCGGCAATCCAGCTGACGATGGATGATTCGTTTTCAACGACAGGATATTTTATCCGCGATGAAAACATCATTGATATTGCGGAGGGCGACACAGTGGAATATAATTATTCCGAGGGCGATAAGGTCGCAAAGGGAGCTTCGCTCGTCACGGAATATAAGGATGAGGATGCACTGACGGTCAGCCGCGAGCTGAAAAATATACGCGACAACATCGAGCAGCTGGAAACACTGCGCACGATGTCGTCGACGAGCACCAATTCCAGCCAGCTCAATCAGAAAATCATTGCGCAGATGAATGCCATCAGCAGCGAGGCGGAAGGCGCGTCGCTGGGACAGCTTGCTTCACTCACCTCGGAGCTGCGTCAGCTCGCGCTCAAGAGCGGCTCGCTGGAGGACGGAAGCGATGACATTGACGCAGAGATTGCAAGCCTGGAATCGCAGGCGGAATCTCTGGAGGAACGGCTGGAAGGCAAGACCTCCGAGATTACCTCGCCGTATGCGGGATATTTCTGCGAGTCGGTGGATGGTTATGAAGAAGTGCTCACACCGGATGTGGTCGATGACCTCACGCTGTCCGGGCTGGACAAGCTGGTGGACAAAAAGAAATCCGCAGCATCTGACAAGGGCAAAATTGTCTCCAGCTATACGTGGTATTTTGCCGCACGGGTGTCAGATACAGATGCACAGCATCTGACGCAGGGCAAAACGGTGGAGCTGCGCTTTGCGCAGGTCAGTCAGGATGTGCAGGCAACCGTCGCGTCAATCCGTGACGATGCGGACAGCGAGGATACACTGGTCATCTTCCAGTCTCAGGATATGAATGAGGATCTCATTTCCATGCGCAAACAGGTCGCAACGGTCGTTGTGGCGTCTTATTCCGGCCTCAAGGTTCCAAAATCCGCCGTCCGCATGCAGGATGACGAAATGGGTGTCTATGTCCTGTCCAACGATGTGGCACGATACAAGAAGATTGAGCCACTGTTTGAAGGCGAGGAATTTTATATTGTCGAGCAGAATGTAACCGGAAATGATTCTCTGGTTGCGGGCGACGACATCATTGTGGAAGCAAAAGATTTGGATGACAAGAAGGTAATGAAATGACAGAGGAAGAACGCAGGCAGATTGAAGAAAAGGTTGCGCAGGCACGGGAGCGCATTGCAGAGGCCGCAGCTGCGGCCGGACGCCGTCCGGAGGATATTACGCTGGTAGCGGCGACCAAAATGAACGACGCGGACCGCGTGCGCGCGGCGATTGCGGCGGGCGTGGATGTATGCGGCGAAAACCGCGTGCAGGAGCTGCTGGAAAAGTATGAACAGCACGCGTATGACGGATGCCCGCTGCATTTTATCGGCACGCTTCAGACCAACAAGGTCAAATATCTCATCGGCAAGGTCTCACTGATCGAATCCGTCAGCTCGCTCAAGCTGGCGCGCGTCATCGATAAAGAGGCGGAAAAGGCAGGAATCCGTCAGGATATCCTGCTGGAGGTCAACATCGGCAGGGAGGAGAGCAAGCTGGGCATTGATCCGGATGAGCTGTTTTCTGTTACCGAGCAAATTGCCGAATTGGAGCATGTCCGTGTTCGCGGTTTGATGGCAATTCCACCAAAACCGCAGCCAAATCAAGAAAAAACTCTTTATTTCGACAGAATGTCCAAACTATTTATTGACATATCGGCGAAAAAATACGATAATATTACCATGGACTGCTTGTCGATGGGAATGAGTGCCGACTATACAGAGGCAATTTCCTGTGGGGCAACCATCGTCCGGCTGGGTACGGCTATTTTTGGCGCCCGCCATTATTGATATATTTGGAAGAATTGTTCCATTCAGGAGGAAGCAGAAAATGGGATTAGTGAATGACTTCAAGCGCTGGGTGAGCGGAGAAGTGGACGACGACGACTTTGATCTGGACGACGAGACCATGGAGTCCACAGAGCCGGAGGAACCGTCTTATTACAGCCGCCCGGAGTCTGCTGCATCCGCGCCGGTTGAGGCGGCGCACACGCAGGTTCAGCCGCGCAGAAATAATAGAGTCGTCAACATCAGTGCAACGACCCGGCTGGCCGTCGTGCTGGTGAAGGCCGATCAGTTCAACAATGTTGCCGATATCGCCGACCATCTCAAAAATAAGATGACGGTTGTGCTGAATCTTGAGTCGACCGACAAGGAAGTTTCCAAGCGTATGCTCGATTTCCTCAGCGGTGTTACCTATGCCATTGAGGGCAAGATCAAGCGCGTTGCGAGCAACACATATCTGATTACGCCTTTGGATGTTGAAATTGTCGGCGATGACCTCATCAGTGAGCTGGAAAACAGCGGCATGAAATTATGATTGCTGCTCTCCGGCCAGAGAGTAGGATAGTGCTGATATGATTATAGTTTACTTGACAATTAGGCTGCTCAGTCTGCTGCAATGGCTGCTTGTGTTCCGGGCGATTGCCTCGTGGTTCCCGCAGGTGCAGAGCTCGCGCATCGGAGAGCTGCTGTATGCAGTTACCGAGCCGATGATTGCGCCCTGCCGCAGTTTTCTCAGCCGGTTTCGCTCGCTTCGTACCATGCCGCTGGACTTTTCGACGCTCTTGGCGTTTGTCATTCTGGCCATGGCGCAGAGTCTGCTGTACGCATTGTATTGATTGCTGATTCGCACAGATTTTATTCGGCCGGGTTTTCTGCCCGGCCATTTTCCAGTTATTCTCCGCCAGTCGTGTGCTGCCGGATTTCAGGAGGTCAACATGTTAAGTTCCAGGGAATTGCGGGAGTACTCCATTGAAAAGGCCGTCTTTGGCGGATATGATACCAAAAGCGTGGATTCGCTGCTGGATCAGGCGGCAGACGATATGGAGGCGCTGGAAAAGGAAAATGCAGAGCTGCGGGCAAAGCTCAAGGTTCTGGTGGACAAAATCGAGGAATACCGCAGGGTTGAAAGCGGCATCCGTCAGGCGCTGATGACGGCGCAGAATGTGGCGGAGCAGACGACGAGAAAGGCAACGGATGAATCCGAGGAGCTGCTCAGCCGTGCGCGGGCACAGGCAGAGCAGATGAAAGCGGATGCGTCCAGCCAGTGCGAGGCAGTGATTCGACAGTATCAGATTCAGGCCTCACAGGAGCAGGCGCGCCTGCGTCTGGCACAGCGCGAGTGTGCGGCGTTTATCGATAAGATGACGCGCGCCTTCCGCGAGCAGAGCGAGCGCATTGCGTCCATACCCGAACAGGTTGGTCTGGAATTTACTTCGATTTCCGGACAGACTGTACAGAGCGAAACATTGGAAAGCCATGTGGAGGGTCCGGCGGAGCCGGCAGTTCCGCCGCGTGAGCAGCATACCTCCGGAACAGAGATTCCGGACGATATTTTGAAGATATTTGCCGATGCATCCCATGCCTCCCGCAAAAACGGCATGGAGGAGACCCAGTTCACCGTAGAGGTGAGCGGCTCTCAGGCAGGCGCAGATACATAACCCTTGACGATAAACAGCGTCAGCTGTTTGCGATATAGAGATGCCGCCCGTTGGCGGTTGGCGATTTGACGCCAGAGTTAGAAAGGAGTACGGTTCAATGCCGCAGGACTACAACAAGACAATCCATCTTCCCAAGACTGATTTCCCGATGCGCGCGGGTCTTCCCAAGCGCGAGCCGGAGTTTTTGGCGAAGTGGGAAGAGGATCATATTTATGATACATTGATGAAGAAAAACGAGGGCAAGCCCCTGTTTATTCTGCATGATGGCCCTCCGTATGCAAACGGTAATCTGCATCTGGGTCACGCCCTCAATAAGATCCTCAAGGACTTTATCATCCGCTATAAGAATATGACCGGTTACAAGGCACCGTATGTTCCGGGCTGGGATACGCACGGCCTGCCGATTGAGCGTCAGGCGATTGCCGCGTTTGGTCTGGATCGCCATAAGGTCAGCAATAAGGAGTTCTGCGAGAAGTGTAAGGAATTCGCACTGGAGCATGTCAATACGCAGCGCGAGCAGTTTAAGCGCCTCGGCGTTGTAGGCGATTGGGAACATCCGTACCTGACGCTGACCAATGACTTCGTTGCAAAGCAGATCGAGGTCTTCGGCGAGATGGCGAAGAAGGGCTATATCTACAAGGGCCTGAAGCCGGTTTACTGGTGCCCGCACGACGAGACCGCACTGGCAGAGGCGGAGATCGAATATAAGGACGCAACCTGTGAGTCTATTTACGTCAAGTTCGCCGTAAAGGACGACAAGGGCAAGATCAGTGCGATTCTTGGCACCACTGAGAACGTCTATTTCGTTATTTGGACGACGACGACCTGGACGCTGCCGGGCAACCTCGCCATTTCCGTCAATCCGTACTTTGAATATTCGTTTGTCAAGGTTCCGAATGGTGAGATTTACGTTCTGGCAACCGACCTGATTCCGTCTGTTGCGGCGGCTGCCGGCATTGAATCCTATGAAATCGTCGGCACGATTCAGGGCTCTGAACTGGAATATATCACCACCCAGCATCCGCTGATGGATCGCGAGTCGCTCGTCATCGTCGGCGAGCATGTCACGCTGGACGCCGGTACCGGCTGCGTTCATACCGCACCGGGCTTCGGTGCAGACGACTTTATTGTCTGCCAGAAATATCCGGAGATCCCGATGATTGTTCCGGTGGACAGCAAGGGCTATGCAACTGAGGATGCAGGTAAATATGCCGGCATGTACTATGAAAAGACCAATCCGGTCATTCTGGAAGACCTCAAGGAGCAGGGCGCGCTGCTGGCTGTCGAGACCATTGAACATTCCTATCCGCATTGCTGGAGATGTAAGAACCCGATCATCTTCCGTGCGACCGAGCAGTGGTTCTGCTCTGTCGACGCGATGAAGGATGATGCAGTCAAGGCCTGCCATGACATTCAGTGGATTCCGGCATGGGGCGAGGATCGCATGACCTCTATGATTCTGGAGCGCTCTGACTGGTGCATCTCCCGTCAGCGCACCTGGGGCGTACCGATCCCGATCTTCTTCTGCAAGAAGTGCGGCAAGCCGATTGTCAACGAGAAGACCATCAAGCTGGTTGCCGACCTGTTCCGTGAACACGGCACGAGCGCATGGTTCGATATGGACGCGAGCGAGATCCTGACCGACGACATCAAGTGCGAGTGCGGCTGTGGCGAATTCACCAAGGAAACCGACACGATGGATGTCTGGTTCGACTCCGGTTCCAGCCACGCGGCTGTTATGGATGAGCGCGACGATCTGACTTATCCGGCTGACGTCTATCTGGAAGGCAACGACCAGTACCGCGGTTGGTTCCAGTCGTCTATGCTGACCGCCATTGCGACCAAGGGCACCGCTCCGTATAAGACGGTCATCACCCACGGCATGATTGTCGATGAGGAGCGCCAGAAGATGTCCAAGTCCAAGGGCAACGGTATGAGCCCGCAGGAAATTACCAAGGAATACGGTGCAGATATCCTGCGTCTGTGGGTTTCTTCTGCGGATTACCGCGTTGATATGAAGATTTCCAAGAAGATGTTCAAGCAGCTGTCGCAGAACTATCTCAAGATCCGCAACACCGCGCGTTACATCATGGGCAATCTGGACGGCTTCACTGTCGATCAGATGGTACCGTATGACCAGATGCTCGAGCTGGATCAGTGGGCGCTGATGAAGTGCAACGATCTGGTTGGCCGCGTTCGTGCTGCATATGACAGCTATGAGTTCCACACCGTTACGCACGCGATTCACAACTTCTGCGTTGTTGATATGTCCAACTTCTATCTGGACGTCATTAAGGATCGCCTGTACTGTGACGAAGGCCTGAGCCGTCTGTCCGCACAGACTGCGATTTACCGCATTCTGGATGCACTGGTTCGCATGATTGCACCGATCCTCTGCTTTACCGCCGATGAAATTTGGCATGCAATGCCGCATCAGCAGGGTGACGATCTGGACAATGTCCTGTTCAACGACATGCCGTCCTACGACGAGTCGCTGGCATTTGATGAAGCGGCTATGATTAAGTGGGAAAAGATCATCGCAGTTCGCGACGATGTCAATAAGGCATTGGAGCAGGCGCGCGGTGCAAAGCTGATCGGCAAGCCGCTGGAGGCAAAGGTTGTCATCACTGCGTCTGACGCAGGAAAGGAATTCCTGGACAGCTGTGGTCAGGATCTGGCAAAGCTGTGCATTGTTTCCGCTGTCTCTGTCCAGAGCGGCGAAGGCGAGGGCGACGATTACGAAGCACTCGGCGGCATCAAGATTGCAGTCAGCCGCATGGAGGGCGAGAAGTGTGCCCGCTGCTGGATTTATGATCCGACGGTCGGTGAAAATGCAGAGCATCCGTGCCTGTGCGCACGCTGCGCTTCTGTAATCAGCCGATAATTTTATCAGACACGCTGAGGCAGAGGGTGCGTCCTCTGCCTCATTTTTTGAAAGGGGGCGTTCCCGATGACGATTCTGATGACGCTGCTGGCGGTGCTCGCCATGGTTCTGGTCGATCAGGTTGTCAAATACTGGGCTGTTACGGTGCTGGCACCGATCGGCAGCATTCCACTGATCCCGGGCATTTTGCAGCTCACTTATGTGGAAAACCGCGGTGCGGCATTCAGCTTGCTGGAAAATCAGATCTGGCTGTTTGTGCTGCTCGCAGCGGCTGTTGTAGGCGCGATTGTCTACGCGTTCCGCAAAAACCTGATACAGAATACATGGGGTAAGATCAGCCTGCTGATTATCTGTGCAGGTGCGGTCGGCAATGTCATTGACCGCATTGTACACCACTATGTTGTGGATATGATTGAAGTTCTGTTTATCCACTTCCCAGTGTTTAACATTGCGGATATTTATGTCACGGTCGGTGTGGTTATGTTCGCCATTTATTACCTGTTCCAGCACAAGGATTCGGACGAAACGGAGCGCGAATGAGACAGATTGTTACAGTAACTGAGGCGGACGCGGGACAGCGGCTGGATAAGCTGCTCGCGGAGCAGCTGCCGGAACTGACGCGATCCGCCATACAAAATCTGATGCGGGAGGGCTGTGTTACACTGGCAGGCGCGCCGCTGAGGAAGAATGCAAAGGCCGCTGTCGGCGACACAATCTGGATTGAGCTGCCGGAGCCGAAGGAAACTGAACTTGTTCCGGAGGAAATCCCGCTGGACATCATTTATGAGGACGATGACATTGTTGTGGTCAACAAACCGCGTGGCATGGTGGTACATCCCGCGCCGGGCAATTGGAGCGGCACGCTGGTCAATGCACTGATGTACCACTGTGGGGACAGTCTGTCCGGTATCAATGGAGAGATTCGCCCGGGCATTGTCCACCGCATTGACAAGGACACGAGCGGGCTGCTGGTTGTGGCGAAGAATGACCGCGCGCATCAGTCGCTCGCCGAACAGATCAAGGAACATTCCGCCGGACGGCGGTATTATGCCGTGGTTTACGGCGCACCGCGCGAGGACAAAGGAACAGTCAACGCGCCGATTGCGCGCCATCGTGTAGACCGAAAGAAAATGGCGGTCACAGAGGGTGGACGACAGGCAATTACACACTATGAAGTGCTGGAGCGCTATCGCGGCTATACCTATATGGCGTTTCAGCTCGAAACCGGGCGCACGCATCAGATTCGTGTGCATATGGCACACATTGGGCATCCGATCATCGGCGATCCGCTGTATGGCCCGTCCAAAGACAAATGGAAGCTGGACGGGCAGTGCCTGCACGCCGGGCAGCTGACGCTGACACATCCGGCAACTGGAGAACGCATGACATTTGAAGCGCCGCTTCCGGCGTATTTCACCACTGTTTTACAGAAACTGAGGAATCAATATGGGGAAATTTGACGGCATTTTACTTGCATCCGATATGGACGGCACATTGCTGAACGACAAACACGAGATCGGCAGCGCGACGGTCGAAGCGCTGAATTATTTCACACAGAACGGTGGACACTTTGCGCTCGCAACCGGCCGCACCCGTCCTGCGACGGCGGCATATCGTACGTTGCTGCCGTGCAATGCGCCGGGCGTTTATCTGAACGGCGCAATCATCTGTGATGAGAGCACAGAGAAAATGGTCTATATGGAGGGTCTGGATGACCGCGCAAAGGCACTGGCACATGAGGTGATGAAAGAGTTCCCGCATATTGGTATCGAGGTGTATCTGCTCGACCATTCGTATGTCTGCCGGATGAACGATACCACGCGCGACCATTTTCGACTGCTGGACATCCCATATACAGAAATGGCACTGGATGACATCCCAGAGCCGTGCGAGCAGTGGGGAAAGATCAACTTCACCGGACAGCCGGACGAGATGGAGCCGGTGCGTGCCTTTGTCGACCCGATGAAGGAGTATTTTAATCTGACCTTCTCCACGCCGATTTTCTATGAGATGACCTGCAAGGGCGGTCACAAGGGTGACGGCGTGCGCCGCGTTGCGGACTATCTCGGTATCAGGCCGGAGATGGTCTGCGCCATCGGTGACAGCCAGAATGATCTGCCGATGCTGAAAAACGCAGGCATCGGTTTTGCACCCGCCAATGCGCGCGATTATGTGCTGGAAATTGCCGATGTTGTCGTGCCGGACAACAATCACGACGCACTCAAGGGCGCTGTAGAATATCTGGACAGCAAATTCTGAACGAAAAAAAGAAAGCAGCGGATTGCCATGCAGTCCGCTGCTTTTGTGATATACTGATAGAAAAAGGAAACCGGAGGAAACATTTATGAACAGAGAGGAACAGAACCGCGTGCTGGGCGCTGTTATCAGCCTGACTTATTCACTGTATCCGATTGAGATGACAGAGGAGAGAAACGCACTGGTGCGCCGCGCGCTGGCGGCGCTGGGGGAGGATTGCAGCACAGAGCAGCTCGATGCGTTGCTGTTTGACCTGCACCAGTCAAAGTATGACCTCAATCCCGGTTGTCAGTGCCTGTTCGGCAAAGGCTACTATCCGGATGACTTCACCGATAATTTCCGCAAGCTCGACCGTCAGGATGCAGTGGGAGCGGCGGCACGCGCCTTATTTGCAGCATTACAGACGCCGCACCCCGACTGGGATGCGGCGCTGATGTACTGCGCGATCCGCGCGATTTATAATACGGAATATGGAGAAGAACGCATGGAAACAATCCGTACACAGCTCGGCGGTTAACCGTGCAGGCGGCGGATAATGCGGAATGCAGTCGTCTGCTCGTTGATAAGCGGAGCGGAGTGAGAGAAGAATACAATGCCGTCACACGGGGCATAGATGTGCTGCATGACATAACCCTCGAGTGGGTGGGTAATCTGTGCCAGCTCGTCACCATAGGAGACTTCATCACCCGGATGCTTGATGCGCGTGAAAATGCCGCCGCACGGAGACTGCACGGGGCGAAGCTCGTCATCCTGGATAATAGATGCGATAAAGCCGCTGTGGCAGTGATATTTCAGAATACCCATACGGGAAAGGAAGCGCAGGACAGACACAATTGCCGTGCGTGCGGATTCCTGATCGATGTGGTCGGTCTCCTTGGTGTAGATGGAAAAAGCGTTCGTGTCCCAAATCTGCCAGTTGTAATTGAGCGTGCCGGTGTCATAGGGACGCGGCTTGCGCACGAGTACATACGGCAGACCGAACAGGTTTGCCAGTGAGGTGGACTGAAAACCGGTATCCATCATGCGCACATGAGGGATAAAGTCGCCCGGCATATAGAACGAGGCGAACTGAATGCCATAGTGGTAGCCCTGTACTTTTTCAAAAATACCGGCAGCAATGCGCTGTGTGGTTTCGCCGCGGTCATAGCCCGGATACATGCGGTTGATATCGGAATTGTCCATCGCCCAGAACCGCTTTCCGATGTTCATCGAATAGTGGTTGACCGACGGGACGACAAGAATTTCATTGCCCTTGACCAACATGCCGCGCTTTTCAAACTGCTCGAGCGTGTGTACAAGCTGTGCGCAGATATACAGCTGCTGGACTTCATTGCCGCGCATCGCACCCATGATGCAGACCGATTTTTCACCGCGTCCAAACCGATAGCCGGTGACATTGAGTGTATCGCGGTAAGGCGAGGGCAGTGTAAACAGTGTTTCCTTAGTCATTTTCGGCATCCTCCTCATATTCCTCCAGTACACGTGCAATCAGTGAACCGGAATATACGACCGGGTATTCGCGCAGCGTGAACACGCGTCCGGTAACATCTGCCTGTACGGCGTGCAGAATCTCTCCGGTCGCCGGGTTGACGATATCGCCCAGATGATCGCCCTTTTTCACGCGCTGCCAGTGCTCGACTGAGGAGACAAAAATACCGGATGCCTCTGCGTTGACAAAGCTGACATGGCCATCGCGCGAGACAATCGGTTCACGCACTGCCGGCGCTTCGCCCTTCCAGATGCCAAGTTCGCACATCAGGCGGAAAATGCCGTCTACCAACTGCATGCAGTATTCCTTTGTGATGCGCATGCCGACGCCCATCTCCACGACGAGGCACGGCACACCGGTCTTATTTAAACTGTGTGCCAGCGTCGCTTCCAGAACAGTTGCAGAGGCATGCACCCAGACGAAATCCGTGTTGAGCAGCTTGGCATACGGCAGAAGATTGTCCGCAGTTGTTTCATTGACGCGCACCTGCGGCGTCTCGCGCAGGAAAATATTCGATGCATGGATATCGATTGCCATATCAGCACCGCTCATATCGTTCATGATCTGCGCCGCGACAAATTCCGCTGTAGCGCTTGTGTTTGAGCCGGGAAAAATACGGTTCATATCCAGGTCGAACATTGGGATACCGCGCGTAATCGAGTCGATGCCGAGCGGGTTGAGTGCCGGATAGATGTCGACAATGCCATTCAGCAGTTCTTTGTGTTCGTTGATCCGGCGCGCGACCTCATAGCAGACATACTGGCCTTCCAGCTCATCGCCGTGTGTACCGGTGACAATGCAGATGCGCTTCATGTCCGGCCGCGTACCGGATTCCGGCTCAATGCGGTTCTTGATGATTTTCCATCGCTCATCGACCGGCAGGCCGACGGACACAACTTCTTGTATCATGAATATTCCCTCCATAACGCCACAATAACCGGCAGGGATACTCCTTGTCGGTCAATGTGGTATATTTTTTAATTATATGCGAATATGTAAGAATTACACATCGCGCACAGTCACAGTTACATTCTGCTTTTGGGAAACCGTGCAGGGGGCGTAGCCCGGCGTGCGGAAGAAGCCCTTGTCAAGGATGCAGTCGTTGTAGTCGCGGCCGGTTGTCAGGCAGATATAGCCGCTGTCAATCATGCAGTCATTGGTTGGGTCAAGCCCGCACCAGCGGCGGCCGTCGAAAACTTCGACCCAGGCATGTGTTTCCCCCTCGCCGAACAGATAACCGACTACATAGCGCGCCGGAATACCGTCGCGGCGGCACAGGGAAAGCATGATGTGCGTGAAATCCTGGCAGACACCTTTTTTCAGCGCAGCAGCCTCTTCTGCGGTGGTGCAGATGTTGGTGACACCCTTTTCATAGGTCATGATGCTGTGCAACAGATGCATCCACTGCTGTGCACGTTCCACCGGCTCTTTGCCGCTGATGGCAGCACCGGCATACAGGGATTCGATCGCTTCCCCCGGACGTGTCAGTTCGGACGGATAGCGGTAGATTGGATGCAGCGGGCCGTCAACATACGGCGTATCCCGCACCCAGGCAATGCCTGCTACAGAATACGAAAAAGAAGTATGTTCACTGTAGCAGTCGCCGATATACATGGTTGTTCCCCATTCATCGGTGACGTTGGCCAGATGCTCGGCAGGTGTAATTTCTTTGTGCAGGTCGCAGATAATCTGGCGGCTGTCTGTGCGGGGAACAAGCCGCAGGGAAAAGCTGTGCGAAATGACAGGTGTGTCAAATTCCAGCTTTTTGCAGTGCGTGAAATTCAGCTTTCTCATACGCGTCTCCTTTGTTATTCGGTAATCAGCGTCATGAGCGAACGGGCACATTCACGGCGCCAGCCGGGGGTGTGCAGCATGGATTCGCGCACATGGGCGTACAGAAAGTCGAGAACCTCTTCGTCGTATGCGATGCCGCTCTGTCTGAGGCGCGGTGTCATCTTGCAGAGTGCACGCTCAATATCTGCCGTCGGGAAGCTCAGACGCAGGAACAGGTCGAGACGCTCCAGATAGCGGCCGCATTTGATAATGCTGCGGCAGCGCTGATCCAGCACGTTGTCATCGATACTTGCCCAGAAAGCGAGCAGGTAATCCTGCACCGGGAGCAGAGCCATTGTGGGAACATCGGAATGGGAGGATGCCGCGTAGATATCCAGCGACATCTGGATGTAAGCCAGCGAATCGCTGGTGATTTCATTTCGCAGAATAATACCGTTGTCGTAGGAACGGTTGAGCGAAGTAAAGATCGAGTTCGGATCATCCTTATCGAACAGGAAACGATGGATAAAATCCGTCTCACTTTGATAGATGTTTGGGATATCCAGACGTTCGCATAGATTTTTGTATGCATCTGCCTGGCGGTCAATCATCTGATCGTAATAATTGTAAAACGCCTTCAGTGTTGTGTACACACGTTCGGTATAGCGTCCCAGCCAGAACAGGCTGTCCCTTTTTTCTAACGAGATAGTACCCATGTATCCTTAAATCCTCCTCCTTGCGATGAGTTGACAATAAACGAATCGGGGTTGCGGGAGAAACGGGTCAGGCCGCTTGCCCAGACCTTGGTTTCCGCGCCGCTGAGCACAAAGGCACGGAGATCAGCCTTGCGCGGAACCTGTTTGCCCTCGTCGATGATGTCCAGATCGCGGAAATCAATGACTTCCTGTGCAATGAACCGGCGCGGCTCGCGCTGGATAAGCTCGCGCCAGTCAGCAAGCTCCTGTTCGGACATTTTATCTCCGAAAACGACACCGTAGCCGCCGGCCTCCGCGACATCCTTGACAACCAGGCGTTCCAGATTTTCCAGAACAAACTTCTGATCTTCTTCGTACATCGGAAGATAGGTAGGCGCGTTATTCAGAATCGGTTCTTCCCCCAGATAATAGCGGATCATTTTGGGGACGAAGTAATAAATACCCTTGTCGTCCGCAACACCGTTGCCCGGTGCATTGATGATAGCAACATTACCTGCACGGTAAGCTGCCATCAGGTTGGGCACACCGATAAGGGAATGGGAGCGGAAGGTACATGGATCCAGAAATTCATCCGACTGGCGGCGATAGACGGCACCAACACGTTTTTTGTTGCCATGGTCATCGCGGTAATACAGTTTGCAGTCCTGTACGAACAGGTCGTTCGGCATGGCGAGTACGCTGTTGGTCTTTTCTGCAAGATAGGAATGTTCAAAAAATGCGGCGTTATAGCGTCCCGGTGTCAGAATGACATTGATGCCGCCGAGATTGACATTATCCATCGTTTCACGCAGCAGGTTCGCGTAGTCGCGGTTGTCGCGCACGGCATATGAGCGGAAAACACCCGGGCTTGCTTTTCGGGACAGTTCTCGTGCAATCAAGGGATAGGAGGCACCGGATGGAATACGCAGATTGTCTTCGAGGACGTACCACGTGCCATCCTTGGCCTGTACGAGATCAATGCCGGAGATATGGCTGTAAATACCTGCGGGAGGCATGATGCCCTCACATTCGGGCAGATATCCGGAGGAGGAAAAGACGAAATCCTCCGGAATAATGCCGTCAGCAATAATACGTTTCCGGCTGTAAATATCCGCCAGGAACTGGTTCAACGCATCGACGCGCTGCCGTAAACCGCGCTCAAGATAGTCGAAATCTTCTGCCGGAATGACGCGGGGAATCGGATCAAACGGAAACAGCTGCTCGTGAAATGTCCCGTTCTTATATATTCCGAATTTTACGCCATAACGTGCGAGAAGTACGTTAATGTTGTCGCCATGGGCGATAATATCTTTCATGGGAACCTCTCCCTTTCTATAGGTTGCAAAACAGGAAAAAGAAAAAGGCACTCCAATTATCTTGGAGCACCTTTGCTTATATATATTGTACGCTGTTTCCGACGGGATTGTCAAGATTTTTTGCCGTATATGGAAGTACGGATATAAACAAAAAAATTACAATGATTCGTGTATATTATACAAAATTTCACCAGAAATGACAGAGAACCCCAGTGTGTTATACTACAAAATAAGAAGTTCGTGCGTAAATATACGCATAAACAGAAACGGTTTTATTTTACATATCCCGATGTGCTGCTGCATACAATGATCGGAGCGATTCTATGATACTGCGGAACGGAGGCAGAGAGCATGTGTGGAATTGCAGGACTTGTGGGGGATATTCCGTCCCGGACAATATTAGAGCGAATGCGGAAGACCATGCGGAGGCGCGGACCGGATCAGGGAGGGATCTGGCAGAGGGACAGTGCGGCACTGATCCATGCGCGCCTTGCGGTTATTGATATCGAGGGCGGACGGCAGCCCATGACACGATGGGCGGGCGAAAAGGAATATTGCATGGTATATAACGGTGAGCTATACAATACGGCTGAGCTGCGCCGCAGACTGGAAGCATGTGGCCACAGCTTTTCCACTCATTCAGATACTGAAGTCGTACTGGCATCGTATCTGGAATGGGGCGAGGCCTGTCTGGATCTGTTTAATGGAATCTATGCATTTGCTGTGTGGGATATACGTAAAAAATCTCTGTTTTTTGCGCGTGACCGCATCGGTGTAAAGCCATTGTTCTTTACGGAAAAAAACGGAAATTTTCTGTTTGCATCAGAGATCAAGACCTTGCTTGCCCATCCCGATATCGACGCGCGGATTGATGTGAATGCGGTCGCAGAGCTGATGCTGGTTGGCCCGGGGCGCACGCCGGGCTATGGCGTATTCTGCGGCATCCATGAAGTGCCGGCAGGCTGGTGCGGGACCTATTCCCAACGGGAGGGTGTGCATCTGCGGCAGTACTGGAAGCTGAAGGATCGGGAACATACGGACAGCACAGAGGAAACTGTAGCGCATGTGCGGGAACTGGTGTGTGATGCCGTGGAGCGGCAGCTGGTGTCAGATGTTCCGTTGTGTACGTTTTTATCCGGTGGTTTGGATTCGAGTATTATTTCTGCGATTGCTGCGCGCACCTATGCCGCAGCAAGGCAGAAGTTGCATACCGTTTCTGTCACCTATCGTGATAATGATAAATATTTTCAGAAATCGCACTTCCAGCCCAACAGTGACGATGCATTTATTTCCAAAATGAATGACGCTATCAGTGCGGAAAATCATTTGGTTGTCATTGATACGCCGCAGCTGGTACAGGCGCTGTTTGAGGCAGTGGAAGCGCGCGACCTGCCGGGCATGGCAGATGTGGATGCTTCGTTGCTGCTGTTCTGCCGCGAGATCAGAAAGATCGGCACGGTGGCACTGTCCGGCGAATGTGCGGATGAAATTTTTGGGGGATATCCGTGGTATCGGGATGCAGATGTGCGCCGGAGACAGGGATTCCCCTGGGCGCAGTCGACAGAATACCGCGCGTCCTTCCTGCGGGGGGAATGGCAGGAACAAATAGATGCTGCGGCATATGTTGATACAAAATATCAGCAGACCATTGCAGAAGTGCAGCCGATTGGAGTACATGGCGTCGATGACTGCCGAATCCGGGAAATGACACGGCTGAATATGAACTGGTTTATGCAGACATTGCTTGATCGTAAAGATCGCATGAGTATGTTCAGCGGGCTGGAAGTACGCGTGCCGTTCTGCGACCACCGTATTGCAGAATATCTGTACAGCGTGCCATGGCACATGAAGGATTTAGACGGCATGGAAAAGGGATTGCTGCGTGAAGCTGTACGCGGGTTGCTGCCGGAGGAGATCCGCATGCGCAAAAAAAGCCCGTATCCTAAAACACACAACCCGGCCTATCTGCGTGCCGTGTCCAATCTGCTGCGCCAGGTGCTGGATGACGGGACATCGCCGATGTTCGATATCGTCAAAAAAGAGGCACTTGAGCAGCTGCTCACTGAGCACCGCGCACAACCGTGGTACGGGCAGCTGATGCAGACACCGCAGACCATCGCTTATTTTTTGCAGCTTCACCATTGGATGGCACTGTATCACGTGACGATTTGCTGAATGCCTTGCGTACGATATCGTTCTGCGGTATGATAGATGCAGGACGGTGATTGGCATGGAAGAACAGCTTGATATTTTTGACGAACAGATGGACTGGATCGGCACAGCACCGCGCAGCCGTGTACACGCAGAGGGCCTGCTGCATCAGGTTGTACACTGCTGGATGATTGGTGAGAGTGAACCGGTGCTGTATTTCCAGCAGCGTGCACATACGAAGGCGGATTTTCCGGATTATTATGATCTGGCGTGCGGAGGGCATATTGGCGCAGGGGAATGCCCGGATAAGGCTGTGCTCCGCGAGGTGTGGGAGGAAACCGGTTTGCGGCTTGCATCGGGACAGCTGACAAAGCTCGGACAGTACCGTGCGCCGGATCTGCATCTGCCCGGCTTTTTTGACCGCGAGACTTCCAATGTTTATGTGTTACGGCAGGATACGCCACCATTTGCACCGGGGGAGGAGGTTGCGCGCATGATCTGTGTGCGTGCGGAGGAATTTTGCCGTATGGAGCTGGAAAATGCGCGTGAAATTGAGGCAAAGACGCTGGATGGCGTACCATTCCGCATTTCACGGGACGCATGGTGCTGTCATGACGGTGAATTTGCTGCATTTGTCTTCCCGTATCTGAAACAGGCTTTTCCTCAGCTCAGATGTGCAGGAGATTGACAAAATCGTGGATTTCTGTATAATAAATTGGAGTGAGTAAAGTTAACAGCCGCGTAAACAGTGCCGAAAGGCCGTTTATGAGGAAAGTCCGGGCTGCGCAGGGCAGGATAACGGATAACGTCCGCCGGAGGCGACTCCAGGAAAAGTGCAACAGAGATATACCGCCACGGCATTGCCGGGGTAAGGGTGGAAAGGCGAGGTAAGAGCTCACCAGTCGCATAGGTAACTATGCGACTCTGTAAACTCTATCCGCAGCAACACCGCAGAGGGACACACAGGGCTTGCCCGGCCCGTCCCGAGAAGGTGGCTAGAGGTGTGTGGTAACATGCATCCCAGATAGATGGCTGTTCCAATGACAGAACCCGGCTTACTCTTTGCTCACTCTTTTTGCATTTTCTCCCCGCTGGTGCGAGGGTTTCTGTGGGAACGCATCCGGGCAAGGAAGCATTCCCGACATAATAAAATGAAATGAAGATGATATGTTTGCGTGCGGCAGGAGAGCGGGACGCTTTTCGGTGCGCAGAATATTCGGAGGCAAGTGAAAATGAGCGCATATGATCGTTTTTTGCAATCGATGAATGAAAAACAGGTCACGGTGATCGGCATCGGTGTGAGCAATACGCCACTGATCAGCCTGCTGTTGGAGGCAGGAGCATATGTCACCGTACATGACCGGAAAACAGAAGAGGAATTGGGAGAGATTTATGAGGGCCTGTCTGATCTGGGCGTTCGCTTCTGTGTCGGAAGTGAATATCTGAAAAATCTTGGCGGAGATATTATTTTCCGTACCCCGGGCATGCACCCAAACCATCCGGCATTGGTACGGGCGCGCGAGCAGGGCAGCGAGATCACCAGCGAGATGGAGGTCTTCATGCAGGTTTGCCCGTGCCCGATTGTCGCCATTACTGGTTCGGACGGAAAGACTACTACTACCACGCTGACCTGTGAAATTCTCAAGACGGCAGGGTATACCTGCCATCTCGGCGGCAACATCGGACGCCCGCTGCTGGCAGATGTCCCATTGATGACAGAACAGGACATTGCAGTTGTCGAGTTATCTTCCTTCCAGCTGATGGATATGGAATGCTCTCCGGCGGCGGCGCTTGTCACGAATGTCACGCCGAACCATCTGGATGTCCACAAGGATATGGAGGAGTATATTCAGGCGAAGACCAATATCTTTAAGCATCAGAAGCCAGGTGCAAAGCTGGTGCTCAATGCAGATGATCCTGTTTCGCAGAGCTTCCATCCGGCAGATGGTGTGGAACTGCTTCAGTTTTCCATGAAGGAGCCGGTACAGAATGGTGTTTATCTTCAGGATGGCGTAATCTGGTATGCAGAGGACGGTAACCGCCGTAAGATCATGGATGCCTCGGAGATTCGCATTCCGGGCGCGCACAATATTGCAAACTATATGGCGGCGACCTGCCTGACACACGGTAAGGTTTCGTTTAACGATGTCATTACGGTTGCGCGTTCGTTCGGCGGCGTTGAGCATCGTCTGGAGCTTGTCCGCACCTTGAATGGCGTGCGCTATTATAACGATTCGATTGCATCCAGCCCGACGAGAACAGCGGCAGGTCTGCGTGCCTTCAAACAGAAGGTGATCCTGCTGGCGGGCGGTCATGATAAAAAGATTCCGTATGACAGCTTTGGCCCAATTGTATGCGACCATGTCAAACGACTGATTTTGATCGACGCAAATCCGGATGACAGCACGGCACCGGCAATTGAAGCATCGGTACGTGCAGCAGAGAATTTTGATCCGGAACAGCTTGTCATTGAAACCTACAATGATTTTGAAGCAGCTGTACGCGGTGCGGCAGCCGCTGCACAGGACGGTGACATTGTTCTGATGTCTCCGGCAAGCGCATCATTTGATATTTTCAAAAACTTTATGGAGCGCGGCAACCGGTTTAAAGATATCGTCAATTCGCTGTAAGTTACGAAAAATATTCCACAACCGCCGGACGCAAGTTCGGCGGTTTGTTGTGTATGGGAGGGAGCAGTATGGTACTACTCAATGCGGAGCATATTTCACTCAGCTGGGGAGAAAAGGTGCTGTTTGACGACGTTGGATTTGCGCTGGAGGAACACGACAAGGTCGGATTCATCGGTGTCAACGGCACAGGAAAATCGACATTTTTGCGCATTCTCGCGGGTTTACAGGAGGCGGATGAAGGAACTGTGACGCTGGCGAACGGTGCGCGCATCGGTTATCTGCCACAGGCACCGGATTTTTCGGAGGATATCACAGTATTGCAGCAGGTGTTCCGCGGTGCATCGACGGAATTTGCGCAGGAACGCGCATATGAAGCGAAGACGCTGCTCACACAGTTGGGCGTTGCGGAATTTGACAAATCCGTGCGCCGGTTGTCCGGTGGACAGAAAAAGCGCGTGGCGATTGCATCCGCACTCATCAATCCGAGTGAAATTCTGATTCTGGACGAGCCGACCAACCACATCGACAACGAAACGGCGGCATGGCTTGAACAGCAGCTGAAGGCATACCGCGGCGCGATTGTCATCATCACGCATGACCGATATTTTCTCAACCGTGTGACAAACCGCATCTGTGAGCTGGATCATGCGAAGCTGTATTTTTACGACGAGAATTATGAGGGCTTTGTTGCGCGCAAGGCGGAGCGCGAGGCAAGCGCCATTGCATCCGAGCGCAAGCGGCAGAGCCTGCTGCGGCGTGAGCTGGAATGGATGCGGCGCGGTGCACGTGCGCGCGGCACCAAGAGCCGCAGCCGCATCGAACGCTTTGAGGAGCTGTCCAGCCGGAATCCAATTCAGGAAGCGGATACACTGGAGCTGAAATCTATTTCCACGCGCCTTGGCAAAAAGACCATCGAGGTTTCCCATCTGACAAAGGGCTGGGATGGTGTGACGTATATCCGCGATTTGAACCTGACAGTGGCGCGGAAGGACCGGATCGGCATTGTCGGACGAAATGGCACAGGAAAATCGACCTTTTTGCGCATGCTGACCGGCCGTGCGCAGCCGGACAACGGTACCATTGAATTCGGAGAAACGGTTCGCATTGGATACTTTGCGCAGGACTGCGGACATATGGATGACAATCAGAAGGTGATCGAGTTTATTCGTGACATCGCGGAAACCGTGCGCACACCAGACGGCACATTGTCGGCCTCCCAGATGCTGGAAACCTTCCTGTTTTCCGGTGAATCACAGTGGACACGCATTGGCAGCCTGTCCGGCGGAGAAAAGCGGCGCCTGTACCTGCTCAGTGTTATCATGAGTGCGCCCAATATTCTGCTGCTGGACGAGCCGACCAATGACCTCGATATTGAGACACTGACCATTCTGGAAAGCTATCTGGAACATTTCGACGGCGCAGTGCTTGCAGTATCGCATGACCGCTACTTCCTCGACAAAATCGCCGGGCGTATTTTTGAATTTCGTCCGGATGGGCATGTCAGGGAGTACCTGGGTAATTATGCCGATTATCTGGAAAAGCGCGGAGATGCGCCGGAAGCGGTGTCGAAGAAGACAGAAGCCGCGCCGAAGCCGCGTAAAAAGCCGAGCGAAAAGCTGCGCATGAGCTATAAGGATCAGTATGAACTGGAGCATATCGAGGACGAAATTGAGGCGATGGAACAGCAGCTTGCGGGCTTGCAGGCGGAGCAACAGGCGAATACCTCAGACTTTGTGGCGCTCCAGCAGCTTGCCGGACAGATCGAAGAACTGTCCGCGAAGCTGGAGGAACGAACCGAACGGTGGATGGAGCTACAGGAACTGGCAGAACGCATCGAGCAGCAAAACAGTTGATTACAGCACCAGCTTGCATATGCCGAGCGCCATGAGCGCGAAGCCGCACGCCATCGAGCGTGCTTTTTCGCCCGGAATAGGCAGCTTTGTGCCGAACCATCTGCCATACCAGACGGCGAAGAAATTCCACACAAATGCGATGCCAAACAGCGGCAGCAACGCAAGACCCTCTGTCAGGATGCCCAGACCACCGATCAGTGAGTCGATGGACACCGGGACGGCGAGCACAATGGCCTCTGCCGGGGAAAGAACCTTGGAATTGTCCTTGTCCGCTTGTGCATGGTCGAGAAAGACTGCCGCACCGGTGCGCAGCGGTGCAAGCCACCGGCTCTTGGTTCGCTGAACGGCGAGAGAGATATGATCGCCGCAGAGCTGCATCAGACCGATCAACATGAGTGCGAAAAAGCCGAGCAGACGGATGTACAGCTCCGGCAGGTCGTCGAACAGGATATTTTTGCCCGCGGCAGACACGAGCAGGAATCCACTGCTTACAGCCGCCATGCAGAGGCGCGAGTACCATGGAATCCAGATGTCTGAGGTGCCGCAGGCCATGGCGGCAAACATGACGTCCATCGTGACGGCGATGATGATAAAAAAGTCCAAAAAAATCCCCCCTGAAAAAAACCGCCCGCATTCGGTACAGCCATTTGTATGACAGAACCGAGCGAGCGGTGATTTTTTCAGATGGGGAAGTGTTTAGGTGCTATCTGAAAACCGAGAAAATGACGAATATTTCGCAAAGGCGAGGTCGATTCCAGACAAAAGCACGCAGGAATCCGTTCGGATTTCAAGTGTTTTTAACGATGAAGCGATCTGCATTTGTAGGACTAGTCAAACGTTTCGACTTTTCCGATACGCCCTAAAAGACCTGCCAGTAAGCGGCGAAATAGGGCGGAAGCTCCGAGCCGCCGCCGAAGTCGTGAACTTCACCGGTAATCAGGTCGCGGGCGCGTCCAGCCTCTGCGTTGAAATGTGCGGTAAACGGCTGGTCATCCGCGTTGATTGCAACCATGACGCGCTCATCTTCAAATGCACGTTCAAAAATAACCTGTTTGGTCGTGAGCAGGCGCGTGGTGAAATTGCCGTAGCACAGCGCCTTCGAGTTTTTCTTCGCCTCTGCGAGCTTTGCGATGAATGCAGTCAGCTCATTGCTCTGCGGCTCGTCGAAGCACGGACGGAGATTTGCATCCGAACCGGGCTGCTTGACTGCTTTTTCCCCCCACTCACTGCCGTAATAGATGCACGGGATGCCAGGCATGCCGACCATCAGTGCGTAAATCAGCGGCAGGTGTTTTTCATTTTGCAGGATGGAAGCGACACGTGTGACATCGTGGTTGTCGACGAAGGACAGCAGATGCTTGCCCTTGTACAGTGTCCAGTATTCCGGGCCGAACTGGCGCTGGAGCGAATGTGTGATCTCGAACATGTTCATGCTGTTGAACGACGAATACAGGCCCTTGTAGCAGTCATAGTTGGTGCAGGCATGCAGCATGCCGTCCGCGAGGAACGGAGAACAGTCGCTGCTCATGACCTCGCCGACAAGGAAGAAGTCCGGCTTCAGCGTGTCGCAGAACGCGCGCAGGCGGCGCATAAAGTCGCGGTCGAGGGAATAGGCGACGTCGAGGCGCAGGCCGTCGATGTCAAATTCCTCAACCCAGCCGCGGATGCAGTCGAAGATGTGCTGGATGACTGCCTCATTGCGCAGATTGAGCTTGACCAGTTCATAATGACCCTCCCAGCCCTCATACCAGAAGCCGTCGTTATAGTTGGAATTCCCGTCGAAGTTGATGAGGAACCAGTCCTTGTACGGAGAGTCCCATTTCTTTTCCTGTACATCTCGGAAAGCCCAGAAGCCGCGGCCGACGTGATTGAATACGCCGTCCAGCACGACACGGATGCCGTTTTCATGCAGCGTGTCGCAGACCGCTGCAAAGTCCGCATTGCTTCCCAGGCGGCAGTCGATTTTGCGGAAGTCACGGGTGTCATAGCCGTGGCTGTCCGATTCAAAGACAGGGGAAAGATAGAGTGCATTGCAGCCGACCGAAGCGATGTGCTTCGCCCATGTGGCGATTTTGCTCACACGGTTGACGGTTTTGCCGTCGTTTTCCCACGGCGCACCACAAAATCCCATCGGATAAATCTGATAAAAAACGCTCTCATATGCCCACATAACGAAAGATGACCTCCTCGATATGAAAAAGTGAAGTGCTATTGCCACCATATTATACCATATTTGTGAACATGCAACAACAAATCTGTACAAAAAGTCGTGGTATTTTTTGTATCTTTCTCTTGCTTTTTCGCAGAATTCATGGTAGACTTATTAACCGAAACCGGACAATCCTCTGTCCACCCGGTCACGGGGCGTGGCCACCGGTCCGCTGCGGCGCAGCATTGTGCCCGGAGTTCTTCCACGGCGGGCGGGATCTGAGGTTTTAAGAGAGACACGATTGTCTAAGATTGAGAGGAGAAAATACGATGGACTTAGTAAAGGTTCTCGCAGAGCAGCAGATCAAGACCGACCTGCCGGAGCTCAAGGTTGGTGACACCGTCAAGGTACACCAGAAGATCAAGGAAGGCAACCGTGAAAGAATTCAGATTTTCGAGGGTACCATCATCGCTATGAAGCATAGCGGCATCAACAAGTCTGTTACCGTAAGACGTATTTCCTACGGTGTCGGCGTTGAGAAGACCTTCCCGGTACATTCCCCGAACATCGCAAAGTTCGAGGTTGTTCGCAACGGTAAGGTTCGTCGTGCCAAGCTGTACTACCTGCGCGGCAGAGTCGGCAAGGCGGCGAAGGTTCAGGAAAAGCTGTAAGTTTCAGCCTAAATTCAGAACCACAAAGGAGAGGACAGCTTATGTTCCTCTCCTTTTTTCTTTGTTTTTGTCCCGGATAGGTAAAACTACTTGCCAAGTACCCATAAAGCGGTATATTATAACAATATATATGCTTATCCGACGAAAGGATGATGGAACCAATGCGCAAACAAAACAAAGCTGCCGCGGAAGAGGAAGCATCCCGGTTTCACAGCGAGCTGTTCGATTGGGGCGAGGCCCTGCTGATCTCACTGGCGACTGTGATCCTGATTTTTGTCTTCGGCGTCCGTATCATCGGCGTACAGGGCTCGTCTATGGAGCCGACCCTTCAGGATGCCAACCAACTGCTCGTGTCCAACCTGTTCTATACGCCCCAAAAGGGCGATATCGTGATTCTGACGAAGGATTCCTTTATGGAGAGCCCGATTGTCAAGCGCGTGATCGCCACAGAGGGGGATACAGTCGATATTGACTTTGACACAGGTGTTGTCACGGTCAATGGCGAGGTTCTCGAGGAGGAATACATTGCGGAGCCGACAACGACCTTTTACGATGTGACTTTCCCGCAGACGGTGCCGGAGGGCTGCATTTTTGTCATGGGTGACAACCGCAATCATTCGACTGACAGCCGCTATGCTGCGCTCGGTATGGTGGATACGCGCTATGTCATCGGCAAGGTTTTGATGCGCATTTATCCGTTTAATGAAATTGGAACGGTATCATAAGGAGGATTCATGAATATACAGTGGTATCCCGGCCATATGACGCGCACCCGTCGACAGATGGCGGAAAATATCCGACGCGTGGACGCGGTGTGCGAGGTCGTTGATGCACGCATTCCGCAGGTCAGCCGCAATCCGGATATGGATGACATTGCAGCCGGTAAGCCGCGCCTGCTTGTGCTCAACCGCACCGACCTGGCAGACCCGGAGTCGACAAAGCTGTGGGCGGCGTATTACCGCAGACAGGGGTATGCCGTGCTGACCACCGACTCGAGAAGCGGTGCCGGCGTGGCGAAATTTTCCGCTGCCGTGCGCGCAATGCTGGCGGACAAAATCGCGCAGTGGAACGCGAAAGGGCAGACCGGTAAGCCGGTTCGTGTCATGGTTGTCGGTATTCCGAATGTCGGCAAATCCACATTTATCAACCGGGTGCTCGGCCGGAAATCTGCGAAGGCGGCGGATAAGCCAGGCGTGACGCGCGGCTCGCAGTGGTTCCGCGTTGAAGGCGGCCTTGAGCTGCTGGATACGCCGGGCATCCTGTGGCCAAAGCTGGACGATGAGCGCACCGGTATTTACCTGGCCGTCACCGGTGCAGTCAAAGACGATATTCTCGACGTCGAAACACTGGCGTGTAAGCTGATGGAGATTCTCTATCACCATTCACCGCAGTCTCTCACCGGGCGGTATAAAATTGAACTTCCGGGAGAGGATGAGGAATTTGATTTCCTCGGCTATGAGCTGCTGATGCGTGCCGGACGCAAGCGAGGCTTCCTGATTTCCGGCGGCGAGATCGATACAGAGCGCATGGCACGCATTCTGCTCGACGAGTTCCGCGGCGGAAAGCTCGGACGCATTACGCTGGAGACACCGGACGAATACGCTGGCGCGGAGGGACAGGACGATGAAACAGAATAAGCCGTCTGTCCTGCTCACGATGGACAAAGAGGCGGAAATTCGGGCACAGGGCTTTGCCGCCGTGTGCGGCATCGACGAAGCCGGACGCGGTCCGCTCGCCGGGCCGGTGGTCGCGGCGGCAGTCATCCTGCCGGATGGCATCGAACTGCCCGGCGTCAACGATTCCAAAAAAATTACCGAGAAAAAGCGCGAGGTACTGTTTGACTTTGTCAAAGAACATGCACTGGCGTGGGGAATCGGTGAAGCGAGCGAAGCCGAAATCGATGAGATCAATATTTTGCAGGCGACCTTTCTGGCGATGCGCCGCGCGGTAGATGCGCTGCAAATTTCGGCGGATTTTGCGCTGGTCGATGGCAACCGCATCAGCGGGCTGGATATCCCGTCGGAGTGCGTCATCGGCGGCGACGGCAAGGTTTTGTCGATTGCGGCGGCGTCTATTCTGGCAAAGGTCACGCGAGACCATTACATGCGCGAAATGGCGAAACAGTACCCGCAATATGGCTTTGAAAAACACAAGGGGTACGGCACCAAAGCGCATTATGCGGCGATTGAACAGTATGGCATCTGCCCCTTGCATCGTAAGACTTTTTTGAAAAAGGTGCTGAACAAATGACAACCGGGCAGCGCGGCGAACAGCGGGCGGCAGAGTTTCTGGAGCGGCACGGTTATGCCGTGCTCTCCCGCAATTACCGCACCCGGTACGGCGAGATTGATCTGATCTGCGCGGGTGCGGGCTGCATCGCATTCGTCGAGGTCAAGACGCGCAGCAGCACGAAATTCGGCGCGCCGCGCGAAGCGGTCACGCTGTCCAAACAGCACAGGATGATACTCGCAGCACAGAAGTGGCTGTTGGAACATCCCACAGCGTTGCAGCCCCGTTTTGATGTTGTGGAGGTGTTGGTTTCCGGTGATCTGTGCCGCATCAATCATATCCCCAATGCATTCGAGGTGTCCTGATGGATTATTTTGACCTGCACTGTGACACAATTTACGAGTTGAGCGAGTACGGCCTGTACCGCCGGTCACGCGGCACGCTGCGCGAAAATGGCGGACAGCTCGATCTGGCGCGTACTGCGCGGTATGCGCACTATGCGCAGGTGTTTGCGCTGTTCTGCGGTTCGACGCCTATACAGACCGAAGAAGAGGCACATGTGCGCTTTACGCACCTGCTGCAAACGGCGCAGAATGCCTTTGCTTCCTGCTCGGATGTGCTGGTACATTGTAAAACGGCAGACGATTTTGCAGCCGCAGAGCGGCAGGGGAAGGTGGCAGCCTTCCTGTCCATCGAGGGCGCGGAGCTTTTGCAGAGCGAGGCGGACATACAGGCAGCCATTGACGCGGGCGTGCGCATTGTCACACTGACCTGGAATCATCGCTCATGCTATGGCTGCGGTGCGGCGGCGGACAACGATGCCGGACTGACCGAAGCAGGCATTTGGCTCGTGCAAAAGCTGTCGGTGCACGGCATTGTTCCCGATGTGTCGCACTTGTCTGAGCGCGGCTTCTGGGATCTGATGCAAAATACCTCAGCGCCGGTTCTGGCGACGCATTCCAACAGCAGGGAAGTGTGCCCGCATCTGCGCAATCTGACCGACGCACAGTTT
Organism: Butyricicoccus porcorum; assembly: GCF_002157465.1. Lineage (GTDB taxonomy): Bacteria > Bacillota > Clostridia > Oscillospirales > Butyricicoccaceae > Butyricicoccus_A > Butyricicoccus_A porcorum. Next base: position 388,903 of record NZ_NHOC01000002.1, read on the forward strand.
ACTGCCATTGTGCAGCGCGGCGGTCTGGTTGGTATCAATCTGTATGTGCCGTTCCTGACGCGGAACGCACATGCGGAGCCTTCAGACATTCTGCGCCATATCGAGCATTTCTGTGCGCTCGGCGGCGCGGACAGTCTGTGCATTGGTGCGGACTGGGATGGCTGTGACCGACTGCCCGACGGCATTTCGGACGTAACCGGCATAGAGCGCCTCGCGGAAGCGCTGGCGCGGCACGGTTATACCGATATACAGATTCGCAATCTGATGTATGACAACGCAAAACGGTTCGTGACAGCGAACTTTTGATAGATACTTATTCTGAGAATGAAACAACCCGGGAGGTTTTCAAATCATGGATTATGTAAGCACAAGAGACAAAAATCTGACCGTCAGCGCCGCCAAGGCGATTGCAACAGGCATTGCGCCGGACGGCGGCCTGTATTGCCCGACGGAAATCCCGCAGCTGACGGCGGATGACTTTGCCGCCCTGTGCGCGAAGGATTACCGCGGCAGAAGCGCTGATATCCTTGGCCGCTTTCTGACCGATTTTACTGCGGAGGAGCTTGAGACCTATGCAGCGCGCGCCTATGCGGATGAGAAATTTGGCGGCCCGGATACTGCGCCGCTGGTCAAGCTGGAAGACGGCACGTATATTCTGGAGCTGTGGCACGGTCCGACCTGTGCGTTCAAGGATATGGCGCTTCAGATGCTGCCGCACCTGCTGACTGCATCGCTGCGCAAGACCGGTGAGCAGCGCACGGCCTGCATTCTCGTTGCCACTTCCGGCGATACCGGCAAGGCAGCGCTGGATGGCTTTGCGGATGTGGAAGGCACCAAGATTATGGTCTACTATCCGGTGGACGGTGTCAGCACGATTCAGAAGCTCCAGATGGTCACCCAGAAGGGCAGCAACGTACAGGTCTGCGCCATCCGCGGAAATTTTGACGATGCACAGAGCGCAGTCAAGAAGATTTTTACCGATAAGGCATCGATTGACAAGCTGGATGCGCAGGGCATGACGCTTTCGTCTGCAAACTCCATCAACTGGGGCAGACTGGCACCGCAGATCGCCTATTATGTTTCGGCGTACTGCGACCTGCTCAACCGCGGTGATATCAAGCTGGGCGATCCGATCAATGTCTGCGTGCCGACCGGCAATTTCGGCAACATCCTCGCGGCGTATTTCGCAAAGCAGATGGGCGTGCCGGTTGCAAAGCTGATCTGCGCCTCCAATGAGAACAACGTCCTGACCGATTTCTTCACCTCCGGCGGTACCTATAACCGTGTCCGCCCGTTTCACACGACAATTTCCCCGTCGATGGATATTTTGATTTCCAGCAACCTGGAGCGTTTACTGTTCCTGGTTTCCGGCTATAATGACACCATGGTTGCTGATCTGATGGCACAGCTGGCAGAAACCGGAACGTATACCGTACCGGAGGATGTCTTTGCAAACATCGGCAGCCAGTTCGATGCGGGCTTCTGTGACGATGCACAGACCAAGCAGACGATTGCGCGCCTGTTTGAGGAAAACAAGTACCTGTCCGATACGCATACTGCCGTTGCTGTCAAGGTTTATGAGGATTACCGTGCGCGCACGGGCGACACAACGCCGACGGTGATTGCGTCTACTGCAAGCCCGTTCAAGTTCTGCCAGAGCGTCATTTCTGCGCTGGGCGGCGAGGTCACAAGCGACGGTACTGAGCTGCTCGACCAGCTGCATGACATGACCGGCGCACCGGTACCGGCTCCGCTGGCAGCCCTGTCCGGTCTTAAGCCGCGCTTTGATCTGGTCATTGACCGCGAGGACATTCTGGGAACGGTTGACCTGCTGAACAAAATCTGAGCATGGCGCTGTACACAATCTCTGACCTGCATCTGTCACGCGGCGTGGAAAAGCCGATGGATATTTTCGGTGGCAGATGGCAGGGCTATATGGAGAAGATTGAAAAGAACTGGCGGGCGATGATTTCGCCTGAGGATACGGTTGTCATCGGCGGGGATATTTCGTGGGGCATCAGCCTTTCTGAAGCCCTGCCGGACTTCCAGCTGCTCAGCAGCCTGCCCGGAAAAAAGATCATCGGGAAGGGCAATCATGACCTGTGGTGGAACACCGTCCGGAAGATGAGGCAATTTTTTGAGGACAACGGCATAAAAAATATCGATTTCCTCTTTAATAATTGTTTCATTTATGATAACATTGGTATTTGTGGAACCCGCGGATGGTTTTTCGAGGAATCCTTTAAGGAATGCCATGACGAAAAGATTTTCCGGCGGGAACTGATCCGGCTGGAAGCATCACTCAAGGCCGCAAGAGCACAGGGCGCAGAGGAAATCATCTGTTTCCTGCATTATCCGCCGATCTATGCGAATTTCCGCTGCGGCGAGATCATTGAGCTGATGCAGCGCTATGGCGTCGGACGGTGCGTGTACGGGCATCTCCATTCCGACAGCCTGTGCTACGCCGTGACCGGCCTGCATGACGGCATCGATTTTACGCTGGTATCGGGCGATTATATTGATTTTACGCCCGTCCTGCTAAAAAAATAGAAAAAAATGTAGCCAAAAAGCCAACTATCTGATAGAATAGATTGGACATATTATTAGGAGGAGTCATTTAACATGGAACTCAAGAATACCGAGAAGCTGGAACACAGCCAGGTGAAGCTGACCATCGCTGTTTCCGCTGAAGAATTAGATAAGGCAAAGGACGCCGCATACAAGAAGAGCAAGAACCAGATCCAGGTTCCGGGCTTCCGCCGTGGCAAGGCTCCGCGCAAGGTGATCGAGAAGCTGTACGGCGAGGGCGTATTCCTGGAGGACGCGCTGAACATCGTCTATCCGGAAGTTTATCCGAAGGCTGTTGAGGAAGCTGGCATCACTCCGGTTGGCGCTGCAACGGTTGACGTTGACAACATGACCGCAGAGGGATTCGACTTCATCTGCACCGTTCCGGTTGAGCCGGAGGTCACCATGGGCCAGTACAAGGGCGTTGAGGCCGAGAAGGCTGATGCTACTGTAACCGAGGATGACATCAAGGCAGAGCTCGACCGTCTGGCACAGCGCGCTGCAAGCACGGAGACCGTTGAGCGCGCAGCTGCTCTGGGCGATACCGTTGTCATTGACTTCGAGGGCTTCGTTGACGGCGAGGCATTTGAAGGCGGTAAGGGCGAGGACTTCAACCTGAAGCTGGGCTCCGGCACCTTCATCCCGGGCTTCGAGGATCAGCTGGTTGGCAAGTCTGCCGGCGAGGACTGCGATGTAAATGTTACCTTCCCGGAGGAATATCAGGCTGAGGAGCTGGCTGGCAAGCCGGCAGTCTTCAAGTGCACCGTTAAGTCGGTTATGGAGACCATCCTGCCGGAGATGGACGACGAGTTCGCAAAGGACGTTTCCGAGTTCGAGACGCTGGAAGAGCTGAAGAAGGACACCGAGTCCAAGATCGCCGAAAGCAAGAAGAATGCTGCTGACCGCGACTTCGAGGAGAAGATTCTGGACAAGGTTCTGGAAGGCATGGAAGCTGACATTCCGGAAGCAATGTACGAGAGCCAGCTGGATAACATCATGCAGGACTACGGTTACCGTGTTCAGCAGCAGGGCATCAAGCTGGAGGATTACGTCAAGCAGATGGGCATGGAGATGTCTGCATTCCGCAATATCTTCCGCGATCAGGCTGAGCGCCAGGTCAAGGTTCAGCTGGCAATGAAGAAGATTGCTGAGCTGGAGAACATTGAGCCGTCGGAAGAGGACATGAACGCTGAGTACGACAGACTGGCTGAGATGTACGGTCTCGAGGTCGAGAAGGTTCGCCAGTTCGTACCGGAGGACTCCATCAAGTCCGACCTGACCATGTCCAAGACGATGGAAATGCTCAAGGAAAACGCTGTTGTCGTCGCAAAGGCTGCTGAGTAAACAACCCTCCGACGATACATACCCCCAATGGGGAAGGAGGAGTATTTTTATGAGTTTGGTACCTTATGTTGTAGAGCAGACCAATCGTGGAGAGCGTTCGTATGATATTTTCTCCCGCCTGCTCAACGACCGCATTGTTATGCTGTCCGAAGACGTCAACGACACCACCGCGTCGCTGATCGTTGCACAGTTCCTCTATCTGGAGGCGCAGGACCCTGACAAGGACATTCAGTTTTACATCAATTCGCCCGGCGGTTCGATTACGTCCGGCATGATGATTTATGACACCATGCAGTACATCAAATGTGATGTATCGACCATCTGTGTCGGCATGGCGGCATCGATGGGCGCATTCCTGCTGTCCTCCGGTGCAAAGGGCAAGCGTTTTGCGCTGCCGAACAGTGAGATCATGATCCATCAGCCGCTGATCGGCGGCAATGGCCTGTCCGGTCAGACGACCGACGTCAAGATTCACACCGATCATCTGGTGCGCACCAGAGACCGCCTCAATGAGATTTTGGCGAAGAATACCGGCAGACCGATTGAGGAAATCGCACGCGATACCGAGCGCGACAACTTCATGTATGCCGACCAGGCGAAGGAATACGGTTTGATCGATCAGGTCATGGTTCACAGATAATTGTTACCCGATCACCGGAACGGCTGGCGTACAGCCGTTCCGGTGATTTCGCCATGTGATCCTGTCTTCGGGTGCGCGCTGCGGACGCGATGGCGGGCTATTTACTATTGGGGCGCATTGGTGCGTGATCCGGTACGCCCCGGGAATTCGAGGTGTATTATGGCACGAAACGACGATAAGCGTGAGATTCGCTGCTCGTTTTGCGGCAAACCGCAGTCGGCTGTACACAAGCTGATTGCCGGCCCGAATGTATATATTTGCGACGAATGCATCAACATTTGTCAGAGCATTCTGGACGAGGAATTTGGCCTTGCCGATGACGAATTTGCCGCTGCGGCAGCAGAGGAGAATGCGCCTTCTCTGGAAAAGCTGCCTACCCCGCGCCAGCTCAAGGAAACGCTCGATCAGTATGTCATCGGGCAGGACCGCGCAAAAATCGCGCTGAGCGTCGCGGTGTATAATCACTATAAGCGTATTTTCAACAAGGATATGGATGATGATGTGGAGCTGCAAAAGAGCAACATCCTGCTGGTCGGCCCGTCCGGCTCGGGCAAGACGCTGCTTGCGCAGACACTCGCAAAGACGCTGGAGGTTCCGTTTGCCATTGCGGATGCGACGACGCTGACCGAAGCCGGTTATGTCGGCGAGGACGTCGAGAACATCCTGTTGCGCCTGATTCAGGCGGCAGATTTCGATGTCGAGCGCGCTCAGCGCGGCATTATCTATGTCGATGAGATCGACAAGATCGCGCGCAAGAGTGAAAATCCGTCCATTACGCGCGACGTCAGCGGCGAAGGCGTACAGCAGGCGCTGTTGAAGATGCTGGAGGGTACGATTTCCAATGTTCCGCCGCAGGGCGGACGGAAGCATCCGCATCAGGAGTTCATTCAGATCGATACGACCAACATCCTGTTCATCTGCGGCGGCGCATTCAATGGTCTGGAAAAGATCGTAGAAGCGCGCACTGGCACGAGCAGTATGGGCTTCGGCGCACAGATCAAGTCCAAGGAAGAAAAGGATGTCGGCACAGTGCTGCACGATCTCGAGCCGCATGACCTGATGAAGTTCGGCCTGATTCCGGAAATCATCGGTCGCCTGCCGGCACTGGTTACGCTGGATTCGCTCGACCGAGAGGCGCTCATCCGCATTCTCAAGGAGCCGAAAAATGCGCTGGTCAAGCAGTATCAGAAGCTGCTCGCCATGGATGGCGTTGAGCTGATCTTTGACGACGACGCGCTGGAGCGCGTTGCGGATATTGCGCTGGAACGCAAGACGGGTGCGCGCGGCCTGCGCGGTGTCATCGAGGATGTCATGACGGAAATCATGTTTGAAATCCCGTCCGACGATACGATTGCATCCGTCCGTATTACAAAGGAAGTCATTGACAAAACCGGCAAGCCGGTTGTCACTCAGAAGGCTCCGAAATCTGCATAACAGGAGGAACGGAACATGGACGTATTGAATCCTTATATTATCCGTGCCCTCTATGTCCGTCCGGGCGAACAGCCGAAGGAGGAATTCCTCAACGGCACGGAGGCGCAGATGGAGGATCTTGTCGACGGAAGAATTGCATCAATCGGTGTTGATGAAGGTATTTGTGTCATTCACAATGCTTTTTCCGACCGACTGAACATGCAGGAAAACCGTTCGATTTACAATGAAACCTTTTATGGCCCGATCCTCGTTGTCGGCTTTGACGAGTTTGGAAACATCATCTCGTTGAGCGATGACAATTTCAATTATTACGAAAACCTGCTCAAGCTCTGAGGATGTAGCGGCCTGCGCCTGCGGACAGCAACTGTGTCTGCGGGCGCTTTTTTTGCGGATTTTCATACTGTATTTGTATAAATTGCACAGGACTCGTCTTTTTCACGGTGAAGCGGTGCAAAGTGAAGTCAGATTTCGGTAGTTTATCCACATTTCTAACCGGAAATGGGCTTGAAATGACGTATCAAATACTATATAATTTTAGGAAGTATGAAATAACATCACGCCGTTTGTGCAAGTCCGGTGCGCGCTCGCGTCATTGGGATGGAAAAAACGGCGTGCAGCGCCTGACGCTCATCGGCTGCATGTGCTGCCGAAAGGAGGTACCCACACATATGGCTCAAATCAAAGAAATAGAGACTGGATTGGAGCTGGAATATGAAACGCTTCCGGTTCTGCCGCTGCGCGGGCTGGTCGCATTTCCTGACATGCTGATACATTTTGATGTCGGCCGACTGATTTCCATGAAGGCACTGGAACAGTCCATGAAGGACAACCAGCGGCTTTTTTTGACGGCACAGCGCGACATCCGCACAGATTCGCCGGAAGAGGACGATCTGTATACCGTTGGTACAGTCTGCACGATCAAGCAGATTTTAAAGCTGCCGGGTGATAACATTCGTGTGCTCGTCGAAGGCACGCACCGTGCGGCTGTAGAAGCGTTTTCCATGCAGGATGACTGCCTGTTTGCACGGGTGTTCCGGCTGGAAACTGACCCGGGACGCACGTCCCAGCGCCGCAAGCAGGCGCTGGTGCGCACCTTGCAGGAACGCTTCGAGGATTATGCAACGCTGTCGTCGCACCTGTCGCGCGATGTTGTGCTGACTGTGCTGGACGGCGGTGAACCGGGCTATCTGGCAGACTATGTCGCACAGAATACGCCGCTTGGTTTTGAGATCAAGCAGGGATTGCTCGAGGAACTGCGCGATGTGCGCCGTCTGGAGCAGGTCATCCGCATTATCGGAAATGAAATAGAAATCCTGCGCATTGAGTCCGATCTTCAGGAGAAGCTCAAAGAACAGGTAGACAAAAACCAGAGGGAATATTATCTGCGCGAGCAGATGAAGGTGATCCAGAACGAGCTGGGAGAGCAGGACTTTGGCAATGAGGTAGAGGAATACCGTGAAAAGATTCGCGCGCTGAAGCTGCCGCAGGAGTCAGAGGAAAAGCTGCTCAAGGAAGCGGGACGGTTGGAGAAGATGCAGCCGTTGTCTGCGGAAAGCGGTGTCATTCGCACCTATCTCGATACCTGCCTGGAGCTGCCGTGGAATACTACCACGAAGGAAAACATCAACCTCGCCGAAGCGCGCCGCATTCTCGACCGCGGCCATTATGGTTTGGATAAGGTCAAGGATCGTATTCTGGAATTTCTTGCGGTCAAGTCGCTTGCACCGCAGCTCAAGGGACAGGTTCTGTGCCTGGTTGGCCCTCCGGGCGTCGGTAAGACGTCAATCGTGCGTTCGGTTGCGGAGGCAATGGGACGCAAATATGCGCGCATGTCACTCGGCGGTGTGCGCGATGAGGCGGATATCCGCGGCCATCGCAAAACGTATATCGGTGCAATGCCGGGACGCATTATGACTGCGCTGACGCAGGCGGGCAGCAAAAACTGCTTGCTGCTGATGGATGAAATTGACAAGATGGGTGCGGACTCGCGCGGAGATCCGGCAGCGGCACTGCTGGAAGTGCTCGATATCGAGCAGAACAGCACGTTCCGTGATCACTTTATTGAGTTGCCGTTCGATCTGTCGGATGTGCTGTTCATCACAACTGCGAATACATTGGACACCATTCCGCGCCCGCTGCTCGACCGCATGGAGGTCATCGAGATTTCCAGCTACACGGAACAGGAAAAGGCGGAAATTGCCATGCGACACCTCCTGCCCAAGCAGTTGGAAAAGCACGGCCTGAAAAAGTCCAATCTCAGCCTGTCGCGTGAGACTATGGTATATCTGATTGACGCCTATACGCGCGAAGCCGGTGTGCGCCGCCTGGAGCAGCAGATTGCACAGGTTTGCCGCAAGGCGGCAAAGATCATTGCCGACGATCAGCAGGCGAAGGGGACAACCGAAGCGCGCAAGCGCGTCACCGTGACGCGCTCCAACATGGAGAAATTTCTCGGCACACCGCGCTATAAGCAGGACAACGTCAGCAAAAAGGACGAAGTCGGTGTGGTCAATGGCCTTGCATGGACATCGGTCGGCGGTGAAATGCTTCAGGTTGAAGTCAATGTCATTCCGGGCACCGGAAAGCTGGAGATTACCGGCAATCTCGGAAAGGTCATGGAGGAATCCGCAAAGGCAGCGGTCACCTGTGTCCGCTCCTCGGCAAAGGATCTCGGTGTTGACCCGATGTTCTACAAAGACAGCGACATTCACATTCATTTCCCTGAAGCTGCCATTCCGAAGGATGGCCCGTCTGCGGGCGTGACGATGACAACCGCGATTGCCTCCGCTGTCACGGGCATTCCAGTACGCCATGATGTGGCGATGACCGGTGAGGTGACGCTGCGCGGTCGTGTCATGCCGATCGGCGGACTGAAGGAAAAGACCATGGCAGCTTATCGCGCTGGCATCAAAACCGTCATTGTTCCAGCTGAAAATGAACCGGATTTACAGGATATCGACCCAATTGTCCGTGAAAATGTGGAATTTGTCACGGCAGAAACGATGAAGACCGTGCTTGATACCGCACTGCGCCGCCCGGCACAGGAGACTGTGCGTGCGGCAGAGCCGCACACGACCCTGCCGGTCGTTCCGGCTGCTGTTCCGGCACGGATCACCAGACAAGGAGATATATGCTGAATTTACACAAGGCGGAATTTGTCCGCTCCGCGGTAAAAACGGCGGATTTCCCACAGGATCCGCTGCCGCAGATTGTATTTGCGGGAAAATCCAATGTCGGCAAATCATCTACGATCAACCGTCTGCTCAACCGCAAAAATTTTGCCCGTGTCGGTAACGAGCCGGGCAAAACCATTCACATCAATTTTTTCCGCATCGATGAAAAGGTATATTTTGTCGATCTGCCGGGTTATGGCTATGCAAAGGTATCCAAAAAGGAGCGCGACCGCTGGGGCCGGCTGATGGATGAATATTTTGCAAGTGAGGATACGATGACACTGGGGTTCCAGATTGTCGATATCCGGCATAAGCCAACGGCAGATGACGTGACGATGGCAAACTGGTTTTTACAGACCGGCATGCCATTTGCCATCATCGCAAATAAACATGATAAGATCAAAAAGAGCCAGCTCGAGGGCAGTCTGCAAACCATTCGCGAGACACTGCATCTGCCGGAGGAGATTCCGGTGATCCCATTTTCCGCGGAAAAGGGCACTGGACGCGATGAAGTCCTCGCATTGATTCTTGACCATATCAGCAACGAATAAACACATCTATCCTGGGGCGTATTTGAAAAGTCGAAAATTTTGACTATTTCTACAAATACGGACTGCTTTTTCGTTAAAAACACTTGAAATCTGAAGGGATTCCAGCGTGCTTTTGCCTTGAACCAGTCCCGCCTTTGCGAAATATTCGTCATTTTCTTGGTTTTCAGATAGCGCCTGGCAAGACAGATATAGAAAAGGATGAGGTAAGAACATGAACAAAAAGAAACCATTTGTCACGAAGGAACAGGCCGAAGAGATTGTAAAGCAGTATCCCACGCCGATTCATCTGTACGATGAAAAAGGCATCCGGGAAAACGCGCGCAGATTGTATCAGGCGTTTTCGTGGAATAAGGGCTTTAAGGAATACTTTGCAGTCAAGGCTACGCCGACCCCGCGGATTCTTCAGATTTTGAAGGAAGAGGGCTGCGGCACTGACTGCTCCTCGTATACCGAGCTGATGATGAGCGAGGCATGCGGTTTCTCCGGCAAGGAAATCATGTTCTCCTCCAACGATACGCCGGCGGAAGATTTCATTCTGGCGGATCGGCTGGGCGCGACCATCAATCTGGACGATATCACCCATATCCCGTTTTTGGAAAATGCGATTGGTCATATCCCGGAGCGCATCTGCTGCCGTTACAATCCGGGCGGCGTCTTCCAGCTGGGCGGCTCGGAAGAAGGCTTCCAGGTCATGGACAATCCGGGTGATGCCAAGTATGGCATGACGCGCGAGCAGATGACGGAGGCATATAAGACACTGAAGGCAAAGGGTGCAAAGGAATTTGGCATTCATGCATTCCTTGCATCCAACACCATTTCCAACGAGTACTATCCGGCGCTCGCACGCATTCTGTTCCAGATGGCGGTTGAGCTGAAGGAAGAGACCGGTGCGCATATCACGTTTATCAATCTGTCCGGTGGCATCGGTATCCCGTACCGCCCGGAACAGCCGGTCAATGATATTGCCATTATCGGTGAGGGCGTGCGCAAGGCATATGAGGAAATCCTGGTTCCGGCAGGCATGGACGATGTTGCCCTGTATACCGAGCTGGGACGCTATATGCTTGGCCCGTATGGCTGCCTGCTCACCCGTGCCATTCATGAGAAGAATACCTATAAGAATTATATCGGTGTCGATGCGTGTGCAGCGAACCTGATGCGTCCGGCAATTTACGGCGCGTATCATCATATCACCGTGCTCGGCAAGGAAGACGCGCCGTGCGACCACAAGTACGATGTCACGGGTTCCCTGTGTGAGAACTGTGATAAGTTTGCGGTTGACCGCATGCTGCCGAAGATCGATATGGGAGACCTTCTGGTAATTCACGATTCGGGTGCGCATGGCTTCTCCATGGGCTATAATTATAACGGCAAGCTGCGCTCCGCAGAGGTACTGCTGAAGGAGGACGGTTCGACTGAGTTGATCCGCCGTGCAGAAACACCGGCAGACTACTTTGCAACGCTGGATATTACCGGCTTGTTCAATAAGTAAAATACGATGTATGTCAGAAAAGCGCTGGTTGTTTGAATCAGCGCTTTTCGTCGGATAAAATGTGGCGCAGCCGTCCATGCTGTACAGCAGGAGAGGGGGCGCGAAACGCATATGATCCGGTATCGTATCATCCTGCTGGCCACTGCCGCAGTACTGGCAGCCATGCTGTTGCTGGCTGTCCGGTGAGTTTGCCGTTTTCTTTTACGGCGATATACAGTTTATCTTTTCTTTCGACAGCATTTGTGCTACAATGAATAGTAAATATAAGGAAGGGGAAGCGCATCCATGAGACATATCAATGACCTCAGCGACCTGACGATGGAGGAATTCCGCGAATTATATAAACTGACCAGCAACATTATTGACCGTCCGGAGGGCTATACAGAGGCCTGCCGCGGCAAGGTTCTGGGAAGTCTGTTTTATGAACCCAGCACCCGTACCAATCTTTCGTTTTCCACAGCAATGATGCGCCTGGGCGGCAGTGTAGTCGGTTTTTCCAATCCGAACTCCTCTTCTACGGCGAAGGGTGAAACGCTGAAGGATACCATCACGATGGTCTCCAATTATGCCGACATTATTGTGATGCGCAATCCCAATGAGGGCGCTGCCAAGGCGGCATCGCTGTTCTCTGAGGTACCGGTCATCAATGCGGGTGACGGCGGACATCTGCACCCGACCCAGACGTTGACCGATATGACGACCATTCTGCGCCTGCGCGGCTCGGCGGATAACATGAAAATCGGCATCTGCGGCGATCTGAAATATGGCCGTACAGTACATTCCCTGATTCATTTTCTTGCCAATTATGAAAACGTACAGTTTTATCTGATTGCGCCGCGTGAGCTGGCCATTCCGGAATACCTGCGCCAGTTTATGAATGAGCACAAGATGAAGTTCTATGAGGTTTCCGGTCTTGAGCCGGTTATCCCGATGCTGGATGTTCTGTATATGACCCGCATTCAGCGCGAGCGTTTTGCGGATATCGATGTATATGAGAGCCTGCGCGGCATCTACTGCCTGACTGCGGCGAAGCTGCGTGATGCAAAGAAGGATCTGCTCATTATGCATCCGCTGCCGCGTGTCGATGAAATTGCGCAGGATGTCGACGACGATCCGCGCGCGGTTTATTTCGATCAGGCGCGCTTTGGCATGTATGCGCGCATGGCACTGCTGTTGACGCTGTCCAAGCAGCCGCGCATCCATATGCCAAAAAACATTCCCGGCAGACCGAATCTGCGTTGCACCAACCCGAAGTGCATCACGCGCAAGGAGACCTATCTGCCGATGGAAACCCACCGCACACGCGAGGGCGAGCGCTGTATCTACTGCGACCAACTGGTTGAATACAGAAGAATGCGCAAATTTAACATGGATTACGAATATTGAACCAAAAGAACAGGCGCCGCAGGTTTTTTCCTGCGGCGTTTTTTGCTTCTGAGACGAAAAAAACGCCCGCCCGGATGTTAACCCGGGCGGGCGTTGCTGTGTCAGACAGAAGTCTTACTTGTTCTTGTTCTGAATGTACTCGTCCATTGCGGCAGCAGCCTTCTTGCCTGCGCCCATGGCGAGGATAACGGTAGCAGCACCGGTGACGGTGTCGCCGCCTGCAAATACGCCTTCCTTGGAGGTTGCACCGACTTCGTCGGCAACAATGCAGCCCTTGCGGTTGGTGTCCAGACCCGGGGTCGTGGTGCGGATCAGCGGGTTCGGGGAAGTGCCGATGGCGACAATGACAGCATCGACATCGAGAATAAACTCACTGCCTTCAATCGGAACCGGACGGCGGCGGCCGGATGCATCCGGCTCACCCAACTCCATGTTCTGGCAGCGGACGCCCTTGACATGGAAATCATCATCGCCGAGGACTTCCAGCGGAGCCGCCAGCAGCTTGAAGATGATGCCCTCTTCCTTGGCATGATGGACTTCTTCCGCACGTGCCGGAAGCTCTGCTTCACTGCGGCGGTATACGATGTAAACGTCCTCCGCGCCCATGCGCTTTGCACAGCGCGCAGCATCCATTGCGACGTTGCCGCCGCCGAAGACTGCGACCTTCTTTGCGTGGTAAATCGGGGTCGGGGACTCTTCCTTATATGCCTTCATCAGGTTGACACGGGTCAGGTACTCGTTGGCGGAGTAAACGCCGTTATAGCCCTCGCCCGGTACGCGCATGAAGTTCGGCAGTCCTGCACCGGAGCCGACAAAGATTGCCTCGAAGCCGTCAGCAAACAGGTCGTCAATGGTCTCAGTACGGCCGACAACAAAGTTCAGGACGAACTTGACGCCCTTTGCCTTCAGCGTATCGATTTCCTTCTGTACGATTGCCTTCGGCAGACGGAATTCCGGAATGCCGTACATCAGGACGCCGCCTGCGGTGTGCAGAACCTCGAAGACGGTGACATCATAACCCTTTGCAGCCAGGTCACCTGCGCAGGTCAGGCCAGCCGGACCGGCACCGACAACTGCGACCTTGTGGCCGTTGGGAGCCGGGACTTCAACTGCATCGTCAGTCGGATGTGCCATGGCATAATCGGCAGCGAAGCGCTCCAGACGGCCGATGGCAACCGGCTCGCCCTTGATGCCGCGGACACACTTGCTCTCACACTGGCTCTCCTGCGGGCAGACACGACCACAGACAGCAGGCAGAGAGCTGGTTTCCTTGATCTTTGCATTGGCTTCGAGGAACTTGCCTTCTGCGATCAGGGAGATAAAATCCGGAATCTGTACGTTGACCGGGCAGCCGGATACGCACGGACGGTTCTTGCAGTTCAGGCAGCGCTGTGCTTCGTCCACTGCGGTTGTTTCGTCATAGCCGAGGGAAACTTCCAAAAAGTTCTTATTTCTTACGTTAGGATCCTGTTCCGGGATCGGATTCTTTACGGGAGACATGTTTGCCATCTTACTTTACCTCCATCTTGAGCAGATTGCAGTGCTCTCTGTGCGCTTCAATTGCGGACTGCTCCTGCGGCTTATAAATGCGGGAACGACGCATTGCTTCGTCGAAGTCAACCAGATGACCATCAAAGTCCGGGCCGTCGACGCAGGCGAACTTGGTTTCACCGTCAACCGTCAGGCGGCAGCCGCCGCACATGCCGGTGCCGTCAACCATGATCGAGTTCATGGAAACAATGGTCTTGATGCCGTACGGCTTGGTGGTCAGAGATACGAACTTCATCATAATCATCGGACCGATCGCAATAACTGCGTCATACTTCTTGCCGCTTTCGATCTGCTGCTTCAGAATGTCGGTGACCAGTGCCTTGTTGCCGTTGGAGCCGTCATCGGTGCAGATGTACAGGTTGGTGGATGCCGCGCGCATCTCATCCTCAAGGATGATGATGTCCTTGTTGCGGAAGCCTGCAATCAGGTCTACCTCAGCACCCATTTCGTGCAGCTTCTTTGCCTGCGGGTACGCAATGGCGCAGCCCAGACCGCCGCCGACAACTGCAACATGCTTCAGGCCTTCCAGTTCGGAAGCACGGCCAAGCGGGCCGGCGAAGTCATGCAGGCAGTCGCCCTCCTCCAGCAGACCCAGCTGCATGGTGGTAGCACCGATTTCCTGGAAAATAATCGTGATAGAGCCCTTCTCGCGGTCATATTCTGCGATGGTCAGCGGGATGCGCTCGCCTTCCTCATCGACACGAAGAATGATAAACTGACCCGGCTCTGCCTTCTTGGCAACATACGGAGCGTCGATTTCCATCAGAACGACGTTCTCACTGAGCCGGCGCTTTTTCAAAATTTGATACATAGCATATCCTCCTCATTATCAGATAAAACAAATCTAAGCAAATCGCTATAAAACAACTATACCTTCCTATGATAGCGTATTTGTCCCCATTTCACAATAGATTTTGTGCAATTATTTTGCAAAAATTGCGAAAATTCACCGCACATACAACGGGCGCAGACAGGGACAGGAACGGATTTTACAGTTATAGGCGCGGTATTTTGGTTCTAGCAGGCGCGGATGAGCCATAGGCTGAAACAAACAGAACGGACAGGGGGTGATGTACATGCTGGAAAAGCGGCTGGAACAGGCGGCGGGCTGCCTGCCGCCGCAGCTGCGCACCGCGCTGAGAAATCTGTCGGCTGTGGAACAGGCACGGTGTGAAGAGATTCGCCTGCGCGCCGGACAACTGCCTGCCGTGACCATCGGCGGGCAAGAGCTCCTGCTGGGCAGCCAGAGGCTGGCACAGGGAGAGCTGGAGGAAACGCTGCGCCGCGCGACAGCGTATTCCGTCCATACGTTTGCGGACAGCCTGCGGCAGGGGTTTGTCACGGTACAGGGCGGGCACCGCATCGGCGTATGCGGACAGACTGCTGTGCAGGAGGGAAAGCTCCTGTCCTATCGACACATATCCTCACTGAATATCCGTGTGGCGCGGCAGGTGCCAGGGGCGGCGGATGCCGCGCTTCTGGGCCAGATATGGGAGGGGGGACAGGTACACAGTGCACTGTTTCTTGCCCCACCGGGCAGGGGAAAGACGACGTTGCTCCGTGATCTGGCGCGTCAGCTGTCCGACAGCGGCATACGCACGGCACTGGCGGATGAGCGCGCTGAGCTCGCGGCACTGTATGAAGGGGTGCCGCAGTTTGACATCGGGACACATACCGATGTGATCGATGGCTGCCCGAAGGCAGAAGCTGCGATGATTCTTATCAAAACCATGTCTCCGCAGCTGCTGGTGCTGGATGAAATTACATCGGAGCGCGATGTACGGGCAGCGGAATGTGCATCGCATTGCGGTACAGCCGTGCTCGCCTCCGCGCACGCATGGGATATGGACGACTTTCGTCTGCGCCCGCTGTACCGCCGCTTGTTGGACACACAGATTTTTACGCGCATTTTTTGCATTGGGAACGACAGGAAGATCATCCCCATAGTATAAGGAGGAGAACAGGAATGCTGAAAATCATGGGAATTGTACTGATTATCGGTTCGTTTACCGGCATCGGCATCTCACAGCGGCGGCAGTTCCGCTGTCATGTCACGGTGCTGGGCGATATGCTTTCCGTATTGGATACGATATCCAACGAGCTGTCGTTTCACCTGACGAGCATCCCGGATATTGTAAAACAGCTGGCAGCGGACAACAGGCCAGCTGTATCACAGATTTTTACTGCGATGCGCGACAGCATTGCGAAGGATGACAATCTTTCGCTCACATTCAAATGGATGAAAGCGTTTAAGGATTGCGGGCGCGATGCAGGGCTGAGCGAAGATGATATCACAATTCTGTGCGATCTATCTGATTTCATCGGAAAATATGACGCACAGGCACAGCAGAAGAGCATTGATTATGCCAAAGTCCGCCTGTCGCGCCAGCTGGAAATCGCCTCTGACGAGCTGAAGAGCAAAGGCACGGTATATCGCACCTGCTGTGTCGCAGCAGGTATCCTGCTCGTGCTTGTCCTGCTTTGAATGTAGTATGGAAGTTGACCTGATTTTTAAAATTGCGGCGGTCGGCATTCTTGTCGCCGTGCTGAACCAGCTGCTTGTCCGCTCCGGGCGGGAAGAACAGGCTATGATGACGACGCTTGCAGGTCTGATTGTCGTAATGATGTTGATTGTACAGAAAATCAGCGAGCTGTTTGCGCTGATTCAGAATGTATTTGGGTTTTAAGCATGGAACTGATTGTCAAGCTCGCGGCAGCAGCGCTGTGCGGTGCATTGTTTGCCGCATTTCTGCGCCCGCTTTCACCGGTTTTTGGTATGCTGACGGCATTGGCGTGCGGCTGTATTCTGCTTCTGGCTGTGCTCGATCCAGTCGGGCAGATTTTTCAGGCGCTGTCGGCCTTCCTGACTGCTGCGGGAATTTCGGGAGAAATTTATCTTCCGGTCATCAAGGCGGTCGGGATTGCTGTTATCGTGCATATTACGGCACAGGTCTGCCGCGATGCGGGGGAAGGCGCACTGGGGAGCAAGCTGGAGCTCGCCGGGACAATTGCGGCCATCGCCGTATGTATCCCGCTGATGCGACAAGTGTTTGCCCTGCTGGAGTCCATGCTGCTGTAAAAGATACCGGAGGAAAAATGATGAAGCGTGTGGCAGCTGTTGTGCTGTGTATCCTGCTGCTGTGGGTGCCCGCCCGTGCGGCAGATACGCTTTCTGACCAGAAAAGCGCGGGACAGGCGTCCATGCGCAGTGCACTGGATGGAGAAGCACAGTCTCTGTTGTCGGGCCTGGATGGGGAAGGCGATCTTGCACAGAGCGTATATACCTTATTGCAGCGCACCAAACAGGAGCAGCAGAGTGCGGTCAGGCGTGCGGCGGCAACCCTGGTTCGCGTTGCAGTTATCCTGATCTTGTGCGGTTGTGCGGGCAGTTTTGCAAAAACCTCTCAATTGTCGCCGTTGATTCTCAGCCTGGCGGGTGCACTTGGGGTCACGGCGGTTGTATACCGCGATCTGTCCGGACTGATGGGGCTGTGCAGCCAGACAGCAGAGGAAATACAGGTGTTTTCCAAATCCATGCTGCCGGTTATGATGACCGCGGTATCGCTGTCCGGCTCACCGGCTTCGGCAGCGCTCGCATACAGCGGTACGATGTTCGCTCTTGACCTGTGTATTTCTCTGATTACAGGGATTTTCATTCCCGCTGTATCGGCATATGTGGCGATGATTACTGTAAACGCGGCAATCAGCAACAACATGCTGTCGCGGCTGGCGGCATTTCTCAAATGGTTGACCGTGGGCACGCTCAAGCTGCTGCTCACGCTGTTTTTTACCTATATCACAATTTCTGGTACAGCAAGTCATGGAATGGACACAAACACGGTCAAGGCGGCGAAGTTCGCGTTGTCCGGTGCTGTCCCGGTGGTTGGAAATATTCTGTCCGGGGCGACAGACGCGGTGCTCTCCGGTGCCGTC
Source organism: Butyricicoccus porcorum (assembly GCF_002157465.1). Lineage (GTDB taxonomy): Bacteria > Bacillota > Clostridia > Oscillospirales > Butyricicoccaceae > Butyricicoccus_A > Butyricicoccus_A porcorum. Next base: position 406,975 of record NZ_NHOC01000002.1, read on the forward strand.
GTACTCAAAAATTCGCTCGGCATTTTTGGCATGCTGTGTGTCGCGGCAATCTGTCTGGTGCCGTTCCTGCGGCTCGGCATCAGCTATCTGGTATTCCGCACGGGAACGGCATTGCTTTCGCCGATCTGCCCGCCGCAGCTGGCGGGACTGCTCGACGGTATCACCGGCAGTATCGGGCTGATTCTGGGTATGCTGGGCAGCTGTTCGGCAATCCTGTTCTTTGAGCTGGTGTATTCGGTGGTGATGGTGACATGATTGTGCTCCTGCGGCAGGTAATCCTGAGCGTGACAGCTGCATCGCTGTTCGGTGCGGTCGCACTGGCGCTTGTGCCGGATGGTGCGCTGAAGGAAGCCATCCGGCTGGGGGTTGGTATCGTGTTGATTCTCTCTCTGGTCATTCCGCTGCGCGGTGCGCTGCCGTCCGGACTGTCTGACCTGCTGCCCAAAGCGGCAGAGGTACAGCAGGACGAGGCGGGTGATGTGTACCGCGCGGCGATACAGGAACAGGTGGAGGCGCAGACGGCGGAATATGTCGTACAGCAGGCGGCAGAAGATGGAATCTCCTGTACGGCACAGGCGACGGCAACTGTTGCGGAGGATGGAACCGTTTCGATCACTGCCGTGTCCATCCAGCCAGAGGACAGCGTCTCCGAAAGCAGGCTGGATGCGCTGCGAAACCGGCTTTCGACAGAACTCGGCGTGCCGAAGGACGCGATTTTGGCAGAGTGAGAGGGCGGTTACATGAAAAGCTGGCAAACAGGACTGATTCGCCTTTGGGAGAAATATAAATATTTTATCGCAGTGATTTTGATCGGTGTGGTGCTTCTGGCCTCGTCCGGTCTGCCTGAAAAAGAGTCGGAGCAAACTGAGACCGGAAGTGAATCTGTACAGGAATTTGACCTCGCTGCATTTCAGCAGGCCATCGCGGAGAGCCTGTCCAAAATTGACGGTGCGGGGCGCGTCGAGGTTTTGCTCTCCCTGGAATCAGGGGAGGAGTCGGTGTATGCTTCGGATGTAAACAAATCCAGCCAGACCTCATCGGACGGCAGCAGTACAAGCGAGAGCTATCAAAGTGCGATGTCCATCCTCTCCGATGGTAGCTATGGCGAATCCCCGGTGCTGATTAAGAGCAATTATCCGACCTTTCGCGGTGCAGTTGTGCTGTGCGATGGCGCGGACAGCAGCGCGGTGCGGCTGGAGATCACACAGGCGGTTTCGGCACTGTGCGGCATATCGAGTGATCGTATTTCCATTTCAAAAATGAGCCAATAGGAGGAACGCATATGGGAACCATTCGGAAACGCGGTGCCGTGTACGGCGTCATCGGTCTGATGTTGTGCGTGGCAGTCTATCTCAACTGGAGTTATTTTCAGTCGCCGGAGGAGCTGACGATTGCCAATCAGGCGATGGAGGAGGACAGCGAGGCAACCGGCTCGGTCTACGGCGAGGTGACTGCTGTGGATAAGGAAACAACGGATGCCGCCGGTTCGGGAGAAACGGACAGCGGGGATCAGGCAGCGAGTGGAACCGCGAATGACTATTTCGCACAAGCACGCCTGTCCAGACAGACTGCGCGCGACGAAGCACTGTCCATGCTGAAGGAAACGGTTGCGAGTGAGACTGCGACAGAGGACGCCAAGAAAGAGGCAAGCGCCAAAATTACCGATATTGCGGGCGATATGGTAAAGGAAGAGCGTTTGGAGAGCCAGATCAAGGCAAAGGGCTATGAAGATGCGGTCGTTTATATCTCAGAGGACACGATTAGTGTAGTTGTCGCACCACCGAAAAAGGGCCTGACCTCTGCCGACGCTGCCACAATTTCTGATTTGATCGTGTCAGAAACCGGTGCTGATCCGTCCATGATCCGCCTCAGTGAAGCGAAATAACGCGCTTTTTTGATTTTGTTATTTCCAAATGCCGCGCGGTATGATATAATCACTTCGTAAGGAGTGTGATACCTATGGCAGACAGCAAGGATTATTGGACTTCCGAAAGCGATCAGGGAAGCGTCCGTATTTCTGAAGACGTTATTGCATCTATCGCCGCAATCGCTGCATCCGAAACGGAGGGCGTTGGAAACCTGTATTCCGGCATCGGCACCAATGTCGCGGAGTTTTTGGGCAAAAAAAGCCTGGCAAGGGGCGTCAGGGTCGAGTTCCACGGCGATCTGGTCGAAGTGGAGGTCAGCCTGCTCGCGCAATATGGCTTCAACATCTGTGAGGTTTGCAAGAATGTGCAGAGCGCAGTCCGTTCGTCCATTCAGTCGATGACTGGTATGCGCACGTCGGCGGTCAATGTCAACGTCGGCGGTGTTTCGTTTGAAACATCTCTGGCCGTTCCGGCAACCGATCCTGTCCAGTGATTGCAAAAACAATGTAAAATAAACCCTGACCGCCGCGTCAAGGGTTTATTTTTTTGCCCTCGCTTTGCGCGCAGGGCTTTTTTTGCTGTGCTTGTAAGTCTGTCGCCGCGAAGAGGGTGAAAAAACCGGCGGTATGTGATACAATAGAGCCAAAACGACAATTTTGGACAAGGAAACCCGTTATGAAACGATTAGTTACAGGAATTTTAGCCCATGTCGACGCAGGAAAAACCACGCTGTCCGAAGGCATGCTTTATGTCAGCGGTAATCTGAAGAAGCTGGGGCGCGTTGACCACAGGGATGCGTTTTTGGATACCTACCGTCTGGAACGCGAACGCGGCATTACGATTTTCTCCAAACAGGCGATTTTATCGCTGGAAGAGACGGAGTTTATGCTGGTGGATACGCCGGGACATGTAGACTTTTCCGCAGAAATGGAACGTACACTGCAAATTCTGGATTATGCCATTCTGGTCATCAGCGGCAGCAACGGCGTGCAGGGCCACACGGAAACACTGTGGAAGCTGCTGGAACAGTACCATATCCCGACGTTTCTTTTTATCAATAAGATGGATTTGGACAGTGCGGAGCATGACACGGTGCTGGAGCAGCTCAGGCATCGTCTGAGCGATGGCTGTGTGGATTTTTCCGCTGAGGAAGATGAACGGAATGATGCCGCTGCCATGTGTTCGGAAGTGCTGATGGAGCAGTATCTGGAGAACGGGACGCTGTCCCACGAGGAATTGCAGCACGCCATTGTCCATCGGGAGCTGTTTCCGTGCTTTTTTGGCTCGGCACTCCGGCTGGACGGCGTAGAAGATTTCCTGCGCGGTATGCAGGCGTACACCGTCACCCCGCAGTATCCTGCGACATTCGGCGCGAAGGTATATAAAATTTCCCGCGACCCGCAGGGCAATCGTCTGACCTGGATGAAGATCACCGGCGGAGAGCTGAAGGTAAAAACACTGCTGACCAATGCGGGATTGTCTGCTTCGGGAGATGAGGTTTGGGAGGAAAAGGCGGATCAGCTGCGGCTGTATTCCGGCGAAAAGTACCAGATGGTTGACGTTGTCCCTGCGGGGAGCATCTGCGCGGTCACCGGGCTGACCAGAACCAGACCGGGCGATGCGCTCGGCTTGGAGCCGGAATCGCAGGCGCCTGTCTTGCAGCCTGTGTTGACCTATCAGCTGCTGCTGCCGGACGGCTGTGACGCCTATACCGCGTTGGGCAAAATCCGACAACTGGAAGAGGAAGACCCGCAGCTGCATATCGTCTGGAATGAACACCTTCAGGAGATTCACTTGCAGCTGATGGGAGAAATTCAGCTGGAAATCCTCAAAAACCTGATTGAGGAACGGTTTGATATGGCGGTTTCATTCGGTCCGGGCAATATTGTTTACCGGGAGACGATTGCTGCACCGGTAGAGGGGATCGGGCATTTTGAACCGCTGCGGCATTATGCGGAAACACATCTGCTGCTCGAACCGCTTGCACGGGGAAGTGGGTTGGAATTTGCGACCGCATGCAGCGAGGACACGCTGGATCGCAACTGGCAGCGTCTGATTCTCACACATCTGGAGGAAAAAGAACATCTGGGTGTGCTGACCGGCTCACCCATTACCGATATGCGCATTACGCTGCTCACAGGGCGCGCGCATGCCAAGCATACGGAGGGCGGTGATTTTCGACAGGCAACCTATCGCGCTGTCCGGCAGGGGCTCATGAAAGCGGAATCGATTCTGCTGGAGCCGTGGTATGCATTTCGTCTGGAGCTGCCGCAGGACTGCGTGGGGCGGGCGATGTCGGACATCCCGGCGCGCGGCGGTACATTTGATCCGCCGGAATCCGATGGGGAATACGCTGTACTGACCGGTACCGCACCAGTCTCTACCATGCAGGATTATCCGCGGGAGGTTGCTGCTTATTCCAGAGGGCGCGGCAGGCTGTCCCTTTCCGTTGACGGTTACCGTCCATGCCACAATACAGAAGAAGTTGTGGCGCGCATGCAATATCAGCCAGAGGCCGACCTGGACAACACACCGGATTCTGTGTTCTGCTCGCACGGCGCGGGATACCCGGTCAAATGGCATGAGGTGGAGCAGCACATGCATCTGCCTGCCGTGCTCAAAGCGCCAAAGGCAGAGGAGGCACCGACACAGACCATTACACAGCGCGTGTCGGCGGCCTATAGTAGCCCGGCGGAGCTCGATCGGGAACTGCAAAAGATTTTTGAGCGTACCTATGGCAAAATCCAGAGACGGGGTGCGTTTCGGCCGCGGCAGGCTATGCAGTATGACCATCCGCGGGAGATATTGCGGCAGCTGGAGCCTGCAACCGATTATCTGCTCGTCGATGGTTATAACATTATTTTTTCGTGGGAGGATCTCAAGGCGCTGGCGAAGGATAACATTGACGCGGCGCGTCAGTCGCTGATGGATACGTTGTGCAACTATCAGGCATACCGCCGCTGCGAGGTGATTCTGGTCTTTGATGCCTACCGTGTACCGGGACAAACCGGTATCGTGGACAGCTATCACAACATCCATGTCGTGTATACGAAGGAAGCGGAAACGGCGGATATGTTTATTGAAAAGGTGTCGTATGAGGTCAGTGGGCGAAAAACTGTCCGCGTTGCCACATCGGACGGCATAGAGCAGATCATTATTCTGGCACATGGTGCACAGCGCATTTCTGCGCGTATGTTCCGGGATGAGGTCGAGCAGGTCAACCGGCAGATCGAAGCGTCAATTCACAGACAGAACCAGAGGTAAGCAGGTACCCGGAATATCAGAGATATGGAATACAGTTCATACCTGCATCGGAAAAAAACTGCACAATTTCCCTAAATATGGTGTGGAGTACCACGGAATACGGATTTTTTCAACAAAATTATACGGGATATCCACTGATCTACTTGACGGAGGTAGTGAAATAACGTACAATAGCAGATAGAAGTATGTGCATGTTTCACATACTTCTATCTACAAGCGGGTGTTGTAAAATGGCGACAGCCGCAAAAGAGAGGAGTAGAAAACGTGGAAGAAAAGAAATTCCAACCCTACATTCCGGCGGATAAGGTTATGCCTGAATTTACAGTGGTATCTGTAGTTCTCGGCGCGCTTTTGGCCATTCTGTTCGGTGGAGCCAACGCGTATCTGGGTCTGCGCGTTGGCATGACTGTTTCCGCATCCATTCCTGCGGCGGTCATCTCGATGGGTATCATTCGCATGGTACTCAAGCGGGATTCCATTCTGGAAAATAATATGGTTCAGACCATCGGCTCGGCCGGTGAGTCCGTGGCAGCCGGTGCAATCTTCACCCTGCCTGCCCTGTTCATGTGGGCAGATGAGGGCCTGTGTGATGTGCCGAGCCTGCTGGAAATCGGCCTGATTGCCCTGTGCGGCGGCGTTCTCGGCGTACTGTTCATGGTACCGCTGCGCAGCGCGCTGATTGTCAAGGAGCATGGCGTACTGGCATATCCGGAAGGACAGGCGTGCGCGGAGGTTCTGATTGCAGGTGAGGAGGGCGGCTCCAAGGCGTCCACTGTATTTGCAGGCCTCGGCATTGCAGCAGTTTATAAGTTTGTGGCTGACGGCCTGAAGCTGTTCCCGAGTGAGGTTGCCTATGAGATTCCGGCCTACAAGGGTGCCGGAATTGGCATGGATGTTCTGCCTGCACTGGCAGGTGTCGGCTATATCTGCGGCGTCAAGGTATCGTCGTATCTGTTCGCCGGCGGCGTGACCGCGTGGTTTGTTATTATGCCGCTCATCGCGCTGTTTGGCGGCGATGCGGTGCTGTTCCCGGCAGATGTGTCGGTCAATGAACTGCTTGCAACCGGCGGTGTCGATGCGATGTGGAGTAAGTTTGTCCGCTATATCGGTGCGGGCGCAGTGCTTGCGGGCGGTATTATGAGCCTGATCAGCTCGCTGCCGCTGATTGTCCGCACGTTTAAGGATGCCATCGGCGACTATGGCAAGAAGGGCGCAGGCAACAGCACGCTGCGCACCGATCAGGATCTTTCCATGAAAGTTCTGCTTGTCGGTGTCCTCGGCATTGCTGTTGGTCTGTGGCTGGTTCCGACCATTCCGCTCAACCTGTTCAGCGCACTGATTGTTATTATATTCGGTTTCTTCTTTGCAACCGTTTCGTCCCGTATGGTCGGCCTTATCGGTTCGTCCAACAACCCGGTATCCGGTATGGCGATTGCAACGCTGCTGATCTCCACGCTGCTGCTCAAGGCCACAGGCAACGGCGGCACGGACGGCATGATTGCAGCGATCACCATTGGCGGCATCATCTGCGTCATTGCAGCAATTGCGGGTGACACCTCGCAGGATCTGAAGACCGGCTTCCTGGTTGGTTCAACCCCGAAGAAACAGCAGATGGGTGAGTTGATTGGCTGCGTGGTATCGGCGATTGCAATTGGCGGCATTATGTATCTGCTGTCCGCAGCATGGAGCTATGGCTCCAACGAACTGCCGGCACCGCAGGCGATGCTGATGAAGATGGTTGTCGAAGGCGTTATGGGCGGCAACCTGCCGTGGACGCTGGTACTGACCGGTGTTTTCATTGCAATTGTTGTCCGTGTTCTCGGCATTCCGGTACTGCCGTTTGCAATTGGTCTGTATCTGCCGATTTATCTGTCCACTCCGATTATGGCGGGCGGCCTGCTGCGCTGGTATCTGGAGAAGCGCAAGTATGCGTCTGAAAAGGCAAAGAATGATTGCGTACAGTCCGGCGTTCTGTATACCTCCGGTCTGATTGCAGGCGAAGGCCTGGTCGGCATCCTGCTGGCAGTTCTTGCTATCTGGAAGGTTGGCGACAAGTCTGTCGGTAAAATCATCGACCTGTCTGCACGCGGCATTTCTATCGGCCGGATCGGCGGTCTGGTTGTATTCGCTGTCCTGCTGTTCACCATTTATCTGTTTGCCAAAAAGGGCGAAAAATCCTCGAAGAGCGAATAAGATATCCTGACAAAATGAGAGCCGGGCTGCCATGTGACGATGCAGCCCGGCTTCAATCAATAGGAGAAAAAAACATTGGCGAAAAAACAGAAAGAGAATTACCTGGATTATATTCCGGTGCACAATTCACAGAATTCATGGGAGGAAAAAGACGGAAAGGTTACCATTCACATGGTACACCGCGGTTTTTACAGCAAAATCGCACAGACGTTCTTTCATACGCCCCGCGTGAGCCATATTGATCTGGATGCATATGGCAGCTTCCTGTGGAAGCAGATTGACGGGGAGAAAACGGTCGGTCAGCTGGCTGATGCGCTGAAGGCACAGTTCGGAAAAGATGCAGAGCCGCTGTATGACCGGCTGGTAAAATATATGCAGATTTTGCGGAACAATCGGTTTATTTTGTTTCGTGGGAAGGATCGGATGCCGAAATGAGCAAGGGAAGAATTTTGCTGGGAATCCTGCTGTTCGCGGTTGTGACCGCTGTGCTGTATGCCTGGGGACTGAAAAAGTCCATGAGCCAGCAGGAAGACCTGACCCGCATGCTGCTGTCGAAGTGCGGGCGGCGCGTCCTCAACTATCTGAAAAAACATGAAATCATTACGCTGGCGGAAATTGCCCGACAGATTGACGGTGTCAAGGTCGGGCAGTTCTGGTCCCGCAAGCGTTTGACTGTGATGGAGCCTGAAAAATTTGCAGGTCAGGTGGCGGAATTTCTGCTGGACCAGCAGTATATTCAGCCGGAGAAGGGTAAAGGCTACCGTCTGAAAAAATAAATCTGCCGCAAGGCATATTTTCTATAAAAAGGAGCATTTGATATGGCAGTTCTTGAAAATCTGGAGCCGAAACGTGTGTTTGGCTTTTTCGAGCAGATGTGTGCAATTCCGCATGGTTCCGGCAACACAAAGGCAATCAGTGACTGGCTGAAGGCGTTTGCCGATGCGCGTGGTCTGGAAGTGCACCAGGACAGCATGGGCAACGTCATCATTATCAAAGAGGCATCTGCCGGCTATGAAAAGGCAGATCCCGTGATTTTTCAGGGCCATATGGACATGGTGTGCGAAAAGGCACCCGGCTGTACGAAGGATATGCAGACGGAAGGGCTTGACCTCGTGACGGACGGCGATACGGTCTATGCAGAGGGCACGACGCTCGGCGGCGACGATGGCATTGCTGTAGCAATGGCGCTGGCGATTCTGGATGATCCGGAGATACAGCATCCGCGCTTTGAGGCGGTATTTACAGTAGATGAGGAAATTGGCATGCTCGGTGCAGTTGATATCGATGTCAGCGCGCTGAAGGGACGCCGCATGATGAATCTCGATTCCGAGAATGAAGGTGTTTTTACCGTCAGCTGTGCCGGCGGCAATATTTCCCGCTGCATATTGCCGGTGACGCGCACGCCGTTTGACGGCACGGTGCTCCGCCTGACTGTCGGCGGTTTACAGGGTGGACATTCCGGCGTTGAAATCGACAAGGGGCGCGGCAATTCCAACATGTTGATGGGCCGCGTGCTGTATGCAGTCAGCAAGGCGACAGATATGCGCCTGATTTGCGTGAACGGCGGTCTGAAAGACAATGCCATTTCACAGGAGACTGTCGCAGTGATCGTTGCTGCGGATGCAGACTCGGTCAAAACGGCCTGCGCACAGATGGAAGCTGCACTGAAAAATGAGTATCGTTCCACCGACGCCGGTGTTTTCACGGCTGTCGAGCAGACAGAGGCAAATGCACTTCCCATGGATGCGGCGGGCACACAGAATGCGCTGTGCCTGCTGACCTGCGCGCCCAATGGCATTCAGGCGATGAGCCATGAAATCGACGGACTGGTGCAGACATCGCTCAATCTGGGTGTACTCAAAACGGAGGAACAGCAAATCAGCGCGTCGTTCTGTGTGCGCAGCAGTGTGGAAACACAGAAGCAGATGCTGGTAGACCGCCTGTCCTGCCTGATGTCCGTTTTGGGCGGAAGTGTCGAGGTGTCCGGAGACTATCCGGGCTGGGAATTCCAGAAGGATTCCGCGCTGCGCGATCTGATGGCAGAGGTGTACACGGAGCAGTACGACGAAGCTCCTAAGATTGAAGCGATTCATGCCGGTGTGGAATGCGGCATGTTCGCAGGCAAGCTGCCAGGGCTGGACTGCGTTTCGTTTGGCCCTGATCTGACGGAAATCCATACGTTCCGTGAACGTATGCATATCGCCTCTGTCCAGCGCACCTGGAAACTGGTTGTGGAGATTCTCAGACGGATGAAATAACGCACGCAATATTATTGTATGCAAATTGTGAAGCAGTGATCTGCCGCGAAGACGGGTCACTGCTTTTTTCTATTCCACAAGAGATACAAATTGCAGCGCGCTATTCCATGTTTTTGTAAAAAAAGGAAGAAAAGATATGAAATGGCAGGTGAATACATTGAAAATAAATAGTGGACATTTCCTGCAATATATGGTAATATGGGGCTACGAATAGTTAAAAATCACCGGTGGAGCAGGATTGGGGCTGCGGATTTATTTTTTGTTGGATTTTTGGGATAATTGGGAGAAAAATGTGGAAAGATTTGGGCAGCCCTGGCCATTCACCATATGCTTTATCATATGTTTTATCATATGTTATTATATATAAATCTTACTATACTTTAATGAAAGGACAGGGAAGATGAAAAATCAGTTAAGGAAGTTTGTCATCGGACTTCTGGCAATGGCAATGGTGGTAAGTACCATTACTCCCGCTGCATTTGCCGCTCCTTCCACAACAACTGACACAGAGGACAACTCAGAAGAGACTTCGATCAGCTCGACTGAGGAAATCAATCGTACCTCTGCGAAAATTGTTGCATCGTTGGATGACAGCGAGGAAGCAACCGAGGACAGCGAAGCAAAGTCGGTAGTTAAAGATGCAGTCTTTAACAATTACAATGACTCCACAGATGTCTCTGACCACAGTATTTCTTCGGAGGAAATGGACTCCGCAACCGAGGAGGTACTGGAAGAGAATAACATGACCGGATTGGTTGACGTTACCTATGAAACCGATTCGGATGACAATGTTACCACGGTCAACGTCGAGATGGATAACCGCATTTCTCTTGCGGCAGATGAGCTGGAGGAAAAATCCAACGTATATAATCTGACGGACGAGCAGGCACAGAATCTGCTGGGGCTGTATGCGCAGTATATTCAGAGCCTTGAGGAACATGCGGATATTTACGGTGTTCAGGTAGCGTACAACACCACGAAGGATACCAATGCAAATCCGATTGGCTCTCTTCTCGATATTGCAAGCATTCCGGAAACCGGTGCCGATTACGATACCATGGCAGGTCTGGTACAGATCTACTACCTGGCTACCGAATTCAGCGCCCAGGCATATGGCGATCAGATTAAGAAAGTCAGAAATCAGGCGCTGGCATCGCTGGATGACAGCATGACGGATATTCAGAAGTATCTGGCACTGAATGACTGGCTGGCAAATTACTGCAATTTCGCTATGGCGTCCATTATGGAGGATTCGGCGAAGATGGAAGCACCGGAGCCGACCGAGAGCGACCTTTATAAGACGGCGTATCAGTGCATGTACAACATGATTCAGACGCAGGTACATGACGGATACTATGATGCCCTGGTGGATCAGTACGGCGAGGAGCAGGCAGAGGCAATTGCAACCGCAGAGGCTCAGAGCTATATGGAGGATCAGACGGATGACCCGAATGGCAATGGTTCTCAGCAGGCAGCTTCTACTGCCGATACCATCGTTGGCCTGTGGGAAAGCACACAGGTTGGCGCGCTGGTTGGCAGAAGTGCAGTATGCTTTGGCTATGCCAATGCATATGCGTATCTCGTTCAGTGTGCATTCCCGGAAGTCTATGTGAAGGACGGCGGAAGCATCGACACGGCTTCCGACTGGAAATCCTACAAGGAACTCAACTATAAGCTGAATGCCGATGGTACGCCGGAAACCGATGAAAACGGCGACTGTGTCTGGAGCGCGGACAGTGCTGCGATTATCGACGAGGTTAAGATCATTTACCAGACTGAGTCCTCCATGTTTGGTGAGACGGGTGATTTCGATTCTCCTCACTACTGGAACGCAGTCAAGGCAGATGGTAAATGGTATTATGTTGACCCCTGCTATACCGATATCTATATCGAATGCATGAACCGAGACCGCGTTGAGACAGACGGCAACATGAACCATTTGTATTTCATGTTCAGCGATACGTCTGCACGCAAACTGTACGACGGATATTTTTCCGACATTGTTACCCTGTATCAGGATATTGCAACCGATACGACCTATGAGGATGCATGGGTAGCTTTCATCAAGAGCCAGACCTATCAGGTTGGTGATCGCGCGTACTATCTGTATGATTCCACCAATATGCTGGAGATCATGGATCAGTATGGCGATTATATGAAGAATACCGGCTCGAACAGCACCACCAGAAGCAGCACGAAGGCTGCGGACGATCCGTATGGAGACATTTTTGGTGATACTGAGCTGAAGGTTGTTTATCACGACACGACACTGGCAGATTCGGATGATTCGTATGTAACACTGGTTGATTTCAACAACGGCCAGATCTATGATCCGTCCTCCAATGCAATGGTTGACAACGATTTGATTCAGTCGCTGTATGCGGAGTATACAGAGGCAGCGGAGCAGTATCCGTCTATTGCGATTTCTACCGCATACTATGATGGCAAGGTATACTTCAGCCTGTCCAACTGCATCCTGTCGTATGATCTGGAGAGCGGCAAAGTAGACAAGCTGATCGAGTACAATAAGGTCAGCGGCAAGCGCGACATGTCTGTAGCACTGGGCGGCATGGCATTCACCATGACGGATGATGAGACCGGCGCAAATACCATTACTGTGGAAAATCCGCCGATTGCTGATATGACCATCAAGGATGACGGCAAGATGTATGTTTCTGTCGCCACCCGTTATGGCTACGCCTCCGGCAAGGCTCCGTATACGGATGCGGACGGCACCAGCCACGGCATTATTGAAGATGACCGCAGCTTTGGCTATCAGTTCGCAGAAACCAACTACAATCCGGATTACAATACCTATTACTCCAGCGATGATGAGACCAACGACAATGATGAGTTCATGTGGAGTGCAAACATTGTCGGTACCATTGAAATGACGCATCTGACTGGCACTGACCATTCCTACAGCGAAGTTACCGTGCCGGAAAGCTGCACAGAAGGCGAGCATACAGTAAGCTGTTGTTCCGAGTGCGGCCTGATTCAGGAATCGTCCGAAGAGAGCCCGGCAGAGGGCGGCGATACCGAGCCTTCCACAGAGGCACAGGCTGACGAGTCTACGGGACATGGCCACACATATGTTAAGTATGATGAAACTTACTATACCAAGGATAGCGATGGCAACCGGAATACCGGCACCTCCTATGTATGCATCGACTGCGGCAAGAGCTTTGACGCAGATGAACTGGATAACAACAAGACCGATGCAGATACGGTATATAATGACATTGCGGCCGGGTTGGAACTGAGCGGCAAGAAGTCTGAAACCTGGATTCATTCTGCGGATTATACGGAAGCTGCTCTGTACAGAGTTCCGGTTGAACTGAAGGATCATATGTTCGACTGCGTATGGGACAATACGACCATCAGCACCCGCACGGTAGCAGATGTGGCTCAGGCAGGCAATTGTGTTGACGGACTGACCTACACCTATACCGCAAATGTTGACGGCCAGAATTATACGCATGAAGAATCGGTTACGCCGGGGACGCATACGTATTCTGTGGAGTGGACCTGGGCAGATGATTGCTCTACCGCAACCGCGAAGCTGACCTGTGACCGCTGCGGCGCAACAGCAGAGGAAACTGCAACTGAGGATGCTCAGACTATCACAAAGAGCGGCTATACTGCTGCGACCTGTGAGGAAGACGGTTCTATTTCCTATAAGGCAAAAGTTACACATGACGATGTAAACTATGTAAGCACCAAGACACTGACCATCCCGGCTACAGGCCATAGCTATGGCGATCCGGTATGGGAGTGGGTTAAGGCAGATGACGGAAGCTACACGGCAACTGCAACCTTTACCTGCGAAAATGGCGACACACATGTTGAGAAGCGGGATGCAACACTGACGGTTGAAACGGACGAATCCACCGGTGAGCAGAAGTATGTTGCAACCGTAGAATTCAACGACACAACCTATACAGACGAACATGAGAAGGAAGTTATGATTACCTCTCAGCCGGGGGATTATACCGGCGAGATCGGTACAAAGGCGACCTTCACGGTTGTTGCGGAAGGCAATGGCCTGACCTACCAGTGGCAGTATCAGAACGGTGGCAAAACGACATGGCAGAATTCTTCCCAGAGTGGCTGCACGACCGATACACTGACTGTCCCGATTACGGAAGCACGTGATGGTCAGAAGTATCGCTGCATTGTCACCGATGCAGGCGGAAACAGCATTACTTCCAGCGCGGCAACAATGCATGCAACGGCAGCAACGCCGAAGATCACGATCACCTCTCAGCCGACGAATGTCAGCGGCGCGGTTGGCACAAAGGCTGTCTTCACTGTTGAGGCGGAAGGCAACAGCGAGCTGACCTACCAGTGGCAGTATCAGAACGCTGGCAGCACCTACTGGCAGAAATCCTCTCAGAACGGCAGTACGACCAAGACGCTGACGGTTTCGATTACTGCGGCACGCGATGGTCAGAAGTATCGTTGCGTCATCTCGGATGTGGACGGCAATACTGTCACCTCCGATTCGGCAGCAATTGAGGTAGTTGAACCGACCACTACAATTACGATCACCTCTAATCCGGTCGATTACACCGGCGCGCTTGGTGAAAAGGCAACCTTCACGGTTGAAGCTACGGGTGAAGAGCTGACCTATCAGTGGCAGTATCAGAACGCCGGCAAAACAGTATGGCAGAATTCTTCTCAGAGCGGCAACCAGACCGCAACACTGACGGTTCCGATTACGGCGGCGCGCGACGGTCAGAAGTATCGCTGCGTCATCTCGGATGCAGCTGGCACAACTGCGACCTCCGGTGAGGCAACGCTGTTTGTCAAGACGGTAGATACGCAACTTGAGATCACTGGTCAGCCGGAGGATGTTTCCGGTGCAGTCGGCGAGCAGGCAGCATTTACTGTTGAGGCAGCAGGCGAGGGTTTGACCTATCAGTGGCAGTACCAGAACCCTGGCAAGAGCTACTGGCAGAATTCTTCTCAGAGCGGCAACCAGACCGCAACATTGACCGTTCCGATTACGGCGGCACGTGATGGCCAGAAGTATCGCTGCATTATCACCGATGCAGCAGGGAATTCGGCAACTTCTGATGCGGCGACGCTGACTGTTGTAACGAAGATTACGATCACAAGCCAGCCGGTAGACTTCACCGGTGCGGTTGGTGACATGGCGACCTTCACCGTCGAGGCAACTGGAAACAGTGACCTGACTTACCAGTGGCAGTATCAGAATGTTGGCACCAGCTATTGGCAGAATTCTTCCCAGAGCGGCAACCAGACCGCAACGCTGACTGTTCCGATTACGGCGGCACGTGATGGTCAGAAGTATCGTTGCGTTATCACGGATGCGGACGGCAACACAGTTGCTTCCAATGAGGCATCGATTTTTGTTGAATAAGTCGGGCTCTGACCGGAAGGCGACCTGTGAAACAGTTGAATTTATAGAAAAGTAAACAGCGGGGCGGGCATATTGTCCGCAAATAAACATCCTGCATGCTATATTCGTATAGTGTGCAGGATGTTCTTTAATTTATCAAAATATATTGCAATGCTGTCGATAGAATGGTATAATAAAGACGATTTAAATTGTATGAATCACAGAAAGACATAGCTGTTTTTCTGTGGGAGAAGAGGTTGGATTTATGCTATATTGCTATAAATCTAGGAGGATTGCATTATGAAACGTAAAATTCAGGTGATGATCTTGGCTGCATGCATGGTGCTGGCCGCTGGCTGCGGCTCGAAAGATTTATCAGACTCCGTAAACGATGCCGCCACTGCCGATAATGGCTCTGCTGTGATTGCCAGTGAGCCCGCTGCGGGAACGCCGTCGTTAAATGTCGAAAATGACACCTTTACCTTTGAACAACTGGCACGCCAGGCTGGGGCAAAGGAAACAGATGTATTGGCGATGCTCGGTGCCAATGAAAAAAGCGATTCGTATTCCACGACCCTGTTCGGTGAGAGCGTAACGGTTGTTCTGACCAGTGAAGGTGATACTGTAAGCGCGATCAAATTGACTTTCGTAGGGACAAATGCTGACTCACTCATCAATGCCATTGCTGAAGAACTGGGTCAGGATGGCGAAAACACAGATGACATCACAACATGGACGTATCAGAACAACACCGTTACGTTGACCAAGGATAATCAGAACTGTGTTGTCAATATTACAAAGGCATAAGCGAGATCCCTGTAATAGGATAACATAAGAAGCGAGTATCCCTTATCAGCGAGAACAGAAAATAAAAAGCCGATCGAAGCAGTATGATTGCATAACTGCTCCGACCGGCTTTTTTGTGTTGATAGCAAAAGAACGCCTGATAACGGGATGTCCGGTCAGTGTTGACTTTGATTTATGCCAGCGCTCTTTGTTAACAGTTTTGAAATTTATTACAGTGGACAACTCGTTCAGTACGATTATTATTACAGTATATTTTGTTTGAAAGGAATGGTCATATGATTTCTACCATTTTCTATGATTATCTGCATGATAATATAGTTCGATTCGACCTTTGTGGTCTTTCATCAGATCCAAAGCCTTTTCCGAATTTCGGGAAGAGAATGATTGCAAACGGAAGTTCGTTTATCGAAATGGATACCGGTTCGCTATATTTTTTTGATGAGGATGGACAAAACTGGTTAGAGTTTGGAGTGAATACATGATGGTTGATATCATTGCGCGTGGGATGGCGGCAAAGGCGCTTCAAATCGGTGCCCCAACGGACGAACAAATTACGGACTCGCTTTCCGTGTTGGCGGAAAATGGAAAGATTACCACAGGTGCGACTGCCGCACAGGCAGAGCAGATCGAGAAGAACACACAGGACATCCGTTTATTTACAGAAGAACTTGAAAACAATATCAATTCACTCTCTCTGTGGGAAAGCGGACAGATCAATTCGGATGGAACGAACAATACAAACAACACCCGAATCCGCACGATCAGCTACATACCCGATAATGTCATTCGCGTCAAAGCGGACGATCAGGCAAATGT
>NZ_NHOC01000018.1 GCF_002157465.1 Butyricicoccus porcorum
GACGGAAAATATCCGGTACAGCGCGAGATTCTGTTCACCCGACCGGACGTCTGGTTGCGGATGCACTGCCGGAACAGTGCGGCTGTTCTATGCGCGCCAGCAGAGCGAGCCGGAGCTGAAGGGATTGAATCCATTGTCTGTCCGGATGACGCGGATTTCACGGAAATGGTATCGACAGCAATCGAAGCATGGAGGCGATGTTATGCTGCTCTCCACCGATGCCGGAGGTTGTTTCAGAGAATACCAGATGGTAATGGATCAGCATGTCGAGGCGCAGACCGCTGTCACAACGCTGACCTGCGGCGCGCTGGATGATACCTGCACATTGCCGTGTACAACGTCGATGTGCTGGCGCGACATTCTGACCTGCCACCCGCTGTCGCTGACGCATTCCATTCAGATTGCGGCGAAATCAGCGCAAAGACCGGTGCCTGCCGCACGCATTCGCACATCGATGTGCGCTCCGCCTGCGATGCCTACCACGCACAGAAGACGCTCCAGCACCGCGTCAACAGCGCACTGATGGAGCGCGGCGTCAGCATCCTCGACCCCGAATACACGTATATTTCCCCGTACTGTGAAATCGGAAGTGGTACTACCATCCTGCCGGGCACGATGATCCGCCCGGGCAGCAAGATCGGCTGCGGCTGCACCATCGGCCCGAACACGATCCTTGACCGCGCGAAATCGGAGACCGGACAAGCGTCAATTCCTCGCAGGTTTATGAGAGCTGTGTGGGAGCCGACGCGACCGTCGGCCCGTTTGCGTACATCCGTCCGGGCTGCCGGGTCGGTGATGAGACCAGAATCGGCGACTTCGTCGAGCTGAAAAAGGCATCCATCGGCAACGGCACGAAGGTTTCCCATCTGACCTACATCGGCGATGCCACGGTCGGCGAGCGCGTCAACTTCGGCTGCGGCACGGTTGTCGTCAATTATGACGGCTATGTCAAGAGCCAGACCGTGATCGGCGACGACTGCTTTATCGCTGCAATACCAACCTCGTCGCGCCGGTTGAGCTGGGGGATCGTGTCCTCACAGCGGCCGGTACCACCGTCACGAAAAACGTGCCGGAAGGCGCGCTGGCAGTTGCCCGCGCACGGCAGGAGAACAAGGAAGGCTGGAATGATCGCCGCCGCCGCATGCACGGACAGGATAAATAATCCGCGAAATTTGAATAGAATATATCGTTTCGGAACATGATTAGGGAAACGCCTGGCGTTTCACGGACTGAAAAAGATGCAGGAGGACCTAAAAATTATGATATCTCACGGCAAGAATATTAAAATCCTCGCGGGCAATTCGCATCCCGCGCTGGCGATGCAGATTGCATCCGCTCTTGGCCTGTCGCTCGGCAAATGTACCGTCGGCCACTTTTCTGACGGCGAAGTTTCGGTTTCCATCGGCGAGACTGTCCGCGGCTCGGATGTATTTCTCGTACAGTCTACCTGTGAGCCGGTCAACGACAACGTGATGGAACTGCTCATTATGATCGACGCATGCAAGCGCGCGTCCGCAGGCCGCATCACTGCCGTTATCCCGTACTTTGGCTATGCCCGCCAGGACAGAAAGTCCAAGGCGCGCGATCCGATTTCCGCCAAGCTGGTTGCGGATATCCTCACGACCGCAGGCGCAAACCGCGTGCTCACCATGGATCTGCATGCACATCAGTTGCAGGGCTTCTTCAACATCCCGGTGGACAACCTGATGGGTGCGTCTGTACTCATCCCGCACATTGCAGGCAAGTTTGGCCGCAGCCGCGACGACATGATGATCGTTTCTCCGGATCTTGGCTCGGTTACCCGTGCAAGAAAGTTCTGTGAGAAGCTGGATTACCGTCTGGCGATCATTGACAAGCGCCGCCCACGCGCCAATGTCTCCGAAGTCATGAACATCATCGGCGACGTAAAGGGCAAGACCTGCATCCTGTGCGACGACCTGATTGACACCGCCGGTACGCTGTGCCATGCGGCGGAAGCGCTCATCGAGGTCGGCGGCGCAAAGGAAGTGTATGCCTGCGCAACACATGGCGTACTGTCCGGCCCGGCGATTGAGCGTCTCGAAAACAGCCCGATCAAGAACCTTGCGCTGCTCGACACCATCCCGCTGCCGACCAGCAAGCAAAGCGACAAGATTGAGCTGTTGCAGGTCGCTCCGGTCTTTACCGAGGCAATTGCACGCATCTACGAGGAATCTTCGGTTTCCCCGCTGTTTGACTGAGTTTGACAGGATACATAAGCGGCACGGTCAGCTGTGCCGCTTTTTGTACTTTTTTGAGGAGGGGTCTGTATGAAAATACTGGCAATCGGTGACGTTGTGTCCAATCCGGGGTTGAAAACCGTGTCCCATCTGCTGCGCTGCGTGAAAAAGGAAACCGGCGCGGCGTTTACCATCGTCAACGGCGAAAACGCCAGCGGCGTCGGCATCACGCCCAAACAGGCGGACAGCATTTTTGCCGCCGGGGCAGACCTCATCACGCTCGGCAACCATTCTTACCGCAAACAGAACATTGTCCCGTATCTCGAGGACAACCGCTATATCATCCGTCCGGCAAACCTCGCGCCGCAGTCGCCCGGCGAAGGCTTCGGCATCTACGAGACCAGTGCAGGCTGGCGCGTACTGGTGTTCGAGCTGATCGGCCGGTGTGACATGCAGTACGGCCCGGACAATCCGTTTCTGCGCGCTGACCGCATCCTGCGTGAGCAGGAGGGACGGTATGACGTCGCGCTGTGCGAAATGCACGCGTCGGCAACGTCGGAAAAGCTCGCGATGGGCTATTACCTCGACGGACGGGTGTCCGCAGTCTATGGTACGCATACTCATGTGCCGACAGCAGATGCGCGCGTCAATCCCAAAGGAACAGGCTATATCACGGACATCGGCATGACCGGACCGAAGTGGTCGGTGCTCGGCGTCCGCGCGGAGCAGTCGATTGCGATGTTCCGCGGCGATCTGACCAGCCGGTTCGAGCCGGCGGAAGGCGTCTGCGTCATGCAGGGCGTGCTGTTCGACATTGACGAGAACACCGGACGGTGCCGGAGCGTCGAACGAATCGAAAAAGAACATACACCGGAAGCATAACACGAAAGACAGACAAAAGCGCTCGAACCGCGTGGTACGGGCGCTTTTTTGTGCATTCAGGTGGATTGGGAAACCGGCATGGCGGGCGCTTCACTCTGGTCAATCCGTGTCAGCGTGAAAAATTCATCGCTCTCCAGTCGAAGCAGCCGAAGGAGGTGACGTCCTCCGGGGCGGTGTCGTTTGGCACATAGATGTACAGGTCATAGTCCGGCAGATTGCTGGAGGAATCGGAAAAATAGAGTGTGTAGTGCGTGTAATCTTCGACCGGGTATTGCTCCAGTTCTTCGCGGGAACAGGATTCCGATGCGGTATCCTCTGTGAGGAGCATCCGCTCGAAAGACGGCGCTGGATCTTGCGCGGTGCGGATGCCGTCTGTCCATGCAATCGAGCCATCATCATAGACGGTAATGCGCAGGCTGCCGTCATCGTTTGTCCAGGTGCCGGCGGACAGTACCTCATCCAGCGCACACGGTTCGTAGAGCTCGGAATCGTCGTCCACAAAGGTGACTGCGCCGGAGAAATCGGAGAAGGTCACATACGACATCACCGCAGGAACGATGGTCAGCAGGATCAGAATGATTGCGACAATCAGGCAGCCGGGCGCACAGCCGGATGTTCGGGCTTCGCCGGGCTGCTTTGGAGAAGCACCGCTATTCTGCGCGGCAGCCCGCTGCCAGGCCGCATCCGATGACGCCGGCTGATGGAGTATTTTCTTCGCGGAGGAATTTTTCTCCCGTGCCGGCTGGTCGGAGCTGTCCTGTGCGGTGAATTTGGATTTCTTTTTCGGCGCGCCGATGCCGGGACGATTGCCGCAGACCGGGCATTCGTGTTCGCTGTCCAGATAGTGTACGCCGCAGTACGGGCATTTCATATCCATTCCCTCCCTTGTTGCTTTGCTGTCTTTATCTTACCATATGCGGCGGGGAGATGTACAGCAATCCGACAAAGTTCAACACAAAAGCGCACCGCTTTCCAGCGGTGCGCTCTGCGTTTGCGGGTTTATTGCAGGTTCAGGTGCTTGCTCAGAATGTAGTTTGTGATGACAAAGTTGACGGCGATGCATACCGCGATGAACAGCAGACAGCCCAGCAGGACAATGTGCATCTGCGCCGCTGTGTTCAGTGTCAGGTTGAAATCCAGATTCAGACCGGTCAGATCGAAAATCCACGAGGAGATAAACTGCAGGATTTCCTTTGCCACGCCAAAGCCCAGATATGCGAGAAACGCGAAGCCGAGGCGGTGCTTGTTGGCCAGAGAACCGAGCGACAGGCAGGCATAGATATGCATGCAGAAATTGATGACGCCGGCGATGCTGATGACAGTAAATTCGATCGGGACAAGGAACAGATTTGCGCCGAACTCGTGCAGCAGCTCGGAGAACCCGTACTGTATCAGATGCCAGAAGTCCGAAAAGGCGATCTCAGGCTCAAAGCTGGCAGAAAGGAGCGCAGGTGTGGCGAGGAGGAACAGCGAGATGCAGCACAGGATGACCGTGACTACCATCCAGATGGTAGAGGTGATGCATTTCGCCCAGATCAGCTGCGACGGACGCGCGGGCAGTGTGAACATCAGATAGCCTTCGTCGCCCAGCAGGTTTTTGTAAAATCGGTTAATCATGTACGCGAATGCCAGCACACAGACCGCGAACATCGCAAGGACATAGACGGTCATCAGTACGCCGAACGGGGCGGAGACCGGCAGGGCAATAAAAATCGAATTTGCCAGCGAGAGCAGCAGGAGGACGCCGAATGCCGGAAGGAAAATCCGACGGGTGGATTTGAATTCATAGCCAATCAGCTTGCTCAGCATGCGAACACCTCCCGGAACAGTGCGTCGACGGATTTTCCGTATTCCGAACGGATGTCATCGACCGATTTGTGCAGCGTGATCTGACCTCTATTGAGGAAAATCACATCGTCCAGCACCTTCTCAATGTCGGAAATCAGGTGAGTCGAAATGACCACCGTGCTGTTTTCATTGTAATTGGTGAGAATTGTGTTCAGGATATAGTCGCGGGCAGCCGGGTCGACGCCGCCAATCGGCTCGTCGAGCAGGTACAGGTCGGCTTCGCGGCTCATGACGACGACAAGCTGGATTTTTTCCTTGGTACCCTTGGACATCGTCTTGAGGGAATCCTTCGGCTGGATGCCGAGATGCGTCAGCATCTGCGCTGCCTTGTCGAGGTTGAAGTCCTCATAGAACGTCGCAAAAAATTTCAGCAGATCATCTGCCGTCATCCAGTCACTCAGATAGGTGCGTTCCGGCAGATACGATACCTTTGCGTGCGTTTCCGCGCCCGGCAGGTTTCCGGCGATGCGGATTTCTCCGGCAGTCGGTGTCAGCAGGCCGTTTGCCAGCTTGATGAGTGTGGATTTGCCGCTGCCATTCGGCCCAGCAGGCCCACGATGCGGCCGCGCTCCAGCGCGAGTGTGACGTTGTCCAGTGCTGTTTTATTGCCGTAGCGTTTGCACAGCCCGGTGCACTGTAAAATAGGCTCGTTTGCCATCTGTTACCCCTCCTTGATTGCCTGGCGAATCAGTTCCACGGTCTCTTCCGCGGTATAACCCATGTCTTTCATTGAAGACAGAAAGATGTGTATCTGTTCCATAGCCAGTTCCTTTCTCTTTTTCGTGATCTGTTCCGTGTGGTCGGTGACAAACCGTCCGGCGGTGCGCTGCGAATACAGCAGGCCGGTGTGTTCCAGCTCGGCAAGCGCGCGCTGCATGGTGTTTGGATTGACGCCCGCTTCCGCTGCGAGATCGCGCACCGACGGCAGGCGGCTGCCCGCGGGAGCGCGCCGGATGCGATGGCCAGAGTAATGGTCTCCATCAGCTGCAAATAGATCGGGCGGTCATCGGAAAGATTCCATTGCATGTACATCCTCCCTTTCAGTGTCATTGTACTAATTGATTGATACAATCATACAACGGGTGCACAAAAATTGCAAGAGGTTTTTGAAAAAAATCCGAATTTTTTTTCTGTGCGCACAGGTTATGCACAAAAACGAAACAAATTGCCGTAGACAATGGGAAAAAGCGACGTATTATGGAGACCGTGAGCTGTTAAAATAATCCATTTGAGAGGAGGAATGCCGTTGGCGCAAACAAAAAGCAGCCGCAGCCGGAAGAAAAAAACGCATGGGGATCAGGTACGCGACATCCTGTGCGATCATTCGCCGGAGGCGGCACAGTGCCTGTGCGACATGCTGGAGGACGATTCACTCACCGGGACGGCGCGTGTCGGCGTTGCCAAGGAAATTCTGGAACGCACGGTGGGCAAGGGCCAGCTGCCCGATTCCCGGCAGGACACACAGGAGAAATTTGAGCTGGTACTCAAGGTGGTGGAATAATGGAGCTTTCCGTCACCCGGCGTCAGCTGGAATTCATCCGCTCAACTGCGTTTGAAACGCTGTTCGGCGGCGCAGCGGGCGGCGGCAAGAGCTATGCGCAGCTGATTGACGCGCTGATTTTTGCTCTCCAATATCCCGGCTCCAAACAGCTGGTGCTGCGGCGCACATTCCCGGAGCTCAAGCGTTCGCTCATTCAGGTTTCGCTGTCGCTGTATCCGACAAGCATTGCCACGTATGGCGAGACCAGTCACAGGTGGAAATTTGTCAACGGGTCAGTCATTGAGTTTGGCTCGTGCGACAGTGAAAACGACGTCACCAAGTACCAGAGCGCCGAATATGACGTCATCCGGTTCGACGAGCTGACGCATTTCACAAAATTCCAGTTTACTTATCTGCTCTCGCGCGTGCGCGGCGTCAACGGGTATCCCAAACAGGTCAAATCGTCGACCAATCCGGGCGGCGTCGGACACGGCTGGGTCAAGGCGCGCTATATCGACTGCCTGGTTCCGGGCGAGGAGAAGGACGGCAGGCTGTTCCTGCCTGCCCGCGTGCAGGACAATGCCTTCCTGATGAAAAACGACCCGGATTATGTGCACCGCCTGGAGCTGCTCGACGAGCGCAGCCGCAAGGCACTGCTCTACGGGCGATGGGATTTGTTCGAGGGCAGTATTTTGGCGAGTTTTCCACGGAACTGCATGTCTGTGTGCCGCCGGATCCGCTTCCCAGCTGGTGGAAACGGTATCTTGCGATCGACTACGGACTGGATATGCTGGCGGCGCTCTGGATTGCGCTCGCACCGGACGGCACGGCATGGGTCTACCGGGAGGTATACCGCTCCGGGTTGATTATCTCCGAGGCAGCGGAGGCCATCCGCACTGCCGAGGTGGGCGAACACATCGACCAGCGGCTTGCACCGCCCGATCTGTTTAACCGCAGGCAGGAAACCGGTCGCTCCGCCATCGATATTTTCGCAGATGCCGGGCTGTATTTTGACCGGGCAATGGGGAACGCGTGGCGGGCTGGTATGCCGTCAAGGAATACCTGCGCCCGTTCGACGATGAGCAGGGGATCTGCACCGCAAAGCTGAAAATCAGCCCGGTGTGCAAAAACCTCATCCGCACGCTGCCGCTGCTGACCACCGATCCCGCCAACCCGAACGACACGGCGAATACGCCGCACGAATACACGCATGCGCCGGATGCGCTGCGCTATTTCGCCGCGACCGTGCAGCCGGACGGGGATGCATGGCGGCCTGACCGCTATGACGGCGATGTTGGCGCATTTCTCGCCTACGAAGGGTGAATCTGCAAGGAGGAAGTTATGGAATATATCATTTGCTGCCTGTGCAGCCTGCTTTGCTTTGCCTGCGGCGTGTGGGCGGCGCGCGGCCTGCCGCAGCTGCCGCGGCGCAAACAGCCGCAGGAGGACTGGAGTGAGGCGGACGATGCGCTGAGCCGCGATATCGCTGCGCTGCTCGCCTATACCGGCCCGAAAAAGGAGGAGGATGCCGATGAGGACACCTGAGTCGGTCTGGCAGGAATATCAGCGCGGCGTGGATTACAACAACCGCATTGACCTGTATGACCGCGTCAAGACCAATGAAAATTTTTTTGTCGGACGGCAGTGGGAGGGGCTGAACGTCACGACGCTCGACCCGCTGATTTTTAACGTGCTGCGCCGTGTCGTCAACCTGTTCATTTCCATGCTGGTTTCGGACGACATTGCGGTGACTGCACAGCCGTACCAGAACGCGCCGGATGCGGATACGATGCAGAAGGTCATCGACCGCGCGGTGTCATCCGTCATCGAACGCGCAGGCGTCAAGAGCAAAAACCGCTACATGCTGCGCAATGCCTGCGTTGACGGCGACGGCTGCTTTTACATCCGGTTCGATCCGGATAAGGACAGCGGACAGGGCGTTCAGGGCGATATTGAAGTCGATGTCATTGAAAATACCGATGTCTTCTTTGGCAATCCCGCTGTGGACGATGTGCAGCGGCAGCCTTATCTCATCCTGTCCATGCGGCGTTCGGTGGAAGATGTGCGCCGTGAGGCGATGCAGCGCGGCATGAGCCGCAGCGATGCGAAAGGCATCCAGCCGGACAGCGTGCTCGAACCGCAGTATGATCCACAAACCGAGGACACCGACAATATGGTGACTGTGCTGCTGCGCATGCAGCGCACAGAGGACGGCATTGCCTTTTTCAAATGCACCCAGCATGCTGTTATCATGCCGGAAATCATCACACCATACCGCCGGTATCCGGTCGCCTATATGAGCTGGGAGCGTGTCAAGCATTGCTATCACGGCGCGTCCCCTGTCACTGAGGCCATCCCCAACCAGATTGCCATCAACAAGCTGTATTCGATGTATGTCCAGTGTATCAAGCATGTCGCCTTCCCGAAAATCATTTACGACATGACGCGCTTTCCAAATGGGTATTCCTCGGATGTCGGCAGGGCAATCGGCATGCGGGGCAACCCGAATGAAGCGATCCTCAGTGCCTTCCGCGCGCCGGATATTTCCACGCAGGTCATGGCACTGCTGTCACAGATGATGAAGGACACAATGGAGCTGATGGGTGCGTCAGATGCGACCCTCGGCAATGTCAAGCCGGACAACACCTCCGCTATCGTCACCGTGCAGCAGGCGACCATTGCGCCGTTGGAGCTGGTGCGCATGGAGTTTTATCGCTTTGTCGAGGATACCGTGCGCATTTTTGTCGACCTGATGCGTGTGCATTACGGCTGCCGGAATGTATATCTTGTCGATGACGGAGGCGAGGAGACAACGCTGCGCTTTGATTTTGACACACTCGAAACGACAGCGCTCGAGCTCAACGTGGAAGTCGGTTCGAGTGCCTACTGGTCGGAAACCATGCAGACGACGACAAATGACAACCTGCTGGAGCGCGGCATTATCACCGACCCGGTGCTGTATGTCGAGAATATCCCGGACAGCCAGATCCGCGGCAAATCCCGCCTGCTTCGCGCTCTGCGCGAACAGCGGGAAAACGGACAGATGCAGGCTGTATCAAACCAGACTACACAGTCAGGTGCGGCGCAGACCGCACCGCAATAAAAGGAGGCTGATTGTATGCAGAACAAAAGAAAAAATATGGTGCCGGCCGGTGTACCAGAGCAGGCCGGCACACCGGAGCAGACCGCCGCAGATCTGCCGCTGACTGACAGCGATGAGCAGCTGTATACGGTGACCGTTGACGGGCAGACCGTTGAGCTGACGCTGGAACAGTTGATTGCCGCCGCCGAACAGGGGCTTTCCAAAGCCAACCGTGCGGCGCGCCGCGAACAGGTCGCCGGGGAACAGCCGGGCGGCAATGCCTATCAGGCATTTCTGGATGAATATCCCGACATCCGCCCGAATGAAATTCCGCCGGAGGTGTGGGACAGCGCAAACCAGTCCGGCGACCTGCTGGGCGCGTACCGCGTGTATGAAATCCGGAAGCTGCGCGAGGAGCTGGAAGACCTGCGGAAAAATGCGGACAATCGCCGCATGGACGTCGGTTCTGCGCGCTCGGACGGCGAAGCTACCATCACAGACCCCATCATCCTCGCGCTGATGGGAAAAGGCTAAGGAGGAAACACCATGGCAGTAAATTTAGCGACCAAATATTCCAGCCAGATTGCGGAGGTTTTTACCGCAGGCTCATTCATCAAGGGAAAGACATCCAGCTCGTTTGACCTGACCGGCGTCAAGACGCTCAAGGTCTATACCCCGGTGACCGTGCCGGAGGTGGATTATACTCGCGACGGCCTCAACCGCTACGGCACTGTGACCGAAATGCAGGATATCGTGCAGGAGCTCAAGATGACGCAGGACAAGGCATTCACGCTGACCATCGATAAGGGCAATAACCTCGACCAGAACATGACCAAGAAGGCCGCCGATATGCTGCGTTTACAGATCAATGAACAGTCGACTCCGGCAGCAGACAAATATGCGTTGAGCCGCTTTGCCATGATGGCGGGCACCATTGATACCGTCAGCGAGGCGCCGACCAAGGACACGATTGTCGAACTGATTTCTACCGGTGCACAGACGCTGGACGACAATCTGGTTCCGGATGGCGACCGCTATGTCTATGTCACCAGCGAGGTGTACAAGATGATCCGCCTGTCACCGGAGTTCACCGGCCTGGAGGGTCTCGGCGTCAAGGCGGTCGGCAAGGGCGTCTGCGGTGAGATCTCCGGTCTGACTATTGTGCGCGTGCCCAAGAGCTATATGCCGGACGGCTGCTATTTCCTGATTACGCACAAAAACGCCGTGCTGATGCCGTATAAAATTTCCGACGCAAAGGTACACAACGATCCAGTCGGCGTGTCCGGTGCGCTGATTGAAGGCCGTCATTATTATGACGCCTTTGTGCTGGGGGCAAAGTCCGCAGGCGTCTATGCGCTTGTGCTTGCGGCGAATAAGCTGACCCTGCCGACGATTTCCGTTTCCAGCGGCAGTGCAACCATCAGCAAGCCGTCAGGTGCTTCGGAAGTGCGCTATACCATCGACGGCACCGATCCGCGCTACTCTGACAGCGCAAAGGTATACTCGTCCGCCGTGACGGTTTCCTCCGGGACCGTTGTTCGCGCGGCGGCATTCGCGGACGACAAATTTACCTCTTCGGTTGCAGAAAAGACCGCATAATACGATGGAACGTGGCAGCCGGGTACGGATGTGCCCGGCTGTCCGGCGGACGGACAGGAAGGAGACAGAAAGGAGGATACCGATTGACCGGCAGACAAGTATATGAACAGGCACTCGTGCTGCTCGGCATGGAGCACGACGATGTGCCATGGCTGGAGAGTATGGCGGCGGGCTGTCTCAATCAGATGTTGGCAGACCGGCTGTATGAGCAGGGGGCATTGTGCCGCGCGCAGGGCAGAAATGCACCGGATGCTGCGCCAGTGATGGAGAATATGGATGAGGAAGTTCCCTATGACGAGCTGTTTGTGCGCGAATGCTTCCCGTATGGGCTCGCGGCACTGCTCGTCGCCGAGGATGACCGCACCATGTTCAACTGGCTGATGAGCGAATATGAACGGCGTGCCGCTTATTATGCGCCGTGCACGCTGACAGATTTGCAGGAGGCGGACGAATGAGCGCGCCATACCAGTTTTCCGCAGCGGATACCGTACAGGAGGTCGTGGTCGAACGGTTTGCAGGTGTAGATTTTGCATCCCACCAGACCAAGGTGGACTGGGCACGTTCCCCCGATGCCTGCAACATGATCGCAAACGACACTTTTTTTCCGGTCAAGCGAACGGGCTACCGCAAAGTCGCCCAATTTGACGGCGAAATTTTTGGACTGCACCGGTTTGAAGCCGATACGCTGTGTCATGAAGGAAAAAACCTGTGGCGGCTGAATGCTGCCGGCACGTATACACAGCTGTACGATGACATGAATGAGGGCAAATCCACCTCTTTCCTGATGGGCGGAAAGCTGTGGCTGCTCGACGGGAAGACGTATCTCGTCTATGACGGCGAAACCGTGCAGCCGGTGCGCGATATCGCCTATGTGCCCACGACAACCATCGGCAGTGCACCGGCGGGCGGCGGAACCAGCCTTGAGGCGGTCAATCTGCTCACGCCCAAACGCATCAATACCTTCGTCGGTGACGGCACCAGCAAGGTATTCCAGCTGGATTGTACCGATATCGATGTGGACAGTACGGAGTGTACGGAATTTTCCATCAAAATGGTAAATGCGGTCACCGGAAAGGTCACGTTTGAAGAAGCACCGCCGGATGCGGGAGGACTTGCCAATGTCATCATTTCCTTTTCCAAAACAACCGAGCACCCCAGCATCGACCGATGCCGTATTTGCGGGTTGTATGGCGGCAAAAATGACACACGTGTCTTCCTTTCCGGCAATCCCGATGAGCCAAACTGTGACTGGCAGTCCGGGTTGTATGATCCAACCTATTTCCCGGATACCGGATATACACGCATTGGCTCGGATGCATCCGAAATCATGGGATATGCCAGACAGTATGACACACAGGTTGTGCTCAAATCCGATGGACAGGACGCAAAGCAGTATCTGCGGACATTCGCACTGGATGAAAACGACAGACCGAGCTATCCGCTCCGGCAGGGCGCAGAGGCGGCGGGTGCTGTCAGCCGGTATGCTATTGATGTGCTCGAAGGCACGCCAATTTATCTCTCACCGCAGGGCGTAATGGGAATCTTCGGCACAAATGTAACCGAGTACCGTGCCGTTGCGGGCATATCCCAGCGCGTTGATCCGCGCCTGGGACGCGAACCGATGTGCGATGCCGTGGCATGTGTCTGGGAGGGGAAATATTATCTCGCCGTCGGCGGGCACTGCTATGTCGCGGACAGCAGACAGGTGGAAAACAGCATACCGGAATGGTATTACTGGGACAACATCCCGGCGGTGTGTTTTCTTGCAGACAGCGTCGACGGGCGGCTGTGGTTTGGCACGGCGGATGGGCGTGTCTGTGCATTCTGCCGGGAAACCGATGCGAATGCATATTTTGATGACGGCACACCGACCTGTGCGCGTTGGACGACGCCGTTTTCTGCGCTAGGGGTATGGAACCGCACCAAAACCATTTTGTCCTGCCGCCCACTGCTCATGCCGTATGGCTATTCGGGCGCAGACATCTGGTACCGCACAGAGCATCTGTGTGCGTGCGTCCATTCGGTGGCATTTTCTCAGTTTTCCTTTGCACATATGGATTTTTCCCGCTTTTCATTTTATTCCGCAGCGGCCTCCGTGCCCGTTCCGGTGCGGCGGCGCGTGCGGCGCGCCTATCTGTTCCAGGTAGTTGTGCGCAATGACAGCGCAGAGCCGTTTGGCCTGCTCGGAATGACACTGCGTTATCAGGTACGCACGCCTGTGCGTGACCTGTAGGAAAGGAGATGGAATATGGAATCTTTGGATATTGAAGAGCTGTACCGCGCAGCAGAACGAAGCCGCCTGAATGCCTTTGAATCTGCGCGGCAGGACAGCCTGAAGCGCCTGCAAAACAGTCTGGATGAAATTGGAACCTCTTACCGCGGCAGTGTGACACAGGCACAGACTGCCGCACGCATCTCTGCGTTAGGTCAGGAGGAAAAGCTCGCCGCATCCGGTCTGAGCAGCGGCGGAAGCTATACCGCGCCGACCTCCGGGTATACGGAGACCGCCCGCGTGGCATCAGATAACAACCTGCGCAGCAACCTGAATACCCTGTCCGCAGCGCGTCTGCAACAGGAACAGGAGGCACGCAATGCAAGCAACACGGAAATTGCACAGGCAAGACAGAGCTATGAGAACAGCGCCGCAGAGATCCGCATGCAGCAGGCACAGGCGCAGATCAACCAGTACAACACAGACCGTGAATACAATTACAATGTGCGTGTGACGGCCTATCAGCAGGCGATGCAGCGCTGGCAGACCTATGGCATCGTGCTTCCGGCGGACGCATCCATTCTGGGTGTACCTGCCGGAACGCGCACGGCATCCAGTGCATATGACAACGCAAAGCTGGCACTTGAACGCTGGAAGGCGCTGCTCTGAGTGCAAAAAAATCCCGCAGAAGGAAAATTCCTTTTGCGGGATTTGCTATGCCAGGATGACAGAATCAGGTGTTGGCAGTTGCGTCCGGCTGCTTGGGCTGTTTGTCACTCATGACCATTTTTAGCAGGATTGGAGTAATCAGCGTGGTGACAATGACGACCAGAATGACCGGTGCGAACAGCGTGTCGGATACCAGACCGACAGCAGCACCCTTCTGTGCGACGATCAGCGCGACCTCGCCGCGGGATACCATGCCCACGCCGACGCTCAGTGCTTCATGATTCGTAAACTTGCAGAACTTTGCGCCCAGACCACAGCCGACGATCTTGGAGAGAATCGCGATAACCAGCAGCAGCAGTGCGAACAGCAGCAGTGCCGGGGTCAGACCGGCCAGGTTGGTCTTGATGCCGACGCTGGCGAAGAAGACCGGCGCGAACAGCATATACGAGCAGATATCGATTTTGCGCGCAACATAGTCGCGGATGTTGGACAGGTTGCACAGCAGCAGGCCGGCAAAGTATGCGCCGGTGATGTCGGCGACACCGAAGAACTGCTCTGCACAGTAGGACAGCACGAAGCAGAACGCCAGTGCATAAATGGCAACGCGGCGGTGCATCTTCTTGGCAAACGAGGTGCTCAGATGCTTGAAATACTTATAAACCAGGAAACCGACGATTGCAATGAAGACAAAGAACAGTACAATCTTGAGCAGTACCATGCCGATTTGTACATCCGGATCGGTGAAGCTGGAGACAACGGTCAGGACGATGATACCGAGGATATCGTCAATGACGGCCGCACCCAGGATGGCGGTGCCGACTCTGCCCTTCAGCTTGCCCAGCTCACGCAGAGTCTCAACGGTGATGCTGACTGAGGTTGCAGTCAGGATGACGCCGACGAAAATTGCCTTCAGCATGTGCTGCGCATCGCCCTCTCCGTTAAAGAAGACGAGATACAGCGCGGTGCCGCCGAGCAGCGGGACGACTACGCCGGCACAGGCAATTACGAACGATGCAAGGCCGGTTTTCTTCAGCTCCTGAAGGTCGGTTTCCAGACCGGCGGCGAACATCAGCATGATGACGCCGATTTCACTGATGACGGAAATAAAGCTGTCCTCGACGACCAGATTCAGAACGGACGGGCCAAGGATCAGACCGGCGACCAGCGCGCCGACAACCTGCGGCATTTTAACCTTGCCGGAGGCCAGGCCAAGCACCTTCGTGGACAGAAGGATGATGGCAAGTACGAGAAGAAATGTATAGGATGTCATAAATACAGCCCCTTCTTTTGATTGGATTTGTGTAAAGCGAATAAAGGTTTTGTGTTTTTCCCTACAGTCATAACATTATATCCGGTTTAAGTTCCAAAAGCAAGGAAACGATTTTGACAAAAATATGTAGATAACGGGCGGAAAAAATTGCAAATTTGTGTGAAAAAAAGCAGAACAGAGCCTTTAGAGCGGAGCTGTGTACGCCAAACAACAAATAATGTTTTTATTGTCACGGATGTTAAACAGTCGCAAAAAGTTGCGGGCTGTGATCGCCCCTTGCGGCACGTCCCCGCCGTGCGGATGGAACTGACGCAGCTGGATGCAGTCAGATAGGCCGACATTGAGATGACAGGTGTTTGCAATCGCAACATTGGCAAAAGAGAAAGACCCGGCGATAAACACCGGGTCTTTCATACGTGCATAAGTAAGAATTACGCCTGAGAAATAGCGCCAACCGGGCAGTTGCCAGCGCAGGAACCACAATCGATGCAAGCGCCTGCGTCAATTACGTAGCTGCTGTCGCCCTGAGAGATAGCGCCAACCGGGCACTCGCCTGCGCAAGAACCACAGCTGATGCAAGCATCACCAATCTGATAAGCCATTGTGTAGCACCTCCTGTAATGATTTCATTTATATTGTACCACAAAGCCAGAAAAAAACAACTCCATTTTTGGAACTTACAGAAAAAAGAAATTGGAAAAGATACGTCTAAAAGCGGAAAAAGTGGGTAAAGATAAATCAGGAAGCAAAGGAAAGTGAGGGAAAGCGATGGAATTTCAGGGTTCATTTGATGCCGGGGCAAGGCTGGCGCTGACGATTTCCGCCAGAAGAGCGGGGCTTTTGGGCAAAAATACGGTCGGAACGGAACATTTGCTGCTGGGATTGGCTGCACGCCGCAGTACGCCTGCGGGCAGGCTGCTGGCACAGGCCGGCGTGGGCAGCTGGCGCAGCCTGTATTATACCGCACGGCTGACTGGCAGTGGATTTCCTGTGCGCCATCCGGAGCGGGTCAGCAAAAATCTGCACAGTGTACTGCGGCAGGCGGCACAGTCCGCCGGGCGCGGACAGGTCGGGGACGGGCATCTGCTCTGTGCACTGCTCGGCTGCCGTGACTGTACGGCGCGGCGCGTCATGGAGAAAATGGATGCGGATATCCCTGCATTGGAGCGGCAGACCGGGATTTCCATTGCACAGGAGCCTGCGGGCTGGCGTGCGGTCGGACGGCTGGCATCGACCTCTGCGCTCGACCGCTATGCAACCGATCTGACCGAGATGGCGCGCAGCGGCAGACTCGACCCGGTCATCGGACGGGAGGATGAGTTGTTCCGCCTGATGACCATTTTACAGCGGCGCACGAAAAACAATCCGGTGCTGCTGGGCGATCCGGGTGTCGGCAAAACGGCAGTGGCAGAAGCGCTTGCACTCGCCATCGTAAATGGCGATGTGCCGGAGGAGCTCAAAGGCGCGCGGCTGGTGTCGATTGACATGGCGAGTCTGATTTCCGGCACAAAATACCGCGGTGAATTTGAAGAACGGCTCAAGACAATTGTTCGTGAACTGAGCGCGTCGCGCAATATTATCGCCTTTATCGACGAGGTGCATACGCTGGTGGGGGCAGGCTCAGCGGAGGGTGCCATTGATGCCTCCAACCTGCTCAAACCGGCACTCGCACGCGGTGAGATCCGGCTGATCGGCACGACGACGGTGGAGGAATACCACAAGACAATTGAGAAAGATGCGGCGCTGGAGCGGCGGTTTCAGCGCATTGATGTCGCCGAGCCGGATGAGGACGGTGCGGAGAAGATCCTGCGCGGGCTGGCGCCGCGCTATGAGCAGCACCATGGCGTACACATCACGGAGGATGCACTGTGTGCTGCTGTGCGCATTTCCGTCCGCACGCGTCCGGAACGCCATCTGCCCGACAAGGCGATTGACCTGCTGGACGAGACCTGTGCGGCGGTTCACCTTGAGGGCGGAACGCAGGTGACACAGCGGGAGATTGCACGCACAGCACAGCGCGTTGACGGCTTTACCGACGCGGCAGAGGGCGATGACGCAAAGCGCCTGCTGCGGCTGGAGGACGAGCTGCGGCGCACCGTGATCGGGCAGGACGACGCGGTACGGGCTATTTGTCGGGCGGTGCGGCGCGGCGGTGCAGGCCTGCGGGATGAAGCGCGTCCGGTGGCGGCACTGCTGTTGACCGGGCCGACCGGTGTGGGAAAAACCTCGGTCTGTACGGCACTTGCCCGCACGCTGTTTGGCCGTGACGGGCTCATTCGCATCGATTTGTCGGAATATCAGCAGCCGCACGATGTCTCCCGCCTGATCGGTGCACCTCCCGGCTACAAGGGCTACGGCGAAGGCGGGCAGCTGACCGAACCGATCCGCCGCCGCCCGCGGTCTGTCGTACTGTTTGATGAAGTAGAAAAGGCACATCCCGATGTGCTGCGTCTGCTGCTCCGCCTGTTGGAGGACGGACGGCTGACCGATGCAGAGGGGCGCAGTGCAGATTTCCGGCATGCGGTGGTTGTGCTGACCTCCAATCTGGGCAGCGGCAGCCGGGGACGAACGGTTGGCTTTGCTGCGGACAGCGCAGACCGGCAGACCGGGCATGTCCGGGAGGAAGCACAGCGTGTGCTCCAGCCGGAGCTTGCGGCGCGGCTGGATGATATTATTGTCTTTTCTGCACTGGAGCGCGCAGATTGTGCGGCGATTGCGGCACGGGAACTGTCTCTGCTGGCAAAACGGTGCCTTGCGCGCGGCACACGGCTGACCTGGGATGAAACAGCAGAGCAGACACTGGGCATTGTTGACCGGGCGCGCGGTGCGCGCGCCGTGCGTGATGAAGTGGCACGCAAGGTGATCGATCCGCTTGCCGGCCTGCTGCTGTCCGGCAAGGCGGGGCATTGGGTGGAAATCCAGGCGGCAGACGGCGATGTGCTGTTGTCGGTGCGTGAAAACAGCACAATGCTGTCCGGCGCGTAACGCTGTCATAAATTGTCATTTGGGACAGGGGCATATTCCTGCGAGGAATTGCCCCTGTTCTTTTTGCTTGGAGGACAATTCCTGTATTGTTCGGATAGAATGAATATGATAAGATACAAACGGATCGAAACAGCAGGGAGATAAGTGGATTATGGATACACATATGAGCGCGGCGATCGTCGCATTTCAGGGATTGACAGTGTGCTTATATTGGATTATGGTGCCGCGCAAGCGCAAATGGGACAATCGCAAGACATATATGGTTGCTGTCATGCTGTATCTGTTGTGGTGGGCATTCTGTTTGCCGACAATTATACAAAACGACAGTATGGGAAAGGCTTTGGAAGAACATGCCTTCTGGAATGTTGTGAAACTGATTGGGGGGATCGGCATAGAGGTGGCGACCAGCTGGATTGTCAGCGCGGATTCCGCCCACAACCGACTTCTGGTAGCTGGTGTCAATGTATTTCTGCTCGTTGGCTTTGAAGTGGTGGGAGATATCATTACATATTGCCTGATGTCCGGTGAGATCTGGCAATCCAATGCATCATATCACATTGGACAGACACTGTTTTCCGTGTTTTTTCTGTTGGGCACGACTATTTTTGCGGTGTATTGGAATCGCATGGAAAAACAGATGCGGCGCAAAATTATCCTGCTTTCCGTACTGTTCTGCGGTTGTCAGTGCTTTTTCATGTATAGCCTATGGCATCTGAATCGGACAGCCATGGAGGCTTTTATACAGTATTATATTGTTTTGGGCGGTGTGGTCACTGTCATTGCGGATTATCTCATTTTTGATATTCTGACATCGACCATGGAAGCACAGCGCCGAGAGATGGAGCTGGAACAGCTCAGGCAGCAGCAGGAAACGCAGTACCAGTATTATCAGCTGGTGCAGGAAAACGCACAGGAAATGTCGAAACTCCGGCACGATTTCAAAAATCAGTTGCAGGTGGTATATTCCCTGCTGGACACAAACAAAGAGCAAACGATACATATGCTGGATGAAATGAACCGACGGATCAGCAGCACGCATCCGGTGTTGTACTGTGTCGCACCGGTGGTCAATGCCGTTATTACAGTGAAGGCCGACGCCGCGCGTCAGCGCGGCATTGCGTTTGATGCAGCCGTCGATCTGGATGACTGGGAAATTGAGGAAATCGACCAGAGCAATCTGTTTTCCAACCTGCTGGACAACGCGTTGGAGGGCTGCCTGCCCGGTCAGCCGAATCAGTTTATCTCACTCGGGGCGGGTGAGAAAAAGGGGATTTATGCCGTCAAAGTACAAAACAGCTGTGACCCGGCAAAGACGCTCAGGCCCGGTCAGACGCCGGGCACGGCGAAGCAGAACAGGACACATCATGGCTTCGGACTGAAAATTTTGCAGTCAATTGCGGAAAAATATGGCGGTGAGCTGAGAATACACTGCGAAAACGGCGTGTTCACGGCGGAGGTTTTTCTGGAAAACAGGCGGCTGTTTCCTTGATTTTTGCAAATCGCTTGACACAGCACAGGGTAACTTTATATACTGAAAACAAAAGAGAGTACGAGCGAACAAATTATGGAAAAACTGAGGGAGGCGAACACGATGGAGCGCGAACAGTTGGGTTCCAGACTGGGATTTATTCTGCTGTCAGCAGGCTGTGCCATTGGTATCGGAAATGTATGGAAATTCCCGTATATGGTCGGACAGCATGGCGGCGGAATCTTTGTATTGTTATATATCTTCTTTTTGATTATACTCGGCCTGCCGATTATGACGATGGAATTTTCCGTCGGACGTGCGAGCCGGAAAAGCCCGATCCGGTCGTTTCAGGTGTTGGAACAGCCGGGGCAGAAATGGCATTTTCACGGCATAGTGGCAATGGCGGGCAATTATCTGCTGATGATGTTTTATTCCGTTGTTGCAGGCTGGATGCTGTATTATTTTTATCTGACCGCAACCGGCGCATTTGACGGCGCTTCGACGGAAGAGGTTCAGGCGATTTTCGATCAGATGCTGGGACAGCCGGGGATTCTGGTGGGCTGCATGGCAATCGTTGTGATTGTCGGTATGTTTATCAATTCCATGGGCCTGCAAAACGGATTGGAACGCATTACCAAGGTGATGATGCTCATTCTGCTGGCGCTGATGCTGGTGCTGGCAGTGCACAGTGTCCTGTTGGAAGGCGGACGTGAGGGGTTGATTTTTTACCTCAAGCCGGATATTGGGCAGACGCGTGAAAGCGGACTGGGAAATACGATTGTGGGTGCAATGAATCAGGCGTTCTTCACGCTGAGTCTGGGCATCGGTTCGATGGCGATTTTCGGCAGCTATATTGGCAAGGAGCACACCCTGTTTGGGGAATCCATCCATGTCACCGTGCTGGATACATTTGTTGCACTGATTGCCGGCCTGATTATTTTCCCGGCCTGCTCTGCATTCGGCGTAGAGGCAGGCAGCGGCCCGAAGCTGATTTTCCTGACACTGCCGAATATCTTCAATCATCTGCCGCTCGGACGGCTGTGGGGCAGCCTGTTCTTTGTATTTCTGACCTTTGCAGCCTTTTCCACTGTACTTGCGGTGTTTGAAAATATTATTTCATGCGGTATGGATCTGACCGGATGCAGCCGCAAAAAGTCATGTGCTGTCAATCTGGTGCTGCTGTTTGTGCTGTCCCTGCCGTGTGCACTGGGCTTTAATCTGTGGTCGGGCATTCAGCCGTTCGGCACCGGCTCCACCATTATGGATGTGGAAGATTTTATTGTCAGCAATGTCCTGCTGCCGCTCGGCTCGCTGGTTTATCTGCTGTTCTGCACAAGCAGACATGGCTGGGGCTGGGAGTCTTTCCGGGAAGAGGCAAATACCGGAACAGGTGCAAAAATTCCGAATGCCATCCGTGGCTACTGCACCTATATCCTGCCGATTATCGTACTCATTATTTTTGCAATCGGCGTTCACGACAAATTCTTCTGAGAAGACAGCAAAAGCCGTCCTGCGGGACGGCTTTTGCATTGCGCTTGTATGGAATTTTCTGTTAAAAATGAAATGAAAAGCACGGATTTGAGCCATTGCATCTTTGATGGTTGCAGTCGGCAGGTTTGTTATCGCGCAGCTTGCCTTTCTCGACCGGAGAAACGAGCATAAATAAAATGCCTGTCCTGTCGGCAAACAGGATAGGCGGTGCCTGCGAAGAAAGCAAGGGTTTGCATGAAATACTCTTTGGCAGAAGTTACCGGTTTTTGTCCAAACTGTCGGTTGACAAGCAAAAAGGTGTGTTGTACAATAAAAGGCACCAATAGATAAAAGGCGTTGAAGGGAACGCACAGACCGCGCAGATCGCGCCCGCAGAGAGCGGATGCACCAGCTGAGAGCATCCGTGGCCGATGTGGTTTGCAGCAACCATCCCGGAGCTTCGCAGGGGAAACCCAAAGTATCCTGCGACGGATGTCCGCACGTTACAGCGGCAATGAGCGGGTGCAGTTGTGTAGCTGCGCCAAGCAGGGTGGAACCGTGAGATGAATTGTCATCCCACCCCTGATTTGAGTCAGGGGTGGGATTTTTTTCTGCCCCCGTGAAAATAAGGAGGAATTTTTCATGGCAGACAATCAGTATACGTTTGAAAATGAGCAGTACCGCAAAACCTACTGGCATACCTGCTCGCATATTCTGGCACAGGCAGTCAAGCGCCTGTACCCGGAGGTAAAGCTGGCAATCGGCCCGTCGATTGACAACGGTTTCTATTATGACCTCGATTCCCCGTTTGCGTTCACACCGGAAATCATGGAAAAGATCGAGGCAGAGATGCGCAAGATCTGCAAGGAAAAGCTCAAGCTGGAGCGCTTTGAACTGCCGCGTGCGGAAGCGCTGGAATTTATGAAGGACGAGCCGTACAAGGTCGAGCTCATCAATGACCTGCCGGAGGACGCTGTCATTTCGTTCTACAAGCAGGGCGAATTTACCGACCTGTGCGCCGGTCCGCATCTGGATTCCACCGGCCGCGTCAAGGGCAATGGCATCAAGCTGACTGCCTGCAATGCGGCATATTGGCGCGGTGATTCCAACCGCGAGACCCTCCAGCGCATTTACGGCATTGCGTTCCCGAAGAAGGCGGAGCTGGACGAGTATCTTGCAAAGATCGAAGAGGCAAAGCGCCGCGACCACCGCAAGCTGGGCAAGGAGCTTGGCCTGTTTACCCTGATGGAGGAAGGCCCCGGCTTCCCGTTCTTCCTGCCGAAGGGCATGGTACTGCGCAACACGCTGATCGATTACTGGCGCGAGGTGCATAAGCGCTATGGCTATGTGGAAATTTCCACCCCGATGATGCTGAACCGCGGCCTGTGGGAGCGTTCCGGCCATTGGGATCATTATAAGGAAAACATGTACACGACCGTCATCGATGATGTCGATTTCGCCATCAAGCCGATGAACTGCCCGGGCGGCATGCTGGTCTACAAGTCCGAACCGCATTCCTACCGTGACCTGCCGCTGCGTGTCGGCGAGCTGGGTCTGGTTCACCGCCATGAGCTGTCCGGCGCGCTGCACGGCCTGTTCCGTGTCCGCTGTTTCACGCAGGACGATGCCCATATCTTTATGACCTGGGATCAGATGAAGGACGAGATCAAGAATGTCGTCAAGCTGTTTGATGAGGTCTATTCTGTCTTTGGCCTGGAATATGAGATCGAGGTTTCCACCATGCCGGAAGACCACATGGGCGATGAGAAGGACTGGGATTTCGCCACGGAGACACTGAAGGCTGCTGTCTCTGAGATGGGCAAGAGCTATGTCATCAATGAGGGCGACGGCGCGTTCTATGGCCCGAAGCTGGACTTCCATCTGGCGGATTCGCTGGGACGTACCTGGCAGTGCGGCACGATCCAGCTGGATATGCAGCTGCCGGAGCGCTTTGAGCTGGAATACACCGGTGCAGACGGCGAGAAGCACCGCCCGGTTATGATTCACCGCGTTGTCCTCGGCTCCATTGAACGCTTCATCGGCGTCATCACCGAGCATTTTGCCGGTGCATTCCCGACCTGGCTGGCTCCGGTTCAGGTCAAGGCCCTGCCGGTTACCGACCGCACCGCAGCGTATGCGGATGAGGTTGAAAAGGCACTGACCGCCGCAGGCTTCCGCGCCGAGGTCGATCACCGCAGCGAGAAGCTGGGCTACAAGATCCGCGAGGCACAGTCGCAGAAGGTTCCGTATATGCTGGTTCTCGGCGACAAGGAACAGGAAAACGGCACAGTTTCCGTCCGTGACCGCAAGGGCAAGACGACTGCCATGCCGCTGGACGAGTTCATCTCCACGCTGCGCGAAGAGGTCAGCACCAAGAGCCGCGAAGAACTGATCTGATTTTACTCCTCCGGCTGCTCGAGCGAGCGGCGCAGCATCGCGTCGGCATGCAGGCTGACCTGATACAATGCGCCCGGCTCGAGCGGTCCGAAGGCAAACCGTCCAAGCTCATCGGTATAGGTCACATGGACGACGCGATCCGGTTCGGTCTTTCCGGAAATGGTCAGGACTGCGAGCGCCCCGGCGACAGGCTTGCCGCTCTGGTCGACGGCAGTGCCGAGCAGCGCCGGACGCGTGTCCGGGCGCAGGGCTACGGTGGTTTCTACCTGTTCCCCGGCTGACGGGCGCACATAAAAACTGGTATACATCATCAGCACCTCCTGTGGCAGCGGATCAACTCTGTTTTCAGCGTATGACTGCGGCCGCAAAAGGTGCAGGAAAAAATCCCGCAGGTTTTTCTGTAGCTGCGGGGCAGAAAGGAACGTAACACTATGAAAATGAGCAGTATGCTCGGCAGCCGCTTTAAAGAGACTCCGGCGGACTGTCAGCTGGACAGCCATAAGCTCATGGTGCGCGGCGGCTATATCAAGCAGATGACAACGGGTATTTACTCGCTGTATATGCCGACCAAGCGCATCACCAAAAAAATTGAGAATATCATTCGCGAGGAAATGGATAAGATTGACGGCCAGGAGGTCATGTTCCCGGTTGTTATGCCGGCATCGCTGTGGCAGGAATCCGGCCGGTATGACTCCATCGGCAGCGAGATGGCGCGCTTCAAGGACAGAAGCGGCCAGCCGGTTGTTCTGGGCATGACGCATGAGGAGGCCGCTGTGCATCTGGCGCGCGGCGCGGCACAGTCGTACACCAACTATCCGTTCATGATCTATCAGATTCAGACCAAGTTCCGCGATGAGCCGCGCGCACGTGGCGGTCTGATCCGTGTCCGCGAGTTTACGATGAAGGATGCCTATTCTTTCCACACCTCGCAGGAGGATCTGGAGCAGTATTATGAGAAGTGCTACACGGCGTATGAGAATATCTTCCGCCGCGCAGGTATTCCGGAGGTTGTCGCGGTCAAGTCGGATTCCGGCATGATGGGCGGCAGCGTGTCGCATGAATTTATGCTGCTGACCGACTGCGGCGAAGATACCATTGTCCTGTGTGACTGCGGGTACCGCTCCAATATGGAGGCAGCGGACTGCATCGTCGAGGCACCGGAGACCGAGGAAGCACCGCTCACCAAGGTGCTCACCCCGGAGACCAAGACCATTGAGGCAGTTTGTGAATACCTGCATGCACCGGCAAACGCTTCGTGCAAGGCGGTTGTCTATCAGAAGAATCTGACCGATGAATATGTCATTGCATTTATCCGCGGCGATCTGGAGGTCAACGAGACCAAGTTGCGCAATTTCCTGGGCGAGGAGATCCATCCGGCAGAGATCACGCAGGAGAGCGGCATTGTTGCGGGCTTTATCGGCCCGGTTGGCCTGCCGGAAGGCGTGACCTATGTCATCGACAAGTCGGTTGCCGCACTCAACAGTTCGGTCTGCGGCGCAAACGAAGAAAATTACCATTACACCGGCTATAACGTCAAGCGCGACACGCCGGACGCGCAGATTGCGGATTTCGCAAAGACCTATGAAGGCGCAATCTGCCCGGTTTGCGGCAAGCCGCATATCCGCATCAGCCGCGGCATTGAGGTTGGCAATATCTTCCAGCTCGGCACCAAGTATACCAAGTCGATGGAGATGACCTACATCGGACAGGATGGCAAGCCGCACTATCCGATTATGGGCTGTTACGGCATCGGTGTCGGCCGTCTTGCCGCTTCAGTCTGCGAGGTCAAGCACGACGATTACGGCCCGATCTGGCCGATGTCCATCGCACCGTGGCAGGTTCACATCTGCGCGATCAAGGCAACAGACCCGGAGGTTCGTGCGGTTGCCGACGAGCTGTATCAGAAGCTCCAGGATGCAGGTGTTGAGGTCATTTACGATGACCGCAAGGTCAGCGCGGGAAATATGTTCTCCGATGCAGATCTGCTGGGTGTACCGGTTCGTGTCATCGTCAGCCCGAAGACGGTCAAGCGCGGCGCTGTCGAGGTATCCAAGCGCGACAAGTCGCTGCGCGAGGATGTCGCACCGGAAAATGCAGTGGAGTACGTCGAAAAGCTGGTTCAGACGATGCTGGACGAGTTTAAATAAACAGAATAATGAAAATGGACGGCAGGCCGGGGGAGCCTTTCCCTCAGCCTGCCGTATTTTATTTGGAAAGGAGCTGCCAATGGGAACAATGATCTGGAGCCTGACCAAAACCGCCGCAGGCTCGGCAGATGTCCCTGTGAGCGCGGAGGACGCGGCACAGGCGACAAATACCGCAATTGAGGGCGTACAGTCGATTACCAGCCTGTTTCATCTGCCGACCTGGGTGGGGCGGGCGATCTTTATTGTGCTGGTTGTTGTCGTCATGCTGTGGCTGGTTAAGCTGATCAATAAGGGCTTCCGGCGCACCATGGATGCGATGCAGGACAACAATCAGGACGCCACGCTGCTGTCATTCGTACGATACGTCGTGCTGGCAATTGTTTACTTTGCGGGCGGCGTGGTCATCGTGTCCAGCATTCCGGGCGCGAGCGATTCACTTAATGCGCTGCTGGCATCCGGCGGTATAGTCGCAGTCATTCTCGGCTTTGCCTCACAGGATGCGCTGAGTAATATCGCCGGCGGCATTATGATCCTGACGTTCAAGCCGTTTGTCATCGGTGATTTTGTGCGTTATATCGATGTTGGCGTGTCCGGCACGGTGGAAGACATCTCGCTGCGGCATACGGCAATCCGTACGCCGGAAAACAAGAGGCTCATCATTCCAAACGGGAAAATCAATCAGGGCGTCATTGAAAACGCGAACTATGCAGACAGCCGAGTTTGTGAATTCTTTAACGTCAGCATTACCTATGAGAGCAATCTGGAGAAGGCAATTGGCATCCTGCGGGCGGAGGTAATGAAGCAGCCCCTGCATTTGGATGTACGTGACCCAGAGACACAGGACGATGAGCCGGAAGTGCAAGTTGAAGTTGTGGAACTTGCAGATTCTGCTGTTGTGCTGCGCGCATGGCTGTGGGCGGCTGACCTGAGCAGCGCCATGAAATTAAAATTTTCGCTCAATCGCGCAGTAAAAGCCCGCTTTGACGCGGAAGGAATTGAATTTGCCTATCCGCATATCACGATAACAAAATAAGAAACTGCGGTATCTCTCCCTGTCCGGCGCATGTGCGCGGGACGGGGATTTTTTGTATGTTTGGGACTCTGACAGGCGAGATTGTTACGATTTTCACATTCGTCAACCTATACAAAAACTTTACGTTTGAATTGTAGGGAATAAATAGCGTGAAAAGGTGAAATGAAGCAACATGCACAAAAAGTTTCTGAATAAACTGTGAAACATTATGGATGATTGCGCTTGCAGAAAAAGTTGGAAGTGTGTATGATATAGCCAAGCTGAGGGAAGGAAAACCAAGGCGGCAGACAACAAAAAGTTGTCTGAAGCAGTTCCGAAGGAAAAGCCAAAGCTCCGGCTTTCGGAACTTCGATTGAAACGGAATCCGTGCTGTGAAGCGCAGAGCAGAGGCTCCGGGCACACAGAAATCGAAAATCCGCTTCATGAAATTTTTGGAGGTGAGACTATCATGAATCGTTTATTCGATCAGATGGTTAGCAGGTATCATAAGACGCTGTGCAGCCGGAAAATAGAAGAGACGATAACTGCTTATTCCGGCAAGTAAGTCGCCT
The DNA here is from genome assembly GCF_002157465.1 of Butyricicoccus porcorum. GTDB lineage: Bacteria > Bacillota > Clostridia > Oscillospirales > Butyricicoccaceae > Butyricicoccus_A > Butyricicoccus_A porcorum. The sequence goes on from NZ_NHOC01000018.1 coordinate 27,292, forward strand.
GCAAAAAAAGATAAAGGAGTTGAACCAATTATGATTCGATGGTTTGATGAGTTGACAAGAGCACGCGTCATGGAACTGGCCAGGGAACACATGGTGGAGCTGCAAGGCGAAAACATTTCCGACGTGACCCGCGCAAAGAAGCACTGAGCTTCGATCACACAGAAATAACCCGATGGATAACATATAGGAGTGACAAACATGAAGTTCTTCTCTGAACTGGCAAGAGCACGCATGATGGAACTGGAAAACGAAAAGGTTTCCTACCTGGTTCATGCAAAGAAGCACTGAGCTTCGATCACACAGAAACAACCCAATGGATAACATATAGGAGTGACAAACATGAAGTTCTTCTCTGAACTGGCAAGAGCACGCATGATGGAACTGGAAAACGAAAAGGTTTCCTACCTGGTTCATGCAAAGAAGCATTGAGCTTCGATCACACAGAAATAACCCGATGGATAACATATAGGAGTGACAAAAATGAAGTTCTTCTCTGAACTGATCCGCGCACGCATGATGGCAATGGAAAATGAAAGAGTTTCCTGCATGGCTCATGTCCGCGCAAACAAGCACTGACAATTACAACAACTGACATCTGAGGTGAAACTGCCCTGTGGTTTGACAAAATGAGCAAGAGCGCAATTCTCGGTATGAGAATGCTGACTGATGGATACGTATCGCGTCAGGAATTCGATGATATGATTCACGAACATCGCGCTCAGTACAAGATCTGATCTTATTCACACACAAGTGATTGATAACAAAGGAACGATGACGTATGAAGTTTTTTGATAACGTTGACAAAACAATGATGCTCAGCGTGATGCTCGGCACAAGAATGATGAATGGTGAATATGTATCGCGTCAGGAATTCGGCGATATGGTTCGCGCACATCGCACACAGAATCACATTTGATTGCATTCACACCCAACTGATTGACAACGAAGGAGCAATGACATATGAAGTTTTTTGATAATGTTGACAGAACGATGATGCTTGGCATGCGTATGATGTACGGCGGAAGCGTTACCCGCGCTGAGTTCAACGATATGATGAACGAGCGCCGCGCACACAGCGAGCACTGATTGCATTTGCCGGTCATCCATCCGGCAGACAAACCGCCTGTAAGACGTATAAAGACCCGGAAGAAGGGAATGCTATGAAACGAACTGCAATGACCCGAATCCGATTCGCAGACCGGCACATTCCTGTGACCATTCGTTCTCAGGAATTCCCCGGAGCAAAAGGTCTGTAATCGTCCGAGAGGAGGACTGCCTGTATGAAGGGCAGAGGATTTTTCAGCGAACTTGTCCGTGCAAGAATGCTGGGACTGGAGTGGGACCGGGTAGAAAGCCGGATCCGCCTTGAACGGAACGCACGGAAAAAATCAGATAAGTGACCGCAAACACAAATGGACGAAGCGGCGTTCCCAACCCCGGACAGGGGCGGCGGAACGCCGCTTTTGTGATATATTCGGGAAAAACCATGACAGAATACGCTTCCTGTGGTATGATGGTAGAAATGCAGGAAACGGAGGCGGCGAATATCAGCTGGAAAAAGGAAGAAATACGGCAGGTGCGCCGCAGTGCGGACCTCATCGGCATCGTGGAAATTGCCAGCATATTGATCAATTTGCTGCTGTATCCGATTGTCCGGCTGCTGCCGGTGTTGGAAGAGGGCAGTCTGGGCGCAGAGGTGTATGACCTGCTGCTGTACCTGATTGTATTTGCCATTCCGGTGACTGTGGCAGCGCGGTGGACCGGTATGGATGTGGATGATCTCATGGGACGTGGGAGACCGTCCCCGACCGTCTACCTGATGACCATCGGGCTGACGCTTGGCTGGTCGTATACGGCGAGTTGGCTGGCTGGCGGCATGGAAGTGCTGCTGAATGGATTTGGACTCACTGAAGCGCAGGATGTTTTTGTCATGCCCGCAGGCGGTGCGGCGATGGCGGTGCGGTTTCTCTCGGTCGCCATCATCCCGCCCATTGTGGAGGAGCTGTGTTATCGCGGCTTTTATCTGAGTACAGCGGTGCGTTCGATGGGCACCTGGGGTGCCATTGTACTGACATCATTTGCGTTTTGGCTGGCTCATTACAGCGTGGAAATCCTGCCGCTGGCATTCGGCTTCGGTCTCATCGGCGGTTATATTCGGCGGCGCTATGGCTCGCTGCTGCCGTCCATGTGCGGGCATTTTGCGGTGAACAGCATTTATCTGCTTGTCAATGCCGGCTGGGAGATCGGAACGCGCGCCGGCACGGGAATTTCGCTTGTGGTTTCACTGGCCGAAATTTTGTTTGGCGCAATCGGTGTGATGCTGTTTGTACGCGAAGGATGCCTGAAGGAGATCTGGGACGGCACATTTGGGCACCGTTCGGCGCTGACACCGCGTGAACAGGCACGGGCTGTGCTGACCAGCCTGCCTGCGCTGCTGGTGCTGCTGACAGCGGTTTATTTTATGGCAAAAAATCTGGAGGCACTGTGACAGCATGACAGAACAGGAAAAATATATGAAGGCAGCACTCCGGCTGGCGAAAAAATCCGCAGAAGAGGGCGAGGTGCCGGTCGGCTGCGTCGTTGTCTGTGACGGAAAGATTGTCGGGCGCGGGCGCAACCGCCGGGAAACCAAAAAAACCGCGCTGTCCCATGCGGAAATCGAAGCCATTGGCAAGGCATGCAAAAAGCTGGGTGGCTGGCGGCTGCACCGCTGTGACCTGTATGTGACGCTGGAACCATGCCCGATGTGTGCGGGTGCAATCATCAATGCGCGCATCAAAACGGTCTATTACGGCGCAGATGACCCGAAGGCGGGTTCGTGCGGCAGTCTCATCAATCTGTTTGATGTGGCTTACAACCACAAGCCGGATATTGTGCGCGGACTGATGAAGGATGAATGCGCGGGTGTACTGACGGACTTTTTCCGCGCGCTGCGCAAAAAACGCAAGGAAGAGCGCAGACTGCTGCGCGAGCAGAGTGGAGACGCGCTGCAAAATCCGGAGACGGAAGAGGTGAAATGATGAGCAGTGTCAGCATCAGACTACGCGGCAGCCATGCGGCTGGGATTGAGGCATTGGCCAATGTGTTGAAGGAGGAAATCAATGCCGAGCTGATTGCGGAAAGCTGGAGAAGCCTGCATGATGTGCGTGTGGTTTTGCTTTCATTTGAGCGGTATTTTTTTCGCAACGGAAGCTATGCGAGCCTTACGGTGTTGCTGACAGAGAGCCAAGACATGCAGACTGCGGATATTGTCGGCTCCGGCGGAGGGGAAGGCCTGTTCAATATCAGCTGGGGAGCCAATTCGGATTTCGCTGAGATGGCCGCAGAGTTGCTGCGCAAATATGGCTTTTGTGAAGAAAGTCAGTGGCCGTGACGGAGAAAATCTGTCCATCGGCGCGCACAGAATAAACCGCAATAAAAAAAGTCATGACCGGTCAGATCATGACTTTTTTTGTCTGTATGGATTACTGCATGACTGCGCCGCAGACGATTGCGCCCACCAGGCAGACGACCGACAGAACGGAAAACAGCAGCTGATGGTGGAATTTCCGATCAGCCTTTTGCTTTGCCGCCGCGACATCGACAGCGTGTTTTTCGCCGTGGTTGAACAGCTGCATGGCGCGTCCGTCGCGCTTGGCAATAGAATCATCGGACAGCTTGTCTGATTCGACGGCGAGCTGGTTCCAGTCGTGCGTCAGGCGGAAATACATGCCGATGGCGCCGAATACCAGAAATCCGATGAGGAACAGAATCATGAGAGTTTTCATTGCAATACCTCCGGTTTGGCACAAAAGACAAAGCGGATGGAAGGCATTCCATCCGCTTTCTGCCGCTGTTCCTCAGCCCAGCAGGACGAGGAACAGCGAATCAACTACAAATACAATTGCGAAAATCTTGGTCAGGTTCGCCAGAACCGCTTCAATACCGGTTGCCTTGTTGGAGCCAAAGAAGGTCTCCTGTCCGCCGCCGATTGCACCGGACATACCCTGACTCGGCGCCTTCTGCAACAGAATCGTGACGATCAGGAACAGGCAGGCAATAACCTGAATAATAGATAAAACAGTAACGACCATGAAAGAATCAACCTCCGAAAAAATGAAAACAGCGGCGTATTTCACGCCGAAATTCCCGATAAAATCAAACAGTGAGATTATCATAGCATACGCCGGACAGATTTTCAAGGGAGGATTGTCCATCCGGGACATACTTTTTGGAAAACAGGCGGATTATTTTACCTTTCCAACGGTCAGCTTCACACGGTTGGCGAGTGCACGCCCATGCGCATTGACCCAGCAAGTGCCGTCGGACAGGTCGACCACGCACAACCGACCGCTGCACCAGCCATAGCCGTCCTCCGGACGCTTGCGTTTTTCCTCGTGCTTGTATTTTTTGATGGCTTTCTGTGTCGCGCGGTCAGGTGCGCCGGCAGTCAGCACCACCATGCTCAGCATGGAAAATCCATGGGAAGGTTCCGACCACGGCACATATCGCGCTGCCATGTCGTCGAGCACCGCACAGTAGTCGCGCACAGTGGTCTCGTCCAGTGCTTCGCACACATCGAAATAGCAGAATTCATAGGAACGCACCGACTTGCCGTTTTTTAGAATCAGCGTGGAAGTGTCTTCGCAGACATACGACCCGAACAGCGGAAACCGGCGCGCACCGAATTCCGCGTTGGAGATCAGATGAAAATCGCGATTCATATCCGCCTGAAAGGCATCGAGATATGCTGCGGCGCGGGTATAGAGATCCATTGACCCTTCCTCACTCTGCCGGGTACAATCCGGCCTCGGTCATGCGGCGCAGCGCTTCGACGACGACCGGCTTGTCCTCCTGATAGGTGACGCCGTACCATTGTGCGGCAGTCTGTAAAACCTGTGCGGTCGCGCGTCCTGCCTGAATTAGGCTGTCAACCGCAAACGGGAGATAATATTCTCCCTTCATCGGGTTGTTCGGCAGCTCATTCTGTATAAAGGTCTTCAGGCCGGCATCCAGTTCGTCGAGGAACGACGGGGTAAAGCCCCACATGTTCATGGAAACCAGCGTGCCCTCTGCGATTTCACCCGCCTCAGGGTCGGAAATGACGCCGTCCGCGCCGCGGGAGATGGCAGTGCGTTCGACGATGTCGGTCAGATATCCGTTTTCATCCGCCTCACAGATGCCGCGCGATACCGTGCCGTTTTCGGTCAGCGTGTTTTCAACGCGGTAGCCGACCATACAGTACCGGTATTTGTCGTCGTCCTTTGCGTCCTTTAAGTAGTCATACATGCACTGGAATGCCTCTGCACCGTAGAAATCGTCCGCGTTGATGACGGCGAACGGCTCATTTACCACACCGCGGATGCAGTATACCGCGTGGCCGGTGCCCAGCGGCTTGATGCGGCCTTCCGGCATGGTGCAGCCCTCCGGCAGCTTGTCCGGGCTTTGGAATACATAGTCTACCTGCATGAGTGCTTCGGCGGCGTTGCCGATGCGCTCGCGGAAGGCATCCAGCAGTTCTTCCTTTATGATAAACACAACGCGGCGGAAGCCGGCCTTCCAGGCGTCATAAATAGAATAATTCATAATGATCTGACCGTTCGGGCCGACCGGATCGATCTGCTTGAGACCGCCGTAACGGGAGCCCATGCCAGCAGCCATAACGACGAGTACCGGATTTGCCATGGTAAATGTCCTCCTTGCATGCCTGTGCAGCAGGCATTTTTTCTGCGTCTATTATACGGGATTTTCGGCATTATTACAATAGTTGTCGGTTGTCGTTTACAAAAATGCGTCAAAATTGTGAAATTTTCTCGAAAATCGCCGTGTGCCGGTTGCATCCGGGCGCACAGGCGTGTATGATTAAACTATATTATGATTTCCCGGAGCGGAAGAAAGGGAGTTCACCTGTGAACCGCGATTCAAATAACAGCAGAAAAAACGGAAAAAATAAATATTATGACCAGTATGGCCAGCCGGTGGATGAATATGGCAGACCGGTTGACCGCCATGGCATCCCATATGCCGAATATGACAAAGATGGAAATCCGCCGCGAAAGGGTGCGTCCGCACAGCGGAAGCAAACCCGTCCGCAGGCAAAACAGACCGATGGAACCTCGGGCAGGCGGGTGTCGCCAAATGCAAACTCCCAGAAGCCGGGGGCACAGAAGAAAAAAAAGCGCCGCCTGCCGGTTGTCCGTATCATTCTCATCGCACTCGTCGCCGTACTTGCGCTGGTGGTGTGGGACATCAACCACCTGTTGAACCAATACACCTATGACGACACCAATGAGAGCAGCCTGTCGGCCAATACAGAGGACGGCATTATGACGCTTGCGCTGTTCGGCGTGGACACGCGCGAAAACTGCGACAGCGGCACACGTGCCGATGCCATTATGATTATGAGCGTCGACCCGGCGCGCAGCTCTGTCAAGCTGGTGTCGCTCATGCGCGACAGCTATGTCGAGGTTCCGGAACACGGCAAGACCAAGCTCTGCCATGCCTACGGCTATGAGGACGGCGGGCCGCAGCTGATGCTCGAGACGCTGAACAATGCGTTTGATATGAACATCACCGAGTATATGACGGTCGATTTTGCACAGATGGCGTCGATTATCGACGCAGTCGGCGGTGTTACCGTCACGCTGACCGAAGATGAGCTGGCGGAGACAAATAAATTTATCGATGAATACTGCTGGGAAAATAATATGCCAACCCAACGCATTGAAGCCGCCGGCGAGCAGGAGCTCAACGGCATTCAGGCGATGACCTATGGCCGCATCCGAAAGGGCAATACCGGCGGCGACTGGCAGCGCACCGAGCGCCAGTCCGTCGTGCTCAATCAGGTATTCTCCAAGGCAACGGGCAACCCGATTACACTGCTCAAATTCCTGCACGGACTGATGCCGAATATCACCTCGTCCATGAGTAAGGCGGACTTCTGGTATATGGGTCTGCGCACGATTGTGCACGGAATGCCGTCGATGGGTCATATCCGCCTGCCGCTCGAAGGCGAATGGCAATATGGCACGACAAGTGACGGCATGTCGGTCATCCAGTTTAATGACAATGTGCTGGCGCACCACCTGCACGACTATATCTTCAATGATATCACTCCACAGGCCATTGAAGACTGAACAAATATAAAAAGATGCATCGCGGAATCCGGTTCTGCGGTGCATCTTTTTCGTGTAGGAACAGTTCGGCGGATCAGCCGACCGTGCCTTCATCCGGCGTGAAGATGAAATCAATCAAGCCGGTGGTGGCAGAGGCGTTGACAAGGGTGACGTTGACCGGCATGCCGAGATGGTAATTTTGCCCGGTGTGCTTGCCGAACAGCGTGATGCGCTCGGGATTGAACTCGAACCAGTCATTTTTCATCGTATCCAGCCGCACCATGCCTTCAATCATGTTGTCCAGCTGGACATATACGCCGAAGTTGGTGATGTTGGAAATATATCCGTCAAACGTATGGCCGATATACTGTGAGATATAATCCGCCATATACAGCTTTTCGATCTCGCGCTCGGCAGCGTCGGCGGCAAGCTCGCGCTCGGTCGATTGCAGTGCCGCCTGTTCGCACAGGGCAGTCAGTTCGCGGCTGCCCTGATCGCCCGCAAGCATGCGGGTCAGCATGCGGTGCACGACGAGGTCGGGATAGCGCCGGATCGGTGAGGTGAAATGCAGATAATATTTGGCTGCCAGACCGTAATGTCCGAGGCATTCGGGCGAATACCGCGCGCGGGCAAGCGAGCGCAGCAGCATGGTCGGCAGCGCCTGCTGCTCCGGATTGCCTGCGGTCTGGTCAAGGATGCGCTGGAGCTGATGGGTATCTGTCAGATCCTTTTCGCGCAGACGGTAGCCGAACAGGCGCGCCTGTGTCGCAAAGGCGCGCAGCTTATCCAGATCGGGATCTTCGTGCACGCGGTAGACGGCAGGCATCTGATGGCGGAACAGCGCTTCTGCGACCGCTTCGTTTGCGATCAACATAAATTCTTCAATCAGGCGCTCGGCATCGCCGCGGCCGCGCTTTTCCACACCGGTCGGGTCGCCGTTGCGGTCACACAGGATGACCGGCTCCGGGATGTTCAGCTCGAGCGCGCCGCGCTGCATGCGGCGATCGTGCAGGGTTTTGGCAAGTGCATTCATCTCGTCGAGCACCGGTGCGATATCCTGCCGCAAATTGCGCTCCTTCCAGTCGCCCGCGAGCATGCGGTTGACCTGTGCATAGGTCAGGCGTGCATAGGAGCAGATGACCGAACGATGGAAATCGGCAGAATAGCGCGTGCCGTCCTTGCCGAGCTCGATAAATGCGGAAAATGCAAGGCGGTTGACGCCGGGATTGAGCGAACAAATGCCGTTGGACAGCGGCAGCGGCAGCATCGGGATGACCTGATCGGCATAATAGACCGAGGTGCCGCGCTTGAATGCTTCCTTATCCAGCGGGGAATCCGGCGTGACATAATATGATACATCCGCGATGTGCACGCCGAGGCGGTAATGTCCATTGGGCAGTGTTTCGAGGGAGACGGCATCGTCAAAATCCTTTGCGGTATCGCCATCGATGGTGAACAGCTTCTGACTGCGCAGATCGAGTCTGCCGACCCAGTCCTTTTCCTGCACGAACAGGGGGATGTGTTCCGCCTGTTCCATCGCGTCCTGTGGGAACGGCGCGGAGATATCGTGCTCATACAGGATGGCGGCGGCAGCGGCATCGCGCGTCAGGCCGGAGCCGAATACGCGCGTGACAACGCCCTGCGGCAGGAATTTCTCGTTGCCGCGGAACAGCACCTTGACGGCGACGCGGTCGCCCGGATGAGCGTCTCCAATGTGTTTTTTGCTGATGACGATTTCCGGCAGCTTGCCGCTGTCGTCGCGGAACATCGTCATTTTGCCACGCATGACGATGCAGCCGGTGACGTCATCGCGTGTCTGCGACAGAATGCGCAGCACTTCTCCCTCGCAGCGGTTCGGCTTGTCGCTCTGTCCACCGCGGTGTGCATCCTGCCGGACGCGGACGAGCACGCGGTCGCCGTGCCAGGCATCTTTGCCGCGGTGCGGCGGGATGAAAATGTCTTCTCCCTTGCCCGATTCCGGGCGGACAAACGCGTAGCCGCGCCCGGTCGCACAGTAGGTGCCTGCAAGGCAGCCGAACGCTTCCGGCCTGCCGTAACGGTTGCTGCGCGCGCGCATCAGGCTGCCTTCGTCGACGAGCTCGGCGAGCACACGCACGAGGTCACTGTGTTTCGGGTGTGCGCCGCGCCCGTCCAGCGCGCGGATGATATCATCCTGCGTGCAGACGCCCTGAGCGGCTTCTATAATCAATTGCTTCAGTACTGTATCTTTGCATTCAGCGGTCATTGCCGTCACGCCTCCGTTCCTCGAAAAGCTCTCTTTCCTGTTATTATACCAGATTTACCGCGGAAAGCATACCGTATGTGCAGAAAAAACGGGAAGCGGCACTGATTTGCGCGCAAAAAAACGGCTCCGTAATCACGAAGCCGTAGCCAACACTTTGCATTTGAATTCTATGCAATAAATTTAAGAATGATTTGGAATAACAGGATCGCAGCAGATATATCATACCGTTTTGATTCAGCTGCCGTTTGGCTGATCTGCACGTTCGCACGATTCGGAGAGGAAACACAACTCCCGATGCGGAACAAAAAGAGGAAAACCAGATCGCTGATCGATGGTTTATCATATCCCTCCACTACAGATTCGGAACTGTTCGGTGCCATACAGGTTCGGTTGTTTTGACGATACGGAGGCACATCCGGTAGCATGTTGCTGATGAGCGATAGCTCAGTGCCCGGTTATCTGTCGTTCAAGCGAAATGTAATTCAGGTATCCGGAAGGGGGTTCTCCTGCTCGGAAACCGGAACGATCAATCCGACCCACCTCGATGCGTTTTGCCGGGGATTGGGGATACGTGCTACATCGGAATGTCTGTCATGATCCACCATCGGTCTTGCCGTCAGGCACCCAACGGGATAAAAGCTGAACACCGGATTTTGGAGGACGCAACCGGAAAAACCGGAGCGTGAATCTGTCAATGGCTACGAATTGGAAGTGTACCCGGAGGCTGTTCGGATCGGTTATCCGGCCAGTCTGCTGCGAGTCCTGCCGTTCCAATGCTGTTCATCTACCATCGGACTCACCCGCTTTCGATAGACTTCTACTTTCAAAAGGAGCCATCAGAATGTCTGATATGTCTTGGCTCTCTTTTAATGTGAATATATATTACCACAACGGAGTGTTTTTGTCAATAACATTTTTGAAAAATGTAACGATTTTTTTTGAAAAATACGGCGGGAAGAAAGAAAAAATTGTTAAATTCGTAACTTTTGTTGCTTTTTAGGGCATTGTGTGCTATACTAAAAATGTTAGGGGATATACAGGATTATACAAATAGTAAATTTGATAAAATATATTTCGAGTTGTATTATTTCGCAGCCGAGGGAAAGGCGGGAAACGTGCAATGAAACACATTCTGCTGCTGTCCACCGGGGGCACCATTTCGTGCCGCGCGGGCGCGGACGGCCTTGCACCGCAGGCGGACGGGACACAGCTGCTGGGCGAGGTGCGCGTGCCGGAGGGCGTGCGCGTCGAGGTGCGCGACCTGATGTGCGTGGACTCCACCGATGTCACGGATACGCAGCGCCTTGCGATGGCGCGTGCCCTGTGGGAAAACCGCAAAACGTATGACGGCTTTGTACTGACACATGGAACGGATACCATGGCGTACACAGCCGCTTTTTTATGCCGCGTGCTGCCGGGCTTTGACCGGCCTGTGATCCTGACGGGATCACAGCTGCCAATGGAAGAGGATGGCTCGGATGCGCCGGAAAATCTGTCTGACGCGCTCGTCTGCGCTGCATCGGACTACCGCGGCGCGGCGGTGTGCTTTGCCGGAAAACTGCGGCGCGGCACGTGTGTGACCAAGGCGGATACGCAGGCGTTTGACGCCTTTTCCGGCGGGAATACGGGCTGTCCGCCGGACGGCGTGATCGACGACGGGGTGCTCACTCTTCTGGATATGCCGCAGCCGGAGGCACCTGCGCTGCGCCTGCCTGTGCCGGTGCGCGCGGCTGTGCTGCCCGTGACGCCGCTGCTGGATGCGGAAACGGTGCTCACCTGCTGCGGGCGCGATGTGCTGCTGCTGTACGGCTATGGTGTGGGCGGCGTGCCGGAAGCACTCGCGGACGCGGTCGCGCAGGTCGTCCGCTCGGGCACGCGTGTCTATCTCGGGACGCAGTGCGCCTGCGGGCCTGCGGACTGCTCGGTTTATGCGGTCGGACGGCGCATGCAGGCGCTCGGTGTGCGCTGTCTCGGCGCGCAGACGGTGGAGGACGCCATCGCGTGCATTCAGTGCGGGCTTTTGTAGCCAGTCGGCGGGATGTGCGCGGGGATATCGGCAAATTGTGAAAAACAACTGAGCGAATCGCCAAAAATTTGTTCTCTTTTTGTCTCGCATATGAGGCAGGTTTGCCGTATAATAGAAGATATATAAGTATCGGGCGATGCAGCAGGCAGTTGCCTTATCTGCCCGCCCGGGACATGGCACGACCATCCCTGAAAATAGCGAGGTATCTTATTTTATGGATAAAATGAATCTGGTTGTCGTGTTCGGCGGCGTTTCCTCCGAGCACGACATCTCCTGCATCTCAGCGGCCTCCATTCTGCGCAATGCGGATGCAGATAAATATGAGATTTATCCGGTCGGCATCACAAAATCCGGCAGCTGGAAGCTGTTCGAGTCGACGGATTATGACAGCGTGGAAAACGGAAGCTGGGAGACAAGCGAACAGGCTGTCCCGGCGATGCTGTCGCCGACCGCGGGACGCACGGCCTGCTTGTGCTGCGCGAGAGCGGTGCGGAGGTCATCCATGCGGACTGCGTCTTCCCGGTGCTGCACGGCATCGGCGGCGAGGACGGTACGTTGCAGGGTCTGCTTGAGCTGGCGCATATCCCGTATGTCGGCCCGGGTGTTGCGGCTTCCGCGTGCAGCATGGACAAGAGCCTGACCAAGATCATCGTCGAGCAGGAAGGCGTGCGCCAGGCGGCCTTTTATCTGGCGCGCCGCAGCGCATTTCGCGCGGACGCCGAGGCGGTCTGCGCCGAGGCAGAGCAGAAGCTGGGCGCTTATCCGGTCTTTGTCAAGCCGTGCAGTGAGGGCTCGTCCGTCGGTGTCTCTAAGGCGACCGACCGCGCATCCTTGAAAAAGGGTCTGGAGGAAGCCTTTCGCTATGACGCGAAGGTACTGGTCGAGGAATTCATCGACGGCCATGAGATTGAGGTCGCTGTGTTGGGCAACGACGCGCCGACCGCATCCGTTGCAGGCGAAATCGCGCCGAGCCAGGAGTTTTACACCTTCGAGGCAAAATATGTCGACGGTACATCCGGCCTGTACATCCCGGCGCACATCAGCGACAGCGCCATGGCAAATGTCCGCGAAGCGGCTGTCCGCGTCTATACGGCGCTCGGCTGCAAGGTACTGTCCCGCGTCGATTTCTTCTGTACCTATGCCGATGATGAAATCGTGTTCAACGAGATCAACACGCTGCCSGGCTTCACGAGCATCAGCAYSTATCCGAAGCTACAGGAGCACATGGGTCTGAGCTATTCTGCACTCATCGACGCGCTGGTTTCGCTGGCAATGGAGCGGTACGATGGATAACAGGGCGATTGGCGTTTTTGATTCCGGACTCGGCGGCCTGACCGCCGTGCGGCAGCTGCACCGCATCATGCCGGACGAGCATATCATCTATTTTGGCGACACGGGGCGTGTACCCTATGGCACGCGCAGCCGCCAGACCATCATCAATTACACCAGACAGGACCGCATTTTTGTGCAGCCACGACATCAAGGCGATTGTTGTCGCCTGCGGCACGGTCAGCTCGGTTGCGCTGGGAACGGTCAAGACGGAAAACACCATCCGATGGTCGGTGTTGTCAAGCCCTCCTGTTATACGGCGATGAAGCTGACAAAGAGCAACCGCGTCGGCATCATCGGCACGAAGGGCACGATC
>NZ_NHOC01000003.1 GCF_002157465.1 Butyricicoccus porcorum
TCCTACTTACCGAATGCCAATGGCGGAGGTTAAATCTATTATCTTTCGATATGTGTTTATCTACTATAATCGGAAGCGAGTATATACGTCGAATCCCTTAGGGCTTCCACCCGCTGTTTATAAGACACATTACCACAATATGTATCATTCATCTGCTGCTTAAAATTTGTGAGTTTTTAGACTGCACTTTTCTTGACAATTCCACACATTCTTCCAATCAATACCAGACGATTCATTGACACAGTTTAATTAAAGTGAGACCGGTACGCAGGGCAAGGCTGGCGGAACATTGTTATCGTCTCATTTTTATGTTATAACATAAGATACATAACAGCAGTTCCGGAGTGGTGAGTAAAAATTGCAAATTGATTGATCGGCGGCAAGCTGGATTTTTGATCTCTACAGATCTGACACAATCAGCCGAAGAATCCGCCTTCCAGGGATAGATAAATTATTGTATACTATCCGTATGAGTAAAAAAGTGAACCGCGGCTCATAGGTTCATTCCCGTTCTGAAAGGTATTTTCATTACAACAATCAGCCCGCCGGAGAAGAGATTCTCCGACGGGCTTTCATCGTTATACTGTTACAGTGACAATTGGCTGCAGAATGCAGATCATGCAACCTTCGTATAGAAGGAATACATCAGAGTTGCAATCTGTGCACGTGTGCTGATACCACGCGGCTCAAAGCGATTGTCTCCCATACCAACCATCAAACCGGTCTCCTGCATCAATCGAACTGCATCAACTGCATAGCTCGAAATCGAAGCACTGTCAGCAAACAGCGGCTTGCTGTTGTCAGTAGGCAGTGTGATCTTTGCGTAGCTCAGATAGTTGCTCAGCATGACGGCTGCCTGCTCACGGGTAATCAGCTTCTCCGGTGCAAAATGCTTGGCATCAATGCCGGAAACAATGCCGTTTTTCACTGCCCAGTTGACACATGGCGCATAGTATGCATCCTTGGAAACATCCACGAATTTGCTGGAGCCTGCATACTGGGTCTTGTCGATCTGTGCCAGATTGGACAGAACGGTGACGAACATGCCGCGGGTCATACCCAATTCCGGAGAGAAGGTCGTTGTAGAAGTACCTGCAAACAGCTTCTTTGCAGTGACATAGTTGATGTAGTTCTTTGCCCAATGGTTTTCAATATCGGTAAACTGTGTATCCTCAGCTGCACCATCACCAACCGTGCCGTAATTGTCAAAGTCCTTGGCATAATTGCGGTAAACGGTGCTGTCCTGATGACCAGCAGCACCGGCGAAGGTGCCCTTGTTCCAGTCAACCAGTGTATTCCAGGTCTTTTGTGTACCTGCGGTCAGTGTGTAGGAATTCAGTACCGGAACACTGGATTCTTCACTGTTCAGATCGGATACAAAGGTAGATACAATGCGGACATACTTGGCATTGCCCATGCCGGTCAGTGCGACCGTGTTGGAACCGTTTTTCAGTTCGACCTTCTTTTCTTCCTTGATGGTTTTACCGTCATCGGAGGTCTGAATCAGGGCAGTGATGGAAGCATTGCCTGCAAATGCTGTATCATATGCAAGAGCGGAGGGAGCAGCAGTTGCTTCAACCCATTCGGTTGTATGGGTACCAGTGGTTTCGATATTGTCGCTCTCGAAATCAAGCCAGATTTTCAGGCTGTCAGCCGAAGCACCACTCTCTGTGGGATTCGCGCGTACATTGGTTACTTCCTCTTCAGAAAGCTTGGAGGTGTAAAAACGTACCTGAGATACAGCACCCGGCAGCATGGTGTGATACATGCCGCGGTTGCGATTGGTCTGCAGGGTATTCTTAAAGCCAAGACCAATATACATGGGTTCACCGTCCCAGGTTTTGATGGGTGCGGTAAATGCAGGCTTGTCTACGTGTGCGCTGTGCAGCTCATTCTCATAGGAATCGCCGCCGGTTTCAAAATCAAATGCACTGGTGTACTGTACCCACTGATCCTTCTTGATACCATAAGAAGCATCACTGCCGTCATTCCAGCTGAATTCACCATTGTCATCCAGCAGACATACACCATAGGTTACCTTGCCGGTTTCACGGACTGCCATACGGAACATATACGGTGTGCCCCAGCCAAGACCAATGCCCTTGACCATCAGCGGGTTATGGTCCGGAATAGCACCCTTGCCATCCAGATCCTCGTACTGTTCGGTCAGCTCAGATACACCGCCCTTGGTGGTGCCGGCGCTGGGCAGATTTGCCCATACCATACCGGTCATTGCATCCTCCGGGGTATAGCCGCCGTTATCCGGGATTTCAATATAATCACGCTTGCCATCCAGAATCAGGGTCTGCTTTCCGTTGTCATCTGTGCCAAATTCCGGCTGGCCATGAATATATGCATCATTGCCGCTGCCGGATTTATCCTTGACAACCGGCATGCCCTGAATGGAGCCTTCCACATAAATGGTCTGAGGCTCTGCATTGCCGATGGTAACCTCATATTCGCCGGCCTTGTCAAAGGTATAGGAGAATTCTGCTACCTTTGTTTCGCCGGACTGCAGAGTATACCGCTTGCTGTCAACGGTTTTGCCGTTTACTTTAAACTCAGCTACATCGCTGCCTGCATCATTGCCGATATTGACAACATCAGCTTTAATATGCAGTACATTGCTGTTGGTATCACTGACATCCTGATCGCCCTGTTTGGTGCGGATGTTGGTGAAATCGAAGGTAGCAGGACGATAGGTTACATTTACATCTGTGCTCTGGTCAGCAATCTTCAGAGTATGCTTACCCAGAGATTCCATTCTCAGAGTACCGGTCAGTGTCGCGGATTTACCTGGATCCAGCGTGACGATACCGTCGTCAAAGTGATAGAGATACCGGATCGTTCCATTGTCGTCAACCGGAATCACAGCGGCAGCCAGGCCCTTGCCTGTATTGGTTACGGTAGCGGAAATGGTAACCTTACCATTGTACTGCACTTCATCCGGCTGAATGGAAATATCCGACCAGGACAGCTGCTGCTTGTCCTTTGCGATCAGTGTTTCATTGGCTGCTACGGAATTTGCACCTTCGCCGGTAGCACCATAGTTTACAACCTTCATAACACCGCTGCCCGGTGTGCTGGTGATGTAGAAGAAATCACCCTTCTTGTTGTAGGTGCGTGCATCCTGATGGGTCAGATAAACGGTACCTGCGCCGACTTCCGGATTGCTGGATACAGCACGTGCATAGCTGTGGGTATGACCGGAAATCATCAGATCTACATTGCCCGGTTCAATGACATCCGGAATATACCGCTTGGTATATGCATCAGATACCGGATGATGCATCATGATCATACGGAAATCCGCATTTTTTGCTGCATCTGTTTCCAGATCAGCTTTCAGCCAGCTCATGGCATTCTCAATGGTTTTGAGGGTTGCCTCGTCAGCCTGCTGACCGGTGGCTTCAGAATTCATCTGGAACAGTCCCCAGGGGTTACTGTTCATGGTGATGATGTGGATACCTGCATAGTTGAAGGAGCTGTCACCCTCCACCGATGCACCATATTCCGCATCCTGAATGGAATAAACATAGGTGTCAAAATAGATACCACCCTGGTCATGATTGCCGCTGGAATAAACAACCGGATAACTGTGAATGAAGTCATCCGCAGCTTTGCCATGGAACCAGAAACTGAACTGTTCTGCCTGTGCACCGGTGCCTTCTACCAGATCACCACAATGCAGCATAACATCCGGATTAAAATTCTTTACCGCTGCGTCCAGTTCATTGCGGGTTGCGAAGATATGGGAATCCGACAGAGAAATCATGCGGATTTCATCGGGATTTTCACTCAGAGTACGGAAGCTTGCCTGACAGGTTTCACCATTTTCCAGCTTTACCTCGTAGTAATACCGGGTTCCAGCCTGAAGATGATCCAGTTTGTAGTGATACAGGTTCATTTTAGCACCCTGGAAATCCGGTGCGTCCTCATCTACATTCACCGTAATTGGATCGCAGAGTGAATCCTGTTCTGTGCCGTATGCAATCGTTGCAGCTACATTTTCTGTGCTTTCCCATACAACGACCATACTGTTGGTTTTAGGTGCGAGCAGATACGGGCCGTTTTTAAACTGAGCGCCATCATCTGCTGCAAATGCAGTCGGTACGAGACCAAGAACAAGTACCAGTGCCAGACACATGGCCTGCATTCGTTTTAACAGTTTTTTCATGGTTTGTTCTCCTTTCTTTGGTATAAAATGGGGATACAGCTTGCTCAAGCATCACCTGCTTTCCTGGCAATTGTTTTAAAACGGAACAGTGTGTGCATTTTTTGTGTTCATACTGTGTCCGTGCTATGGTTGTACCTTACCACGTGAAGGAATAAAATTCAATAATAAATGAAATAAAAATGAATAAAACTCTGTATTGAATAAAAAACACCCGGAAAAATTGGCTAGTGTGCCCAAAAAGAAACCACCCGCTGTCCGAATCAGCCGAACAACGGGTGGCTGTAGTATGTATTTTATTCCGCTGCCTCACGTGCCTGCATATCCGCGATAATACGCGGATATATTTTGTCCAGCCGGTAAAACAGCAGGAGGATACAGATACCACCCCAGGCGAGAATATTACCGATGATGTAAATGCGAATGAGCATAGCGGATTGGGTGGCATTGATAACAGCAGTTCCGGCAAAGCCAACCATAGACATCAATGCACCGAATGCTGCGTTAGTGATACCGGAACCGAATTTCTGTCCGGCAGTGGTAGCGGAAACCACCAGTCCCTGCACGCGGATGCCGCTTTTCCATGCACCATATTCGATGATATCCGCAAGCATGGAATATTTGGCGCCCCGGAAACAGCCCTTTCCGATACCGCGCATCACGCAGGCAAACAAGGACAATGA
Source organism: Butyricicoccus porcorum (assembly GCF_002157465.1). Taxonomy (GTDB): domain Bacteria; phylum Bacillota; class Clostridia; order Oscillospirales; family Butyricicoccaceae; genus Butyricicoccus_A; species Butyricicoccus_A porcorum. The sequence goes on from NZ_NHOC01000003.1 coordinate 4,858, forward strand.
AATACTGGTTGGATTGAAAAAGAGGGAAACCGTACCGATGACTGCGGCTGCCGCACCAATGAGCGCTACATTCCGTTTGCCGAAGCGAATGAGGAATGGGGCAAGAATCAGCACCGTAATTACCTGAGGAATATTTTCAAAGGAGGAAAGCGCGCCGCACAGGTCACGATTCCCCAGAATGTACTGGGCATAATATGCATTGCAGGTTCCGGTTACCGCTTCATAAAAGGAAAGAAAGACGGTGAGGAAAAAGAACAGAATGAAATAGGGATTGGACAGACATAGCTTGATCCCCATCCAAAGCGGTACCTTTTTTCCATCTCTGGTTTTGGTTTCTTTGTTCACTCGTTCATGGCAGTTATGAAAACACACATACAGCATAACAATAGATACAACAGCATAGCCAATGGACACCTCAATCCAGGCCTGCTGGGTATTGCCAAGCAGAGTTACCAGAGGAAAGGTAATGGCAGTGATAATCAGATTACCGATGGCGGACATACCGGTGCGGAACAGATTGATAACAGAGCGCTGGTCAGTATCTCGTGTCATCAGTGTTGCCAGCGTTGCATAGGGAAGGTTCAGGGAAGTGTATACCACTGTGGTACAGAAATTATATGTAATAAAGACATAAATGATCCGGACCATGGAAGATGCCGGCGGAACAGTAAACAGCAAAATAGCGGACAAGCCATATGGAAACATCATCCAGAGTATCCAGGCACGGGATTTGCCGTGTCGGGAATGGGTACGATCCACCAGATGACCAATCAAAACATCAGAAATGCCGTCGAAAAAGCGGGAAATCAGCATAATGGTACCGACGGTCCCCACACCGATACCGATAACATTGGTATAAAAATAAAACAGCAATGAGGTCGTCAGTGCGAATACCACATTGCAGGCTACATCCCCCAGACCATAGGAAAATTTCTCCTTCAGGTGAATGGGTTCAAACTCTCTCTGATTACCGGGACTTTTGTTTTGTACAGATGACACAGTAGTTCTTCCTTTCACAATGTACCATTCTGCCGGTATAAGACCATGCAGAAGCTCTCTTTTCTGATGGAACAGACCACCAATACATTGTTGGTAGTTTATCATTGCATCAAATAAAATTCAATTCTCGTTTGAGACAAAGGAATATTATTTATTTTGTACAGTGTGTACAATGTTATTTCTGTGTGTTATACTAAATCCATCAAGATGAATGAGGGTTTTTTATGAAAAGTAATCCATATGCTGCAATTCAATCAAAATATGAAAGCTTCCCAAAAGTGAGCCGGAGAATTGCTGATTTTATTCTGGAAAATCCGGAGCGGGTCTGTTCTATCAGTATACAGCAGATGGCACGGGAGCTTGACATTGCGGAATCCAGTATCATTCGGTTTTGCAAGCAGATTGACTGTTCCGGATTCAGTGAAATGAAGCTGCTGCTGGCGAAATATGCGCCTCAATCCATACATACCATTTTTGAAGATTTATCTGAAACAGACACCGTTACTTCTATTACAAAAAATGTTTTCGGACGAAATATAGACACCCTGCAGCGGGCACTGGATCTGCTTGATTTTGAAAAAGTAGAACAGGCAACTGCCCTTATGAGTCAGGCAAAACGCATTGTCGCTCTGGGTGTAGGAGCATCCGGTTCTATTGCCAGCGATTTTTATATTCGCCTCATGCGTGTAGGCATTCAGGCAGAAGCCTTTACGGATTCCCATTTGATGCAGATTGCTGCCAGCCAGGCGGGACCGGAAACGGTATTTTTTGGCATTACACATACGGGTAAAACCCGTGAGATTGTGACAGCACTGGAGCTGGCACGTTCCCGGGGAGCAAAAACCATCAGTATGACGGGATATCCGGATACACCGGTGAAACGGGTATCAGATATTTGCATGGAATTGTATTCACCGCTGCAGCTGTTTGTGTCTCCCCGCGTGGCACAGGTAACACTGCTGGACAGCCTCTATGTAAGTCTGTCTATCCGACAGAAAAATCAGGTGGTGGAGAATATTCAAAAAATGAATGATGCATTGGCTGATTTTAGATTATCATAAAAAATGATAGGCAGGATGGATTTGACGATGAACTATTATTTTGCTCCAATGGAAGGAATCACAGGTTATGTGTTCCGAAATACCTTCCAGGAATATTTTGGCGGGATACATACCTGGTTTTCCCCATTTCTCAGCCCCAAACATGACGGAGGGCTTCGGTCAGGAGAAATCCGTGATATTTTGCCGGAGAATAACAGCAATGTCCGGCTGGTGCCGCAGATTTTAACCAATGATGCCGCTGCATTCCGTCTTACAGCAGAGCGGCTGAAAGAATACGGCTATTCAGAGGTAAATCTGAATCTGGGCTGCCCATCGGGTACGGTGGTGGCGAAGAAAAAGGGTGCAGGTTTTTTGGCAGAAACAGCGCTGCTGGAGCGTTTTCTGGATGAAATTTTTTCCCAATGCCCCATCCGGATCTCCATCAAAACAAGAATCGGAAAGGAAACACCGGAGGAATTTCCGGCGCTGTTGGAGTTGTTCAATCAGTATCCGGTTTCTGAATTGATTGTTCATCCACGGGTACAGACGGATTTTTATAAAAACAAGCCTAACTGGGAGATGTTCGCCTATGGGGCGGATAACACCAGCATGCCCGTGTGCTATAATGGGGACTTGTTCACAACACAGGATATCCAACAATTTACGACACAGTTTCCCAGTGTGCAGACTGTGATGCTAGGCAGGGGATTGCTGGCAAATCCCGGTCTTGCGGCACAGGCAGAAGGGGAGAAGCCTGTGGACAGCAAAACACTGATAGCGTTCCATAACACATTGCTGGAACGCTATCAGGAAATTCTGTCCGGACAACGTAATGTGCTGTTTAAGATGAAAGAACTGTGGGTATTTTTGGTTTGCCTGTTTGCAGATGGTGAACCATATGCAAAAAAAATCCGCAAGGCACGGACGTTATCGGCGTATCAGAAAGCTGTGGACAGCCTGTTTGCGGAGCGGGAGCTGCTGGACGAATCGGTTTATACAGGAGAGTAAATAGATATTATTTTGCCGGTATACAATAAAGGCCATTTGTGGAACATATAGTGACTGACCCGAGAAACAGGAGTCGGCAGAACCAGCTTTACTGCTGGTTCTTTTTTAACCTCCTGTTTCATAAAAAGATATATTGACGCATCAGTTTCTGTGGCATGGTTTGATACATGACTGATAGTTCTGTTCTGCCTGTTCCCAGTTGACTACGTGGAACCAGTCGATGATGTAATCTGCACGCAGATTGTAATACTTGAGATAGTATGCATGCTCCCATACATCAACAGTCAGGATCGGACATAGTCCGGCCTCAATCGGGCTGTTCTGGTTTGGTGTAGTGATGATATATAGTTTATCGCAGGTGCCAACCAGCCAGGCATAACCGGAACCAAAGACAGACTGCGCTTCCGCCTGAAAATCCTTTTTGAACTGTTCTATACTGCCAAAGTCCCGATTTATGGCAGCTGCAAGTGCGCCGACAGGCTGTTGCCCGGCTGATGGCTGCAATCCATCGAAATAAAACCTGTGGTTGTATACACCACCTGCATTGTTGCGCAGGATATTTTGCGTGTCATATGGCAGGCTGGATGCATTTTGAATTAATTGCTCAAGTGACAGCCGCTGCAGCCAGGGATGGGTACGCAGAATGGCGTTCAGATTGTCGATGTATGTTTGCAGATGACGGTCATGATGCAGCATCATGGTTTTGGTGTCGATATATGGTTCCAGTGCATCATATTTATATGGCAGGGGAAGATTGACAAATGGATAATATTCGTTTTGCATACATATCCCTCCGAAACTCAATTCGTTTTCAGCATATGCGTTCCGCATGCGGGCGGTTCAGCACAGAAGAGAGGGAATAGATAAAGCCTGTGCTCTCTCATTTTTCAGAAAGCACAGGCTGATGATCTGTTATTCTTCACATGTACGCATTGCAAGGATGGTTTTCTCGATCAGATCATCCAAATCCCAGCCCAGCATTTCTGCACCGCGCTGAATCACCTCTCTGGAACATCCTGCCGCAAATTTTTTGTTTTTAAATTTTTTCTTCACGGATTTAGCTTCCAAATCCTGTACACTTTTCGATGGACGCATAATGGCAACCGCACCAATTAATCCGGTTAGCTCATCGGTTGCATACTATAGTGGCTCAGTTGTCAAGACAAAAATCTAAGATTTTTATAATGAACTGATATAGTGGACAAGTTACAAGAAACATGGGGAGAACAGTGGAGCACTCCCCAGATTCAATATATGCTAAGCTACATATGGCATCAACATTGCCGGATAGTAGCATTCAGCCGGTGTTTGGTAATCAAGTGCAGAATGGCGCCGCTCAAAGTTGTAGATGTGGATATACTGTCCGATAGCAACTCTTGATTCCCTGATGTTGTTGTACTGTGTCAGATAGGCTTCCTCATACTTGAAGCTGCGGAACCAGCGCTCAATCATGATGTTGTCTGCCCAGCGACTTTTTCCATCCATACTCTGGCGGATGCCGTTTTCCTTTACAAAGTCAATGTATTGCTGACTTGTAAACTGACAACCCTGATCTGAATTCAGGATTTGAGGTTTTGCTACTTTGAAAGCTTTTTTCAGGGCACTGATAACCATTCTGTGTTGTGGTCAAGCGTTTTTGTAACATCTATGGCTAAAAAAATTATTGATAATTGCTTGGAGTCAATTAGAGCTGCAAGATTCCGCCATAGGCGCTTCATGCTCTGTCGCCTGATCTACCTTGCGATTCGAGTCTGATATGGTGTGCGGTAACCGTTAGAACTATGAGGACGGACATGATTGTAGCGGACATAAGCAAATTCCTCTACTGCCTGATAGAGCGATTCCTCTGTTTGAAATTCATACAGGTTGGTACATTCGTTCTTCAATGTATTGAAGTAGCGCTCCATCGGTGCATTGTCGTATGGATATCCGGCCTTGCTCATGCTCTGTGTCACATGTACCGATTCACAGAATTCAACAAATGTTTTGGATGTATACTGTGATCCTTGGTCGCTGTGAAGAATCAATTCTCCCTTCATTGCCGGCTGTGATTCCAATGCTTTTTTCAGAGTGCGAATTGCCAGGTCGCTGGTAATGTACCGGTCCGTGATGCTGGCAACCACACTTCGATCATACAGATCAATGATACTGCAATTGTATCTCACATCATGGTTCTTTAAAAACAGATATGTAAAATCTGTACACCATTTGTGATTGATCCTGTCGGCATGGAAATCCTGATTCAGCCTGTTTTCAAAGACCTTGTGTGGTTTTCCATGCTCATATCCCGGTTTTTTAGGGCTAACAATGGAGAAAAGCCCCATCTCTGTGTTCATATATTTATGAATGGTGGCAGGGCTATAATGAAAACCTTGCCGTTCCAGGTAGACCGTCATGCTCCGGTATCCGTCCACACCATTGTGGGCATGGTATATTTCCTCAATCCGCGACTGAACCGCTGCTTTCCGGGTATAGTAATCCGCTTTCCGATGTTTCCGGTAGTTATAATAAGCATTAGGATGCAGTTCCAGCCGCCGGAGCAGCCAGCGGACACCAAACTTGTCCTTATATTGGTCGATGAATCGATAAGCCTCTAATCGATCTCCTTTGCAAAGAATGCCGCTGCTTTTTTTAAGAAGAGATTCTCTTTCTTTGCTTCTTCTAATTCTCTCCGGAGACGGAGATTTTCCTTCATTAGTTCCAGCTCATTCCCAGCTTCTGGATTTGATTGGGCTTTTGTTCGGCATTCTTCGCTGAATTCTCGACACCACTTGGAGATGCTGGCTTTCGATACACCATATTCTGCAGTGATACTTTTATACGTTCGACCTTCCTCTAAATGCAGTCGCACGATTTTCTTCCTGAATTCTGGTTCATAACTTTGCGGCATAATCATTCCTCTTTTCTTTGTAACATTATTATATCTTAGTTAGCCGCTTCTGTTACAACTTTAGATGATTATTTAAAGTTTGGCCCGAACAATGAGTTATATCTTGACGGAACCGATTCTACCGCTGTGATTGCATTTTATCTGACTCCGGATGAGAATGTCGGTGACTCTAAGAGAACAATTCAGATTGGTGCGCATCGAAAAGCAGAAGTTGACAACACAGACGCTGTTCCTCTGGTCTATGGCAGTAATGCTGAAACTGTCGATTCCGCAACAGATACAAATTCTTATTCTGTTGCGAGCGGAACAGAGCAGTATTATACCATTGACGTCAGCAAGCTGCAGCGGGATACGCAGGGCAGATATCTCGTTCTGATCGGAACTACTGGCGGAGATAACTTCAATAATACACTGGCATTGACCAATTTGAAGATTGCCGGTTACACGATGACAAGTGCAGAAAGTGAAATTCAGAAAGCAGCAGATGCTGGAGAAGGTGACCTGTTCCGTCAGGTACGCGCTTACAGCGCATTGCGCAAACCGAAAGCAGATGAGCCGGCAGTCAATGAGAACCTGAATGTTATCTCCGCAGAATTGAAGTCTGCTAAGGTGTCACCAGGCAAAACTGCAACGCTGTCCGTTACTGCTTCTGAAGAGGCAGAAACCCTTGAGGTTCTGGATGCGGATGGAAATCTCGTGGAATTTACCAAGGTAGCCAAGAAGAGCAAGAAGGGTAATATCGTATTTACTGCTGCATGGAAGGTTACTGGCAGCAGGGGCGATAAGCTCGAGTACACCGTTCGTGTAAAGGATGCTGATGGTGCTGTTTCTGCGAATCAGGAAACTGTATCAATTACAATTAAATAAAGAAAGTAAAGAAGGTGATAAACATGAAGAAACCGTACAGCAAACCAATGATTTGTGTAGAGGAACTTCAGTTGGATTCTCCAATTGCGGCGAATTGTATGGCGAACAAAGAGGATATGAATTCATTGATTGGGCTTGGATATTTTAATGACGAGCATAATTGTCAGAGAAACGTAGATGTGATTGACTGGGGCGACGATACGATTTGCTACCACAGCAATGTACAGACAGCATTCCTGTCCTAATCATCACTATGACATTTCGGTATCATCTGATGATTTCCGAATTGCTTCTGCGGATTGAGTCACCGCGAAACCTGACCCTTCCTCATTGCTTTCATCCTTTTCTGGTGGGCAATGAGGAAGGGAAAAAGCCTGATATTGTACTTGATATTTCTTTTGGAGACGGTCATTTTAGCAATTGCTATGGGGGAACACCGATGTCCGGGAATATCTGTTTCCGAGAAGATGCCCTGATCCAACGGTATTACTGGAAAGAAAATGAGTACATATACAGGGTCGAAAAAGAATACGGCAGGGGGAATACTCCCTGCCGTATTTTTATTCCGGAAAGTTTTGCTGACACTTTTTGCAAAAGCGGAAATCTTATGAATTATCTCGCCATAGAGCGGATGATGCTTCAATTCGACAGAGTATTTCTTCATGCATCCGTTGTGATCTATCGGGGGAAGACATACTTGTTTTCAGCTCCGTCCGGTGGAGGAAAATCTACTCACGCGGCATTATGGAAACAATATTGCGGTGCAGAACTAATCAACGGCGACAAAGCGTTAATTGCGGTTCGTGCATCCGGATGTGTTGCATATGGAAGTCCTGTTGCGGGAAGCTCAGAAATTTATCAAAATTTGGGGGCACCATTAGCAGCGATTATTTTTTTAAGAAAAGGGAAGGAAAATCGTGCAGAAATTCTGCATGGGCGTAATGCATATCTCAATGTTTACAGTGAGTTGGTCAAATGTCCATGGGATCAAAACTATAACTGCCGATTGCTCGAGTTGACAGAACAGATCGTGAAAACAACACCGCTTCTGTCTTTAGAGTGCACACCTGACCTTGAAGCCGTAGAGTATATTTTAGGATATTTAGAGAGGAAAGAGATATGAAACACCAAAAATGGCTTTATAGGCCGGTTTCTATGATCCTGTTGATCGTGATGATATTCACGGTCGGTATTCCGGTTGGTGCTTATGCAGCAGATAAACAATGGCAGCTTCGGGATGATTCTCGACTGTTATGGGTGAAAACGGATGACTCGTCCAAGGAAAATGAGGACTTGGCAAAACAAATTCAGCTTTTTGATTCCGAACTGGCGGCTGAGGGCCTTTCAAATTCTGTTCTTCCGATCATATATGGTGAAAGCAGCGACGCGAAAGACGGAGATATTCTTTTGATTTTGGATGCTGCGCTTGGAATTGCAGAACAGGGATATGGAATTGTCAAGAAAAGTGCAGTCTAAAAACTCACAAATTTTAAGCAGCAGATGAATGATACATATTGTGGTAATGTGTCTTATAAACAGCGGGTGGAAGCCCTAAGGGATTCGACGTATATACTCGCTTCCGATTATAGTAGATAAACACATATCGAAAGATAATAGATTTAACCTCCGCCATTGGCATTCGGTAAGTAGGAATTCTATAGAGCAGTTCCTTCTTCAAAGTTGCGAAGAAGCTCTCCATTCGGGCGTTATCGTAGCAGTGTGCCACACCGCTTAAGCTCTGCAGCATACCATATTCAGAAAGTTTTTTCTTGAACGCCTCGCTGGTATACTGGCTTCCGCGATCGCTATGAAGTGTCGCGCCTCGAACCGGATACCGGCAGGCAACTGCCTTGAGTGTATTGATACAAAGTTCTTTTCGCATATTGTCATCCATCTGAAGAGAAAGAATCTCACCGTTAAAGCAATCCATAATCGGGGAAATATAGAGTTTTCCGTCCAGGCAGCCGATCTGCGTGATATCTGTCAGCAGTTTTTGATACGGGGTATCAGCCCGAAAATCCTGCTTGATCAGATTTTCCTCCTCTTGAATTTCGGTGGCAGCGCGTGTTAAACCATGCGGACGTCTGGGTCTGCCGTGAATCAGACCTTTTTCGTGCATAATTCGCCTGATTCTACGTTTTCCTGTGTGGAATCCGTTCTGCTCCAAGGCAAGCTGCATTCGTTCCACGCCGTAATTGTCATTATAATCGGATTCATTCATAATCCTGTCTATTGCCGCCGAAAGAAGCGCGTCCTTAGACGGCTTACTGAGATTCTTCAGATATCGATAATATCCAGATTCGCTTATATGAAGAATTCTGCATAATAGTTCCACACTCCACTCCTTATCTGAATCTGTCTGTATAGAGTGGATAAAGCGGTATCGCTCATGTGCTTTTACTTCTTTCGGCGCGCTGCGAAAAAACCAAGAGCCTCCTGAAGTATATCGTTAGCTCGTTGGAGCTCTTTGACTTCCTTCTCCAGCTCAAGCATTCTTCGTTCCTGCTCGCTTGCCGGCAGTTGTTTATGACCACTTCCTACAAATGCCTGATCTCCGTATTTCTTTCGCTTACCTCGCCAGGTTGTGACTGTATTGTAGGGGATTCCAAGCTGGTCAGCCGCCTTCTTTGCTCCGATTTCATCTGAGAGCTTCAATGCTTCTTCTTTAAAATCTTTATCGTAGCTTCTTGCCATGATTTCTCACCGTTCCTTTGTTCTTATTCTATCATAGTTTGGTGAGTTTTCCGACTCTACTTAAATGATACCACTCCAATATGAGGTCGAGGTTGATACGGACAATATTACAATTCGTGCGTCTGATGCAGACGGACTGTTTTATGGCTGCCGTTATGTGGAGCAGGCGATGCTTCAGCAGAACGGGCTTGCAGTCGGTGAAACATATTCAGACAAGCCTGATTGTACAGAACGGGGATTCTTCCTTGACTGTGGACGCAAATATTATTCGCCGGAATGGATTAAGGACATGATCAAGGAGATGTCCTGGTCGAATATGAATGCAATCTATCTTCATTTCTCCGAGGAAATGGGCTTCCGGCTGGAAAGCAAGACATATCCATGGCTTGCGGGAGCGGACAATACCCTTTGTGTCAATGGTTCTGATAGCGGTGTAGCTGCAGACAATGGCAAATATATTACACAGGATGAGATGAGAGAGATTGCCGAAGTTGCCAAGCTGTATCATGTGGAGATCATCCCTTCGCTGGACAGTCCTGGACATATGAATTATGCGGTTAAAAAATATAAAGCCCAGTACGGCGTGGATATTGGAAACTATTTTCATTATAACGGTACAACCTCCATCGTGCAGGGTTCCGGGCCGGAAAGTGCACAGAAGAGCTATTCTCGTGGTATTGATATCTCTAATGAAGAAGCGGTCACCTTTGCGCAGAATTTGTACAAAGAATATGCTGAGTTTTTCCATGAGTTGGGTTGTACCAAATTTGACATCGGCGGTGATGAACTGCTTGGCTGGGGAGCAGCTGTGACTTCTTCGGTCTCCAAATGGAAACAGCTTGACCACTGGAAAACTTATGCACAGAACCGAGCAAAGCAGGAAGGCAAGAGCAATTATAGCAATGCAGTGGCCTATGATGCGTTTATGTATTATATGAATGACATATATGATATCGTTAGCAGCTATGGATACACTTCTGTGCGGATGTGGAATGATGATGCACTGCGCACCAGCGATACCGGTTATCAACAGGTCGTTGAGTTGAATAAAAATGTTGAAATTCAGTATTGGACACCTGATGCCAACAGTTCAAAAAATAATATTTGGACGTATCTGAACAAAGGCTACAAAGCATACAACTTCCTGAATTCATACAGCTATTATGTATTGGGTAACAAACATACAGATACTGGCAGCGGTAGTTATGAAGGATGCACGCCTCAGCGAATCTATGAGAACTGGAATCCGTATGTGTTTGCTCCATATGGTGATACCAATACAGGAAAAAATACATCCATAGGCAATCCCAATATTAAAGGCTCCGCATTCTGCGTATGGAGAACAATCCAAGAAATACCGGGAATCTGTCCTGCATCTCCTGAAACAAAACGACTTAATTTCGGACGAGGTATAATAGATGGCGAATAAAATAATATTATTTGTCAGTATCTTGCGTGCTGACAGCAAAGAACAATCCTACTCCGCTCCAAACGGCAAAACATATACTGGTTTGCAGACCAACGAAGCGCCTGTACAGTATTTGCTGGAAACGCACCCCGATATATCAGAGATCATCTGTGTTGTTACGAAGGAAGCAGAGAAGGAAGCCTATAACGAAGCTGGAAACAAACTGATTCTGGCAAACGCCTGGGAACAGTTCAGAAAAACAATTATTAAATCCTCAGGCAAAGAACCGACGAAAATCAATTGGTATTCAGAGCGGAGCTTTGAAATGGATATTCTGCCTAAAATTTTAGAAAAAATTGAGGCGAATGACACTATCTATCTGGAGACCAGCGGAGGCAAACGTGACAACGTCATGTATCTGACCCTGTTGAGCCGTGCTCTGACATATCAGGGTGTAACGATTGGACAAGCTGTATACAGTGATTTTGAGAAAAAACAGATCAAGGATATTACCGATCAGTATCGATTATTCGACCTGATCGGCGGTATGCAGGATATGGCATCCTTTGGCAATGTCGGAAAGCTTAGGGAATATCTTGGCAATCCGGCAGAGGATATCCTGATTGAAAATCTACTGTCTGCAATGGAGGTGCTGTTCGAGAATATCACTCTTTGCCGAACCAAAAACATCGATGCAAGTATGGAATCGTTCAACAAAGCGCTGAAAGAAGCAGAGAAGTGTGAAAACCCGTTGATGCGTCAGCTTCTTCCGGCCTTTCAGAAGAAATTTGGAAAGGATAAGAAGCTGACGATTCCAAGATTGATTCAATGGTGTGTAGGCAGTGACATGGTACAGCAGGCATTGACGGTGTACACAGAGCGCATTCCCGCATATGTGATAAACAAAAGCAAACTGCTGAAAGCCACGCCGGAAGAACTTGATCGGGTGAAAGCTACAAATGCTGCATATCGTGATCCGTGCACGATTGCTTTTACAGATGGCTTTTTAAAGCTGGCTGACAGAAAGAAAATATGGCGTGAGAAAGACGATGATACTTACATTACAACCCTGAGAAATTTACAGGATTGTATGAAAGATTCGCCGTATACTACTGCGTACAGTATTAAGCAGCTGCATCAGATCGCATTGGATTATCTGTTCTTGAAGGATGTCCGTAATATGACCAATCATGCAAATGCAGAGGTTATAGCAAAGGACTGTCATTTGAAGTATTATGCGGAAAACAAGTATCCTGATATGAATCACATAAACATGAAGCAATTGAAACAGTTCATTCAGGATGCCATTGGACATTTGGTCAAAAAGTAGTTGAAAACAAAAGAAAACCATAAAACGAAACCGGATACGGAGATTTGAAATCTCTGTATCCGGCTTTTTTTGTATACCTAAGCGCAGGTAAGATTCAATTGGCAACAGGAGGCTTATGGCTTTTGTGGATTCTGAGTTTCAATACCTAAGCGCAGGTAAGATTCAATAATAACTGCACTGTGATTATATCGCAGAAAGCGAAGGTTTCAATACCTAAGCGCAGGTAAGATTCAATCGGTTTCTCCCTGAAGTGTTAGTGGCACTTTTAAGTGTTTCAATACCTAAGCGCAGGTAAGATTCAATCTGATGTATGAAATCAACGGTTATTATCTGGACGATGTTTCAATACCTAAGCGCAGGTAAGATTCAATTCCGCACTGGAAGCCGACAACGCGGAATACAAGTCCGTTTCAATACCTAAGCGCAGGTAAGATTCAATATCATGGCGGCGAGGACTAGCAGTTTTTTACGCAGTTTCAATACCTAAGCGCAGGTAAGATTCAATATGGGGGTATTACGGCATCTGCGATACCGAGGAGGTTTCAATACCTAAGCGCAGGTAAGATTCAATGGGAAATGGGGAGGATTTAATGAGAGAAAAATTCGTTTCAATACCTAAGCGCAGGTAAGATTCAATAGCAAAAACAGAAAATTAACCGAGAAAAATAACGTAAATAAGATACAATAAGAAAAAATCGGCTTTTCCAGTTCTTTTCAATGTCTATTTTACCACATCAGTTCGCACTTTTCAAGTACAATCCCCAAAATGATCTACTTTACGATATCAAACATACCAAAGCCCATAGAATTCTTGCTTCCCAGACCAGTATGATACAGGAATTTCAGTGCATCAGGCGAACCCTTTAGCAGATATGTTCCGCCCCACGCTGTGACATAGATGTTTTTTATTTTCGTCACAAGTTTATCACGGCTGGCGACAGAAAGAGCATAAATTTCAATATTTCCCGGAGCAGGGGAGCCGACTGCACTTTCCCATTTGTGCTGAAAATTCTCATTGATTAGCACAGGAAACTTGTCATCAAGCGGGTTGTACGGATGTGTTTTGCCGTCAGATGTTGAGGTATAAACGGTCATTGGGGAAATCATCTGAATTTTCAGTTGATGGCAGTCCTCTTCAATTTCCAGTTCGGACTGTTCTATTCGTTTCAGAATGATCGGCTGTCCGCAAAGCTGATATTCATTGTGAAGCACCAGAGCATGCTGCAAAATTTCACTACAGATCGGATCAGCCGTCCGCAGGCAAAGAGAGACTGCGTAGGGGAACTCAATCTGCTTGTTATATTTGTGATTCTTTCCCTGAAGGCGGCTGAAACAGAACATTTTAAAATGCTTCTGTCTACTGTCCGTATAGCCGTTATCATGCAGAAATGCACTGTATTCCGGTACAGTTGACAGAAGACGATAGACAAAGCCCTGCACAATAGTCTGATATGCCATTGGCAGTTTTAGATGGTTTGTTTGAAAGGTCAGACGAAAAATCATACTGAACACTCCTTGATCCCTCAAAGGTAAGATATATCAATAGTATAGCAGCTTTTAAACGGCAATCATAGTGTTTTCACCTCGTATTCTAATTTTATAATCTGCTGCCAGCACTGATGTACGAACTGAAATTCCTGTTCTGTTCGTCCATCAGGAAGGGTACGATATATTCCAGTCGGAACGCGGGCAGATACGGACTGCATGACCAGCTTTCCATTGGCATGGGAAACCAATTGCGACATCAGCCCAAGAGGAAGCACGGCGGCAATGGCATCTGCCTGCTCCAGAAGAGGGAGGATTGTTTCTATCTGGTTTACCGTGTCACGGCAGCAGAGCAGCTGAATGTTGTCCTGCATGATACGTTCCAGATCAGTCATTTGCTCAGTAGTCATTTCGTGACGGGAAATCCAAAGAATTGTTTTCATCGTATTTATTCTCCTTTTGGTTCTATTATTATAATCCGATAAAAAAGAGCAAATTAAGGAAAGAACAAAAAGTAATGTGCATTTTCGTTGGGGGTAAATGGTCACACTTGGTAAGGGAACATGTAGATGTATGAGAGAGCCGGGTACAGAGAATTTATCCCTGTACCCGTTTTTTGCTCTAACCGGAGTATATCAGTCTAATGAATCCAATAAACCGGCGAGTGCGGCAAAGCCGGAATTGCTCCTGGCACCTGATTTCTTTTCCAAATCTGTTTTCTGTGTGGCAGCTTTCTTTGCTTCATTACGCACATCGTGAACCGTTGGCATGACGGTTCCAACGTTTTTATGTTCCTTGATCGAAAGATAAGAAACTTCTTTTTTATCTGTTCGTATGGTCCGTTTCATATACATGAAATCTTGCACAACGGAATAAGTACGGATAGATGGTGCAAGCAGTTTCTTGCCCTTTTTCTTTGGCTTAATACCAACCAGCTCGCAGACCTTGGTATCATATGCACAGATCAATTGCTCGACGCGATCCCTTGTTTTCTTTGTATCATTTTTTTCTGTGTAAGAGAGAGAATGGTACAATTCATGTGGATTATATTCATGCAGAGCGTCAATCTGGAGCTTTACTCGACCATATCCATATGGTTTTGCCTTGCCAAGCTGTTGATAGCAACCGTCCTCTAAACGCAGGCACCAGAGCAGAAGACCAAGCTCGTCCTCGGCCAGATTCTGATAGTGAATCGTTCCAGTAAACTTTGTTCCAACAGGCACCGGCTTAATGGCGTCTCCAACCTGCTTGTTGCTTCCCGTTGCAGTTTTCTCTACTTCTTTCAGCCAGTACTGCTTGATTCCTCGCAGTTGGAAATTGTCCTGATTATAGTCTATTCCATCAACAGTATAATTCGGATAGAAACTCGGCTTCGGTCCACCGAGAATCATATCAACATAGTCTCCGGTTTTCGTTCCACAAGGAGCTTTCATATCGTCAAAGCTGACTCGAGAACGGTAACTCATGTCTTTTTCAGAGAATCCTAAAACTGCGTTTGGATAATCTAATACAAATTCATCCGACTGATGCATTTGGGGTAGTCCGTGAGATAAAGCGTGAGCATATGGAATGCGAAGAAACTGTGACATGCCAAAGTAATCCGTATCAGGGATATAGAATACAGGCTTGCTTTTTCCATGTTTTGGGAGGGCCCAGAATTCCGGGTCCATGGGGTTTCGTTTATCGGTTCCCGGAAGTCCGTTTTTTCGAGCCTCCCAGTCTGTCTTAAAGTTGACGGCCTGTTCGGGAGAAATAGCAATCTCGTGATCTGTATCTTCTTGCGGAAAGATATAGAGAGAGTTCTGATTTTTCATCTGTCCAGGAGAAAGCAAAACACCTTCCCGCCACTTTTCCTGTTCCGTAGCATCTTTCTGGTGGAATTCATCAGGTGTGATAACATCAAATTTCTGTGGATCTCCGCTGTAATAAATTGGCAGATATCCAGCATACAATTTTTCCCATTTGGAATTATGCACACTTCTGTTCACACGGAAGAACTTTTCACCTTTGCATGGATGAATATAATACTCATCTTTATCTGCTCTACAGTGCAGATAACCTGCGTGTACTCTCTCAGCGCAGCTGATATTATTCTTGCTTTTAACACCCAGGAGACTCGTATAATATTCTTTCGCCTGAGCAGCTTTTGATGAAGATGCGCTAGCGTAATCACGGTAGAAAACAGTATGGTCATCGAAGTCGATACCTGCACGCAGCTTTCCCAAACCGAGTATCTGCATATTCGTTCGGATCATACCACGAAGACTTGAACCGGGAATCGTGTAATTACCATTGGCATCCTGAAAAAAATCCAATCCCTGCTCTTTTTTTAGTCCATTCGCAACACACATAGGGGTGTCTACTGTAATGGTAATAGAAATATTACCGGAAAGCAGATGTTCGTACCATACATCATGATGGGGAAGTTCAGATACATCATTATATCTGACAGCGACTTTATTGATCAACGGGATAAAGTTGTACGGTGCGCGAGCGGTGGACAGCTGAACTTCTGATTCTTTCTGTTTATTCTTTGCCATCATCAACCCTCCCAGTTAACCAGGCGCATGTCTGAAATGTATGCCTGACCATCTGTTTTATCATACGCAATGTGTTTGCGTGTGACCAGTTTCGTTCCAAGACCGGCAATTAAGCGGCTTTCTCTATCAAAAAATTCAACTCCATCTTCTTCAGAAATACAAGTATAATTCCATTCGCCATTTTCCTGAAAAATGTGAATTTCCCTGTCTGCATCAAAAAAGCGTGCTTCAATCAGTTCATCAAAGGAAAGCTCCTCCGGTGCTTCACCGATTGTTATCTCGCTCAGACGGGTAATCATCGCAAAGGAAAGGTTTTTCCTCTGTTCCAAAGCCTGTTCCTTAGTTAGTATTTTTCTCATGCCGGTTCACCTCCCAGCGCATTCATCCACTTGGAAAACAGACCGCATTCATCAGAAATCTCAACTGTTCCGTTCTCGCAGGTCAGTACTGAGGAAGCCACACGGACAACCAGCTTTGTCGGTCTGCCTCGTCCGATTGCATAGCCGCTTCCAAGAGAGTAAAGACCAATACCTAAATCACGCAGAGCAAGCAGAAGTATTGCTCCGGCTTTTTCCTGATTGACGGCAGGCGACAGGGTAATATTCCATTCACACGATCCGCCGATGACTTCTTCTTTAACCATCGCCTTATCCATGACACCACCGGTCAAACGATCAATGCGGATGCGCGTCTGAATGGTGCTTTTCTGGGGATCTTCCAAAAAGATTCCATCGGAGAAAGAAACCTTTCCGGCGATACCATTGTCATGATCTCTGCTTTCCCGGCCAAAAAGACTGATGATTTCGTCTTCAGACAGTTTGCAGAACGGGGCAAAGCGTTTGATTTGTGCACGAACAGCACCTTTGATGGATGAACCTGGAATAACAGCGTGTCCAGCTTCCTGAATAGATACGGCAACGCTCGAACGTTTATTCTCCTTTACACCTGGAATATCTGCCAGTTTTTTTGTCCCTGACTTTACCAGAAGCGCATCGGTTTCCATGGAAACATGAAGGATAATAGAAGAAGAGACAGCTTCAGGCAGATGGATTTCTGTACCGCCGATTTCGCCCAGCCATGCAGTACGGTCATCAGAGTTTTTCATGTCATAATAGCGACGTTTCACAGAGGTCAGTTTGATCTGTCCGAAGCCGTTGTTCTTCTGCGCTCCCAGACGAATGTCTCCGACGTTCATTGATGCAAAGCACTGCTCCAGCAGCTGTGCTGCTTTCTTTTGATCTTCAGAAGATATACCCTTCCATACGATAGAAAACGTTCCCTTTGTGCCGGTTTCCAGATGCATGACATCAAATTTTGCTTTATCAGAAGCAGTGCCAGTTGCGCCGTCGATTTTCAGACGAGGACGAATCACAGTGGAGGCTGTTTTCTCAAAATCAAGATCAGAAACAGATATGCTGCCTTCATGAGGAATTGTTTTCTTTTTGCCCGCATTGCCGCTGTCCTCTATTTGTTGCTGCCATCCGAACAGCCAATTTGCATCCGGCGTGTTTGTGCCAAACCAGCTTCGCATTGCTCCGGCGAGGGAGGGGCCCTGAATCATGGGAGTACCATCCCAGCGACGCAGGATAGCTTCTGTATTCCGGTCATTTCTGCCAGAACGCATCGGGGATGTGCATTCCAGTTCAATGTGATAACGAATGGCATATGTAAACACTGCGTTCATGCTTTCTCCTCCTTTCGGCTCAGATCAATCCACTCGGAAATCAGCATCAGACGTTCTGTTGGTGTGTCATTTGGAAGAAGTTCCGCAATGGATGCATCCTTCATGATGTTATCAATTTCATTTCTGATGGCTTCAAAACGCTTTGCATACTCCGGCGATCTGTCTTCTATATTATGCCGGAAAAATTCATCCAGCTTTTCGGTTTTGCCGCCGTCGGCGATAGCGGTCTGCACCCATTCCTGAATGCTGCCAATCTGGCTGTTGGACAGCTGATAATTATCACTTCCAAGAGGAAACTCGGTTTCCAACAGCCGTTGGCAACGCTTCTGACGCTGGGTCTTTGCTTCCGGGAAATCATGAATTTCTGCATTAGATTCCGGTTTCTCATAATTTTTGATCTGATCAAAATCCTTGAGGAATAATACCTGTCCGAAGCCCTCTGCACGGCGAATACCCAAACCGGTCTTTTCCAAAAGTTTCAGTGTCCCTGCATCAGGCGCAGGCGTGCAGTGCAGCTGGAACAAACTGCCCTTTTCATACATCACTTCAGACGGTGCATAGCATCGCCATGTGCGGTTAAACGTATTGATTTCTGTGACAGAAGTCGAACATTTCGTGATTTCTACTTTTTCGACGCCGAGCAAATCAGAAAGTTTTGATTCATCCAGCCCAACGGTAACTCCATCCTTCTGCATAGCAGCAGGGGAGAGCAGGAGCATATATATTGTTTCCGGTATGATATCTGCATCAGAATATGTTGCCATGCCCCAATTTGGCTGTTCTATCGCTTCCAGTGCAAGAACCTCGCATAATCCATGTCCGGCATAATGGCTTGCACCCAGATGGATTGTGTTCGTAAATGCCTTTGTGATGTATGCAGCAAGATCCGGATCATCCAGCTGGATATAGCCTTCCCAATCACTATCTGCGCACAGAACACGAGAGGTGAATACCTTCTGCTCTTTCTCCTGATTTCCACGCTGAATGCGCATGAAACTATCCATTTTAGGAGAAATACCAGTGAGAATAGAATCCTTTTGTATACAGAATGCACCGATCTTGGCACGCTTATGTCCCGGCTCCACGTCGTGATGCAGCACGGTGTAGAAATGCTCCTGTTTCTTATCCTCATAGAAGCCCATTGGAGTCGGGACAGCAGCAGTTTCACTAACGACCGGATATGCACCGAGGAAGCGTGTGCCATCAGTCAGCAAAATGCTCTTGTTTTTTTCAAACCACTCTGGTTCAGTCAGCGCAAGCTGAGATATTACCATACCTCGAACGGCCGTGCCGGAAATGTAATTGCGGGTATCCAGATAGTTTTCGTTTCGTGTATTTCCAGTCAGAGAAGATACAGAAAGTGGTGTTTTCAATCGGATGCGGTACCGCAGCAGAGATGCTGACGGAATATTATATTTGCTTATCAGAGAATGCGATTCCGTCACCTTAGTTTCCACTTTGCCGAAACCACGGTTTCGCAGCAGACCGACCCACTTGAGAAACGGAATTACATCTTTGAGCAGCTTTTTATCTTCGGAATCACAGATAATCGTACCGGTCAGAACAATACCGCTGTTTAGGCAACTTGCCAGACGCAGCGATCCCTGCTTGACAACATCCTCTTCCAAAGCAGTAAAAGTGCGGGTCGACACCCATTCCTCCTGCGGAAGCTGTGTTTCCTGTTCATCCACGGTCCAGTCGCTGAAAACCAGACGGCGTTTACTGTCGCTGTCTGCACAGCTTTCTTTACCGAAAAGCTCATGAAGAATGGTCTCATCTGATTTTGTCCAAACCAGATAGTTTTCAGTTGTCTCACGCAGGAGACCCTTCATCGTCGAACCGGACAGATAGGGCATTCCGTCCTCTGTGCGCTTAATGGAAATATCTTCGCCGCCCGGAATGCTGTAACCAGAGCTGAAAATGGTATCAGATGATAACTTCATCTGCACAGTGAGGCAAACACGGCTCATTCCTGTTCCTCCTTTCGCCATAACGTCAAGTGATCGATGACTTCAATTGCATCATAATACAGGCAGCGACGTGTACCGTTTTCATCTGTATAGAATGCTTCCTGTTCTGGCTGGAAGTATTCCTGAACCATTCGTTTGATAAGATCTGGATTTCTGGCTTCCAGCCCCTTTTCCGTCAAACTACGCATACGAGTCTGCTTCATAGCAAGTTTGGTTTCCCATTCGCCCTGCTTGAAAGAATCACGCAGTTGCTTGACCTTACTTCTGGGCAGGTCTTTAGATTTTTTCATCAGTTCGTCAGAGAGCGTGCGGAAGAACTTATAGGTTCGCTGAATTGGCGTATCAGCACCCTCTACAATAAACGGACGCAGTTCAAGCTGTCCGCCGTCCTCGGTCTGATATGTATTGCGAATTTGAGACAGGGAACCTCTGATCTGTCCAAACTCAATATGCCAGTCAATGAGAGAGATGGCACCTTCATCCTTGTGCTGCTCATTGCACAGCACAGCACCATATCGTTTTGCGCTGGAACAAAGCTCTTCACTCAGATCATAGGCAACACGGAACGGATACTTGGTATGTACCATGACGATGCCGGCACAGGCAGTGTAGCCGGTTTGGTCCGCTGTATTCTTTTTGGTTGATAGATGTTGAATAAAGCTGACGGCACACTCAATACCAAGATCACCGGCAGTGACAAAGCAGACATCGTCACCTGCACCAATAATCTTGCGAACGGGGAG
The DNA here is from genome assembly GCF_002157465.1 of Butyricicoccus porcorum. Taxonomy (GTDB): domain Bacteria; phylum Bacillota; class Clostridia; order Oscillospirales; family Butyricicoccaceae; genus Butyricicoccus_A; species Butyricicoccus_A porcorum. The sequence continues at coordinate 25,516 of NZ_NHOC01000003.1, forward strand.
AATATGCTTTTCCCAGCGCTTTTTCTCGGAGGCCTCATCCAGTGCGGTCAGTCGATCTGCCAGTTCATCGACCATTTCCTTATAGGCTTCCTGAAAATGCGTGTCGATTTCCGTACTGAATTGATTCAGCGTTTTTACGCATTCCTCCCAATCATCTTCACTGAAAGGATTAGTACTAAACCGACCATAAATGTTCTGCACACGAGCGCCCATTGCATTGCCATCCAGGTGGACGATAGCAATAAAGTTTTCGCTACCGGCGATGTCCTTTAAATCGTTCGTTGATTTCCAGCCTGCCGGTTCATATTTCACATTCTTGTAGCTGAATTCCTCGGCATCTTTCTCGTAACTGGATTCCTCGGCATCAAACAGTTCTACACCGAAATTCAGAGGACGGAAGGAGGACTGTCTGCGAGCTTTCTTGATTTCCAGCTGACGGGTCAGCTCATTCAGGTTGTCACGAATCGACTTGTTCGTATCAAGTTCCATAATTTTTACGAACAACTCCATGTCTGGGTAGGTTTCCAGCGTTTTCTTTGTGAGTGCTTTGCAGAAATATTCGGCAGAAGGGCGATTCGGAAACTGTAAAATGGTATGTCCTCCGCCGGCATATACCAGATTTTGCTCTTTGGAATATCCGTGCGGACAGCATTTCTGAAAATATTTCCGATATTTTTCCAGCTCATCTGAGTTTGTCGCATGAGCTATTTCTGCGGAACGCTGGATATTCCTCCGCAGCTCACGATTTCCGAAAATATAAGCCTGCTTCTGCGATACCTCAGCAATAACCAAATGTCGGCTCATATCTGAACTCCTTTCGTCTATATTTTATACTTTTTAAGATGAATTTTTCATGATGTTTTTGTGTACTATGCACAATTAAGTTAAGTATATCTCTTTTTACAATAGTGCGCAACCACTCTTTTACATTTATTTTAATCTGTTCATCTATATAATCTGAATTAAAAAGAAAATATAAGGGCACTTTGCAATTTTTTTTGAAAAGCAGTAAATGTTTTGAACCACTGGTGTCTGCTTATTTTTCGTGGTATGTGGCCATGTATGCCTTTTTTGAAAAATAGGCCTTAGGATCACGCTCTTTTTTGGTGGAAGAGGAAGCCTCAATAAAAGTAGAGTCTACGATGGTACTCTTTTCAAAATCAGGCCGCGCTTTGTTAGAAGTTCCACGACTTGCGGAAAGCACTTTTCCTAAAGTCCGTTCTTCGTCAGAATATTACGGACCTGCCCAGAGTATTACTGTTAGGAACTTTATTGCTCAATGCCACCCCACAGAAATCGTAGAAAGCTAGGTTGTTAATAACTTTTGCCACCGTTGTCATATTTGACAAATTAGGGAGATGCTACACCAGATAGATTCTAAGCATCCATTCCCAAACGTAGGGCTTGTTGCCGCGCTCTTCAATAGTACAGCTGAATGAGCGCAATCAACTCTCCTGGCAGAACGATACGGTTTATTTCCTCCCAAAATTTCTCCTTCGTTCGCACCTGAGGAAGTTCATTACTCAGGGCTGACAGACTAAACTGTTCATTTATATGTTATCACATTTACACCGCATCAATTTCTGGTAAAGGCATCAAAAATAAAAAATACGGATCGTACACTGACAAAGATTGATGCCACTGCCGGATTGGGAGAGGATGTGCTTTTGCTGGCGGCAGCCGGATTTCCTGTACAGTTGCATGAGTATGATCCAGTGATTGCAGCACTTCTGCGGGATGCCCTGCGGCGGGCAGCTGAACTGCCGGAGTTGGCAGCAATTGTCGGACTTAAGGATGACAGTCGGACAGCGCTACCGGAGTTGACCGCTCCACCGGATGTGATTTTGTTCGATCCGATGTTCCCGGAACGACAGAAAAGCGCATTGATTAAAAAGAAATTCCAGTTGCTTCAGAATTCGGAACGGCTGTGTGCTGATGAGACAGATCTCGTAAATGCCGCCATTGCGGAACATCCGCACAAAGTGGTTATCAAAAGACCGCATCTGGCAGACGCAAAACCCAACTATTCGCTCAAAGGAAAGACTATCCGATATGACTGTCTTGGATTGCCGCAATCATACGTATATGTATAAATGCGTCTGGAATTTTCGACCTGAATTTCACTATATTCCGCCAAAAAGTTTGCACGCATTTATGCATATATTTTGCAGAAATATTTCCGAACGAATTTCTGAGGACAGCTGGACACACAAAAGCAAGAATTTTGATGCAAACAAATAAACGCCAAAATTGTTCAGAAACTACACTTCTGGTAGCAATTTTGGCGTTTTAACGTGAAAATTATTTACTTGTTCTCACGAGCAGGGCGATTGTCTCAACGTGCCCGTACATAAAACGGTTATACTGAATTGCGCAACACAAGGGAAAATGGATCGCTTCAAAATTATCGACAGGCGGGCAACTGTATGAAAAAACAGGGGCGATTTTTGTGAGTAAATTATATAGCGCTTTCATATAAAAATCCAGAACAAATTAACTTGACATCAATCTTGACCAGAGTTTATATAGGGGTGTCAAAACAACCCGAAATGAGGTCGATATGTATGGAAAAGAAACAGATGTCGAGGGAAATGGTCTGCCGCCAGTGCGGAAGACCGTTGGTGCAGAACAGGACAGGACGAAGACGCTATTTCTGCTGTGATCCCTGCCGGAGAGCATGGTGGCGGGAGCATCCCGAAGAGTTACACCATTCACCGGAAGCAACCTACATAATCAATTGCAGGCAATGTGGGAAACAGTTTACTTCGTATGGAAACAGAAATCGGAAGTATTGCAGTCATAAGTGCTACATTTATCACAGATTTTATCTGGAGCCGGAGGTGACAGCGGATGTTAGGAGTGCGCTTGAGAAAAAACAGTTGTCTGAATTGCCGGAAGAATTAAAGGCGCAGGTGATAAGAGTCTTAAATGAGTCCAAATAGTCATTACATAGCTGAATAGTTAATTTCTTTTTGGGGAATACTGTCGAAATCTTTGGGCGTTTGTATAAAAGTTGCTTAAAAAGAGTAAAATTTACGGAATTATATTGAAATACTTGACATTTTTGCTGGAAAGGGTTTGGCAAAGAGGATATTAAGTGCTATAATCAATAGGAGAACTAACAGAGTTAAAGGTAAAATGTGATAATAATTCGCATTAGTATATAAATTTCAGTAGTTTATTGTTGGAAGCTGCTGCGTGAGAAAGTGGGATGTTTGTGACACTGACAAATTATTGGTGGCTGTTAATATGGATGTTCACCGGTGGCCTTTTCCTGAAGGTCTTTTTTTCGAGAAAGCGGGAACTGGTCGGTGGACAGGCTGAAACTCGGTGGCAGATGCTGCCAGCAATTATTATGGTTGTGCCATATATCATTTGGGCCGGATACCGAGGCAATAATTTCGGAGACACAGGTGCATATCGCCGGATGTTTTCTGAAGCGCCGAATAGTCTGGGGCAGATGTCCGCTTACTTGGATGAGGTCACGAAGGATAAAGGTTTCTCCGCTATTGTTGTATTGATTAAATCTGTTTTGGGTAATTCAGATGCTGTTTTTTTTCTTTTTCTTGCTGCCATTCAGATTTTATGTGTCGCTCTAGTTTTTCGAAAATATTCGTGTGATTACTGGTTCAGTATTTTTTTATTCATCGCATCAACGGACTATCTTTCCTGGGTACATAACGGTATGAGACAGTTCTTGGCCGTCACTATTATTTTTGCGGCGACTGGACTAATTTTAAAGAAGAGATATATTCCTGCGATTCTCATTATTTTGGTTGCAGCGACAATACACGGCTCAGCATTGCTGATGCTCCCGATTATCTTTATTATTCAGGGCAAGGCATGGAATAAAAAGACGCTTTTGTGTGTTTTAGCGAGTATTATTATATTGCTTTTTGTTGGACAATTTACAGACATCTTAGATACGCTTCTTTCAGATACGCAGTATGAAAATGTAGTAAGTGACTGGCAATCGTGGGAAGATGATGGTATGAATCCGATTCGAGTATTAGTCTATGCAATTCCGACGTTGCTATCATTATTTGGTTATAAACGCATTAAATACGAAGATAATCCGGTAATAAATATGACAGTAAATGCCAGCATTGTATCTACATCAATTGCGCTGGTAGCTACAGGAACATCTGGCATTTTTATCGGAAGACTACCAATCTATTGTAGCATGTATGGATATATTCTGCTGCCTTGGGAAATCAAGCATCTTTTCAGAAAGAATATGGGAAAAACAATCTATGCGGTAGCTATAGTTTGTTATATTGTATTTTTCTATTATCAGATGCACCTTGCGTGGGGAATATTATAAATATGAAATTAACGAAAAGTGACAGGTATATGGGACTGATATGATAGAAGAATAGAACGATCTGTGTTGGTAGCGTAATTATTCCAGTGTTATTTATAATGTGAAAAAAGATAGCAATCTCGCTTCCATGGATGATTAACAATTATTTTATTCAGGAAGTTAGTACAATTTGTTGCAGGCGTTGTATTCTATTTGTTTCTTGTTCGAATTTAGAGTTTTAAAAGACTTTGGAAGCGGATATCGTGCCGTCAGTCTGTGGAAATTTATTGTAAGTATAATTCTGATCTAACGAGGTTATATGAATGAAAAGTAGGATAAAAGCGTTTGTTAAACAGAACAAGGCTATTTACAGCTTGTATTTTTACTTGGGATCTTTTTTCTTGCGTTTGATTGGATTGTTTATTAAGACGGATCCTCAATTGATCCTCTTTATAAGCTACGGCGGGCAGAAGTACGATGATAGTCCGAGAGTAGTTTATGAATATCTGCTAAAACATCCGATATCTTTTGAGCATAAATATATTTGGGCATTTATTGAACCCGACAAGTTTCCACAGGTTCATAATAGAGTCAAAGTGGATACTATGGCTTACTATATTACGGCTATGCGTGCTGGCGTATGGATCACAAATTCTAGTGCATCCAGAGGCTTAAACTTCCGCAAAAAGCAGACTAGGAACTACCTGTTCCAGCATGGAATGGCAGGGATCAAGAGAATCGGAACAGATGTCGAATTGTTTGATAAAGCATTTCGCATTGGCTTTCACGAAACTTTTGACGCGGTCTTTATTGAAGGAAAGAAGGAACTGGATATTTTGCCGCGTGCGTGGCAAATGGATCCTTCCGTGTTTTATACAACTGGCTTGCCGCGAAATGATGATCTTACCACAGTCACAGAAAATGAAATAGCTTCAATAAAAGATCGTTTAGGAATTCCCAAGTCGAAAAAGGTTATCATGTATGCCCCCACATTTAGAGAATTCAGCTGTGCAGAGGATGGAAGAAACGCTCTTGGTATTCCGATTGATTTTTCAAAGTGGGAAGCCACTTTAGGACAAGAATATGTGCTTTTGGTAACTGCTCATTATGAGGTTGCAAAACTTTTGGATGAATTGCCAAAAAATGATTTTGTTATCAATGCGTTCAAATATCCCGAGTTGAATGATTTGATTAAAGTATCTGACATTTTGATTTCAGACTACTCCAGCATTGTATTTGATTATTCCATCATGGAACGCCCTGTTTTCTGTTATGGCTACGATTATGATACCTATTTGGTTGAACGAGGCGTATATACAGATTTGGAGAAACTTTTTTCACATGGCGTTTTGCGCACCGAAGATGAGGTGCTTAAAGAAATTCAAGAAATTGACTACGATCTGGAATGTGAGTATACAAGAATCTACATAAAAAATGAGTATATAGCCTCTTATGGAAATGCGGCGGAAAAAGCTGTACAGATTATTTTTGAGAAGGAGTAGTGTGTGATGGCTGTTACATTAAGCATTATTATTCCTGCATATAATGTAGTTTCGTATTTGGAAGATTGCATCGAAAGCGTCATGTCTGGAACTTTTCAAGATTTTGAGATCCTGCTGATTGACGATGGTTCCGTGGATGGTACCGGCAGTTTAAGCGACGGACTTGCTGAGAAATATCCTGCTATCAAGGTCTTTCATACGGAAAACTCAGGATTGTCCAACGCCAGAAATCTAGGGCTCGATCATGCATCTGGCCGGTATATCGGGTTTGTTGATGCGGACGATATTGTGGCACCCAATATGTTTGAGGCCTTGGTCAACTGTATGGGGCCAGACATAGATATGGCTGCTTGTCGGTACCAACGGTGCAAAAGGGAAGAGTTGAATGTTGCAGAAGTATCTGTCACTCTTCAAACAGCAGCAAACCAGACTGAAACTGCACAAAAGATCCTGACAGGCGGATATGGTCCAAATGTCTGGAACAAGCTCTATCGAGCGGATATTTTGAATCAAAATAGTATCCGATTTCGCAAAGACTGCTGTGCGATGGAAGACATGTATTTTTCAATGGACTATCTGCTCCATTGTACGAAAGCGGTATTTCTTGATGAGCAGCTATATTATTACATTATGACTGACGGAAGCATTACGAGTACGTTTCGTGATAATCGCATGATAGGTGATGCTTATATGAATCTTCCCAGAAGCTGGAGGTTTTGTACGGAAGTGATGCAGTCACTCTCTGACGAGCTGGAAACTCAAGCTAGATCCCGGACGGTTATGTTCTATCAAACTGTTCTTCGAAAGCTTGAAAAACCAGATAGCGACTACATTGAAGAAGCTGTCACATATGTGAAGCGAAATAAATCTGTATTGCTTCGATACAGATGGGGCTTTAAATACTATATCTCTGGTCTTGTTTTAAGTATCAGTTATCCTCTCTGGGCAAAGATTTTCCGAAGGGGGATTAAAGTGTGAGCCAACCTACATTGATTGTTTCCCTTGACTTTGAACTGTTCTGGGGTATGCAGGATGGATGGGAGCTCTCTGAATATGAAGACCACGTTCTAGGTGGGAGGAAGGCAATTCCCCGGCTTTTGGAACTATTCCAGAAACACAATATCCATGCTACTTGGGCGACTGTGGGCTTTCAGTTTGCTGAAAGTGAAGCCGAAGTCCGGGGATATTTTCCTAAGTTGAAACCTACATATGATAATCCGGCTTTGTCAAGCTACCGCTGTTTTGGAAGCATCGGCCAGAATGAGAAAGACGCGCCTTGCTTCTACGCCCCAAGTTTGATTAAAAAAATTGCAAATACTCCCGGTCAGGAGATCGGCAGCCATACTTTTTCCCACTATTATTGCCGGGAAGCTGGACAGACAGTCGAGCAGTTTCGGGCTGACATGCTGGCGGCAAGGGCGATTGCCGCCGATCGAGGGTATGATCTCAAATCTGTGGTTTTGCCTCGGAATCAATGTGAACCTGAATATACTCAAGTGCTGAATAAACTGGGCTTTATTGCTTACCGGGATGAGGAGAATGACTGGATACACGAGAAGGTCAAGATCCGTCCGCTGATGCGTATTCTGCGCCTTGCTGATGTGTACCTGCCTTTGACCGGGCAAGGCGGCTATGTGCCGAAAATTGAAAACGATATCGTCAATTTGGTGGGATCCCGAATGTATAAACCATATTTCAAGCCATTGGCTTTCTTGGAAGGACTAAAAGTTCATCGTATTAAAAGGCAGATGCTTCATGCAGCAAAGAACGGACTGACCTTCCATCTTTGGTGGCATCCCCATAATGTGGGAGTTTACACGGATTTCCACATGAAACAGTTGGAAGAAATCTTCAGCTACTATGAACAGCTGAAAGAAAAATATGGAATGCGCAGCCTGAATATGAGAGAGGCGGCGCAGGAAATTTTGAATAGGTGAAAAAATCCATGTATCAGTTTTACTATGCGGACAAGTCCAAAACATGGAATCGCAAACTCTGCAAAGAAAATATCCGCGACCGGTTTCAGATCACCGCAGTTCGTCCTGCCATGTGGGAAGAGCATTGTTTGGAATGTTCCGCACCGGCCTGCTTTGAAAGCTGCATACACTATCTTTCCCGCAGAGATGGACGCTGCAAGCGCTTTGACAACGGTCTACTGACCTTCACGGACGAAAAAGCTTGTTGTAATCAGGGAACTCATGTGAAGTTCCGCAAGTGGGGCAATATGATGACTGTCCTGTTTCCAGCTATGCTGGACGAAGCGCAATATTCTGCCATGCAGAAAAAGAATGAGTTTCTTGGCAATTTTCTGGGGACGATTGAAGCAAGCAAGCTACCCCGGGCTCTGCGGTGGCAGGGAATCCGAATTCCGGAGTATTTGCGCCGTCGCAGCCTGCGAAAGCTGACCGGATTGGAAAACACAGCAGATGCGTTTTTGTTCCAAGGCTACAGCTATTTGGAGGAAAGCTATCGCTTGATTGTAGAGATTTATGACGACCATACACCCGTCTGGAAGACCGCTATCACAATACAGCCCGGTGAAAACATCGCGGTGATTTCAAATCTCTCTGAGGAATGTTCCCGAGCTGGCAATTTGGTGAAGCTCTACCCTGAAAACAATTTGGAAGCAGAGTTGGATATCCTCTGGTGTGATTTTGTCAAAGGCGAATCAATCACGGCTGAGAAGCCTGCCGCCAAGGTCAAATGCGTTGTCTGGGATTTAGATAACACTCTCTGGAACGGTACACTGGTCGAGACAGAAGATCCTATGACAATTATGCTCAATCCCGGTGTCCGGGAAGTTATGGAAGAATTAGATCAGAGAGGCATCATCCAGTCTGTATCCAGTAAAAATGATTTTAAACCTACCATGGCAGTTCTGGAGCATCTTGGTGTTGCGGAGTATTTTCTGTATCCTCAAATTTCCTGGGAGCCTAAGAGCGCATCTGTAGAGCAGATTGCCAAGAGCCTGAATATTGGAATTGATGCGTTGGTCTTGATTGATGACACGAACTTTGAGCGTCAGCAAGTCCAATCCGTATGGCCTCAGGTACGTACATACGATGTGACAGAGATCAAAGAGCTTTTGGATCGACCTGAATTCGATGTGCCTGCAACAGCAGAAAGCCGCAACCGCCGCGCCATGTATCGTGCTGAGGAACAGCGAAATACACTGATGCACTCTAAACATACTGATATCCTGGACTTCCTGTGCAAGTGTAACTTAAAGCTGCATGTTTTCAACCCGACTACAGAGGACGAGAAGCTACGCTGCTATGAGCTGATCGTCCGTACCAACCAGTTGAATATGTCTGGTAAGAAGTACACACCTGAAGAATTTGAAGAAGTGCTCACTAAGTATGATCACAAAAATTTCGCATTTTCATGTGCAGATGATTTCGGAGAATATGGAATTGTTGGCTTTGGTCAATATCGTATTGATGGCGAAACTTTGGTATTTACTGAGTTCGCTATGTCCTGTCGTGTTGCAGGAAAATTCGTGGAGAGTGCTCTGTTCTCTTATCTATTGAATACAGAAAACTGTAAGGATGGGTTGTTTGCTGTACATAAAACGAAAAAGAACACGCTTCTGCGCAATACACTGGAGCAGATTGGGTTTCATATTGAACAGGAACTTGACGAGGCAGTTTCCTATACTTTTATGGCAAACTTGCTGAATAGTGGTATTGTTTCTGTTGAATGAGAGGTTTTTATCATGAATGATAAAGTATCAGTCATTATGGCCACTTACAACTGTGCTGATACCGTTGAAAAAGCGATTGATTCTATCCTGGCACAGACCTATGAAAATTGGATAATGATTGTCTGCGATGATGGCTCTTCAGATAGCACTTTAGAAATTCTGAACTGTTATAAGGCACGATATCCAGAAAAATTTGTTATTATAAAGAATGAAGTCAATCGAAAACTCCCATACTCACTGAACCATTGTTTGGAGTATGTGGAGACTGACTTCGTTGCCCGAATGGATGGGGATGACTGGTCTACCCCCGATCGTTTTGAGAAACAGGTTTCTTTTTTGAAAGAACATCCCGAGTATGATTTAGTTGGAACGGGTGTTACTGTATTTGATGGAGAAAAGAAGATTGCCTCTATCATAAAAACAGCCATCCCCACAAAGAATACCATGCTTCATGATAATGCATTTTCTCACGCAACTATCATGACATATAAACGTGTCTATGATGAGTTGGGTGGATATTCTTTGGATCCTACTGTACTTCGAGTCGAAGATGTAGATTTATGGTGTCGGTTTCTTTCGGCTGGGTACAAAGGCTATAATCTTCCGGATGAATTATATGTTATTCTCGAAGATGTAAGCGCTGCAAAACGTAGAACTTTTCAGGCTAGGTTAAACAGTGCCAGAACACGTTGTAAGGGTTATAAACTCATGGGATTTAAAGGATTAACTTGTTATAAACCATATTTGCTACTTTTAAAAGCTTTTGTGCCAACTTTTATTTATCGAAAGATTCATGCATGGAAGCTAACTCGCAGTGATGTAACCTAATTAATAAATAAGTCTTCATATGAAAAAAATACTTTTTCTCATCCATGATCTTGGCCAAGGCGGTGCCGAAAAGGTACTGGTCAATCTGGTCAACAACATGGATCGTTCAAAATTTGATATTTCTGTGACGGTGTTATTCGGTGGTGGCGTCAATGAGCAGTTTTTGGCTAAGGATATTCACTTTTATTCGGTATTTCCAAAAGAAGTGCCGGGAAACAGCAAGCTGATGAAACTTTTGACACCGAAGAAACTCCATAAACTGTGCGTGAAGGAGCATTACGACATTGAGGTTTCCTATCTGGAAGGCCCTTCTGCCCGTGTGATCAGCGGTTGTCAGGATCCGAATACAAAGCTGGTTTCATGGATTCATGTGGAGCAGCACACGATGGACAAGCTGGCTGGTTCTTTTCGATCAGAAAAAGAAGCTCATGAATGCTATAACCGATTCGACCAGACGGTGTGTGTTTCGCAGTATGTCCACGACGATTTCTGCCAAATTTTGAATTTTCAAAAGCCTTGCCAGGTGCTGTATAATACGGTGGAGTCTGACAAGATATTGGTCGGGGCTGGTGAAGCCGCACCGGAGTTGAAGGACGATGGAAAAATCCGGCTGGTTGCGGTAGGAACGCTGAAGCAGTCCAAAGGTTATATGCGTTTGCTGCAGATCATCAAGCACCTGCGGGATGAACAGTATCCCGTACATCTTTATATTCTGGGTATCGGCCCTTTGCAGCAGGAGATGGAGGAATACATCGGTCAGAATGACTTGTACGATTCGGTTACACTGCTGGGCTACAAGACTAACCCCTACAAATATGTAAGCAAGTGCGATCTGTTTGTCTGTGCCAGCTTCGCTGAGGGCTTTTCCACTGCCGCTACTGAGGCCCTGATTGTCAGCACTCCAGTCTGCACTGTAGAAGTCTCTGGCATGAAGGAAATGCTGGGTGAAAATAATGAGTATGGTGTTGTTACAGAAAATGATGAAAAGGCATTGTATCAAGGCATAAAGAAATTATTGAATGATTCACAATTGATGGATCATTATAAAAAGCAGGCAGCGGAGCGAGGCAAAAAGTTTAGCACGAAAAACACTGTACAAGCTGTGGAAAAAATGTTGCTGAAGTTGTGAGGGATAATTTATGTATCAGTTTGACAAAATCAAATTGGTAGTTTGGGACTTGGACGAAACCTTTTGGAAAGGCACTTTTTCGGAGGGAGATATTGAAGTTCCCAATCAAAACCGTCGCTTAATTGCATTGCTGACAGACATTGGTATCGTTAACTCCATTTGCAGCAAAAATGATGAAAAGCAAGTGATGGACTACCTGAAAGATCAGGGATTGGCAGAATACTTTGTTTTCCCATCTATTAACTGGTCGCCAAAGGGAGCAAGAATAAAGCAATTGATTTCTGATATGCAGTTTCGCCCGGCAAATGTGTTGTTTTTGGATGATAACCCGTCCAACCTTGCTGAAGCTTCCTATTCCTGCCCTGAAATCATGACCGGAACCCCTGCATTGCTTCCGCAATTACTTGCAGATGCTGAAAAGGCTGACCACAAGGATCCTGAACATAAGCGGCTACAGCAGTACCGAATACTGGAAGAAAAACATCAGGTACGAGCAGAATTCAGTTCTAACGAGGAATTCCTTTATAAGAGTAATATCCGTGTTGATATTTCAACAGACTGTGATGCAAATGTTGACCGTATTCATGATTTAATTCTTCGTTCTAACCAATTGAATTTTACTAAGGTTCGCAGTACAAAGGAAGAACTTTCCGACTTGTTTGCTGATCCCAACGTTTCTTGCGGCTACATATCCGTTCGAGACAATTTTGGCAATTATGGGATTGTCGGCTTCTATGCCGTAAAATCAAATCGGCTGTTGCACTTTGTTTTCTCCTGCCGTACTCTTGGCATGGGCATCGAGCAGTATATCTATAACAAGTTAGGCAGGCCCGAGTTGACTATTGCAGGCGAAGTCATCAGTGATTTGTCTGCTACAGAGATTCCAGGTTGGATCAACCAGAAAACAGTTGATTCTTCATTCTCCCAAATGAAAATCAAAAAACTAGATGCACATGTGGTTTTGGTCAAGGGCCCATGCGATCTATTTCAAGTTTATCCATACATTGCAAATACGGAACTGTTTGATACTGAGTTCACTCATACCACTGAAGATGGCTTGGTCATCGAATCTACCGGACATACTACGCATATTGTGGAGGCTTTGCGGCTGTCCAAGGCGCAAAAACAAATGGTTGTTGACGAGGTTCCTTTTGCCCACTTGGATATGTACTGTGACAATATCTATCGTAGAGATTATAAAGTCGTTTTTCTCAGTATTCTGGCAGACTGCAATCTAGGGGTCTACCGCCGCAAACAAACGGGAGAACAGTTGGCATTTTTGGAGTATATCCATCCTATTACAGATCCATCTAATTGGCCGGGACTTATTTCAGGAGAATATCCAACTTCAAATTTCCATTTCACAGAAGATATTCTGAGAAAATTCTCCGAGAAATATGAGTTTATCGGCAGAAATACTCCTGAACAGATTGTCGCAAATCTCGATTTTATCTGGAAGCATCTTCCTAAGAACTGCGTGTTAACCATTATGTTGGGCGGTGAACTTTACTACGAAAAAAACGCCTTTGAAGCCTATATGGATCGCCATCTGGTTCATAAAAAGGTCAATGATGCGATTCGGAGCTGGGCAGGCAGTCAGGAAAATGTTCGTTTGATAGATGTCAACAAATATCTGGTGGATCAGAATAGTTTTTATGACCACTTCAACCACTACATAAAACCTGTATACTATGCGTTAGCGTCAGAAATGGTGGAGATAGTCAACGAAATTACCGGAAGTCAGATAAAGGAAACCTCAAAAGCAAAAATGCTGTTTATCCGAGTAAAAGAATTGCTGGCACCTACTTATTACAAGCTAAGAGGAGTGTTAAAGAAATGAGTGATAGAAAAAAGAGAGATGCAAATTTGGACTTGTTGCGCATTATCTCCATGCTGCTGATTATCTTCCTCCATTCTATCGATCACAGTGGTGTTCTTGAACAAGCCGAGGTCAGTTCCAATGCGATGTACTTTTATGTTCGGTTTTCCTATGCGCTGTGCCAAGTTTGTGTGAACTGTTATGTCATGCTCAGCGGATACTATCTAGTCAATTCAAAGTTTCGCTTACAAAAGTTGGCAGTTCTTTGGATGGAGACGGTTTTTTACTCGTTTATACTGAAACTTCTATTTATGATGACTGGTCAGGAAACATTTTCAATTGTTTCTCTAATCAGTTGCTTCTTCCCAATTGTAACAGGACGCTATTGGTTTATTACTATTTATCTGGGAATGTATTTGATTTCTCCCTTCTTGAATAAATTCATTCATTCAATGGACAAGAGAGAGTATTCTATGCTGAATATCTGCTTTTTTGCTCTGTTCAGTCTATGGAACTCCATTCATCCTTCGATTGCGGGAATGAATTCTGGTGGTGGCTGGGGCCTCGCATGGTTTGTTGTTCTTTACTTGGCAGCTGCTTGGTTCCGCTTGTATTATATCCCTAAACACAAACCTGTTATTTTGTTTGGGATTTTCCTCCTAATTCCGTTACTGCTGGCTGCTGGACAGATGGCTGCAAATGCAGTGGGTATTGGAATTCTGCAGAACATCATAAGTAATTGGTTCCGCTATGACTCTGCTCCTGTATATTTTATGACAATCGCCTTGTTTACAGCTTTCCTGAATATTCAGGTTAAGAGTGATTATATGTCCAAAATAATCTGTTTTGTTGCACCTTTGACTTTGGGCGTTTATTTAATTCACGCTCATGCAGATGTATCTCCTTGGCTGTGGGAAACGCTTGCTTTACCCAAATACATGGACAGCTTGAGCTTCCCCGTAATTCAGTTGGGATGTACCTTGCTAATTTTCTTAGGCTGTACAATTATTGATACGCTCCGCAAGGCTACGATTGGAAGACTTGAAAAGGTCCAAGCAATAAATACTGTATGCAAGAAGATCACAGTAGCAGTCGTTGGACTATTTTAAAACAATAAATGGGAGATGAACACATGGCACAGGATTTGATCTCTGTAATTGTACCTGCTTATAATGTTGAGAATTTTTTGGGCCGTATGCTCGATTCTCTTTTGGCGCAGACCTATCAAAATCTTGAAATTATCATTGTAGATGACGGTTCCACGGATTCTACAGCCTTAGTTATAGACCGTTATGGCGCGATGGACAAGCGTATTAAGGCAATCAAAAAGGAAAATGGCGGTGTGAGCAGTGCTCGTATAAGGGGAATGCAGAAGTCAACTGGTGCGTGGATTGCCTTTGCAGACGGTGATGATTTGGTGGAGCCTTGGATGTATGAAAAGCTCTTAAATAACGCAAAGCAGCATGGAGCAGATATTTCACATTGTGGTTATCAAATGATATTACCAAGCGGTAGAGTCCGCCTGTATTATGGCACTGAAAAACTGGTTCTTCAGGATAACTATACGGGAGTAAAGGATTTGCTGGAAGGGCGTTTTATTGAGCCTGGCCTGTGGAATAAGCTGTATGCCCGATCTGTTATTGAAAAATTCTTGTCTTCGGTGGATTTTGATACATCTATCAGAAATATGGAAGACCTGCTGATGAATTACTACCTTTTCCGGGAAGCAAGGCAATCTGTTTTTGAAGATGTTTGTCCGTATCATTATATTGTACGGAGCAACTCTGCGGCAAATACATCAGTTAATGAGCATCAGTTGCAAGATCCGTTGAAGGTCAAAAAAATTTTGTTTCAGGAAACAATAAATGATTCAGAACATCATGCGCTTGTTGCAAATCAATTAGTGAGGCAATTAGTTTTTCTTTCAACTCTGGATATTAGCAATAGCACTGAAATAACCAAGCCTATTCGCACTTCAGCACGTACAGAACTACGTAATATGCTTCCGGAAATTCTAAAAAGCAGTAGCTATACAAAAAAATTCAAGATTATGGGATTGTGGACTGTCATCTGGCCTGGTTCTTATTCTATCGTACATCATATGTATGAACGATTTACAGGAATTGATAAAATCTATGAAAAATGAGCAGGAGGTTTTCCCTTGAATCAGTCGGAACTTATCAGTGTGATCGTACCTGTTTATAAAGTGGAAGCGTATCTTGACCGCTGTGTGCAGTCCATTGTAGATCAGACTTATCGTAATCTGGAAATTATTCTGGTTGATGACGGTTCTCCTGACAATTGTTCAGCCATATGTGATGCTTGGACGGCGAAAGATAGCCGCATTAAAGTGATTCACAAGAAAAATGGCGGCAGTGGTCAGGCACGAAATGTGGCTTTAGATATTGCCGAAGGACAATACGTTGGATTTGTTGATAGCGATGATTATATTGCGCCACATATGTATGAACATTTGCTCCACTTCATGACGGAAAATGTGGATATTGTTGAATGTAACTATAAGGAAACATCTGATGACTATATGTTATTCGATGAAGAGAACAATTGGATATATCAGGAATATACAGCACGCGATGCTTTGTCATATCATATTAATGACACATTATTTCGACAGATCATATGGAATAAATTATACCGCAATCAGACGATTGACAATATTAGATTTCCTGTTGGTAACCGTATCGACGATGAATTCTGGACCTATCGAGTGATTGCTAATGCCAGAAAGCTGGTACATACTTCGTGCAATATGTATGCCTATCGGCAACAGCCAGAGTCTGTAATGCACGGTTCTTTTTCTTTGCATCGGCTTCAGGCGGTGGATGCCAAGTGCCAGCGGCTAAAATTGCTTCAAGAGCGTTTTCCAGAGTTGCTGTCTCAGGCAAGAATCAATTTGTGGTACACTTGTCTGTACATGGGTCAAATGTCTCTACTCCATATGAGGGCAGACGAACAAGCGAAAGTTTTTGAAAAACTTTATGTTACGCGGAAACAATACCCATTAACAAATAACGATAAGCGGAGTCTGCCCCTGAAGCAGCGCGTGTGGGCAATTCTCTCTGATGTATCTTTTGTCACAGCTTGCAAGCTGCGTAACTGCCTGAAAATAGGCGTTTAAACGGAGGAGAAACTATGTCACTTTACGGAAAAATTGTGAACCGCCAAGAAAAAATTGCATTGGTAGGCCTTGGCTATGTGGGCATGCCCATCGCGGTGGCCTTTGCAAAAAAAGCTGATGTAATCGGTTTTGATGTGAATCAGGTCAAGATCAACCTGTATCGCGCTGGCATTGATCCCACCCACGAGGCTGGCGACGAAGCCATTCAGAACACTTCTGTTTACTTCACTGCTGATGAAATGGATCTGCGCAAGGCAAAATTTTTGATCGTGGCTGTTCCGACTCCTATCAACCAGGATAAGACACCTGATCTGACTCCTGTCATTAGTGCCAGTGAAGTGGTTGGACGCAATCTGACTCCTGGCTCCATCGTGGTCTATGAGTCCACGGTTTATCCTGGCGTTACAGAGGATGTTTGCATTCCGATTTTGGAGAGGGAATCCGGGCTGAAGTGCGGTGTAGACTTTAAAATCGGTTATTCCCCTGAACGAATCAATCCTGGCGACAAGGTACACCGGCTGGAGAACATTAAGAAAATTGTATCTGGTATGGATGCCGAGTCGCTGGAAGAGATAAAGAATGTTTATGGCCTTGTGATTGAAGTTGGTACATATCCGGTTTCGTCTATTAAAACCGCCGAGGCTATCAAGGTGGTGGAAAACAGTCAGCGGGATATCAACATCGCGTTTATGAATGAGCTGGCAATAGTTTTCGACCGTATGGGAATCGACACCAATGAGGTGGTGGATGGCATGAACACTAAGTGGAATGCCTTGGGGTTTCGTCCCGGCCTTGTAGGTGGTCACTGCATCGGTGTTGACCCATACTACTTTGTCTACGAGGCGGAAAAGTTGGGCTATCACAGTCAGATCATTTTGGCAGGTCGGAAGGTCAACGATGGTATGGGTGCTTTTGTAGCCGATGCTGCTATTAAGGAAATGGTTTTGGCAGGTAAGTCTCCCAAGAACGCAAAGGTTGCCATTTTTGGCTTGACTTTCAAAGAGAATTGCCCCGACACCCGCAATTCAAAGGTAGAAGATATTATTGTCCGATTGAAGGAATATGGCATCGATCCTATTGTGGTAGATCCTTGGGCAAGTAAGCAGGACGCCATACGCGAGTATGGTGTGACTTTGACGCCTATGGAAGAAATAGAAGACCTTGATTGCCTAATCCTGGCTGTTGCCCACAATGAGTTCCGTCAGATGAGCGTGGAGCAATATTTAAAACTGTTCCGAGATATGCCTAATGATGAAAAGGTCATTGTAGATGTGAAGGGCATGTTGGATTGCAGACAGACAACAGTAGCTGGGGTTCGGTGCTGGAGATTGTAAAATGAAACTAAGAAGAATTATGAACAAATTATTAAGAGGGGTAAAAATCCCGCCCAAATAGAACTGGAAACATTAAAAGCCCGTGGCCTGCGTATCGGTGAACATGTTGATATTTTTTCTGAGTACGCTTTTGACTCTCTGTATCCCGGGCTAATTACTGTGGGGGGCTATGTTACGATTTCTTCTAATGTAAAAATTCTAGCCCATGATGCCAGTATGGGATATCTAACAGAAGGAACCTGCAAAATTGGCATAGTTGAAAGTTTTTATTGGGCATGGAACCACAATTCTGTGTAATGTCCGAATTGGAGATTACGCTGTCATTGGTGCAGGAAGCGTGGTGACTTGTGACGTACCACCCTATGCCGTTTACGCAGGAAATCCTGCGCGTTTTGTCAAAACAGCAGAAGCGTTTCAGAAGCAACACATAAATGGCTGTGAGAGGCATCCTACAATCGATCGTCCTTGGCGTGAAATCAAGGAGTTGAGGGGGAATGAATGGGACAAACTTCGCTCACAGCTTAAGGATACCTATGGATATATTATTCGAAAAAAGAAGGATGAACTGTGAGAATTACCGTATTTACTCCGACCTATAATCGGGCGTATATTATTGAAAAATTGTACCGATCGCTGCAGCGTCAGACTTTTCGGGATTTTGAGTGGCTGATCGTGGATGATGGTTCTTCTGATAATACCGAAGAAGTGATAACCAAATGGAAACAGGATGGAAATGATTTCCCTATCCGCTACTACAAGAAAGAAAACGGAGGCAAGTGTCGAGCGATCAACTACGGTGTTGATTTAGCGAAGGGCGAGTTGTTTTTTAATGTGGATAGTGATGATTATCTCACCGATGATGCGTTGGAAAAAATTGATAAATGGGAAAAAGAGTTACCTAAAGACGGGAGATTTTGCGGTGTTGTAGGTAATTTAGGCACTAGTCCTACGGAAACACCCAATACACCATGGCCAGAGCCATATCGGGATGCGAGTTTGCTTGAGCGATACGAGGAGTGCTGTGACCATCCCATTGATGGCGAACGTGCCTGGGTATTTTATACTGAACTTCAAAAAAAATATAAATATCCAGAATTTGAGGGCGAAAATTTCATTACTCCCGCTGTTACATGGAATCGCATGGCGCATGATGGTTATCTTGTGCGTATTTACGATGATATAATCTGGGTGTACGAATATCAACCCGATGGATTGACCGCATCTGGAAACAAGCGGTTCCTAAATCGTCCGCAAGGACATGGGCTGTGGCTGCGAGAAAAGGCAGATTTTCTGAACTACTCATCTAAGCAGAAAGCAATGATGTGGTATACTTTTTATTGTGACCATTCCAATCATTTATCCATTGGAGAAATTGCTGATTATATCGGAGCACCCAAATTGGCAATCGGGCTTGCAATGGTGCTTCATGGGGCGAAAATGTTGGTGAAAAGGATAAAACAGGCATGAGAAATATCATTATCACCGGTGGCGGAATGGTGAATAAAGGTGCGCAGGCCATGACTCTGATTGCGGTACATGAACTGCGTGAGCGTTTTCCGGATCATAGGATTTATTTATATTCTCCCGTTGATCTGGCAAATCGAAAGCTGGACAAGGATGTTTTCACCTTTGATTTTGTCGGCTGGTATCCCCTAAAATTTGCCCATTGCCAGCATAATCTGGTTCAACGAAGGATCATATTGCTTCGCAATCGTTCTGAGCTGCTGGAAGCTGAAGCGCTTTATCGTAATACTGACTTTATCGTGGATATCAGTGGATACGCTCTTGGTAGTAACTGGAGTGACAAGATTTGCAATGATTATCTGGATATTTTGGAATTTGCCAACGGATTTGGAATCCCTGTGTATCTTATGCCGCAGTCATTTGGCCCCTTCGACTTTGGAGAAGAACGGCAGGCCTTGAATATTCGCATTCAAAAACTGCTTCCAACCGCAAAAATAATCTTCGCACGGGAGAAGGAGGGCTATGATGCTCTCGTGAATACCTATGAGCTGAAGAATGTGCGTTTGACGTACGATTTGGTACTAAGTAATACGAAAATTGATCTAGCCAATATTTTTACTTCTGCACCAGCTCTTAATTTGCCGGAGATCAAATCAAACAGCGTTGCGGTTATCCCCAATTCCATGAATACAAATATCAGCGATCAAAATACTGTTTTGGCGCTATATACCAATGCAATCAATGCTTTGTTGGACCATGGGAAAACAGTTTATCTGCTAAGCCATTCTGCCATGGATTCCGATCTATGCAGAAAATTGAAGAAATCTTTTTTGTCCAATGATAAAGTGATTCTGTTGGAGCAGGATTTCAATTGTCTGGAATTCAATGAGTTAGTAAAGAAGTTCCAGTATCTAGTTGCATCCCGCTTCCATTCCATTGTCCATGCTTTTAAAAATGGAATACCTTGTATTGCTTTGGGATGGGCGACAAAATATCATGACCTGCTGAAGCTGTTTGGCCAGGAGCAATATGTCTTAGATGTTCGCAACAAAATTGAAGCAGCGCAAATGCTTGCTGTAATTGCAAAGATGGATGCCTGTCACCTTGAGGAGTCTGTAAAGATTCAGAAAGGACTGGCAGATGTTCAGCAGCAGAATGTTTTCGATGTACTAACCCAGCATCAGAAGGAGTCATAATGAGATTTGCACGAACAAAAAATACATTGCGCAATATTGCTTTTGGCTCTGTGAACCGTATCATTAATATTGTTCTGCCTTTTATCTCCAGAACGGTGATTCTCTATGTTATGGGTACACAGTACCTTGGCTTAAGCAGCCTGTTTTCTTCCATACTAAGTTTTTTGAGCTTGACAGAACTTGGCGTTGGTTCAGCAATGGTGTACAGTATGTACAAGCCTATTGCAGAAAACGATCATACGACGATCAAGGCTTTGTTGAACTTATATCGAAAGCTATATCGAATTATTGGTACAGTAATTCTCGTGATCGGATTATTTCTTATGCCGTTTCTTAAAATTCTGGTTCCAGAAGAATTACCGCCGGATATCAATCTTTATTTGCTGTACTTTATCTATTTGTTCAACGCTGTTCTGAGTTACTGGCTTTTTGCCTATAAAAATGCGCTATTGCAGGCTTATCAACGTGATGACATTAACAGTAAGATTGCATCGATTATTACTCCGGCATCATACGCCGTTATGCTGCTTTGTCTATTCTTAACGAAAGAATACTATGCCTATGTCATCTGGCTACCGGTCTTTACCGTATTGACCAACATTCTTCGGTGTGCTTTTGTTAATCGTAATTTTCCGAATATGAAGCCGGAAGGTGAAGTTTCTACCGAATTAAAGCATTCTATTTTCAAAAAGACAACGGCCTTGATCGGAACAAAATTAAATACCGTGGTGCTAAATGCTGCAGATAATCTGGTCATGTCAGCTTTTCTGGGTCTAACGGTGATTGCAATGTACGGCAATTACCATTACATTATGACGGCAATTACGGGATTTACTGGTATCATCTACTCCTCTATGACTGCCGGACTAGGCAACAGTCTACAAACAGATTCACTGGATACCAACTATCGTAACTTTGAGAAATTCTCTTTTATCAACTCCTGGCTTGTTGGCTGGTGCACCGTCTGCTTGGTTTGCCTGTATCAGCCTTTCATGCAGATTTGGGTTGGGGAAGAGTTAATGTTCCCATTCTATGTTGTTCTGGAAATGGGACTATATTTCTATATCTATCAGATTCGCAAAATTCCGGTGGTGTATAAGGATGCTGCCGGTATATGGTGGGAGGATCGTTTTCGGCCATATGTCTGCATGGTTGTAAATGTAGTGCTGAATATTGTTTTGGTTCAAATTGTTGGAATCTCTGGTGTTATTTTATCTACAGTTTTTTCTCTCTTTATTTCGATTCCTTGGGAGAACTATACGATTTTCAAGTATGTATTCCATTGTAGCAGCAAGGTCTATTACGAAAAAATGCTTTTCAGTGCCGCAACGATGCTGCTGGCAGGTACCGTGACCTTCTGGATTTGTTCCATGTTTGAAGACAGAACTCTGACGTTTCTGCTGCGAATATGTATTTGCGTTATTGTGCCCAATGGTATTTTTGCATTGTGTAACTGCAAGCGCTCGGAATTTGAGGGAATGATTGCCATGGTTCGAAGAATCCTAAAAAGGCAGTTCTAACAATTAACGAAAGGGGTATGTATGGAACAGGAAACTGTATACACTACCGTACAGGCAGGGCTGTGCTGCGGCTGCGGGATCTGCAAGGGGATATGTCCAAAAGGATGTATTTCCTGGGACAAGCAAAATGGTCTGTATGTTCCCAAAATTGATGAGAAGTTTTGCATTGGTTGCGGTTTGTGCGTCTCAGTATGCCCTGGTTTGGGGCAAAATTATGAGACTGCCGGAACTGCGGCAGATACAGTAACGGGTTCTGTTCTAGGTTGTTTTAATGCTTGGAGCAAGGATTCGGCGCTGCGCAATGTCAGCGCTTCGGGCGGCGTAGTTTCCACAATTATTCGGGAATTGCTTACCAGTGGAGTCTATGATGGTGCGTTCTGCTTGGATTCATACGACTACCGGGATCAGCTAAAGACTAGGCTGTATACTACAGAAGAGGTCGGCACCCGCTGGAATGAGTCCAATGCGCCTAAATCCCGGTATCTTCCAGTCTCACATGAAAAGGCGATTATGTACATAAAGACTCATCGGAATACCCGGCTGATTTTTGTGGGGACTTCTTGTGCCATCCGGGGTCTGCAGGCTGCCATCAAAAAGTTGAACTTGGAACGTACACAATATCTGTTTATCGGCTTGTTTTGTGACAAAGTTTTCAATTACAATGTCATTTCGTATTTTGAGGATACTTACTCTCCAGATGCACCTCTTGAAGCGCTACATTTTAAGAATAAAGAGAGCGGCGGCTGGCCTGGCGACATGAAGTTCTTTCCAAAAGACGGCAAGCCGTTCTATCGCCCCTTGGCAGACCGCACAAAAGCAAAGGCATATTTTGTGCCAGAGCGCTGCATTTACTGTGTAGATAAGTTGAACGTCTGTGCAGATATTTCTCTGGGTGACAATTATACTGGAAAAGACGAATCTAAACTGGGCAGCAATTCTGTCATTATCCGTACCCAGATCGGTGTAAGTGCATGGGCAGCCGCAAAGGATCTACTCGAGATTCGCGATATTTGTATCGAGGAAATTCAGCAGGCGCAGGCATTGGATTGGCGTCTGGATAATTTGTATTTTGGAGACCTGAAAGCGGAGCAAATTGGCAATGGTCTTGATCTTAATGACGGTGTTCCGAGGGAAAAAGAACCTGAACTCTTTACGCAAGACTTGAAAAACGGACTGAAAAAACTTCGAGCCGGAGCAGTATATGACATTAATTCTACAGAACTTCAAAAACAGATTAGGAAAGATAATAAGAAGCCGAACCCTGCAGTTAAATTTGTGAAACGTTGTTACAGTTATATTAAGCGGAGAATCAAGTGAAGTGCTATGGCACTCAGTTTTATTTGCATTGAGCAATGAATGATGATCCGGCAATGCACAGGCTGACTTGAACGATTAATGTCAAACTTACATTTTTGATTGTCCTTGGGTAAATGGATACCAGAATGATTCAGTCTGAATTTATTGATATAAATATGAGGAGAAAATATTATGTTGCGATTCAAGCCAACAGAGCACCTGACCGGTGTTACCATTCAAGGAGACTTACAGGATTTCTATGAGCTTACGGAATCTATCTACCGTATAACAGGGATAGTAGATGATCCGACTTCTGCATATTATGGAGTGAGGAATACTCTGCTGGCGATCTGCTATGATATTCGTCATGCGTATATGGGCGATCGCGATATTTTTACGGTTGAAAATGGAATGAATCAGGAAATAATGCGATGGCATAAAATGATTACTCCAACCAATAATGTTTATTACAGTGTAAATGTGCTGTTTCCACTGGCAATTTTTGCTGCTGTCTCTATGCAACAGGCGTTCCCAAGTGCAAGGAAGTTTTACGAATCGAAGAATATGGAAGAGGGAGAACATTTGCCGCCGTACTCTGATTATGTTCATGATAAGGCATATCTGAATCAGTTTGCCGCGGGAGTCTGGCAGGCGTTAGGTGAAGTAATCGGTGGCCTTGAATTAGAAAAGATCATTCGTTCATGGGAGAATTCTTATGATAGTTATGCCTGCTATGCGACTCAGTATATTGATAAATGCAACATAGAATTATTGAAAGCACCGTTGGAAAAACGTAAAGATAAACTACGTAATATTGCGAAACGATTGGTGAAAGCACCACAGGCATATTATACGTTATTAAGAGATTTACGTACTGCAGCGAAAGAGTATAACACAGATATTTATTCTCTCCATGATTCCAGACTGGAATATCCGGAAGAGATTGAGTGGTAACTGCAGTCAGTACATGATTTTACATATACTGATATTACTCTGCTGTGGTTAGCATCAGGAAAATACAGGCATATTTTTATGCGTGTCGACATTCCAGCGGAAAGAAGAGTTCACTTTTGAGACTACGAATATCGTTAATAGATATGATGGTATTCGCAATTTGAAGAATCCTCCTTTCGGGCTCCAGCCTTGAAACCTTTCCCGTGATCTGCAAATATTCTCCGATATCAGAGCCGGTAAAGCAATGGAAATAAACGACGGTGATCCAGTCGTCTTTCGCAATCATGTGAAGTTTTTGGTCTAATTCGGCCTGCGCTTCCTCGGATAGTTCGATGCGTGGAACAAGCACTTTCTCTTTAACCCGGAGTGCAGTTTCATACCCCTTAAGCGCGGCGAAGGGGGAGAACTGTTTTGCACGGTCTAAACGGCTCATTTTTGCATGTGATTTCATAACTTCCTCCATGTCAATCGCGTTATGCCTTGTGCCCGCCGATCTGGCGGTTCCGGTCCATCGTTGTAGCGGCGGATTGTAGATTCATCCCTTTCAGAATAGCGTTTTTTCCATAACGCTTTTTGATGTTCAACACAGCCAGTTGCATGTTTCGCTCCCGTTCCAGCTTAATGGGATCGGAAAACAGATCACACTGCTGGAAAGTTTCTTCGGATACATTGTTGAAGGTAAGATTGATCCGCCGAAGGGGAGCAGTCCGGGTCATAATTCTGCTGTACAGGCTGTCTACTGCGTGCATGATTTTAGCTGTAGAGCTGGTGGGCGTACCGAGGTGCATGCTGCCATGTGCCGGTTTCAGCTCCAGATGTCTGTCATATCCCAGCTGGAGCGTGACGGATTCCGCAGTCAGGCCTTTGTCGACGAGATCCAGAACAAGCAGGTCTGTCATTTCATGGACAATCAGCCGACCTTCTTCGAAGCTGTAGTTTCGGGGAAGAACCTGACTGCTGGATATGGAGTGGGACTGCGGCTTGTATTCTTTGATATCTGCAATGGTGGTGGGTTCCCGTCCCCATGCGTGGTCAATCAGCAATTCGGCATCAACTCCGAATAAGCGATACAACAGATCTTCATTGAATTCGGACATCCGTGCGATATCCCTCATTGTCCACATGCCATTGCGGGCCAGTCTGGTGAAAATTCCTCTGCCGATGCGCCAGAAATCAGTCAGCGGTTTATGATCCCAGAGCTGTTCCCGATAGGTTTGCTCTGTCAGGATTCCGATGTGGTCATCTGAATGCTTTGCCATGATATCCATTGCGATTTTTGCCAGATATAAATTTGTTCCGATGCCTGCTGTGGCTGTAATACCTGTGGTTTGCAGCACATCATCCATGATGGCAACCGCCAGCTGCTTTGCGGTCATACGGTGAAAGACAAGATAATGGGTTACATCCATGAAAACCTCATCGATACTGTAGACATGAATGTCCTCTTTTGAAACGTATTTCAGATAAACCGCGTAGATGTTGGCGGAATAGTCAATATAGAGCTGCATCCGCGGCGGCGCTGTGATGTATTCGATATGTTTCGGTATCTCAAATACACGGCAGCGGTTATGCACACCGAGTTTTTTCATGGAGGGGGAGACCGCAAGGCAGATTGTCTTTTCCCCTCGTTCTGGATCAGCTACGACGAGGTTTGTGGTCAATGGATCCAGTCCTCGCTCTACACATTCCACAGAAGCATAGAAGCTTTTGAGATCAATGCAAACAAATGTTCGATTCATAGCGTAAAAGAAAACGCCTCCTCCCGGCGAAAGCAGATAAAGCGACAGCAGAGACAATACGCCGATCTGCAGAACAAAATCCGACGTATTGTCACTCGATAAACTCTTCCGGCAGTTCACTGCCTTTGATATTGCGGAAAAAGCGGCTGTCCGGTGTATAGGGAATTTTGAAATGATAATCGAGATGATTTAATTCCTGTAGTTTGATCAGCATGAGATTGACGTTCGATCCCAGCATCTGAGAAAGCTGTACGACATCATAGCCTTCCCGTGCCAGTGAATACACCTGATCGCTGTCCAGAAGAATATGGGAGGCAAAGGCATTTGCCTCATATTCTGTTGTGTCCTTCATGTTGAACAGGACAAACTCCTGAAGGGCACCGCCTTTTGCCAGATCACGATGCCTGCAATCATGCCCGATTTCATGTGCCGCGACCATCTGGCGAAGCCGTGTATCCATTTTGGGATTGAGAAACATCATGCGATGGTTCCAGCGGAACGTATACATTCCCAGAAGATCGGTAAACGCATCCTCATAATAAATTTTAATTCCGATCTCTTTGGCAATTCTAAGCGGATCCCTTGTCCCGCATTGCCGGACAAGGCTGTTCGCCTGTTTGAAAACTGAATAGGAATCCAAAATCTACACCTCCTGAACGTATTGCAGTTGTTTGTGGCTGATTCAGTCGAAAATGCTGTCTTTGCGATATTTTTTGGGGGTGTATTTTTTGTTGTCCTCTTTACAGTCGAAGTAGGCCTTCTGCAGGGCAATCATGACCGCATCCTTGTCCGCATCGGAAAGCTCACCGCCTGCGAACATGCCGGACAATTCGGCAACTAACTGTTCCGCCTGCTGTCTGCCGCGGCTTCCGTATTGCGCACCGGCCTGGGATACAAATTCCTCGTCTTCGGTCAGCAGATAATTGGTATCACAGCCGAGCTGTTCCGCCAGCTTGCCGTACAGCTCACGCTTGCGCGGGTAGCGACCCTCCTGTTCATAGCTGGCATAGGTTCGGAGGCTGACGCCGACGGCTTTGGCAAGCTCTGCCTGCGTCAATTTTTTTTCGGTGCGAAGGTACTTCAGCTTTTCCCCGAATTTCATGTTGGTCACCTCTTTGTGCGATTAAATTGCATATTGTTCCAAAAACACTATTGACAAATGAAATAAAACTGCCTATAATCAGGATATGATAAGCGATTGATTTACATATATCATACGTTGAATTTCATGTTTTGTCAAGAGGCAGAGATGAATACGAAGAATTTTTTTTCAAGAGTATGTAACTCAGTTTCCTTTATTGACTCAGAGAAGGGATGTGTGCTTATGATTTTATCATATCAGGATTTGGATGTTATTGCTGATTCCATCCTCAGGGAATTCAAACCGGGCCGAGTGACACTGGACGCCATCGATGTGGAACGTCTTGCGCGGAGCTTTTTGGGTTTGCATATTCGATATGAACGATTGTCTGACGATTTCAGCATTCTGGGGGCAACCACCTTTTCTCCGGTGGAGCTGGAATTGCTCTGTCATGGAAAAACACAGGTCATTTCACTGCCTGCGGATACTGTCCTGTTGGAGGAACGACTGTTGTTGGATAAAAAACAGCAGTTGGGCCGCCGGCGGTTTACACTGGCACATGAATGTGCCCATCAGATTCTCCATCGGTATGAGAATGCAGACAATCCGACGCCGGAGGTACAAAAGCGTACATACTCCCTCCGTGATCTCAAATCACAGGAGGACTGGAATGAATGGCAGGCAAATGCACTGGGTGCGGCACTGCTGATGCCCAAAGCAGTCATTGCAGGCTGTATGAGGAAATACGCCTGCGGCAGGAAGCTGATCTGCTATGAACACGCATTTTCTTACCATGATTACTGGGTGATGAAGAACATTTGTGAAATTCTGGAGGTATCCCGCAGTGCGCTGGAAATCCGGCTGCGTCAGCTGGGATATTTACTGGACAAACCATATACGGAATATCAGGGAACATTGGAGGTGTGGAACGATGAGGAGGACGTTTAAGCCGCTTACGCCGGAGATGATGCAGAAAATCCGATGCTCCAGCGACGAGGTTTCAGGACAGAAATCCAGATTTATCAAGTGTCCGTACTGCAACAGCAAATCCATCCGGGTATTCGAGGATACCCGCGGGCATGTACAGACAAAGTGCAAGGTGTGCGGGAAGGAGACCGTTTTCGATGTTCTTTCCATGCGCAGAGTATCCTTTCGCAGGATTTCGTAACCGGAAACGAAAAAAGAATAGAGTGAGCTGATGTAGCTGTGCTATAAGGGGCCGCATGATTGCGATGACTTCCTAAGCCGTAAAACTAACCAGACAGTCTTTTCAGGCTGTTGTTTACGGAACAGGTGGGCAATCATGCGGCTCTTTTTTTATTTTCAACAAGACAAGCAAACCAATCAACAGAATAAAACAAAATATCGTGCCTGAGTTGCAATAGGGCAAAGGATATCTCATACGGTTCTGGAACACGGAATGATTTGACAATCAACCGTGTACAGACCGCAGGAAGTACCCTCAGCCTGTTGCGCTCATTTTTAAGACAGATATCGACCCGGCGGCTCTGTGTGTACTTCACATAGGGCCGTTTTTTATTGGAAGGAGGATTCTTTGCCCCAACCGCATCCAGAGCGGAAAGGACAGAGAATCATGAACAGAAAAAACGAACACATTACCTTCCAAGCACTGCGCTCCATGGTCAGGAGTACTATTGGGAAAAACAAGCCTACGCCGAAATATCTCCGGGAAAACGAAGAACCTGTGGCAGTCAGTGCAGACGGAAGTATGGCGGTATATCCCAGCGGGTTTGTCACCTACAAAAGCGTGACCGGTTCTACGGTGGTCAATCTGGCGGAATGCGGTTCGTATACATATACCTTTGATGGCGGAAAAAATGGTCTGCCGGAGAAGCATACCATTTCTGCGGAAACGCTGGAGCAAATGGAATGGAGCGTGGTCGTGGCGCTCCGGGGCGAAGAGCGGGCCGCGGAGAACAATATGAACCGGAAAGGTGACCGCACGGGAAACCGGCAGTATGCATATGAAGATGGCACTGACCCGTGGGAACAGCTCGAAAATCAGACAGAAGATGATGTGTTGGCACACATCGTTCAGCAGGACAGCATTGCGGAACTGCTGGACTGCTTGACCGACCGCCAGCGCCGGATTGTGAAGCTGTATTTCTTTGAACAGCTGACACAGCAGCAGATTGCAGACGCATTGGGCATCCGCCAGCAGTCGGTGACCGATGCCCTGCGCGCGGCGCTGAAACGAATGCGGAAGCTTTTTTGAAAAATTTTTCTGTGACTGCCTGTTATTTCCGATTTCCCACGACAGCAGGTGAAGGGGACAACTCCCTAAAATCCAAAGGGAAGGAGGCACAGCGATATGAACAGGAAATTTCATGTGGACATCAACACGCCCGGCAATCCGGGGGAGCCGGTGCTGACAGCCAGACGCATCACGCTCCGCAATCGTTTTCTGAACGCTTTGTTCGGGAAGAAACAGCAGTTTGTTATCATTCTGCCGGGCAGGATGGTGGACAGCTTCAGCGTGAAGGAGGTGCCGGATGACAGCAAATCTGACGGATAAACCAACTATTTTCGGACGCAGGATATCCTGCGAAGCAATGGAGGAAAACAAAATGTCTGACAAAACAGGAACCTTTGATTCGGCAAAGCTGGCGGGCGGTCTGAACATGGTGTTCAGGGGATACGCGATGATTTTTGACGCGATGGCAGAACAGGCGAAACTGCTGGAAACGGCGGCACAGGGCACGGCTCCGATTGTCCCGGAGGAACAGCCGGACAGTAACACACCGCCCTGGGAGGATGCTCCGGAAACTGCCGTGGAGCAGGATGCCCCGAAAAAGCAGATGACCAAGCAGGAATTCCTTTACACCATTCAGTCGAAGGTCACCGACCCGACAGCCCGAATTCCCGCAGACAAGGTAAAGGCACTGCTGAACAAGCACGGTTCGAGTTCGCTTTCAGCGCTCCCGCCGGAGAAATATGAAGCGTTTCTCTATGACTTCAACCGGCTGTGACAGAGGGCAAAATGGGAAAACATGCACTGTTATCCGCATCCTCCAGTCACAGATGGCTGAACTGCACGCCATCGGCGCGGCTGGAGGAGTACTATCCGGACACATCCACACGCTATGCGGAGGAGGGCACCGCCGCACATGAGCTGTGTGAGTACAAGGTGAAGCACTACCTGCATGGGCGGATGCCGCGCCCGCAGTCGGAGTTTTATACGGAGCAAATCGAACGCTACACCGATGTGTATCTCCATTTTTTTGCGGACACGCTGGAGGAAGTCAAACAGACCTGCCCGGTACCGCTGGTGATGGTCGAAAAACAACTGGATTATTCCAACTATGCACCCGATGGCTTCGGCACAGCAGACTGCATCATTGCCGCGGACGGAACGATGCATGTCATCGACTTCAAGACCGGATTCCAGTATGTGGAGGTTCGGGAAAATCCACAGCTGATGCTGTACGGGCTCGGCGCACTGAATGCCTGTTCATGGATGTATGACATTCAGCAGGTGGCACTTTCAATCGTTCAGCCACGGGTGGACAACGTGGCGACCTACACCTGTTCCGTTGAGGAGTTAATCCGGTGGGGCAATACGTATGTCAAGCCCAGAGCGGCGCTGGCATATCAGGGAAAAGGCAAGCTGGTCCCCGGCGAACATTGTAGATTCTGCCGCCATCAGGCACACTGTGTTGCCCGTGCGGAGGAAGCATTGCATCTGGCGCAGGAGGAATTCTGCGAGCTGGACGGCACAGACAAAACCGATGCTGTCCCCAATGTGCGATTCAAGAATCCCGCCACGCTGGATCACAGAGAGATAGAAGCGCTTCTGCCGATGCTCCACCGCATTTCTGAGTGGATTGACGAAGTGTTCGCTTATGTCTCGGAGGAAGCGATTCAGCACGGCGTCATCTGGAAGGGCTATAAAGTCGTGGAAGGGCGCTCGGTCAGACGATTTACAGACGAGAAGCAGGTGGAACAGGTAGCTGTCGCCGCAGGCTATCTGGATATTTATAAGAAAAGCCTGATTACTCTCACAGAGTTTGAAAAACTTATGGGAAAGAAGAAATTTCAGGAGATTCTGGGCGGTCTGGTCTGCCGCCCGCCGGGAAAGCTGACACTCGTGCCGGAGACAGACAAGCGTCCGGCGGTCGACCTGACCGCGGCGCCGGATGAATTTACGGCACTGGATTAAATGACGAAAAGGAGTTTATTATGGCAAACAATCAGAACAACAACGCAACCCGCGTACACATTCCCTGCCGCATTTCGTTTGCGAATATCTGGGAACCGAAGTCCATCAACGGCTCGGATGAGAAGTATTCCGTGTCTCTTATCATCTCCAAGGAGGACAAGCAGACGTTGCGCGCCATTCACGAAGCGGTTCAGACCGCCAAGGAAAACGGAAAGGGAAAATGGAACGGCAAGATTCCGGCAAACCTCAAACTGCCGCTGCGCGACGGCGATATTGACCGCCCGGATGACGAGGAATACGCAAATGCGTATTTCATCAACGCCAACAACAAAGAGAAGCCGGGCATCGTAGACCGCCGTGTCCAGCCGATTACCGACCCATCTGAGGTGTACTCCGGCTGTTATTGCATTGTATCGGTGAATTTTTATCCGTTCAATGCCAATGGCAACCGCGGCGTTGCGGCTTCACTGGGCAATATCCAGAAGGTGAGCGACGGTGAACCGCTGTCCGGCCGTGTGAGCGCCATGGCGGAATTCGAGGCGCTGGAGGATGAGGAAGAGCTTATGAAGGAAGAACTGCCCGATTATCTCCGGTAAGAAGCCAGTGCAGGAGAGCGGCTGGCATCCGCCGGCCGTTCTCCGATTAGGAAGGGAGGAAGCTCGCTGTGAGACAGCGCATTGTCCATATTGATATTGAAACCTTCTCGGCCGTAAACCTTGCCAAATGCGGCGTGTACCGCTATGCCGAGTCGGACAGCTTTCAGATTTTGCTCGTTGCCTATGCTTTCGATGACGGCCCGGTTCGGATTGCAGACCTTGCCAGCGGAGAGCCATTCCCGCAGGAACTGCTGGACGCCTTTTTCGATTCCGGTACGACCTGTATGGCGCACAATGCACAGTTTGAGCGCGTCTGCTTTTCCAGTTATCTGAAACGGCAGTATCCCGGAACGTATTTGCAGGAGGGCGAATTTTTGAACCCGGACGGTTGGTACTGCACGATGGTGCAGGCGGCTGAGCTGGGGTTGCCGTTTTCGCTGGACGGTGTGGCAACCGTGCTGAAAACCGGGGAACAGAAGGACAAACGGGGCAAAGACCTGATCCGGTACTTTTGTGTTCCGTGCAGGCCGACAAAAGCCAATGGAGGCAGAACCAGAAACCTGCCGGAGCATGATCCGCAGAAGTGGTCAGAGTTTAAAGCCTACTGCGTGCAGGATGTTGCGACTGAGCGGGACATTCACCGGAGGATGCAGCATTTTCCGCTGTCAGAAGCGGAACTTGCGTTCTATCATATGGATCAGCGCATCAATGACCGCGGCTGGAAAATAGACCTTCCGTTTGTCCGGCAGGCGATTGCCTGCGACATGCTGCACAGCGAGCAGATGACTGCCCGGGCATATGAGCTGACCGGATTGGAAAATCCAAACTCGGTGTCCCAGCTCAAGGGCTGGCTGGAAGTGCGGGGCATCCAGATGGACAGTCTGTCCAAAAAAGCGGTTGCGCAGGCGGTAAAGGAACTGGACAGCGGCGGGTGCGATGCGGAGGTACTGGAAATGCTCAAGCTCCGGCAGAAGCTGGCAAAATCGTCTGTAAAGAAATATGAAGCCTGCGAGCGGGCGGTCTGTCAGGACGGCAGGGCAAGAGGGCTGTTCCTGTTCTACGGTGCCAATCACACGGGACGGTTTACCTCCCGCCTGATTCAGGTGCAGAATCTGCCGCAAAACCATCTGGAACCGCTGGAAATCGCGCGCAATCTCGTGAAAACAGGACAGTTTGGCGCGCTGGAGTATTTTTTTGGCAATACGCCGCAGGTGCTTTCCGAGCTCATCCGCACGGCGTTTGTGCCGAAGGAGGGTTGCCGCTTTATCGTCGCGGACTTCTCTGCGATTGAAGCGCGGGGACTCAGCTGGCTGGCGGGAGAGGAATGGCGTATGGAGGTTTTTCGGACGCATGGCAAGATTTACGAAGCGACCGCCGCCAATATGTTCCATATTCCCATAGAATCCATCACCAAAACCAGCCCGGAGCGGCAGAAAGGCAAGCAGGCGGAACTGGGATGCGGATACGGCGGTTCGGTCGGCGCTCTGATCAGCATGGGCGCACTGGAAAACGGTCTGAAGGAATCCGAACTGCAGGACATTATCGACGCATGGCGGCAGGCAAATCCGAAGATTGTACGGCTCTGGTACGATATTGACCGCGCGGCACACAAGGCAATTCGCACCGGACAGCCGCAGACCGTCGGCAAAATCTGTATCGCGTATCAGGGCGGTATGATGCTGATCCGCCTGCCGTCCGGCAGAAGACTGGTGTATATCCGTCCGAGACTGGAGCCCAACCGGTTCGGGCACATGTCAATTACCTATGAGGGCATCGGTATCGGAAACAAGTGGGAGCGGCTGGAAACCTACGGGGCAAAGCTGGTGGAGAACATTACGCAGGGCATGTGCCGGGATATTCTGGTCGAAGCCATGCGGCGCGTGGAACAGGCGGGCTTTGATATTGTAGCCCATGTGCACGATGAAATGATTGTAGAGGTTCCAAACGGCGTGAGCAGTGTGGAGGAGATCTGCGGTATTATGTCGGTTCCGCTGGAATGGTGCGCAGACCTGCCGCTGCGGGCGGACGGCTATGAATGCCGGTTTTACAGGAAGGATTAGGGTGAGGATATGACAATGTTAGAAAAAGACAGCTGTGGATATATTCAGATCGAAACCGATGCCGTACAGTATACGCCCTGCTGTGGGCGCAGTGACCCGACCGCGTGCATGGCAATTGCGCATGTTATCCGGGAAGAAAAACAGAGAAAGCAGCGGTCGGCAAAGCACCGATATCCCAGAGTCGGTGTCTGGCGTGCGCCGGAGCTTCGAGGTGGCAGATATGCGGGAAAGTAAGATTGAGAGAGCCCTTGTAAATGCCGTGAGAAAACAGGGCGGCATTGCGTTCAAGTTCACCAGCCAGACCATGAACGGCATACCGGACAGGCTGGTTCTGCTGCCCGGCGGACAGATCGGCTTTGTGGAGCTGAAAGCGCCGGGAAAACAGCTGCGGCTCTTGCAGAAAAAGCGCAAAGCACAACTGGAAGCGCTCGGCTTTCCGGTGTTTGTCGTGGACAGGCTGGAGCTGATCGATAAGACCATACACGCCATTGCGCATGGGAGAAAGAGAGGGGATGTCCCGTGATATTTGAGCCGCATGCGTATCAGCAGTTCTGCATTGAATATCTCAAACAGCATGAGACTGCCGCTCTGTTTCTGGATATGGGACTGGGAAAGACAATTATTACGCTGACTGCAATCCATGATCTGATGCTGGATTCCTTCGATGTGAGCCGGGTGCTGGTTGTGGCACCTGTCCGAGTAGCAAAAGATACCTGGCCGAAGGAGTTGGAAAAGTGGGATCATCTGCGGCATCTTACCATAGCGGTGGCGGTCGGAACACCAAAACAGCGAGAAGCCGCCGTCCGGCAAGATGCAATGATTACCGTCATCAACCGCGAAAACCTGAAATGGCTGGTAGAATTTCTGCATCAAAACCGCATGCCATTCCGCTATGACATGCTTGTGATTGACGAACTGTCCGGCTTCAAATCCTACAAAAGCCAGCGCTTCAAAATCATGCGGCAGTTGCGGGCAAAGGTGCGTCGGATTGTGGGGCTGACCGGAACGCCCGCCCCGAATGGTCTGATGGATTTATGGTCGGAAATTGGGCTGTTGGACAGGGGTGAGCGGCTCGGCAGGTTTATCAGCCCGTACCGGGAACGGTATTTTACGGCATCCTCCTATAATCCGCAGACCGGAATCGTCTATCGCTACGAACCGAAGCCGAATGCGGAGCAGGAAATCTATGACCGGATTTCTGATATCAGCATTTCCATGAAAGCCCTCGACTATCTGGACATGCCCGCGTGCGTCATGAACACCGTGCCAGTGTATCTGGATGACAGAGAGCACCGGGTGTATGAACGGCTGAAAAAGGAATATATTCTCCCGATGGCAGAAGGCGGGGATGTGGATGCCGCCAATGCCGCGGCGCTGTCCGGAAAACTCCTGCAACTGGCGGGCGGCGCGGTGTATGATGAATGCCACCATGTGAGGGAATTCCACAGTAGGAAGCTGGACGCGCTGGAGGATTTGATCGAAGCGGCGAACGGACAGCCGGTGCTGGTCGCGTATTGGTATCAGCACGAGCATGACCGTATCCATGCCCGGTTTGCGAAAGCCAGGGTGCGAGATCTTCGGGCGGAAGCAGACATCAGCGACTGGAACGCCGGAAAAATACCGGTGGCGCTGATCCATCCCGCCGCGGCTGGACACGGATTAAATTTGCAGGAGGGCGGGCATATTCTGGTCTGGTACAGCATGATCTGGAATCTGGAGCTGTATCAACAGACGAACGGCAGGCTCTGGCGGCAGGGACAGACGGAACGGGTATCAATTCACCACATTGTCACGGCGGATACGATGGATGAGGATGTGATGGAAGCGCTCAGGCAAAAGAACATGACACAGGAAAAGCTGATGGCTGCCGTCCGGGCGCGGGTCATCTGAGGAAAAACGTCAGCCGGAGGAGGAACAACATATGGGCAGACCAAAGAAGCAAAAAGTTGAGATTTATGAGGGTTATATGCAAAAAGCCCGCCATCTGGCTGACATTTATCCTGATTTGCTGCAACAGCGGGAGGAATACCGGCAGGCATTTCTGGACAGGCCCGTGTGTACATGGGAGGATGCCTTTACTATTCTGACCAGTGCCGGAAACAATAATGCCGGGCGAGTGCAGACCAGCGGGACATCCGACCATACGGCGCGCATTGCCCTGAACATTGACTCCGTCATGGAACGGGAGAACCGGGATATTGTTCGAGCGTATCTGGCACCGTATCAGAGGGTGTCAGACGAAATTGAGATGTTTGAGCTGGGCATGAACCGGCTGAACGGGCGAACGCTGTGTGTCGCCCGGCAGCTTTTTGTGGAACGGAAACGCTGGAATGATATTACAGATGAGGAAGGCTATCTGTTGGGGCGTTCCTCTGTGCAGTTCGAACGAAACCGGGCGCTGGAGACCATTGCCGCTGCCATTGCCGACTGGACGGAACGCAGGCTGTATGCCATATACGGGTAAAAACAACTGTACTGTCAGGCATTTTACTGTACTAAAACTGTGGTGGAAGTGTACGGAAATGTGTGCTATGATTATCATGCGAAAAACAGATAAAAACAGCTGTGAGAAACGGAGCAGGAGCAATCCTGACTCCGTTTTTTGATGCAAAAAATCATCCGAAGGGAGGAAACAGTTCGTGGGCAGAAAGAACAGGGCAAGGAGAAAGCCCAATGGAAAGAGATATAAGCGGATACATCGCATTCCGTATCTGGAAGGTGCGGCGTGCCAGCGCTGGCTCGACCGGAGACAGCACAAAGCAAACAGCTATGAAGAGGAACAGATTGTTTTTCGCGGCGAAGTGTGGTATGCAGATTTGGGCGCGCATCCGGATACCAGCATTCAGGAGGGTTGCCGCCCGGTGCTGGTCGTCAGCAACAACGCCAACAACAGCAATGCGCGCACACTGACGGTCGTCCCGCTCACCGCGAGGCTGAAAAAATTGTCGCTCGCAACGCATGTTTTGATAGAAACAGTGGAAGCGTGCCCACTGGAGCACGATTCGATGGCTTTGGTTGAACAGATCACGATCATTGATAAATCCATGCTCCGCGAAAAAATTGGACAGTTGGATGGCGGTACTATGCGACGGGTGGACTGCGCCATTCGTGTTCAATTGAGCCTGCTTCCATCGGATTCTCCGAGGGGAGGCGGTGCAGCGTGAAGTACGTCAATCTTACTGCATTGGAGCATATCCCTTCGGAACTGCGGGAAACCGGGCAGTTTTGCGTGTGGAAATACGAACAGCGCGACGGGAAAATGACGAAAGTCCCGTACAATCCGAAAACCGGAAAATATGCGATGGTCAACCGTCCGAGCACCTTTTCTTCCTATGAACGGGCAGTGCAGGCGTTGAAAACCGAATCAAATGGCGTTCCTGTGTATAACGGTCTGGGATTTCGGGTGTCCGGTTCGGTCGGTGCGCTCGATCTGGATCACTGTTTTGCAGAAACCGAACAGCGTGGTATCGACGAGGAGCTTCGGGAGCTGTTCGGTGATGATGCGCTTTTTGATGCGTGCCGGCAGGAAGCCGGACTTAAGCCATGGGCGGCGGATATTGTCCGGACAATGGATGGCTGTTACATGGAGAGATCCCCGTCGGGTACAGGGCTGCGCATTCTGTTATCGGTACCCGGATTTTCCTTTGATAAGGAACGGTATTATATCAACAATCGCAGGCTCGGACTGGAAGTCTATGTTCCGGGCGCTACCCGGCGGTTTGTGACGCTGACCGGCGATGTGTTCCGGGAAGGCGGTCTGCCGGACAAAAGCCGCGAACTGCAAACAATTCTGGATCAATATATGAAGCGTCCTACGGTGGAAACCGCACACGAACCGATGGAACCGCATTCGTATTTACAGGATGACGAGGTAATTGCGAAAGCATCGGCATGCGCCAGCGGCGCGAAGTTCCGCGCATTATACGCCGGAGACCTGACGGGTTACGATTCGCCCAGCAATGCGGATATGGCGCTTTGTGCCTATCTTGCATTCTGGTGCGGCTGCGATGAGGAACAGATGGATCGCCTGTTTCGTTCCTCCGGTTTGTACCGGGAAAAGTGGGACAGACCGCAGTCCGGCTCGACGTATGGTGCGCTGACAATTCAGAAGGTTATCCGGCATTGCCATGACTGCTACAACCCGGTCGGGCATCTGGTGCCGCCGGAGGATGAATTTCAGAAGCTGTTGGATGACGGGTATTCGGCGTTCGGGGAGGACACTTCCCTGACGGAGGAAGAAAAACGCTCACTGGCACAAACGATCCGTCTTGTGGATATGGATTTGCAGCAGATGAAGCCGCATTCCAATCCCAGATATTCGTGGAGCGAAATGGGCATGGGCAGGCTGTTCGCGGATTACTACCAGAGGGTGACACGGTTCGTCCCGGAACGCAGGCACTGGTATGTATTCAACGGGAAGGTCTGGAAGCACGATCAGGGCGGCCTGCTGGTCATGCAGCTCGCCAAGCATCTGGTAGATGAACTGCTCCGGTATTCGCTCACAATTGAGCGGGATGTGGAGCGCGCGGATTATATCGCGTTCATCAGCAAGATGCAGACCCGCCGGAAGCGGCAAATCATGGTGGACGATGCACAGGATGAGAATTTTGCTTCTATACAGGTGTTTGACCGGAATCGCTATCTGTTCAACTGCCAGAATGGGACGTTGGATCTCAGCATGATGGAATTTCATGCGCACAGGCCGGAGGACATGCTGACCATGCTGGCGGGCGTCACCTATTCGCCGGATGCGGTCTGTGAGCGGTGGAATACCTTCATTACAGAGGTCATGGTCGGAGATGCGGAGCTGGCGGATTTTCTCCAGCGTGCGCTCGGATATACTCTGACCGGAGATACCAGTCTGGAATGCCTGTTTATCCTGTATGGCGCGACCTCCAGAAACGGCAAGGGAACAACCATGGAAACCTTTTTGAAGATTATGGGCGACTACGGAAAGACCTCAAATCCGGAAATGCTGTCCGCAAAGTTCGGCGCCAGCAACAACGGCGGGCCGTCGGAGGAGGTGGCGCGGCTGGCAGGCGCACGCTTTGTCAACATTTCCGAGCCGGAGAAACGGATTTCCTTTCATGCCGCGCTGGTCAAGCGGCTTACGGGAAACGATACGATCAATGCGCGGTATCTGCATGAAAACAGCTTTGATTTCAAGCCGATGTTCAAGATATTCATCAACACCAATTATCTGCCGAATGTCAGCGACATG
Organism: Butyricicoccus porcorum; assembly: GCF_002157465.1. Classification (GTDB taxonomy): domain Bacteria; phylum Bacillota; class Clostridia; order Oscillospirales; family Butyricicoccaceae; genus Butyricicoccus_A; species Butyricicoccus_A porcorum. The sequence continues at coordinate 64,580 of NZ_NHOC01000003.1, forward strand.
ACGCTGTTTGACTCCGGACGTTTAAAAATCATCCCGTTCAAACGGCATTTTTACGAAGCGGAACAGGACAAGGGCTTAAAGCATCTGTTTGCTGAGCCGGAATCACTGTCTGGTATCCTGAACTGGTGTCTGGAAGGGTATCGGAAATTCCGAAAATACGGGCTGGAGGCCCCGTCTGCCGTGCTGGAAGCGACGGGCGCTTACCGCAGGGAATCCGACCGTGTTGGGCAGTTCATCGAAGCGTGGCTGGAACCGGGTGAAGGCTATGAGGTGCGTTCTGCTGCGGCGTATCGGGTGTATTGCCACTGGTGCGCGGAAAATGGCTTCAACCCGGAGAATGCAAAGAACTTCAACCGCGCTATTGCAACGCATTTTGAACTGGCGAAGAAACGCCCGAAGGATGGCGGCGGCGCTACCACAATGCTTGTTGGATGCCGGCTTCGCGCGGAAGAGGATGGCACAATTCCAGAAAATTGACCGGACATGGGAAGGTCTGATTTTCTGCTGTAGCGAGCAGTTGCAGGTAAAATATATAGTTTTCTTATATTATCCTCACGTGAGAATAAATAGAAAAAACCTGCTACGTATTGCTACGTCACTTGGAGAGGAGAAAGTAAATGCCATACAGACCCAACACACCCTGCAAGCATCCCGGTTGTCCGGCATTGGTTCCATACGGACAGAAATACTGTGCAAAACACCGGGCACTGCATCCGGAAGAGGTGCGGTCAGCGTCCAGGCGCGGCTACAACAGCCGGTGGCAGAAGGCGAGCAGAGCATATTTGCAGGCACATCCGCTGTGCGTTATCTGCATGAAACGGGGGAGATACACCAGAGCCACTGTGGTTGACCACATCGTGCCGCACCGCGGCGATCCAAAGCTGTTCTGGGACCGGACGAACTGGCAAAGCCTCTGCAAGCAATGCCATGACAGAAAAACGATGACAGAGGACAGACATCCGCTTTACCACTATTGAACGGTTTGCTACCCGGGGGGCGGTCTGGATCTCTGTGGCATGGGAACAGCAAGACCGGCGCCCCCTCAAATGTGTAAAACCGCGAATTTGACAGCCCGGGGGTCTGACAATCCCGGCGCAGAAGGAAAGCAGCAAATCGGGAGCATGCGGGAAGCACTTGTATTTCGACTGACAACGAACGAAACAGGAAACAAAATCAGGTATTTTTTCTGAAATTGCAGGTATTCCATGTGATTTTGTTTGCAATGAAAGGAGAAAACAACAAACGGAGGCTTCTTTTCCCCGCAAATACGCCCGATGAAAGTGATGTGTGAAACTCCCGTCATTTTCAGGGCGTTTTTTCCTGCTTTTCGTAAAAAGCACAGGGGTTTCGCTGCAAGATGAAGCATCAAGGGGAAACACGATGGAACAAAACGAACAGAAATTTCTGGATGGTGTGGTGCATCAGTTCTGCCCGCAGTGCGGCAGAGCCATTGTGCAGAACCGGATAGGCAGGCACAGAAAATTTTGCTCCGATGTATGCCGGAGGCTGTGGTGGAATCACCACCCGATGCCGGAGCATTGGAAGTCCGTAAGAAAAGCCGTGTGCCCGGTCTGCGGGAAGGAATTTGTCGCCAGTCGGGAATACGGCAAATTGCGGGTTTATTGCAGCCATGCCTGCGCAAATCGTGGCCGGTCTGCACGCCGCCCACCGAAAAACAAAAAAGGAGAAGATCATGCGTAAAACAGCTGAACTGAAAATCCTGCCGGTTCATGTACTCAAGCCGGCGGCATACAACCCACGGAAAAAACTGAAACCGGGGGACAAAGAGTATGAAAAAATCAGGCAGTCCATCGAAGAATTTGGGTTTGCCGACCCACTTGTGGTCAATGCGGATATGACGATAATCGGCGGGCATCAGCGGCTGACGGTTGCCGTTGACCTGGGATATACCGAAGTGCCCTGTGCAGTCGTGGATGTTGACAAGGTGCGGGAAAAGGCACTGAACATCGCACTCAACAAAATCACCGGCGCATGGGATGACAATCTGCTGGCAGAGCTGTTGCAGGACATTGAAAACAGTGACTTTGATGTCGGCAAGACAGGCTTTGACCCGCCAGAGATTGAAACGCTGTTCAATAAGGTGCACAGCAGGGAGGTCGAGGAGGACAACTTCGATGTGGAATCCGAGCTGAAACAGCCGGTGTTCTCCAAACCGGGCGACCTGTGGACACTCGGACGGCACCGAGTGCTCTGCGGCGATGCCACACTCCCGGAGAGTTATGCAGTCCTGATGGATGGGGTGCAGGCAAATCTTGTCCTTTCCGACCCGCCGTACAACGTGGATGTGGAGGAAACCGCAGGAAAGATTCTGAATGACAACATGGGAGACACGGAGTTTTATGAATTCCTGTTTGCCGCCTTTCGGCAAATGCATGAGAACCTCGCCAATGACGGCTCGATTTATCTGTTCCATGCGGACACTGAGGGGCTGAATTTCCGCAGGGCATTCAAAGACGCCGGGTTTTATCTGTCCGGGTGCTGTATCTGGAAGAAAAACGCGCTGGTGCTCGGGCGGTCACCGTATCAGTGGCAGCATGAGCCCTGTCTCTATGGCTGGAAGCAGGGCGGAAAGCATCAATGGTATTCTGACCGGAAGCAGACAACCATCTGGGAATACGACCGGCCGAAGTCCAATAAAGATCATCCCACCATGAAGCCTGTGGGCCTGATGAGCTATCCAATCCGCAACAGCACCATGACCAATGGCATTGTGCTTGACCCGTTCCTTGGCTCCGGCTCTACACTGATCGCCTGTGAGGAAACCGACCGCGTATGCAGGGGCATGGAGCTCGACCCGAAATTTATGGATGTCATCGTCAAACGATATATCGGGCATCAGGATGGTAGGTATGACGATGTGTTTGTCCTGCGTGACGGGCAGAAGCTGCGGTTTGATGAGCTTGCAACCGTGGAAGCCGAAACAGAGTGAGAAAAGCTGTCCGGTCTGGCACAACTGTGTAGAGTACACAACACAAAACGCACATATTTGGCGAGAATTTTGACATAAATGGCTGGATATTATGTTTTTTCAGAGCGATACTACACGTACCAAAAAATAGGAGGTTTTGAATATGACATTGCATTTTCATGCGGCGGGAGCAGAGCGCAAACGGCTGGCGCACGCGATTGGCGAGCTGATCGGAGAAAAGCCGGTTTACCAGTTCATGCCGACCTGCGCTTATCAAATCGGTAGCTATGTGCTGGACAGGGAAGGAAACCTGCATTGTGACAATGACGCAGAGCTCGGCAGTCTACTCGGCGCGCTGGAAAAACAGGGCTTTAGCGCCGAAAGACCGGAGCAGCAAGATTCAGCCGCGGCAGAACCGGCGAATGGTCTGGTAATCCAGCTGCCAAGGGACGGCTTTACCGACACCGCGCTGAGCAATCTTCACCGGCTGCTTGCGTCCAAAGGAACGCTGATCCGCAAGGCGCTGGGGGTTGATGACCTGCCGGTTGAAGTCACGGACACATGCATTTCGTTTCCATGGTTCCATGGCGACCTGGACGATGCTTCTGTTCAGGCACATATCCACTTTGTCACAGCACTCGCCGACATGGCGAAGAAACAGAAGCGTGTGAACGCGCGATCCGGCGAGCCGGAGAATGAAAAGTACGCGTTCCGCTGCTTCCTCATCCGGTTGGGCTTTGTCGGGAGCGAGTACAAGAACGAGCGCAGAATCCTGCTCCGGAATCTTTCTGGAAATTCAGCATTTAAGAAGGATAACCGGACAAAACAGCAACAATCCTGTACAACATACACAGCGTAATCTACACATATTTGGTGCATTTATGATGGTATTTTCCTTGCTATTATCCGCGATAAGAGCGAATATACACATGCCGAAAGGAAAACGCAAAAAGATATAAAGGAGACATACATCATGAATGAAAAGACCAGAGTACAGATTGAGAACATGAAGAAGCAGACCATCGGCGTTGAGATCGAATTCAACGGCATGACACGGGAAAAGGCCGCCGGAGTGGTTGCAAAGCACTTCGGCACCGAACCCTACTACGCAGCGGCGGAATACGGCTACATGACCTGGGCCTGCCATGACAACCTTGGCAGAGTGTGGAAAATTCAGCGGGATGTAAGCATTGAAGGGCCGGACAGCGAAAAGTGCGAGCTGGTCACACCGATTCTTACATATGACGACATAGAGACCCTCCAGCAGATTGCCAGAGAGCTTCGGCACGCAGGGGCGAAGAGCTGCCCTTCCCGCGGATGCGGCGTGCACATCCACATCGGCAAGGGCGACCATACACCGCAGAGCCTGCGCAATCTCGTCAATATCATGGCGGCGCATGAACAGCAGATTGCCCGGGCTATCCGGCTGGATGCCTACCGCCAGAGAAGATACTGCCAGATCGTCGACCGGGATTTTCTGAACCGGCTCAACACCAGCAAGCCGAAAACCTTTGAAGCGATGCAGCGGCTTTGGTACAACGGCATGGATGGCAGCCGCCAGCATTACAATTACAGCCGGTATCATATGCTCAACCTTCACGCGACATGGAGCAAGGGAACGATTGAATTCCGCCTTTTCCAGTTCGCAGAGGCAGGCAACGGCAGAAAGGGCGGCATTCATGCCGGCGAATTGAAAGCATACATCCAGCTTTGCCTTGCAATGAGCGAACTTGCCAAGGAACTCCGGTACGCAAGCCCTAAGCCGCAGCAGACGGACAACGAAAAATACGCATTCCGCTGCTGGATGCTCCGGCTTGGCTTCATCGGCAAGGAATTCGCAACAGCAAGAGAAATCCTGCTGCGGAACATGGAAGGCAATGCGGCATGGCGTTAAGCCTGCCGCACAACCTGAAAGGAGAAGAACACGATATGAAATACTACTTAGCTTATGGAAGCAACCTGTCGGTCAGGCAGATGCTGCACCGGTGCCCCGACGCAGTCTATGTGGGCACAGCGGAAATTCCGGACTATCGGCTGTTGTTCAAAGGAAGCAAGACCGGAAATTACCTGACAATTGAACCGAAGCCAGGATGCAGGGTTCCGGTTGTGGTATGGAAGATCAGCGACAGCGATGAGCAATGCCTGGATGTTTATGAGGGATACCCGCGCTTTTACTACAAAGCCATGATGCAGGTCACCGTTTATTCTCTGCTCGACGGAAGGGAAAGCGGCACAGTTGAAGCACTCGTTTACATCATGCACGAAGACCGCGAACTGGGCTGTCCAACCGGGCATTACTTTGATGTTTGTCTGGAAGGATATCAGCGGTTCGGATTTGATCCGGCATACCTCGGGAGGGCGCTGGCAGACAGCATCGGACGGAAAGCTGCAAAGCGATTTCTGGAACAAAGCTGAGAAAAAGTCGCAAAATATATGCGCAGGCAGCCCTCTGGGGCTGTTTGCCGTTCACACAGAGTTCAGGCTTGCCGCAGGGCAGGTCTTTCTTTTTGCCCATTCACGCAGGATGAACCATCGTTTGTCCTGCGTTTTACATAGATCAGCATTCATTTTGGAAGAGAAAGGACATTTAAATGAAACAACACAGCAAACACATCGCTGTCATCGCAAGACTTACCGTTGCATTTGTCGCGGCACTTGTTATCGTCACGGCACTGACCGGATGCACGCAGACCGAAAGCTCGTCTGACGTGGCAAAACAACAGTCTGTACAGGACACGTTGTCACGGAATCAGGCGCCGGATATTGCAATGGAATTGCAGTATTTGGAGTAAACACGCACATTTTTATTGGGAAAGGAGGGCGCTGAGCATGGCAACCAGAGGAAGAAAACCGACACCCACCGCAATTAAGCTACTGGAGGGGAATCCGGGGAAGCGTTCGTTGAATGCCAACGAGCCGAAACCGGCGAAAAAGGCGCCCTCCTGTCCCAAATGGCTGGAGCCGGAAGCCAAGAAGGAATGGCGCCGTTTGGCGAAGCAGATGGAACAGATCGGTATCCTGACGCAGGTAGACATGGCGGCATTCGCCGGCTACTGTCAGGCGTATGCGCGGTGGAAGGAAGCGGAGGAATTCATCACCCAGCATGGCACGATTGTCAGAACGCCGTCCGGTTACTGGCAGCAGGTGCCGCAGGTGTCCATTGCACAGACGTATCTGAAAATCATGAACCGGTTCGCCGAGCAGTTTGGACTGACACCGGCATCCAGAAGCCGGATCATTGCCGCGGACAACAGTACGGATACACAGGACGAAATGGAAGCGTTGTTGGAGGGAAGCAGCTGATATGGCGGAAGCAAGACCAAAGGATTACCCAAAGCTCAAACATTACACACCGACCCGGTTCATGCTGCCGATCTCACGCTACGACAAAGCAAAGGCGGATCGCGCCGTGAAATTTATCGAAAACCTCCGGCACACCAAGGGAAAATGGGCGGGCAAACGCTTCTGGCTTCTGCCGTGGCAGGAACAGCTGATCCGGGACATTTTCGGCGTGGTGAAACCGGATGGAAACCGCCAGTTTCGCACCGCCTTTGTCGAGATACCGAAGAAAAACGGCAAAAGTGAGCTGGCAGCCGCGGTTGCGCTGTATCTGCTGTATGCGGACAACGAACCCAGTGCAGAGGTATACGGCGCGGCGGCAGACCGCCAGCAGGCATCCATTGTCTTTGATGTGGCAAACCAGATGGTGCAGATGACGCCTGCGCTCATGAAGCGAAGCAAAATTATGGGCGCTACCAAGCGCATTGTCAATTACAGCAATGCGGGTTTTTATCAGGTGCTTTCCGCAGAGGTCGGCACGAAGCACGGGTTAAATGTGTCCGGCCTGGTCTTTGACGAACTGCACGCACAGCCCACACCGCATCTTTATAATGTCCTGACCAAAGGCTCCGGTGACGCACGGGAACAGCCGTTGTTTTTCCTGATTACCACTGCCGGTACGGATCGAAACAGCATTTGCTATGCGATACATACCAAGGCAAAGGACATTCTGGAAAACCGCAGGGTGGATGCATCGTTCTATCCTGTCATTTATGGAATCGAGGATGACGATGATTGGTCGGACGAAGAAAACTGGAAAAAGGCAAATCCGTCATTGGGATACACGATTCCGCTTGACCGCGTCAGGGACGCTTACCGGGAAGCATCGCAGAACCCGGCGGAGGAGAATGTATTCCGGCAGCTCCGTCTGTGCCAGTGGGTGACCAGTACAGTGCGCTGGATACCGGAACACATTTATGAGCAGGGCAACCGTCCGATTGATTTGGAGAGCCTGAAAGGGCGTGACTGCTATGGCGGGCTTGACCTCTCCAGTTCCGGTGATATCACGGCTTTCGTTCTGATGTTCCCACCGCGCACCGAAACCGAACCATATTACATGCTCCCGTTTTTCTGGGTACCGGAGGATACGATCCCACTGCGGATAAAACGGGCATCCGTTCCGTATGATGTCTGGGTCAGGCAGGGGTATCTGATGTCAACCGAGGGCAATGTCATTCACTATGGATTTATTGAAAAGGTGATCGAACAGCTCGGTGAGCTGTACCACATCCGGGAAATCGCGTTTGACCGCTGGGGCGCGGTGCAGATGGTGCAGAATCTGGAAGGTGCCGGGTTTACCGTTGTCCCCATCGGACAGGGCTACAGGGACATGAGCCCGCCGACAAAAGCCTTTTATGAACTGCTGATGAAGGGGGAAATCATCCACGGCGGCAATCCGGTGATGCGCTGGATGGCGGGAAATGTGGTAGTGGAAACCGACCCGGCAGGCAACATCAAGCCGACGAAAGCAAAATCGGCGGAGAAAATTGACGGCATTGTTGCGGCGATTATGGCGCTCGACCGCTGTATCCGGAATGCGGGACAGCAGGGAAGTGTTTATGATGCCCCGGAGCGGGGACTGCTGGTGTTTTGACAGAGGAGGACTGAAATGGGATTTTTGAAATGGCTCGGATTGGGCAGGCCGCGGGATGCGCCGCCGGTACAGGACAATGTGCGGGATTCTTCCGGCACATTCCTGTTCGGCACGGCAAACAGCGGAGAGCGCGTGGACGAAAAATCTGCCCTGCAAATTTCCACGGTGTACGCCTGTGTCCGCCTGCTGGCAGAGACCATTGCCAGCCTGCCATTACATCTGTACTGCTATATCGATGACGGAAAGGAAAAAGCAACCGACCATCCGCTGTATAAGCTGTTGTACCGGCAAAGCAACCCGGAAATGACCAGCTTCGTCTTTCGGGAAACCATGATGACGCACTTACTGCTATGGGGCAATGCGTATGCACAGATTATCCGGGACGGGCGGAACAACATTCTCGGACTGTATCCGTTACTGCCGGAGAATGTAGAGGTCGACCGGAATGAAAACGGCGAGCTGTACTATATCTATCACGCCTATACGGACGATGTGCCGGGTGAGCGCGACAAAGATATCTATTTCCGGCGGGATGAAATCTTTCACATTCCGGGCCTTGGCTTCAACGGTCTGGTTGGCTTCAGCCCGATTGCCATGATGAAAAACAGCCTCGGCACAACGCTTGCGGTAGAGAAATATGGGGCGTCCTTTTTCAAGAATGGCGCACAGCCGTCCGGTGTGCTGGAGCATCCCGGCGTGTTAAAAGACCCGGCAAAAATTCGGGAGAACTGGTCTGCTGTCTATGGCGGCGCAAACAATGCGCACCGGGTTGCCGTGCTAGAGGAGGGGCTTCAATACAAGCCGATTTCTCTCCCACCGGAGGATTCACAGTTTCTGTCCACGAGGGAATTTGGCGTGGAGGAAATCTGCCGCATGTTCCGCGTGCCGCCGCATCTGGTGCAGAGTCTGAAGCACGCGACGTTCAGCAACATCGAGCATCAGGCGATTGACTTTGTACAGCACAGCATCACGCCGTGGGCGGTTCGGTTTGAACAGGCAATCATCAAAGACCTGCTGTTGGAAACAGAACAGGACAGTTATTTCCCGAAATTCAATCTGGATGGACTGCTCCGCGGCGATTACCAGAGCCGCATGAACGGCTATGCCACCGGCTTTTCCAACGGCTTTCTTTCACCGAACGACATCCGGCGGCTGGAAAATATGGATCCGATTCCGGACGAAATGGGAGGGAATTTCTATATGGTAAACGGCAGTTATGTACAGCTGAAGGACGCGGGAATTTACGCGAAAAACGGTCAATCCAATACGGAAGAAAGGAACAGCTGAAATGAAAAAATTTTGGAACTGGCTTCGCAACAGCGAGGGGGAACGCACGCTCCGGCTGGAAGGCCCGATTGATGAGGACTCTGTCTGGGGCGATGAAATCACGCCGAAGGCGTTCCGCGCGGAGCTGGAGGAGGACGCAGGCGATATCACGGTTTGGATTTGCAGTCCCGGAGGGAATGTCTTTGCCGCGGCGGAGATTTACACGATGCTTCGGGAGTATCCGGGCACTGTGACGGTCAAGATTGATTCCATCGCGGCATCCGCCGCCAGCGTGGTTGCGATGGCAGGAGACCGCGTGCTCATGAGCCCCACCGGGATGCTTATGATTCACGATGTGCGTCCAGATAGGGCGTTTCTGATAGCAGGTTAATGGTACCTGTTCCCCACAGTTACGGGGAAGTCAACCCACCTAACCGAAAGGCGAAAGCTGACACGGGAACATAGCACGGTGGGAAAGCGGTAAGTTGCCAAAGATTCCAAGGCACTACTGAACTGCAATGACAAGAGGATATGAGGATGAACTTGTAATAGTGAATGCGAGATACAGTGTCCATTATCATTGGAACGGGAAACGGAATCTAATATCCCGTGGACAGCGCCAGCCGATAGGGTTGTGGTCGGCGTGGGTAACTGTAATGCTGTCCCACAAGCTGGAGAACCAGCCGAAAGGTCTAAAGCACATCCGACAATCCTTATACCAAGCAGAAACGTTAACTGGAGATTGCCTAAGTCAGAATGCTTATAAAGCTATGTACACAGGTACTGAATATCTGATATGGCAACGGAGTCCCCATAGTAGTCTGAGGTGGGAACACCCACTACACGGCGAAGGGGGACAGTTCTAACGATTCAAAATAAGAAGATGAAAGGGAGGAGAAGCCTCAATGAATCCAACATCGGATATTTTGGAACGAATAGCAGAAAGTTCTAAGTCGCATACTGACGGCGTGTTTACGAGGTTGTACAGATATCTTCTCAGAGAGGATATTTATTTCACTGCCTATAAAAACTTATACGCTAACGCAGGAGCGTCAACAAAAGGTACAGATGACGATACAGCGGACGGATTCGGTGCTAAATATGTTTCAGATATTATCGAGTCATTGAGAAATCTGGAATATAGCCCGAAACCAGTGCGGAGAATCTACATTCCGAAGCACAACGGAAAACTGCGTCCTCTGGGAATACCATCATTTCGAGACAAGCTTATACAGGATGCCATAAGGCAGATACTGGAAGCGATTTATGAGCCTATATTCAGTGACGATTCGCACGGATTCAGACCTGGCAGGAGCTGTCACACAGCATTTGACAGGATAAAGTACGGATTTAACGGAACAAAATGGTTCATAGAAGGCGATATCAAAGGGTGTTTTGACAATATCGACCATAAGGTGTTGCTGAATATTCTCTCGAAAAAAGTCAAGGACTCAAAGCTGATTAACCTGATAGGTGCTTTCCTGAAAGCTGGCTATATGGAGGAATGGAAGTATTTCCAGACCTACAGCGGCACGCCACAGGGCGGCATACTTTCCCCAATTCTTGCAAATATATACTTGCACGAATTGGATAAGAAAGTTGCGGAGATAAAGCAACGGTTCGACAGCAATGAACCCAAGAAATATACCGAGGAATACGGCGGAATATGCCACAGAATCAGCACGCTGCATAGGAAGAGTAAGAATAACCCTGATTCCCCAGACCGTGAAAAGTGGATAGCCGAAGAGGTGGAACTGAAACGTCAGCGCGTCAAGATACCAGTATATCAGGACAATAACAAGCGTATCTGCTACGTCAGGTATGCGGATGATTTTCTGATAGGGGTGGTAGGCTCAAAAGAGGATTGTGTGGAAATCAAGGCTGAACTGAAGGATTTTTTGGCAGCTGAACTGAAGCTGGAACTTTCGGATGAAAAAACCAAGATAACACACAGTTCAGAGTCAGCAAGATTTCTGGGATATGACGTAAGTGTCCGAAGGTCGCAGGAACTGAAGCGCAGGAGTGACGGGGTCAAGCAGAGGACGTTAAATGGGACGGTCATGCTGAATGCTCCGTTGAAGGATAAAATTGAAGAATTTCTGATTAGCAACGGGTACGGGGTCAGGACTGCCGATGGCAGGATTGTTCCGATAGCCACGAAAGGATTGCGAAACAGAAGCGACTTTGAAATTGTCTCAACCTACAATTCACAGATGCGGGGAATCTGCAACTACTATCGGATGGCAAGCAACTTCCCGAAGCTGGATTATTTCGTTTATATCATGGAATACAGTTGTCTGAAAACCTTGGCAAGCAAGCACCAAACAACTATGGCAAAAGCAAGAGGCGACAGGCGGACGGGCAAACGATGGGGTGTCCCGTATGAGACTAAGACAGGCACAAAAACGCTTATCTTTCTCAACATGACGGATATCCGAAAGAGCCGTAAAGCCAAGCTGGATAATGTCGATGCCGTTCCTAAGAGTGTATCGAAGCAAAACGAGATAAAGAACAGGCTGAATGCTGGAATTTGCGAGTTATGCGGATGCGACAGCGAACCAGTTGTAGTGCATCACGTTCAAAGCCTTAAGGCACTCAAGGGGAAATCTGCGTGGGAGCGGAAAATGCGTTCTATCCGCAGGAAAACTTTAATCGTGTGCGAAACTTGCCATAACAAGATACACAATAAGACTTTTTGTTAATCGTCAGTAATTAGAATGGAAAGCCGGATACTCGGAGACGGGTACGTCCGGTTTGGAAGGGGGACTGTGCAAACCTACTACAGAAATGTAGCAAGGCGGCACTTTCCTACCTTACCCCAGCACCATTGCCATGGGGAACAGCGAGGATATGCGCAAGGCGATTGATGTGCTCAATGAGGTGAAAGAGTCCATTATCAACGCGTATATGGCGAAAACCGGGCTTTCTCATGCCAGAATTGCCAATCTCATGAGCAATGAGACATGGATGAACGCGAAAAAAGCCGTGGAGCTTGGATTTGCCGATGGGATTCTGTTCGAAGATGCTGATTCGGATGACGATCCGGACGAAGAGGAAGACACCGGTGAGGACAATGATGAAGAACCTTTGCGGATGGAAGCACAGATGTATTCCACACGCCGGATGGGACAGGTAATTCTGAACCGGCTCGGCGTGAGCGATCAAGTACAGCAGGAGCCTGTGGACACATCCCTTGAAAAACTTGACGGAGGAGTTCTGTCTCAGCCAATCATTGGCATGGACGGCACAACCGAGGATGGCAGTGTGCCGTATTTGATTTTACAAAAACAGCTGGAATGCCTGAGATAAGCTCAGTGTTCCGGCTGTCTGCATTTTTTTACGATACTGTATGGAGGAAAGGCAATGAACAAGATTTTAGAGCTTCGCGGCAGGCGCAATACGCTCTGGGAGCAGACGAAAGCATTTCTGGAGGAGCATCGCGGTGAGAACGGGCTGGTGGCATCGGACGCTGTGGAGCAGTATGACAGGATGGCACAGGAGGTCAAAGACCTCGGCACAGAGATTGAGCGTCTGGAACAGCAGGCACAGGTAGATGCACAGCTGGCGGCACCCACTTCCAGACCTGTATCCGGCAAGCCGATGATTATGACAGAAGAAAGGGCGGCTACAAAGACCGGTACGAAGGAATATACCGAAGCGTTCTGGAATATGATCCGCAACCGCGGCAATTACGGCGAGGTACACAATGCCCTGTCCGTCGGTGAAGATTCCGAGGGCGGCTTTACTGTGCCGGATGAGTTTGAACGCAAGCTGGTAGAAGCACTGGAGGGCAACAACATCTTCCGCGGCATGGCAACGGTCATCCGTACCAGCTCCGGCACGCGCAAAATTCCGATTGCCGAGGACACCGGTGAAGCGAGCTGGATTGACGAAGGCGAGGAAATCCCGGAGAGTGATACGACCTTCGGACAGACCATGCTGTCTGCGTACAAGCTGGGCACGATGATTAAGATTTCCAATGAACTGCTGAATGACTCGGCATTCGATCTCGCGTCGTATATTGCACGCCGTTTTGGTGTGCGTATGGGCAATGCGGAGGAACGCGCGTTTATTACGGGCGACGGCGTGGGCAAGCCGCTGGGCCTGCTGGACGATGCCGGCGCAAAAATCGGCGTGACTGCCGCAAAGACAACCGCAATTTCCTTCGATGAGGTATTCCAGCTGTATTATGCACTCAAAGCGCCGTACCGCAAGAAAGCGGAATTTCTGTGCAGTGAAGCGCTGGTGCTCCAGCTCATGACGATCAAGGACAACAATGGGAATTATATCTGGAAGCCCGGTCTGGACATCGGAAAGCCGGATACCCTGCTCAACCGTCCGCTGAAGACCTCGGCATTTATGCCGGAGGTTGCGGCAGGCAATAAGGTCATGGCGTTCGGCGATTACAGTTATTACTGGATTGCGGACCGCCAGAACCGCACGTTCCGCCGCCTGAACGAGCTGTATGCCCGCACGGATCAGGTGGGTTTCCTGACCACCCAGCGTGTAGACGGCAAGCTGATCCTGCCGGAAGCCGTGCAGGTGCTCCGGATGAAGGCAGGGGCATAACACCTGAGGAAGGAGGACGCTGACATGGCGCTGATTTCACTGGAGGAAGCGAAAACCTATCTCCGGGTCGATGCGGATGACGAGGACGCTTTGATTGGCGTCCTCTTGTCCTCTGCGGAAAAGCTGTGTGCAGATGTAGCGCGTCTTTCGGAGGAGCAATGGAGTGCTGTAAACGGAACAGATGACAAGGAACAGCTCATTTCTCTGCGGGCTGTCCTGCGCGTGGCGATTTTGTACACACTCGGTTATCTCTATGAGCACCGGGAGCAGGCGGATCATCACGCACTCACGCTGACCCTGCGAAACCTGTTATTTTCTGTCCGGGAGGGGATTGTCTGATATGAAAATTGCAGAAATGAACGAACGGATTGTGATTCAAAAGAGCCGCATGGACACCGACACCATCGGGAATCACACGCTGAAATGGTTTGATTATTATTACTGCTGGGCATGTGTGGACCATGTGTCCGGCAAGGAATTCTGGGAAGCGGCACAGCACAATGCGCAGGATTCTCTGTTTTTTACCATCCGGCAGTTCAGCCCGGTGCGCGATCTCGACACCACGCATTACCGTGTCAAATTTCACGGAGAGATTTACAATATTACGTTTATCGACCATTCACAGTACAAAAATAAAATGCTCCGGCTGATGGCGGAGCGGAAATGACACTATGGCAAAGAAAATCACAGTGGACCGGTTGTCTGATGAAATCATGGACGCACTGGAGGAATACAAGGAGATGACAGACGAGGTGGTGCAGACAGCTGTCGATACCGTTTCCAAAGAAACGAAAAAACTTGTACAGGCAGGCTCGCCTGTCCAAACCGGCGGATACCAAAAGGGCTGGGCGGTAAAGAAAACCTCCGCAAAAGCGGGTCAGGTCAGCATCACGGTTTATAACCGGAAAAAGCCCGGTCTGACACATCTGCTGGAAAAAGGACACGCCAAACGCGGCGGCGGGCGTGTCGCGGGACAGCCGCACATCGCTCCGGCGGAGCAATACGCCGTCAGCGAGCTGGAAAACAAAATCAAAAGGGGGCTGAGCTGATATGCTTTCCTATGAACAGATTACAGACCTGCTCCGTCAGACCGGTCTGCCGTTCGCCTATCATCATTTTTCGGAAGGGGAATCGCCTGACCCGCCATTCCTTGTGTATCTGATACCCGGCAGTCACAACTTTTCGGCGGACGGTATGGTCTATTGTCGGGTCGATCAGCTGGATATCGAGCTGTATACAGACAAAAAACAGCCGGAACAGGAAGCAAATCTGGAAGAACTATTTGATGAAGCCGGGCTGTTTTACAACAAAACGGAGCAGTTTATCCGGTCGGAACAATTATATGAAGTGCTGTATGAGATGGAGGTGTAGCGCATGGGAAACAAAGTAAAATACAACCTGAAAAATGTCCATGCCGCCAGGCTGACGGAAACCGTCACGGAAAGTGTGCCATCGTTTGCGTATGCCAAGCCGCAGGCCATTCCCGGTGCGGTCAGTATCAGTCTGGACGCAGAGGGCGAATCCAGTCCGTTTTATGCGGACGGCATTGTATATTTCCGTTCGGCAACCAACAACGGCTATTCCGGCGATCTGGAAATTGCCTTGATTCCGGAGTGGTTCCGCACGGACATTTTACAGGAAAAACTGGACAAAAATGGCGTGCTGGTAGAAAACAGCACAGTCGCGGAGAGCGTGAAATTTGCCCTGTTATTCGAGTTCGACGGCGACATCAATGCCATCCGGCACGTGCTGTACAATTGCAGTGCATCGCGCCCGTCAATTGAATCGGAAACGAAGGAAGATACCATTGAACCGGGTACGGAAAAGCTGTCCATCACGGCAGACCCGCGCTCGGATGGTCTGGTCAAAGCCCGTACAGGTGATACAACTGATCAGACGGTGTATGACGGCTGGTATCAGTCGGTCTATCTGCCAACGGAGGAGGATGAGGGATGATCAAGAGAGAAATCGAAATCTGTGGCAAGCCGGTGCCGTTTCGTTCGTCTGCGACTGTGCCGCGTCTGTATCGCGCCAAGTTCAAGCGCGATATTTTCAAGGATCTGAGCAAGCTGGAAAGCTCGTATAAGGGGAACACTGAAAACGGAGAAGAATTTCAGATTGAAGATTTGGAAATCTTCGAGAATGTCGCATATATCATGGCATATCACGCGGACAATTCGATTCCGCAGGACATCAACGACTGGCTTGACCAGTTCGATATGTTTTCGATTTACGAGGTATTGCCGCAGATTCTGGAGCTGTGGGGCGATAACATGCTGACAGATGTGACGGCAAAAAAAGAGTTGGCAGAAGTGAACGGGAAATGACCACGCCGCTGTTCCTTCTGCGCTGTGTGGAGCTCGGCATTTCCGTTCGCGATCTGGATTTGCTGACCATCGGATTGGTGCTGGATCTGTGGACGGAAAAAGCCAATGACGGCGTGAAGTACAGTCGCATTGCGACGCAGGAAGATTTTGATAAGTTTTAGCTGTCTATCAGAAAAGGCGTTTTGAAACGGGCACTCATCTTTTGTATAAAACGATTGGACAACACGCATACTGACGTTGAGGTGAACGTGAATGTCAAAAGCAAGCGCCTATTTTACGCTGGACGGCTTAAGCGATAAGCACGATGTAAAAGCAATCAAGCGGGAGCTTGACACTCTTCCGGGAGTGCTTTCCGTCAGCATCAGTGATGACTCCAAACGAGTCGCTGTGGATTTTGATACCACAGGCGTGCAGACTGACCGCATCGGAAAACGGCTTGAAAAAATGGGGTATCAGATTCGTGATACCAAAACGGAAAACCATGTGATGTAGGAGGCAGACAGATGCCACAGACACAGGAAAATAAAAAAGCAGAGGGCAACAAACCGCTGAAAAACCACAATCCGAATGAACAGCACAATGTCAAAAAAGAAGCACTCGGCCCCAATACCAGACGATGAGGAGGACATGCCATGCCGAAGGACAGCCAGCCCGATCCGAAGGAAGTCAGAAAAGCAAAAGCGAATGGACAGACGCCCCTGACCCGTGAAAATCAGAATCACAACAGGAACGCCAAAAAGAAGTCCATTCGGAATAACGATGTATGATACAACCCAGTTCGCGCAGGGCGCAGTGTTCATGTGGGTGAAACTATGATAAAATACTATCATGGAACAGGAAAGCGCGGCCTGTATTTTGAAGGATGGTATCTGAAGCACCAGACCAAAGAGGGCGGCGCGCTGGCTTTGATTCCGGCGGTTCATATTGACCGTACGGGACGGCGCAGTGCGTCGCTTCAGGTCATTTCAGACAACCAGGCGTGGTGGCAGGAATATCCGGACACGGAATTCTGGGCTTCGGAGCAGGCATTCCGGATTCAACTGGGGAAAAGTCTCTTCACAAGCCAGAGAATGTGGCTGAATGTGGAACAAGAGGGGCTTTCTCTGTGCGGCACTCTGCGCTACGGGCAGTTTACACCACTCAAATCGGATATTATGGGCCCGTTTCGTTTTCTTCCCGGCATGGAATGCTCGCATGGCGTCATCAGTATGGGGCATTCACTGGAGGGAACACTGGCGCTGAACGGGAAAAAGCTGGATTTTTCCGGTGGCACGGGATACATTGAAACCGACCGCGGCAGATCGTTTCCCAGCGCCTATCTCTGGACACAATGCATCTGGCAGGAGCCGCAGAGCGTCAGTCTCATGCTTTCGATTGCGACCATCCCCATGGCAGTGGGGAACTTTACCGGGTGTATCTGTGCAATTGTTTGCGATGGACGGGAATACCGTCTTGCCACCTATCGCGGCGCGCGGGTGGAGCAATGGTCGGAAAACGGCGCAGAGATTCGCCAGGGTAAGTACAGATTAGAGGCAGAACTGCTGGAAGAGCATAAATGTCCCCTGCATGCTCCTGTGGAGGGAAACATGGGACGCACCATCCACGAAAGTCTCTGCGCGAAAGTGCGGTACCGCTTCTGGTGCGGAGAAACGCTCCTGTTTGAACACACAGACTGCCATGCCAGCTTTGAATACGCGGACGAAAGGAATCATCATGGCCAATCAACTGCAATATGAAAAATCACCCTACCTGCTCCAGCATGCGGAAAATTCTGTGGACTGGCGTCCGTGGGGGACTGCCGCGCTGGAAGAAGCCAAACGGGAAGACAAGCCCATTTTTCTGAGCATCGGTTATTCCACCTGCCACTGGTGCCATGTCATGGCGCATGAATCCTTCGAGGCGGAGGAAGTAGCGGCAGTGCTCAACCGCGCCTTCATCCCGATAAAGGTTGACCGGGAGGAACGCCCCGATGTGGACGCGGTTTATATGGCGGCGTGTATTGCCATGAACGGTTCCGGCGGCTGGCCGCTTACTGTGCTTCTGACACCCGACCAGAAGCCGTTCTGGGCGGGCACGTATCTTCCGAAACCGCAATTGATGTCTCTGCTGGAACAGGCAGACCGGCGCTGGCGGGAAAATCGCGGGCAGTTGATTTCTGTGGGAGATATGCTGACCGAGCATCTGCGGCAGGAGGAAGCAGTACGGCCCGATGCACCCAGCCGTGCGCTTGTACAAAAAGGCGTATCTTTGTTTGTCCAGGGCTTTGACCGGCAATGGGGCGGCTTCGGACAGGCTCCCAAATTTCCGACCGCGCACAATCTGCTGTTTCTCCTGAGGTATGCCCGCCTGACCCAAGACCGTCAGGCACAGGAGATGGCAGAGCTGACTTTGGAGCATATGTACCGCGGCGGGCTTTTTGACCATGTGGGCGGCGGATTCTCCCGATATTCCACCGACCGAAAGTGGCTGGTGCCCCATTTCGAGAAGATGCTCTATGACAATGCACTGCTGGCGCTTGCTTATACGGAGGCCTGGAATCAGACCCACCGGGATTATTGCCGGGAGGTAGTCTGCCGCACGCTGGATTATGTCCTCACGGAGCTGACAGACCCACAGGGCGGCTTTTACTGTGGACAGGATGCGGACAGCGACGGTGTGGAAGGGAAATACTATGTCTTTTCACCGGGGGAAATTGCCGCAGTTGTCGGCGAGAAACAGGGCGAAGCCTTTTGCCGGCGGTTTGGCATTACCTCTGCCGGCAATTTTGAAGGAAAGAGTATCCCTAATTTGATCGGTACGCCGGACTGGGAACAGGAATCGGAGGAAATCAAAGCGCTGCGGAAACAGCTGTATGCATACCGCAAAAAACGGACAAGCCTGCATCGGGACGATAAGGTGCTCACTTCATGGAACGGCCTGATGATCGCAGCGCTTGCCCGTGCGGGATTGATTCTGGATGAGCCTCGCTATCTGGACGCGGCAGAACAGGCAGTTGCCTTTATCAGAAAGAATCTGAAAGACAGCAACGGACGCTTGCTGGCCCGCTGGCGTGATGGGGATGCGGCCCATCCGGGCAAACTGGAGGACTACGCATTTTACACATGGGGCTTGCTGGAGCTTTACGAAGCGTCCTTCCGCGTCGATTATCTGGAGCAAGCCTGCGCATTGGCGGAGCTGTTGCTAAAGCTCTTTTTCGATCACGAGCAGGGCGGCTTCTATCCGTATGCGAAGGACGGGGAACAGCTCATTACCCGCACCAAAGAGGTCTATGACGGCGCGATGCCCTCGGGCAATTCCGTAGCGGAGCTGGTGCTTTCCCGTCTGGCGCGCCTGACCGGAGAAACACGTTGGATACAAGCGCAAGAACGTCAGTTCTCTTATCTGGCGGGAGCAATTCAGGGATATCCAGCGGGATATAGCTTTGCGCTTCTGGCATTGCTGGAGGAGCTTTGGCCGACAGCGGAGCTGGTATGCGCGGCGGAAAAACTCCCGAAAGAACTGACAGATTTCCTCAGGGAACATGCCTGTGGGCTTACGGTGCTGGTGAAAACACCGGCGGATGAAACCCGGCTTGCCGCGCTGGCACCATTCACTTCGGAATATCCGGTTCCGGCGGCAGGAGTCCGGTACTATTTGTGCCGGGGAAAAACCTGCGAACGACCGGTGGAAACCATCGCAGAACTGGAAAAGTTAATGTAGTGTAAGAAAAGTCGCCGTATTGATCGGCGATTGGTTTCAATACAATTTGTTTTGATATAGAAAGCATCAACCGGTGACGGTTGGTGCTTTTTTCATGCCCGGAGCAATCCGGGCTATTCTTTTGCCCATTTTCCGGAGGTGATTGACACATGGCGAGCAGAATCAAGGGTATCACAATCGAAATCGGTGGCGATACAACCGGACTGGACAAGGCACTGAAGTCAGTCAACTCCTCGATTCGCACGACACAGTCCGCTTTAAAGGATGTCAACCGCCTCCTGAAGCTCGACCCATCCAACACACAGCTGCTTACCCAGAAACAGAAGCTGCTGAAGGATGCCATCACCGCCACGAAAGAGAAACTGGACTCGCTGAAGGAAGCACAGATTCAGGCGAAGCAGCAACTGGAAAGCGGCACGCTCGGTCAGGACAAATATGATGCGCTGGAGCGTGAAATCATCGAGACCGAGCAGGAACTGCAGCGATTGCAGCAGCAGGCAGTCACGACCAATGCGACGCTGGAAAAGATCGATGTGGTGGGCGGCAAAATGGAAAGCGCCGGCAATTCGATTGCGAGTGTCGGAAAGAAGATGTCAATTGCGTCGACTGCGGTTGCCGGTCTGGGCGTGGCGGCAGTCAAAACCACAGCAGACTTTGATTCTGCTATGAGCCAGGTTGCCGCTGTGTCCGGCGCAACTGGGGATGACCTGCAGGCGCTTCGGGACAAAGCACGTGAAATGGGAGAAAAGACGAAGTTCTCCGCATCCGAAGCCGCAGAAGCTATGAATTACATGGCAATGGCAGGCTGGAAAACCAAGGATATGCTGAACGGCATTGACGGCATTATGAATTTGGCGGCGGCTTCCGGTGAGGATTTGGCGACAACCTCGGATATCGTCACAGATGCCCTTACCGCGTTCGGATTGTCTGCCAAAGATTCCGGTCATTTTGCGGATATTCTCGCCGCAGCATCATCCAATGCGAACACCAATGTCAGCATGATGGGCGAGACCTTCAAATACTGTGCTCCGGTTGCCGGTGCGCTGGGCTACAGCGCGGAGGATACGGCGGAAGCAATCGGCCTGATGGCGAATGCAGGCATCAAATCCACGCAGGCAGGTACAGCACTGCGCTCCATTCTGACCAAGCTGCAGGGCGATATCAAACTGACGGGAGCAAATTTCGGAGAGGTCACCGTGGCGACCACCAACGCAGACGGCAGCATGCGCTCGCTGGGCGATATCCTCGGAGACCTGCGCGGCTATTTTGCCCAGATGACAGAATCCGAAGCGGCAGCGACCGCCGGAACGCTTGTCGGGCGGGAAGCCATGTCCGGATTCCTCGCCATCATGCAGGCAGCTCCGACTGATATCAAAAAGCTGAACTCTGCCATTTCAAACTGCGACGGTGTCGCAGAGAAAATGGCAAATACCATGCAGGACAATCTGTCCGGGCAGATCACAATTCTGAAAAGCCAGCTGCAGGAGCTGGCAATTTCTTTTGGCGAAATGCTGATGCCTGCAATTCGCGCCGCTGTCACTGCGGTTCAGGGCTTTGTGGACAGGCTGAATAATATGGATGAAGGCACGCGAAAGGCTGTGCTCGCTGTCCTGATGATTGTTGCCGCTATTGGGCCGCTTCTGGTGATTCTGGGAACGGCGATATCCAAAATCGGCGTGGCAATGCAGGGCTTTGTCAAACTGGCAAAGGGATTCGGAAAGCTCCAGCTTGCAATTCAAAACGGGACAGGCCTGATTGGAAAACTGGCATCTGCACTCGGCGGCATCACCGCTCCGATTGCTGCAATTATCGCGGTGATTGGGGTGTTGGTTGCCGCTTTTGTGCATCTGTGGAACACAAATGAAGGCTTTCGCAGTTCGATCATCAACACATGGAACCAGATAAAGTCGGCGTTTCAGACATGCTGCACGGCAATTGTCGGGATGCTGAACAGTCTGGGTTTCAACTTCACCGGCATTACGGACATGCTGCGTTCCATCTGGAATGGTTTCTGTTCACTGCTGGCTCCCGTGTTTGAGGGCGCGTTCCGTGCAATCGCAGCGATTCTCACAACCGTACTCGGCGTGATTACCGGAATTGTGCAGACGTTTACCGCAGTCTTTCAGGGCAACTGGAGCGGCGCATGGCAGGGTGTCAAAACCATATTTTCCTCCGTCTGGAATGGCATGTCATCGATTGTCAGCACGGTTCTGCAAACCATTCAGGGCATTGCGGATGCCATGCTCGGCTGGTTCGGCACGAACTGGCAGACCGTGTGGACAGGGATCAAAACCTTTTTTGAAGGTATCTGGAACGGCATGTCGGCATTCCTTTCCACGGTCTGGACAACTATCTGCAATGTCGTGCAGACAGCGGTCATGCTGTTGGGCTCGATCCTGCAGGCGGCGTTTGATATTATTACACTGCCGTTTCAGCTTATCTGGCAGAATTGCCACGATACGATTGTTTCTGTATGGGATGCCATCAAGAGCAAAGTTTCTTCGGCGCTTAACGCCGTATCCGGTGTGATTTCCTCCGTTATGTCCGCCATTCTGGTTGTCATCAGCAGTATCTGGTCTGCAATTCTGGCGAAGATCAGCACGGTTTTGAATGCGGTCAAAAGCGTGGTCACTACAGTGTTCAATGCGATCAAGGGTGTTGCGTCTACCGTCTGGAATGGCATTAAATCCGTGATTGCTTCTGTTGTGGATGCTATCCGAAGCAAGGTTTCTTCTGTCTTTGATGGGATGAAATCCTCGGTATCAGCGACGTTCAATTCCATCAAAGCAACGGCATCGTCTGTCTGGAACAGCATCAAAACAGCGATCACTAAGCCGGTGGAGGAAGCAAAGGCTAAGGTGAAAGCCTGCGTTGACGCAATCAAGGGATTTTTCTCCAGCATGAAGCTGTCCCTGCCGCATATCAAACTGCCGCATTTTCATGTTTCCGGCAAGCTGTCCATCGACCCGCCGAGTGTTCCGCACCTGTCCATCGACTGGTACAAGGAAGGCGGCATTCTGGCAAAGCCCACGATATTCGGCATGAACGGCAGTTCCCTGATGGCAGGCGGGGAAGCCGGAGCAGAGGCAATCCTGCCGCTGTCAGCATTCTATAAGCATCTGGAATCCATCCTCGCATCCAAGCTGGACATGACGCGCATGGAACAGTATCTTGCTATTATCGCAGACAACAGCGGAAAGGGGATTTATCTGGATGACGGCACGCTCATCGGCAGGCTGCTGCCCGGTATTGATGCCGGACTGGGCAGACTGCAAAAGCAGAAAAGGAGGGCAACGATATGATTCCTGACATTTATTTTGATGATATTTCCATGCTGTCGTGCGGCTGGCTTCGGGAATCGGTCGACTTTCCTGCGCCGCAGCCACAAAACGACATTCTCACGGTGCCGGGACGGAATTCGCCCATCCGCTATGCCGAAGCACTTGGCAGGATTTCATACCAGCCGCGGGAATTTACCGTGGTTCTGTCGATGCTCGGAACGCACGCTCGTTTTATCGAACGAAGTTCTGATATGGTAAATCGGTTCAATGGGCGGCTGGTGCACGTGACAAAAAGCGAAGACCCGGAGGTCTATGCGGTTGGCACACTCCTGATTCAGCCGTCCTATGACGCACTCGCCGGAAAAGGGATTCTGACTATCTCCTGCACGGATGCCGACGCCTATCTGTACCATATCACCGAGACTGTGCAGTCCGTGATCGGAAACGCCTCGATTGTCCTGGACAATGATTTCATGCCGGTTGTTCCGACGGTTACGACAACTGCCCAGACAACACTGTCGTGGTCGGTTTCCGGAGATTCCTTTACCAAGACGCTGAGCGCAGGCACATGGACGATTCTGGAGCTGGAGCTTCAGGCCGGAAGCAACACAATTACCGTTTCCGGCGCAGGCACGACCACCTTCCGCTATCGGGAGGGACGGTTATGAAGCTGTTTCGCGTCTATGTGGACGGTGCGTTGTTTTACCATCCGCATCTGTCTCAGCTGTCCATCACAGAAGCAAAGCTGACAGAGGACGCAGAGGGCGTGGACAGCTTCACGCTTTCCGCGCCGCATGACCATCCCTATCTGTCGCGGATTCAGCCGATGGCATCCGAAATCATGTGCAAATATGGCGATGCCATTGTATTTAAGGGCAGGGCGTTGGACATCGGAACGGATTTTTACAACACGCATTCATGGCAGTGTGAGGCGGCGCTGGCGTATCTGCGCGACAGTCAACAGCCGCCGTTTTCATATACCGGAAGCCTGTGCGGCCTGCTGGAGCTGTTCCTAAACAACCACAATTCCTCCGTCGAAAGCCGGAAACAATTTATTCTGGGTGATGTCACCGTCACGGATTCCAATGATTATATCAACCGCAGTTCGTCGGAGTATCTGGACACCATGAGCGCGGTCAAGTCCAAACTGCTGTATACGCACGGCGGATATCTGCGGGTGCGGTATGAGAGCGACGGGAATTATCTCGACTGGCTTGCGGATTTTGATGTGCGTTCCGCGCAGACAGTGGAGTTCGGAAAGAACCTGCTCGATGTGAAAATAGAAGAATCCCACGAAGACCGTGTGACGGCGATCATCCCGTTCGGCGCAAAGATCACGGAAACCGATGAAGACGGCAACGAAACCGAAACGGATCAGCGCGTGACCATAGACTCTGTTAACGATGGGAAAAATTACGTCTGCGACGAAGCGGCGGTGGAGGAGATCGGCTGGATCTGGACAACGGAAATCTGGGAGGATGTCACACTTCCGCAGAATCTTCTGACCAAGGCGAAGGTGCGGGTGAAAATCCTGTCCAAAGGCATCAGCAGTATCGAACTGACCATCATAGACGAATCCATTACCGGCGCGGATATCGATGATATTCACGCCAGACAGTATGTGGTCTGCAAATCCGCTCCCCATGGGCTGGATGACACCTTCCTGTGTACCGGCAGGACGCGGGATTACCTGAACGCTTCGGGCAACACCATCACCATTGGCGCGGAGCGCGCCGGAATTGCGTCCATCACAGCGAAGCAAAACCCGGAAAAGCTCGTGCAAAACGTAAAAATCGAGCTGGAAGAGCAGATTTCCTCGACGGAGCGCAAACAGCTGTACCGGGTCGAAATCATCACCAAAGGCTCTTGTATTTTCACAGACAAGGGCATGACGGCGGTACTGTCCGCCCATGTGTACGCGTGGAATACAGAGATCACTGCAAAGCTGGATGCGTCCTGTTTTGCCTGGCACCGCAGTTCTTCGGATGAAGCCGCCGACGCGGAATGGGACAGTTATCATGTCGGAATGAAATCCATCACAGTCACAACGGAGGATGTACAGGACAATGCGTCTTTTCGCTGTGAAGTCAATATTCAGGAGTGAAAATATGGCAGTTTTAACCTCATCTCAGCAGACATTTGTAGATATTACAGACCAGCGGAAGCTGTCCGCGTATATCACATCCAATCTTCCGAAAACGCAGGTGGAAGACCCAAATGTCCTGCCGCACACCTATGCGCCGAGCTGGGACTCCGGCAATCTCAAGCTGACACCGGTTATATTTCTCGATCAGACCAGCGTTGCGCTCGGATCGACCGGATTGACCATCACATGGAAGCGCAAAGACGGTGCGGGCGCGGAATCGGCGCTTGCGTCCGGGGAATCGGCATCCGGCGGTATTTTAACCGTCAGTGAAAACAAGCTGTCTGCGGCGGCTTCCGGCATGCTGACCTATCTCTGTTACATCAGCTATTACGATGCGGAGACAAAAAACACCGTCAATATTACCTCGGATATCACGTTTACGCTGGTGAAAAATGCGGAAAATGCGCGGCTTGCCTATGTCACAGCGGACACCTATGTATTCAAATACAACACCAGCTCCACCCTCGTCGGCGCAACGCAGGCGACCTTGACCGCACAGGTGCAGGGCGTGTCCATCAGCAAGTGGCAGTACAAAAGCAGCGCGGATGTGTGGGCAGATTATCCGACTACTACGGATAACACCAGCATCACCGGCGGCACGCTGGTAGTCAAGCCGTCCCACGCGGTATTTGTGGACAACGTGGCACAGATCCGGCTGGTGACGGACGATGCGGATGTGTATGATACCGTCACAATCACAAAAATCTATGACGGCGCGAAGGGCGATACGGGCGCGGCAGGTGACAAGGGAGACACCGGAACAGGTGGCCTTTCCGTCATCCTGGGCAACGAATCACAGACCATTGCCTGCACGAATGGCGGGCTGGTGCAGTCAGCTGTTGATGTGACCATTCCATTTACCGGATATATCGGTATCACGCAGACCGCGTGCACGTGTGCCGTGGGCACCCTGCCGTCCGGCGTAACCACCAAATCCAACACAGCCGCGACAGCAAGTGCCTCCGGCTCGGTTGTCCTGACCTTTGCGGCGAACGGTACGCTGGGCGGCGCGAGCGTGATGAACGGCACGATTGACCTGACCTTTACCATCTCCGGTAAATCGGTAGTGAAGAAATTTGGCTGGTCAAAGTCCGTCAAAGGTAACACCGGCGCGAATGCCATCGTGTTTTCTGTTTACGCGCCGAACGGCACAGTCGTACAGAACCAGTCCGGCACACTCACGCTGGCAACTGCGGCGTACAACGGCAGTACAGAAATTACGAGCGGTGCGGCTTATCAATGGGCGAAATATGTATCTGGCAGCTGGCAGGATATCTCCAGCGCGGCCTCTGCCACATACACGGTCAGCGGCGCTGATATCGTGAATATCCAGTCATACCGCTGTACGATGACATACAACAGCAAAGCCTACGTCGATGTTATCACTGTGGAGGACAAATCCGACCCATATGTGTCGGAAATGCTCTCGATTGGCGGCTTTACAGTCAAAAACAACCTCGGCGGTGTCGTGCCATACGTAATTGTGCGCACCAACCAGCAGGAGGTTGATGCCTTGAAGGGTGCGATTTCAGAAACTGCCCCGTCCAGCCCGGCATCTGGCGCGTTCTGGTACAAAATTGACCATACAGCAAAGACTGTCACGCTGATGAAATACAGCGGCTCCGCTTGGGCGGCGGCAACCGAAACACAGGAGCTGACCTACACCTGGTACAAGCAGGACAAGAACGGCAATGCCGCCGCTTTTGATAAAACCGGGAAGGTCATCTACCTGTCAGCAGATGAGATCGACAGCCTTGCGACGCTGCAATGCGATGTGTCAAAGTAGGTGATTGGCGTGGCGATTTTAACCTCCTGCCAGTCGACCTTTACAGACATGACAGATATTGAAATCGGTGGCAGAAATTTGGTTCTGAACTCTGACACTGAGCTTTCAGTGAAAAATATGTACCGAACCTATGCACTTTCAGAGTATGGCAAAAAAGCTGTTTCCGGCAGGACAGTGACTGTTTCACTGGATACCTGCTCTGATATCGATGGAGTGACGATTGACGTATATATTCGGAAGGTCATAGACGGCACCGGAAGCAGCTGTAACAAAAAAGCAAGCATTCGGAATGTCGGGATGGAATATCAGCGTTTTTCCGTCGTGATTGATGTACAAACGAGTGATTTTATTGAACAGGTTGCTGTCCGCAGTAATTCCGCCAGCGGAACAGGATACAGCACCACTGCGACGGTATACGCTAAGAATATTAAAGTGGAAATCGGAAATGTACCGACTGACTGGACGCCCGCTCCGGAGGATACCAGGCAGGTCATTGATACAACCGCAGAAGAACTCCGCGAAAGTATTGTGGAACAGAGCACCTCTCTGGTTAACACCTGTCAGGAAATACTTTTTTCTGCTCTGACGGATTACACCGAAACAGGTGATTTCACACAGTTCCGGGAATCCACCGAAGCACAGCTGAAGATTCTGTCAGACCAGATTTCATTGAATTTCTCTGATGTCACTTCGGAGCTGACCAGAATCAACGGTGATTTACAGGAGAAGTTCAATACAATCACGAAATATTTCACATTCAGCGTCAATGGTCTGACGATCGGACAGGTAGATAACCCATATAAGGTCATTATCGACAATGACCGCTACAGCATGACAGTCAATGATGTGGAAGTGCTATGGATTGCAGGCGGCGAAGTGCATACGCCGGAGCTGACGGTCACAGACCGGCTCAAGCTGTTCGGCTATCAGCTTATGCTGGACAGCTCCGGCAATCTGAACTGCGAATATGTAGGAGTGTGATTGACATGGCAGCATCAGGAAGTTTTTCTAAGGTATTCAGCACAGGCTATACGCTGCTTGTGGAGTGGACAGAAAGTAATGTGGACGCACCGAACAATCAGAGTGATATCACGGTTACGGCAAAGCTGAAAGCCACAGGATCATATCATATTTCTTCCTCTGCATCCAAGACAATAAGCCTGACAATCAACGGAACAAAATATTCAAGCACCTGCACAGTGGGCATCAGTGGCGGCGAAACAAAGACGCTGATGACCAGGACGGTAGCAGATATCACACACGGCACAGATGGCAGCAAAACAATTTCGATCTCATGTTCTCTTGATATTCAGGTAACGCTGTCCGGCAGCTATGTATCGAATGTGTCAACCTCCGGCTCGGCAACGCTGACAAAAATTGCACGATCCAACACGTTATCTGCCAGCAACGGCACATTGGGAACAGCGCAGACATTGACTGTGACCAAAGCAGATTCCAGCTTTACGCATACCATCACATATACGTGTGGTTCCGCATCCGGTACCGTCTGTACACAATCCGGCAGTACAAGCATCTCATGGACACCTCCGCTCACACTGGCTTCTCAGGCACCGTCCGGTACATCAGTGTCTGTGACGTTTACCATCCAGACCTATTCCGGCAGCACAGCACTGGGAAGCTCATCGAAAACGATTACCTGTGCTATTCCGGCGAGTGTGAAGCCGTCGATTTCCATCGCAGTTTCAGACAATAACGGCTATGCATCGACATATGGTGCATATATTCAGGGATTGTCCTGTGTGAAGGTCACAGCAACGGTTACGATGCAGTACAGCGCGACAGCATCCGGCTATGATGCGACAATTGACGGGAAGAAATATACAGCCGGAACGTCAGCGGCGGTGGTTTCTGATGCACTGACGAGTACGGGAAGTCTGACGATTACGGCATCTGTGACGGATTCCCGTGGGCGCACGGCGAGTACAACACAATCGATTACGGTTGTTGCATATTCGCCGCCGGCAATCACGGCATTTACCGCAAAGCGGTGTGATTCGTCTGGAAATTTGTCTGCTACAGGCACATATCTTAAGGTCACATTTTCGGCATCCATCACAGACTTTGGTGCTGCTGCAAGTACAGCAAATACGGCGGCGTACAAGCTGCAATACAAGAAAACAACGGCAGCAAGCTATACGGCCGTTACTTTGACCAGCTATGCCGGAAAATTTTCCGTTTCAAATGGCACATACAAGTTTTCAGCAGATAAAGCTGCGGCATATGACATTATTTTGACTGCAACCGATGCTTTTCGGTCTTTCGCCTGTACCGGCAAAGGCCCGGCTGCGATGACACTGTTTTCTTTCCTGAAGGGCGGTATGGGAATTGCATTCGGCAAGGTTGCGGATACAGAGGGCTTTGACGTCAATCTGCCTGCCATCTTTCGCGGAAAACTGGCGTTTAATTCCGATGCGGCAACCTCCATGCTGGATTACTGCCATCCGGTCGGCACAATCTATGAAACAACCGATGGAAATTTCGACCCGGCAACGGCATGGGGCGGCACATGGGAGCGCATCAAGGATAAATTTCTGCTTTCTGCCGGTGACACGTACACAGCCGGAAGCACAGGCGGCGAAGCGACACACAAGCTGACCACCTCTGAAATGCCGTCACATTCCCATCGGTCTTACGTGTACAACAGCTCCGGCACAACGAGCTGGACACCGACTTATGGAACCTATGCACTCACGGTAGGTTCTGTGAACAATTCGTCTCCGGTCAAAACATGGGGTGCGACGGTTGCGCTGGACAAAACCGGAGGGTCTTCTGCGCACAACAACATGCCACCGTATCTCGCGGTCTACGTCTGGAAGCGCACGGCATAACAACACAGGCGGCTGTCTTCGGACAGCCGCTTTTCAGATAGAAGAAATCAAATAATGGAGGAATTGTTTATGAAGGAATTTTGGAATGGAATCCAGCTGGTGTTTGCCGTCATTGGCGGCTGGCTGGGCTGGTTTCTGGGCGAATGCGATGGACTGATGTATGCGCTGATTGCATTTGTCATCGCGGATTATGTCACCGGCGTGATGTGCGCCGTTTCGGACAAACGGCTGTCCAGCGAGGTCGGATTCAAAGGAATCTGCCGGAAGGTACTGATCTTTGTTCTGGTGGGCATGGCAAATATTCTGGATATGCATGTGATTGGCACCGGCTGTGTTCTTCGCACGGCGGTGCTGTTTTTCTATATCTCGAATGAAGGCGTATCTGTACTCGAGAACGCCGGTCACTTAGGCCTGCCGGTTCCGGCAAGGATGCTGAATGTACTGGAACAGCTGCATGAGGACGCGGAACAGGAGGATATTGACAATGAGTAAAACAATTACAACTGGATGGATTTCCGATAAAATCAATGGAATCGCGGTGACACAGTCTGCCTGCTCGTCTCAGAATTATGCGGCTTGCGCGAGCCGCGTGGCTTCCTATATCGTGATTCATTACACGGGAAATTCCAGTGATACCGCAGCCGCAAACTGCAATTATTTCAAAACAGGCGGACGCGGCGCATCAGCACATTTCTTTGCGGATGATACGCATATTATGCAGTCTGTCAAGCTGAAGGATCGTGCATGGCATGTCGGCGCAAATTCTTATAAGCACAAGACCTGCCGCAACACGAATTCCATTGGCATCGAAATGTGCACCAGCGGCGGCTATAAGGTCAGCGCGAAGACGAAACAGAATGCGGCATATCTCTGTGCGTATCTTTGCAGGCTGCTGGGCATTACGGCAGGGCAGGTAGATACCTATGTGCTCCGCCACTGGGATGTCACCGGCAAAAACTGTCCGGCACAGATGGCAGGAAACGGCAATGCGGAGTGGACGGCGTTCAAGGCGGAAGTGAAATCGATTCTGAACGGCAAGCCGAATGCATCCACCAGCGCTCCCGTCTCAGCGTCGTCATTCAAGGTTCAGGTCTCTATTTCGAATTTGAACATCCGCAAGGGGCCGGGTACGAACTATGCCAGGACCGGAAAAAAGACCGGCAAGGGCGTGTTCACGATCACCGAAACAAAGTCCGGCACAGGCTCAAAAGCCGGATGGGGCAAGCTGAAATCTGGCGCAGGCTGGATTTCGCTGGACTACGCGAAGCGCATTTGAGGAAATGGGGCGGTGCAGCACTGCATCGCCCGGTTTTCTTTTTGCGCTGACCTGTTTCCGAAAACAGAGAAAAAGGATGAAAATGCTTGACTTTCAGGCCGGTTTGAGTGATATATGTCATACCAAAAAAACAGGAGGAAGGCAACGTGAAGATTGAGATTTTAGGGGCGGATACGCAGGCAAAACGACCGAAGCTCCGAGTCTGCGCCTATGCCCGTGTGTCCACGGCCAGTGATGCACAGGAGGACTCACTGGACAATCAGAGCATAACCTATGAACGGCTGATTTCCTCAAATCCGGAATATGAGTTCGTGGGGGTTTACGCCGATCAGGGCATTTCCGGCTACAGTGAGCATCGGCCTGCATTTCAGAACATGCTGCAGGATGCAAGGGAGCATCGCATTGATTTAATTCTGACAAAGTCCATATCGAGATTCGCAAGAAATACCGTCACCGTCCTGAAGTACGTCCGTGAGCTGAAGGAACTGGGTGTCGGTATTTTGTTTGAGGAGCAGAATATCCACACGCTTTCCCATGAGGGCGAACTGATGCTGGCTGTCCTTGCATCCTTTGCGCAGGAGGAATCCCGCAGTACAAGCGAGAACAACCGGTGGACGGTGCGCAAACGGTTTGAACACGGGGAGCCTATCATTAACACAACCTGCTTCATGGGATATGATAAAAACGAATACGGGGAACTGGTGGTCAACCCGGAACAGGCGGCAATCGTCAGACGGATTTTCCACATGTACCTGAGCGGATACGGCGCGTTCCGTATTGCGCAGATATTCAATCAGGAAGGCGTGCCGACTGTGCGCGGCGGCAAATGGGCAGACCGGACGATTTTGGACATGCTCCGCAATGAGAAATACAAAGGCGATTATCTGCTCCAGAAATATTACACGCCGGAAAATATACGCAACCGGAGCGTGCGCAACAACGGCGAGGTGCAGTCCTATTATATTGCGGAGGATCATGAACCGATTGTGACCGTGGAGGAATGGGACGAGGTACAGCGCATTATGGCGGCGCGAAGAGAAAAGCGCGGCATGTCCGGCTCTCAGAAATACAGCAACCGATATCCGCTGAGCGGGATGCTGTTCTGCCCCTACTGCGGCACAACGCTCCGGCGCAAGCAAGTGCACAATAAGCGCATTGAATGGTGGTGCAGTACGTATATCCTGCACGGAAAAGCCGCCTGCAAAG
This sequence comes from Butyricicoccus porcorum, assembly GCF_002157465.1. Lineage (GTDB taxonomy): Bacteria > Bacillota > Clostridia > Oscillospirales > Butyricicoccaceae > Butyricicoccus_A > Butyricicoccus_A porcorum. The sequence goes on from NZ_NHOC01000003.1 coordinate 96,847, forward strand.
GCGTTCATGTGCGGGACGAAGAGATTCCCCCAATTACAGAAAAAACAGTTGTAGAGGAGGTTATACGCGATGGCGAGAAGCATTACTGTTATACCAGCAAAGCAGACTTTGACGCAGGCATCCACAGAGAACCGGTTATCCGAGAAGATCCGGGTAGCCGCATATTGCCGAGTGTCAACCGACCAAGAAGAACAGCAATCAAGCTATGAAAATCAGGTTTCCTACTACAGGAAATATATTCAGAGCAATCCCCAGTATGAATACGTTGATATTTATGCGGATGAGGGAATCACAGGCACCAGTACAAAGAAGCGGGATGCTTTTAACCGTATGATTGAAGACTGCCGGGCACATAAGATCGACCTGATTATCACGAAATCCATCAGCAGGTTTGCCCGGAATACGCTGGATTGTCTGAACTATGTCCGTGAGCTGAAAGGGATTGGAATCGGCATAATATTTGAAAAGGAGAACATCAACACGCTGGATGCAAAGGGAGAGGTTTTGCTCACAATCCTCTCCTCGCTGGCACAGGATGAGAGCCGGTCAATTTCAGAAAACTCCGCATGGGGTATCCGCCGGCGCTTTGAGCAGGGGCAGTATACGATTGCAACCAAGCGCTTTCTAGGCTATGACCGGGATAAGAACGGCAATCTGGTAGTCAATCCGCGGCAGGCGAAAATTGTGCAGAGATTGTATCGGGAATTTCTGGATGGCAAGACCACAAATTACATCGCCCGTATTTTTGAACAGGAACATATTAAAAACTGGGATGGCAGGACGAAATGGCAGACCACTACGCTGGAGAGTATGCTGAGAAACGAAAAATATAAAGGCGACGCAATCCTCCAGAAAAGTTATACCGTAGATTTCCTGACCAAGAAGCGCAAGAACAACGATGGAGAACTGCGGAAAACCGTGATTCATGACGATCATGAAGCGATTATCGAGCCGTGGATGTGGGAGGCAGTTCAGCTGGAGCAGGAACGGCGGAGGAAATACCGGGAAGAGCACGGCTTGAAATTTTATTCCCAGAACACGGCACAAAATCCGTTTTCCGGCAAGGTTATATGCGGGAGCTGTGGAAAGGCTTATGTGCGCAAAGGCTGGACCAGCACAAAGGGCGTGCGGAAGGTCTGGCAGTGCAGTGAACGGTATCGGGTCAAAGGCGTGATTGGCTGTGAAAACCGGCATCTGGATGAAGCTGTTCTGGAAAAAGCATATCACATGGCGTGGAATGCGATATTGGAAAATCAGGATGCGCTTATGCAGAAATGGCGCCGTATGGAGAATGATGAAAACCCGCTTGTACGCTATCGGGGAAAACGGTTTCAGGAATTATCTGCCGGAGCCAGTGAGAATGATGCAATGGACATAGATGTCATGCTGGCTACGCTGAGCCACATCGTTGTGTATGAAGATGGCGTGCTGAAGGTTGTCTTTCTGGATGGCACTGAGGTTGCGTGCGGCGGGGAATAATGAAATGATTTGTAGAGTGAACGGACGATAGGACAGCAGAAAACGCTGTACCGTCGTCCGTTTCCTTTCGGGAAGGGAGCGATACAATGGAACGAATTGATACAACAGCTGTCAGACTGTGTCCGAATTGCGGTGAGAAAGTGATTCAGCCGAAAACAGGACGGCGGAGGAAATTCTGTTCGGAGCGGTGCAGGAGGGAATGGTGGTCGGCACATCCAGAGGATATCATGCGGCAGGAAAGCGCCAATTACCATTTAACCTGCGCATACTGTGGCCGTCAGTTTATTTCTTATGGAAATAAAGAGAGAAAATACTGCTGTCATTCCTGCTATATTCATGACCGGTTCTGGCGGACAGAAGAAAACAGAAAAACATCGTGAAAGCGAACCGGCAGGTACGGCATCGAGAAATAGGCCGCATCTGCCGGCTTTTTTTTGCGCAAAAAAAAGCCGCCGAACAAAAATTCGACAGCATTACTCGTTATCCACAAATTGAACAATATCATTGGGGGTACAGTCTAAAATCCGGCACAGCTTTTCCAAGGTGAGCAGGGTGATGTTTTTGTTTTTCTTAAAGGAATCCAGCGTTTTGTTATCAATGCCCTGCTTGAGAAGCTGGTATTGTGTCACGTTCTTTTCCTTCATGGTACGCCATAGTGGGCTGAAATCTATAATCACAATCACCGCCTTATGTGGGATACGTTCATTATAGAATGCCCAATATAAATTGGATATTGTGGATATATTCACAATATAGTATAATGGCTCTGTCAGGGGAATAATTCGGCAAATTAGCTACTGGATATTGACTTAAAACAGAGGTAACATCATCACACCAAATCAAGAGACAGGTGGAGGCTGATGTGAAAATGAAACGAAACGGTTTGTGTTCCGGTGCAGCCGGAGAGGTTATGAAAAAATGGAGAAGCTATCTCGCCGAACATCCGGTGGATTACCATGGGGATGTGGATTCCATGCTTGAGTTACTTTATCATTTCTTTACGGAATATGAGCCCGTGGAAAATGAGGAGCTTCGCAGGCAATTTGCAGAACTGGAACATCAGCTCATGAGTTCTCTGGGGGAAACGGGGGATTCCTGCAGAGAAACCGTAGAATCCCTCATGACAATCGTTAGCAGTGTTTGTGCGGAGTGCGAGCGTGCAGCGTTTATGGAAGGTGTAAAAGTTGGAGTAAGGCTGATACTGGAACTGACGGAAGATCAGTCTCCGTAACATCTATCATATTCTGATCGGGAGGCGGCAGCAATGAAGATTGAACGGTATTTTTATTCAGAAGCAAAAGCGGAATGGGAACAGCAGCTGGAGAAAATGCGCCGACATCAGGAAGCTCTGTATTTGTCAGAGGACAGATCAGATGCCGGGGCTGAAGAGACAGATGTTGAGGAAGAGAGTGCTTATATGGAATGGATCTCCGAGGTCATGGATGAATCGAAGAACACATTTCCGGCTGACCAGCCGCCGATTTGTACGATTGCCAATCCGAAAAAATACAGCGAGTTCAGGGGACTGGTGAACGAAGCGATTGAGCTGGCAAGGGCAGTCAGAGCAAATCTTCTGGTAAATGTGGAAAATCTCACAGCTTCCATTATTCTGGTCGGCGATGACATGGCCTTTGCTGGTGAAGAGAAACAGATACTGGACAGGCTGACTGAATCGGCTGACGATGTAGATGTAAAGCTGTCTGTGGATGTGGGGGATGGCAGTCCCACGGATATTGATGGAATTGTGCAGATGGAGTTCTGGTTTGATTTTTATGAGGAAGTGGAGATGGAGGAATGAAAAGAACGGTGTAGTTACTTGATAATGAAAGATCATATTATATTCACAAAATGTAAAAATTAATTAATTTGATGAAGGAACCCGAAGATTTCTTTTACTGATCATCGGGTTCTTTTATATGAAAGTATTTTTGACAGCATATGATCAGATGCACATTGAGCGATTACTTAAAGAAATATAAGTCGAGTTGTATTTACTACTAAAATTTGGTATAATATATATATTATACTTTGTTGTATTTGAATCATTCGATGTATCTTTGTGCGGTAATGGAGAAACATATGCCTACCAAATATGCAAGCAATGCAGGAAACAGCAGCGCAGAAGAGAAATTTGTACAACTGTTTTGTGACGTATTTGGCCCAGAAAAAGGTCAATACGTCTATTTGCAGTTTCCATTTCTTGATATTTACGGAAAACACCGTACAATTGACTTTGCGATTAGAGATAAAGAGGGAAAGATTGCCTTTGAAATAGACGGAAATACATGGCATAACCCTGCTAAAGTGTCGGAAGATAAATATTTAGATGATTTGTTAAAACAGAACAGTCTGATTTATGACGGCTGGAAGGTGTATCGCTGGACAGATGCGCAGTTGGAAAAAACTCCGGAACGTGTAAAGGACGAATTGGTTACCTTCCTGGGCACATCTCCGGCGTTGTTTTTTATTGATGATATAATGCCGGAACAGAAAGGGAAAGTTTTTTCGCTGCGTGAGCATCAAGAAGAGGCATTGGATAATCTGAAACAGATGCGCATGGATGGGCACACGATTGCTCTTGTCCAAGGCGCAACAGGTTCAGGTAAATCTGCTATTGGTATTCTTGATGCAAAAGCGGTGGGAAAACGAACACTTTTTCTCGCTCATACGAAAGAATTAGTCCTTCAGGGCTATCATAATTTCTTGAAGTTATGGCCGGAAGTAAGCGTGGGAAAATATATCGAGGACGAGCACGATACAGATACATATGTGGTTTGCGGCAGCATTCAAAGCATAGTTCGTAATTTAGATGCGTTTAACGCAGATGAATTTGGATATCTTATCATTGATGAATGCCATCACGCATCAGCAGATACATACAAAAAGATTCTGTCTTTCTTTAAAACCAGATTCACTTTGGGATTAACAGCCACGCCGGAAAGAGCAGATGGAGAAGATTTGCTGGATATTTTTCAACATGTAGCGCATAAACTGGATATTCAGGAAGCGGTTGAAAACGGCGTGCTGGTACCGGTGCGCTGTATTCGCGTTAAGACTAATATTGACCTGCAAGATGTAAGAATAAACGGCTTTAGATATAATTCACTTGACCTGGAAACAAAGATTATGGTCCCCGGCCGAAATCAGCTTATTGTGGATACCTATCTGGAATATGTGAAAGGTAAATCCACGGTTGTTTTTTGCACATCAGTAAATCATGCAAATCAGGTAGCCAATTTGTTTCGACAGAAGGGGATTCGGGCGGAAAGTATTTCCGGTTCCGTGAAAACCATAGAACGGAAAAAGATTTTGCGCGATTATGAGAATGGAGATATTTCAGTACTTTGCGCCTGCGACTTATTAAATGAAGGTTGGGATAGTCCGCATACAGAAGTATTGTTTATGGCGCGTCCAACCATGTCGAAGACAATCTATATACAACAGTTAGGCAGAGGAATGCGGACGTGTGACGGGAAAGAATATCTTATGGTGTTTGACTTTGTGGACAATGCAAATATGTTTAATTGTCCGTATTCAATGCATCGATTATTTCATGTTGCTGAGTATTGCCCGGGAGGCATGATCCTTGGCAAAAAACATGACATTCAATGGGATAAATCTTTGTTTACCAAAGGTGAGAAACCGGAAGCATTGGTCGATTTCCCGATTCATGCCATGGATTATGAGGTTATTGACTTATTTAATTGGCAGGATAAAGCTCAGAATATGATTTCACAATTAGAGTTGACTAGACGTGTCAGCGCGCAAAGTGAAACAATTGACCGTTATATTCGTGACGGAAAAATAAAACCGGATATGGAAGTCCCGATTAGCGAGCATCGAACGTTTAAATATTTTGAGCCCCATCGTATTCCACAACTGTGTAAAGAATTTGGCTGGAAGCAGATTACATCCGCGAACATCAAGCAGATGTTTATGGATATGGCCAAGAAGATGAATATGAGTTATTCCTATAAACCCGTATTTATCAAAGCTTTTTTAGAGCATATGAATGAAGATGGTGAAGCACGGATTGAAGATGTCGTTCAGGAATTTGCAGCTTTTTATGAAGAGAGAATAGAACGGGGATTGCCGGCCGAAAAGAAGAAGTGTATTTTCACCAAAGGCGGATACACTGAGAAGGATGTGGAACGATTGATATTGGCAATGCCTTTTAAACGATTTGAAGACATGAATTTCATGCACCATTCAAAATACATGGGAGTAATTCAACTGGACAAGCAAATTGTTAAACAGCTGACGGATGATAATATTCGGGAACTGCGCCAATATTGCGATATTGCACTAGAACGTTATTTCGGTAATCAATAATATGAATACAACGGAAGCAACAATTTCTTACTATAATCACAACACAGACAAATTTATTCAGGAAACTGGAAATTTGCAATTTTCCTCAGTTCAAGAGATGTTTTTACAGTATGTTCCGGACGGGGGACTGATTCTGGATTTAGGATGTGGATCAGGAAGAGACAGTAAAGTATTCCTGGAAAAAGGATATCGTATTGTAGCTGTTGACGGCTCAGAAAAAATGTGCAGAGCGGCACGTGAATATATTGGACATCCGGTGATATGTTCCTTGTTTCAGAATTATCAGCCTGCTGAAAAATTCGATGGCATTTGGGCTTGTGCCTCTTTGCTGCATTTACAGGAGAAAGATATTATATCGGTTATACGAAAAATGTCTGATGCACTTAAAGTGAATGGTGTATTCTATATGTCATTCAAGTATGGCATTGGAGCTGAAATGCGATTCGGAAGATATTATACTGATTTTACAGAAGATACGATGCAAAATATGATTCGTGGGATCTCGGAATTATCGTTGATAAAAATGTGGTTTACACAAGATATAAGGACAAACAATGATACGAAGTGGTTGAATATTTTGTGCTCAAAATCATACTTCAATTAATTAGCTGATTATAGTTTGAAGTAATATAGTGATGTTTTTAAACAGATATAGACAGTGAGGCATTTAATATGGCATTTGATCCAGGATATGATATTGGACAAATTGTTTCCAATAAAGATATTGTAAATACATTTGCATGCGGAAATATGGGCGGTATGCGTCGATCTCATAAAACCAATACGCTGGTTCTTGTAACTGATTATACAAAAGGGCTTTACCATGATAAATGGATTGGCGGAGTTCTGCATTATACAGGAATGGGAAAACGTGGTGATATGGATATACATTGGTCCCAGAATGCTACGCTGGCTGAATCAGGAAGTAACGGTGTTGATCTTCACCTTTTTGAGGTTATAGATCCTGGTCAGTATATCTACTGTGGTCGAGTCCAACTTGTTGCACAACCTTATACAGAGATTCAACCGGATGAGGATGGAAACAATCGACTTGCATGGATGTTTCCGGTTAGGCCTGTACCAGATAACGATGTGACAAAGCCAAAGAATTATGTATTTAAAGATATAGAAGATTATAAGGCACGCGGCAAAAATATTGATGTCAAGTTGATAAAGCAACAAACAAAAAATGGATCTACGAAGAGGCGAAGGAATTCCAATAGTAGTGGAAAAATAGGATTAAAAGGAAAGACAGTAAAGCATATAGTTTATGGCATAGGGGTTATCATGGGATATGATGGAATAATTATGACAGTTAAATTCTCTGATTGTGCTGAGGTTAAGAGTTTAAATTATCAGTTATGTATGGAGAAAAAGTTGATTGAATTCACGTAAAAATTCAATATAATGATATGGATGAACGACGTACAACTTGCATGTTGGTAATATCTATTCTGAAAATAATGGAGAAATAACAATGGCTGATAAAAATACTGCCAATATTGGTTTTGAAAAACAAATATGGGATGCTGCCTGTGTACTACGTGGCAACATGGATGCATCTGAGTATAAAAATGTGGTTTTGGGCCTGATTTTCCTGAAATATATATCAGATCGCTTTGATGAGAAACATCAGGAACTAGCGGCCGAAGGCGATGGATTCGAAGAGGATATTGATGAGTATACATCCGAGGGAATCTTTTTCGTTCCTGCCGGTGCGAGATGGAACGAAATTGCAGCCAAAGCGCATACACCGGAAATTGGCACTGTCATTGATGATGCCATGCGGGCAATTGAAAAAGAAAATAAACGTCTGAAGGATATCCTTCCGAAAAATTTTGCACGTCCTGAGCTGGACAAGCGCCGCCTTGGAGATGTCGTGGATCTATTCACAAATATTCAGATGATCGAGCACGGAAGCGAAAAAGACATCTTAGGCCGCACCTACGAATACTGCCTTTCTATGTTTGCGGAGAAGGAAGGTAAGCGTGGCGGTGAATTCTTCACGCCTTCTTGTGTTGTGCGAACATTGGTCGAGGTGCTCCAGCCGTTTAAGGGGCGCGTATATGATCCCTGCTGTGGTTCTGGCGGTATGTTTGTGCAGTCGGCAAAATTTGTAGAAAACCACAGTGGAAACATCAGCAATATTTCTATCTACGGTCAGGACTCCAATCCAACTACATGGAAGATGGCGCAGATGAATCTGGCGATCCGCGGGATCGAACCAGATCTTGGTGCGTATGCGGCAGATACGTTTCTTGAGGACCAGCATCCGACCATGCGTGCAGATTACATTATGGCCAATCCACCATTTAATCTCTCGGACTGGGGTGCCGACAAATTAAAGGATGATGTTCGCTGGCAATACGGTATGCCTCCGGCAGGCAATGCTAACTTTGCATGGTTGCAGCACATGATTTATCACCTGGCTCCTGCCGGAAAAATTGGCATGGTGCTTGCCAACGGTTCCCTCTCCTCCCAATCTGGCGGCGAAGGTGAAATTCGGAAAAATATCATCAACGCGGATCTGGTGGAGTGTATTGTTGCGATGCCGACGCAGTTGTTTTACACCACCCAGATTCCGGTTTCTCTGTGGTTCCTGAACAAACAGAAAAAGCAGCCGGGCAAGACTTTATTTATTGATGCGCGGAAACTGGGAACAATGGTGAGCCGCAAGCTGCGGGAACTGACGGATGAGGACATTGCAAAGATTGCCGATACCTACAAAGCGTATGTTGCAGGCACTCTTGATGATCAAAAAGGATTCTGCGCGGTTGTCAACACGCAGGACATTGCCAAGCAGGACTATATTCTCACGCCGGGTCGCTATGTTGGTATCGAGGAACAGGAAGATGGCGGCGAACCGTTCGAGAAGAAGATGAGCCGTTTGACGTCTGAACTGTCTGAACTCTTTGCAAAGTCTCACGAGCTTGAAGCTGAGATCAAGGAGAGACTAGGAGCGATTGGGTATGAACTATAAGAAAATCTTTGGTGAATTGCCCAGAAACTGGACGGTAGGCACACTCGATCAGTATGCCGAAGTTATTGATCCTCATCCCAGTCATCGCGCACCTTCAGAGGTATCTGATGGCTACCCATTTTTGGGGATTGGTGATTTGGATTACTACGGAAATGCAACATTTGATAAAGCGCGCCATGTGGGATTGGAAATCATCGAGGAACATGAGCATAATTACAAAATAACAGAAACTTCTATCGGCTATGCAAAAATGGGTAACACTATTGGTAAAGTGGTATCCTTCCCCAGCAGACAAGGAAAGACCCGTTTTGCAGTAAGTCCTGCACTTTCTGTTATTAACCCTAATGATCAAATCAACCCATATTACCTAAGAGCAGTAGTTGAGTCCAATGCTTTTTGGGGACAAGTTAACGGAAAAATTACCGGGTCTACGCGTCCAAGTATTGGAATACAACAACTCCGTAAAATACTGATTCCTCTCCCCCCTGAGGCTATACAGGAGCGAATCGGCGAAATTTGGAAGGCTATATATGACAAGATATCTGTCAATACAAATATAAACGATAATTTACAGCAGCAAGCAGCAGCTTTGTTTGCCAACTTCTACGATCACGCAGAAACAGAAGTGGGCTTTACAGAAATAATTCAAATTCTCGGTGGTGGTACACCTAAAACCGGTGAAAGTTCGTATTGGAACGGCAATGTACCATTCTTCACTCCTAAAGATGTAGGCTTACCTTACACGCTCTCCACCGAAAAGACAATAACCGAGGAAGGTCTGGCTCATTGCAATAGCCGTCTCTATCCCGTAAACACTGTTTTTGTTACAGCGCGAGGCACAGTGGGCAAAGTAGGTTTGCCTGGTGTCCCTATGGCAATGAATCAGTCGTGCTATGCACTCGTCGGCAAAGAAACACACCAGCTTCTTGTTTACTTCTATACCCTTAAAGCAGTTGATCGACTTAAACACAAAGCAAGCGGAGCTGTGTTTGATGCTATTACAACCAGAGATTTTGAGTCAGAGATTATCATGAAGCTCTCTGATGAAGACGCACAAGGCTTTCTGGATGTAGCTGAGCCTATCTATCAGGCAGTGTTAAGTAATTCTATCGAGAATTTGCGGCTTGCTGCGCTAAGAGATTCCTTGCTGCCCAAGCTGATGTCTGGTGAGATTGATGTCTTTGACATTCAACTCTAAGCCGCTAAATTATCGTTTACCGCTTTAATAACTCTCACCAGTGGCGAGAGTTCTACCAAAGGAACTGCCACTGATTGTCGTTCTCTTAATCTACACGAAGGAGATACGACATGAACGAAGAAATCATTCAAGAGATCGAGCGTAGAATGCTGCCTCATCTCAACAACGAACAGCTCAAAAAGCTGAAAAATGTGCTGGAGGACACGCTCCACGGCTTTACTGTACTTCCAAGCGAAGATGCACCGAAGCCAAAAGAGCGAGATGCGGTTGACGCTTTTATCGTTGCAAAACGCATTGAAGGATGCTCCGAGAAGACCCTGACCTATTACCGAAAGACTATAGAGGCGATGATCTCCGGTATTGGAAAAACACCGCAGCAAATCACAACAGATGATCTCCGCAAGTACTTGACGAGCTATCAGGTCCAACGGAAATCCAGCAAAGTCACGATTGATAACATCCGCCGCATTCTGTCTAGTTTCTTCTCTTGGCTGGAAGACGAAGACTTTATTGTGAAAAGTCCGGTTCGCCGGATTCACAAAATCAAAACAGCTAAGGTTATCAAGGACACTTATACGGATGAGGCGTTGGAGCAGATGAGGGATAGCTGCACTACGGCAAGAGATTTGGCGATTATTGATCTTCTCGCGTCCTCTGGGATGCGTGTTGGTGAGATGGTTACGCTCAACCGTGATGACATCAACTTCAACGAACGAGAGTGTGTAGTTTTCGGAAAAGGCAATAAGGAAAGGCTTGTCTACTTTGATGCCAGGACGAAAATTCACTTGCAGAACTATCTTGAAAGTCGCACAGATGACAACCCCGCCTTATTCGTCTCGCTTAAAGCCCCCTATGAACGCTTGATGATTGGTGGCGTGGAGACCAGACTCCGAGAACTCGGAAAACGCTTGAACCTCCCGAAGGTTCATCCGCACAAGTTCCGCCGGACGCTGGCTACATCAGCCATAGACAAAGGAATGCCCATAGAGCAAGTCCAGCAGCTCTTGGGACATCAGAAGATCGACACCACCATGCACTATGCGATGGTGAAACAACAGAATGTGAAGCTGGCGCACAGAAAATACATCGGATAGGATGGTGAAATCATGGAAATACACGAGGTAAAACTAGGTGATGTCGCTGCGGTCAAGGGAGGAAAGAGACTCCCAAAAGGTATCAACCTCATCACCAAACCAAACACCCATCCGTACATAAGAGTACGAGACTTGAGCGGAAAAAGAACTCTCGAATTGGATAGCTCGTTTGAGTTTGTTGACGATGAGACGCAGAAGACTATTTCCAGATATATTGTCAATGATGGAGATATTGTTTTATCAATCGTCGGAACAATAGGTCTTGTAGCTATTGTTGGTAAGTCCTTGAATGAAGCAAACTTAACCGAAAACTGTGTCAAACTGACTTCTTTGTCTGGAGTTGATAGGGACTTCTTGTACTATTTCTTAAAGTCCCCCTATGGGCAGCAGGAAATTACTCGAGGCACAGTTGGAGCAGTTCAGGCTAAGCTACCCATCAAGAATATTCAAGACATCACAATCCCTTTACCAGATGAACTTACACAGAGTAAGATCGCAGCCGTTCTTTCGTCGCTTGATACAAAGATCGAGACAAACCAAAAGATAAACGATAATTTAGCGGCTTAGAGTTGGATGTCAGAGACATCAATCTCACCTGACATGAGCTTGGGCAAGAGCGCATCGCGCAGTTCGGCCAACCTCATGTTTTCAAGAGAGTTATAGCGCATTTTTAAGAACATTGGTGTTACCGCTTCTCTAAATGCCGATAGGCTTTGTTTAACAAATTTCGGAAGATGGAATTGTCCTATTGTTTCAGCAGAAACACGCTGTCTTCCGCTGCTACCATTCATGTTTTTGACTGCGTAATCGACAAATGCAGGGTAACGAGCCAGACAGTACAGCATCTCAGGTGGTACACCATTTCTGGGTGCAAGAACAATATACTCTGTCGAGCCAAACGCAACCTCGTCTTTATCAAGAAAGTCAACGAAGGCAGTCTTGCCGTTTTCAAGACATGGGGTAATACGTGCTAAAAGGGTATCACCATTGGCAAAACGCATTCCTCCGTTAAATGGTTTTGTATCCCATCCCAAAGGGAATGCTCCGCTTGTTGATAATTGACTCATGTCAATACTTCGGGCAATCTGATTCTTTGCCAATACTCGCTTCGGATTGAGATACGCATAATCAGATACCGTACATTCATCATTGTCAGCGTCAATCATGAGCTTGTCAAACAGAGCGAATGCTTGCTGCTGTAAATTATCGTTTATCATTCATTTTATGAACGGAGGTCGAATATGCCAAGTTTATTTACAGAGGATACCTACGAGCAAGCTATCATCGAATTGTTCGAGAATATGGGCTATGAGCACCTCTATGCTCCGGATTTGGACCGGGATTATACCAGTCCTCTTTTGGATGCAGTTCTGCAAACCAGCTTGGTGCGCATAAACCGTGGCCTTCCTGTCGAAGCCATTGATGAGGCAATTTCCAAGCTGCGCAATTTCGACACGGGCAGCCTTGTCCAGAAAAACGCCATCTTCATGGATTACTTACAGAATGGTATCACGGTCAAGTTCTTTGTAAAGGGCGAAGAGCGGTCCTCGATTGTTCGCTTGATTGATTATATAAATGTGGATCATAATACCTTCTATGCAGTCAATCAATTCACCTATATAGAAAATGGAAATAATCGCCGGCCAGATATCATCCTCTTCATCAACGGTCTTCCGCTGGTTCTGATAGAACTGAAAAGCCCTTCAAAGGATGAAGTGGGCGCGGAAAATGCATATCATCAGATTCGTAACTATATGCAGGACATCCCGTCTATGTTCTACTACAATGCAATCTGTGTGATCAGCGACCTGTCCACCAACAAGGCAGGTACGATCACTTCCGGTTTAGATCGCTTCATGGAGTGGAAAACAAAAGACGGCAACTACGAGAATACCGCCTATGCCCAGTTCGACACATTTTATGAAGGAATGTTCCAGAAGGAACGGCTACTGGATATTCTGAAGAACTTTATTCTCTTCTCCGGCAGCGGGCAAGGCCGCTTCAAGGTTCTGGCGGGCTACCATCAATACTTTGCCGTACGCAAAGCAATCGAAAAAGCCAAAGTCGCTACGAAAACAGACGGGAAAGGCGGCGTATTTTGGCATACGCAAGGCAGCGGAAAATCCCTGTCTATGGTTTTCTATGCCCACTTGCTGCAGGATGTGCTGGATAGCCCTACAATTGTGGTGATGACGGATCGAATTGATTTGGATGATCAGCTTTATATGCAGTTTTCGCAATGTGCGGATTTCTTGCGTCAAACACCGGTACAGGCGGAAAGTAAGGAACATTTGAAGTCGCTTCTGGATGGGCGCAGTGCAAACGGGATTATCTTTACTACCATGTTCAAGTTTGAACGAGGCGAGAAGCCATTGTCCGAGCGGAGAAATATCGTTGTGATGGCCGATGAAGCGCATCGCGGACAATATGGCTTCGATGAGAAAATCGTAATGTCCGAAAATGAGTATGGTGAGAAAGAAGCGCATACTGTGATCGGCAACGCTCGGATTATCCACGATGCCCTTCCGAATGCAACCTTTATCGGCTTTACCGGTACGCCCATCTCCGCAAAGGACCGCAATACCCGTGAGGTTTTTGGCGACTATATTGATATCTATGATATGACCCAAGCTGTAGAGGACGGCGCAACCCGTCCGGTTTATTATGAGAGTCGTGTTGTCCACCTGAAACTTGACCAGAACACCTTGGCGCTGATTGATTCCACATATGATATTCTTGAGCAGCAATCGGATGCAGTTACCATCGAGAAAAGCAAAAAGATGCTGGGCCAGATGGAAAGCGTGCTAGGTGCCGATTCTACAATTGAGTCACTGTGCGATGACATTGTAGAACACTATGAAAAATATCGCGCAAACCTGTTGACCGGAAAGGCCATGATTGTTGCCTATTCCCGCCCTATTGCCATGAAAATATTCCGCAGAATTCTTACGATCCGGCCAGAATGGAAAGAGAAAATCGGTGTGGTTATGACCAGCGGTAACAACGACCCAGAGGATTGGAAAGAAATTATCGGCACAAAGTCTCACAAGGAAGAATTGGCGCGCAAATTCAAGGATAACAATGATCCGATGAAGATTGCCATTGTTGTAGATATGTGGTTGACAGGCTTTGACGTACCCTCTCTGGCCACCATGTACATTTACAAGCCTATGCACGGGTATAACTTGATGCAGGCTATCGCCCGAGTCAACCGTGTATTTAAGGACAAAGAGGGTGGACTCATCGTTGATTATGTGGGTATTGCTTCTGCACTAAAATCCGCAATGAAGGAATATACCAAGCGCGACCAATCTAAGTACGGCGATATGAATATCGCTAAAGTTGCCTACCCGAAATTCCAGGAGAAGCTACAAGTCTGCAAAGATCTTCTGCACGGTTTCGATTTCAGCGGATTTGTTGGCGGTTCGCCTCTGACTATGGCTAAGCTCATTACCGGCGGTGTAAACTTTGTCCTGGATGCAAAGAAGCCGGAACGAAAAGATTTGTTTCTGAAAGAGGCCATGCTCTTAAAGCAATCTCATTCCCTGTGTTCCAGCATGACTACGGACACCGAAAGGCATGAAGCAGCCTATATGGAAGCTGTTCGCTCTACAATCATTAAAATTACGTATGGCGGAGTCGGCGGCAAAACGCTTTCACTGAAAGAAATCAACGATCAAATCAATGAACTACTGAAAGCGGCAGTTCAGAGCGAAGGCGTCATCAGTCTGTTTGATAGCAAGAAAACTGCTGGAGAGAATTTTAGCTTATTTGATCCTGCAGTACTCGAAGAGATCTCCAAGATGAAGGAGAAGAACATTGCCGTTGAGATCTTGAAAAAGCTAATGGCAGAACAGGTATCTCTGTATAAGCGGACAAACGTTGTCCAATCCCAGAAATTTTCTGAAAAAATTTCGCAGTTGATGAACGCTTATTACAACGGCCTGATTTCCAACGAAGAGGTTATTAAAGAACTTCTGAAGACAGCCGAGGAAATATCCAATCTATATAAAAACGGTCAAAAGCTCGGACTTTCTCAGGAAGAATTAGCATTTTATGATGCTCTCACAAAGCCTGAACATATCAAGGATTTTTACGAGAACGATGAGTTAGTGGCCTTAACAAAAGAGTTGACAGAAATGCTCCGTAAAAATCGCACGATTGACTGGCAGAAAAAAGAGACGGCAAGAGCAACGATGAGGAAAATGGTCAAACGGCTGTTGAAGAAATACAAGTATCCGCCGGAAGACTACGATTTTGCAATCAATACTGTTATCAGCCAGTGTGAATTATGGACAGATAATGCTTCGATGGTATAACCGAGGCGGCAGTTTGACGAAGAATACCAAGGAGAGATAGGATATGGACGCACGGAAGGGAAACATTTTCGAGATCTTGAACAGAAGCAATCGGGTCTTGATTCCGGTATATCAACGATACTATAGTTGGGATATTGAGTAATGCAACGGGCTCTGGAACGATATTGTGGATATGCAAAAAAGGAACAAAGTCGGGCATTTCGTTGGTTCCATTGTAAACATCGCCGAGCAGGCTATGCCGTACCAAAGGACAAATCTTCAGACGCTAATTTCGGTAAGCTAGCAGGGCATATTTCTCATTTTAACTTGTACGAGATCTTGACAGAACACCAATAGCTTAATTTAGGAAAGGAGCTCTCCACCATGAATGTGGTAGGTAAGAAAGTTAGGCATAATAAGTTCGGAGAAGGGACGATTGTAGAACAAGATTCCTCGTGTGTTTCTGTCAAGTTCGTGACGGAGTCTGATCCTAAGAAATTCATGTATCCCACCTGCTTCAAAAATTTTCTGAAGTTATTGGATGCGGAAGCAGCTGCTCAAACGGATGCCACCGTAAAATATCAAGAAGATCAAGAACGTAAGAAAAAGCAGCAGGCTATGGAAGAAGCAGAAGCCCGTCGCTTTGAAAAGAAGATACAGGAAACTAGTTCCAATCCGAGGAAAACTGTAGAAATTCGCCCGTTCAATTCTATTTCGGCTTTCTGCAATGAATATAAACGAGCGATAACCGCTGAGATCGTTTATCTAAAGACTACAGGTGGCAAACGACAGCATATTTTTGATGGTAAACGTATTGAGGTCAAGAACGGACGATATGTTTATACCTTTGAAGCTGACGACGAGCTGACTTACCCCGAAGGAACTCAGATCAGCATTTGGCAAGGAGACACGAGTATTTCCGGTCACATTGTTGGATGTGAAGATTTCACCGTCATAATTGCTAGTAGTAGAGATTTGGGAGCCGATGTCCCTACTCTTGAGTTTTCCGCGGAGCCTTGGCGACTGCTGGACTCTTTGGTTGATCGCCTGGACGGTATTTTAGAAAATCCGTCTGAAATTGTTAGAGCATTGATTTGTGATGGTCAGAAGTCTATTGACTACGGCAATTACAAAATCGCGACAGGACAGCAGACCGCTGTTCAGATGTCGAAAAATCAATCGATTACCTTCGTCTGGGGGCCTCCAGGAACTGGCAAGACCCAGACATTGGCGAAAATTGCTTTGGCTCATATTGAGCAAGGCAGCCGTGTACTGATGCTGTCTTACAGTAATGTATCTGTAGATGGCGCTATTATGCGAGTACATAAAATAAAGCCGAACTTGAAACCAGGAACTCTTGTGAGATATGGCTATGCAAGGAACAAAGACCTGCTTGCACATAGGTATTTAACTTCCTACAATTTGGCAATTCGCAATCATCCTGAACTGCTCAAAGAACGCCAGGATCTAATTGCGGAGCGTAAGAAGCTACCCCGAACTTCTCCTAGATATGTTCAGATTGGGCGCAGACTCACGCAAATCAGAAACAAATTGTCATCTGAAGAAAAAGAAACAGTAAAGAACGCACAGTTCGTTGCAACCACCGTTTCAAAGACTGTCGTTGATAGCACAGTTAGAGACTGTGGGTTTGATGTAGTCATTTTTGATGAAGCCAGTATGGCTTATATTCCACAGATTGTTTTCGCTGCCAGCCTTGCGAAGAAGCATTTTGTCTGTATGGGAGACTTTAGACAGCTTCCTCCTATTGTGCAAAGCAACGGAAATTCTCCGTTGAACGCCGACATTTTCCAGTATTGTGGGATTACTTCTGCAGTAGACAGCGGAAGAAACCATAAGTGGCTGTGTATGTTGGACACTCAATATCGTATGCACCCTCGAATTGCTGATTTTGCTAGCCGAACCATGTATGGTGGCCTTCTCCAATCCGCAGAGGATTTGGAAAAGAAACGTCGTGGTATTGTAGATCAGAAGCCTATCAATGGTCATGCAATGGCATTTGCAGACTTGTCTGGAATGATGTCGGTTTGTACTAAGACTGGTGATAATTCGAGAGTTAATGTACTGAGTGCCTTAATGTCCTTCTCCTTGGCATTAGATGCTGCCAAGGATCACGAAGTTGGTATTATTACTCCGTATCATGCACAATCTCGCTTGCTTCATGCAATGGCACGAGATGTGGCAGATGCGAATCCGGAATTAAAGCCGATTACCTGTGCTACGGTTCACCAATTCCAAGGTTCTGAAAAGGATGTTATTGTTTACGATGCAGTTGACTGTTATCGTATGCCATATCCGGGGATGCTACTTACTTCAACCGGAAACAATTATGCCAACAGACTTTTCAATGTCGCTCTAACCAGAGCAAAGGGTAAGTTTATCGGTGTGGCAAATATCGCCTACATGGACAACAAGAACCTATCTAGTAGCCTTATGTTTGAGCGTATGATTGAAGGGCAACGAAAAAAACCAAGCTGCCTGAGCGGGCAGGAGCTTTCTCAGAGGCGCTCTGCTATCAGCGGAAGCACCATGAGTTTCTTTGATAATGATGATGGAAATCGTCGGTTCCTTAAAGATGTATCTGAAGCCCGACGTGAAATTAGAATAGATATTCCAGACAAGCCTGTGGAAGATGCGTTTTCCGGACAGTTGGCCACAGCGTTGAAGACTGCCATGGGAAAAGGCATTAAGGTTTATCTCAGAGCAGAAAATAAGCAAGGATTGTCTTCTGCTCTGAAGCCCCTTGCAATAGAGAACCCATTTGTCACAAATCCGGTGGTATTGATTGACAAGAAGATTGTGTGGTTCGGTATGCCAAGCTCTGATGCGAAATTCAAATCAGAGGGAAGTATCCTCCAGACAAGATACCGTCCAGTTATCCGCTTTAAGGGTTCACATACAGTGGCTTCTCTCTATGGCTTTATGGAAATGAGTAGGACTGTAGATCAAAGTAAGACTATCAGTACCGATAATGAAGGAAAAATAACTGATACTTTCGCAAGCTATGTGCTGGCAAATAAAAAGTGTTCTTCCTGCGGTAAACCGATGAAGTTGCAAAAAAGTAAGAAAGGCAAGTTCTTCTTAGCCTGCACGGGTTATCCTGCTTGCCACGAGACTGCGCTTGTCGATGTGGACTTGGTTGAACGGTATTTTTATCGCCATGGTGGAATCGGTCAGCACTGCACACGATGTAACTGCTCGTTGGAAGCAAAGCTTGGTCCCTATGGTCTCTATATTCAATGTTGTGGAGTATCACACCATAAATATAAGCTAGATGAAATTTGATTTGCCCTAAACACAGCAATAAAGAGAAACAATTGGTTAATGTAAGCTGGCAAGGTGATGCTCAACAGAAGTAACGAGCAAAGGGGAAGATTGTATGTTTTCTGCATAAGTTCCTTTTGGAAAACTACGACAGAGAATCTTTTTTGAAAAAGAGAATACTTGAATTTGATCACATCGCTGACAAAACTGTGACAGAATATAGCTGGGGCGCATAAGTATAGTACTTCGGACCCAATTGGTCCAAAGTCACAACCTAACTTCCCGACAAGTTGTCGGAAAGTGAAATCTCCACCAATTTATCTGGGATAAAATAATGGAACTCACATTCCGTTCTCGTTATATAAATTCACTTCAGCACAACTTGAGCAGAAGTTAAATCTGGTTATTCTCGGGAGAATCCCCAATTCTGTGTAAACGCTGTATAACAGTGTAGAAAAGAACGATATTTTATGATGAGGGAACAGCATATTTGCTGTTCCCTTGCTCACCCTATAACGGCAATTCCGTTCTGGTGTCAAGGGCAGCGATGTATAGTGGCTCAGTTGTCAAGACAAAAATCTAAGATTTTTATAATGAACTGATATAGTGGACAAGTTACAAGGACCATGGGGAGAACAGTGGAGCACTCCCCAGATTCAATATATGCTAAGCTACATATGGCATCAACATTGCCGGATAGTAGCATTCAGCCGGTGTTTGGTAATCAAGTGCAGAATGGCGCCGCTCAAAGTTGTAGATGTGGATATACTGTCCGATAGCAACTCTTGCTTCCCTGATGTTGTTGTACTGTGTCAGATAGGCTTCCTCATACTTGAAGCTGCGGAACCAGCGCTCAATCATGATGTTGTCTGCCCAGCGACTTTTTCCATCCATACTCTGGCGGATGCCGTTTTCCTTTACAAAGTCAATGTATTGCTGACTTGTAAACTGACAACCCTGATCTGAATTCAGGATTTGAGGTTTTGCTACTTTGAAAGCTTTTTTCAGGGCACTGATAATCATTCTGGTATCAAGTGTGTCATCCACTTCCCAGCCGACAATACAACGGCTGTACCAGTCGATCACGGCTGTCAGATACAGAAATCCGCGCTTGATCGGGATATATGTAATGTCAATAGACCATGCTTGATTTGGCTTGTCTATGACCGCATTACGAAGAAGATATGGACATACTTTCGCCCGCTGCATTCGCTTGGAAAGATTCATCTTTGGATAGATCGGGTAAATATCCATCTCATTCATGTAGCGTCTTGCCTTGCGGCACCCAACCTGGTAACCACGGGCTTTTAACTGTGCAGACATTTGTCTTGCGCCCCAAGTGGGATTATCTGTATGGAGATGATCAATGATCTCTTTGCAGGCCAGTTCCTCATCTGAAATAGGGGCGCCCTTGTAATAAATGCTTGTACGGTTGATGTCAAGCAACCTGGCACCAACGGAAGCCGGAATTTCCTTAGTCGTCAAAAGGTTTTGGACTAAACTTACTCTCGTAGTCAGGTCCACAAATTTCTTCAGATTTTTTTTTGAGCCAGTCAACCTGCATGGTTAACTGACCAACCTTTTTGGCATACTCCGCTTTCTCTTTTCGCTCTTCGGCAAGCTTTTCTTTGAGGTTTTCCTCGCGCTTGTCGTCGAACACAACCGAAGCATTGTTCAGGAACTCCTTTTTCCAGTTGCGGAGCAGATTTGATTGGATGCTATTTTCAGCTGCCAGGGTATTGAGATCTTTCTCACCCTTAAGCAGCTCAATTACAAGGTTTGACTTGAATTTGGCACTAAAACTTCTTCTTTGTCTGGACATGATAATGGATCCTTTCTTACATACTGGTTTATGTATATCAGATTCATTAAAATCTGTACGAAAAAGTGTCTTAATTTATGAGACCATTATATTTGAAGCCTTTACGGAACTGTATATTAACGATGTGAAAAACCGTCTGAAGGAAAATACTTGGCTGACAAAGGAGCATATCATTCGCACGAAGATACTGCCCTACTTTGGCAAACTGAAAATCAGCGAGATTTCCACAAAAGAGATTATCACTTGGCAGAATGAAATGCTTGCTTACCGTGACGAGAAGAAAAAACCGTATTCACAAACCTATCTGAAAACGCTGCACAATCAGTTGTCAGCCATATTCAATCACGCTGTACGCTATTATGAATTGCGGTCAAATCCTGCGGCAAAGGTGGGAAATATGGGAAGCGAGGAACACAAGGAAATGCTGTTCTGGACGAGAGAAGAATATAAGAAATTTGCCGATGAGATGATGGATAAGCCAGTTTCCTTTTACGCCTTTGAAATGCTGTATTGGTGCGGTATCCGTGAAGGCGAATTATTAGCCTTGACCGCCTCCGATTTTGATTTTGACAAGGGAACGGTAACGATTAGTAAATCCTATCAGCGTTTACACGGAGAAGATGTGATTACTACACCGAAAACAAAAAAGAGCAACCGAATAATCAAAATGCCGCAGTTTCTCTGTGAGGAAATGCAGGAATATATCGGTATGCTTTACGGTCTGAAAAAGAAAGACCGCATTTTCACGGTAACAAAAAGCTATCTTCATCACGAGATGGACAGAGGGGCGAAAGCCGCAGGCGTGAAGCGTATCCGCATTCACGACTTGAGACACAGCCATATCAGTTTACTGATTGATATGGGATTTTCGGCGGTGGCGATTGCAGACCGTGTAGGACATGAAAGTATTGAAATCACTTATCAGTACGCCCACCTGTTCCCGTCCAAACAGACGGAAATGGCAGAGCGATTAGACGATTTAGGGAAAGGAGATTTTTAATATGTCAGCGAAAAACAGGGACAACAAAAACCGTTGGAGAAATATCACGGTAGGGTTTCGGGTATCGCCCGAAGAAAGCGAGCAGATAGACAGGGCAGTACGACTTTCGGGGCTTACCAAGCAGGACTATATCACAAGACGGCTCTTATGCCAAGATGTGGTTGTGCAGGGCAATCCGAGAGTGTATAAGGCACTCCGTAATGAGCTTGCTGCCGTCCTTGCGGAATTACAGAGGATTGAAGCAGGAAACGGTATTGATGATGAATTGCTTGACACAATCGAATTGATTGCCGTTATTCTCGGCGGGCTGAAAGGAGAAGATGGGAATGGAGAATAAAAAAGAAATGACTGCCCTTGATGTATCTGCGGCAACAGATACGGAGCAGCCAATTTCAAAATGTACTGACAATAGTATATCCGAAAAAGCAGGAAAAATCAACGACCTTGAAACAATTTCTATGACAGAGCTTTACGACACCGTATATCCAAGCAAGCCGCCGCTGATTGACGGCTTGCTCTATACTGGCACTTATCTCTTTGTCGGTGCGCCGAAGCTCGGCAAAAGTTACCTGATGGCGCAGCTTGCCTATCATATCAGCACAGGCACACCGCTATGGGATTATACCGTCCGAAAAGGAACGGTGCTGTATCTTGCTCTTGAAGATGATTACCGATGCTTGCAGGAACGGCTATACCGAATGTTCGGAACAGACAGCACAGACAATCTTTTCTTCTCTGTTTCAGCCGACAGTCTCGGTAATGGATTGGACGCTCAGTTACAGCGGTTTATGCAGGAACACACCGATACAAGCCTGATTATCATTGACACGCTCCAAAAGGTCAGAGAAGTCGGCGGGGATAATTACAGCTACGCAAACGATTATGAAATCATCACACGGCTGAAACAGTTTGCCGATAAGTACGGCATTTGTATTCTGCTTGTTCATCACACGAGGAAGCAAACAGCGGATGATAAATTTAATATGATTTCGGGAACGACAGGCTTGCTCGGTGCGGCGGATGGGGCGTTTCTTCTGCAAAAAGAGAAACGCACAAGCAACGCCGCCACGCTTGAAGTATCGGGCAGAGATCAGCAAGACCAAAAGCTGTACCTCAATCGCAATACCGAAACTTTGCTGTGGGAGCTGGAACGGACAGAAACGGAGCTTTGGAAAGAACCGCCCGAACCTTTGCTTGAAAAGATAGCGCAATTGCTTTCTTCGGGCAGTAATGAATGGACGGGGACGCCTACGGAGCTTTGCTCTATTCTTCAGCTTGATATTCAGCCTAACGCTCTCACACGAAAGCTGAATATCAATGCGGGGCGTTTGCTAAATGAGTATAAGATTTTCTATGAGAACAGCCGCAGTCGAAGTGAGCGAAAAGTAAAGCTATCCCGATTGGAGCAGGCGTGACGATATGTGACGGTGTGACGATGATTTTAGGGGCGGGTGCGGTATCAAAAATACCGTCACCATCGTCACACACCGTCACAAAAGTTTAGACGGGGTTGTAAGGGTGTCCTTTTCAAAGGACAGCCCTTACCTCTCGGAGAGCGCAAAACCTGCTTGCAGGTTGCATTTTTGTTGGCGAAGCTGACAAAAGTGCTTTTGCGTTACTCTTGGCAAGAGTAACAGAACCACTAACCGAAAAGAAAGGGCGTGATAAAATGCAAAGAACAATTAGTGCAATGGTCGGAAAGGGCTCGATCAATCACAACAGCCGAAAGTTTACAGCAGAGAATGTTGCTCCAGAGCGCACCCACTTGAATATAGATTATTGCAATGAGAACATCGAAAAAGTATATCACAAACTATTTGATGAAGCTCTGAAACGATACAATGATAAGCAGACAAGGGCAGACCGAAAGATAGAAAACTATTATGACAAAATCCGTACAGGCAAACAGGAAAAGCCGTTTCACGAACTGATTTTACAGATTGGCGATAAAGATAATATGAGTGCAGAAAGCGAAAACGGACAGCTTGCAAAGCAGATTTTGGATGAGTATTACAAGGGTTTTCGAGAGAGAAATCCAAACTTATATGTGTTCTCTGTTCATCTGCATATGGATGAAGCAACACCGCATATTCACATTGACTTTGTACCGTTTACAACAGGTAGCAAGCGAGGTTTAGATACAAGAGTGTCGCTAAAACAGGCTCTTGTGGCGCAGGGATTTAAGGGCGGTACTCGTGGCGATACGGAATGGTCGCAATGGGTACTTTCTGAAAAAGAACAGCTTGCCGCCGTTATGGAACGGTACGGAATTGAGTGGGAGCAGAAAGGCACACACGATAAGCATTTGTCCGTTCTTGATTACAAAAAGCAGGAACGGGAAAAAGAAATATCGGCTCTTGACAGTCAGATTGCCGAGAAAACCGATGTGGTGAAATCTCTTTCAGACCGAGTGCAGAATTTTGATGACGGTATTGAGCGATTGCAGGCAATAAGCGATAGCTTAGATACTGCACCTGAATATAATCTACCCGAACCATCGGGGTTAATGACAGCCAAAACCTATAAAACAAAGTTCGCCGAGCCGCTTATCAAGAGGTTAAAATCGCTTATTAAAACCGTATTTGCCCGATGTTTTGAAGCGTGGGACAGTTATCACAGGCTGAACGCAACAAACGCAAGTCTGTATCGTGAAAACCAAGTGTTGAGCAGAAAAAACAGCAGTCTTAACGCTGAAAATGCTGAACTGAAGGAGCAAAACAGGGATTATAAACTACTCCGTAAGGTATTCGGCAGCAAGCAAATTGATGGACTTTTAGAGCAAGCCAAACAGTCTAAACAGCGTGATAAACGCTTTAGAGATAATCAAAATGAAAGGTAGGAATACACAATGACAAAGACGATTTTTGAAGAAATGGGCGGCACTTATATACGGGTTGGAGATTATTTTCTCCCCGATTTGAAACTGCCCGAAACAGAAACACAATCTATCGGCATATGGGGACAGCGGCATAAACGCTACTTGAAAGAGCATAAACGGCTGTTTTATTCTAATTTGTTGACAAGCGGAAAACTGAACAGTTACCTTGCTGATATTGATCGACAGGCAGAGGAAATGTTTTCTCGGCTGGTAAAACAGATGGCAGAATGTGAGGGCGTGACAGAACAGCTAAAGGCAGAAAATCAGCTTGAATGGGTCGGGAAAATGAATAATATTCGTAGCAGAGCAGTAGAGATTATAGATGTAGAATTGATTTGTGTTTAGGAGGACAAAGCGGCAGATATAATGTTAAAAGGTGGTTGCGTGCGCACGCATATTGTGTTATAATACTGGTGGTTAGGAGGAATATATCTATGAAACTATTAAAATGGCTTTCAGTAACAGACCGATTTTACAAAATCTATTTGGACAAGCAACTTGCCCCCTATGGAATCAACAACAGTCAATATATGTTCTTAATCAAAATCTGTCGTTCGCCCGGTATTCTACAAGATTCTTTGTTGAATATGTTCTATGTTCATCCAAGCAATATTGTACGGACGGTTGCGACATTGGAAAAGCAGGGAATGATTACACGTTCTCCCAATGATAATGATAAGCGGACATGTAAATTGTATCCTACAGAAAGAGCATTGTCTATTATTGACGAGATACAGATGATATGCGAAAAGACAGAAGCTCTTTTATTGCAGGGTATGAGCGAATCCGAGCAGAACCTTTTTATGGATTTCTTAATACAGGCGGGCAGAAATATCACATCGGAACTCCATATAGAGAGAAAGGGGGAGGAGTTCAATGACTGAAAATCCTCTGGGCTATGAAAAAATTCCAAAGCTGTTGAAAAATTTTGCTGTTCCCAGTATTGTGGCGTCTCTTGTCGGTTCAATCTACAATATTGTGGATCAGATTTTTATTGGTCAAGGGGTCGGTTATTTGGGAAATGCAGCAACCAATGTTGCCTACCCGTTTTCTACCATCTGCCTTGCCATTGCACTACTGGTCGGAATTGGCAGTTCTTCCCGTGTTTCCCTCTGTCTTGGATGCAAAGAGCCGAAAGCTGCCGCCAAAGCAGCGGGAAATGGTATTGTTCTGATGGGAATTTTCGGAATTATTTATTTGCTGGTTGGAGAAACTTTTCTGCCTTTGCTCCTAAAGGCATTTGGGGCAACGACAGCTGTATTTCCATATGCAAAGCAGTATGCCAGCATAACATTGATTGGAATGCCGTTTCTCATTGTAACGAATGGTATGAGCAATTTGATTCGAGCAGATGGAAAACCAAAGTATTCAATGGCCTGCATGGTTGTGGGAGCTATTATCAATACCATTCTTGACCCCATTTTTATTTTTGTTTGCGATTGGGGAATTGCCGGCGGAGCTTGGGCAACGGTTATTGGGCAAATTTTTTCTTTCACACTCGCACTCCGTTATCTATGGCGTTTCCAAACAATCCATTTTGAAAAAAAGTCGTTTTTATTTGACATTAAAGAAAGCCTGAAAATTTGCAGCATGGGGATAAGCAGCTGCTCAAATCAGATTGCAATTACCGTGATTCAAATCATTCAGTACAATTCGTTGACTTATTACGGCGCATTAACAAAATATGGAACGGATATTCCCTTGGCAGCTTGCGGAATTGTTATGAAAACAAATGCCATAATCCTTGCGATTGTTACAGGAATCTCGCAAGGGATGCAGCCGATTATCGGTTTCAACTATGGAGCAAGGCAATATCATCGGGTACGGGAGGCTTACATGCTTGCAATAAAGTGGAATCTTGTTGTTTCCACTATTGCTTTTATCGCATTTCAATTTTTCCCGCGATCTATCATTTCACTATTCGGAGACGGGGACGAGCTGTATTTTGAATTTGCTGTTTTGTTCATGCGTACCTATATTTTCATGGTGTTGGTAAATGGTGTGCAGTTGCTTTCTTCCGACTTTTTTACCGCAATAGGAAAAGCGTTAAAAGGTGCTCTGTTGGCATTAACAAGGCAGACCTTTTTCTTGATTCCGCTTACCCTGCTGCTCCCGCTTCGTTTCGGAATTATGGGAGTATTGCTAGCGGGGCCTGTTGCTGATTTTTCAGCGTTTGTGCTATCTGTTGTACTGGTCGGTATAGAATTTAAAAAACAAAAAAAACTCGCTTATAATTTAAGCCATAGCATATAACTATTATCCACAGCTACTGAGCAAGTGTTATCAATACCGATAACAAAATGATAACATTAGCTTATATAGGCAGGATAATATGGATATATCAAATAATCAAAGGATTTACATACTCGGCAGAGAATAAATTCTAAACAAAATCAGTTAGGAAAAGTCGAATTTGAACAAAGGAACGGTGAGAAATCATGGCAAGAAGCTACGACAAACATTTTAAAGAAGAAGCATTGAAGCTCTCAGATGAAATCGGAGCAAAGAAGGCGGCGGACCAGCTTGGAATCCCCTACAATACAGTCACAACCTGGCGAGGTAAGCGAA
Organism: Butyricicoccus porcorum; assembly: GCF_002157465.1. Lineage (GTDB taxonomy): Bacteria > Bacillota > Clostridia > Oscillospirales > Butyricicoccaceae > Butyricicoccus_A > Butyricicoccus_A porcorum. The sequence continues at coordinate 123,778 of NZ_NHOC01000003.1, forward strand.
AGAAATACGGAGATCAGGCATTTGTAGGAAGTGGACATAAACAGCTGACGGCAAGCGAGCAGGAACGAAGAATGCTTGAACTGGAGAAGGAAGTCAAAGAGCTCCAACGAGCTAACGATATACTTCAGGAGGCTCTTGTTTTTTTCGCAGCGCGCCGAAAGAAGTCAAAGCGCATGAGCGATACCGCTTTATCCACTCTATACAGACAGATTCACATAAAGAGTGGAGTGTGGAACTATTATGCAGAATTCTTCATGTAAGCGAATCCGGATATTATCGATATCTGAAGAATCTCAGTAAGCCGTCTAAGCACGCGCTTCTTTCGGCGGCAATAGACAGGATTATGAATGAATCCGATTATAATGACAATTATGGAGTGAAACGAATGCAGCTTGCTTTGGCGCAGAACAGATTCCACACAGGAAAACGTAGAATCAGGCGAATTGTGCACGAAAAAGGTCTGATTCACGGCAGACCCAGACGTCCACATGGTTTAACACACGCTGCCACCGAAATTCAAGAGAAGGAAAATCTGATCAAGCAGGATTTTCAGGCTGATGCTCCGTATCAAAAACTACTGGCGGATATCACGCAGATCGGCTGCCTGGACGGAAAACTCTATATTTCCCCGATTATGGATTGCTTTAACGGTGAGATTCTTTCTCTTCAGATGGATGACAATATGCGAAAAGAACTCTGTATCAATACACTCAAGGCAGTTGCCTGCTGGTATCCGATTCGAGGCGCGATACTTCATAGCGATCGCGGAAGCCAGTATACCAGCGAGGCGTTCAAGAAAAAACTCTCTGAATATGGTATGCTGCAGAGCTTAAGCGGTGTGGCACACTGCTACGATAACGCCCGAATGGAAAGCTTTTTCGCAACTTTGAAGAAGGAACTGCTCTATAGAATTCCTACTTACCGAATGCCAATGGCGGAGGTTAAATCTATTATCTTTCGATATGTGTTTATCTACTATAATCGGAAGCGAGTATATACGTCGAATCCCTTAGGACTTCCACCCGCTGTTTATAAGACACATTACCACAATATGTATCATTCATCTGCTGCTTAAAATTTGTGAGTTTTTAGACTGCACTTTTCTTGACAATTCCACAGGCTGACTTGAACGATTAATGTCAAACTTACATTTTGGATTGTCCTTGGGTAAATGGATACCAGAATGATTCAGTCTGAATTTATTGATATAAATATGAGGAGAAAATATTATGTTGCGATTCAAGCCAACAGAGCACCTGACCGGTGTTACCATTCAAGGAGACTTACAGGATTTCTATGAGCTTACGGAATCTATCTACCGTATAACAGGGATAGTAGATGATCCGACTTCTGCATATTATGGAGTGAGGAATACTCTGCTGGCGATTTGCTATGATATTCGTCATGCTTATATGGGCGATCGCGATATTTTTACGGTTGAAAATGGAATGAATCAGGAAATAATGCGATGGCATAAAATGATTACTCCAACCAATAATGTTTATTACAGTGTAAATGTGCTGTTTCCACTGGCAATTTTTGCTGCTGTCTCTATGCAACAGGCGTTCCCAAGTGCAAGGAAGTTTTATGAATCGAAGAATATGAAAGAGGGAGAACATTTGCCGCCGTACTCTGATTATGTTCATGATAAGGCATATCTGAATCAGTTTGCTGCGGGAGTCTGGCAGGCGTTAGGTGAAGTAATCGGTGGCCTTGAATTAGAAAAGATCATTCGTTCATGGGAGAATTCTTATGATAGTTATGCCTGCTATGCGACACAGTATATTGATAAATGCAACATAGAATTATTGAAAGCACCGTTGGAAAAACGCAAAGATAAACTACGTAATATTGCGAAACGATTGGTGAAAGCACCACAGGCATATTATACGTTATTAAGAGATTTGCATGCTGCAGCGAAAGAGTATAACACAGATATTTATTCTCTCCATGATTCCAGACTGGAATATCCGGAGGAGATTGAGTGGTAACTGCAGTCAGTACAGGATTTTACATATACTGATATTACTCTACTGTGGTTAGCATCAGGAAAATACAGGCATATTTTTATGCGTGTCGACATTCCAGCGGAAAGAAGAGTTCACTTTTGAGACTACGAATATCGTTAATAGATATGGTGGTATTCGCAATTTGAAGGTAAATGCTCAATAATCACCCGTTTCACTAAAAATGCCGGATGCGCTCAACTGCACACCCGGCATCATAATATTATATTGTAATCAATCAAATGTCCGCTGTTTCATTTAATGCCTGCATATTCGGATGCCATGGCATCAGCGTTTCCAGCTTCTCTGCGGCAGGTGTCTTGCCAAAACAAGGCAGCCATGTCAGAATGCGCAGCAAATAATCGTATGGCTCCAGTCCGTTTGCCTTAGCTGTTTCGACCAAAGTGTAGATAATTGCACTGGAATCAGCGCCCTTTACACTATCGCAGAACAGCCAGTTCTTTCTACCCACAACAAAAGGACGGATTGCATTCTCCGCCAGATTATTGGAAATATCCACTTCTCCATAATCCAGAAATGTATACAGGCTGGCTTTCTGGTTTCTTGCATAAGTAACAGCTTCCTCAAGTTTGCTGCCCTCTTCCGGATTTACGGTGTTCAGCCACAGATAATACTCTTCGACCAAAGGTTCCAGCTTCAGCTTTCGGAATTCCTTCCGTTGTTCATTGGAAAAATCTTCACATTTCTTCTCCCATGCGAAAATACGGTTGCAATAGGAATATCCAACTGCAGATTTGGAGTTCTTTACGGTGGCACCATCCGGCATAGCTTCACGCCATTTACGCTTCATATGTGCCCAGCAACCACAGCGGATTACTCCCTCAACCTTGTTATAGCCGGAATATCCATCGGTCACCAGACAGCCTTTGAAGCCCTTCAGAAAGGTCTTTGCTCTGTCGCCGGAGCGATCCGGCTGGTACTCGAAACAGCGAATTTGCTTTGAGCAGCGCTTGCCACTGGCATAAACCCACATTCGGGATTCCGAGGTTGCCGGTTTACCTTCTTCGCCGTGTACCTGTACCACTGTTTCATCTGCATGGATGACATTCTGCTCCAGCAGATGCTTCTTCAGCTGTCGATATAGCGGCTTCAGCCAGTTCTGTGTTGTTTGAATCACCCAGTTTGCCAAAGTCGCTCGGGAAAGCTCCAGACCATGTCTCTTCCATATCTTTTCCTGTCTGGCAAGAGGAAGACCATCTGCATACTTCTTCACCATGACATCTGCAACGGTAGAAGGAGATGCAAGACTGTGCTTCATAAGCGAAGGCGGAGCTGCAGCGCAGCGTATCGTTGCATAACCGGTGTCCTTCTCACAGGATGGGCAGGCATAGGTATACGTATAATATCTCAAAATTTTTACTGTTTCAGGAATTAAAATCAACTCGGATTTTACATATTTTTTGCCGATTCGTTTCAGCTGCATGCCGCACTTGGGACAGTTTTTCTGTTCCTCAGATAAGTCAAGAAAGACTTCTTCTTCTGGAAGAGCTTCCAGAAGTTCATTGTAAGTACGTTTTGCCTTCTTTCTGCGCTGATGCATGGCAACTGTAACAGATTCCTCTGTTGGTTCCGGCGCCTTTGGATTTTGCTCAGTTTCAGCTTCATTGAAGAATGACATCTGTTTTGCATTCTTCATGACATATTTCTGCTTTTCACTGGACTGACCAAATCTGGCACGCTGTGCATTTACCAGAAGCTCAGTCAGGCGATCCAGACGCTGCTCCAGTTCCGCAATCTTTGCATCCTTCTGCTTCAATGCATCTTCCAAAGCCTGAATCTGCGCTCTGTTATTCTGTTTTTGAGCAGCACGGTTAGCCATGGCAATCCTCCAAAGGAAAACTTTTATTAAATTAATTATACTATAAATCTAGATAAAAGTACAGAAAACCACATATTTTCTTTAAAATAAATCCTTCTTTATCCCTTTTCGTATTGCTTTGGGCTGTTCAATCTGTAATCCTTCCATAAGCCAGCGGAAAGACTGCGGATCCAGTTTCTTCAATTCTGCTTCGGAACGAGGCCACTGAAAATTACCATTACTGAGACGCTTATACAAAAGCACATATCCGTCTCCAGACCAATACAATGCCTTGATCCGGTCTGTACGTCGTCCGCAGAATAAAAACAGGCTGTCCTCTCGTAAATCCATTCCATATTGGAGTTGGACAATACCTGCAAGACCATCTATTCCCCGGCGAAGATCCGTATAACCACACGCAATATAATAGTTGGTTACCTTGCTCAGATCAATCATAAGGATTGCAGAGATCGCAGGATTGCTATGACAGCTTCGGCATCTGTATTACCCGGCAGATCCAAACGAGCAGAACGGAATTGAATATGAATCATATCATCTATTCTGTTACATTCATCCGTCGTTGACGTAAGCTGTACCAGCGAAGGCTGATTCTGATGCATTGCCGCCTCGCGAAGCTTTCTCAGCCAGTAATAATAACTCTTTATCGATACTCCGTTTTGCTCACAAAATTCCTTATTGCTTAAACCACTCGCTTCACATTCCTGAATAATCTTTGCCCATTCCCGCATTCGATACTGACTGCGTACCTGTATCACTTCTGACATGCTGATCCCTCCATACTTTAATTACTTGAAAAACTCACCTGGAGTTTTTCGACTTTTTAAAGTATTATCCCACGATTTAGAGTCTGGGAATAGGCGTGCGATTATTTTGCACTTACTATCAATGGTCATGCAATGGCATTTGCAGACTTGTCTGGAATGATGTCGGTTTGTACTAAGACTGGTGATAATTCGAGAGTTAATGTACTGAGTGCCTTAATGTCCTTCTCCTTGGCATTAGATGCTGCCAAGGATCACGAAGTTGGTATTATTACTCCGTATCATGCACAATCTCGCTTGCTTCATGCAATGGCACGAGATGTGGCAGATGCGAATCCGGAATTAAAGCCGATTACCTGTGCTACGGTTCACCAATTCCAAGGTTCTGAAAAGGATGTTATTGTTTACGATGCAGTTGACTGTTATCGTATGCCATATCCGGGGATGCTACTTACTTCAACCGGAAACAATTATGCCAACAGACTTTTCAATGTCGCTCTAACCAGAGCAAAGGGTAAGTTTATCGGTGTGGCAAATATCGCCTACATGGACAACAAGAACCTATCTAGTAGCCTTATGTTTGAGCGTATGATTGAAGGGCAACGAAAAAAACCAAGCTGCCTGAGCGGGCAGGAGCTTTCTCAGAGGCGCTCTGCTATCAGCGGAAGCACCATGAGTTTCTTTGATAATGATGATGGAAATCGTCGGTTCCTTAAAGATGTATCTGAAGCCCGACGTGAAATTAGAATAGATATTCCAGACAAGCCTGTGGAAGATGCGTTTTCCGGACAGTTGGCCACAGCGTTGAAGACTGCCATGGGAAAAGGCATTAAGGTTTATCTCAGAGCAGAAAATAAGCAAGGATTGTCTTCTGCTCTGAAGCCCCTTGCAATAGAGAACCCATTTGTCACAAATCCGGTGGTATTGATTGACAAGAAGATTGTGTGGTTCGGTATGCCAAGCTCTGATGCGAAATTCAAATCAGAGGGAAGTATCCTCCAGACAAGATACCGTCCAGTTATCCGCTTTAAGGGTTCACATACAGTGGCTTCTCTCTATGGCTTTATGGAAATGAGTAGGACTGTAGATCAAAGTAAGACTATCAGTACCGATAATGAAGGAAAAATAACTGATACTTTCGCAAGCTATGTGCTGGCAAATAAAAAGTGTTCTTCCTGCGGTAAACCGATGAAGTTGCAAAAAAGTAAGAAAGGCAAGTTCTTCTTAGCCTGCACGGGTTATCCTGCTTGCCACGAGACTGCGCTTGTCGATGTGGACTTGGTTGAACGGTATTTTTATCGCCATGGTGGAATCGGTCAGCACTGCACACGATGTAACTGCTCGTTGGAAGCAAAGCTTGGTCCCTATGGTCTCTATATTCAATGTTGTGGAGTATCACACCATAAATATAAGCTAGATGAAATTTGATTTGCCCCAAACACAGCAATAAAGAGAAACAATTGGTTAATGTAAGCTGGCAAGGTGATGCTCAACAGAAGTAACGAGCAAAGGGGAAGATTGTATGTTTTCTGCATAAGTTCCTTTTGGAAAACTACGACAGAGAATCTTTTTTGAAAAAGAGAATACTTGAATTTGATCACATCGCTGACAAAACTGTGACAGAATATAGCTGGGGCGCATAAGTATAGTACTTCGGACCCAATTGGTCCAAAGTCACAACCTAACTTCCCGACAAGTTGTCGGAAAGTGAAATCTCCACCAATTTATCTGGGATAAAATAATGGAACTCACATTCCGTTCTCGTTATATAAATTCACTTCAGCACAACTTGAGCAGAAGTTAAATCTGGTTATTCTCGGGAGAATCCCCAATTCTGTGTAAACGCTGTATAACAGTGTAGAAAAGAACGATATTTTATGATGAGGGAACAGCATATTTGCTGTTCCCTTGCTCACCCTATAACGGCAATTCCGTTCTGGTGTCAAGGGCAGCGATGATGAAGTGCCCCCAATAGTTGGACGGTTTTCAAGCGACAGAGCCAGCCTGAATAAAGCAATATGCATAAATGCGTCTAAAAAATCTGGTCTAAATTCGGGTCTATTCCGCCAAAAAGTATGCACGCATTTATGTATATATTTTGCGGAAATAGTTCCGAACGAATTTCCAAGGACAACCAGACACACGACAGCAGGAATTCCGGCCGAAAAGAATAAACGCCAAAATTGTTCAGAAACTACACTTCTGATAGCAATTTTGGCGTTTTAACGTGAAAATTATTTACTTGTTCTCACGAGCAGAGCGACAGTCTCGACGTGGCTCGATAGGCTGGAATTGATGTCTGATTTTCCGCGTGTCCGTGGAAACTGCTCTACACCCGAAATAGGCGAGATAAGCCTGACATCAAATCCGAGGTCTAGAACGCGGCAGTTCTTGGGAACGGTTCTGAACCACACTCCCACTACAATATAATATCGGCAGGGGGGAAGGGGGAGGAGCGCCATTGTTTCGACTCTGCCTTTCTGTTTAGGGGATAAGTCCACGGTGACTTATTTCCGCGAACGCCTTATGCACTCAATCCGCAGCAAATGATGTTCCAAGGCTTATTCCTCGATTCTGGTTGATTGGAGATAAAGATAAGGATAACTCTCGATACACATGTAGGATCTATAAAGACGTAATCTTTGATACAAGCCCGGTCGCCGGGAAAGTGTATAAAAATAGCGAAAACCGCAGGAAACAAGGCGTTTCTTGCGGTTTTCGCTGTATTTGTCGGTGTTCAATTTGTCCCATCAGAGCACAGCCGAGGTGCCCCTGACACTGGCATCTGGGCTCCAGCGCGGCTGGCTCAGGGAATAATTAAAAAGTATGCCAAAATTAAATGGTTTGGGCAAAATTAAAAAGTGTTGATGGCTACCTTTCCAAGATGTTATATTTTTGGAACAGTCGAACAAAGAATTCCTTCAGATTTTTGAGCAGTTCTTGCTTTTTGCTGTCTGACTCTGTAGCATTTATAAATTCATATCCGCCAAATCGATACACGTCATAACCATAAAGGCTCATTTCTCGTTGTGCTTTGACCATCTCGCTATAAAGCCTTGGGGACGCTCTATCTCCATCAGCGTAGTGCTGCTTCCCGTCGATTTCGATAACCACCCTATTGCGATGGGAGAATATCATAAGAAAATCCATTTTCTGATGCTCAAATAGCTTATAGCCACGCTCTGCCTGAGTCAGCGGGTCATAGTAAAGGTATACTTGTGGAAGTAGAGCCGGAAAATCCTTACCACACGTTTTCATTAATTCATAGTATGCCTGCATCATCCACGTTTCTGGGCCTGACTTAGCACCGGCAGCTTTAAAGCTGTCATCCAAGCTATCACAAAGTCTTCTGAGTAAACGGTTTTCTACATTGTCAACGACATCATATTTAGCAGCAAACCATTCTACAAGCTCACTCCAAAGAAGGCCATTTTGCGGGATTGACCTATCATATATGAGACACTTGTCGGCGTTTCTCGTGATTCGGATGTCATTGTTGAGCGCATCATCGAACACGATTTCTGGTTTGTATTTTGCAGCGAAAATAATGTTTTTAACTGTTCCCTGAACCCCAGCCCTCATTGATACACATTGATAAAAATCTTTGTCCCCGATGCTATCCTTGATTTCAAGTTGATATTCATCGTGGGCAAGGTATCTATTAATCACTTCAACGAGTTCAGAATTGTGAATTGGCCCTCGGCGCTCTTCTTCCGCACTCCATCTCCAGTGATGGATATTAGGATTGACATATTGTTCAAGAAGAAAGCAAAAGCCCTCATCGGATAGTTGCAGATAATCTATAACTGTATCCAGCAAATAGCTTTCTGGCCAATCATCAAACCTATCCATGTGCCTTGCTATTTCAGAGATTGTTCCCTCACTCAATGATGGGCAAACTAACTTTGCAAATTCATGATACTCCTTATCACCAGTCAGGCTCCCCATAGCGAGGAGGGCATCAATAATAGACCGGCGAGTCTCATCGATAATTCTATGTTCCTGTTTCGTCTCAGAAGACAATTTCATTTCAACACCTCTCAACGCAGTAGCAGTTGCCTTCCCTCGAAAGCACCGGCTTAAGAAAAGTGCTCATCCACAATCGCATTTAGCTGTGCAGCAATCTCAGAGAACTCTCGGTTCAAATCGAGTGTCCGGACGCTGACTTTATTTCCGCTCATGTGGTAGGTGTTATCCGGCTGGATGAGCTCGTCTGTCCGGGCATACAGTAGCATGCCAGAAACCTCATGCGGACGGTCTCCAAATTCCATATCCTTGTTTTTCACATAGGTGAAAATCTGGTACAGGTTATTCGAGTGAAGCGTATGGACATCATATTGTGCCTGCATCGTGTGCGTGTAGTATTTTGCGTCGATAATCAGCACCCGGTTACCCTGCGTGAGCATGATGTCACTCTGCATCACCGGCAGTAAGGTTCCAACGCCATCGTCCAAGGCCCACGGGATTTGTGAGGCCGTTGCTTTTATCTGTGGGCATTCCTTTGCGTAGTATTCGAGAATGAACTTCTCATACAGCCTGCTCATCCGCTGCTCGTCCACAAAGGAGGCCAGCCGGTACTCGCCGCTGTCAGTGCTCATGAGCATTCCTTCCAGTACCAATTGGCACAGGCTGATAAGCATCCGGTAGGTATTATTGTTGCGATGAAAGCGGATGGAGCTCCATCGAATTGAAGCAGGGTCAATGGTGTCCACATTGGAGAAAAAGAGCATCTCTTTCTTCAGGTCGGTTTTATAATCTTCGCTCACCCGTGCATGCCGCAAAAGGAGCATGACCGTCGTTTTCAGAATTTGATTGAGCAGATTATTCTCCGACAGCTCATCGTATTGGCAGGTCAAGACTTGCTTGCGGGCAAGGCGATTCTGAATAGTACCCGGCATATCGATTTTTCCGCGCACAACAGGAAGCGTTTCTGTCCGGTTCATGTACTCCCGGTATAAGCCCTGCTTCAGTTGTCTTCCGATACCTTTGGCCAGTATTGCGGCAAAAAGATTATGGAGATTGTCGAAATCCTCGGTCGCAACATTCTCATAGCCATCCTGATTCAGCGTGGTAAACGCATAGGACAGCATATAGTAAATGTTTTTGATGAGGATGCTCTTATGCTTGTTTGCGCCAGACTGAGACACGTTGCTTCCAGTGATTGGGGTAATAAACGATATCTCAACATGGAGCACCTTAGATCAATGATCATCTCTGCGGAAGAGAATGATATAGCTTCCTAATGCTGGGAAGCGGCTCAATTCTATAGACGAACTATGCGCTTACCGCCCACTGCATGCTACCAGTCTGCCCATTGCCCGTCAAGGACAGGCGTTGTGCGAGCATCCTTGACGGGTATTGCCCAGCCAGGTACATAGCAGTCAAGGCGGTTAAGCTTAGGAATGAATTTGCGAAAAACTATTGACAGCATCTGACAACTTCCGGTGACGTTACACTTCACGTGCCTCGCCTTAAAGGTGTATCCTTTGAAACAGCCTTTATTGAGCGGTATCGCCATCGGGAGAGCAGCGTAGAAGAAGCCCTTATTGAGATGTATCTGGCCGGTGTTTCCGTGCTCCGAGTGGAAGATATCACTGAGGCTATGTGGGGTAGTAAAGTATCCTCTGCCACCATCAGAGAACTGAACAAAAAAAGCCTATGTTCATATCGAGGATTGATATAATTAGGCAGTGCTGTTACAAAATCCTTCAACACAACATTGTTTCTGTTTTATGGCAAACAGCACGACGGAATAAAGATACTGCAATCTGGAACTCAGCAATAACTGTGCTAAGAGGAGCATATCAAGTATTTTCGTGTTTTTGTTAAGTCTACGACATTAGCGGATCAATTGATAACTTTGATTGTCAAATATAATTGGTGGCATTATAGGGAAATATTGATTACTGGCAGTGAATAAGAACATATTTTATATCAAAAGAATTTTTTGTGGACTATTGACAAAAACAGCTCTTTGTGGAATAATGAAAATATAAAAAATATGAAATGGGGAATAAGGATTTGAAATATTGCGCTAATTGTGGGAACCCAATGGAAGATAATGATATCTTTTGCACAAACTGCGGTGAACAGTTCCCTGATGCCATAGTGGAAAATACAGTTTCGCATGAACAGCATACATCCGACAGTGAACCGGAAGTTCGCAAAATCAATTACGAAGAAGAATGGAATTCTGTAAAAGAGAATATTTCTAATACAGCTGGGAAAGCAATTTCAGGAGCACAGGATATTGTCGCCCAGATCAGTCAGAAGGTTGAGGATCGAAAGCAAAGTATTCAGGTTCAGGTTGCGGAAGAAGTTCGTCAGCAGGAAGAAAAGAAAAAAAGCCGGAAATCTGCAACACTATATGGAAATGTTGGAAACAACTATATGTCCTCCACGGAATTATGGAGTTGGCTAAAGAAGGATTCAAAACGTCAGAGGTTTTTCACTGAAGATTTTTCGGAATTAACAGAAGAAGAATTTATGCATAAAATTGCGGATAAGATCAAGGAAAATGGCGTACCGGCTCATGTTGAGAAACGACCGATTCAATGGGATCGCAGCAGTCTGCGAGAAGAGACTTATTTTGTTGAACCGGAAACAACTGCCGTTAATCCCCTGTCTTGTTTGATTCAATTTAATCATATTGGCAAGTTTACTTTTGTAGAGGAGAAAACTTTTATTACACCTCCTGATTTGCCGGAAGTACCCATGAGCCCGCTTTCTGTAGATCCTACTTTGTTGAAAAAAGCTGGCTATCTGATAATGGGTATACTATTATTGATCGTCAGCGTTTGCTTTTTCATGTTAAATGCAGCCGTTGGAATGTTTGGCTTTTTAGCGGTTGTCGCATTTTTAGCAGGAGCGCTGTTAACATTTATTGGATTTAACTCATCTACAAAGCTTAAGGCTATTCGTGAGCATAATCAGAAATGTGAAGAACAAGAAAAAGCATGGAATGCAGCATGGACAAACTGGCAGAATTCGATATTTCTCCATTCCTTTCAGGAAGATATAAATGGCCACCTGAGCCGAATCTTTGATTCTGTATTTGACTGTATTAAGCAGGTAAGTGATGAAGAATTCAAGGGAAGAGTTTCCCAGGAACACGAAGACAGTAATAATATGAACGAGCTTGAGCAACTGATTGCAAGGCGAAAAGAGGACTACAGATAAATATTAAAAGATACATTTGATGCAAGGTAAATGTTTATTATGTGGGAAAACAATAATAGACATTTACCTTTTGTTATGTGATGAGGGAAATACGATGGCAAGACTTCTCAACTGGGAATCCGTAGATAAAACGACATGGTCTTATAAGCAGGAAGATAAATATTGTACCTATTTGGCTTATCAGCTGACAAAACTGCCGAATTTTACAGATCATCGGTTTCTATATTTATGTAAAGAAGTAGATGGACGGGCGATGGAAGTTGCTAAGAAACAGTTTCTTATGATTCGTCAATTCCACAGTCTTGGTACAAAATGGGCGATAAGCCTACGATTACTCAAAGCAAATGACCGTATTACTCTGTATCTCTTGTTTAGATATGCAGACGTACGTCCGATTTCTGAAGCAGAACTGAATCAGTCAGATAGTCGTATTCGAAATGCTCTGATGAACAATGAGTATTCTTTTCGGAAGATAGACACTATGGCAGAAACAGAACTCTGCCTTGACACCTCATGGGCAACCGAAGTGGCAGAAATAATTAAAGATGAACAAGAATATCAGGGAGACGAGTATCCGACTAAATCTGGCGGACATCTTTCCTTTTATTCTCCCAATATGTGGACAGCCGCCGACAATAATATGGAACATATCTGTCGGGCGTTGATAAACCATAAGGGTACGGCAACTGTTGAAGTTACTATTCAGCCGACAAGCTATCTGGAGGCAGAAAAGCAATGGATCAATGTCAGCATAGGTAATCTGAAAGAATGCATGAACGGCGAGACGCTGAAACATCCAGAGACTGGGAAGATACTTTGGAGAGGGAAAAAACTTCCGATACTGAAAACACCGATTGACAATTTTGAAAAACTGAACAAACAATATGAAACAAGCAGGATTTTTCTGACTTCTGTTCGGGTATTTGCAGAGGAAAATGCAGAAACACTGGCACAGGCATTTCTTGCTAACAGTGTAAAAAATGAAGGACGAACAATCCTTTTTCGCAAGCCATTCGGAAAATACCAATATTTGGAGGAATGTTACAGGTATGCTGTAGCTTCGGCAGATATTCATACTCCGTATTGGAATAGGAACAGAAATAATGCACCATTTAGGGCACAGCGCCTTTGCCGGATTGCTAGCGTGGAGGAAATTGCAAACTTTTTCCGTATTCCAATTCCAACAAGATCAGGATTTCCAGGATTTCTGCTTGATACCGGGCTGGAAGGTTCTGCAACGAGAAAACCAGCAAGAAGTGTCATTCGTCTGGGCAATTATATGGATGAAGCAGGAGATAAAAAAATTCCAGCAGAATTTGACAGTCAGCAGTTCGCAAAGCATGGTTTAATTGTTGGTGTGCCGGGAAGTGGCAAGACGACAGCGATGTTTAATATTCTGTATCAATTTTGGGCTGTACCGGAGGAACAACGAATACCGTTTATTATTTTAGAACCTGCAAAGACAGAATATCGTGCATTGAAGATATTGCCCGAGTTCAAAGATGATTTGCTGGTATTTACATTAGGCGATGAAGGGGTAAGTCCTTTCCGCTTTAACCCTATGGAGGTATTACCGGGAATTAAGATTGAAAGTCATATTTCTAAGTTGGAAGCCTGTTTTATAGGTGCATTTGATTTATTTGATCCACTGCCGCTTTTTCTTGATCAGGCGATTCGGCGCACATACAGAGAAAAAGGATGGTATGATGATAGCTGCGGCGGCGAAGAAGGACTTGAGACTCCTACATTATCTGATCTTTGCCGCAATGCGGAATACATTGTGGAACATACAGATTTTGATGCCAGGATGAGAAGTGATTTTAAGGCATCGTTATTGGAACGACTGAACTCTCTGCGAAGAGGCTCGAAGGGACGAATGCTTGATACGCCGCACTCAATCCCGATGGAGGATTTAATGGGGCGGCCTGTTGTGTTGGAGCTTGACAGTTTGAATGGAGATGAAAAATCTCTCATGATGATGTTCCTGTTGAGTTATGTTTATGAATATTGCAAAGTAAAGAGAAAATCTGGTTCTCCGTTGAAGCATATGCTTCTGGTTGAGGAGGCACACAATCTAATTGGTTCACAGGGAAACAGCAATGACAGTCGGGCAAATCCCAAAGCGCAAACGATAGAACTTTTCACAAATATGCTGGCAGAAATGCGTGCACTTGGTCAGGGCATATTAATTGCAGATCAACTTCCGACGGCAATTGCACAGCAAGCGGTAAAACAGACGAATGTAAAAATTCTGATGCGCGTTACTGCAAAGGACGACCGTGAAGAAATCGGAAATACAATGGATCTCGATGAAGAACAGATGCATCAGGTAGTCAATTTTAAGACCGGACATGCATATCTGTACCATGAAGGTGAGGATCGTGTCAGAATGATTCGCATGGTAGATTTTAAGGGAGAGCACGATGTGGAGGAACCTCCATCTGATGATGAATTAAAGGACATGATGTGTCTCTATCAGCAACTACATAGTGAGATGTATCTTCCGTATCCGGAATGCAGTGGAGTGTGCGTAGTTTGCAACAGACGAGCTCGCAATCAGGCAGAGAATTTTGTACATCAGATTCTTCTGGAAAAAGGCGCAGATCCATATATGTTGGCGTTCCCACCGGCAGATAGAGAGACTTTCAGAAAGACGCAGGGAATTGCCGGTGTTTGTAGATTACTCGCAAAGCGAGAATCCATGCGTATTCGGAAACGATATGGTAAATTGGGCGAATGCTTTGGTCCCTGCGTGTATATACATATGCTGAATCAGGCATCAGATAAGCTGGGTGCCAGCACCAATGAAAAACAAAAGACTGAAAATATAGAAAAATTTAAACAGATTAGCAAGTAAAGGGGAAATATACGATGGCAAGATTGGAACAACTGGAACAGTTTACAGAAGAAATTGAATCCAAGGAAACAGAGGTTGAAGAAACAGACCAGAAACTTCAGGAGGCGAATGAGCGTCTGAGCAGCCTGGAAAGTGCAGTTAATCAGTTATCGGAGGATCAGGAGGTTTCCGAGTCGCTGGAATCCAATAAGCAGGAAGCAGAACAGGAGAAAACAGAAGTTGAAGAAAAACGCTCCCAGTTGTCAGAGAAACTGCAAAGTATGCAGGGCGAAATGGAAGATCTGAACGAGATCAATGAAAATTCTGCATCTGTTCTGAGCGAATTGGCAGAAATCGGAGAGGATATAAGCGCATCTGAATCTATTATAGAAAATAGAAGGAGTCAGATATCATCGTATCAGGAAAAGATTCAAGAACTTCTTGAGAGACTGCAATCACAGGGATAAAACTCAAAATGAAAATTGAACTGAATGAACTGGCTTCCCGAATGGAAGAAATAGAGCAGGATGAGGATCGCTTAGAACAAGAAAAGGAAAAAACAGAAAATCGGGAAAAAAAACTGCAATTAGCAATGCTTAAACTGGAGACAGATGTTCAAATTGCGGAACAGTTAAAGAAAAATCAGGAAGCTGCACAGGAGGATGTGCGGAAACTGGAAGCAAGAACAGAAAACTTACGGGCAAAATGGAAGATCATGCAAGAGGAATTGCTGCAGATGCTGGAACAGGACAGAGCCAGTATGCAGGTGTTGAGTGAATTGGAGGAGCTGGGGGAGGATGTATCTGAAAGTAAGACAATTTTGAAAGAGCGTAATATCATTATGGGGGAATGCCGCAGACAGCTGAATGCTCTGGCAGAGCGCCTGGGTGTCAACAATACAGACAGCGGGTCTGCTGACCTCAAACAAATTGATTTTGAACACACAATGAATACTCCTTCGGAATTGAAAATATTGGAGGAAATGCGAGCTTCCGATGGACGGGAGGACGAAGTATTGGAAAATGATATCAAGGAACCGAAGGAAAGAAAACCGCGGCTTCCATCTGGAAAGCATGGACGATTGTTAACCAGGGAAGGCAGACTGGAGTATATACCAGATGATCCTGAAGTGCAGAGACTCTTACAGGCATATGGAAGGGGCTCTGTAGAATATAAGGACAATTATCCTGATTTTTCACCATTTATAATGCATGAATTTCCGGACAGTATAAAAATAAACTGTCAAGTGAAAATTGGATATATGGGAGTTTATCGTGAAAACCCTGGATGGGAGATAGGACGCCGTAATACAAAGGACAGCTATAATTTGTCGGCTGAGCTTGGAAACTACAGGCAGGCTGATGTGGCGCTATGTGATCTTATTTTGAAACAGAATCCTGAGCTTGCCCGTGAATGGAATACAGAAGAACAAATTCAAATCGGAAGATTGGATTTATGCAGAAGGATAACGAAATATCGTCAGATCAATCATCTTACATGGCATGAATGTGAAGATGGGGTCACCATGCAGCTGATTCCGGCAAAGATTCATGATGCATGTGCACACAATGGCGGTGTTGCATGGCAGAGATTTGTTTTTGACTGTATTGATTTTGATGATATCCAGGGAGAACTTTATGAGAAGTGATATTCATTCGGAAACAGAATTGCTGGAACAGAAGACGGAAGAGGAAGAACAGGAAAAAGAAACGCTTGAAAACAGGGAGATTATTTTAAGGACTGCGCTTGGACAACTGGAAGAAGATATTCAGGTTTCAGGTATTCTTGAGAAAACATTTGAGTCTGTCGAAAAAGACAGACAGGGAGTGCTCAAAAAACTAGAAGAATTCAGGGAATATGTGCAGAGCTTGCATTTTCAGATGAAAGAAACTGTAGATGAGACACAACGAAGTTGGAAAACCATTCAGGAATTAAAGGAATTGGACGAGGATGTTTCGGAAAGTGAAGGCATTCTGTTAGATAGAATGGTTCTGCTAGAGGAAACACATAAACAACTGGAAGATGTTGCGGTACGTCTGGGCATGCAGTTGGATGCGATGGAGTGTAGCTTTGAAACAGATGTTTCCGGAAGAAAGGTATCTCAACACATGAAACCAAGGCATACAATTGGAGATCTGATAGCAGGGATATTTGGAAAAAAAGAACGCCAGGAAAGTGGTAAGGAAAAGCAGGAAAATCAGCGCAAAATACAAGATTTTTCAGGGTTTGTTGTTGCAGAGATGAGACCGGGACAG
Source organism: Butyricicoccus porcorum (assembly GCF_002157465.1). Lineage (GTDB taxonomy): Bacteria > Bacillota > Clostridia > Oscillospirales > Butyricicoccaceae > Butyricicoccus_A > Butyricicoccus_A porcorum. The sequence continues at coordinate 140,655 of NZ_NHOC01000003.1, forward strand.
TGGAATATTATTGGAGGAACGGGGTTTGAAGCATATTCTGCCTATGATAAGAATATTGACCAATATACTGTAGATGGTACTGGATATGAGAACGATGTTGTTCAGATGGTGGATATCAATTCAATAGAAGGAATCTATTTATGGCAGGATGATATAGATAACCCGGAAAGATTTTGGAGTCAGCATCATTCGGAGGGAACGAAGGAATCTTTTGTAGAAATTGCTTCTCATATTCCAGAAGTGCAGGAGCAACTGAATTGTGGGGTCCCGCTCTATAAACTGCTTGAGAATGAGCGACTGGGAGCGTGTGCCTCTTTATATTTTGATCCGTTGCGGTCAAATGCTCCAACTCTTTTGCAAGGAGACGGATTTTATGTATTTCAGTCTAATGGTCGTCATCGAGTTCTCGCTGCAAAAGAGTTGGGGTACAGCTTTCCGGTGCGGATTACAGGAAGACTGATCAAAAAAGATTAAACAAATATTGAGGTGGGGAAGATGCTTTGCGAAAAGCAGGAATGCAGCTAAATATTGCTCTAAACGGATAAAACATAGGAGAATACAATGTATTGCAGAAATTGCGGACTGGAATTAAGAGATGGTGCCAAATTTTGCCCAAAGTGTGGAGCACCACAGAGTGAGCGGGTGGAAAAGAAAAGTCGAAAAACGAGGTGGTATGTGGTTGCCTCAGGTCTTGCAGCATTAGCGCTTATTGCCGGTTCTGCTATAGGACTATTTGAACGGCGAAGTTAGTGCTGCTGATGCGCATAATAATATGCTTGAATGGGTAATTGAAATAAATCCAGATTTTATGAATGACGAAGATGAAACTGAGATAGATATGCAATTGGCGGAATATACCCATGATATCGCAGACCATATTCTTGAGGAACTGGATCAACCAGAGCCAGATATTGAGCAGATTAGGAAATATAATGATACATTGAAGAAGATACTCGAAGAGGAATTGAATAATCAAGAATATGCAAATATTCTTGGAAGATGGAGTATAATGGTCTCATAAATTAAGACACTTTTTCGGACAGATTTTAATGAATCTGATATACATAAACCAGTATGTAAGAAAGGATCCATTATCATGTCCAGACAAAGAAGAAGTTTTAGTGCCAAATTCAAGTCAAACCTTGTAATTGAGCTGCTTAAGGGTGAGAAAGATCTCAATACCCTGGCAGCTGAAAATAGCATCCAACCAAATCTGCTCCGTAACTGGAAAAAGGAGTTCCTGAACAATGCTTCGGTTGTGTTCGACGACAAGCGCGAGGAAAACCTCAAAGAAAAGCTTGCCGAAGAGCGAAAAGAGAAAGCGGAGTATGCCAAAAAGGTTGGTCAGTTAACCATGCAGGTTGACTGGCTCAAAAAAAAATCTGAAGAAATTTGTGGACCTGACTACGAGAGTAAGTTTAGTCCAAAACCTTTTGACGACTAAGGAAATTCCGGCTTCCGTTGGTGCCAGGTTGCTTGACATCAACCGTACAAGCATTTATTACAAGGGCGCCCCTATTTCAGATGAGGAACTGGCCTGCAAAGAGATCATTGATCATCTCCATACAGATAATCCCACTTGGGGCGCAAGACAAATGTCTGCACAGTTAAAAGCCCGTGGTTACCAGGTTGGGCGCCGCAAGGCAAGACGCTACATGAATGAGATGGATATTTACCCGATCTATCCAAAGATGAATCTTTCCAAGCGAATGCAGCAGGCGAAAGTATGTCCATATCTTCTTCGTAATGCGGTCATAGACAAGCCAAATCAAGCATGGTCTATTGACATTACATATATCCCGATCAAGCGCGGATTTCTATATCTGACAGCCGTGATCGACTGGTACAGCCGTTGTAATGTCGGCTGGGAAGTGGATGACACACTTGATACCAGAATGGTTATCAGTGCCCTGAAAAAAGCTTTCAAAGTAGCAAAACCTCAAATCCTGAATTCAGATCAGGGTTGTCAGTTTACAAGTCAGCAATACATTGACTTTGTAAAGGAAAACGGCATCCGCCAGAGTATGGATGGAAAAAGTCGCTGGGCAGACAACATCATGATTGAACGCTGGTTCCGCAGCTTCAAGTATGAGGAAGCCTATCTGACACAGTACAACAACATCAGGGAAGCAAGAGCTGCTATCGGACAGTATATCCACATCTACAACTTTGAGCGGCGCCATTCTGCACTTGATTACCAAACACCGGCTGAATGCTACTATCCGGCAATGTTGATGCCATATGTAGCTTAGCATATATTGAATCTGGGGAGTGCTCCACTGTTCTCCCCATGTTTCTTGTAACTTGTCCACTATATCAGTTCATTATAAAAATCTTAGATTTTTGTCTTGACAACTGAGCCACTATAGAATGTCCAAATGCTGTCTGGTGTTCCGATATTACCTATATCTGGACAAGAGATGGTTTTGTATACCTGACCAGCATTATGGATTTATATTCCCGAAAAATTATGGCATGGACACTTTCCGATTCCATGGATGTATCCTGCGTAATTGAAACCGTAAATAAAGCTAAAATCCGCCGTAAAATTGATCAGCCTTTGATTATTCATTCTGATCGTGGCAGTCAGTACATATCCAGAGAATACAAACGGGTTACTGCTGGAATGCAGCGCAGTTATTCAAAGAAAGCATTTCCATGGGACAATGCCTGTATCGAATCTTTTCACGCTATTATCAAGCGTGAATGGTTGAATCGTTTTAAAATTCTCAACTATAACCACTGTGAAACCGGCTGGTTCTGTCTTGCCTCCACAGGATATTTTCCCTATAATAATGGTGTAGAGGGAGGCTTGACACTATGGCTGTAACACTGAAAACCCTTGCCGAACACACTGGCTTTTCCATTGCCACGATCTCCCGTGTCCTGAACAATGACCCGACCATGACAGTCAGCGAGGAAACACGGCGTATGATCTTTGATACGGCACACAAACTGGGTTATACCGGCGGTTCCGGCCGCCGATCCCAGCGTATTGTCACGGATACCATGGTGATCGGCATTGCCGAAATGCTGTCTCCTGCGGAGCAGATGACCGATCCCTATTTTCTCTATTTAAAAAATTTCGTCGAACAGACCTGCTTTGAGCAAAAGCTGCAAAACGTCACCCTGCGGGAGGATGCGGATGGCTACCATGCCCTGTCCCCCTCCGGGGTTGACGGCATCATTGCTATCGGTTATTTTTCCGATCAGCAGATTGCGTCCCTGCAGTACCTGAGCAGTAACATTACCTTTCTGGATTCCTCGCCAAACGAGCTTCTGTATGATTCCGTCGTGCTGAATTTCGAGCTGGGCATCCATCAGGCGTTGGATTACCTGCGTTCTCTGGGACATGCCCGCATCGGCTTTCTGGGACCCAAGCGCCTGGGAGATGAACACCGGCGCATTGTCCTGGAGCCCCGGCGGCGGTATTTTGAGCATTATATGCGGGAAGCCGGCCTGTATCGCAGTGAGCTGGTTGTAGAAGTCCCCATGCGTGACCAGTTGGCTGTGGAAGAGGAATTTTTCATGCGGATGCGCACCTGGAATCCCCAGACCATGCCCACCGCAGTGGTAGCAGTCAATGAGGAATGCGCCATCGGTGTCATCCATGCCCTGCGCCGGCTGCAGCAGCAGGTTCCGGAGGATATGAGTATTGTCAGCTTCAATGATACTGTCATGTCCTCTGTGGTGGAGCCTGCCCTTACCAGCATCAGCCCCCATCTGGATTACATGGCGGCAACCGCTGTCCGCCTGGTACAGCAGCGTGCTTCCACCCCGGCCCACCAGCCGGAACGCCGGTTCCCCCAGAAGGTTGTCATACCGCCCACGCTAACCGTGCGCCGCAGTACGGCAGAATGCCGCGAAATCATGGAATAATAAAAAACCCGCCTGTTTTCCCGAAGCTTTTCCGGGTACAGGCGGGTTTTTTATATGGATATTTTGCGTTATCTGTCTTATCTGCCGCTGCGCAGATCTCGGATACTGTCAGTTGCAGCCCGGTTCTTCTGCATGCCGGTATGCAGCATAGTGCTGCACAGACACAGCGCACCGATTTCCTTCCAGGCATTGTTTTTCATGCTATGCGCCTCCTTTCCGGTCTCTGCCGGTTTGGTTTTCCTGTTTACAGGCACAGTATAACGCAACATTCCTATGAATACAATCGCCAAATCCATCGAAATCATCCCCGGGTAAACCCAGGTAAACTGTATCTGTTCCCTTTTACCATAATCCCTGTTTTGTTTGTCTCAAACAGGGATTTTTACCAAAGAAACCTCTTGATTCGCGGGTAAAATACCGCTTTAATCTAGTAAAATTTACTAAAATTATATAAAACAGTGAAAATCTGCAATTTTATTTTTATTTCCAGTTAACATTTTCACTGGTATTTGGTGCAAATCAGGCTGTTTTCTTTTGCAGCAATATTTTATACTATGTAACAGAAAAAGGGGATAACGTGCACGAAACTCCTTCTATTCGAACCAAAAAGTTCACTAACATGGAGGTAACGAATTATGGCAAATGAAAACAATACCGGCAGACTGCCGGCCCGCCAGAAATATGCGTTCGGCATCGGCGCAATCGGCAAGGATGCAATCTGTAATCTGGTAGGCGCATTCCTGATGCTGTATTTCACCGATACGCTGGGTCTGAATCCGGCATTCGTCGGCGTACTGTTCGCAGTTGCAAGAATCTGGGACGCAATCAATGACCCGATGATGGGTATGATCTGCGACAACACCCGCACCCGCTTTGGCAAATTCCGTATCTGGCTGACCATCGGCACGCTGGTCAACTCGGTATTCTTTATTCTTCTGTTCACCACACTGGGCATTGAAAAAGGCTCCACCACCATGTACATCTACGTTTCCGTTATGTACATCCTGTACGGCATGACCTATACCATCATGGACGTTCCGTACTGGTCCTGGCTGCCGAACCTGTCCTCCAATCCCCACGAGCGCGAAAGCATCTCGGTTATTCCGCGTATCTTCGCTTCCTTTGGCGGCTTTATCGTCTGCACCTTCGGTCTGCGCTTTATCAACATGTTCAACAATATGTTCGGCGACAACTCCGTTATGCAGGAGCAGGCTGACGGTTCCTTCCTGAACATTTCCGAAACCGGCTTTACCGCAATTGCTGTCTGCATCGTTGTTCTGTTCATCGTGTGCATCGGCATCACCGTATTCAACGTAAAGGAAAAGCCCACCACCGGCGCCGGTACAGCAAACAGGACCGGTCTGAAGGAGACCTTCTCCATCATCATCCACAACGATCAGCTGGTTGCCTTCATCGGCCTGCTGCTGACCTTCAACCTGGCTACCCAGCTGCTCAAGGCATTCTCTGTTTACTACTTCAAGGAAGTGTGCCTGGCTGCTGACCTGTACTCTGTATTCGGCTTCACCATCATCTTCGAGATGATCGGCCTGTTCCTGTTCCCGGTTATTGCACGCCATCTGGCACGTGAAAAGGTTTACTTCCTGGCCTGCGGCCTGCCGGTTATCGCAATGGCTGCCCTGGCAATCTGCGGCTACATCTGCCCGACCAGCTATGCTGCTGTTATCGCATGCTGCGCATTCCTGTTCTTCGGTTCCGGCCTGTCCCTGGGCACCACCACCTGCTGCATCGCTGACGTTATCGACTACGGCGAAGTGAAGTTCGGCAAGCGTAACGAAGCAATTACCTGCTCCGCGCAGACCTTCCTGATGAAGGCTGCACAGGCTGTTACCGGTCTGTTGTCCGGTGTTGGCCTGTCCCTGGTTGGCTACAACGCAGCCATGGCCGGTCATCAGTCCGCCGGTACCATTCTGGGCATCCGCGTCCTGATGTTCGTCATCCCGATCATTCTGTGCGTCATCAGCTTCCTCATCTTCAAGTGCGTTTACAAGCTGAAGGGTGAGAGACTGTCTGAGCTGACCAACGAGGTCAACGCTCTGCACGCTGCTCAGCCGGCTGCTGAATAATTTCATTCACCAACCCGTTCCTATCTATCCATACATAAGGCTTTGGGAAGGGCAGAACATGCCCTTCCCGGAACCGAAATAAGTCAGAAGAACAACTTTTTTGTAAAGAGAGAGGCGATCCCATGCAAATCCTGTACCATGAATCCAGCCGCACCTTCCATCTGTGCAACAACAGCATCAGCTATATCATCAAGGTTCTGCCAAACGACCAGCTGGGAAACCTGTATTTTGGCAAGGCCATCCGTGACTGTGAATCCTTTGACCACCTGATGGAGATGAATCATCGTCCGATGACCTCCTACGTGTTTGAAGGTAACAAGACATTCTCACTCGATCATATCAAGCAGGAATACCCGTCCTACGGTACCACGGATTACCGGCACCCCGCATTGGAGATCGTGCAGCCCAACGGCAGCCGCATCACCAACTTTACCTATATCTCCCATTCGATCACCCCCGGCAAGCCGGCGCTGGAAAACCTGCCGGCTACCTACACCGAACAGGAGGATGAGGCACAGACCCTTACCTTCCATCTGCGTGATGCGCTGCTCGGTGCAGAGCTGGATTTATACTATACCCTGTTCGCTGACCGTCCGGTGATCACCCGCAGCGCCCGTTTTGTCAACAACGGCAGCATGGATCTGCATCTGACCACTGCCATGAGCCTGAATCTGGATCTGCCGGATTCCAACTATGATTTCGTACATTTTTCCGGCGCATGGGCACGGGAACGGCACATGAAAACCCGCCATCTGGAGGCAGGCATCCAGAGTGTGGAATCCACCCGGGGCACTTCTTCCCACAACCACAATCCCTTTATCATCCTCAAGCGCCCGGAAACCACGGAATTTTCCGGCGAAGCCATTGGCTTCAGCCTGGTATACTCCGGTAACTTTCTGGCACAGGTAGAGGTGGACAGCTGGGATACCACCCGTGTTACCATGGGCATCAATCCCTTCCAGTTCGACTGGAAGCTGGAACCGGGCGAGCATTTCCAGACCCCGGAGGCTGTCATGGTTTACTCCACCGAAGGCCTCAACGGCATGAGCCAGACCTTCCACAAGCTGTATCAGAAGCGTCTGGCACGGGGCTACTGGCGTGACCGTCCCCGTCCGATTCTGATTAACAACTGGGAAGCTACCTACTTTGATTTTACCGAAGATAAGCTGGTCAAAATCGCAGAAACTGCCAAGAATGACGGCGTGGAGCTGTTCGTTCTGGACGACGGCTGGTTCGGCGCACGCTGCAACGACTTCGCCGGTCTGGGTGACTGGGTTGCCAATCCGGATCGTCTGGCAAACGGCATCACTGGCCTTGCGGAACGCATTGACCAGTTGGGCTTGAAGTTTGGTTTATGGTTTGAGCCGGAAATGGTCAACAAGGATTCCGACCTGTTCCGTGCCCATCCCGACTGGCGCATCTGTACGCCAAACCGCCGGGCTTCCCATGGCCGCAATCAGTTTGTCCTGGATTTCACCCGCCAGGAGGTTGTGGATGCCATCTATGAGATGATGGCAAAGATCCTGTCCGAGGCAAAGGTATCCTACATCAAATGGGATATGAACCGCTGCATTTCTGAAGCCTTTTCCGCTTCCCTGCCGGCTGACCGTCAGGGTGAGCTGTTCCATCGCTATATTCTGGGTGTTTATCAGCTGTATGACCGTCTGACCACCCGTTTCCCTCATGTGCTGTTTGAATCCTGTGCATCCGGCGGCGGACGCTTTGATCCGGGTCTGCTGTACTACGCACCCCAGGGCTGGACAAGTGATGATTCCGATGCCATTGAGCGTCTGAAAATCCAGTACGGCACCTCCATGTGCTATCCCATCAGCAGCATCGGCGCACATGTTTCCGCCGTTCCGAATCATCAGATTTTCCGCACCACGCCCATTGACACCCGTGCCAATGTGGCGCACTTCGGCACCTTTGGCTATGAGCTCGATTTGAACAAGCTCTCCGATGAGGAGCGGGAAAAGGTACGTGAACAGATCAAATTCATGAAGGAATATCGTGAAGTGCTGCAGTTCGGTACATTCTACCGCCTTATCAGCCCGTTTGACAACAGCAATTTCGCTTCATGGATGGTTGTCAGCGAGGATAAGAAAACCGCACTGGTAGGTTATTATAAAATTCTCAATCAGGTCAACGCAGGCTATCACCGTGTCAAGCTGTGCGGCTTGGACCCGAATCTTTGCTACAACGTAACGGGCTACCGTGAGAACCCTGCATCCTGTCATTATGGTGACGAGTTGATGCATGTAGGTCTGCTCACCACTGACGGCGCATCCGGTCAGCCGGATGAAAGCAAGGAGCATGTCAGTCATGATTTCGACTCCTGCATCTTTGTGCTCCGAGCACAGTAACAATTGCTTATCTCTCTTCTTTCTATTTTTTCTCTCTTTTTAGATGCAAAACCGACACAGGAAACTGTGCCGGTCTTGCGTCATCAAAATTGTTTTTTTCTGCGCATCTGCTCAATACTCATGTGCTGAATTTCACGGGTCGTCTTGCGGTACTGGGATGGTGTCATACCGGTTTTGAGCTTAAATGCCTTGGAAAACACCAATGGGTCACGATACCCGCACATACTCGCAATGGTCCCGATAGGCAATGCCGTAATGGTCAGCTGTTCTTTGGCACGGGTCAGACGGAAATTGGCCAGATATTCGCTGGGCGAGGTATGCAGGATAGTCTGGAACAACGTGGACAGGTAATTCCGGCTGATCTCCAGATGCTCTGCAATGTCCCGTACCCGGATATCCTCCGCATAGTGCTCCTGAATGTATTCCACCGCCGTGCGTACATAATAATTCTGCTGCTCCGGATAAACCATATCCCGCTGTCTGGATAAATCCCGTGCCAGATGGGCAAAAAAGCGGTACAGCAGGGACTCCATCTCCAGCATGTCCGGCAAATCCTCTGCCTCACAGTGCAGCATGGATTTCACCACATCCAGCAGCTGCTCCCCGCAGTCCCCATGGAAGGTGGGCATGCTCACGGTCAGTCCCATTTCCTCCAGCAGCTTTTTGGCACGGGTACCGTCAAAGCCAATCCACAGGTATGTCCATGGATCGGCTTGATCAGCTTCATAGAACGTCATGACATTGGGTTCAATCAGAAAGCCCTGATCCTTCTCCAGTTCATAGGTCCGGCCGCCGAGCTGATATCTCCCTTTTCCCTTTAGTACATAATGCACAATATAATTGGGACGGACCGCCGGTCCGAAGCTGTGTCCCGGCTGGCACAGGGAATACCCGCAAAAGCACAGATACAGCTCCTGATTCTGTCGTTTCCTTTCCATTGTCCGTACATAGGATTCCTCCACCGGACATCCCTCCTATCCCCAAAATCGTTTTATTATATAGTGTAACATAAACCCTTGATAAAATCTACCTGACAAAAAAACGAGGTGAATGGTCTTGATTCTTTTGGAACAAGCAGAACTTACTTTACGAACCGGCGGCATGGATGCTGCCATCAGCAGCGTGTATGGCTGCAGCACGGAGGCGGTAGACCCTTACCGCGGCCGTCTGCTGCATGTCATCGACGGCTATCGTACTGCTTTCGGACGCACGGATGAAATCGAACTGTTCAGTGCACCGGGACGTACCGAGCTGGGCGGCAACCATACTGACCACCAGCACGGCAATGTGCTGGCGGCAAGTGTCAATCTGGACATCGTCTCCTGTGCAGCACCCAATGACAGCATGGTCATCCGTATCCAGTCGGAAGGCTATCCGGCAGATGAGGTAGATCTGACCGACCTGACGCCCCATCCGGAGGAAACCAACCGTACCGCCGCCCTGATCCGTGGTGTTGCGGCAGCAGCCCATAAGCGCGGCTTTGAAATCAAAGGCTTTGATGCCTATATGACCAGCAACGTACTCAGCGGCTCCGGTCTGTCCTCTTCTGCGGCATATGAAACCATCATCGGTGTCATGATTAACCGTTTCTTCTGCGGCGGTGAGCTGACTGCTATTGATATCGCCAAAATCGGACAGTATGCGGAAAATATTTACTTCGGCAAGCCCTGCGGTCTGATGGATCAGATGGCATCCTCCGTGGGCGGCATTGTGGCAATTGATTTCCAGAATGAAGCAGAACCGAAGGTGCAGCGCATCAGCTATGACATGCATGCCAGTGAGCATTCCCTGTGCATCATCGACACCGGCGGAGACCATGCAGAACTGACCAGCGATTATGCCGCTATCCCCCGTGAAATGGGCGAGGTTGCCGCAGCCTTTGGCAAAACCGTCCTGCGGGATGTACCGGAAGCGGATTTTGTCCGTTCCATCCCGTCCCTGCGCCGTCAGCTGGGTGACCGTGCCGTCCTGCGTGCCATGCATTTCTTTGCGGAAAACCGCCGTGCCGTAGCGGAAAAGGAAGCACTGGAAATGGGCAACTTTGAACGATTCCGCCAGCTGGTTCGCCGTTCCGGACGTTCCTCTGCCATGTACTTACAGAATGTCTACACCGGTGTCAATCCGGAGCATCAGGATATGTCCATTGCACTGGCACTGGCTGAAACCATTCTGGAAGGCCGTGGTGCAGTACGTGTCCATGGCGGTGGTTTTGCGGGTACCATTCAGGCCTTTGTCCCCAATGACATGGTACCATATTTCAAGGCAACCATTGAAGCGGCACTTGGGAAAGATATGTGTCATATCCTGACCATCCGTCCGGCAGGCGGCGTAGTTCTCATGACAGAATAACATACAGGGAGGAAATATTATCATGGCAATTCTCGTATTAGGCGGTGCCGGTTACATCGGCTCTCATACCGTATATGAACTCATTGACGCAGGCAAAGAGGTCGTCATTGCAGACAATCTGGAAACCGGACATATCGAAGCTGTACATCCCAAGGCAAAATTTTATCAGGGCGATATCCGTGACAGAGCATTTGTTGATTCTGTTTTTGACAATGAACAGATTGATGGCGTCATCCATTTCGCTGCAAATTCTCTGGTAGGCGAGTCTATGACCAATCCGCTGAAGTATTATGACAACAACCTGTGCGGTACCAAGGTGCTGCTGGAATCCATGGTGGCACATGGCATCGACAAAATCGTATTCTCCTCCACTGCTGCTACTTATGGCGAGCCGGAGCGTGTGCCGATTCTGGAAACCGACCGCACGGAACCCACCAACTGCTACGGTGAAACCAAGCTGTCCATGGAAAAGATGTTCAAATGGACTGGTCTGGCTCATGGTTTACGGTTCGTGTCTCTGCGGTATTTCAATGCCTGCGGCGCCCATGTTTCCGGCAAAATCGGTGAGGCACACAACCCGGAATCCCATCTGATTCCGCTGATTTTGCAGGTGCCAAATGGCAAGCGTGAGTTCATCTCCATCTTTGGTGACGACTACGACACCAAGGACGGCACCTGTATTCGTGACTACATCCATGTCACCGATCTGGCTCAGGCACATATTTTGGCGATGGATTATCTGATGAAGGGCGGCGAAAGCAACATCTTCAATCTGGGCAACGGTGTCGGCTTTACCGTAAAGGAAGTCATTGATACCGCACGTGAAGTTACCGGTCATCCGATCCCGGCAAAGACCACACCCCGCCGCGCAGGCGACCCGGCTCAGCTGATTGCCTCCAGCGAAAAGGCACGTTCTGTACTGGGCTGGCATCCGGAGCATGCTGACCTGCGGGAAATCATCGAAACCGCATGGAACTGGCATAAAAACCACCCGAATGGCTTTGCGGACTAAGGAGGATCATATGCTGGATTATATGAGTGTAAAAAAGCTGGTTACCTATGGCATCCGTACCGGCATGCTGTCCCCATCCGATGAAGTGTGGGCAGTCAATCAGCTGCTGGAGGTCCTGCAGATGGATTCCTATGAGGACCCCCAGGAGGAAATCGGTGACATCGACCTACCAGAGATACTGGATCGATTATGTGACTGTGCGCTGGAATCCGGTGTGCTGACAGAAAACAGCATTGTCTACCGTGACCTGTTTGACACAAAACTGATGGGGGCCATCACGCCGATGCCGAGCCAGGTACAGAAAAAATTCTTTGATCTGTATGAGGAAAACCCGCAGGCGGCTACCGACTGGTACTACAAATTCAGTCAGGATACCAACTATATCCGCCGGGATCGCATTGCGAAGGATGTCAAGTGGGTAGCTCCCACAGAATACGGTGATCTGGACATCACCATCAACCTGTCCAAGCCGGAAAAGGACCCGAAAGCGATTGCAGCGGCAAAAAACATGCCGGCTGCCTCCTATCCCAAGTGCCTGCTGTGCCGGGAAAATGAGGGCTATGCAGGACGGGTCAACCATCCGGCACGCCAGAATCATCGCATCATTCCGGTGACCATCAATGACAGTGACTGGTTTATGCAGTATTCGCCTTACGTATACTACAATGAGCACTGCATTGTGTTCAATTCTCAGCATACCCCGATGAAAATTGAACCGGCAACCTTCCGCAAGCTGCTGGATTTCGTCAAGCAGTTCCCGCACTATTTTGTGGGCTCCAATGCAGACCTGCCCATTGTAGGCGGCTCGATTCTGGCACATGACCATTTCCAGGGCGGACATTATACCTTTGCCATGGAAAAGGCACCGGTGGAAACACCGCTGACCTTTGATGGCTTTGATAATGTGGAGGCAGGTATTGTCAAGTGGCCCATGTCGGTCATCCGTCTGCGCAGCAGTGATGACAACGCACTGGTGGAGCTGGGCGCAAGCATTCTGGCTGCATGGCGGGGCTATACCGATGAATCTGCCTTTGTTTTCGCAGAGACTGACGGCGAGCCCCATAACACGATTACCCCGATTGCCCGCATGAGGGATAGAAAATATGAGCTTGATCTGGTATTGCGCAACAATATTACCACAGAGGAGCATCCTCTGGGCGTGTATCACCCCCACGCGGAGCTGCACCATATCAAGAAAGAAAACATCGGTCTGATTGAAGTCATGGGTCTGGCAGTCCTGCCGGCACGTTTGAAGGAAGAATTGCAGGTTCTGGCAGATGCACTGGTTTCCGGCGGGAATATCCGGGCAGACGAACGCATTTCCAAACATGCGGACTGGGCAGAGAAACTGAAAACACGCTATACCTTTACCACGGACAATGTCATGGACATCGTGCAGAAGGAAGTGGGCATCGCGTTCTCCAAGGTATTGGAGCATGCAGGCGTATTCAAGCGTGATGAGGCAGGCCATGCTGCATTCCTCCGCTTTATCTCTTCGATTGGCTAATTCCTTATTCCACACCGCCTGTGTTTTGCGGAATGACCGACACAAACGCAGGCGTCATAAACACCCATCCCCTCCCTGCTTCGGAACAGCTCCGTCGGGGAGGGGATTCTTCTGTAACGGGTCTATGTATTCCCTTATACTGACTTGATCTGCCATATAATCTTCTTCCAGATGATTCCGAATATATTGTTTGATAATCTTTTCATTCTTTCCTACGATATCGACATAGTATCCTCTTGCCCAGAAACTTCTTCCTCCGTATTTATATTTGAGGTGATGTTGTATCATTTTAGTTGACAACTTATTCTCAGGATTAAAAATATAATCAAGAGAAAAGGAGACAACAACGATGCCACAAAACAGAACCTAAGTGCATATCTGCGGGTGTGTTGCCTGAGGTTCTGCATCGGGATGATGTAGAACTGGAAGTCGTGAAACGCAGGGAAAAAGGAAGCGGTTTGTATCTGGATAAAGAAACCGGAGAATTGGTTTCATACGCAGAAATGAAAGCAATGGGCGGATTGGAAACGGTGCCTGTAGAAGTAAAACGGGATTCGCCGTTACAGGCGTATTTTAAACGCGATATTGAAAAGGATATCGTCATCTGCCCGATGGGGCAGACCCTGTTTTATGCCGGCCCCGGACAACCAAACGGTAAAAAGGATCCAACCATCCGTAGGTATCACAGGCTCTCGGCTTGCTCCAAATGCCCCAACAAATGCACACTGGGTAAAAGGCGAATCATCTCGTTCAAAGAGGGCGAAACACGGAAAGACGAAAACTTTTATGCCAAAGCCAGAGAAAATAAGATCGTTCGAAAAACAAATCATCGGTTCAAAGCGATCACGTTATCCGAGGAAGAAAGCTCGTGGGACGAATGGGTGATTCTACGATTCTATCCTAACCAGCAGCACTTACGAAAGCGAAACACCATAGTTGAACATCCATATGGAACTGTGAAGAGATGGTACGGTGCCGGTTACCTTCTTACAAAGGGGAAAGTGAAGGTGGCTGCTGAAACCGCGCTTTCTTTCCTTGCCTATAATTTCCGAAGGGTGGTAAATCTCCTCGGTATAAACGGGGTCATGGATATGGTTATGGCCTGATAGAGGCCTTTTCCTTTTGAAATTGACCCACCTACAGGCCCAATAAGCAAATAATCGCTGCCGCCGCCGGTTTGTCAGTTGTAGACAATACTCTGGCGGTATTTTCTACGCCATTTTTTCTTTGTTTTCGGACGATCTCCTTGCTATCATGTGCCTTTAGAGCGAATATGTGACTACCCCAAAGGGGAAAACACAAAGGAGGATTTCACTATGGAAATCAGATTTAACGTTACTGGCAGCGATCGCAAGAATATGGTCGGAATCATTTCCAACATCATTGGTATGAAAGCAGTGTACAAATTCATGCCCACCTGCGCATATGTCATCGATAATCTGACTGTAAGTAAGGATGGAACTTTGATTGCCGATGAACGTACTGACATCGAAACCATTCGTAGGGTTCTGGAGGCTCTGGAGAGCGCCGGCTTTACCGCCGAGGCCCTTCCCGAAGAACTGACCGAAGACACCGAAGAAGTTGCTCAGGAGACCGACCCTGCTGATGAGAAGAGCGACAGCCTTGTGGTTTCCATGCCGTTGGACGGCTTCACAGAAAACAGCCTCGCAAACCTGAGGAAGCTGATCGACAGCAAGCAGGGCCTTATTAAGAAAGCTCTGGGAACCGACAACTTAGCGATCGAAGTGACCGATACCCGCGTTTCCTTCCCTTGGTTTCAGAGAACCTTTGATGAAGACACCACGCAGGCATATATGCACTTTATTGTCAACCTGTGCGCGATGGCAAAGAACGCCAAACGTGTCACCGCTACGGAGAAGCCTGCCGATAATGAAAAGTATGCTTTCCGCTGCTTTCTGCTGCGATTGGGCTTTATTGGTAACGAGTATAAGGTCTACCGTAAAATTCTGCTCAAGAACCTGACTGGCAGTTCCGCATTTCGGAGCGGTGGTCCTGCTGCAAAGGAGGCATCTGAACATGCGATTTCCCAATAAGGCTATTGTTGAGTACCTGCGTCAGCTCTATCCGTCTGGCACACGGGTGGAGCTGATCCGGATGGAGGATGCTCAGGCTCCTCCAGTTGGTACAATGGGCACCGTATACGGTGTAGATGATAGTGGCAGCCTTATGGTGCACTGGGATAACGGCTCTGGATTGAATGTCATCTATGGTGTTGACCGCTGTCGGAAGGTCGTGATTTGGATGAAGCATAAGATTCTGGAGGACTTCTTCTACGGCAATATACATCCAAACGAGGAAAGCTTTCAACGCAGCGCAGAGTATGGAAAAGCAGCGGAATGCTTGGTTAACGAAGAAGCACAGCTTCGTGCTATGCTCAACCAGCAGGGAATGGATTCTCTCGAAAGACTTATTTCCGCACAGATTACGGTTACTGCGCTTACCTCTGAGGGCTATTATATCGATGGCCTGAAAACGGGATTTCGACTCGCACTCGCCCTTCTGGATGACGAAACAGACTTTTCCGTTCCATAACTCCAAGACATAGAAAATCACTTATAACTACCAAAATTGAATTTTCCCGGATACGGAGCCGATTGGCTCTGTATCTCGTCACAGAAGTCGCTGAAAAGCGGCTGCTTTTTGTGCCATTCGGAGGTGAGAAATGTGCGAAAACTGAAAAAATACAAGCCGACGAAGTTCAAAGCAAGGGACTCCGTGTATAGCAAGGAGACGGCGGATTATGCTGTTTCCTTCATTGAATGTCTCTGTCACACAAAAGGAACCTGGGCAGGAAAGCCCTTCGAACTGATTGACTGGCAGGAACAGATTATCCGCGACATTTTCGGTATACTCAAGCCGAATGGATACCGCCAGTTTAATACCGCATAACTTTGTCGGGGAAATCCCGGAGATTGCAGCATAAAGACAGTACAGCCCTCCCCGTACCGGGGAGGACTTTTTGATATTTGGAAAAGATAAAAATGTATGTGTTATTTATAGCATCCTAAAAGGCCATTGTTTCCAAAATACCGGTTTTAAGATTTTGAGCAGCAGCGCTCAATGGACGTTTCCTGTCATATACCATACAAATCTGACGTTCAGGGATTGTTTCCCGCAGATGAATCTGGACGATCTCACGTTGCTGAAGTGCTTCCTTCGCCATTGGTTCTGGAAGAAAAGCTAGCCCTAATTCCGCTTTTACCAAATGTAAAATCTGATCTGTGGTAGCTGCTTCCGTGTCTGGTATCAACTCCAACCCGTGGGACAGGAACAATTTATGATAAAAATTCCAGGTCATAGTTTCTTTTCCGAGGCAAATCAACGGATAATTTTTTAGTTCGGCAAGTGTCAGCTCCTGGCTGCCCAGTGCCGTAAAAGTTTTGCCGCCCACAAGAATTTCACGGAAGGGCCGCAAATGCAATTCCTTCAAAGGGGTATCCACGTTGGTCGGCGTTGATACAACAGCAAAATCAACTTCACCGTTTTTAACAGAGCGGATGGCTTGCGGAGTGGAATGGTTATATATTTTCAAGCGAATACCGGGATGCTTCATGTGAAAGGGCTTCAATATATCCAGCAGGTAGATATTCAATGCGGTTTCGCTGGCTCCGATTGAAATACTTCCATGCTCCAAACCACTGTGCGCATTTAGTTCGGTTTCGGCTGTTTGTATCTGAGAAATGGCAGCTTCGACATGAGTGAACAACATTTCTCCTTCTGGGGTCAGTTGAACACCTCGATTGGTGCGTATAAATAACGTACAGTGCGTTTGCTGCTCCAGGCAGTTCATGGCGCGGGTAACGTTGGGCTGTCCGCTGCCCAGTGCATGAGCCGCTTTTGTGAAATTCTTGTATTTGGCTACATAATAAAAAACCTTGTAATATTCAAAGTTGACATCCATCCAGGCATCCTCTTTCTGATATGCTAATTGCTGATGATCACTATATCAATAATACTTTTTACATATTCCTGCCTGTCCAGTATAATAGATTTTGGTTCCAAAAACAAGTGAAGGAGTGCTTTAGTATGAGTGAAATCAAAAAAGTTGTGCTGGCATATTCCGGTGGTCTGGATACCTCCGTTATTATCCCGTGGCTGAAAGAACACTATGACAACTGTGAAGTGATCGCTGTCTGTGGAAATGTTGGACAAGACGATGAATTGGATGATTTGAAACAGCGAGCAGTGGCTTCTGGAGCCAGCAAACTTTATGTCGAGGATTTAACGGATGAGTTTGTTAATGAGTTTGTTATTCCTACTATGCAGGCGGGAGCTGATTATGAAGGGTATTTATTGGGAACCAGCCTTGCCCGCCCTATTCTGGCTAAGCGTGTCGTGGAAATTGCAAAGGCAGAGGGGGCGGATGCTGTTTGCCACGGCAGCACCGGAAAGGGCAACGATCAGGTGCGATTTGAGCTGGCCATTATGCACTTTGCGCCGGAAATGAAAATCATTACACCGTGGCGGGAATGGGATATTCAAAGCCGCAATGAGGAGATTGATTACGCCGAAGCCCATCATATTCCTTTGAAAATAAATCGAGAAACCAATTACTCAAAGGATAAAAATCTTTGGCATCTTTCTCATGAGGGATTGGATTTGGAGGACCCAGGTAATGAGCCGCAGTATGAAAAAGAAGGTTTTCTGGAAATGAGCGTTTCTCCACTGAAAGCGCCGGATACTCCTACATATGTGGAGCTGGACTTTGAAAAAGGCGTACCTGTTAAGTTGAACGGCAAGGCAATGAAATCATCAGACATTATTTCTAAGCTAAACGAGATTGGCGGCTGTAATGGTATTGGCCTGTACGATGTGGTGGAAAACCGTCTGGTTGGTATGAAAAGCCGAGGAGTGTACGAGACACCGGGCGGAACCATTCTGTATAGAGCGCATGAGATATTAGAAACACTGACATTGGACAAAAAAACTGCCCATAAGAAAAAGGAATTGTCTATTTGCTTCGGTGAGTTGGTTTACGACGGACAGTGGTTTTCTCCGCTGCGCAAAGCGTTGTCTGCATTTGTGACAGAGACGCAGCAGACCGTCACCGGAAAAGTACGTCTGAAGTTATATAAGGGCAACATTATCAATTCAGGTGTGTGGTCCCCATATTCTTTGTATAGCGAGGATATTGTCACATTTAATGAAGGAGAGGGCTATCAGCAGTCCGATGCTACTGGCTTCATCCGTCTTTTGGGGCTGCCTACCCGTATACAGGCGTCTGTAAATGCCCGAAATAGAAGGGAGGCAGAAAAATGCTGACTGCGGTGACAGGTATCAACTGGGGGGATGAAGGGAAAGGACGGGTTATTGATCTGCTGGCAGAGCGGGCGGATATTGTCGTGCGTTACCAGGGGGGAAATAATGCCGGGCATACGGTCGTAACCAAACAGGGAAAATTTATTCTGAATCTGCTACCATCCGGGATTCTTCATCCCAATGTGGTGTGTGTTCTTGCGGATGGTATGGTAGTTGATTTAGAGCATCTCTCCAATGAAATTGCCGATATTCGCGGCAAAGGGGTGTCTGTAACACCTCAAAATTTCAAACTGTCCGCTCGTGCAACCATCTCCATGCCGTGGCATCGGATACAAGATGATTTGGAGGAAGAACGTCTTGCGCAGAGCGGAGTTGCTTTCGGCTCTACTCGCAGGGGAATAGACGAACTATGCGCTTACCGCCCACTGCACGCTACCAGTCTGCCCAATGCCCGTCAAGGACAGGCGTTGTGCGAGCATCCTTGACGGGCATTTCCCAGCCAGGTACATAGCAGTCAAGGCGGTTAAGCTTAGGAATGAATTTGCGAAAAACTATTGACAGCATCGGCAGGGAGGAGGAGTGACGGATTTCAAACAAAAAGTATCTGATTTCTGAACTTTCCAGACAGGAAAGTACCATATAACATGAGCAAACACTCGATAACAGCAACTTTAGCCAATTGGTAAGGATGAGGTCGACAGTTCGAATCTGCCTAGCAGCTCCATTTAAAGCCTGATTTCATGAGAAATCAGGCGCTTTTAGTGCTTTTAGAGGTTCTTTATTTGAGCAGTTTCGCTTGCGGGAACATTTGGGAACAAACTGATGCCAGCGGCGCTGCGCTTGCTGTTCCATACACATACAATTCGTGATATAATAAAAAATTATATAATAAACAATGATAGATAAGGGTGATGGAATGAGAGCCTTGGGGAAATTGTCGTCACGGACTATCGGTGTGATAGGGCTTAGCATTGTTACAGGCATATTACTATTGTGGCTTCAAATGGAAGAGATAGAACCCGAACCACAACATCCGGTAATGGGGATTGTATCAACTTTAGCCGAGGATCAGCGGAAGGATGCACAGATGGCTGAGCTGATACAGACTGCCGAACAGGATGGATTTGATGTACTGCCGATGCCAGTTGAACGTACACAGGCCTCACAAATTGAAGCGATCCGTGCACTAATTGTTTATCAGGTAGATGTCATTGTGTTTGTACCGTTGGTGGAAGACGGATGGGAAAATGTAATGCATGAGGCCGATACAGCAGGAATACCGCTTTTAGCCATAGATAAATCGATGGAAGACAGCATCTGGGGGCAAGCGAAACACTATGTGGGATATGACTATTGCACGCTTGCTGAACAGGCTACAGATGCATTGATACAACATGGACCGTCCAATAAGGGGGTAATTGAGCTATATGGCACATTAAATTCCTATGATGCCAGAGAAATTGCACGTGGCTGCCGGGAGGGACTGGAACTTCAGGGAAAAGAAATCCTGTACAGCTTGTGTGGGGATGGTATGCGTTCCCGGGGCTATGAGATTATGGAGAGTCTGCAAGATCATCTGGATGAAATCGGGTATGTCATTTGCCATAACGATGCAATGGCTCTTGGGGCATTGGATTATCTGGAGGAAAGTGGACGTATACCTGGAAAAGATGTTTTTTTATGTGCTTTTGGTGGCGGAGAAGATACATATGATGCCTTTAAGGACGGGCGTATCCAGGTACTGGTACAATTGGATGATCGTATGCTGGCAGAAAAAGCAAGCCAGGCAGCATACAAAATGATAGCTGCACCAAGGGCATCATTTGACTGGATCGTATCAGGGAAGGTACTGACAAAGGGGAATGGCGCATGATAAAAGGCAAAAAAACGCAAGAAATGCGCAGCATTCAAATCATGCTGCGTCAATCTCTTTTCCGAATCATCATTTGCATGGTCGTACCGCTTATTTTCTTGACGGCACTTCTGATAGGCTTGATTCTGCGATATGATGCCATGATTGCGGATCTCACATGTGCTTCACAGGCTACTGAAATTTTGGAGCAGGATTTAACCAATGAAGTCTGGCTGGTTATTTCAGGCCGTACTCCGTTTACAGAAGGCAAACAGAATGAATTATTAAACAATCTGCAAGATCAGTTGGAACAAATGCAGAACCAGTCAGCGGGTGAGGAGCAACGATATCTGAGTGCTGCTATACGCGCTACCAGAACAATAGAAGATTATCTGGAACAGCTTGAGAGACAAATGGCACAAGGGGAGGCAGTGAGCCGCAACGAAACCTTATATCGGGAAATTCATAATGTGGCACATCTGGCTTCTTCTATGATTAACCGGTATATGGAGACCCAAATTGTTAAAATGGGCGAGCTCAACGCACGGATTAAAGTTGGCATGTTGGTTGCTGCTATCCTGCTGCTGATATTTCTTGCTTCTATCATCCGTGCAGCCGTGCGTGATTTATTTACCGTTGATACCTCTATTCGGGAACCGATTTTTCAGCTTGAGAAAATGGCATCGCGTATTGCACAGGGTGACTTATCTGCCCGTGTACCACCGGCCAGGATTGAAGAGCTTTATCAGCTGACCGAAGATCTCAATACAATGGCATATCAGATTGATTGCCTGCTTCATGAAAGGATAGAACAGGAACAGATTGTAAAAAAAGCCGAGCTTCGGGCTTTGCAGGCACAGATTACCCCCCATTTTGTGTATAATACACTGGAAACGATTGTATGGCTGGCAGAGGAACAGCGCAACCGGGAAGTCATTGAAATGACAATGGCATTCACTGATTTTCTCCGGATTTCACTCAGCCAGGGACAGGATTTTATTACGGTGGAAAAGGAAACTCAGCATGTGCAGAACTACCTCAAAATCCAGTCCCTCCGTTACGGTACGATCATGCAGTATGAAATTGCCATTGACCACGGGATTGCAAAGTATAAAATGTTAAAGCTTATGCTGCAGCCATTAGTGGAAAATGCAATTTACCATGGCATCAAGTGCAAGAGGGGACGAGGGACGATCCGGGTGAACGGATACTGTAAGGATGGACAAATGCACTTTACTGTGAAAGATGACGGCCTTGGGATGACACCGGAACAACTGGATAAATTAAGACGCAGTCTGCGCGACCCGCATAAACATGATCCAAATAAAAAAGGCGGCTATGGGTTGCGCAATGTGGAGCAGCGCCTGCAGCTATATTATGGAACCGGTTTAACTATTGAAAGCGAGTACCGCAAGGGGACAACCGTACATTTCTGCGTGCCCTGCATGGAGGGAGAAGGATGAAGATATGATGAGAATATTTATTGCCGATGATGAGGAGATCATTCGGGATGGGATTCGGAACTGCATTGAAAAGGAAAAGGAACGGTTTCTGTTTGTAGGAGAGGCATCAGATGGGGAAATGGCACTCCCTATGCTGATGGAGATGAAACCTGATGTACTCATTGCAGATATTTGCATGCCATTTATGGATGGATTGGAACTGGCAAAGCTGGTGCGCCGTGCCATGCCATGGATGCGGATTATATTTTTAAGCGGGCATGATGAATTCGAATATGCACAACAGGCGGTTTCCATTCGGGCAGATGCCTACCTGCTCAAACCGATTGATTCTCTCAAGCTGGTGCGTACGCTTGAGGAGGTTGCCATGCGCATGGAACAGGAACAGCGGCAATATTTTAACGCAGCACAGAATGCGAGCCGTACGGAACAGGAATCTGAAGCACTGCGGGAGCACTTTTTGAATGCCTTGCTGTCCGGAGAGATCTCTGCAGCGGATGCAGCAGAACAGGGGATACAGTGGGGATTGCCGCTGGCGCCACGGCAATGTATCGTGTGCCTGATGCGTTTGGAACAACCGGGAAACACGGTGCAGGTGCGGGCATTGGCTGCACGTACATTTGAGAATCAGGAGGGAGTAATCTGGTTTTTCCGGGGAGGAGAGCGATTGATTCTGTTGCTTTGGGGAGAAACGGAAGAGGAAATTCGTGAGCGGGCATATGAGGCCGCACAGAATTTGCGCCATGAGATCCGACAGTTTTTGAATCAGGATACACTGACGGCCATCGGTATGCCCGTTGGCCGTGTCAGCGCGCTGCGTGAATCTTACCGTACTGCGAAAGAGGCGCTTTGGAGTGCCGCTGCCTGTGCTGAAGGCGGTGTGTTTGGCTATACGGATATTAAGTCAGGTAAACCACAGAAAAGCAACTTCGATTATTTTGCAGGAAGCACTTTACAGGATAAGCTGCGCCACATTACGCTGGAAGATGTGTCGCAGTTCGTAGATATTTACTTCGGCAATACCACGGAGCAGGATATGCAAAGTATGCTGTACCGGTATTATCTGCTGATGGATCTGCTGGTGACTGCGGCGCGGGTGGCAGGTGAGTTGGACAGTGGGGAAATTACAGCGCCCAATGATCCTCAGGCGGTGCTGCAATGTGCTGCTACGCTGGAGGGTACCAAAGAATATGCAGCTGAGGTGCTCGGACAGCTGGCACGCCTGTGCTACCGCCATCAGAACATTCGCTATAGTGCGGAAATACAACGTGCAAAGGAATTCATTCGTGCCAATTATAGCGACAGCAGTCTGTCATTACATATGGTTGCTGCCGAAGTCGGGTTTAGTCCCAACCATTTTTCTACTATTTTTTCGCAAGAGACAGGGCAGACCTTTGTGGAATATCTGACGCAGATCCGTCTGGAGGCCGCGAAGGAGCTGCTGCTGCAAAGTGATAGCCGTATGAGCGATATTGCTTTTACAGTGGGATACAGCGAGCCGCATTACTTCAGTTATCTGTTCAAAAAGCACGTCGGTATGACTCCACGGGATTACCGGGCTAGGAAAGACGAAGTAAAGGTATAAATTTTTTTCGGAAAATATTGTAATTTACGATAGCATATGTCAAAGGGAAGATAATTTATCGGAGCGTGCTCGGTAGAGTACGGGACGAGTATTTATTACACTTTAGGGGCAGGGATAAACCATCTTTGCCCCGCTTCTGTCGAGGTAGAAAATATGAAAAAGATACTGTTATGTATTGTCTTTATGGGATTTCTTACCGGATGTGCTGTCCATACAACAGTTACCGAGCCGGAATCCGAACCCAGCGTGTCCACTGGACGGCCGGAGCCGGCCTATGACCGTTTATCCATCTACAGCGCTCTGCCGGAGGAAGAAATATTGGTTTATCTCAATGCATTTCGTAAAGATACGGGCATTACAGTAGACTGCCAGAGGCTTTCCGCGGGCGAGATGATTGAGCGGGTTCAGCAGGAGAGAGAGAACCCGAGGGTCTCGGTGATTCTTGGCGGTGCAGCAGATCATTATGTGCAGGCCAATGAGGAGGGCCTGCTGATACCATATCAAAGTCCGGAACTGAGCAATGTCCCGGAGCCCTGTCTGGATCAGGCACAGGTATGGAATCCGATTTATATTGGTGTGATCTGCTTTGCCTGTAATGAGGACTGGTTTTTACAAAAGAACCTGCCGTATCCGACCTGTTGGGATGATTTGACTGCGCCGGAGCTGGAAGGGCAGATTGTACTTGCATCCCCGGAGACATCCGGTACATCCTACACAATGCTCGCCGCACTCATGCAGCAGCGTGGCGAAGAAAAGGCATGGGAATACTTGCAGATGCTGGATGCAAATGTTGGATGCTATACCCATTCCGGCATTGAACCGGTAGAAAAAGTCAAGCAGGGGGAATTTGCTGTTGGAATTGTGTTCTCCCATGACGGACGCCGCGCTGCGTTGGACGGCTACCCTGTTATGCTGTGTTATCCGGAAGATGGCACCGGCTATGAGATCGGTGCATGTGCGTTGGTACGCGGCGGCCCTGTGAAAGAGCGGGAGAATGCAGAACGGTTCATTGACTGGATGACTTCGCAGCGTGGGCAGGAATGCTATATTGAAGCAAAGAGCAGCCGACTGCCTGCAAACAGTACGGCACGATCGGCGGACGGCCTGCCTGCTATGAAGGACATCAAAACAGTGGAATATGATTTGGAATGGGCAGGGAGCAATCGGACACGGCTGATTGACGAATTCCAGAGACGGTTTCCAGGCGCGCAGACTCGAAAGAGTTTATCATAAACGCGGCGGTGCGGCAGAAGCCGGGCCGTAACAAACAGAAAAGGAGAGAAGAAAAATGAAACATCATTTGTCGTGGCGAAGGCGGCTGCTCAGTATGCTGCTGGCTCTGGCGATGGTAGCCACTGTCGTGCCGGCAACTGCCGGAGCGATTGGGGCAGAAGACACTGGAGAATTCCTTAACGGCCCATATCTGATGACTCCGAAGTCGGACAGTATGGTTGTCGTCTGGGAACTGGATGAGCCCGTGAAGTCCACCATTACATACGGCACCGGAGCAGATGACATGCAGACGGTTGACGTACCGGTAGAGGAGGGCGCAGAATATAAGGGAGAAGCGATGCACATGTATCGCGCCCGTCTGACCGGATTAAAGCCGGGAACAACATATTCGTATACGGTCGCTACCGAAGATGGACAGACAATGGAAGGCCATTTCCGCACGCTGAGTGAAAATCCGGATGAGGTTCGCTTTGTGGTGGTCAGTGATACCCATCGTTTTGAAACCGCTGAGCAGGTTTCCGAGGCGATTGAAGCGTTCGACCCGGACTTTATCCTGCATACCGGCGATATGGTTGAGGGTACCGGATCCCAGAAGGATCAGTTTTCTTATTGGTTCCGCAATGTTGGAAGTTTCCTGCACAATGTGCCGGTAATCTACAACAGCGGCAACCATGATTACGGCGTGTATTTCGACGAATATGTAACCAAGGTACAGAAGGAGCAGTATCACTCCAATGAAACCGGACGCAATGTATCCTTTAGTTACGGTTCGGTTCATTTTGCCATGGTGGACAGTAACCCGTGGTCGCTGTTTGAACTGAATTCGTCGGCTGGCGGACAGGTTGACCCGTCGACCAAAGCAGTTGTCGATGAGTCGCTCAACTGGCTGAAGGATGATCTTGCATCTGATGCAGCCAAGACAGCAGATTTCCGCGTGCTGACCATGCATCATCCGTACGATGATAGCCTGACCCGCAAATACATTCCTTCGATTGCAGAGGAAGGCAATGTCAACATCATGTTCAGCGGACATACACATCTGTATTTCCGCTACGCGTCCGCAAACCCGGAACGCGGTACGAACACGCTCTATGTGACACAGGGCGATGCGCGTATCGGCGATGGCAAGATTGATACTGGCAAGGCGGATCAGCGCTTGGATGACAATTACCCGAACCTTCTGGCAACCGGCAAGGGAGATATGCTGGAGGTCACCGTCAAGGACGGTAAGATGACCTATTCCAATATCGGCATGAAGGGCGATACAGAAGAGGTATATGAGACTGTTTCGCTGTCTAAGGATGGCCAGCAGCTTGCATATGACAACATTTCGATCACTCCGGACAGCATTCAGTCGGGTGATAAGGTGACTGTTTCTGCCAAGGTAACCAACATCGGCACCGGTCTGGCAGCTGCACGCATGTGCATCAACGACAACGGAAACAAGCGGTGGCTGTACCAGTTTGGACAGGCAGGCAAGGAACGCGTCGTCGCGCTGGAACCGGGAGAATCGGCAGAACTGTCGGCGCAGCTGGAGCTGACTGAGTTGGGCAAGCACACACTGGAGTTTGCTGGTTATACCCGTGCAGTCAATGTTACGTTCCGCGAGGCAACCTATGTGTACAACAATCTGCGCACCAAACTGGGTGACGGTGAGGTCAGCGATCCGAACAGTGACCTTCTTTGCGTAAAGGCAGATGTGAAGAACATCGGCAACGAAGTCGGCACTGCGACAGCAACCCTGCTGGTAAATGATAAGGAAATCGAGAGCAAGCCGGTTCATCTGGAAGCAGGACAGACTCGTTCCGTTGAATTCCGGTATACCTTCCCGGCTGGCGGAACATATACTGTAAAGATTGGCTCCTCCGCAGAGCAGAAGGTTACCGTTCTTGGTTCCATTCAGGGCACCCCTATCGTCAGGGATAAGTCTGGTTTGGGCAATGATGGTATCATCCGCGGTAACCCGACCCTTGTCAAGTATGATGGTGGCTGGGGACTGTCCCTTGACGGTGTAGATGACTATGTTGAAATTCCGGATAACAGGAATTATGTGATTGATAACGGCGTAACCGGTATGGTCTGGGCGAATGTCGATCGTCTGGCAATGGGAGATGAATGGGATCATAACCCGCTGCTGATGAAGGGCGCCTCTATCAGTTATGGTACAAACTATCTGTTCCGCATGGCTGTCCGCAAGACAGGCATGGTTACTTATGGCATTGGATTCGACAATGATAATGGCGAATATTTCTGGAATGATGATGAGTCAATTGAAGGTGCAGGCGTGCAGCTTGGCAATTGGGTACAGTATACCGGCGGCTTTGATCGCGCAACCGGCGGCACAAGCTGGGAAAATACCAAGCTCAGCGGCCAGATTGACGCGCCGGATTTCGATTCCGTCATTAAAAACTGGGAAGGCAAATCTATGTATTCCGGTTTTTCCTTCCACCGCCACCTGCTCAGCAACCGGGGCCGCGGCAAGACCCATACCATGCTGACTGGTGATATCGGCCAGATCCGCTTCTACAATGCAAAGCTGAGTGAAGAATCCAATAAGACTATTTACAGCAATCCTTCCGACAAGGGACCGCAGGGCGAAAACCTGGTTGTATGGCTGGATTTTGCACCGGAAAATATTGAGACCGATGGCATGCATGTCACCGAATGGCGTCCGGTTATCGGTAATCTGAAGGAATTCTCCTATGAAACCGAAATTACCGGCGCTGCTTCGGCAAAGGCTGTCATTGAAATCTCAGACGATGGCGAGACTGTCAAGGCATCCAGAGAAGTAGATCTGGCAAACGGCAAGGGCACACTGGATTTGACCGAACTGGGGCGTGCAAAATATGTTCGCGTCTGTTCCAGACTCCATTCTTCTGTTACAGAGGATGCAACCGATGTACCGGTTCTCAAGTCGTATACGGTTGTTGCAGGCAACTGCAATACCTGGAGTACACTGGCAGACTGGAACAGAGGAACCTTTACCGGTGCCGCTGGTTATGAATCTGACGACGTATTCAATGATTATGCAAACGATTATGACGACTATTCCGGCGATGCTGATGTATCCGAAATCCCTGTTGGCAGCGATGTCGCAAAGGACCATTGGGCATATCCGTACATTCAGAAGCTGATTGAACAGGATGTGCTGCATGGTGACAGCGGAACCGGCAATATCCGTCCGAATGACCCCATTTCACGGGAAGAAATTGCAGCCGCATTGCTGAATGCATTGGATATTCCGGTCGACAAGACTGGCGAGATTGCCGCAGGAGACAAGTCCTCAGAATGGGCAAAGGATGTCCTTGCAACAGCCAAAGCTTATGGCGTTATGGTAGGTGATGAAAAGGGCCACATGAATGGCCAGCTGAATGCAACGCGTGCAGAATTTGCTGCCATGATCGTCAGTGTTACTGGAATTAAGGCGGCTGATACTGCTGACCTGAAGAAGTTCTCGGACAGCACATCCGTTCCCAAATGGGCGCGCAACAGCATGACAGCAATGGTTGAGAAGGGGATTCTCTCCGGATATCCGGACAACACGCTGCGTCCCAATGCACCAATTACCCGTGCAGAAGCTGCTACCCTGATCCTGAAGGTAATCAGTAATAACTGGTAACTGGTGAACATGAAATCCATTCACGTATAAAAGAGCCGCCATGCCGGTGCAGTCGTGCACTGACATGGCGGCAAACTTATTTTAGCATATACCATCCTTGCCTGAGTTCCAACGTAAATGGTAAATAACACGTCATCTTCCACAGATCCGAAAAATCGGAGATAATAGTGTGTAAAGTGTAAAAAGTGTGCGACACACTTTACACGAAAGACACGACAGGAGATGACGATAATGAACACCAAGTTAGCCACTCGACAAATACGATTAAACGAATGGGCGGCAGAAAGTCCCTCGGCATATCTGCCGGATTTAGCAATGAGTTGCAACAATCTGGGCGTTTTGTATAGACAGACAAATCGGCTGAAGGAAGCAGAGGCGGAGTATCTGCGTGCGAAGGAGATATACGAACAACTGGCGGCAGAGAATCCATCGGCATACATGTTTGATCTGGCGAGTACATACTATAATCTCGGTTTGTTGTATATGACGCTTAAGGATATTGAACAGGCAGTTGAATATTTTCGTAAAGCAAAGGAAGGCTTTATACAGACAGCAAGAGGCAATCCGGCTTATGAAAAATATGTGCAGTTGGCACAGAGCCAATTATAGCAATCCAAATAAATAGTGCACTCTCTTGACAAAGGTATTATGATTAAATCAAGAGGTGATTATTATGTTGCACAACGAAGCCAGAAAATTGTTGATTGAAGCATGGAATAGAACGCATAATGCAAAAGAAGTAGCAGAATGTTTTGGTGTAAATACAAGCACAGTCTACCGTTTGGTAAAGCGGATGAGAGAGACCGGTTCTGTTGAAACGAGGACTTCCCTGCGTGGACGCAAACCTTCTCTGAGCCGGAAAGATATTCAGAATATTGACTGTTTGATCCAGCAACAGCCGGATATTACAATTAATGAGATTATTGATACACTCCAACTCCATGTAAGTGATGAAACAGTACGTAAAACAATTTTGAAGCTTGGATATGTCTATAAAAAGAAGTCTCTGCATGCTTCGGAACAGGAGCGTCCCCGATGTACAGCAAAAACGGAAAAATTGGGAGCAGCTTATACCGGAGAACGCCGCAAACAGCCTGGTATTTCTTGATGAAAGCGGAGTCAACACAAATATGACAAGGCATTATGCCCGTGCCCGGAAAGAAAAACGAGCAATTGACAGCACTCCTGTCAATACAGTCACAACCTGGCGAGGTAAGCGAAAGAAATACGGAGATCAGGCATTTGTAGGAAGTGGTCATAAACAGCTGCCGGCAAGCGAGCAGAAACGAAGAATGCTTGAACTGGAGAAGGAAGTCAAAGAACTCCAGCGAGCTAACGACATACTTCAGGAGGCCCTTGGTTTTTTCGCAGCGCGCCGAAAGAAGTAAAAGCACATGAGCGATACCGCTTTATCCGGGAGGGGGCTGCAGACAAAAAGTTGGACTCCAAAAGGAGGCAACTGAATGTATACAAAAGAGCAGGAAGAAATCGCGCTAAGAGAATACGAGCGGCTGGGGTCAATAGCTGCTGTAATCCATCAGTTGGGATACCCGAGTGAATCAACGCTTTACCGCTGGTATGAGCGCAAGAAAGCCGGGTTGGAGAACAGGCATGGCCAAATAGCAGAGACTACCGCAACGACCGGACATCACTGCAACACACCGGGGCATCCAAGGCATCCCTCAGCAGAATTCAAATATGAGGTAATTCACCGTTGCTTTGAATTAGGCGAAGATGTAGAATATGTATCAAGGGAAATCGGATACAGCCGTATGAGCATATACGTCTGGCGCAGGAAATATCTGAAGTATGGGATGGTGGGTCTGATGGCGAAGAGAAAAAGCATACCAAGGGAGCCGTTGTCTCAGGATCATGCATTGCCTGAATTTGAGGAACTGGAGAATCTTCGAACGCAACTCCAGGAACTGCAGTTTGAAGTAGATGTGCTGAAGGAGACCATTTCAGTCTTAAAAAAAGACCCCGGCATCGATCTAACGGTACTCAGAAACCGTGAAAAGGCAGTGATCATCGATGCCTTGAAGGGGAAATATGCACTGCCAGCGCTGCTGTCCCGTCTTAAGATGGCCAAAAGCAGTTACTATTACCAGCAAGCTGTTATGAACAAACCCGACAAATATCTATCCCAGCGGGTACAAATCACCTCAATTTTTCACGAAAACAGGGGCATATATGGTTATTGTCGCATTTATCTGGCACTGAAGCGCAAAGAAATTATGCTCTCCGAAAAGATCATCTGCCGGATCATGAAAGAAGAAAAACTGTTGGTTTTGTGCTCGAATAAACGAAAACAGTTCGTATTTGGGGGAAATAATGCGCGAAGTAGAGAACATGATCTTACACGATTTCCATTCAAATCAGCCGTATGAGAAGTTGTGGGCGGATATCACAGTTTTTTCCCTTTCGAACGGCAAGCTGTATCTCTCCGCCATTATCGATTGTTTTGATGAAATGGTTGTGGGCTAGACGATCGGAACCTGCCCTAATGCCGATCTGGTCAACACCATGTTGGATCAAGTGATTGCTGATCTGCCAGAGGGATGTCATCTAATTGTCCATTCTGACAGGGGCTGCCATTACCGATGGCCGGATGGATTGAACGGACTAATGGGGCCGATCTCATTCGCTCTATGTCTAAGAAGGGCTGCTCCCCCGATAACGCAGTCTACGAAGGTATCTTTGAAAGGGTCAAAACGACATGTTCTTTGGCTGCTTTTGGACAGAAGTCTAGCTTGACGATTTTAGCCGGGAGATTGACCGCTATATCAATTGTTATAACCATAAACGCATCAATTTATCTTTAGGCGGGCTGAGCCCGATTGAGTATAGACATCATCTTGGTTTTGTTGCATCATCAGTCCAAGTGTTTGTCCGCACCCCCCTCCCTAGGTGCTATGCTCTTGAAAAGCTTCCAAATACCGAAATCGAGTGAACTCATCAATAAATGTGTATTGATACCATTTACAACCAGCTTCTTGCCCTACAATACAAGAAGCTGGAACAAATTTTACGTCAATCTGAACACGTTGTCCTGGATAGCGCATCTGCTCATAAGGCTTCGGAATGTATTTGGGATTTGGCAGTTTCGCTGCCATCATTCCCTGTTTCTTAAGAAACCGATACAGACCGGAAATAGAGCGAGTGTATCCACGCATGCGTAGCTTTACCCAGAATACTACCAGACCAGCATGAGGGTTTCTGCGCCGCATGTCATTGATGAGCTTGATTTCCTCTGGGGTATGCTGATTGGGATGGCTATGCGGTCTGTGTGATCGATCTGCCAGCGATTGCAGTGTGCCGTCGTAGCGATTCTTCCATCGATAGACATATTGACGGTTGACATTGTATCGGATAGCAGCCTTGGTTGCTCCATGTTTCAATGCGTATTCAACTATTGCTTGCCGAAACCGCATCTTCTGTGTTATTGTATTCATGGCGAATATAGTGCACCTGCCCTTCGGTTTTGTCTCGACAACTTAACCTTATCACAGGTTCGCTCTATATTCGCTTTTTATTTTTACTTTTTGTCACGCATCATTGTAACACCTACATACTGATTTATAGTTTGCGAGCATTTACTGTTGACAGTCACTTAATATTATGATATGCTATATACGAGGTGGGGATTATGCTACATGGTAATATTATGGAATTGAATTTCTTTGCTCATAATGTTAGCAAAGAATGCACTTCTTTACTTTGTTTTGTTTTAATAGATCAGTTGTTCAAATATGATTGAATGAACAGAGCAGAGTAAATGATATGTTACGATTAATATATTTATGAATAGCTCTGACTTTCTTTTTGAATGTCAGAGTTTTTTTGTGGAAATATATGAAATTAATGATCTTTGAATAAGTTACTTTTAAAAATATGTGCAACAAGAAGAGCAAAAAAAAGAATGGAACAATTTTCTACAAAGCAAATAAAATACTCATAATTTCAATAGGCATATTTGCTTTTTTTGAGCTTATTTCAATGTTTTATTTTGATATAACTAAGCATAATTGTTCTTTGATAATATTCGATTTGATTTTCGAAGCTTTGTATGATGATTATTCAACGTGGTTTGGCTTTTTAGAAACGACAACAACAATGGTTGTTGCAATTGTTGTTCTCTTTTATACCATTCGTGATGGTCAGAAGATGGGAGTTCCAACAAGAACGATTATGATGTATACATTTGGCTCGTATTCAATACCGATTTTACTTTTACTGTCTATGATATTAGTGCCTGCTATAAATTTGCTCAAGGTAACAGGAAATATGAATAGTGCTTGTTTAGCGATTTTCTTTTGCTATTATTTTCAATTGCTAACAATATTTGAGATTATGGCAATTACTAGTAGCCGGTATTCATCATTTATACTTGCTGAAGTTGGAAAGAAATATTTAAGAGCAAAGAAGTTAAAAGACCAAAAAAAAGAGACTTCACGAATTGTTCCACATTTGGCGGGCGTTCTTTTTAGTGATGAATCGTTATCAATAAAATTGTCGTATATAAATATGTTTATTTATGCTCCATTTTGTGAATCGGAATATTATTTTGAACATATGAAACACACAAAAAAATCTATTCATATAGCATCGAGTACTTTGAAACAAAATTTGATTCTTGAATATGATGATGAAGGTTTATATCAATATTACTATAATAATTTATATGAAGTATTTTTGAACAAACAGGACTTTAGGAGTTCGGAATATTATGGGCAATTACATGAAAAGTTGATAAGCTTTGTTAGAATAGTTACAGATATATACAATAATCAGAGTGGAAAAGATGTGAAAATAGAAGCAAAAATGCGAAAAAAATGTCTTTTAATTCTTTCTGCTATTCTGAATTCAATGATTATCACTGCTGAAGCAGGCGCCGAGAAATTTCTTGAAAAATTTTTTATTTTGACCATGAATTCTAGAATGGATTCACAGTCTGATTTAGGCTCTCGCATGTTTATACTTTATTTATTGTTTTTAGAGTTGCAAGAAGAATGTTGCGGAAAACAGCTATGTTTTGTAGGAGAAAAACTAATC
>NZ_NHOC01000026.1 GCF_002157465.1 Butyricicoccus porcorum
GGCGGCGGACAGGAGACCTTCTTTGGCTCCAACAAGGCAACCGGTATTGAAGCGGTTCTGGCGAACCTGACCAAGATTTTCGCAATTGTATTTGTAGTTGATTCGCTGTTCCTCGTCCTGCTGGGCTGAGGAACAGCGGCAGAAAGCGGATGGAATGCCTTCCATCCGCTTTGTCTTTTGTGCCAAACCGGAGGTATTGCAATGAAAACTCTCATGATTCTGTTCCTCATCGGATTTCTGGTATTCGGCGCCATCGGCATGTATTTCCGCCTGACGCACGACTGGAACCAGCTCGCCGTCGAATCAGACAAGCTGTCCGATGATTCTATTGCCAAGCGCGACGGACGCGCCATGCAGCTGTTCAACCACGGCGAAAAACACGCTGTCGATGTCGCGGCGGCAAAGCAAAAGGCTGATCGGAAATTCCACCATCAGCTGCTGTTTTCCGTTCTGTCGGTCGTCTGCCTGGTGGGCGCAAKSGTCTGCGGCGCAGTCATGCAGTAATCCATACAGACAAAAAAAGTCATGATCTGACCGGTCATGACTTTTTTTATTGCGGTTTATTCTGTGCGCGCCGATGGACAGATTTTCTCCGTCACGGCCACTGACTTTCTTCACAAAAGCCATATTTGCGCAGCAACTCTGCGGCCATCTCAGCGAAATCCGAATTGGCTCCCCAGCTGATATTGAACAGGCCTTCCCCTCCGCCGGAGCCGACAATATCCGCAGTCTGCATGTCTTGGCTCTCTGTCAGCAACACCGTAAGGCTCGCATAGCTTCCGTTGCGAAAAAAATACCGCTCAAATGAAAGCAAAACCACACGCACATCATGCAGGCTTCTCCAGCTTTCCGCAATCAGCTCGGCATTGATTTCCTCCTTCAACACATTGGCCAATGCCTCAATCCCAGCCGCATGGCTGCCGCGTAGTCTGATGCTGACACTGCTCATCATTTCACCTCTTCCGTCTCCGGATTTTGCAGCGCGTCTCCACTCTGCTCGCGCAGCAGTCTGCGCTCTTCCTTGCGTTTTTTGCGCAGCGCGCGGAAAAAGTCCGTCAGTACACCCGCGCATTCATCCTTCATCAGTCCGCGCACAATATCCGGCTTGTGGTTGTAAGCCACATCAAACAGATTGATGAGACTGCCGCACGAACCCGCCTTCGGGTCATCTGCGCCGTAATAGACCGTTTTGATGCGCGCATTGATGATTGCACCCGCACACATCGGGCATGGTTCCAGCGTCACATACAGGTCACAGCGGTGCAGCCGCCAGCCACCCAGCTTTTTGCATGCCTTGCCAATGGCTTCGATTTCCGCATGGGACAGCGCGGTTTTTTTGGTTTCCCGGCGGTTGCGCCCGCGCCCGACAATCTTTCCGTCACAGACAACGACGCAGCCGACCGGCACCTCGCCCTCTTCTGCGGATTTTTTCGCCAGCCGGAGTGCTGCCTTCATATATTTTTCCTGTTCTGTCATGCTGTCACAGTGCCTCCAGATTTTTTGCCATAAAATAAACCGCTGTCAGCAGCACCAGCAGCGCAGGCAGGCTGGTCAGCACAGCCCGTGCCTGTTCACGCGGTGTCAGCGCCGAACGGTGCCCAAATGTGCCGTCCCAGATCTCCTTCAGGCATCCTTCGCGTACAAACAGCATCACACCGATTGCGCCAAACAAAATTTCGGCCAGTGAAACCACAAGCGAAATTCCCGTGCCGGCGCGCGTTCCGATCTCCCAGCCGGCATTGACAAGCAGATAAATGCTGTTCACCGCAAAATGCCCGCACATGGACGGCAGCAGCGAGCCATAGCGCCGCCGAATATAACCGCCGATGAGACCGAAGCCGAATGCCAGCGGCAGGATTTCCACGCTGTAATGAGCCAGCCAAAACGCAAATGATGTCAGTACAATGGCACCCCAGGTGCCCATCGAACGCACCGCTGTACTCAGATAAAAGCCGCGATAACACAGCTCCTCCACAATGGGCGGGATGATGGCGACCGAGAGAAACCGCACCGCCATCGCCGCACCGCCTGCGGGCATGACAAAAACATCCTGCGCTTCAGTGAGTCCAAATCCATTCAGCAGCACTTCCATGCCGCCAGCCAGCCAACTCGCCGTATACGACCAGCCAAGCGTCAGCCCGATGGTCATCAGGTAGACGGTCGGGGACGGTCTCCCACGTCCCATGAGATCATCCACATCCATACCGGTCCACCGCGCTGCCACAGTCACCGGAATGGCAAATACAATCAGGTACAGCAGCAGGTCATACACCTCTGCGCCCAGACTGCCCTCTTCCAACACCGGCAGCAGCCGGACAATCGGATACAGCAGCAAATTGATCAATATGCTGGCAATTTCCACGATGCCGATGAGGTCCGCACTGCGGCGCACCTGCCGTATTTCTTCCTTTTTCCAGCTGATATTCGCCGCCTCCGTTTCCTGCATTTCTACCATCATACCACAGGAAGCGTATTCTGTCATGGTTTTTCCCGAATATATCACAAAAGCGGCGTTCCGCCGCCCCTGTCCGGGGTTGGGAACGCCGCTTCGTCCATTTGTGTTTGCGGTCACTTATCTGATTTTTTCCGTGCGTTCCGTTCAAGGCGGATC